>NZ_AMXA01000023.1 GCF_000310145.2 Thauera sp. 28
GAGCGGCGCAAGCCGCGAGCTTTTCATCGCACCCACCCGACGCTCGTCGCCTTCAACCCCTCGCGGCTGGCGCCGCTCCTACGGCGGGAACGGACACCGCGGCGCCCCGTCGTGGAGTCTCATCCACCGGCCTCATCCAGCCAGGCCAGACGCCCCTGACCCGCCTCGGCCAGGCGCGCCTGCAGCGCGGCGGCGGCCTCTTCGGGCAGGCTGAAGTGCAGCTCCACGGCCTGCCCATGCGCCACCCTCAGCAGGTTCGCGCCAGCGGCATCGAGTTCGCGCCGCAGCAGGCCTTCGAGCGCATAGGGCACGACGCAAGCCAGGGTCTGCAAGCACACGATCGGCACCTTCTCGGCCTGCAGCAGGGCCTGGGCCACGGCGTCGGTGTAGGCGCGCACCAGGCCGCCGGCGCCGAGCTTGACGCCACCGAAGTAGCGCACCACGGTAGCGAGCACACCTTCCAGGTCCTGGTGGCGCAACACGTCGAGCATCGGACGGCCGGCGGTGCCGCTGGGCTCGCCGTCATCGACCGCCGCCGACTGGCCGCCGGCGAGCAAGGCCCAGCACACGTGGCGCGCGCCCGGATGCCGGGCCCACAGCTCGGCCACCACCCTCTGCGCGCCGGCACGATCGGCCATCGGCTGCACGCAGCCGATGAAGCGACTCTTCTTGATGATCAGCTCGCTATGGACGGGGGCGGCGAGGATGAGCGGCATCGGGCAGCGATCCTGGTCGTTCAGGCGGGCGGCGCCGCGCCCTCGGTGCCGGCCTCCTGCAGGTGCTCAAGCACAGGGCCGAAGACCCGTTGCGCGAGCGTGAAGAAGCGCGCGTCCAGCGGCTGCTCGACGCCGCGCAGCGCCAGGCGGTAGGCTGGGTCGCGGCCTTCGCCGAACTGCGGGCGCTGGCCGCCCGTCCATTTGTCGTGCGCTTTGCGCGGATTACCGTCGTTGGAAACACAGGCCCAGGCCGACTTGGGGAAGAAGTGGAGCGGCTGCGTGAGGCCCTCGCGGTAGAGCGCCAGCAGTTCGGCAAGCAAGTCATGCGCCTGGGCGCGCGACAGCGCTGCGAAAGTGAAGTCGGCGTCGCGCAGCATCACCCGGGTACGGCGCTCGACGCCGGCCGGGCTGGCGGCGCACAGCATCAGGTGGGCGATCCAGGCCTCGAGGTAGTGGCTGGCGCCGGCGTCGGCATAGCGCCAGCGCAGCATGCCCTCGGGACGCAGTTCGCCGAGCACGGCACCCAGCGTCCACGCCTCGCCGTCGAGCTCGAACGCGATCTGGCAGCTTGCGGCCTCAAGCGCCGGGACGTGCCGGGCCGCGGCCAGGCGGGCTGCAAATTCGCGCATCGCGGCCAGCTCGGCGGCCAGTGCCGCCTCGCCCATGGCACCGCGCGGGAACTCGCCACCGGCGCGCGCCAGCTGCGCAAGCACCGCGTCATCGCGCCCAGCGCCCTCGCCGGCGCCCCTCAGTGCCGAGTCGCACTCATCAGCCTGAGCGTCAAGCAGCACCGGCATCAGACGCTCGGCCAACGCCCAGCGCGCAGGCAGGTCGGGCACGAAGCGCTCGGTGTCCTCCAGCTCGGCATCGGCTTCGGGCAGGTCGAGTCCGAGGCGCTCTCGCAGCAGGGCGCGGCAGGGGTTGCGGAAGAAGCGCACAAGGCGCTCGAGCGTGGGCGTGCGCCACTCCGGCCCGGGCGGTGGCAGCGGGTGATCGAAGAAGGGCGCGGCGTCTACGGCAAGCGGACCGTCATCCGCACCCTCCACCGCCTCCATCGCATCTTCCGCCGCCTCGACGGCCGCGCCGCTTGCGCCCACGTACCCGGTTCGCTCATCGGCAGCAGCCCCGAGGCGGGCGGCGAGGGCCTCGGCGTAGTCTTCGTTGAAGCTTGTCAGGCGCGCATCGCCGCGCTCGGCGGCCAGAAAGTACTCGGGGGCGAAAGCCTGCAACGGATGCGCCACGCACAGGCGCTGACGTGCCGCGGCAAGCGCCTCGGGGTCGGTGGCGCTGCTCGCGGTGGCCTCGGCGAGCACGTCGAGCAACTCATCGACCAGCACCGAGGGGCGCAATTCGCTGCCGTCGCGCACGCTGCGCCCGACGTAGGACAGGTGCAGTGCCTCGCGCGCGGACAGCAGCACATCGAGGAAGAGGTTGCGCTCGTCCAGCCTGCGCTGGCGGTCGCCGGCCTGGGGGCGGGCCGCCATGAGGTCGAACTCGGCGGCACGATCGCTGCCGGGGAAGAGGCCGTGATCGAGCCCGATCACGCACACCACGCGGTAGGGCAGCCCGCGCAGCGAGGACAGCGCGGAGAAGGTGAGCGTGCCGCCGGGCACGCCACCGCGCGCCGGGTCATCGAGCAGGGCCGCGAGCGCGGGGCGGATCACCGCCAGCCCCTGCGCGTCCGTGCAACCGCCTGCCGCCATGTTGTCGGCGAGCTGGGCGATGGCGGCGCGCAACTCGCGCAGTTCGTCCGCCCACGCGGCGGCGTCGCCGACCAGGCGGTCGAGCACCTCGTTGAGCAGCGCGCGCCAGCCCTCGGCGTCATGCGCTTGGAGCAGGCGCGCGCGCAGGCTGCGCAGGCTCTCGGCGTAACGCCAGAAGCGTCCAAGCGCGAGCGCCGCCTGGCCCTCGGGCGCGGCGGCGCCGATGCGCCCGGCAAAGGACGCGTGCTGCGCGGCCTCGCCCGCAGCCCAGGCGAGGAACAGGCGGTGCAGGCCCTCCTCCAGCGTATGTGGCAGGCCGGCCGGCTCGCCCTCCGCCTGCCCCAGCGCCGCGTGCACCGCGCCCGCATCCAGGCCCCAGCGCACGCCAGCGGCACGCAGCCAGTCGTGAAGGGTCTCGAGCGCCGTGTCGTCCAGGCCATGGAGGGCGGCGACCGGGGCCTGCTGCAGCAGATCGAACACCTGGGTGGCGGGAAAACGGCTGGCGGCCAGGCCAAGCATGCGGTCGAGCACCTGGGCCACCGGGTTGTCGCGAGTGCCGCCCAGGCCGGTGATGCGCCAAGGGATGCGACGCGCTGGCGGGGCGGTGCCGAACACCGCCTCGATGATCGGTGCGCTCGCCTCCAGGTCGGGAGTGAGCACCACCACATCGGCCGGGGTGAGCGCGTCCGGCGTGCCCTCGTGCGCCTTGAACAGGCCGAGCAGGCGGTCGTGCAGCACCTCGAGCTCGCGCGTGCGCGAGTGGCAGACATGCACCTCGATGCTGCGGTCGGCGGCGGCCAGCCTGACCCCGGCGGGCGGCAGCTCCTGCAGGTCGAGGATGGCGTTATGCACGCGGGCGAGCAGGTGGCGGCCGGGGTGCGGCGCGAACAAGGCTTCCTCCTCGAGCACATGCTCGCCCTCGAACAGCAGGCCGATGTGGGCGCGGGTCTGCTTGCCCCAGGCAGCGAGCAGGCGGTTGCCGGTCTCGAAGAACAGGTCCTGCTGGCGGGTGGCGAGCCAGGACAGGCGGCGTGCATCGACGATGTCGAACCAGAACTCGCGGCAGGGGTTGAGCACGTACAGACGCACATCGACCACCCGCGCCAGTTCGCGCAGCATGTCGAGGTAGAGCGGTGGCAGCGCCGGCAGGCCGAACACATGCACGCTGCGCGGCAGGCCGGTGGCGGTGAGCGCATCATGATCCATCGCCGTCACCGCGCGCAGGAAGGCGGTCGCCGGGTGCTCGCTGCGCAGCCCCATGGCCTCGCGAATGCGGCGCCACAGCGCGGCCTGCCAGGCTTCGTCGGCACGCGCGGCAGCGCTCGCGTCCGCCTCCAGCACGCTGCCCCGGCCCTCGCTCCAGCGCGCCAGCCACTGCGGCCGATAGGTGAGGTAGTGGTCGAACACGCGCGCGATGCGCTCGGCGAGCTCGAAGCGCATGCGCGCGTCAGCCCCGGCGAGGTAGTGCGCCAGGCGCGGATGCTCGCCCAGCCAGGCGCCTTCGGCCGCGCCTGCATCGAGCAGGCCGTGGATGCGCCAGGCCAGTAGCGCAGGCGAGAAGGGCGAGCGCGCCGGCACCTCGGGCACGACGCGGCCGATCTGCTGCCACAGCCACTGGGCAAGAAAGTCGCAGCGCAGGTTGGCGCTCACGCCCTCGCGATCGGCCACCGCCAGCTCGAGCCGACGGCGCAGCGCGGCGCTCGGCACGACCACCTCGCGCTCGCCGAAGGGGCCGGGCTGCTCGTCGGCGAGACGTTCGAGGAGATCGTCGAGGAGGATCTCGAAGCGGTTGGAAAAGCTCAGGGACAGCATGCAGGAGTTCCGCAGGGGCGCCGGCAGGGCGACACGACAAGCACAGCAGGATAACGCATCACGTCACAGCCCGCGGCGGCGCAGGGGATTGCCGTAGGCGCGGCGCCAGCCGCGAGGGGTCGAAGGCGACATGCCCCCGGGCTGGACCCAAAAAGCTCGCGGCTCGCGCCGCTCCCACTGCGAACGGCGGCGCATGGGATTGCCGTAGGAGCGGCGCCAGCCGCGAGGGGTCAAAGGCGACGGGCGTCGGGTGGGTGCGATGAAAAGCTCGCGGCTTGCGCCGCTCCTACCGGGGGGCGTCGCGGTGTCTGTTCCCGCCGTAGGCGCGGTGCCAGCCGCGAGGGGTCGAAGGTGACATGCCCCGGGCCGGCCCCAAAAGCTCGCGCACAGGCACTCGCCTGCGAATGTGTAAACTGGCCGCTGTTCATCGTCCACCTGCCCACCGCCATGGCCAAGACCCACCCCGAAGGCTGGCGCCTGCTGCCCGCCAGCGGCGCCCGCGCCCGCGAGCTGCAGACGCTCGCGCTGCTGGCGGGCGCGCTGCCAGCCGACACTACGATCTACCACGGCCTGCACTGGACGCGGGCCGAGGGCAGCGCGGCGGTGTTCGGCGACATCGGCTTCGTCGTCCTCGGCCCGGGCGGGCGCATCCTGCTCATCGAACAGCAGGCCGGCTTCCTCGACGAGGCCGAGCACGGCCTGCTGCGCCCGGGGCGGCGACGCGAACGCAACATCAGCGTGGATCTCGCACGCCAGGCCGATGCCCTGCGCGCGCGCCTGCGCCCGGCGCTGGGCGGCGCCGAGCCAATGCTCGACGTGCTGCTCTACTGCCCCGACTACACCGTGCGCCAGCCCGGCACCGCCGGCCTCGACCCGGCGCGCATCGTAGACGCGCCGCGGCGCGAGCAGCTGGTCGCCACCATCCGCGCCCTCACCGGCGACACCGACGGCGCGGCGCCCGCCGACCCTGCCCGCCAGCAGGCCCTGCACCGCTTCTTCGCCGACCTGCTTGAGCTGGTGCCCGACGTGCAGTCGCACATCGGCCAGGTGGATGAGCTGAGCACGCGGCTGTCGGGCGGGCTCACCGAATGGGCGCGCCGCATCGACATGAGCCCGCACCGCCTGCGCGTGACCGCCACCGCCGGTAGCGGCAAGACCCAGCTTGCGCTCGCCGCCTACACCGATGCGCTCGCCGCCGGCCGGCGCCCGCTCTACGTCTGCTACAACCGCCCGCTGGCCGACCACTTCGCCCGCATCGCCCCCGCCGGCGGCGAGATTGCCACCTACCACCAGCTCTGCGACCGCCGCCTGCGCGACGCCGGCCGCCCGCCGCGCTTCGGCGCTCCCGGCGCCTTCCGCCGCATGGAGGCGGACTTCGCCGCCCTGGTGGCCGCCCCGGCCAGCGGACAGCCCGACCCCCGGTGGCAGTTCGACGAGCTCATCATCGACGAGGGCCAGGACTTCATGGAGGCCTGGCGCGACACCCTGCTCGCGCTGCTCAAGCCGGGCGGGCGGGCGTGGTGGCTGGAAGACCCGCTGCAGAACCTCTACGACCGCCCGGCCGTGACCCTGCCGGGCTGGGTCGGGCTGAGCGCCGACACCAACTACCGCACCCCGGCCGACGTGCTCGCCTTGCTCAACGCCCGCCTGCCCCTGCCCGCCCCCATCCGCGCCGGCAGCCCGGTGGCCGACAGCGAGCCCGAACTGCTCGCCTGGCACGACGAGGCCGGCATGCTGGAGGCCACCAAGCGCGCAATCACGCGCGCGCTCGGACTCGGCTTTCGGCGCGACATGATCGTGCTGCTCACCTTCCGCGGCCGCGAGCACTCGCGCTTCACGCCGCTGGAGCACCTCGGCCCCCACCGCCTGCGCGCCTTCACCGGCCGCTACGACCTGCTCGGCGAGCCGGAGCACTCGCAGGGCGAGCTGCTGATCGACTCTGTGTACCGCTTCAAGGGCCAGTCCGCGCCCTGCATCATCTTCACCGAGATCGACTTCGAGCCGCGCGCGGACGGGATGGACGAGCTCACCATGCGCAAGCTCTTCGTGGGTGCGACGCGAGCGACGATGAAGCTGATCCTGGTGGCATCGGCGCGCGCCGCTGGGCTGCTGGCGGACCCCGAGCACAAGCACTGACAAGGCGCACACGCGCCGACTTCACGCAGGGCCCGCCAAGACCCGGGCGCTGAGACGCCTGTCGCAGCTGTCGCAGGCGCCACGCGACAGCTGTCTCGGCCGCCACCCCCACTCGGGCTGCGCACGGCCAATTTTTCCACACAAAACAATCACTTCAATTAGTGGCACCGTCCTTGCTGTCCTTTCTGCGGCAGGCCGGCCTCCGGCTGCTGCACGTCCACTACGCAACGCGCGCTCAGTCCATGCGCGCCATACGAACCAGAAAGGAGACAAGGACATGAAACCGTCGACAACCAAGCGCGGCAGGCCGCAGGCCACCCGCAGCGCACTGTGCGTCACCGCACTGCTCGCGGCGATGAGCACGGCGTTTGCCGCCGACGATGGCAACTGGACCGAGTACACCGGCGACAAGGCCGGCTCGCGCTATCTGCCCAGCAAGAGCGTCACCACCGAGAGCGTGAAGTCGATGAAGGTCGCGTGGCGCTGGGCCATGCCCGACAACGCGATCGCCGCCGACAACGCCGAGCTGCGCACCTGGGTCAACGAGTCCACGCCGCTGGCGATCGACGGCATCCTGTATTCCACCTCGCCGATGAGCACGGTGTCGGCAATCGACGGCGAAACCGGCAAGACGCTGTGGTCCTACGACCCCGAGGCCTACAAGGATGGCACCCCGCCCAACCTCGGTTTCATCAACCGTGGTCTGACCTACTGGGCCGACGGCGACGACAAGCGCATCATCGTCGGCACCGGCGACGGCTACCTGATCGCCCTCAACGCCACGACCGGCAAGCCGATCGAGTCCTGGGGCGAACAAGGGCGTGTCGACCTGACCAAAGGCATGCGCCGTCGGGTCGACCGCTCCCTCATCGCGGTCACCTCGCCCCCCATCGTGTGCGGCGACACCGTGGTGCCCAGCATCGCGGTGCTCGACTCCTTCGCCATCGGCCGCCAGCCGATGAAGTACCACCCGCCCGGCGACGTGCAGGCCTTCGACGTACGCACCGGAAAGCGCGTGTGGATCTTCGAGCAGCCGCCGCAGAAGGGGCAGCCAGGCAACGAGACCTGGGAAGACGAGTCGTGGAAGACCACGGGCTCGGGCAACATGTGGGCACGCCCCGGCTGCGACGAAGAGCTCGGCCTGGTCTACCTGCCGTTCTCGACCCCGACCAACGACTTCTACGGCGGCCACCGCAAGGGCGACGGCCTGTTCGGAGAGTCGCTGGTGGCGGTCGACGCCAAGTCGGGCAAGCTCGCCTGGTACTACCAGATGGTGCGCCACGGGTTGTGGGACTACGACCTGCCGACCGCCCCCAACCTGATGGATCTCACCGTCAACGGCAAGAAGATCAAGGCCGTGGCCCAGGTCACCAAGCAGGGCTTCGTGTTCACCTTCGACCGCGCCACCGGCAAGCCCGTGTGGCCGATCGAGGACCGCGCAGTACCGCAGTCCACCGTACCCGGGGAACGCTCGGCCGCGACTCAACCGCACCCGACCGTGCCGGCGCCCTTCGTCCAGCAGGGGGTGACCGAGGACGACCTGATCGACCTCACGCCCCAGCTCAAGGAAGAGGCCAGGAAGATCCTGGCGCGCTACAACTATGGGCCCTTGTACACCCCGCCCACGCTCGACAAGGCCGGCACCCTGCAGGTACCGGGCGTACTCGGCGGCGCAAGCTGGGCGGGCGCTGCGCACAATCCGAACACCAACGTGCTGTACGTGCCCTCGTTCACGATCCCGTTCGGCATCAAGATCAAGAAGGAGAACGCCAGCGTCTACGACTACACCGGCACCTGGGCCGGGGTCGGCGGCCCGCAGGGCCTGCCGCTGTTCAAGCCGCCGTTCTCGACCGTGACCGCGATCGACATGAACACCGGCAAGCACCTGTGGCGCATTCCCGCAGGCAAGGGCCCGGTCGACCACCCGGCGATCAAGGACCTCAACCTCGGCCGTGTCGGCGTCCCGCGCGAGAGCTTCATCGCGCTCACCGACGAGGTGCTGTTCCTCGCCCCGGAAGGGACTCATGGCGTGATCGGCCTGTCCTCGCGCGGCAACGCCCTGATCACCCAAGCCAATGCCGACGAGAAGGAGCCCTACCTGTATGCACACGACGCGCGCTCGGGTGAGCTGATCTCGGAGCTGCGCCTGCCGGGCGCCGCGTTCGGTGCGCTGATGACCTATCGCGCCGGCGACAAGCAGTACGTCGTCGTGCCGATCGGCGGGGCCGGGCTGCCCGCCGAGCTGGTCGCAGTCCAGGTCAACTGACCGTACGCCTCCGGGGCCGCGGCATTGCCGCGCCGCCCCGGAGGCGGTCCTGTCAAGCGGACGCTGCCGTTCGCATACAGCAACGAGACTCCAAGATCATGAAGACATACCACCTGACCCCCATTGCCCTGGCGCTGATCACCACGTCGGTGCTCGCCTTCAATGCCGTATTGCCGGAAGCGCCTGCTGCCGAGGAAGTGGTCGTCGAGGCCGCGGGCGGCCCGCCCTTCAAGCTCGATGACAGCGCACGGATCGCCGCCGGCAAGGCCCGCTACCAGTCCGGCTGCGCCGATTTCTGTCATGGCCACGAGCCCGCCCTGTTCATCGACCGCCAGGGCCTGGACCCCGAGTACGTCTACAACACAATCAGGGACGGCGGTCGTGGCGCCACCCCGATGCCGCCCTGGGGCGATGTGTTCTCGCCCGAGGAAATCTGGGAACTGGTGGCCTACCTTAAGTCGCTCGGCAAGTGGTGAGCCCTTGCGCACACCGCCTGCCCTGCGTGTAGGGCACAAGAAGAACGCCGCCGGTCGCAGGGCCCGGCGGCGTTCTTCATTGCAGCGGGTCACCGCAGCTGCGGTGACCGCCCGACTCACCAGGCGTAGGCGTACTTGAGGTTGAAGCTGTCGGTCAGGCCGTGCGATTCACCGCTGACACCGCGCGAGTAGCGCACGGTGATCGACTGGTTGCCGTAGTAGCTGAACATCACACCGATACCGGCGGTCGTCTCGTGGCTGGCGGCCACCTCCGCCCCGGTGGCGCGGTTGGTCCAGCGCCCCTGGCGCTCGTAGTCGAGCGCGATGAAAGGCTGGACCGCGTCGCTGAGCTTGTATCCCAGCCGGTGGTTGGTATGGAACAGGGTGGCCGGACGAGCATCTGCAGCCGTCGACTTGCCGAAGAACACGAAACCGGCATCGGCGGTGTAACTGACGCGCTCGAACTGCACGTCCCAGAACAGGCTCGACAGGTTCTTCCATCCGTCACCGCCGCCAACATCCTGGTTGCCCACCGGCACCTGGAAGAAGGTCTGGAACCCGAGCGTCGAATTCGGCGTCGGCTTGTACCAGATCGCCGGACCGGTCAGCGGATCGCCGATGCCGCTTGCGGAGCTGTTGGTCGCGTCATTGCGTACACCGACCTCGGGCAGGATCACCTCGTAGGCCAGGCCGATATTCGGGTTCGACTCGGGCGACCAGAAGCGCACGTACTTGGACAGGCCGACGATGGTCCTCGTCTTCGCTGCCGCGCGGCGGTCGTCGCCGCTGCCATCCCACACCCGCGCACCGTTCTGGAAGGTGGCGTACTGCACGAACACGTTGAACGGCTCGAAGCCGACCGGCAGGTCGTACTCGTGCGGACCGATCACGTCCAGCGTGACCTGGGCCTGCGCCGTCACGGGTGCAGCAAGCGCTGCACAGACGGTGAGCAGCGGTAGCGCGCACTTGGATGCGCCTTGTCGCGAGCGATGGTTCCTGAGCATGGGTGTCTCCTTTTCTTCTCGTTCAAATGGATGAAATCGGGGTCGCAGGGCCTGCCCAGGACACCGCCTGGACGCCCCGCCCCGAGCCCATGCCATTGCACGTTCGGTGCCATGCCAGCCACCCCATATTAATCAACACCTTAGCCATCCCGAGCAGTCGCAGCGCAGTCGCATCTGTTGCATCCGGCGTGCGACATGTGTCGCCTCCGCTGCGACAGCCAGCCCCTTGTCGCGGCCCCTCTGGCGCCCCTGAAAGTCGCTTCGAAAAACAACCAAGCCTCTGTTTCAAATACGTTTTTATACCTTTCGATGCAACTCGGCACGGTGGTGGCACCGAAGTTGCAAAGCAAGCCCCAGACGCGATGGCAATGCGAAGCGAGCACGGACAGCACGACCGCAACCGCTTCCCGACCAGCGCGCGACCAGACGACCCAATCGACGAGGAGGCTTTGCAGCGATGGATGCGACAAGCGAACAACTGCTGTGGATGTACGAAAAAATGATCGAGATCCGGGAGTACGAGGAGACCATGGTCAAGGTCTATCTCGAAGGCAAGCTCCCGCCCAAGATCCAGAAGGGCCTGGCCTTCGACATCGGCGCCGGCCCTGTGCCGGGCGAGATGCACCTTGCCGCCGGCCAGGAACCCGTGGCCGTGGGCGTGTGCGCCCACCTGCGCCGCGACGACACCGTGGTCGGGGCACACCGCCCGCACCACTTTGCGATCGCCAAGGACGTCGATCTGAACGCGATGACCGCCGAGATGTTCGGCAAGGTCACCGGCCTGGGTCGCGGCAAGGGCGGCCACATGCACCTGTTCGACCCCGCGGTGAAGTTCTCCTGCAGCGGCATCGTCGGTGCCGGCGCCCCGCAGGCCTGCGGTGCCGCACTGGCGGCGAAGAAGCTCGGCACCGACGCGGTGGCGATCGCCTTCTTCGGCGAGGGCGCAGCCAACCAGGGCGCCTTCCACGAGGCGCTGAACCTGGCCGCACTGTGGAAGCTGCCGGTGGTGTTCGTGGTCGAGGACAACAAGTACGGCATCTCGGTGGAGAAGTCCGCCTCCACCGCCATCGCCTCCAATGCCGATCGCGCCGCCGCCTACGGCATGCCGGGCGTGCTGGTGGAAAGAAACGACGCACTGGCGGTGTTCGAAGCCGCCGGCGCAGCGGTGGCGCGTGCCCGGCGCGGCGAGGGCCCCACCCTGATCGAGGTCAACACCGACCGCTACTTCGGCCACTTCCAGGGCGACCCGGAGACCTACCGTCCCAAGGACGAAGCGAAGACCCTGCGCCAGCACGACCCCATCCCCGCGCTCGCCACCCTGCTGCGCCAGCGCGACCTGCTCGACGACGAGGCCGATGCCGCACTGCGCACGCGCATCTCGGCGCGCGTCCAGGCGGCCTACGACTTCGGCCGCAACAGCCCCTACCCCGCGCCCGAAGACGCGCTGCTGCACGTGTTCGCCGACTGAGAACGAGGAGACCAAGATGAGCACGACCACCACCACCCGCCGCCTGACCATGGCGCAGGCGATCGCCGAGGCCACTGCGCAGGAGATGGCGCGCGACGACCGCGTCTTCGTCATGGGCGAGGACGTCGGCAAGTACGGCGGCATCTTCAGCGCCACCACCGGGTTGCTCGACCAGTTCGGCCCCGAGCGCGTGATGGACACGCCGATCTCGGAGACCGGCTTCATGGGCGCCGCCCTGGGTGCCGCGGCCGAAGGCCTGCGCCCGATCTCGGAGCTGATGTTCGTCGATTTCTTCGGCGTCTGCTTCGACCAGATCTACAACCACATCGCCAAGAACCACTACATGTCGGGCGGCGCCTGCAAGTACCCGCTGGTGATCACCACCGGCATCGGCGGCGGCTACAACGACGCCGCCCAGCACTCGCAGTGCCTGTACTCGATCTTCGCCCACGTACCCGGCCTGAAGGTCGTCGTGCCGTCAAACGCCTATGACGCCAAGGGCCTGATGACGACCGCGATCCGCGACGACAACCCGGTGGTCTTCCTCTATCACAAGGGCATCATGGGCTTGAGCTGGATGTCCTATTTCGAGGGCAGCACCAACGAAGTCCCCGAAGCGCAATACACCATCCCCTTCGGCCAGGCACGCATCGTCCGCGAGGGCAGCGACGTCACCATCGTGACGCTGTCGCAGATGGTGCAGAAATCGGTGCTGGCTGCCGATCAGCTCGCCGCCGAAGGCATCTCCGCCGAAGTGCTCGACCTGCGCACCCTGGTGCCGCTGGACCGCGCCGCCGTACTCGCCTCGGTGGCGAAAACGGGCCGCCTGCTGGTCGCCGACGAGGACTACCTCAGCTACGGGCTGTCGGGCGAAATCGCCGCGCTGGTGGCGGAGAACCTGGACACCTTGCGCCTCAAGGCGCCGGTACGCCGCCTGGCCGTACCCGACGTACCCATCCCCTTCAGCCGTCCGCTCGAGCAGTTCGCCATTCCGCAAGTGGACAACATCGTCGCCAGCGTGCGCGGCCTGATGCGCTTCACGCTCGCTTGATCATTCAGGAGACAAGACATGACCGACATCATCCTCGACGACGCGGTATGGGCCGACGTCGATGAAGGCACCGAAGCCCTGCTGCAGGAATGGCAGGTCAAGGAAGGCGACAGCGTGGAGGCCGGCCAGGTGCTTGGCGTGGCTGAGCTGGTCAAGACCAGCCACGAGATCTTCGCACCGTCAGCGGGCCGCATTGTCAGGCTCAACGTCGCCGAGCAGGACACCTTCGCCCGCGGCACGGTGCTCGCGCAACTGGAGGCCTGAGCCATGACCACGAGCGTGGCGGCGAGCGCCGCCCCCTCAAGCAGCGCGGTCGCCGAGCGCCGTACGGTCGCGCTCAGCGGCCTGCGCGGCGCGATCGCACGCAACATGGCGCAGGGCTGGCAGGCACCACGGGTGGCGCACTCGGTGGACGTCGACCTGAGCCGCGTCGAAACCCTGCGCGCCGAGCGCGCGGCGGCCGGCGAGAAGCTCAGCCTGAACACCCTGGTGATCCACGCGGTGTCGCGAGCGCTGCGCAGCCATCCGCGGCTGAACGCGCTCATGCGCGAAAAGGAAATCGAGCTCGTCGACGACATCAACATCGGCATCGCCGTCGCCCTCGACGATGGCCTGATGGTGCCGGTCGTGCGTCAGGCCGACACCAAGCCGCTGGCCGCACTGGCGGCAGAGGCCCGCCAGCTCGCCGAAGGCGCGCGCACCGGCGCGCTCACGGGCGGGGCCTACCAGCGCGGCACCTTCACCGTGACCAACCTTGGCGGCACCTGCGTCGACCGCTTCAGCCCGGTCATCAATCCGCCCCAGGTCGCCATCCTCGGCGTCGGCCGCACGCGCCAGCAAGCGGTGGTGAAGGACGGCAGCGTGGTCGCCGCGGCGGTCGCCAACCTGACCCTGGTGTTCGACCACCGCGCGGTCGATGGCTACCCGGCCGCGCTCTTCCTCGGCGAGGTCGCGCGCCGGCTGGAACAGGCGGAGTTCGACTGATGCCCGTCGCCGCCCTCGCCTCCTCCAGCACCCGCCGCCGGCCGGGCGCGGCCGGCACTGCCCTGACCCTGGTACGCGCCACGGCCGAGCAGGACTGGAACACCCGCCAGCTCGCCACGCCGGTGACGGCGCCACGGGTGCGCGTGTGGGCCTACCCGGCACCCGGCGTGGTGTTCGGCTGCGCTCAGGCGGCGCTGCATGGCGAAGCGCTGCGGGCGGCGCGTACCCAGTGTGAGCTGGTGCAGCGCCGTGCCGGCGGCGGCGCCGTACTCACCGGTCCGTGGATGCTGTCATCGTCGATCGTGCTGCCACCGCAGCACCGCCTGCTGGCCGGCGGCACCGTCACCAGCTATCGCTGGCTCGGCATCCTCCACGCCGGCCTGCTGCGCGACTTCGGCATCGCGGCGCATGCGCTGGCGCCGGACGAGCTCGCCCGTCGTCCGTCCGACCCCGCCCTGGCCTGGGCCTGCTTCGGCGGGCTGTCGCCCTGGGAGGTGATCGCCGGCGGCCGCAAGCTTGTCGGCCTGGCCCAGCTGCGCCGCCAGCAGGGCGTGCTGCTCACCACGGGCACGCTGCTGCAGCGTCCGGACTGGTCGCTGCTGTGTCGTGCACTCGGGCGCCCCGACGACGATGTCGCCCGCCTCGATGCCGCCACCACCTCATGCGCAGACCAGCTCGGCACCTCGATCCACATCGAAACCCTGGCCGACAGCCTGCAGCAGATGCTGACCGACGTGCTCGGCGATTGCGAGCCGGAGAACGGCAGCTGACACACCCGCAGCCCCCGATTCCGCAGAGAACCGGCCGCAAGGCCTCGATAACAGCAAGGAGACAACCATGAGCAACACAACATCACGCCCACCGATGCGCGTCGTCGAAAAGCGCATCACCTTCTCCCGTCGCGGCTTCCTCAAGGGTGGCGGCATGGCCGCCCTCGGCGTCGGGGCGCTGAGCACCGCCACGCTGATGCTGCCGGCCAGCGAGGCGCTGGCCGCCAACTTCAAGGTCCTCGGCGCCAGCACCGGCAAGACCCTGCTGCAGCTGGCGCGCGACATCTTCCCCCACGACCGCATCTCGGACCGCTACTACCTGCAGGCGCTCGAGCCCCTGGAGGCGCAGGCCGGGCAGGACGAAAAGCTCAAGACCCTGCTGACCGAGGGCGTGGCCGCACTCGACCGGCTGGCGAAGCTGCGCTTCAAGAAGGCCTACACCGACCTGCCCAAGGAAAGCGACCGCCTGACGCTGCTCTACGTCATCGAGCACGGCGCCTTCTTCCAGAAGGTGAAGGGCCACCTGGTCACCGGCTTCTACGACAACAAGGCGGTGTGGCAGCTGTTCGGCTACGAAGGCTCGTCCTGGGAAAAGGGCGGCTACATCAACCGTGGCTTCGACGACATCGACTGGCTGGACGAAGCCTGACCCGCCGACCCTGACACACAACAACACCAAGGAGACACATCATGAGCGCGAAATTCTCGCTGGACGACGACAGCGTGGTGGTCATCGTCGGCTCGGGCGCTGGCGGCGGCACACTGGCCGACGAACTGACCAAACGCGGGGTGAATGTCGTCATCCTCGAAGCGGGCAAGCACTACACCCAGAACGACTTCGAGAACGACGAGTGGGCGATGTTCCACAAGATCTCGTGGCTGGACAAGCGCATTTCGGCCGGCGGCTGGCATCACACCGACACCTATCCCAACCTGCCGGCCTGGATCGTCAAGGGCGTGGGCGGCTCGACCATGCACTTCTCGGGGCTGGCGCTGCGCTTCCTGCCGCACGATTTCCGCATCAAGAGCACCTATGGCACGGTCGATGGCGCCAACGTGCTCGACTGGCCGATCAGCTACGAGGAGCTCGCGCCCTACTACGATATCGCCGAACGCAAGATGGGCGTGGCCGGCACCAAGGCCAGCGGTCTGCCCGAGATGCCGCCGAACAACCACTACAAGGTGATCGCGGCTGGCGCGAAGAAGGTCGGCTACAAGGACATCAGCCGGCCGGTCGCCTCCAACACCCGAGCCAACGACGGCCGCCCGGCCTGTCAGCAGATCGGCTTCTGCATGCAGGGCTGCAAGATCGGCGCCAAGTGGTCGACGCTGTACTCGGAAATCCCGCGCGCCATCGAAACCGGCCATGCCGAGCTGCGCCCGCAGAGCATGGTGCTCAGGATCGAGCACGACAAGAGCGGCAAGGCCAGCGGCGTGCTCTACGCCGACAAGGACGGCCGCCAGCACCTGCAGAAGGCGCGCGTGGTGTGCGTGGCCGGCAACTCGATCGAATCGCCGCGGCTGCTGCTGAACTCCGCCTCCAGCCTGTTCCCGAACGGGCTGGCAAACTCCTCGGGCCAGGTCGGCAAGAACTACATGAACCACACCACGGCGGCCGCGATCGCGATCCACAAGGGGCCGGTGTACATGTACCGCGGCTTCGACATCGCCGCGGTGATCTCTGACGAGGCCCAGCTCAACCCCGACCGCGGCTTCCTCGGCGGCTACCACCTCGAGGGCCTGGCGCTGCACCTGCCCTTCACCGCCGCGTTCATGAAGCCGGGCGGCTGGGGACGCGAGGTCACCTCGGCGCTGGAGCAGTACGACCACATGAGCTGCGTGTGGGTGTGCGGCGAGGACATGCCGCAGGAAGAGAACAGCATCACCCTGCACCCGACCGAGAAGGACCAGTACGGCCTGCCCATCCCGATCGTGACCAAGACCGACCACACCAACGACGCCGCGATGCGCCGCCACGGCCTGGCCGCGTGGCGCAAGGTGTCGGAGGCGGTGGGGGCGACCCGCGTCATCGACATGCCGCCCTATCCGGCGAGCCACAACATGGGCACCAACCGCATGAGCGCCAACGCCCGCGACGGCGTGGTGAACAAGTGGGGCCAGACCCACGACATCAAGAACCTGTTCATCTCCGACGGCAGCCAGTTCACCTCCAGCTCGGCGGCCAACCCGACCCTGACCATCGTCGCGCTGGCGGTGCGCCAGGCCGAACACATCGCCAACGCCATGCAGCGCCGCGAACTCTGAGCCTCAGCGTGCAGCCTCGGGCACACCGCCGGGGCCACATCCTCAACCACAAGAAACGGAGACATCCATGAGCCAGACAAACAGCTTTCGCCGCATCCTGTCGGCGGCCATGATCAGCGCCGGCCTGGCCGCCGCCAGCCTGCCCGCGCAGGCCGAACCGATCCCGGGCATGCGCGGCATGCAGCACATCGGCATCACGGTGCCGAACATGAACGAGGCCGTCGCCTTCTTCCGCGACATCCTCGGCTGCGAACCCTCATTCACCTTCGGCACCTTCAAGTTCGACGACGACTGGATGGCGCGCCATCTCGACGTGCATCCGCGCGCCACGATCAGCGACTTCCAGATGGTCCGCTGCGGCAACGGCACCAACCTCGAGGTCTTCGAGTACACCGCCCCCGACCAGAACCGTCGCGGCCCCCGCAACAGCGACATCGGCGGCCACCACCTCGCCTTCTACGTCGATGACATGGATGCGGCCGTCAGCTACCTCAAGGCCAAGGGCGTGCGCGTGCTCGACTCGCCGAGCACCTTCACCGAAGGCCCTGCGGCCGGGCTAACCTGGGTCTATTTCCTCGCGCCCTGGGGGCTGCAGCTCGAACTCGTGAGTGCCCCGAACGGCATGGCCCACGAGAAGACACTGCAGCGCAAGCTCTGGGACCCGCGCTTCCCCGCCAGCTGACTCCCGCCCCAGCCCGCATGCTCCCGGGGCGCCCATGCGCCGCGGGCTCGGCGGTTTCCCATGCCTGACTCCCTCCTCCAGGCGTTTTGCGGGGCGTGCCGTCAAGGCCGCCCCGCCCTTTTCTGTTGAGCCGCAGGGAAGGGCGGAGTAACTTGTACCGTCACACACAGAGACCGAACCATGGTCCGCACCGGGCACCCGCATGACACTGCCCGGAAGAGGAGACGAGATGCTGGCCCAATCACAACGGGAGCACATTGATCACGTGCTCGCCGTATCACAGACCGGAGCGCCCCCGTCCGACCGCATCGGGAGTTCGTGGGTACGCTGCATCCGCGACTACGGGCTCGACCCCTGTCGCCCGACGCGCGCCCATATCATCGAGCATGCGCGCCTGCGCGAACACCAGGACCATATCGAAGAGTTCCTCGGTGTCGCCCGCACCGGCATGGAGCAGCTCTACAAGCGCATGGCCGGCATCGGCTACGTGCTGCTGCTGACCGACGCCCACGGCATCGCGGTGGACTTCATCGGCAACGACGCCTGGGCGCGCGAACTCAAGCAGTCCGGCCTCTACCTTGGCGCCGACTGGAGCGAGGCGCGCGCCGGCACCTGTGCAGTGGGAACCTGCATCGTCGAGAAAACGCCGATCACGGTCCATCACGCCGACCACTTCGACGCCACCCACATCTCGCTGACCTGCAACGCCGCCCCCTTGTTCGACCCCACCGGGGATTTCCTCGGCGTGCTCGACGTCTCCGCACTGACCTCGCCTTCGCCCCGCGACAGCCAGCACCTGGCGCTGCAGATGACCACCATGTTCGCGCAGATGGTCGAGGACGCCAACTTCCTGCGCTACTTCCGCGACCGCTGGGTGCTGCGCCTGGGCTCGGCATGGTCGATGGTGGATGTATCGGGCGAGATCATGCTCGCCTTCGATGCCGACGGCGTCATCGTCGGCACCAACAGCGGCGCCCGCAAGTCGCTGCGCCCCTTGCGCGGCGGCAATGACGGCGCGCTGGTCGGCCGCACGCTCGGCGAGATCTTCCGCGAGGGCATGGACTCGATCTGGCGCATTGCCCGGGCCGGCTTCACCGCGGACCGCACCGCGCTGTCGACGGGCAGCGGCGAGGTCTACTACGGCACCGTCGTACAGCCCCGCATCGCCCCGCGTGCGGCACGGTCGACCGAAACCGAAGCGGCTGCGCGCGCGCCGGCGCTCGAACGCCTGGCGGGCGACGATCCGCAGATGCAGCGCCTGATCGCGCAAGCCTCCAGGCTGGTCAACCGCCCGGTCAACATCCTGGTCCACGGCGAAACCGGCACGGGCAAGGAGGTCCTCGCCAAGGCGCTGCACGAGTCCAGCGAACGCGCTGCAAAGCCCTTCGTGGCGGTCAATTGCGCGGCCATTCCCGAGTCGCTGATCGAGAGCGAATTGTTCGGCTATACCGCCGGCACCTTCACCGGTGGGCGCAGCAAGGGCATGCGCGGCCTCATCCAGCAGGCCGACGGCGGCACCCTCCTGCTCGACGAGATCGGCGACATGCCGCTGCACTTGCAGACCCGACTGCTGCGGGTCCTGGCCGAGCGCGAGATACTGCCGCTCGGCGCCGAAAAGCCGATACCCGTCAACCTGACCGTGGTCGCCGCCTCGCACCGCGACCTGCGCAAACTGATCGCCGAGGGCAGCTTCCGCGAAGATCTCTACTACCGCCTGTGCGGGGCCATCCTGTACCTCCCGCCGCTGCGCGAACGCCGCGACCTCGACTACCTGATCGAGCGCCTGCTGGCGGCCGAGGGCAGCGAACTCGGCACCAACGCCACCCTCGACTTACGCGCTCGCCATGCCTTGCTCGACTACAGCTGGCCCGGCAACGTGCGCCAGTTGCGCAACGTGCTGCGCTTCGCGCTGGCGGTCTGCGATGGCGGAACGATCACCACCGATGACCTGCCCGCCGAGCTCATGTCCGCCGACCACCGCGCCCCCGCAGCAACCGAGGGCCCGGAGGCAACACGCGGCGAGGCGGCCGAACTCGAGGCCGCGCTGCGCCGCCAGCGCTGGAACGTCACTGCCGCCGCAGTAGAGCTCGGCATTGCGCGCGCCACCGTGTATCGGCAGATGAAGCGCTTCGGCATCGTGCCGCCGAACCAGCTGTGAACGCGCGCCTGGCACGGGCACACGCATGCGGCGTGCCCACGCGGGCTCAGCACATCACGCAGCCTGCACCCGGAATACCGCCTGGTCGCTCCAGTGCTCGACCAGGATGCGCGCCACGCGTTGCTGCCAGAGCTCACCGAAGCGCCGGCGCGCATCCGCATCGGCCTCGCCACGCAGGCAGGCGCCGAGCAGCACCGATGTATCGGGGTGGGCCGGCACGCGTGAAAGGTCCGCGGCGGCATCCACCGCCGCACCGCTGTCGATGCGTGTGAAGCGCAGCGACAATGGCAGCGCCACCTCGAACTGCTGCAGCTCGCGGCGCACGAAAGCGCCACCGATGCCCTTGAAGCCGCCCTGCTGGGCCGCGCCCGTGAGCAGCGTGAGCACGCTGGCGATGACGCCGGTGACGCCGGCATCCAGCCGCTCCGCGAAGTCAATACGCACACCGCCACGTTCCGGCAGCTCGCCGGGGTAGAGCGCGGCCAACGCCTGACAACCGAGCGCATAGGCCGAGGCCACGGTCGGACACGAGTGACCGGCGAGCCTGACCGCGTCCTCGTAGCCATACTCGAGCACCCCTGCGTCGGCGGCGCCGAGGAAGTCGGCAAGTGGATCGCGCACACGCAGGCGCGGAACATGGCGGTAGAAATCGGGCAGACTCAAGAGGGCTCCTCGCGGTCAGGACTGGACGCAACGCAACAGTGCAAGTCGCGGATTGTCCTCGGCGCCGCATGGCTGTGCCTTGATCCACCTCAGGGCCCCAGGGCAATCGCACCAACCGCATAGGCCCCGGAAAGCGCGGCGCGCATCGCCCGCCGTGGGAGCAACGCCAGTCGCGAGGGGTTGAAGACGAAGACGATGGGGGGTCGCCCAAAGAGCTCGCGGCTTGCGCCGCGCCTACCGGAAGGCGCGGCGCGCATCGCCCGCCGTGGGAGCGACGCCAGTCGCGAGGGGTTGAAGGCGAAGACGATGGGGGGTCGCCCAAAGAGCTCGCGGCTTGCGCCGCGCCTACCGGAAGGCGCCACGCGCATCGCCCGCCGTGGGAGCGACGCCAGTCGCGAGGGGTTGAAGGCGAAGACGATGGGGGGCGCGCGAAAGACTCGCTGCTCGTCCTGCTCAGACGCGCAGGTCGACCTGGCTCACGGTGCCGACACGGCCGTCCTCGCGCAGATAGATGCTGCTCGCACGCATCAGGCCCTGGATGTCGTTGGCAGCGTCCTTGAGGCTGAACGGCGTATCGACCCTACCGAGATAGAAAGCGCCGACGCCGGCTTCGTTCAAGGTCTGCAGCCTGCCCTTGCCCTCGGCATCGGGCGACCACAGCCTCAGCTGCGACCATGCCGCATCCGCCTCGTCGATCCAGCCGTTGCCGTCGTCGTCGAGGCGGGCAAGCTCTGCGAAGCCGTCGCCGCTGGCCGGACCGAAGAGCTCGCGGCCGTCATCGATACGCCCGTTTCCATTGCGGTCGAAGGCCAGGAAGCCACTGCCATTGAGCAGCGGCAACTGCTCCTTGCGGCCGTCGCCATCAAGATCGAAGTCGAAGCGCACATCCGACAGGGCTGCCGCCGGGCCGCCGAAGTCGAGCACCAGGGGGTCCTTCAGGCGCTGGTCGCCAGCACGCAGGCTGAACGACACCGACTCGGTGTAGCTGCGCGACATCGCGAAGCCGAGCTCGAAGCGGATTTCGGCGCCATCGGCGGTGCGCACCACGCCGGCAGCACTGAAGGCCAGCTGCTCGGACTCGGCGTAGGTCGCACTGAAGTCGTACTCCACGCCGAAGCCGGCGCGGGCCGCAGCGACCTGCCCCGCGCCGATGCCAGTCGCCATGTCAGGGCTCGACGCGCCCCCTGATGCGCCTGCCCCCAGCTCGCGCAGGTCGAGGCGGCGCACCGGCTCGCCGGTGAGGAACTCGATCATGCGCACGAGCACGGCCAGACGGGGGTCGCGGTCGATCACGTCCTCCATCGCCTGCTCCACCGTTGCAGCGTCCGCAGTCAGCGCAGCCTGGCCTGCGGCGGAAATCTGCACCGCGCCACGCCCGGACTGAGCACCCGTCGCTTCCGGCGCGTCGCGCCACACCGCCAGGCGCTCGCGCACCTCGGTCGACTGGGAGAAGCGGTGCGCAGACTGGAGTTCGATGTCAAAAGCGGCGATCTTCATGGGCGGACTCCCGGCTTGCGTGGCGATGGATGATTAACGGCATCCGGATCAAGGACTTGAGCCCACCTTGATACCCTGGCGACAGCACTCGGCATGGCCGCCGCCGCCGTGCCTCGCTTCACGCACGACGCAATTGATTCCGCTCATGGAATCATTCCATGACAAATGTCAAATGTTGCACCGCAATGTCTTCGTATCGTGGTTCATCGTCGGCATCGAGGAGTGTTCCATGAGCACCAAGATCACCATCGACGGCAACGAGGCCGCCGCCTCCGTCGCCTTCCGCGCATCCGAAGTGATCGCGATCTACCCCATCACGCCCTCCTCCAACATGGGCGAGCTGGCCGACGAATGGGCTGCCGCGGGCAAACCCAACCTGTGGGGCAGCGTGCCACGGGTGGTCGAGATGCAGTCCGAGGGCGGCGCCGCCGGCGCGGTCCACGGTGCCCTGCAGGCCGGTGCGCTGGCGACCACCTTCACCGCCTCGCAAGGCCTGCTGCTGATGATCCCCAACATGTACAAGATCGCCGGCGAACTGACGCCCACGGTCTTCCATGTCGCGGCACGCGCGCTCGCCACCCATGCGCTGTCGATCTTCGGCGAGCACTCCGACGTGATGTCGACCCGCGCCACCGGCTTCGCGCTGCTGGCCTCGAACTCGGTGCAGGAGGCGCACGACTTCGCCGCCATCGCCAGCGCGGCAACACTGGCCGGCCGGGTGCCCGTGCTGCATTTCTTCGACGGCTTTCGCACCTCGCACGAGGTCGCCAAGATCGATTTCGTCAACGACGATGTGCTGCACGCGCTACTGCCGGCCGAACGCATCGCGGCGCAGCGCGCACGTGCGCTGTCGCCCGAGCGCCCGGTGATCCGCGGCACCTCGCAGAACCCGGACGTGTTCTTCCAGGCTCGCGAGGCGCAGAACCCATGGTTCGACGCCTTCCCCACCGTCGTGCAGCAGGCGATGGACGACTTCGCCGCGCTCACCGGCCGCCGCTACAAGCTGTTCGACTACGTCGGCGCGCCCGATGCCGAGCGCGTGATCGTGATCATGGGTTCGGGTGCGGACACGGTGGAAGAGACGGTGGCCCACCTCACCGCCCGCGGCGACAAGGTTGGCCTGCTGAAGGTGCGCCTGTTCCGCCCCTTTGCCCCCGCCGCCCTGCTCGCGGCGTTGCCGCACAGCGTGTGCAGCCTGGCGGTGCTCGACCGCTGCAAGGAACCCGGCGCCGACGGCGAACCACTGTTCAAGGACGTGATGGTGGCGCTGGCCGAGGACCAGGCCGGCACCGCACCCCACTTCGCCGCCATGCCGAGGGTGATCGGCGGCCGCTACGGCCTGGGCTCCAAGGAGTTCAACCCCGCCATGGTGTGCGCCGTGTTCGCAGAGTTGCAGCAGGCCGCGCCGCGCCGCCGCTTCACCATCGGCATCGAGGACGACGTCACCGGCCTGTCGCTGCCCTGGGACGCCGGCTTCCGCACCGACGCCGCCGCCAGCGCCTTCGCCGCGGTGTTCTACGGCCTGGGCTCGGACGGCACGGTGTCGGCCAACAAGAACTCGATCAAGATCATCGGCGACGAGACCGCGCTCTTCGCCCAGGGCTATTTCGTCTACGACTCCAAGAAGTCGGGTGCGATGACGGTGTCGCATCTGCGCTTCGGCCCGCAACCGATCCGCTCGGCCTACCTCACCGGCGAGGGCGACGCCAAGTTTGTCGCCTGTCACCAGCCGCTCTTCATCGAGCAGCACGACGTGCTCGCCCACGCCGCACCGGGCGCGGTGTTCCTGCTCAATGCCAGCCTGCCCGCCGACAAGGTATGGGCGACGCTGCCGGCGGCGATGCAGCGCCGCATGGTGGAGAAGAAGATCAGCTTCTGGGTCATCGACGCCTACCAGGTCGCGCTCGACGCCGGCATGGGGCGGCGCATCAACACCGTGATGCAGACCTGCTTCTTCGCCATCTCCGGCATCCTGCCGCAGGACCAGGCGATCGCCGCGATCAAGCGCGCGGTGGAGAAGACCTACGGCCGCAAGGGCCGGCGCATCGCCGAGCAGAACTACCGCGCCATCGACGCCACCGTGGCCGCGCTGCAGCGCGTCGACGTGCCCGAGACGCTGGCCGCGCCAGACGCCGCGGCCGGCGCGGTTGCGATCGCCGCCGGCCTCGACGCCTTCACCCGCCGCGTCACCATTCCCCTCATCCAGGGCAAGGGCGACGCCCTGCCGGTGTCGCTGCTGCCGGTCGACGGGACCTGGCCCACCGGCACCGCGCGCCACGAAAAGCGCAACCTCGCGCTCGAGATCCCGGTGTGGGACGAGAAGCTATGCACCCAGTGCGGCAAATGCGTCTTCGTGTGCCCGCACTCGGCGATCCGCGCCAAGATCTTCCCTTCTGATCTCGTCGCCGACGCCCCTGTTGCTTTCAAACACACTCCCGCGCGCAGCAAGGACTACGCCCCCGGCACCCACATGAGCTACCAGGTGGCGCCCGAGGACTGCACCGGCTGTACGCTGTGCGTGGACGTATGCCCGATCCGCGACAAGTCCAACGTCTCGCACAAGGCGCTCAACATGGCGCCGCAGCCGCCGCTGCGCGCGCAGGAGGTGGAGAACTGGGACTACTTCCTCAAGCTCCCCGACCTCGCCCGCCGCGACGCCAAGCGCAGCACCATCCCCGGCTCGATGCTGCTGCAGCCGCTGTTCGAGTTCTCCGGCGCCTGCGTGGGCTGCGGCGAGACGCCCTACATCCGGCTCGCCACACAGCTCTTCGGCGACCGCATGCTGGTGGCCAACGCCACCGGCTGTTCGTCGATCTATGGCGGCAACCTGCCGACCACGCCCTACTGCACCGACGCCGACGGCCGCGGCCCGGCCTGGAACAACTCGCTGTTCGAGGACAACGCCGAGTTCGGCCTCGGCATGCGCCTGGCCACCGACCAGCTCGCCGCCGCCGCGCGTACCCAGTTGCAAGCGCTGGCGGCGACCCATGGCGAGGCGCTCGGCACTGAGCTCGTCGCCGCGCTGCTCGATGCCGACCAGCACACCGAGGCCGGCATCCACGAACAGCGCGAACGCGTCGCACTGCTCAACCAGAGTCTCGCAACCATCGACACCCCGGCCGCGCGCCAGCTCGCGGCGCTCGCCGAATACCTGATCCGGCGCAGCGTGTGGATCATCGGCGGCGACGGCTGGGCCTACGACATCGGCTTCGGCGGCCTCGACCACGTGATGGCCTCGGGCGAGGACGTGAACATCCTCGTGCTCGACACCGAGGTGTACTCCAATACCGGCGGACAGAACTCCAAGGCCACACCGCTGGGCGCGGTGGCCAAGTTCGCCGCCGGCGGCAAGCCCGCGCACAAGAAGGACCTGGCCAAGATCGCGATGGACTACGAGAACGTGTTCGTCGCCAAGGTGGCCTACGGCGCCAAGGACGTGCATACGCTCAAGGCCTTCCTCGACGCCGAGAGCTACCCGGGGGTGTCGATCATCATCGCCTACAGCCCCTGCATCGCCCACGGCGTGGACATGTCCTTCAACCTGCACCAGCAGGACCTGGCGGTGAAGTCCGGCCACTGGCCGCTGCTGCGCTACGACCCACGGCTGCGCGCACAGGGCCGCAACCCGCTGTCGGTGGATAGCGCTGCGCCGAGCGTGCCCTACCGCGACTTCGCCCGCAACGAGGCCCGCTTCACCGTGCTCGAGCGCCAGAACCCCGGTGCATCTGAGCGCTTCCTGAATGAGGCCGAACGCCACGCCCGCCACCGCCACCACGACTACATGGAGCTGGCCGCCCTGCCCGCCATGGACGAAACTGGCAGCGGGGATGCCGCCGCCCGCACCGGAGACACGCAAAATGGCTGAGCTCGACACCCCCGACCTGCGCACCACCTACCTCGGCCTGGCGCTGAAGAACCCGCTCGTGCCGTCCTCCACGCCGCTCAGCCGCAGCCTCGACCCGGTGCTCCATCTGGAGGACGCTGGAGCGGCGGCAATCGTCATGCACTCGCTGTTCGAGGAGGACGTGATCAACGACGAGCGCATGATGGACCGCTTCCTGATCCATCCCGACACCTTCGGCGAAGCTGCCGGCCACCTGCCTGCCGACGCCGGCTACCAAAGCAAGCTCGACACCTACCTCGAGCAGATCGAGTGCCTGAAGGCGCGCTTGTCCATCCCGGTAATCGCCAGCCTCAACGGCAGTTCGCTGTCGGGCTGGGTCGAGCTCGGCCGCGAGATGGAAGCAGCCGGCGCCGACGCGCTCGAACTCAACGCCTGGTACATGGCGAGCGACCCGGCGCTCACCGGCACCGCGTTGGAAGAGCGCTACCTCGCCCTGCTGCGCGAGCTGACTGCGGTGGTCAAAATCCCGGTGACGATGAAGCTGTCGCCCTTCTTCTCCGCGCTGCCCAACTTCGTTGCCCGCATCGAAGCGGCCGGCGGCGCCGGCGTGTCCCTCTTCAACCGCTTCTTCCAGCCCGACATCGACCTCGACACCTTGTCCGTGGTCGACCGCGTGCAGTTGTCCTCGCCGGCCGACGGCCTGCTCACGATGCGCTGGATCGCGCTGCTGCACGGCCACACCAGCCTGAGCCTGGCCGCGACCGGCGGCGTGCATGGGGCAGAGGACGCGCTCAAGATGCTGCTCGCCGGTGCCGACGTCGTGCACATGGCGAGCGCATTGCTGAAGAACGGCCCGCAAGCCCTCACCGAAACGCTGGCGGGCATGACGCGCTGGATGCACGAGCGTGAATACGAATCGGTGGCGCAGCTAAAGGGCTCGATGAGCCAGCGCAGGCTGGCCGACCCGAGTGCCTTCGCGCGTGCGGCCTATCTCAACGCGATCGACTCGTTCAGCCCGCCGCCCGGGGTGCGTTACTGAGAACGGCAGGCTCAGGCGAGGGCAGCCAGCAGTTCGGCGATCGCCTCGTCCTTGTCCGCATCGGCCGCCTCGCCTGCCCACTCGGGGTGGGCACGGGCACGGCCGAGCGCCGCTGGCAGCGCCCCGCTGCGCCACTGGCGGACGACCGGGTCGACCGCTGACTCGACTGCCGGCGCGACCGCCGCCGTTGCGGCTGCGCGACCGAGCTCGATCGGCTGCATCGCAGCGTGACCGCGGCCTTCCAGCGCTGCAAGCAGTTCGCGCTGGCGCAGTGCGACGATACGCAGGATGGCATCGTCGACCGTCAGTTCGCGGTGGCCGCGCAACTTGGCGGCGATGCGCTCGCCATAGTGGCCGAAGGTCTGCCACAGGCCACCGGCGAGGGCACCGAGCGCCGCCGCGGCACCCAGCGTGATGCCGCCCACCATCAGGTCCACACCGACGCCGGCGGCCGCCCCCGCTGCGGCGCCGGTGCCCAGGCGAACGCCCATCTGGCGCAGAGTCTCGGGGTTGAAGAGGTCATCCTCCCAGCGTCCGTCGGCGAGCGGCAGTTCGTCGAGCCGGGCATCATCGGGGCGGAAGCGGTACAGGCGCAGCAAGGCATCGACACAGGCTTGTTCGCGCGCGCGCACCACGGCGTGCAGGCGCTCGACCGCGGCCTTCAGCGCGGCCTCGCTGGCCTCGCCGGCGGGCTCGTCGATACGGTCGCGACGGGCGGCGAGCTCCACCAGCAGCTCGGCAACGAGGCGTTGTGCGGCCTCGCCGCGAGCATCGGCTTCGCGCGCACGCGCATCGATGAGCGCCTGCAGCCGGGGGCGATGGGCGTGGATCAGGGTAGCGAGTGTGTCGAACAGCTCGCGCTCACCGTCGAGCGGTGGCGCCACGGTGTCGAAGCTCACCACCGCATGCAGGCCGAGGCGCGCGAGCGCGGCGCGCCAGTCGGCCACCCGCGCATTCGGCGCGGCGACAAAGTTGAGCACCGGTAGCACGGGACGAGCGCAGGCGGCGAGCAGTTCGAGTTCGTCGCGGTGCTTGGGCAGTACCGGGTCGCGCGCATCGATCACGTACAGCGCGGCATCGCTCGCCAGCATCTGCCGCAACACCTTGGCCTCCTGCTCGAAGCGGCCACGCGCCGCCTCGCTGGCGAGAAAGCGTGCGACACGCTCCGGCCCGTCCACACGCTCGCCTGCTGCGACCAGGCCATCGCTGAACTCCAGCAACGCGATCGCATCCTCCATGCCGGGCGTATCGAAGAGCTCGGCCGCTGGCAAGCCGTCGGCCATCAGGCGCAGGCCCTCGACATGGCGCGTGGTGCCAGCGCAGTCCGACACCTCGCCAAAACCCACGTCCCGCGCCAGGGTGCGCAGCAGCGAGGTCTTGCCGGTGTTGGTGTGGCCGACCACGGCCAGGCGCAAGGTGTCATTCATCGCGTGCATGCATTCATCCTTCGCCGCCCGCCTGTTCCAGCCAGGCGAGCGCTGCGGCCTCATCCTCGACCAGGGCGCCATCGAGCCCGAGGCGGGCAAGACCATCGCGCCACTGCGGCAGGCGCGCGGCAGGCCGGCCGGCAGTGCGCGCCCAGACCTTGATTGCGGCACTGCGGTCAGCCAGGTCGGCGACGAGCCCGAGACTGCCGCGATCCGGTGTCTGGCGCGCATCCACCGCGACCAGCAGGCGCGCGGGCGGGCGGGCCGCAAGCCGCTCCAGGAGGGTACGGCGCTGCTCACGCGAGTCGATGCGTCCGCCGTCCTGCCAGGGCATCCCGGACCGCTGCGGCGGCCAATCGAGGTCTTCTCCAAGTTCGAGCGCCACGGCGATCACGTCGTCCGCAGCAGACGCCGCTGCCGCGTGGCGTTGCGGTCGCGGCATGCGGGCGGGCTCGGGATCGCTGACGCCGATGCGCAGGCTGTCGGGCATCAACAGCGGGCGCAGGCGGGCATACCCCGGCAGCGACACGTCCAGGCCGATGCGGCCCAGGCCACGCTGCCATAAGCCCGCACACAGCAGTGCCAGCGCCAGGCGCGGCAGCACGCCATAGACCACCACCGCACCGAGCAACCAGCCCGCCCATGCGCGACGACCAGCCTCCTCCAGCATCGGCGCGTCGCCGCTGGCCGCGACCAGCGCAGCGTCGGGCACCGGGAAGCCGATTGCCGCCGGCAGCGCGCCAAGCGCCGCGCTGAGACTGATGAAGGTGTGCGCGGGCAAAATGGTGGTCTCCCACACGAAGCCGTAGCGCCGGGTCGCCAGCAGCACCAGCACCCCCAGCGCCGCGCCCAGCAGTGCCGCCAGCCACAGCGCGTGGCTCACCGCGCCGATGCCCCACGCGGCAAGGCGTCCGCGCGCCAGCAGACTGCCGAGCGCGGCGGGCAGATCGGCAGCCGCCTGGCTGCGGTCGAGGACGCCCACCAGCCTGAGCCACGCGCGCCCAAGCAGGCCACCGCGGCCAGGGCCGCCCCCCATGCGCCCCTGCAGCCCAAGGCCGAACAGCCACAGCAGCAGACTCAGCACATGCACCCCGAGCAGACCACCGACGGCCCACACCACGTTGATCGGTCGCCCGCCATCGCCGAGCACACCTGCAGCGGCCGCAAAGCCGGCAAGCAGCGCGAGCAGGAGCGCAAGCGCGAGCAGCATGCGCGCACGCCCATGCCAGCGTACGACCGCATCGCACCAGCCCATGCGCGCACCAAGCAGCGCGGCACGCTGCAGCACGCGCGCGCCGAAGTCAGGGCCGGCCTTGCGCGCCTGGGCATTGGCTTCGTCGTCGTCGAGAGGCCCGTGCCGCGTCTCATGGCGACGCACCAGCTCGGCCAGCCAGTGCACTTCGAGCCGGCCCAAGCGGTGGCTGCTTGCCTCAGAGGCGCTCAAGGGTGTTTGTCCGCGATCCATGGCCTGCAAGGATAGCAATAGCGGCCGCCACAAAGCAGCGCACTTGCATTGCAAAGAAGATGCCCATCGTTGACCACAGTCAATCACCTTGCCAGGAAAAGGGTTAGCCTTCGGGTTTCGACCTCAGCCATGTAAAACCATGACGACCGACCTCTTCCACTGGTCCGATGAGTTCAGCGTCGGGCTGCAGGAGATCGACGAACAGCACAAGGAACTCGTCGACCTGCTCAACCAACTGCATGAGGCAATCCGGGAGCATCACGGCTCCGCGACCTCGCGCCAGATACTGGACAAGCTCGCCGACTACACACGCACGCACTTCGCCGTAGAAGAAAGCCTGATGCGGGTGTCGAACTACCCCGAGTTCGCTGCACACAAGCAGAACCACGAAGATCTGATCGGCCAGGTGCGCGCACTGCAGGAAAAGCTCGATACCGGGCAGGCCACCATCACCTTCGAACTGCTGCACTTCCTCAAGGTGTGGCTGACTCGCCATATCAACGAGGCCGACAAGCGCTTCGGAGCCTACTTCATCGAATCCGGCGGCGAGACCAAGTGGTCCGATCACGTCGAGCAGGCGATGAAGAAGCGCAAATGGTGGTGGAAGTTCTGGTAAGCCGCCGCCAACAATCGCCAATCGATCAACCGCAAACTCGACCCCACGAGGACACGATGCACAGACGCACCCCGCCGTTCAAGGCCTTGATTGGACTCTGCCTGGCCGCCGGCCTGCTCTCCGGCCCGGCACAGGCCGACAACCACGCCTGCCCCGACCTCAAGACCGCCGTACAGGTCGCCGCCTGCCCGACCGAGGCCGAGCTCAAGTACACCTACATGGGCTTCTGTGGCGACAACGCGCGCCTGTACGGCCGTGACGTGCTGACCTGCTCGACCTTCGAGAACTACAAGGAAGCGAAGAACATCGCCATGTGGGAGTCTGCCGACGGCAAGTTCAGCGGCTACCTGTCGTGCAATGTGCCGGCCGAACAGATCCACGCCTCGAAGCCGCTGCGCATGAGCAGCGACAGCAAGAACGGTCTCACCCGACTGGTGTGCGACTACGAGAACGACCACCGCATGGTCTATCGCAGCAAGCAGGCCTGCAAGGTCGCCGTGGCCGATTGCAGCACCGGCGACTGCACTGCCGAATGTGAGTAAGGCTGCAGGTGGGCGCCCCGGCTGACGGGGCCCCACCGCCTCACCGCCAGCCGCCGCCCAAGGCCTTGTACAAGGCGACGCGGTTCACCGCATCGCTCAGGCGCGTGCCGATCAGCTCGAGCTGCGCCCCGTACAGGCTGCGTTGCGCATCGAGCAGGTTGAGATAGCTGTCCACCCCACCCTTGTAGCGCGCTTCGGACAGCTCGAAGCTGCGCTGCGTCGCCTGCACCAGTGCCTGGCGCGCCGCGAGCTGCTCGGAAAGCGTGGCACGCTCGGCGAGCGCGTCGGCCACCTCGCGGAAGGCCGATTGAATCGCCTTCTCGTACTGCGCGACATTGATGTCGCGCTGGATCTCGGCCACGTCCAGGCTCGCCTGCAGACGGCCGGCCTCGAAGATCGGGATGCGGATCTGCGGCACGAAGCTCCACGCCCCCGAACCCGCGTCGAACAAGCCGTCGAGCGTGCTGCTCGCCGTCCCCGCGCTGGCGGTGAGCGTGATGCGCGGGAAGAAGGCTGCGCGCGCCGCGCCGATGCTCGCATTGGCCGCCATCAACGCGCGCTCGGCCTGCGCCACATCGGGCCGGCGCACCAGCACCTCCGAGGACAGATCTGCCGGCAGCACCGGCACGGCGGCCACGCTGTCGTCCAGCGCCGGGGGCTGCAAGCCGGCCGGGACAGCGGCACCGACGAGCAGCGCGAGCGCATTCTCATCCTGCGCCACCAGCGCGGCATAACGTGCGGCGTCGGCACGTGCCGTCTGCAGCAGGGTCTCGGCCTGGTTGAGGTCGAGCGCCGACACCGCGCCCAGTTCCAGGCTGCGGCGCACCAGCGTCACCGACTGTTGGCGCGTCTCCAGCGTGCTGCGCGCCAGCGCCAGGCGCTCGCGGTCGGCAGCCAGGCGCAACCAGGCGTTGGCGACCTCGGCCACCAGGCTGACCTGCGCGCTGCGGCGCGCCTCTTCGGTGCCGAGGTAGACCTGCAGGGCCTGCTCCTCGAGACTGCGCACGCGGCCGAAAAAGTCCAGTTCATAGGATGCGAAACCGAGGTTGGCCGAATACTGGCGGCTGATGGCGGGCTCGCCGCTCATGTTGAGGTCGCCCGGCACGCGCTGCGCACTCTGCCCGCCGCTGACCGCGATCGACGGCAACAGATCTGCACGCTGGATGCCGTATTGCGCCCGCGCACGCTCGATGTTGAGCGCTGCGATGCGCAGGTCACGGTTGTTGTCGAGGGCGAGCGCGATCACCCCGCGCAGGCGCTCGTCGGCAAAGTAGTCGGCCCAGGCAGCGCTGTCGACCGCCTGCGCGCTGACCGGCCCGGCGCTCTGCTGGGTCTGCGGCAAGCTCGCCGGCACCGGCGCCACCGGACGCTCGTAGGCCGGCATCATCGAGCACGCACCCAGGGCGCTGGCCGCCAGCGCCACCATCAAGGCGCGCAGCGGCGGGCGGCGGCGGCTCGCCCGCACCGGCTGCGACGCAGCACCTGCGGCCGCAATGTTGGATTATGTAGATGCCTCGATTATGTTGAGCCAGCATGGGCGTCGTGCGCCAACCGCCCGGCTGGGGCTGCAGGCGCCGTTTTTGATCTCCACATAATCAGAGCGTTCGCAGGAAGTCGATCAGCGAGTCGGGTGCCCGATAGCGCCTGAGTTTGGCCTCTGGCTCGTGAAGCCGGGCCAGCGCCCGCTCCTTCATCGCCAGATCAGCTTCGACGTACTGGTGCGTCGTTGCCGGGCTCTCATGGCCGAGCCAAAGCGCAATGACGCTGATGTCGACGCCGGCCTGCAGCAGGTGCATTGCCGTCGTGTGGCGAATCATGTGAGGCGAGATGTGACGTGTCGCCAAGTCGGGGCACGATTTCGCGGCCACCTGGACGGCGCGCTCCAGTCGCTGCATCACGTTCCATCGCGACATCGCTTGGCCTTCGCGATTGGGTAGCAACGGCGAGTTCGAATCGAACTGCGGATTGCGCCGAAGCCAAGCCCTGATCGCCCTGATGGTTGAGCGCCACAGCGGCACGCTGCGCTGCTTGCGCCCCTTGCCATGTAGATGAACACAAGCGGCAGCATCGTCGAGTACGACATCGCCGACCTTCACGGCGACGATCTCTGAAACCCGCGCACCGGTGTTGTAGAGCATCAGTAGCAACACATGATCCCGTTGGCTGAACCACGTCCCATCTGGCGCTCCGATCACCGCCAGCATCTCTTCCCGGGACAGATAGCCGAGCATCGGGCGTTCGAAGCGTTTTGCCGGAACACCGAGCGCATGTTCAATCACCTGCAGCGATGACACGTCGCGGTGCGCCGCAAACTTCAGGAACGAACGCAGCGCCGCGAGGCGGGCATTGCGGCTACGCACGCTGTTGTGCCGATCGCGTTCCAGATGGTCGAGAAAGGCCATTATCAGATCCGGCGTGATGTCGGGCAGTGTGAGTAGCGCAGGCGACCGGCCGAGGCGCGCCTCGGCAAACCCCAGGAAGAGCATGAAGGCATCCCGGTAAGCGGCCACGGTGCGCGGACTGAGGGCGCGTTGTTGTGTCAGGTGTTCGACGAAGAAGGCTTGTACGAGCGCGGGAAACGATGGCGGTGGTTTGGCTTGCCTACGCATCATCGTCTCCCGCGAGGTCGGCGAACTGCTCGAACCGCCTGGCTGTGATGGCCATCAACTCCGGAACGCCGGTGAGGTACCAGTACGTGTAGAAGATCTCGGCATGGCCCATGTAGGTCGCCAGGGCCAGCATCTTCTGGTCGATCTCGGCACCGTCGGCGTACCAGCGCATCAACCGCCGGACAGCAAAGGTGTGGCGCAAGTCGTGCAAGCGGGGCGCCTCGTGTCCGCCGCGATTGATCCATCCGAGGCGCTCGCGCAGGCCGGTAAAGACGCGGTGTACCTGTCGATCGCTGAGCGGCAGCCCCAGTCGGCGGCCACGACTGCTGATCAGAAACGGCATGCCCGCTGTCGTCGGAAGATGCCTCTCGCGCTGCCTTCGGTAGCAGCCCAGTGCCTTGACCGTGCTCGGATGGATCGGCAGTTGCCGAGACTTGGCGAACTTGGTCTGCCGGATCGTCAGCATCCCGCGCTTGAGGTCGACATCCGCATCGCGCAGGTGAATGGCTTCGGAAACGCGCAGTCCGGTCGAAGCCATCAGACCGAACAGGGTTTCGTAGGTGAAGGGCCGAATGCTGCCAGTGGGGCCGAGTGTGCGTGCTGCCGCGAGCAACTCGACGATCTCGTCGTCATGGTAGATGTGGGGTGCAACGCGGCCGGGTTCCGGGCCGAAGAGCGATGCCTCGGGCAACTCGGTATCCGGCTCGAACTGCTGCAGGTAACAGATGAAGTGCCGCAGTCGTCCCCAACTGCGCGCCCAGGTGCCTGCATCGCCATTGCCATCCTTGGCGGTACGCACCCATTCGGCCATGAGCTCGGCCGTCAGCGGACCACGATGGCGTTTGGCCGCCACGAAGCGGGCAAACCTGGAGAGGAAGGCGTCACCGGAGCGCAGACGGAAACCCTGACGACGGCGCTCGGCCAGATAGTCGTCGATTCTGGCCTGCAGGCTTCGGCGTCGGCTCATGATTCACTCCCCGGCCAGGGCAGCGCAACGTCGGCGAGATTTGGCGTGTCGAGCTTCGCGTAGATCCGGGAGGTTTCCAGAGACCGGTGCCGCAAGACATCAGCAACTTCCTTGAGTGAGCCGCCGTTCTCGACGAGGCGACACGCCAGCGTATGCCGCAGGACGTGCGATCCTGTACCAGGCAAGCCGGCCCGTTGGCACGCCCGGCGGATCACGTTCTGAATCGCATAGGTTGTGACTGGAACGTCACGCGAGTCGCGGCGGCAAAGGAAGATTGCCCGGCTTGGGGCTGCCGGGCGCTCATGCTGCAAATAGTCCGCCAAGGCTTGCCCGGTGGTCATCGGCAGCGGCAGGACGTCCCGCCGTCGCGACTTCGTCCCCTTCAGCGTGACCGTGCCTTCTCGCCAGTCGATGTCGTCGATCGACAGGTTCGCGATCTCGCCCGCGCGCAGCCCCATGTCCAGTGCGCAGCGGACGATGGCATAACCTCGCCTGGGCTTGCGTCCATAAGGGAGTGCGGCGAGCAGCCGTTGAACTTCGTCCGGCTTGAGGGCGCGGGGCAGCACTGCAAGGTTCCACTGCACCGGTGAGGAGATGACTGCGCTCAGACCGGCAACCGAGTCGCCGCAGATCGTCCGGTAGCGGAGGTAACTTCGCAAGGCGGTTGCGACTTGCGAAGCGGCAGAATGCGAGGGGCCGTCCCCCAGTTGCCCGGCGATGAAGCGCCGAACATCGGCTGCATGCAGCCTGGCCATGTCGATGACGCCGCCGGCAAACTTCTTCTGCAACAACAGACCGACGATGCGGCAATGGTTGCGACGTGTGCATGCCGCAAGGCCACGGACGTCATGCAGGTGGTCGTCGTACCGCCGCAGTTCGTCGGCGATGGCGTCGGAGGGGGCTGCGCTTGGGCGCGTAGGTTGCGCGCGCCGGGATTGGGCGGATGGGTTCATGAGCGTCTCCTGGAGTGGAAACTCCACTTCAGGAGAGCGCTGGAATTATGTCGAGCTCAGACTCCTACCCCGGCAAGCAAAAGCTCGAGCACACTGGGATCTACGGCCTGCTATCCCGGACGCTTAACATAATCGAGGCATCTACATAATCGGCCTTATGTGGAGCTCCACATAAGGCCGAAACATGGTCAATCATTTCAACGTCCCTCCTGGGCAGCGGGCGCAGTCGCCGCAGCGCCGGACTTGTCCGGGAAAATGCGCTTGATCACGACATAGAACAGCGGCACGAAGAAGATGCCGAGCAGGGTCGCGGAGATCGTGCCGCCGAGCACACCGGTGCCGATCGCGTTCTGGCTGCCGGCACCGGCGCCGGTGGCGATCGCCAGCGGCAGCACGCCAAACCCGAAGGCCAGCGAGGTCATCAGGATCGGCCGCAAGCGCATGCGCACCGCGGCGAGCGTGGCCGACACCAGGTCCTTGCCCTGCTCCTCCATCTGCGCCTTGGCGAACTCCACGATCAGGATCGCGTTCTTGGACGACAGGCCGATGGTGGCGAGCAGGCCGACCTGGAAATACACGTCGTTGGACAGCCCGCGTCCGGTCGCCGCCATCAGCGCGCCGAGCACGCCGAGCGGGACCACCAGCATCACCGCAAAAGGCACCGACCAGCTCTCGTACAGCGCCGCCAGGCACAGGAACACCACCAGCAGCGACAAGGCATACAGTGCCGGTGCCTGCGACCCGCTGCGACGCTCCTCGTAAGACGTGCCCGACCAGTCGTAGCCGATGCCCGGCGGCAGCTTGGCCATGATCTCCTCGACCGCCTGCATCGCCTCGCCGGACGAAAGCCCGGGGGCAGCCTGGCCGAGGAGCTCCATCGACGGCTGGCCGTTGAAGCGCTCGAGACGCGGCGAACCATAGGTCCAGTGCGAACTGGCAAAGGCCGAGAACGGCACCATGTCGCCCGCCTTGTTGCGCACGAACCACTGGTCGAGGTCTTCCGGCGTCATGCGCGCGGCGGCATCGCCCTGCAGATACACCTTCTTGATGCGGCCGCGATCGAGGAAGTCGTTCACGTAGCTGCCGCCCCAGGCGGTGGCAAGCGTGTCGTTGATGTCGGCGATGGACAGGCCGAGTGCACCCGCCCTGGCATGATCGACGTCGAGCTTGAGCTCGGGCATGTCTTCCTGGCCGTTCGGGCGCACGCCCACCAGACGCGGATCCTGCGCCGCCATGCCGAGGAACTGGTTGCGCGCGGCGAGCAGGGCGTCATGGCCGAGACCCGAGCGGTCCTGCATCTGCACCGTGAAGCCACCCGAGGTGCCGAGCTCGATCACCGCCGGCGGCACGAAGGCGAACACCATGGCCTCGCGGATCTGCGAGAAAGCGCCCATCGCTCGGCCGGCGACCGATTTCACATCCATGCCCGGTGCCTTGCGTTCGTCCCAGTGCTTGAGATTGACGAAGCCGATGCCCATGTGCTGGCCGCTGCCACCGAAGGAGAAGCCGGCGACGGTGAAGATCGCACGCACGGTGTCCTTCTCGTTCTCGAGGAAATGGTCCTCGACCTTCTTCAGCACCTCCAGCGTGCGCTCCTGGGTCGCCCCGGCGGGGAGCACGACCTGATTGAACATCACGCCCTGGTCTTCCTCCGGCAGAAAGGAGGTCGGCATGCGCATGAACAACAGGCCGAGCACCGCAACGATGGCAAGGTAGATCGCCAGGAAGCGCACGCTGCGCTTGAGGATGCCGCCAACGGCGGACTCGTAGCGCCGCGTGCTGCGGTCGAAACTGCGGTTGAACCAGGTGAAGAAGCCGCCCAGCAGGCCACCTTCGCCATGACCATGACCTTGCTGCACCGGTTTGAGCATGGTTGCGCACAACGCCGGGGTGAACACGATCGCCACCAGCACTGACAGCGCCATCGCGGACACGATGGTGATCGAGAACTGGCGGTAGATCACGCCGGTCGAGCCGCCGAAGAAGGCCATCGGCACGAACACGGCCGACAGCACCAGGCCGATGCCGATCAGCGCGCTGGTGATCTGGTCCATCGAGCGCTTGGTGGCCTCCTTGGGCGGCAGGCCCTCCTCGGTCATGACGCGCTCGACGTTCTCCACCACGACGATGGCGTCATCGACCAGCAGACCGATCGCCAGCACCATGCCGAACATGGTCAGCGTATTGATCGAGAAGCCAAACGCCGCCATCAGGCCGAAGGTGCCGAGCAGCACCACCGGAATTGCCATGGTCGGGATCAGGGTCGCGCGCAGGTTCTGCAGGAACAGGTACATGACCAGGAAGACCAGCACCACCGCCTCGATCAGGGTCATCACCACCGACTGGATGGAGATCTTGACGAAGGGCGTCGTGTCGTAGGGCACGACGTACTGCACCCCGGCAGGGAAGTAGCGCTGCATGTCATCGAGTCGGGCGCGCACCGCGGTCGCGGTGTCGAGCGCGTTGGCCCCCGAAGCCAGGCGGATGCCGACGCCCGCGGCGGGCTGGCCGTTGAAGCGGGCGACAGTGCCGTAGTTCTCGGCACCGATCTCGACGCGCGCCACGTCGCGCAGCCGCACCTCGCCGCCCTGCGCGCTGCTGCGCAGCAGGATGTCCTCGAACTGTTCCGCGGTCTGCAGCCGGCTCTGCGCCGTGATGGTGGCGGTGAAGCCCTGACCGGGCACGGCGGGCGTACCGCCGAGCTGGCCAGCGGACACCTCGGCGTTCTGCGCCTGCAAGGCCTGGCGCACGTCGCCCGGCGTGAGGCGGAAATTGGTCAGCTTCGCGGGGTCGAGCCAGACCCGCATCGCGTACTGGGAGCCGAACACCTGAACCTCGCCGACCCCCTCGACCCGCGACAGCGGATCCTGCACCGAGGACACGAGGAAATCCGACAGGTCGGTGCCCGACTGCGTGCCATCTTCCGACACGAAGCCGACCACCATCAGGAAGTTGGCCGCCGACTTGGCGACGGTCACCCCCTGCTGCTGCACCGGCTGCGGCAGCAGCGGCAGCGCCGTCTGCATCTTGTTCTGCACCTGCACCTGGGCAATATCGGGGTCGGTGTCGGCCGAGAAGGTCAGCGTCACCGCGGCATTGCCGTAGGAGTCACTGGTCGACTTCATGTACAACAGGCCATCGAGCCCGGTCATCTTCTGCTCGATGATCTGCGTCACCGAGTCCTCGACCGCCTTGGCCGAAGCGCCGGGATAGCGCGCGTTGATGACGATGGCCGGCGGTGCGATGGAGGGATACTGCGACACCGGCAGCTGCTGGATGGACAGCGCGCCGGCAAGCATGATGACGATGGCGATGACCCACGCGAAGATGGGTCGGTCGATGAAAAAGCGGGCCATGGTGGCTACCTCACTGCTGGGCCGCAGCGGCCGGCGCCACGCCGGCCTGGTCGGGCTGCACGGTCACGCCGGGGCGAACGCGCTGCAGGCCCTCGGTGATGACGCGCTCGCCCGCCTGCAGGCCACCGCCCAGCACCCACTTGTCGCCGAACGCCTGCACGACCTCTACCGGACGCGCCTGAACCACGTTCTGCTCATCGACCACCATCACCAGCGCACTGCCGCGCGCGTCGCGCACCACAGCCGCATGCGGCACCAGCACCGCCTCGGCGCGCACGCCTTGCGGCAGGCGCGCACGGACGTACATGCCCGGCAGCAGGTCACCCGTGGGGTTGGGGAACTCGGCGCGCAGCGTCACGCTGCCCGTGCCTTCGTCCACCGTCACCTCGGACAGGGCCAGGCGGCCCGCCGCTGCGTACTCGCTGCCGTCTTCGAGCAGCAGCCGGACTTCCACAGCGCCGCCGGCACCACGCTGCACGCGGCCCGACTCGACCTCGCGACGCAGGCGCAGCATGTCGGCGCTGGACTGCGTGAGGTCGACATAGATGGGGTCGAGGCGCTGCACGGTGGCGAGCGCCTGTGCCTGGTTGGCGGTGACCAAGGCCCCCGGCGTCACCGCCGAGCGGCCGATCCGGCCCGCGATCGGCGCCTTGAGCTGGGTGTAGTCGAGGTCGATCTTCGCCTTGTCGACCGCGGCCTTCGCAGCGGCAACCTCGGCACGCGCCTGCTTGAGCGCGGCCTGCGCATCGTCGTTGGCCTGCTTGCTGACCGCCTCGATCGCCACCAGCCCGGCATGGCGTTCCGCACGCAGCCGCGCCGCATCGGCATTGGCCTCGGCGCGCGCCAGGCTGGCACGGGCACTGTCGTAGGCGGCCTGATAGGGTGCCGCATCGATGCGGTACAGGACCTGGCCTGCCTTGACCTCGCTGCCCTCATTGAAGGCGCGCTGGGTCAGGATGCCGGTGACCTGCGGGCGCAGTTCGGCAATCAGTGACGGCGTGGTGCGCCCGGGCAGCTCCACCACCATGGGCACGGATTCGGGCTGGACAGTGATGACGGTGACGGCCGGCGCCTGCGGCGCGCCGGCCGCGGCCGCGGCACCGCCATTGCCCTGGCCGCAGCCGGCGAGGAAGACAGCGCCCAGGACCAGCGACAGCGCCGCGGCTGCGCGTGACAGGGGAATGCGGGAGAAGTGCATGGGTCAGGCCTCTCTTGAGCAAGCAAGCCCTTGCTCCACCCCAGCTCCTGGCCAGCGCGAACAAGACCTGCTCTTTAGAATGGTTATTCTAGATTGAACGCTCATTCTATGTTAGTCTCTGCTGCAGTGCAAGATCGAAAAGACGATCCACGCCCAGGATCGCAGGAGACCATTACATGCCCACATCATCCAGCACGACCGACCACACCCGCGCCGAGGCACGCCGCCAGCAGATTCTGTGCGCCGCCGCGCAGTGCTTTCGCGAGCACGGCTTCCATGGCGCCAGCATAGCGCAGATCTCGAAGAGCGCCGGCATGAGTGCCGGCCACATCTATCACTACTTCGACAACAAGGAGGCGATCATCGCCGCCATCGTGGCGCAGGATCTTGAGGGTCTGTTGAAGCTGAGTGCCGAACTGAGGGCAGCGGGCGATATCGGACAGGCCCTTATCGAGCGCGCGGCCGAAGGCGTCGCAGACCAACTGGACCCCGCCACCGCCGGGCTAAAGCTCGAGATCGCAGCAGAAGCCGCGCGCAACCCTCGCGTCGCAGAGATCGTGCGCGAGGCCGACCTCGCCTGCAGGCGCAGCCTGGCCGCAACCCTGCGCGCCATCCGCAGCGCCGCAGGCCACGACGACGACGACGCGAAGATAGAAGGCATGGTCGAGGTCCTCGCCACGCTGTTCGAGGGCCTGCTGCTACGCAGCATCCGAAACCCGGAGCTTGACCGCGGACGCCTCGTCAGCGGCATCCAGGGCGCCATCAGAAGCCTGATCGAACAAGCCTGACCCGCACACGCGCACTGCTGCGCGTCATGCGTCATCCTTCGCCCGCGGCGCCCCCTAAGCCCTCCCGCAGGAAGGCCACCAGCCGCCCCATGTTGTGCTCCAGGTCGGCAAAGGACTCGTGATCGCCGGCCAGCGTCAGCAGTTCGACCGGGGTGTCGCCGCGCGCCGCGAAGATCTGCCGCGCCTCGGCAATCGGCACCACCTCGTCATCCTCGCCATGGACCAGCAGCACCGGGCGGCGGATGCGACCGATGGTCGCGACCGGCGCGATGTCGTCGAAGCGGTGGCCGATGGTCTTCTGTACGTAATCGAGGATGTAGCGCCCCACTGGCTTTTCCGGAATACGCTTGACGGCGAGCCAGCGCCGCATCATCGCCGCCGGATGCGAGAACGCGGCGACGCTGACCACGGCGGCCACCTGTGGCGTGCGCGCGGCCGCCAGCAACACTGCGCCCGCCCCCACCGAATGCCCGAACAGCGCGATACGGCGCGGATCGACCCCGGCCCGTGTGGCCAGCCAGGCGAAGGCATGCTCGGCGTCCTCGGCGAAGCGCGGCAGTGAGGCGAAGCTGTCGTCGTCGCTCGCGCCATGGCAGCGCGCATCGACGAACAGGGTGGCGAAGCCGGCCTCGTGCAGCGGGCGCGCCAGCGGCAGCATCAGCGCGGCATTGCCGCCCCAGCCGTGCATCACCACCAGTGCCGGCGCGGCAGCGGACGCCCCCGGCGCGGGGATGAACCAGGCGTGCAGCGTACGGCCGTTGGCGGTGGCGATGCGTAGCGCGTCGAAGTCGAGCCCGAGCGCCGCCGGGTCGGTGTGGTGCGCCACCCGCGGCGCCGCCAGCCCCTTGCGGATACCCCAATGCACCAGCGCGCGGCCGCCGGCCAGCGCCGCCGCACCTGCGGTGAAGGCCGTGAGCAGCCCCGGCGCGCCCATCACGTCGCCCTCACGAACTCAGCCCCGCCCACCACAGGCGGGCGCGCAGCCCCCAGCCCGTGCTGTAGCCGAGCGATACGGAGCGGATCGCCCCCGCCGCATCCACCACAACGAAGGCCGGCACGCCACGCAGGCCATAGGCCTGGGCGATGCGGCCATCGGCGTCGATCGCGGTCGGCCAGTCGAGCCCGCGCCCGGCCAGCACCGCGGCCACGGCCGCCGCGTCGCCCGACTGCATCGCCACCGACAGCACCGGATGGTCAGCCTGAACGGCATCGATCGTACCCTCCTGCGCGGTGCAGATCGGACACCAGTCGGCCCAGAAGTAGACCCCGACCGCCCTGCCCGGATGCGCGGCGCGCCACTCGGCCAGGCTCAGCGGCTGGCCATCGGCGGCCAAGGCGGCAAAGTCGGGCGCCGGGCCGGCGGGCACGTCGCGTGCCATCCAGGCCTGGATGGCCAGGAAGAGGCCGATGAAGATCGCGATCTCGAGCGCCCAGCGCCGCCAGCGCGGCCGCTTGCGGACCGGCACGGCGCCTGCCCCGTCGCGTGAAGGGTCTGGATTCATGCCCGTCATCGTACGTCGATCCAGCGCCGCACGTCGCCCTCACGCTCGAACAGGCGCCATTCGCCGCCACGGCCGCACAGGCCAAACACGAAAGGTTCGCGGCCGCGCCCCGGGGTCACGAAGCGCAGGTCGCGGAAGGCAGCGCACACCTGCCCGTCGGCATCGCGCTCGGCATGGTCGAGCACCGGGAACATCGCGAACCAGCGATAGAAGGCGAAATCCTCGGCCCGCCACACCTTCTCGGCCAGCTCGCGGCCGTCACCGTTGCCGAAGCGCTCGGCCACCTGCCACTGCGCCATCGCCACCGGCATGTAGGGTGCGGAGAAGCGGCGGATGAAGTTGTCGGCTTCCGTCACCACCAACGGCGTACTGCGACGCGTGTTGATGTGGGCGTAGTGATAGCGCTCGCCGTCGAACACGATCGCCGTCCAGTTGAACGGCGACGCCGGGCGCGGCGCCGCATCCACCTCGACCACGGCAATGCCCTTGGCCGAAGCGTAGGCGCGCGCAGCGTCGATCGCCTCGGCGCGCCCCGTCGCCTGCACGCCCACCCAGGCGGCGAGCAGGACCAGCGCCGCCGTCGCCGGCACCCGGCTGCTGCGCCACAGCGCACCGGCGAGCAGGCCGGCCACGATGATGCCGGTGAAGGGTAGGTCGATGATGAAGGTGGTGCCCCAGCCGAAGCGATGATCGGAGAACGGCGCCAGGATCATGGTGCCGAACTGGGTGATGAGATCGCCCAGGATGTGCACGAAGATCGCCGCGCACACCACCGGGTAGAAGCCCTGCCAGCCCGCCCCCGGGCGGCCGCCGCGCGACCAGAAGCGTGCCAGCAACCACGCGATCAGCAGCCCCCACAAGGGCAGCAGGATGAGCGAGTGGGTGACGCCGCGGTGCCCGCGCAGGTAGGTGAGCTCGGAGATCCAGCCGAGCACGAAGTCGAGATCGGGGAAGGTCGCCGCGATCGTGCCGGCGACCACCATCTGCCACACCGGCGGCTGCGCAGCGCGGGAAGTGCCCGAATGGGTGCCGGCAGGTATGCGCCGACCCGCGAGCACACGGCCGATGAGGGCCCCCGAAAGGGCGTGGGTCAAGGTATCCATCGAATCCTGAGATCTTCCGTCAAATCGCTCCGCGACGCGCAGCGACACGCACGCTGACGCCGTGCCAGGGTCCGCGTCATTGTGGCTTGAAGCGTCTGTCGATCGGCACGACATCAGCAAGTTCCCCGGTTTCGAACCGTTCGCCGACGCGAAGTTGCGTCTCCGGCAAAGCATGGCCGGTCACAGCCGAGGCCCTGGCGGCGTCGACGGCGCGCCCCCCAAGGGCGGGCGCGCTCGACATTAACGGAAGGTGAACACCCCCTTCAGCATCGATTCAGCCCATGGCGCGCACCATGGCATCACGGTCGAAACGAGACCGCCAACCCAAGCAAGGAGATGCAATCATGCGTGCCACCACCCTCATCGCCACCCTCGCCCTCAGCGGCGGACTCATCGGCGCGGGCGCCGCCATCGCCCCGGCGTTCGCCCAGAGCTCGGCCCCAGCCGCTGCCCAGCCCAACTGGCTCAGCGTGCAGGATGTACTGAGCAAGCTCGAAGCCGCCGGCTACAGCGACTTCCGCGAGGTCGAGCGCGAGAAGAACAAGTACGAGGTCAAGGCCACCGACCCCCAGGGCCAGCGCGTCGAACTGGATGTCGATCCGGTGACCGGCGAAATCCTCAAGACCGAGGTCAAGCGCAACAAGTAAGCGCTTACCCGAGGGGGTGACGGCGCGGCCAACGCCCCTTTCCCGGTTCCCGCCACCTGGAAGGCCCCGCCATGATCCCCGTCCTATCCGCCTTCATTGGCATCCTCGCCCTCGCATGGGGCCTCAACGTCGCCGCCCTCGACGGCGGCACCGCCTCCCTGCATTGGCTCGTCCGCGAACAAGGCCTCTACCTCAGCGGCCTGCTCGCCATCGGCCTGATGTCACTGGCGATGGTGCTCGCCACCCGCCCGGCCATGCTCGAACGCCCGCTCGGCGGCATGGACCGCATCTTCCGCCTGCACAAATGGGCCGGCATCCTCGCCGCGGTGTTCGCCGCGCTGCACTGGTTGGTCGAAATGTCGGACGACGTCATCAAGTCGATCTACGGCCGCACCGGGCGGCCGGCGCACGACGAGTTCGGCGGCCTCTACGAGCTGCTTCGTGACGCCGGCGAGGAAGCCGGCGAATTCGCCATCTACCTGGTGCTGGCGATGGTCGTGCTCAGCCTGTGGAAGCGCTTCCCCTACAAGTTCTGGCGCCACCTGCACCGTGCGATGCCGGTGTTCTACCTGCTGCTCGCCTTCCATGCCGCAGTGCTGGCCCCACCCTCCTACTGGACGCAGCCGGTTGGCGTACTGCTCGCGCTCCTGCTGGCCGGCGGAACGGTGGCCTCGCTGATCGCGCTGACGGGTCGGATCGGCCGCCATCGCAAGGTGCAGGGCGTGGTCACTGCGGTGTCCTCGCCCGCCCCCGACGTCACCGAGATCGTCTGTCGGCTGGACGATGCCTGGCCAGGACACCAGGCCGGGCAGTTCGCCTTCATCGGCTTCGAACGCTTCGAAGGGGCACATCCTTTCACCATCGCCAGCGCCGACCACGGCAACCGCAGCCTCACTTTCCAGATCAAGGCCCTGGGCGACTACACCCGCCAGCTCGCCAGCCGCGTAGCTGTCGGCCAGGCAGTCACGGTGGAAGGCCCCTATGGCCGCTTCGTGCTCGGCCGCCAGGACCACACTGCGCGCCAGATCTGGATCGCGGGCGGCATCGGCGTCACCCCCTTCCTGGCCTGGCTCGATGCGTTGCGCGCCGCCCCCGCCGCTGCCCCGCCGGTGGAGCTGCACTACAGCACCCGCAGTGCCGCGCAAGACCCCTTCGTGGAACGCCTGCGCAGCCTGTGCGCCGAGTTGCCGAGCGTGCGCCTGCACATCCACGACCGCGCCGCCGGCGACGACCTGACGCCCGAACGCCTCGCCGCTACGGCCACCACCGGCCAGCGCGCGGAAGTCTGGTTCTGCGGTCCGCGCGGCTTCGGCGACCAGCTCAAGGCCGGGCTCGCACGGCTGTGGGGACGACGGCTGCGCTTCCGCCGCGAGGCGTTCGAGATGCGGTAAAGGCAGCCAGGCGCGGCAAAGTGCACGCCTTCATCTCCTGACCTGATATCCGGGTTTACACATCGGGTAAGCTTGCGCCACACCTCCCCGGACCACGGACAATGTGGCGTGCTTCATGTCAGGACTGATCCCATGCCGCTCGGCAAGCTTTTTCAGCTCTCGCTGAAAAGCCGCATTTCGTTGCTGACGCTGGCGGTCTTCCTGGTCGGCGTGTGGTCGATCGCCTTTTACGCCACGCAACGCCTGCAGCGCGACATGCTTGAGCTGCTCGGCACGCAGCAGTTCTCGGCCGTCTCCACGGTCGCCGGCCAGCTCGACAATGAGCTCAGGACACGCCTGCAGGCGCTGGACCGCTTCGCGGGCGAGGTCCCGGTGGCGCTCATGAGCGATGCGGCCGGGCTGCAGAAATACATCGCCACGCGCACCGACCTGCTCGCCCTGTTCAACGGCGGGATACGCGTCAACGATGCGGCGGCCGATACGGTCGCCAGCATGCCTTACTCACCCGAGCGCATCGGCGCCAACTACGCCGACCGCGACTACATGGTCACCGCCTTGCGCGACGGCAGGACCAGCATCGGGCGCCCCATCCTCGGCAGAGTATTGAACGCGCCGGTCCTGGGGCTGGCAGCCCCGATTCGGGACGGTACGGGCGCAATCGTCGGCGCCGTGGTCGGCGCCATCAACCTCGGCGAGCCGAGCTTCTTCGACAGCATGACCAACAGCCGCCTCGGCCAGAGCGGCGGCTACCTGCTCATCGCGCCCCAGCACGGCCTGATCGTCACCGGCACCGACAAGTCGCGGACCATGTCGCCGATGCCGCCACTTGGTGTCAATCGGAACCACGACCGCTTCGTTGCCGGCTATGAGGGCTATGGCGTTGCAGTCAGCTCGCGTGGCGTGGAGGAGATCGCGGCAGCCAAGCGGATCCCTGCTGCCGACTGGTTTCTCGTCGGCACCCTGCCCACTGCCGAAGCCCTCGCGCCCATCCACGCCACGCAGCGGCGCGTGATGGGTGTTGCCGCGCTGTTCAGCGTGCTCGCCGGCCTCGTGGCGTGGCTGCTCGTGCGCCACATGTTGCGGCGCCAGTTCGCACCCATGGTGTCGGCAACGCAGGCCTTGTCCGGCATGGCCCAGCCCCAGGGCGCAGCGCTGCAGCCCTTGGCCGTGCTCCACGACGACGAGGTCGGCCAGCTCATCGTCAGCTTCAACCGCCTGATCGAGTCGGTCAGGCGCAATGAAGAGGCGCTCAAGCAGGACATCGTCGAACGCATGCGGGTGGAGGCTGCGCTGCGGGCAAGCGAAGAGAAGCACCGCGTGCTGTTCGAGACCTCGCGCGACGCCATCATGACGCTGGCGCCCCCGTCATGGCGGTTCGCCACCTGCAATCGCGCGGCAATCACGCTGTTCGGCGCCGATGACGAGGCGGACTTCATCTCGCGGACACCCTGGGACTACTCGCCCGCACTGCAGCCGGACGGCAGCCCGTCAGCCGCCAAGGCCAGGGAGATGATGGAGACCGCCCTGGCCGAGGGCTCGCTCCTGTTCGAGTGGGAGCACCGGCGCCTGAACGGAGAAACCTTCCTCACCTCGGTGCTGCTGTCGCACTTCGAGCTGGGCGGCCATACGATGCTGCAAGCCCATGTGCGCGACATCACCGAACGCCGCAAGGCCGAGGAATCGATGCGCCTCGCGGCCAACGTCTTCACGCACGCCCGCGAAGGCATCGTGATCACCGACCGCGATGCCAACATCCTCGAGGTCAACCCCGCCTTTACCGACATCACCGGCTACCAGCGCGAGGACGTGCTCGGCCAGAACCCGCGCATCCTCAGCTCGGGCAAGCAGGACCAGGCCTTCTACGCCGCCATGTGGCAGGAGCTGAACACCAAGGGCTGCTGGTCGGGCGAGGTCTGGAACCGGCGCAAGGATGGCCGGGTGTATGCCGAGATGCTGACCATCAGTGCCGTGCGCGACGAGCGTGGCGAGATCAAGCACTTCATCTCGCTGCTGTCCGACATCACCGCACTCAAGGAATACCAGAACGAGCTCGAGCACATCGCACACTACGACGGGCTCACCGGCCTGCCCAACCGGCTGTTGCTGGCCGACCGCCTGAGGCAGGCCATGAACCAGGCCCCGCGGCGCAATAAGCGCGTGGCCGTCGCCTATCTGGACTTGGACGGGTTCAAGTCGATCAACGACAACCATGGCCATGAAGTCGGCGACCACCTGCTCGCAACCCTGGCAAAGCGCCTGGCACAGGTGCTGCGCAACGGCGACACGCTGTCGCGCATCGGCGGCGACGAGTTCGTCGCCGTCTTCGTCGACCTGCCCGACCACGAGGCCAGCGTGCCGATGCTCACCCGGCTGCTCGACGCCGCCGCCCAGCCGGTGGCCCACGGCGACACCATGCTGCACGTCTCCGCCAGCCTGGGCGTGACCTTCTTCCCGCAAAGCGAGGAGATCGACGCCGACCAGCTGCTGCGCCAGGCCGACCAGGCGATGTACCAGGCCAAGCAGGCGGGCAAGAACCGCTACCACATCTTCGACGCCGAACAGGACCGCAACGTACGGGGCCTGCACGAGAGCCTGGAGCACATCCGCCAAGCGCTGGCGCAGCGGCAGTTCGTCCTCCACTACCAGCCCAAGGTCAACATGCGCACGGGCGCGCTGGTCGGGGCCGAAGCCCTGATCCGCTGGCAGCACCCGCAGCGCGGCCTGCTGCCACCGGCCGCGTTCCTGCCCGTCATCGAGGGCCATCCGCTTGCCATCGACGTGGGCGAATGGGTGATCGACACCGCGTTGCAGCAGATCGAAGCCTGGCGCACGGACGGGCTGTCCGTCCCGGTCAGCGTCAATGTCGGCGCCCTGCAGCTGCAGCAAGCCGACTTCGTCTCTCGCCTGCACGCGCTGATGGCCCGCCACCCCGGCGTGCAGCCCGGCGAGCTGGAACTGGAGATCCTGGAAGCCAGCGCGCTGGAAGACATCGCCGTGGTATCGCAGGTGATGGAGGCCTGCCAGCAGATGGGCATCGGCTTCGCCCTGGACGACTTCGGCACCGGCTACTCGTCGCTGAGCTACCTGAAGCAACTGCCCGCCGGCCTGCTCAAGATCGACCGGAGCTTCGTGCGCGACATGCTCAACGACCCGGAAGACCTGGCCATTCTCGAAGGCGTGCTCGGCCTGGCGAGGGCGTTCCGCCGCCAGACCATCGCCGAAGGCGTGGAGACGCTGCCACACGGCGAAATGCTGCTGCGCATGGGCTGCGAATGGGGCCAGGGCTACGCGATCGCCCGTCCGATGCCTGCGCAGGACCTCAAGCGCTGGGTGGGCTCCTGGAAAACCCCGCCCAGCTGGCAAGCCGCCGCCCCCATCAGCCAGGATCGCCTGCCGGTACTCTTCGCCGCCGTGGAGCAGCGCGCATGGATGGCCGCGCTCGTCGATTACCTGTCGGGCGACGGCGACCGCCCCGCACCGCCAGACACCCAGCAGTACCGCTTCGGCCACCTGCCCGACAAGGCCACCGCGGCCACGCCGGGTACGAAAGATGCCAGCCAGGCGGTGGATGCCCTGCAACGCGACATCCACCGCCTGGCTGCAGCACTGGTCGCCTTGAAGCGCGAGGGCCGCACCGACGAGGTGCGCGCACGCATCGGCGAGTTGAACGCCTTGCACGACCGTCTGGTTGAGCAACTGAACCTGTTGGGCTGAGCTGCGAGCGCGACATAGTTCTCGGACGTCATCGCATCAGCCATGCCGCATGGGTTCGGTGGACGCATAATCGGCCCATGTCCCGCCGTTACCGCAGATCCCGCCGCGATCCGGGCCTGTTCGAGATCGCTACCACGTCCGACTGCCGACGGCGGCGTGGATATCCGTCTGTTCCAGGACGACACCGCCCCTGAGCGCTGCACAGCCGTCGTGCAGTACAAGGCCTGGAACCAGGCAGTGGGCGTAAAACCAGTGCGCGAACTGCGCGGGGTCATGGCCCACGAGCGCGTCGACAAGGCCTTCTTCATGGCCCCGAACGGCTTCACCGACGAGGCCCGCGCCTTCGCCGCCGAAAACCGGATCACCCTGCTCGACGGCAAGCTCTTCCTCGCCATGCTCGAGCGCCTGCCCGAACCCCTGCGCCAGCAGCTTCTCGACTTTGCGACCGAGGGCGACTGGACAACACCCACCTGCCCTTCCTGCGGCGTGAAGATGGCGGCGCGCGACAGCAAGCGCGGGCGCTTCTGGGGCTGCACCCACTTCCCACGCTGCCGAGCAACGCTGCAGATGCGCAGCGCCACACCCTGACCGCCGGACGCCACACGGGCACCAGCCTTGGCAATGCACGGAGAAGGGCCGTGCCGGTACGGCTGGACGGGGTACGGCGGGATGTCGGCCTTATGTGGAGCTCCACATAAGGCCGATTATGTAGATGCCTCGATTATGTTGAGCCAGCATGGGCGTCGTGCGCCAACCGCCCGGCTGGGGCTGCAGGCGCCGTTTTTGATCTCCACATAATCAGAGCGTTCGCAGGAAGTCGATCAGCGAGTCGGGTGCCCGATAGCGCCTGAGTTTGGCCTCTGGCTCGTGAAGCCGGGCCAGCGCCCGCTCCTTCATCGCCAGATCAGCTTCGACGTACTGGTGCGTCGTTGCCGGGCTCTCATGGCCGAGCCAAAGCGCAATGACGCTGATGTCGACGCCGGCCTGCAGCAGGTGCATTGCCGTCGTGTGGCGAATCATGTGAGGCGAGATGTGACGTGTCGCCAAGTCGGGGCACGATTTCGCGGCCACCTGGACGGCGCGCTCCAGTCGCTGCATCACGTTCCATCGCGACATCGCTTGGCCTTCGCGATTGGGTAGCAACGGCGAGTTCGAATCGAACTGCGGATTGCGCCGAAGCCAAGCCCTGATCGCCCTGATGGTTGAGCGCCACAGCGGCACGCTGCGCTGCTTGCGCCCCTTGCCATGTAGATGAACACAAGCGGCAGCATCGTCGAGTACGACATCGCCGACCTTCACGGCGACGATCTCTGAAACCCGCGCACCGGTGTTGTAGAGCATCAGTAGCAACACATGATCCCGTTGGCTGAACCACGTCCCATCTGGCGCTCCGATCACCGCCAGCATCTCTTCCCGGGACAGATAGCCGAGCATCGGGCGTTCGAAGCGTTTTGCCGGAACACCGAGCGCATGTTCAATCACCTGCAGCGATGACACGTCGCGGTGCGCCGCAAACTTCAGGAACGAACGCAGCGCCGCGAGGCGGGCATTGCGGCTACGCACGCTGTTGTGCCGATCGCGTTCCAGATGGTCGAGAAAGGCCATTATCAGATCCGGCGTGATGTCGGGCAGTGTGAGTAGCGCAGGCGACCGGCCGAGGCGCGCCTCGGCAAACCCCAGGAAGAGCATGAAGGCATCCCGGTAAGCGGCCACGGTGCGCGGACTGAGGGCGCGTTGTTGTGTCAGGTGTTCGACGAAGAAGGCTTGTACGAGCGCGGGAAACGATGGCGGTGGTTTGGCTTGCCTACGCATCATCGTCTCCCGCGAGGTCGGCGAACTGCTCGAACCGCCTGGCTGTGATGGCCATCAACTCCGGAACGCCGGTGAGGTACCAGTACGTGTAGAAGATCTCGGCATGGCCCATGTAGGTCGCCAGGGCCAGCATCTTCTGGTCGATCTCGGCACCGTCGGCGTACCAGCGCATCAACCGCCGGACAGCAAAGGTGTGGCGCAAGTCGTGCAAGCGGGGCGCCTCGTGTCCGCCGCGATTGATCCATCCGAGGCGCTCGCGCAGGCCGGTAAAGACGCGGTGTACCTGTCGATCGCTGAGCGGCAGCCCCAGTCGGCGGCCACGACTGCTGATCAGAAACGGCATGCCCGCTGTCGTCGGAAGATGCCTCTCGCGCTGCCTTCGGTAGCAGCCCAGTGCCTTGACCGTGCTCGGATGGATCGGCAGTTGCCGAGACTTGGCGAACTTGGTCTGCCGGATCGTCAGCATCCCGCGCTTGAGGTCGACATCCGCATCGCGCAGGTGAATGGCTTCGGAAACGCGCAGTCCGGTCGAAGCCATCAGACCGAACAGGGTTTCGTAGGTGAAGGGCCGAATGCTGCCAGTGGGGCCGAGTGTGCGTGCTGCCGCGAGCAACTCGACGATCTCGTCGTCATGGTAGATGTGGGGTGCAACGCGGCCGGGTTCCGGGCCGAAGAGCGATGCCTCGGGCAACTCGGTATCCGGCTCGAACTGCTGCAGGTAACAGATGAAGTGCCGCAGTCGTCCCCAACTGCGCGCCCAGGTGCCTGCATCGCCATTGCCATCCTTGGCGGTACGCACCCATTCGGCCATGAGCTCGGCCGTCAGCGGACCACGATGGCGTTTGGCCGCCACGAAGCGGGCAAACCTGGAGAGGAAGGCGTCACCGGAGCGCAGACGGAAACCCTGACGACGGCGCTCGGCCAGATAGTCGTCGATTCTGGCCTGCAGGCTTCGGCGTCGGCTCATGATTCACTCCCCGGCCAGGGCAGCGCAACGTCGGCGAGATTTGGCGTGTCGAGCTTCGCGTAGATCCGGGAGGTTTCCAGAGACCGGTGCCGCAAGACATCAGCAACTTCCTTGAGTGAGCCGCCGTTCTCGACGAGGCGACACGCCAGCGTATGCCGCAGGACGTGCGATCCTGTACCAGGCAAGCCGGCCCGTTGGCACGCCCGGCGGATCACGTTCTGAATCGCATAGGTTGTGACTGGAACGTCACGCGAGTCGCGGCGGCAAAGGAAGATTGCCCGGCTTGGGGCTGCCGGGCGCTCATGCTGCAAATAGTCCGCCAAGGCTTGCCCGGTGGTCATCGGCAGCGGCAGGACGTCCCGCCGTCGCGACTTCGTCCCCTTCAGCGTGACCGTGCCTTCTCGCCAGTCGATGTCGTCGATCGACAGGTTCGCGATCTCGCCCGCGCGCAGCCCCATGTCCAGTGCGCAGCGGACGATGGCATAACCTCGCCTGGGCTTGCGTCCATAAGGGAGTGCGGCGAGCAGCCGTTGAACTTCGTCCGGCTTGAGGGCGCGGGGCAGCACTGCAAGGTTCCACTGCACCGGTGAGGAGATGACTGCGCTCAGACCGGCAACCGAGTCGCCGCAGATCGTCCGGTAGCGGAGGTAACTTCGCAAGGCGGTTGCGACTTGCGAAGCGGCAGAATGCGAGGGGCCGTCCCCCAGTTGCCCGGCGATGAAGCGCCGAACATCGGCTGCATGCAGCCTGGCCATGTCGATGACGCCGCCGGCAAACTTCTTCTGCAACAACAGACCGACGATGCGGCAATGGTTGCGACGTGTGCATGCCGCAAGGCCACGGACGTCATGCAGGTGGTCGTCGTACCGCCGCAGTTCGTCGGCGATGGCGTCGGAGGGGGCTGCGCTTGGGCGCGTAGGTTGCGCGCGCCGGGATTGGGCGGATGGGTTCATGAGCGTCTCCTGGAGTGGAAACTCCACTTCAGGAGAGCGCTGGAATTATGTCGAGCTCAGACTCCTACCCCGGCAAGCAAAAGCTCGAGCACACTGGGATCTACGGCCTGCTATCCCGGACGCTTAACATAATCGAGGCATCTACATAATCGGCCTCAGCTGCCGGTGGCTTGATGGCACAGTCAGGCAGCAATGGGTTGGTCACCTGCCGTTCGCGCGTCGGGCGACGGTGAACGGCGGCTTCTCCGTCCGGCGAACTGGAAGTATCGACCCTGAGCCGCCTGATGACGTTATCAAGCTAAACGGCAACATGCCGGTCACCAAGCTGCCGTCCGTGCGGCTCTTTGAAAATACCCGATGTGAATTTATTTACATACGTAACTCTTGCAAGACTTCAGGGTGAGAAACGGCAACACGGAGCAACGTCTTGGCCGCACCCGTAGGCGAGCGACGCCCCTGCTCCCACTCCTGCAGCGTTCTGGCTGACACTCCGAGCAGATCCGCAAAAGCTTGCTGAGACAAGCCCATCTTTGCACGAGCCTCAGCTGCTTCGGACAACTCGACACGCGTGGTGCGTACGGCCTCGCCACGCCTCATTTGCTTGACGGACTCAAGCAAATCCTGCTGGAACTTTTCGATTTCAGAGGGCATCTTCGACTCCTTGCTTTAACTCCGCCAAGAAGGACGTGGGGAGATTGTCGAACTTGGCTTTCTTGTAGGCGATCAAGAGCCAAATGGTTTCGGTGTTCGCGTTGAAGTAAATGACCCTGGCGCCACCGCGTTTTCCTTGTCCCGCAGATGTCCAACGGACCTTGCGGCAGCCGCCACTTCCCCGGATGACGTCACCGGCTTCTGGATTGGCTGCAATCCAGTTGATGAACTCAGCGCGCTCGGCCTCCGACCAGATTTCACTGGCATAGCGCTGGAAGATAGCGGTTTCAGCAACTGTTCTCATATGCGAACTATACGTCATTGACGTATAGTTCGCAAGCAGCGGCGCAGACACAGTTTTTGACCGAGGCCGATAACAAGCAGACGGCAAGTCCCTGATCGGCTATCCGTCGTTCGCGTTGGCGGAAATTTCCCAGTCGCTACGTCTCGTGATGGCCGCATGCCGCTATTGGGAAACGCGTTCCGATAGCGGCCGTTGATCGTCGATCGAGAGAGACGGTGGGTGTCGGGTCGGGCCGAGCACGAGGCTGTCAGTCGGAAAGGAAGCGGCTGGCAGCTTGACGATCGGTGAGTAGACCGCGACTTTGCAGACGTCATCTGGCACGCCAAGGTCGAAGCCGTAAGCCCACCTCGCAGATCGGCAAAGAAAAAGCGGACCATGCCGCGATGGACACGATCCGCTCGGACGTCAGGCTTTCAGCTTGCGCAGACCCTCCGCAAGCAGCCAGAGTGCCCGGTTGAGCCGGACATTCTGGTCAATGCCCTGGACAGGCCGTGTGCGCTGTTGTCGCCCATTGCCGCTGCGGCCGGCCAGGCCTCCTTTGATGAGATTTTCCTGCACCCGGTTGAACGTAGACCAAAGGTCCTTACGGTTGTCGTCGAAACGACGGGGGCGCAGGATCTGGCTTTCGGTAATCGGCAGGGTTTTGCCGGGTTCGTCGTACTTGAGAACCAGGGCCGATCTGGCGAAGACTTCGGCCTCGCCGTCATCGAGCGCGATGGCACGCATGCCGTCACGTGAGTCCTGCACCAGCTCGAAGCCACGTAGCACTTCGTAGGCCCCTTCGATCACGTGATCGATGACGTTGCCCTTGTGATGCACGCGCACGTCGGCGAACGTGTCGCCGCACACCAAGCCGTTCTGGCAGACGAAGCGGAACATGCCTGCCAGCATCTGGTAGCTGCTCGTGCCATCGTGCGAGTTGATCAGGACGACTTCGTTCGCCTCGTCGCCGTTGATCTGGCTCGCATGGCGAAGGCGCAGCATGTGCTTGGTGTAGTCGCGGCGATCCTCGTTGCGCACGTGGGTCTGGCACACCATGAACGGCTGGAAGCCTTCCTTGCGCAGTTCGGTCAGCACAGTCGCCGTCGGGATGTAGCTGTACCGCTCGGAGCGACTTTCGTGCGGGGTGTCCGCGAAGATGGAGGGCGCGACGGCACGAATCTGATCATCCGACAACGGATGATTCGACCGCAGCACCGGGGAGCGATGAGAAAAGCGGGACGCGAGTTGCATGGCGATCTCCTTGGATGAGAGACCGGAGTCCCGCCCCACCGGGGAAGAACCCCGGCGGGTGGTGTAGCGCCGCTCACGCGACGGTTGGGATCAGGCCTTGGCGAGATGCCAGTCCTGGGACAGCGGAGCGAACTCGTAGCCCAACGCACCGAGACGGTCGCGTTGCTGACGCAGGACGCGGCGATCCACGGTGGCATCGAGCTTGACGATCTTGCCCAGCGGCCAGAGCGCACTGAACAGCACCATGTCATCCACCTCGACAGATGCTTCGGGGGATGCGACGGCCGGTTCGTTGCCGAACGGCGTGGTATCAACCAGAGGATCGCGCGCGCTTCGCTGCTTCGCCTTCGCCTTGGCCGGAGGCGAGGTCGGCGCGGGCGGCGGCGCTTCCTCGTCGATCGGATCGACTTCCTGCGGACTCAGCTGGCGAGCTTCGTCGCAGCTCAGGGCGTCGATGTTGGACAGCGTCATCCCGCTCAGGTGGGCGCGGATCTCGATGACCATGCGACCGTTGGCGTTGTACGTTGAGGGGCGAATCTCGACGATGACGAAATCACCGTCGTACTTGCCCTCGCGGTACTGATCGAGTTCGGCGTTCTTCACGACGAACTCGCCGATCGAAGTCGCCAGGCGGCCGACGTTGAAGTCGCCGTTGCGGCCGTGGATGGTCTTGATGGCCAGTTGGCCAGGGATGGTGATCATGAAGGTCTCCTGCTGACGAAGAGAGGACGAGGCCCCGCGGATGGTGCCTTGCGGATCAGAACGACTCGGCAACGACCCATGCAGGAGCGTCGGCAGCGTTGCCGTCGGCAGCTTCGGTGACAGGCTCGGATGACGCCGGAGCCGCGCCTTGCTGCGAGGCGGCTACGTCGGATGTCAGACTTTCCTCCAGGTCCCGCTCGTCGGTCTCGGTCGGCTTGGGTTCGGCCTTGTAGACGAGCTTGCCGTCGACCTTGATCCAACTGACGAACAGCAGGCGGGCCTTGAGGCTCACCCCCTGCTCGCCAGCACGCTTGCCCTTGGAGTAGGTGAAGGTATCGGTCCACAGGTCGCCGAGGCGGAACCCGATCATCACCTTCTTCTCGGCATCGACTGCCTGGATGCAACGGCGCACCAGGTGCTGCGCTTCCGATCCAGATACACGCGCGTCGAAACGCACATATGAGACGTCGTCGCTGGGACCATTGAGCGCTGCAATGTCGCAGGCCAGGAAGGAATCGCCTTTCTTGGGCTTCACTTCGCGGATGCGATTGAGATACCCGAGGCCGGTGATGTGCAGATCGAAGTAGGACTTTTCGTTGGAAGTGGTCATGGTGAATCTCCTGAGAACAATGAGGCGGAGACACACCGGACCCAGGCGCGGGAGGTGTGGAACCCCGCGTGGGTTGATGGAACAGCTTGGTGACATCGCCATCGACAGGCGATGGCCGTTCGCACATGGATGTCGGTGCGAACTGGTGTGATCAACGCGGCCGGAACCGCGCCTTAGCCTCGGGGATCATGGCTACCTGGGCATGTTGCTGAGGGGAGTCAGCAGAACATGGCATCAACCTGCCATTCCTCGGCGTGACGGGCGAGAGGAAATCAGCATCGAGGTTTGACCCGATTCGTCCCCCCATCGCTCTTCGGGAAAAGGAAAGGTTGGCGGCGCGCCCGCATCTTGCGGATGCAAACACACGGGACGGCTCCGGTCTTGATCGATCGCTACGCCTTCAATCGGATTTGTCGGGGGAGAGGTGAGGCGGCGCCTGTTGCATGGGGGGGGAGCCCATCGGCGCCGCCTCGTTTTCACCGGCCGGAGGAGGGAGCCGATGAAACTGGGGTGGAGACGTCTTGATGCCGCACCAGCACAGAGCTGACTTGGTGCGACGCCTTCACTTATTCCCTGCTGTCGGGCGTTCCGACGATCACCACGTGCAGGAAACGCGGGCCATGCGCCCCCAGCACGAGGCTGCCCTCGATGTCCGTGGTGCCGCTGGCCCCCGTGACGATGTTGACGTTGCGCGGCGGGCGCTGGCCGGCGGTGGCCGCGGCGTAGTCGTCGAGGAAGGGGAGGATCGTGTCCGCCCGTACCATGACGAGGTGATGCAGCGGCAGGAAGTTGGCGAGGATCGGCGTATCGGCGCCCGAGTGAAACACCAGCGAGCCGGTCTCGGCGATCCCCCAGCGCGCGACGCCGATCGCGATCATCTCGTCTGGCGCCACCTTGTCGTGGAGCTCGAACCCTGACCAGTCCAGGTCCTGCAGCGGCGCCGCGGGCTGCAGTGCCACCACCGCGGGCAGTCCAAACGCCTCGAGGTAGCGTCCGACCGCCGCCGGCAGCTCGCTCGCGCTGGCGATGCGCTCGGCGGTTGCGGCCACCTTGGGGCTGGTGACGCGGGCGATGAAGGCGTCCACCAGCCCGTCGGCCAGCAGCGCCGGGCGAATGGACGGCAGATCCTGCAGCAGCGCATCCGCGTCGCGACGTACCGCCGCCGGATCGACCGCTGTGTTGCCGAGGCCGCTGCGCACGGCGTTGAGGATGGTTTCGCGTGCGCTCATTGGCCTTTCTCCTGGTCCTTGTACATCTCCATGAAGGTGCGCTTCGCCGGCGCGGGGAACTCGCGGTAGGCGGTCCACGCGCCCAGGCCGGGCATTCCCTTCACGAGGCCGCCGCGACTGAACAGGCGCATCACCCGGATCGCGATCGCCGTGCCGAGCCGGTACAGCCGCGGGCGTGATGCGACGAAGGTGTGGATGCCCAGGCCAAAACGGACCGTGGCCGGCTCCAGGCCCTCGCGCCAGGAGCGGTCGCGCCAGCCGCGCAGCAGGGTCGGCAGCGGGATGGCCACCGGGCAGACTTCCTGGCACTTGCCGTTCATCGTGCATGCGTGCGGGAGGTCGCGCGACGACTCGAGGCCATCGAAAACCGGTGTCAGCACCGCGCCCATCGGGCCGGGGTAGGTGCCGCCATAGACGTGGCCGCCCAACTGGCGGAACACCACGCAGTGGTTCATGCAGGCACCGCAGCGGATGCAGCGCAGCATGTCCTTCATGCCCTCGCGCAGCATGCGGGTGCGGCCGTTGTCGACCAGCACGATGTGGAATTCTTCCGGCCCGTCGCGATCACCGGTCTGCTTCGGTCCGCAGTGGAAGGTGGTGTATTGGGTGACGTCCGCCCCGGTCGCCGAACGCACCAGTAGGCGCAGCATGGCGATCGCGTGGCCCATGCTGGGGACGAGCTTCTCGATGCCGGCGGTGACGATGTGCACCCTCGGCGGGGTGGTGGTGAGTTCGGCGTTGCCCTCGTTGGTCACCGTGCACGTGGCGCCGGTGTCGGCGAGGAGGAAGTTCGCGCCCGAGATCGACACGTCGGCGGTCAGGAACTTGTCGCGCAGCTCGCGGCGCGCGCTGTCAACCATCGCCTCGATGGTCTCTTCCTGGTGCGGTGCGCGGTGCAGGCGCTTGAACATCTCCGACACCTGCTCGCGCGTACGGTGCATCGACGGCCACACGATGTGCGAGGGGCGGTCGCCGCCGAGCTGCACGATGTGTTCGGCGAGGTCGGTCTCGACGCGCTCGATGCCGGCTTCGTCGAGCGCATGGGGCAGGCCGATCTCCTCGCCGAGCATCGACTTGACGCGGGTGACGCGTTTGGCGCCGGCTTCCTTGCAAAGACGCACGACGATCTGCGAGGCCTCTTCGGCCGTCCTCGCCCAGTGCACCTTGGCCCCCGAGGCGATCGCGTTGCGCTCGAACTCGAGCAGATAATGGTCGAGGTTCGCGATGACGTGGTCCTTGATGCGCTTGCCGCGCTCGCGGGCCGCTTCAAACTGCGGGAACTGCGTCATCGCCACCGCGCGCTTGCGCTCGGCCGTGCCGGTGGTGCGATCGATCGCGATCTTCAGCGTCGGGTCGGCCAGTGCTTCCTTGGCGCGCACCTTGAAAGAGAGGGTTGCTTCCTGCATGGCTCAGCGCTCCTCGCCGATGGCCGGACCGCCGGCCATGCCGGCCAGCACCTCGGCGGCGTGGAAGCTGCGCACGTTCGAGCCCTTGCGCTTGAGCTTGCCGGCCATGTTCATCAGGCAGCCGAGGTCGCCACCGAGCAGCAGGCTCGCGCCGCTGCGCTCGATGGCGTCGGCCTTCTCGCCGACGACCGCGTTCGAGATCGCCGGATACTTGACGCAGAAGGTGCCGCCGAAACCGCAGCACACGTCGTTGCCTTCCAGCGGCTTCAGCGTGAGCCCGGACACCTTGTCGAGCAGGGCGCGCGGCTGGTCGTGCACACCGAGCTCGCGCAGGCCCGAGCAACTGTCGTGGTAGGTGAAGCTGGTGTCGAGCTTCACATCGGCGGGCGCAAAGTGCATCACGTCCACCAGGAAGCTCATGAGTTCGTATGTGCGTTCGCCGAGCCGGCGTGCGCGTTCGGCCCAAGCGGGATCGTCCGCCAGGGCCTCGGCGTAGTGCGCCCGCGTCATGCCGACGCAGGAGCCGGAAGGCGCGACGACGTAGTCGTAGCCCTCGAAGGTCTCGATGAAATGGCGGGCGAGCACTGCCGCGTCGGCGGTGTCGCCGCTGTTGAAAGCCGGCTGGCCGCAGCAGGTCTGCGCTTCCGGCACCTCGACACGGCATCCGGCATCACGCAGCAGCTTGAGCGCGGCGAAGCCGACGCTGGGGCGCATCGCATCGACCAGGCAGGTGACGAAGAGGCCGACACGCGGTGGCGACGAGAAGGCACCTATCTGTTTGAGGGTAGTGGTCATAGTCGTACGCTCCATACATTCGATCAGAACCCAGCGCAGTCGTGACGCCCTGCCCGCGCTGGGCTCTTGCCGACAAAGCGCGATCACACAGCTACGGTCAATATTGCCGAGTTCGGGTAATAGTGCTTACAACGGTCAGTTACTCACGGCAATTTCACGCCCAGCAAGGGGTCGCCCAAGTTCAATACATGCATAGACAGCATCGCCAGTATTCCGGCAAGAGCCACGTAGTAGATCGTCGGGATGATGGTGCGCCGCAGGATCTGCCCCTCGCGCCCCATGACCCCCACGGTCGCCGACGCGGCCACCACATTGTGGATCGCGATCATGTTGCCCGCCGCCGCTCCGATGGACTGCGCTGCGACCATTGTTGCGCCGCTGACGCCCAGTGCCTGCGCAACGCTGTACTGGTACTGGCTCAGCATCAGGTTCGACACAGTGTTCGAACCGGCAAGAAAGGCCCCGAGAGCGCCGACCGTCGGGGCGAATATCGGGTAGATGTCCCCGACCGCTGATGCCACCCAGAGTGCCATCGAGATCGGCATGCTCGCGAACTCGTTCGCGTTCACGCCGGACTGGATCATGATGCGGACCATCGGCACGGTGAACACCAGTACGAAGCCGGCGCTCAGCAGCGTGGTGGAGGATTCCTTGACCGCCCTCCCGAAGGAAGGGAGGTACATCTTGTGCAAAATGATCGTCACCAAGCACACGGCGACCAGTACGCCGCCGGGGAGGTACAGGGGCTGGAAATTGCCGCTGATGCCCGGCTCGCCGAGGATGTCGCGTACGCTCCAACTCACCGACAGCAGCGCTTGCTTAAAGGGTGCCACCGTGCGGCTGAGCACCAGCACCAGGGCAAGCAACAGGTAAGGCAGCCAGGCGACGAAGGTTGGGATTTTCCTCGTGTTCTGGTCGATCTTCATTTCGAAGGTGCCCATCCATTCGGCCGGCCACTCCTTCGGCTCGGCGAAGTCCCAACTCTTCTTCGGCACCAGGAACCCGGCCCGCGCCGCGAGGGATACCACGGTAAGGCCGAGCAGACCTCCGAGCAAGGACGGGAACTCAGGCCCGAGAAAGCGGCCGGCCAGGGCATACGGGACGGTGAAGGCGAATGCGGAGAAGAGCGCGAACGGCACGATCGGCAAGGCCTCGGCCCACGACTTGTTGCGACCGAAGAATCGCGTCATGAACATTACCAAGAACACGGGGATCAGCGTGCCGCAGATGGCATGGCCCAAGGAGACGCGCTCGACGATCAGACTGAAGAAGGCCGTCCAGTCCTGCCCCTGCGCCTGCAGTGCCGCGGTCATCACATCGCGCTGAAGGCCGCCCTGCACGCCGACGATCAATGGCGTACCGACGGCGCCGAAGGAGACCGGCGTCGACTGGATGATCATCCCGAACATCACCGCCGAGAGCGCCGGAAAGCCGACCGCCACCATCAGCGGGCCGGCCACGGCGGCCGGTGTTCCGAAGCCGGACGCACCCTCGATGAACGATCCGAACAACCACGCGATGAGGATGACCTGCACGCGTCGATCAGGACTGATGCGCGCGAACCCGCTGCGGATGCTGGCGATGCCGCCCGAGTGCTTCAGGGTGTTCAGCAGCAGCAGCGCGCCGAAGATGATCCACAGCACCTGGACCGTGATGATCAGCCCCTCGAGTGTGGCCGCTGCGATACGGTTGAGGCTGACACCCCAGGCGAACAACGCGATCGCCGCGGTCACGAAGTAGACCAGGGGCATGGCACGCTTGGCCGACCACCCGAGTCCGATGAGGAGGAGGCCGGAGAGGCCTATCGGTATGAATGCCAACAGTGCTTGCAGGCCGAGCGTCATGATTTGTCTCCCTTCGCAATTTCTTTGAGTTGTTGTGTATCGGTCGTCCGGATCGGCGTGCGCAGGGCGACGATCCGGTCGCTTCCAGCGTCAGTACGGCTCGTCGATCAGGTGCTCAGCGCGCCCAGTACCTCGTCGAGCATCTTCCTGGCGTCACCGAACAGCATGCGGTTGTTCTCCTTGTAGAAGAGCGGGTTGTCCACCCCGGCGTAGCCCGACGCCATGCTTCGCTTCATCACGATCGAGGTCCTGGCCTTCCAGACTTCGAGCACCGGCATGCCGGCAATCGGGCTGCCCGGATCTTCCTGGGCAGCCGGGTTCACGATGTCGTTGGCGCCGATCACGATCGCGACGTCGGTGTCCGGGAAGTCCTCGTTGATCTCGTCCATCTCGAGCACGATGTCGTAGGGCACCTTCGCCTCGGCCAGCAGCACGTTCATGTGGCCCGGCATGCGACCGGCCACCGGGTGGATGGCGAAGCGCACGTTGATGCCCTGGCCGCGCAGCACATTGACGATCTCGCACACCACGTGCTGGGCCTGCGCCACCGCCATGCCGTAGCCCGGCACGATGACGACGTTCCTGGCCTCGCGCAGCAGCTCGGCGGTATCCACCGCGCTGATCGGCGTGACCTCGCCTGCCGGCTCGGCGCCGTCGGCCGCCGCCGCAGGGGCGCCGCCGCCGGCGCCGAAGCCG
>NZ_AMXA01000024.1 GCF_000310145.2 Thauera sp. 28
GCGGCGCCAGCCGCGAGCCTTTTCGGCGATGGGCCGGGCGAGGAAAAGCTCGCGGCTGGCGCCGCTCCTACGGGGGGCGTTGCAGGCGCCCACCGCAGCGGCTATGTGACCATCCTCGACTGGCCGGGCTTCGATGCCTGGCTGGCGAAGATCTCCGCCGCCGCGCTCACCGCATTCGACACCGAAACCACCAGCCTCGACCCGATGGCGGCGCAGTTGGTCGGCATGTCCTTCGCGGTCGAGCCGGGCGAGGCGGCCTACCTGCCGCTGGCGCACCGTGCATCCGATGCGCCGGCGCAGCTGCCCCTGAACGAGGTGCTGGACAAGCTCCGTCCCTGGCTGGAGTCGGACCAGCACGCCAAGCTCGGCCAGAACCTCAAGTACGACGCCCACGTGCTCGCCAACCACGGCATCGCGCTGCGCGGCATCGCCCACGACACCCTGCTCGAATCCTACGTGCTGGAGAGCGACAAGCCGCACGACATGGATTCGCTCGCCAAGCGCCACCTCGGCCTGGCCACCATTCCCTACACCGAGGTCTGCGGCAAGGGCGCCAAGCAGATCGGCTTCGACGAGGTCGCCATCGACCGCGCCACCGAATACGCCGCCGAAGATGCCGACGTCACCCTGCGCCTGCACCTGCACCTGCACCCGCAGCTGCAAGGGACGGCGGCGCTCGATGCCCTCTACCGCGACATCGAGATGCCGGTGCTCGGCGTGCTGCAGCGCATGGAGCGCACCGGGGTGCTGATCGACCCCTTCCTGCTCAGCCAGCATTCCGAGGAACTCGGCCGCCGCCTGCACGATCTGGAGCGCGAAGCCCACGACCTCGCCGGCCAGCCCTTCAACCTCGGCTCGCCGAAGCAGCTCGGCGAGATCCTGTTCGGCAAGCTCGGCCTGCCGGTGGTCAAGAAGACCGCCACCGGCCAGCCCTCCACCGACGAGGAAGTACTCGAGAAGCTCGCCGAGGATTACCCCCTGCCCAAGCTGCTGCTCGAGCACCGTAGCCTGGCCAAGCTCAAGAGCACCTACGCCGACAAGCTGCCGCGCATGGTCAATCCGAAGACCGGTCGCGTGCACACCAGCTTCTCGCAGGCCACCGCCGTCACCGGCCGGCTGTCGAGCTCCGAGCCCAACCTGCAGAACATCCCGATCCGCACGCCGGAGGGCCGCCGCATCCGCGCTGCCTTCATTGCGCCGCGTGAGCACCTCATCGTGTCGGCCGACTACTCGCAGATCGAACTGCGCATCATGGCCCACCTGTCGGACGACGCCCGCTTGCTCGAAGCGTTCGCCCAAGGCGAGGACGTGCACCGCGCCACCGCCGGCGAGGTTTTCGGCGTGGCACCGGCCGAGGTGACCAGCGAGCAGCGCCGCTACGCCAAGGTGATCAACTTCGGCCTCATCTACGGCATGAGCGCGCACGGCCTGGCCAAGAACCTGGGCATCGAGCGCGCCGCTGCGCAGAGCTGGATCGACCGCTACTTCGCGCGCTACCCCGGCGTCGCGGCCTACATGGACCGCACCCGCGCCGAGGCGCGCGAGCAAGGCTATGTCGAGACCGTGTTCGGCCGCCGGCTGTACCTGCCCGACATCCGCGCCAGCCAGGCCGGCCGCCGCGCCGGCGCGGAGCGTGCGGCGATCAACGCGCCGATGCAGGGCACGGCCGCCGACCTGATCAAGAAGGCGATGATCGCCACCGACGCCTGGCTGGCCGCGTCGGGGCTGAAGTCCAGGCTGGTGCTGCAGGTGCACGACGAACTGGTGCTGGAAGTGCCGAAATCCGAGCTCGACACGATTCGCACCGAACTGCCGAAGCTGATGGGCGGTGTCGCCGAGCTCAAGGTGCCGTTGCTGGTCGAGGTGGGGGCGGGCGACAACTGGGACGAAGCGCACTGATGGCGGCGGACACCGCTGCCGAGCGTTTCCTGGCCGAGGCGCTGGCGCGCCAGGTGCATAACGTTGGCGCCCACGACTTTGGCGGCGAGCGCGTGTGGGTGAAAAAGGCGGGCCCTCGCAACCCGCGCTGGCGCTACATGCTGATGGGCTTCCTGTCGCGCGCGCTCGGTCTCGGGGTGCTCAGCCCGGTACCCAACTTTGGCGGTGCCGACGCCATCAATACCGAGGTGCGCCGCCTGCAGACCCTGGCTGCGCAGGGCGTGTTCGTGCCTGAGGTGCTGGCCTGGAGTGATACCGGCCTGATGCTCAAGGACCTGGGCAGCACGGGCGAGCCGGGTCTGAGCCTGCAACAGGAAATGGCCACCGCCAAGGACGTATCCGCCTGCCTCGCCCTGTTCGACGAGGGCCTCGCCGCGCTGGCCGACCTCCATCGCCGCGGCGGCTACCTGAGCCAGGGCTTTGCCCGCAACATGGTGCGCGCCGCAGACGGCCGCATCGCCTTCATCGATTTCGAGGACGACCCCGGCCGTGCGCTCGGGCTCGCCCAGTGCCAGGCGCGTGACTGGCTGTGCTACCTGCACTCGACCGCGCTCATCCTCGACCAGCGCGAACTGCTTGAGGCCGCCGCCCCCAGGGTGCGCGCTGCCCTCGCCGCGGTAGATGCCGATATCCGCGCCCAGGTACTGCGCACGGCGGGCCGTCTGGCCTGGCTGCGCCATCTGCCGCGTGGGCGCCGCTTCGGCCGCGACGGTCAGCGCCTGCGTGCGGTGGCCTGGCTGTTGCAGGGCCTGTCGCGCTGACGCCACGAGCACCGCGTCGGCTTGGCATATCATTGGCCGCCATGAGCCCAGCCCCTTCCAGTACCGAGCCCACGCCCGCGCCCGAGGCGGTGCCAGCATCCGCGCCTGCGAGCAGCCTCACGATCTACACCCGCCTGCTTGGCTATACCAAGCCCTACCTCGGCTACTTCCTGCTCAGCATCCTTGGCTTCGCCATCGCCGGCGGCGGCAAGGCGGGCCTGGCAGCGGTGTTCAAGTTCTTCGTCGATGGGCTGGCCACGCCCGATGCCCCGGCCACCACCGGCATCGGCTGGCTCGATGCGCTCGACATCGTGTACGCGATCCCGGTCATGGTGATGCTGATCGCGCTCTGGCAAGGGGTGGGTACCTTCCTGGGCAACTACGCCATCTCCAAGGTGTCGCTCGGGCTGGTGCACGACCTGCGCACCCAGCTCTTCGAGAGCTTCCTGGTGCTGCCCAACCGCTTCTACGACGCGCAGAACTCCGGCCACCTGGTCTCCAAGCTCACCTACAACGTCACGATGGTCACCGGTGCCGCGACCGACGCGGTGAAGACGCTGTTCCGCGAGGGCCTCACCGTCATCGCGCTGCTGGGCTACCTGCTGTGGATGAACTGGCAGCTCACCCTGACCCTGCTCGTGGTGCTGCCCATCATCGGCTGGCTGGTGTCGAACGCCAGCCGCAAGTTCCGCCGCCTGTCCAAGAACATCCAGACCGCCATGGGCGAGGTCACCCATGTGGCCTCCGAAACCATCCAGGGCTACCGCGTGGTACGTAGCTTCGGCGGCGCGGACTACGAGCGCGGTCGCTTCGTGCATGCCAGCCTGGACAACACCAAGCGCCAGCTCAAGATGGTGCGCACCGAGGAGGTTTTCTCGGCGCTGATGAACCTCATCATCTATACCGCCATGGGCGTTCTGCTGTTCATGGTGCTGAAGGTGCGGGGCGACGCCACCGCGGGCGACGTCGTCGCCTTCATGACTGCCGCCGGCCTGTTGCCGCGCGCCATCCGCCAACTGGGCGAGGTCAGCTCCAAGATCCAGCGCGGCGTGGCCGCAGCCGACAGCATCTTCGAGCAACTCGACGAAGCGCCGGAGCCCGATGGCGGCAGCGTCGAGCGCGAACACATCAGCGGTCGCGTCGAGGCCCAGGGCCTGGGCTTCACCTATCCCGGTGCGGAAGGGCATGCATTGCAAGGCATCGACTTCAAGGCCGAGCCGGGGCAGATGATCGCCCTGGTGGGCAAGTCGGGCAGTGGCAAGTCCACCCTCGCCAACCTCATCCCGCGCTTCTACCAGCACGACGAAGGCCGGCTGCTGGTCGACGGCGTGGCAGTGGAGGACTACACGCTCGCCAACCTGCGCCGTCACATCGCGCTCGTCACCCAGCAGGTCACGCTGTTCAACGGTACGGTGGCCGAGAACATCGCCTACGGCGAGCTTGCCGCTGCCAGCCGCGAAGAGATCGTCGCCGCCGCCGAGGCCGCCAACGCGCGCGAGTTCATCGACCGCTTGCCCCAGGGCTTCGACACCGAGATCGGCGAGAACGGCGTGCTGCTCTCGGGCGGCCAGCGCCAGCGCCTGGCGATTGCGCGCGCCTTGTTGAAGAACGCGCCGATCCTGATCCTCGACGAGGCAACCTCCGCACTCGACACCGAGTCCGAGCGCCTGATCCAGGCAGCGATCGAGCGCCTGATGGAAGGCCGCACGACCATCGTCATCGCCCACCGCCTATCGACGATCGAGAAGGCGGACCAGATCCTGGTGATGGAAGCCGGGCGCATCGTGGAACGGGGGACGCACGCGGAGCTGGTGGCGCGGGGTGGGGTGTATGCTCGGCTGCAGGCGATCGGGGAGGAACCGGATACTGTGCGCTGAGGCTGTCATCGAGATTGTGATGCGCTCGAGTGCTGGGCCCGAGGTTGCTGTTCTGGGTCGAGCACCTTTCTCAGTACGCGTTCGGATTCACGAAGCCCTTCAAGATCGTCAGTAGGATGATCTTCAGGTCAAGCCACAGCGACCAGTTGTCGATGTACCAAAGGTCGTGCTCTACGCGTGCCTGCATCTTTTCGAGCGTGTCCGTCTCACCGCGCAATCCATTGACCTGTGCCCAGCCGGTGATGCCTGGCTTGACTTGGTGACGCTGCATGTAGGACTCGACGAGGTCCTTGTAGTACTCGTTGTGGGCAAGCGCGTGCGGGCGTGGCCCGACGATGGACATGCGGCCTTGCAGCACATTGAAAAACTGCGGTAGCTCGTCGAGGCTTGTGCGCCGCAGAAAGGCCCCGATGGGCGTGATACGGACATCGTCCTTAGTGGCCTGGGTGACCTGTCCCCCGCTCTCCCGGTGAACGACCATTGAGCGAAACTTATAAACCTTGAAGTTCCTGCCGTTGATTCCCGTGCGGTATTGCTTGAACAGCACAGGTCCTGGTGATGTGAGCTTGATGGCCGTTGCGATTACGGCGCATAGCGGCAGGATCATCAGGAAGATCAGACCACCTATGATGAGGTCCTCCGCGCGTTTGACGATGCGAGCGGGGCCATCCATCGGCGTGACACTGAGATCGATCGAGTAGAAACCCGCGACACGGCTCACTTGGTGGTTGAGAAGAGGAAGGTCGTTCAGCTGGGGCATGAAGCGCACCGAAACCACGTGGTGCCGCAGCGCATATACGGCGGCCTGGATCTGCGCGCCTTCATTCAGGGGCAGCATCAGCCAGACTTCATGCGCTCGAGTGCCTTCCACTGCCGCAGCCAACTCCTCCAGCCATTCGGGCGATGAGCTGCAAGAGACGGCTCGCGAAACGGTATAGCCCTGCTCGCGAAGTGCTGGCTCAGGCGGCAACTTCGAACTGCGAACGCCGGCGGGTGTTACAACGACCAGCTGTTTCAGGTTTCGTCCCGAGCGACGGGCTCGGCGCAAGGCCACGAACGCGCAGATACGCAGGCCAATGCCGAGCCCCACGCTTAACGTGACCGTGTAAGCGAACCAGAGCCGTGAATAGTCCTCTGATACCTTCAACAAGAAGCCGAGCATTGTCAGTGCGGTGGCAGCGAGGAGCCAGCCACTGACGGAGCGCGCGGCCCGTCGTGCGAACGACTGGCCGCGCCACGAGCTGTAGGCGCCTACCAGGAACAGCATAAGTACCGCCAAGCTGGCCCACAGGATCGCGCCAGCCACGTAGAGCGGGCTGAGTTCTGTATTGTTGAACCGCAGGTAGAAGGCTAGATACGCCGCCAGCACAGCCGCACCTGCGTCGACCAGCGCAGCGGCCAGCGCAACGGGGTAGCGCTCGGCAAAGGTTGGAGAGTAGTTTATGGAGTAAGGCATGGTTACCCGGCCTGCCGTGTCGTCAGCGCGGCAGGCAAAGAAAGTCAGTTGTCGGGGATCAGAAACTCTTCACGGCGACGCCCTGATTCGACCGCGTCCTTCATCCACTTTGGCATCACGCCGCGGCCGGTCCAAGTCTTGCCCGATGCCGGGTCGCGATACTTGGGCTTGACGGCGGTGCGCTTGTCACTGCGGCTGGCGGTCTCGGCTTTTGTCGGCACGACGGCCACGAATCCCAGATCGGCCGCTGTCAGGTCGTAGTCCTGGATCTTCTGCCTGATCTCGGCGATCACGCCCGCGATCTCCGAACGGCGAACCTCCTCGGCCTGTTTCTGCAGCGCTTCGATCTGCGACATCAGTTCGGCATAAGTCGGCATGTGATTCCCTTTAAAAATTGACCAGATTATTACGGAGATTCAATCGCCCATTCTTCCACTGCAAGCCCAGGTACCCGCAGAAACTCACTTGCGTTGTTGGTGGTGGCGACGCAGGATGTAGCTGCAGATGTTTGTGTCCAGGGTACGCAACATGCGTGGCGTTCGCCTTGGTCAGGCCCAGTCACGTTCCTGGGGTGGCGGACCCCTCCGCTCTGCCAGAAAATCTGCGGGCCAGGCCTCGTTGTTTGAGTAGGACTGCTGCAGCCAAAGGCCCATGTCCTGCTCGGGCGTCGTTTCGGGATGCAGCCACAGATCGTTGCCAATCCGCTCGACCTGGATCGACCGCAGACATGATCGTCGCTCCTTTCTAGTCGAGCTGCCAGTATAGGAATGCGTATCGGCAAGGTCATTACGCTTCTCCGTCGTGGCTGAATCGTCCTCGCCCACTACGCAGAATCCGCTGCGCGTAGCCCGGTGGGTTCCACAGTCACCTTCAACGCATTCCCCGTCACCAGCTCACCGTCGACATAGGCGTGTGCCCTCACTTTGCATGCGCCAGGGACCGGGAATCCCGCAAAACCGAGCACGAACTGCATGCTGACGCCTTCGGCATCCGCCTCCTCTACCGCCTTCTCGAACGCTGAGCGCACGAACTCGGTCGGCGCCTCGATCGACTGGAGCACTTCGCCGTCACGCAGCACTTCAAGCTTGATTCGCTGAGGAGATTGGCGTGATAGTGGAACAAAAAGGTCGGCGATGACCGTTAGCTTTGCAAGCTGAGTTGGTGCGGACAGTACTCTGAGACCACCCTGGAACACACCGATGACCGACACCTGTCCCGAGGTTTCAGGCCTGACATCCTCGGCATAGATGCAGTGCAGGTAGGTTGTATTAGCCATGTTTACCCTCCGCCATGTTGGCAGCATCCACTGCGGCGATGACTTCCTCCAGCGGGGCGTCGAGCGCGCTTGCCAGCTTCCGGAGGGTCGACAAGCTTGGGTCACCCGGCCGTTTCTCGAGTCGTGCGATGTTGGGCTGCTGCATGTCCATTCGCGCCGCCAGCTCACTTTGAGACAGGCCCGCAGCGAGCCGCAAGGCGGCAAGTGGTCGCACGCCTTCATTCATCCGTTCGATGACTCTCGCCAGGCGCTGGCGCCCCTGCACAAGCGCTTTCGACCGGGCCGGATTTCGAGCGATGCGCGCGGCGCGCTCTGCAGTCGACAGGCCCCGCGGCATTGCCGCCGGCCTGATCTGTTGGTTCAACTGAACGAGGACTGGTGTTACATGAAGCCCGACCACTGCATTAGCTGTTCCGCCTAACGGCAGGAATGTCGAGCTGGTCATAACGAACACAGAGGTTTCGGTAGGCTGGGGTGGTCGTGTCATAGCACGTGCTCCGATGTTGAACTGTCAGCACAAAGCACTCATCGGTCCGGATGTCGTGCCCCAGAAAGAGGCGGAAGTCGATCAGGTGCCCGTCTTCGTCGTAAGGCTTGAGGATGTAGACGCTTCGTCCGGATTGCCAGCAAGCCTCGAAGCGCTTGATTTCGAAGGGCGGCTTAAACAGGTAATGCCACTTTGGCACCTCGGAGAACAGAACATCCAACAAGTCATCGTCCGCGGCCAGCTCATCAAGCAGCGCATCGATCACGCCCACCACATCAGGGTAGCGTTCTGCTAACTCGTCAAGCTCGCTTTCAAGCTCTTCGATGGTTCTCAGGACTGTCACTATATATCGTCCAGGATATGTTATCCAGCCTTTGGCTTTCTGCTTACAACTCCCGCAACCGCGGATTCTTCAAATCCTTCCCCGACAACTGCGGCGCATCGATCGGCCACGGAATCCCCACATCCGGGTCGTTCCAGATCAACCCGCCCTCATCCTCCGGGAAATACAAATCCGTGCACTTGTACTGAAAATCCGCCACATCGCTCACCACACAGAACCCATGCGCGTAGCCTGGCGGAATCCACAACTGGCGGTGGTTGTCGTCGCTCAGTTCCACGCCGACGAACTGGCCGTAGGTGGCCGAAGCCGGGTCGATGTCCACCGCCACGTCATACACCGCTCCCCGGCTCACGCTCACCAGCTTGCCCTGCGGGCGGGTCTTCTGGAAATGCAGCCCGCGCAGCACGCCGCGCTGCGAGCGCGAGTGGTTGTCCTGCACGAAAGGCAGGGTAATGCCGGCCTCACGGTAGCGATCGACCTGGAAAGTTTCCAGGAAGAAGCCGCGATGGTCGCCGAATACTTTCGGCTCGATGATCAGCACGCCCGGCAGGGCGGTTTCGATGACCTTCACTTGATCACCTCCACCTGGGTCAGCACCCGCTGCAGATATTGTCCATAGCCGGTCTTGCTCAGGGCCTGGGCGTGCGCCGCGAGCTGCTTGGCCGTCAGCCAGCCCTGGTGGTAGGCGATCTCTTCCAGGCAGGCCACCTTAAGCCCCTGGCGCGCCTCGATGGTCTGCACGAAGTGGCTCGCCTCCATCAGCGAGTCGTGCGTGCCGGTGTCCAGCCAGGCGAAGCCGCGCCCGAGCAGGCTCACGTGCAGGTCGCCGCGCTGCAGGTAGGCGTTATTGACGTCGGTAATCTCCAGTTCGCCGCGCGGCGAGGGCTTCACCTGCTTGGCGATCTCCACCACCGAGTTGTCGTAGAAGTACAGCCCGGTCACCGCATAGCTCGACTTCGGCGCCTTCGGCTTCTCCTCGATCGAGACCGCTTTGCCGGCCGCATCGAACTCCACCACGCCGAAACGCTCGGGGTCGGAGACGTGATAGCCGAACACCGTTGCTCCGCGCTCGCGCGAAGCGGCTTCGCGCAGCATGGCGCTGAAGCCGTAGCCATAGAAGATGTTGTCGCCGAGGATCAGGCAAACGCTGCTGTCGCCGATGAAGTCCTCGCCGATCAGGAAGGCCTGCGCCAGGCCATCCGGCGAGGGCTGCTCGGCGTAGCTCAGCGCGATGCCGAAATCCGACCCATCACCCAGCAGCTTGCGGAAATTGGGCAGGTCGTCGGGCGTCGAAATCACCAGGATCTCGCGTATGCCCGCCAGCATCAGCACCGACAGCGGGTAGTAGATCATCGGCTTGTCGTAGATCGGCAGCAGTTGTTTGGAAACGCCGCGCGTAATCGGATGCAGCCGGGTGCCGGAACCCCCGGCGAGGATGATGCCTTTCATGCCTTCTCTCCCAAACGGGCCAACTGGTAGCTGCCGTCGAGGACGCGCTCCCACCACTGACGATTGTCCAGATACCACCGCACCGTCTTGCAAATGCCGCTCTCGAAGGTCTCCTGCGGCTTCCACCCCAGCTCGCGCTCGATCTTCGACGCATCGATCGCATACCGCCGATCATGCCCCGGCCGATCCTTCACAAACGTGATCAACTCCCTGTAAGAGCGGCGCAAGCCGCGATCAACGCCAGCAAGGGGCGCCATCTCATCCAGCAATTCACAAATCGTCTCCACCACCTCGAGATTCCGCTTCTCGTTGTGCCCCCCGATGTTGTAGGTCTCCCCAACCTTCCCCCGCGTCACCACCTCGACCAGCGCCCGCGCGTGGTCCTCCACATAGAGCCAATCCCGAATCTGCGATCCATCGCCATACACCGGCAGCGGCTTGCCCGCCAGCGCGTTGAGGATCATGTGCGGGATGAGCTTCTCGGGGAAATGGAAGGGCCCGTAGTTGTTCGAACAGTTGGTCACCAGCGTCGGCAGCCCGTAGGTCCGCTGCCACGCCCGCACCAGATGATCGGAGCTGGCCTTGGATGTGGAGTACGGCGAGCTGGGCGCGTAGGGCGTGGTTTCGGTGAACAGGTCGCCCGTGCCTTCCAGGTCGCCATACACCTCATCGGTGGAGATGTGGTGGAAGCGAAACGCGGCTTTCGCGTCATCAGCGAGGCCATTCCAGTACCGCCGCGCGGCCTCGAGCAAGGTGTAGGTGCCGACCATGTTGGTCTGGATGAACTCGGCCGGTCCGTCGATCGAGCGATCGACGTGGGACTCGGCGGCGAGGTGCATCACCGCAGTAGGGCGGAATGCGGCGAAGACCTCGTCCAAGGCCGCAGCGTTGCAGATATCGACCTCGTAAAAGCGGTAGCGCGACGAGTTGGCGATCGAGGTAAGCGATTCGAGATTGCCGGCATAGGTGAGCTTGTCGAGGTTCGCGACGTGGTGCGTCGTGCTCTCTATCAAGTGCCGAACCACGGCCGAGCCGATGAAGCCGGCCCCGCCGGTAACGAGGATGCGATGAGTCATGGGATAGGTCGTTCAGTTCTTTGGATACCAGCGGGTGAGCAATTCCTCGTACTCACTCAACACCTGCTCCCAGGTAAAGCGCTCGTAGAAGCGTGCGCGGCTGGCAGCCTTCATACGCTGCAGGGCTGCATCGTCTGCTAGCAGGCGATCGAAGAGAGCAGCGCACTCTGCTTCGTCCTTGAAATAGGCTGCTTCCGGCCCCGCCACCCAGCGGTTGAAGTGGTTGTCGTGCGCGATCACCGCACAGCCGGCACCCAAGGCCTCAACGAGGGAGGGGTTCGTGCCACCGACCCGGTGGCCGTGCAGGTAGAACCGGCTGTAGAAGCGCAAGGCCTGCACCACGGGAGCCTCATAGATTGCGCCGGGGAAGATCACTTCGTCGCTCGCGGCGTCCATCACCTGTTTGTGGAATGCATTGCGCTCGGGAGTGAAGTTACCCAGCACCACCAACTTGTGGGCGCGCTGCTTTGAACTGAACGCGCGAACCATCTCGAGGAAGGAGTTTTCGGGCTCGGGGCGGGCGATGATTACCGAGAACTCGCCTGGTTCGATGCCGTACGCAGTAAGCAGCCCAGCGTCAGCGGAGAGAACCTCGTCGCCCCCATAAGGAATCATCGTGATCTTGTCTGCACGGACCCGCGTGGCAAGGTGGTCCTTGATGCGCGGGTGATCGGCGACGAGATGGTTGCCGATCCAACAGCCAGCGCGTTCGTTGAGCCAGAACCATGTCTTGGCAATCAGGCCCCACTTGTCGCGGCGCCATTCGATGCCGTCCATGTTGATGACGTTGACTTGCCCCTTTGCGCGTTGAAGCAAATTGAAGACCGCCGTGTTGTAGCCCAGCGTAAGGAACAGCCCTTCCTGCGTCATTGCATGCCGTGTTGCGGCCCAATCGAAAATCACCGTACCCGCAGCGCCCCGACGTTTAACCGGGATGTGAATCCGTCGCACCCCCTGCCAGTCACTCTCCCAGGGCACGCCGGGACCATCCTCCTGGCAGTAAACCGTGATAGACCAGCCGCGCTTCGACAGGTAAAGAGAAAGCTTCTCGGCAAAAGTTTCGAATCCGCCATGTTGCGCAGGTACGCCGCGAATACCAAGGATATTTAGTGTGTATGTCGTCAATGGCCTATAACCTCAACCAACTTCGCATGTAGCTCCGCGCCCACTTTCTTTCGTTCATATTGCTGTGCCGTCGCCAGTGCAGCTGAGCGCATTGCGCACATTTCCTCAATGCTCAACTGTGAGAAAGCCATGATTCTTTGGGCGAGCGCACTAGAGTCTCCGGGGGGAAAAAGATAGCCGTTTATGCCGTCCCGCATGTAGCTTTGGATGCCCCCTATGTCCGAGCAAATCGCTGGGGTGCCGCTGGCAAGCGCTTCAATGCCTACAAGTCCGAGAGATTCAGGGAGCAGGGTTGGAAATACGAATACGTCGAGCGATGAATAAAAATCAGGCAGACGCCGTTGAGGCATTGCTCCAACGTGAGCCGCCACACCTTCAAGACCCAAATCCCTAATTCGCTTTGTCAAAGTCGCGATCTCGGAGCCTTCGCCTACGAGGGCAACCTCTAGCTCCAACGAAGGACTCTGCTTACGCAAAATCGCAACAGCATCCAACAGCACATCCCAACCCTTCCCTGAATCGATTCGCGAGACGAAGCCGACTCTTAGAGGGCTGCTATGAAAACGTTCCCGTATTGGCTCATTGGGCTTAAAAACCTCGAGATCCACTCCAGCCGACGGTGAAACGAAAATCTCGTTTTTCGGGAAAAGGTCCTTAGCAATGGACTGGAAATAGCTAGAAGGCACAACGATAAGTCTCGCCTTCTCGATGGTAGGTCTGACCAGTCTGAAAATAAGCTTCTCGCTCTTCCTTGCGGGGAGAAGATCTTCGCCGTGAGCATTACAGACCAGGACTGTACGCTTTAATCCCATTAATGCCCCCACCGGTAGCATGGAGTGCGCTACGTAGTGCACGTAAATGCAGTCATAACGCCTTGTGAATCCTTTCACCAAAACCGCCGCGCCAAAAGTCAAGTACTTTAGTAACTTGTTGAGCTTGCCCTTTCCTCTCCCTCGAATGACCGCCAGATCAATCTGCGCACCCTGAACGCCGAGTGCGTCAACAAAGTTCTTGACGAAAACGCCGAAGCCAGGGTTTTCATGCGTCGGGTACATATTGGAGATAACGAGAACCTTCATGCCAGACCCAATCTTCTGTACGGTGAGGCGCAAAGGCCCGCATAGCATGCAAAGAAGAATACTGGGAAGCCCATGAGATATAAGTGTCCTGTCAGAGCTCCGGTTGAAAAGAACAATATGACTAAAATTCTGCGCAGCATGTAAAGACGATTAGATATCTCGTTGCGCTCAGAATAAATTGACAACGCGATATAAAATGTAATGAACAGGCCAAGGATTCCATAAGACATGAAAATGTCGACTGGATCCATCTCGGAATAAGAAAACGTACCGCTGCCCCGCGCTATGCCGTAGATTGATCCGTAGTTTGAGTACCCGAGTCCGAAAAGTGTCTCAAGTAAACCGTAGTTTGTGCGGTAGATATCAGCTGCGATCGAAAGAAGTTTGTCGCGCTCACTAACTAAAGCGGAGAACGGATCAAGATAGGAAAGTTTTAGGAGCAATTTAGATGATCCAGAGCTGTATTCAGTAAGGATGTAAATCACTAAGGCAAAAAATTTATCGATCAAAGTCTCAGCTATATTCGTGCTGGCAAGGGCAATCAATATGGCGCAGAGAATGAGCAGAATTGTAGTGCGCGCAATAGCTCCACGACTTAGGAAGAAATACGCGGTAAGGCTGATCGAAAATAGAGCAATAAACGACTTGTTTCCGATCACAAGAAATGTTAGTAAAGTTAAGAGGGTGTAGATTGCTTTGCGAGTGTTATTCTGGTTGGTCGCCAGCAGAATTAAAAAGCTGGAGAAGAAAACAAAGCTCAATTCATTGAGAGATGGGTAAAAGAATTTATATCCAGACGAGTGGTCTGCATATGTATAAAGGCCCCTGCCTGAAAGATTGCCAGCTAGAATTGTAATGCATACAGTCCACCAAACTATTAAGGCTATCCTCTTGAGTGTCGGCTCACGGTTCTCGTATGGGATCGCTCTGCAAAAGTTGTAGAGCAGGTAACCTAATACTATGGATCGGAGGAGTGCGAAGATATCGTATCGAACGGCATCGTTCAGCGAGCCGGAAATAACGATATATGTCAAAGTATGTAGCGAAACGACTACGATGAAAATGTTGCTCGTGTTGAGTAAATTTCGCCGATAGTTGGGTGCCACGAATGAGATGGCCGTCATCGCGAAAATGAACGCAATAGCAATGAGATTCGTCCCGGCTTTCGATAGATCGCCACCAAATAGATAGCCCTGGACGGGTTCAACAGCAAACAGGAGGCAAGCCATGCCCACCAAAACAAGATCAGGGCGGAGCCTCAGGTAGTCCTTCATATCATGCCATTCAAATATATTTTAGAATATTCTGAGTAATTTGCGAATCGTAGCTTTTATTGCGCTTATTACAGTTCGTGTTTCGCGATAGTACTCGGAAATGCTGCCTTGCATTTCATTATAGAAAACATCAAGGTTGCCGCTTTTTTTTGCGAGTAAAAATGCAGCATGGCTTTTCTGTGAAATATAGTGCCTATTTGTATAGGTATTATCTCTATTCGTTTTGCTTGTGTATCTGGAAAGTCTCGCAGTGCTTTTAGGCGGAGTCACTAAGTTCTTGCTCTCGTACAGTCTAATCCGACTGAGAAGGCCTTCGTGCCTATGTCTAAAATTTCCACCTTGGGTTGCGTAGATGAGGCTTTTTTCCTCGCTGGATAGTGTTATCTCTCCAGAGTCACTGCCGTCAATTAATATCCTCTCAAGCTCAGCGCTTCGAGTAATAACGAGATTTGTTCCGCGATAGTCCCTGGCGTACTTCCGATGCCACGCATCTCCGAAAATAATGTCTGCAGCTTCGCCAGTCACGTCATCACAGAAATCACATGCCTTTGGCTTGAAGAGACCAAGTCCCCAATCCATCCACTTCAACCTGTCTACGCGCTGCTCATGCGCGCCGTCCGCGCTGATTGCTCTGTAGAAATAACGCGAGGCATCGCTGGTAGGCCTTTTGACTCTATAGTCGAGAGAGTCAAGCTTTGTTGGATGCACGCCCATTTGCCAGCCAACAAATTCGGTGAATGCGTGAGATTTCTGATGTCCGCAAAAAATTGCAGCTGTGTAAATAATGCGATCGTTTAAGTGCGGAATTCTCTTGCAAAGCAGCTTTATGGCCTTGACGCCGCACGGAATGCCGACATAAATAAGGCGTTCGTCCTCGTGAGATGCGAGGATCTCGGATATCACTGAGTCGTGCGAGACCATGTGGTACTTAGACTTCCTGCTGCCCTCAAGGTCAAGCGGGTTTCGGGCGATTCTGTATTCAAGGCGTCCATTCTTGCCTGGAGCAGGATGAACAACAATTGCACCAGTAATTAACTTTCGCTTAAAAAGTTGCTCTAATAAATAGGTGGCTAAGCCGCCGGAGCTACTTTCAAGTCTCGATTTTTCGCTAGTTACATAGCCCGCAAAAACATTTCTGAAGAAGCCAATCTCTGGGTCGAAATGATTCGAGTCGGCTTCGTAGTGGTTGTTGAAGTAGTCTTCGTTATGGGTGTCGTTAAGAAAAGGGCAGACATCGGCGCTATCGTCGTAGGGTGGCTGTTGATGCTCTTCGGCCTGCAAGAGGCCTTGTGCGGTCTCGACGATTGAAAACCGCTTCGGTTCGTATGCGGCACAATTGCCGCAGCCGATGCACAGCCCTTCACTGATTAACTCGGTAATCCCCAGTTTTGGCGTGCTGTTCATAAGGTGTATTTCACTTTTGTTTTATGAGCTTTTCGTGGAGGGGTTTGGCTGAGGAGAGAACATAAGCGAGAAAATATGTGGTCTCCAGGGAGAAAACAAGCCAGCCAATTGTTACGTAAGATGGTTCGTTGAGAGCCGGAACGGCTACAAGCATAGTCAGTAGTATGAGGAATTGGACCTTGGTTTTACGGATTATGAGGTCACCGAAGCTCAGGATCATCATGCTTAGCCATGCGCTCAATATTCGAATGGAAACTGCGCATGTGGTTATAAGCAAGAAGTTTTGAAGGTCCGCGTACTCGGGCCAAAGACGTTCGCTGAAGTAAAGGGTTGTAAGGGTTAGCCCACAATAAACTAGGATGCTTGCAGTGACGGTAGCAGCTAATGACCGTACAAGAAGTGGCCGGGCGTTAAGCTGTTGGGACTGGGCTGAGCAGTATCTTGGCCAGTAGTGGTGGTTGATGACTATGTTGATGAGAATGTTTGCGCCGGACCAGTAGATAAAATAAATGCCTAAATAGGCGGCGTACTCCTTGCCGTGGAAGTAAGCAACGAGCGGAATTATTCCGAGGCTATAGGCGGTGCCAAGGTTTGATGATAGCCAGAATGAAAAAAGGCGTTTTCTTTCTTTCTTTTCTAGTTCTTTATAGAAGTTTAGGCTAATTACAGGTCCGCCTCGCTTTGAGTCTATAAGGTGTTTCAAGATTAGCGGTATAGATAGGGCGCTGAGTGCTGCGAGCGTAAAAAAAAGTGCGTAGTTGCGGTTGTTTGGACTTAGGTCTGTAAAGAACAAAACAACTGCAATGACCGCCGCACAGATTTTGATGAAAGATTGAATGGACTGAAAGATGGCTGCGCCGGGTCCATTTTTCTTTATCTGGCAAGCCATAACCCCCTGCACCGAAAGAGTGCTGGCCACGAGCATCGTGACGAGGGCGAAGTACGGAAGAGACATATTTTGCAGAAATAATGCTAATCCGATCGTGCTCGCAATTAGAGATGGGACGACAACTGCGGCATTGGCATGCCTCTCGTAATGAGTCGGGTTTGTTAATGAATAGGCGTTAGTGCCTAAGGGAGCGACCAGGGCCAAAATGCTGACGATTGCAAATACGGCGACAAGCTCGCCATATGCGAGCTTGTCGAGAACGGCAGAGAAAGCGAAGTTCGCTAGAAAGCCGCACAACGATGCAAAAGCGAGGATCAATCCAGTCTTCAGCACGGCGAATTAATCAGCGCTGCTGTTCAAGTAAGGATTCGCTCAACGTAATCATAGCGTCTGTTACTTGTTGACGAAGATGATCGTTGCCGTTTTTCAACTGGAAGCGAAGCTCTTCGTTCTCGTTGATAAGGCGGTTCAATTTTTCGGGTACGGTGTGCAGTTGGTCGAGTTCAACCGTAAAGTCGTCCATTCCTATCAGTGACATGTACGAACGAATTTTGTGCTGCGTGTTGATCATTAGGGTGGGGATCCCGGCGCTGGTTGCCAGTATTCCAACGTGCATTCGGGTGCTTAGGAATGCATAGAGGTTTTTCTGTAGTCCTTGGTAAGCGTCGGGGTGGACGATCTGGTCAGGGAGGATTGATGCGGAGAAGCCCCTTTCTTCAAGGAACTTCTTCGCTTCCAGGCATGTAGCGTAATCAGCGCTTCGTGAACCGTGCCTGTAATTGGATGGCATCAGTAATATGTTGAACCTTTCCTTGTCGAGAGCGTTCGCAATGCCGCCGAGAAGTGCAGGAAGGTAGTCATTTTTGACACCCATTTCTGCCTTTGGGATATCAGAGACAGTTAGCCCAATCGTCTTCTCTCGGGTTGAGGTAGGTAGGGGTTGCGGCGTCGATTCTTGCGTTGTGGCAACGTCGGGGCAGAAAACGATGCTCACCGTTTTGTCGGACCAAAGAGCGCGGGCGAGCTCAAAAGATGGGATGTCTCTCGCAAAGATTGTATGCGCGTCGCCAAGAGTCTTGCGCAGCAGCCACTTTGATGTTGGGCGGAAAACTGGTCCGATACTCTGAGGAAAGACAATGAATTTCTTGCCTTTAACGATAGTTAAGTAGTATGTCAGCAGACGAAGATACATGTGCGGACGGTAGTGATCATTAATCGTCTCTCCTGAAAGTGACACGCAGATATCGGCCCGGTCTACTGCAGAAAGGAAGTCCGCGAAACGCTTCGGCCAAGGGGGACGGAGTTTGCTTCGGAATAGGATTGTGTTGAGGTATTCAATAATGAAGAAAGATATAATCGACAAAGCTTTTTTAAGCTTTTGGATAAAAGTGCCGCCGTAGTCGGTGAAGATATCAGCGCGTACTACGGGAAATCGACCTTCGTTTGTAGGGGCGTCAATGGAAAGTATCTCGACATCTTCGCCCAGATATTGCTTACAGAGCTTGTAGGTATTGTCGATGAGCGCGCCGTTCCCAACGTGGAGTGTGCTAAAAGCATCGATCATCAATATGGTTGGTTGGTTTTGCGTTTTCTTCATGTTATTGCCTGTGCTTGTGTGCTTGCATCGTTCATACGGTTACGACGATTTCAGTTTGGCTGCGAACCGAGTGCCGTGCGCGAGCGCGGTCCCGGCGCCTTCTGCAAGGGCTGCACGCAGGTGCTCGCGCGCGCTTCCAGTCGTAGTAAGGCCCGCAGCCTTGATTAGCCCAAAAATAAGGAATAAGGCTCCGAAGATCGTCGCCTTCAATGCCTTGGCGTTGCAGTCGGTCGGCCACGGATTTGCGGTCGGCGGGTGGGACGAGGTCCTGGATGAGCGCGGCGAGTGTGCGAAGCGCGTCGTCGATCTGTTGCGGTGACGTAAGGGTGCGCAGCGCGTCCTGGTAGAGCAGGTTACGGGCTTTGGCCTTGGTGATGCGCAAGGTGGTGACGAGGGTGTATTCGTCGGCATTGTCTGGGAGCGCGCCGAGCATCTTCAGGGCGCGCAGCGCCGCGACCTCGTGCTCGACCTGCTTGGCCGCGCCGAAGACGGGCAGGGTGTGGGCGGCCAGGAGGTGTTCGAGCGCAGCTTTGAGCTGAGCTTCGGACTTGTTGGCGAGGAGCGCTGGGATGTCGAGCATGGAGGATGGCCTAGGGGTGGAAATTGGGGTCAGACCCCGGTTTTCCCTGAACGTCTTGGCCTCGATTTTCGCATTCCTCATGTGTCGAGCCTCTGGAATGCCTGTGTCTGCACGCGATATGGCAGGCGTGCGCTTTCGGCGATCGGCAGGCATGCATTGTTGGCCAGTAGCGCGGCGATGGTGGTCTCGCCGACCTCGAAGTGGTCCGCGGCGTCTTCCTGGGCGGACTCGGAGTAGTCGCCGTCCAGAAACTCGACCAAGGCGTCGATCGGGCACAGCAGTTCGGCGGCGAAGGCACGCTGGCGTTTTTGCGTGGCGGTGGCAAGGTCAGATTCGACTAGCCAGTCGGATTCTGCGCCCGTCCGCATCATGTATTCGCCAACCACGCGGGCAAGCTCGAAGCGTTTGCCGATGGGGTGCCGCTTTCGCGGAAGGAAGTCGATCAAGCCTCGGGAAGTCGGCTTGGCAATCCCGACGGGGTGTTTTTGCTGAGGCTGCCAGGCAGCCTCCTGGCTTTGGGTGATGCCGAGCAGGTCGAGCAGTTGTGCGTTGTTGATCGGGGCGCCGCAGTTGCCGAGCTGTTTGCGCAAAGCGCGGGCTGCGGCCATGCCCTGCTGCCACGGGGGTGTGGTGGGGCTTGGCGTGTGGGGGCTGGGTGTGATCTGCGGCGCGCCCATCAGACCGCGCGCGTCCTTGAGCGCTTCAAGCTGGTCGAGCGCCGTGCCGTGACGGCTTTTGCCGAAAATAGGGGCGAGTTCGGACATCGCGCTGGTGCCGGTCGCGTCTTGCAGGCGCAAGGCGTGGGCGATGTGCTCGGCGGGGCATTCTTCGGGCTCGAATCCCAGCTCGGCTTCGAGGGTGCGGCGCGCGCGGGCGCGTTCGTCGCTCATGTCTTCGCGCACCGCTGCCCACAGGGCAGCGAGGTCTGTGCTCCGATGGTCGCACGCCTCGGCGCGGTAGATGACCTCTTCGATGAACCGGGTGACGCCAAGCTGGAAGTCGGCAAGCAGCACAGCGCGGGGGGCGTCGAGATTGCAGAGATAGTTTGCGGACTGTTTCGGATTGTCGGCTTGATGCGCCCAGACGTTGATCGACTGGCCGTCTGCCGCAAAGACGACTCGCGGCCACACGTAGCCGTGGTTGGCCGCGCCGAGCTCGTGGGCCATGCGCCAATCGACGTCTGGCTGGGTGCCGGGCGCCGGAAGGGGCTCGAAACTGAGCCGCCACCAGGACGCGGCGAGCCACATCGCCACCGGGTATGCGGAGACCAGGATGTTGTCGCGCACGGTTCTGGACCAGGTGTCCAGATTACGCGTGAGACAGGCGTCGCCAAGGCGAATCGCCAGCCACGCCGACGTGTCACGCAGGAGCGGGTCTGCGTCGCCGGTGGCTTGCCAGTCGAGGTCGAGACGAAACTCAGTCATGCATGGTCCACCGTGAGAGGACTTCGGCGGCGAGCGGGGCGCTTTCGGGCATAGGGTAGCCGTGATAGACCCCTTTGGCAGCGTTCTCGAGCTGTGCTTCGAGCGGAATGCCGCTCGAGGTCACCGACCACAAGTTCTTGGGCCATGCGCCTTCGTGGCGATCGCTGATCAAGCCTTTGCGAACGCCGGCTTGCAACACGTGTAGCGCCTCGCTTCTGCGGAACAGCGCTGCGGTATCGCACAGCGACTTGCCCGGGCGAGGATCAGCGGGTGGCGTCAGGCCAAAATCACCGGGGTTCCGCTTGTGCTCCGGATTGCCGCCGTAGCGCACACGCTGCGCGAGCGCGTCCAACGCCACCTGCGACGCATGGCCCGAAGAGGCGATGCGTCGCTTGGGGTTGAACTGCTTGTAGCGTGTTTTCATGGGTGCTGGGAGGGAAACGGAAATAGGGGCGTTAATTGGGGTCAGACCCCGGTTTTTCCGCTTGGCACTGCGTGTGTGGGCAGCAGCGGCTGCCAAAGATCCGTCAGTGATTGTGCGATTACCCCTTCGGCGGCAAGCTTGTCCTCAAGTGCGGGCGAGATCCGTGGCGCGATCGCGCAGTATTCGATCGTCCAGTTCACATACTGCGTGTGATGTCTTATGAAGGCGTCAGCGTTGCTGCGCAGATTGGCGAGACTAGGGAGTAGTTTGTCGGGGTTACGTTTGCAGGTGCCGAACCGGATGCGGCGGGTGCTTTCGCTGACAGCGACAAGGTCGATCTCGATGCCGGCGCGATCCCAATAGCCCTTGATGCGCTCGGATAATGGGAAGTCGCTCAGCCCTTTGCGGCTGGTCTCTTCGTAAAGCCGACCTGCTAACTTTTCCAGAGCCGAGCCCTCTGCTTCTGCCAGCACTTGATCTGCCTGGGCAATGAGCTGTGCTTCCGGGCTGAAATGCACTGCCGAAACGGGGCGCTGCAGGGCTGCGAGCCAACTTCTGAGGAAGTTGTCGCGGATGTAGTAGCGACCGCTGCGTGCCTTGGGTTTGGCAAAGATGGGCAGGCGGCGCTCGATCATGGCGTAACGGTCGCTCAGCACCTTGAGGTAGCCACCGACCTGCTTCCCTTCTTGAGGGGATACGTTGGTGATCGCGGCTTCGATATCAGCGTTGGTGCATCCGGGGTGTCGGGCGATGTGCTGGAGCAGCATGTCGTAGCGCCCTCTGAATTCACGCAAGAACCAGTTGTCTGCCTCGCCTTTGAGCGGCGAAGAGCTGCTGAAGAACAGCGCACGGAGCAAAGCCGGGCGGTCGGCATTGAGCACGCCTTGCTCGTAGGCGTCCCGATAGAACTTGGGGACACCCTCGAACAGGTTCCATAGAAAGAGCAGGTGCTCGGGCTCGCAGTCGGCGTGGATATCGAGCATCTTGAGCAGGGATGCGACATCCAGGTGGTCCAGCATCAACTTGTCGGTGCTGCGGTTGAAAAGCGGGGCAGCACGGTCTTCGAGCAAGGCGGCCATTTCGGCGTGCAGGGAGCCAAGAACGATGAGCCCTCCTCGGACGCGGTCGGCGCGCGCCGAAAGGGCATCGATCTCGGCCTGTAGCAGCGAGCAAAAGTCGAACAGGGGCTTACGGCTGAAGTACTGAAACTCGTCCAGGGCGATGACATAGCCTTGTTCGGCAAGCTTCGCGATCAGCTGGGCAAGTTCGCCAAGGCTGCGGACACGGTCCTTGATGCCAAAGGTCTCGAGGTAATCGTTGCAGGCAACTAATACACCCGTGGGGTCCGAGTTCGGGATCTGGATGTAGAGCCGCTTCTGGCGCCCGGTTTGGTTGAGCGCTTGCTGGATGAGTGAGGTCTTTCCGATGCGCCGCCGCCCCGACACCTGCACGAAAAACCAGCGCCCACGCTCGAGGATTGCGCGCAGATCCGCAAGTTCGCGTTGTCGACCGTAGAAGCCCCAGGGTTGCATGGTTGGATTGTGCTTTTGTTTCTAATGTAAAAAGTTTTACGTTAGCTTGTTATTTGATTTAAGTGTTTGTTTATAAACAATTAATTGAATATTATTTGATTTGTTGCGTCGTTCTGCTGCAACTCGAACGGCGAGGTCGTTGAGTGGGAAATTTGTAGGGAAATAGGGGGCAGACCCCGGTTCTCCGCCAGCGGTGATCGCCTCTGTCCCCACATGCCGGAACACGCGCGAGAGCACGAGCAGGTCGAGCGTTTCGTGTTTGAGCGCAAACTGCAGGTGGCCCGGGATGTCGTCCGTGGGGCGGTAACGTTGGTCGAAGATGCGTATGCCGGCCTCGGCCCGCACGCTGCCACGGATATGCCCGTCGGCCACCTCACATTCGCTCGCCACCGGCGCGCTCAGCCCCAAGCCCCGCACCAGCGCGGCATAGCCCACCCAACGCCGGGAGGCGTCGAGTGTGAGTGCGTGCGGGTTAAAGAGGGGGGCGGGCATGAGTGGGGTGTGGCGGTCGAAAAAGCGGCGGAGAGGTCGAATAGTTTGCGGTTAGTTGGCGGGTGGTCGAAAAAAGTATCGTGGCTTGCGGTCAGGCGCGGTCCGTCGGAATCGGCGGAGGATTCTAAATTGGCGTCAGCCCCCGGTTTTCTCGGTGCCGCCGTCGCCGTCCCCGCGCCACCACGCCCTCACCAGCGCGCCGAACACGCCCAGCATGCCGCCCAGCAGTCCGCCCAGCACCAGGCCAAGCGCCATACCCGGTTTGCGCTCCTTGATCTCCGTGCCGTCAGGCGAGGCGACAAAGCGCATCGCGCGCAGGTAGGTGTTGGTCCAGTTCGCTCGCTCTACGTCGAGTTCGTTCCAGGTCTGTTCGACGATGTCGACCGACTTGTCCTGGTCCTGGAAAATTGCGGTCTGGATGTTTGCGAGGCCCTCAAGGAAAGCGGGCCCCGTAGTGGGTTGCTGAAGGGCTTGCTGTGCTTGGCAGTAATAGTCGCGCTTGAGTGCGCTGGCAACGCGTTCCCGCTCACGACGTACTTCGGCCAGCTTCATGTCAGCGATCTGGATCTCGGCTGCGACAAGCTGCGCGGCTGGAGAGAGGAAGCGCTCGCTGCCCTTCTCCAGCGAGACGATCTGGCGGTTGTCGCTCACTGCCGCCTCGGGGTTGCGGGCGATGATGTCGCGCAGGGTTGCGACTCGGCGTTCTTCCTGGGTGATGGCGAAGTCGTTGGTGAGTTGGGCGTTCCTCAACTCCTGCTCGCGTGTGCGAAAGTCGGCACAGCGGGCGAGCATCGTGCCCTCGAAATTAACTCTTATGAGGGTGTCTCGCACATACTCGGCCAGCAGGGCGACAGGGGGACCGTTGGTTGGCTCCTTGTGCTTGAACTGGATACGGACGCCGATCATGGCCCCCGGTTCGTCGTTCTCGGTAACCTTGACGCCAAACGTCTTCTGGTCCTTGTCGGTGAAGGCGAATTCCGGCTTGAGCGTGTCACGTAGTGCATCCTGATTGTCGGCGAGCTCGTACAGCATGGCCCCGTAGGGGGTACTTACCTGATTGGTGCTGCGCAGGTACTGCTGCAAGCGCGGTCCGTTGGAAAACACCACCTCGAAGCGCTTGTAGTTGGCTGCCGATACGCCGGGGGTCATGAACAGCCCATCAGTGACGTACTTGGTCGAGATGAGGCTCGCGCCCACGCCGAGGATGGCGCCGAGGACGCCGGTGCCGACGATGAGGTTCTTCTGTCGCCAGAGCGTTTTTACAAGTTGGCGCAGGTCGATCTCGTCGTCGTCGTATGGCTGTTGGGAAGGCTGGGGGATTTGCATGGTGCTCGGAGAATGCGGAAACTGGGATTATCTCACCCCATTGCCGCGATTATGAATTCAACGAAAGTAGTACTCCAAAATCATGTCATTGGGGTTTTTGAGGCTCAGGCGACCCCACCGGCAAAGGGTTGGCCGGCATGGCCCTGGCTGTACTAGTGAAAGGGCTGATTGCCCAACAGGCATGGACTGCGATCAGAACCCACAAGCCTTGGTAAAGGGAGGATGTGAGAAGGGTGTAGTCGACCATCCCCGCCGCGAGGAGCGTCACGAGCATCGCCAGCGGACCGCGAACTGCTTCATTACGCCGCGTGATCAGCCCCCCAAGTAGGCGCAATGTGCTGTATAGCCAGCCCAGTACGGCAAACACGCCGACGCTTACTCCCATGTCTAGCAGTACGTTGTGGGTTCCGGTCCTCCAGCGATTGCCCTCCAGGAACGGGAAGGTGCCCACACCCCAGCCGAACCAGGGCGCCTCGCGCCACTTTGCAATGGCTAGCTCGAGCAGGGCGCGGCGCGTAACGTCGCTCCCCGCTCGCTGGAAGTCGATGATCTCGAGGGCCTCTGCAGCCCAGACTGATGCGGCAATGGAGACAAGTAGCGCGAGATGTCGGACGTTGGTGTAAGCAACCAGACAGAGGAGGCCTGCAAGCGTGCCGATGAGGCTTCCTCTTGAGCCTGTGGCCCAGAGTATGGGTAGGGCAAGGATGATCAGCAGCCAGGGCCAGGGGCCGGCGTGTCTCGTACGCAGGAGTGCGGCAGACAGCACGATGCCGAGAGCCATGAACAGGCCGAGTGCGTTAGGGTGGTATACGGCGCCCGAGATGCGATGATTCCAATTCGGTGCAGTGCCGGCCGACCAGTGGTTGTACAGGTCGTAGTAGCCGGACAGGATCACTGCCGCCACGGTGATCATGCTGAGCGTTACCGCGAACCGTACGCTGAGCCAGCCGCGCTCCAGCATTACAGCCCAGGCCAATCCGAGCAGCAGGATACGCGCCACGGCTTTCACAGCCTCAGCGAAACTGGGCTCTACTGTGAGGGGGGCGAAGTAATGCCAAGCGGTGGCGACAAGGACTGGTATGAGCCAGGGCAGCGTCGTCCCCAGATAGAGCCGTGCCGGCGCTGCGTGCAGTTCGCTTTGCTTGGCGCTGATCAAGCTTGCAGCAAGCAATATCGCAGCGATGTGTACCGTAGCGAGCTTGAAGGGCAGGCTGAGAATGAACAGCGCTGCGAGCAGCTTGACGGCGTGAGCCTGCCAAGCGGTCGGTGGAGAGATCTGCACGGGCGTGACGGACGGGAAAGCCCGGATTATGTCACCCGAGTCCGTTGCGAAGGAATTGGACAAATGTAATAGATTCGCTCCTCAGATCCTGGCGGCGCCGAGATGGGCCAGGAACCACGTGTAGGTTTCGTTGAGGCCGCGCTTCAAAGAGGTGCGCGCCTGCCACCCCAGTCTCGCCAGTCGGCCAACATCCATCAGCTTGCGCGGTGTCCCATCCGGCTTGGTGGTGTCGAACACCAGCCTGCCCTCGTAACCGATCACCTCTACGAGCGTCTCGGCCAGTTCGCGAATGGTTACGTCCGTTCCCGTGCCCACATTGATGTGCGAGCGCATCGGCTCGGTCTCGCTCGCGTAGCGCTCCTGCGAGATGTTCTGCAGATGCACCACGGCCTCGGCCAGGTCGTCCACATGCAGAAACTCCCGCATCGGTGTGCCGCTGCCCCAGATCACCACCTCGGGCGCCCTCGCCAGCTTGGCCTCGTGGATGCGCCGCATCAGCGCGGGGATGACGTGGCTGTTCTCGGGGTGGAAGTTGTCGCCCGGGCCGTAGAGGTTGGTGGGCATGGCGCTGCGGTAGTCGCGGCCGTACTGGCGGTTGTAGCTCTCGCACAGTTTGATGCCGGCGATCTTGGCGATCGCGTAGGGCTCGTTGGTGGGCTCGAGCAGGCCGGTGAGCAGCGCCTCTTCCTTCATCGGCTGCTGGGCGAGCTTGGGGTAGATGCACGACGAGCCGAGGAACATCAGCCTGTGCACGCCGTGCGTGTGAGCGGCGTGGATGATGTTGGCCTCGATCATCAGGTTCTGGTGGATGAACTCGGCCGGGTAGGTGTTGTTGGCGTGGATGCCGCCGACCTTGGCCGCGGCCAGATAGACCTGGTCGATGCGCTGGGCGGCGAAGAAGGCATTGACCGCGTGTTGGTTGGTGAGGTCGAGCGCGTCGCGGCCGGCGGTGAGGATGTTGGCGTAGCCAAGCGCCTGTAGCCGGCGCACGATAGCCGAGCCGACCATGCCGCGATGGCCGGCGACGAAGATGGTGTCGGTGAGGTTCATTCTGTATGCGCGGCGCAAGCCGCGATGTTCGAGTCGATCAATTTTCAACAGCCACCGGCACATCGTGCCCATGCGCCTTCAGGAACGCATGCCGCTGCGCCACCTTGAGATCTTCGGCGACCATTTCCGCGCACATCTCCTGCACGGTGATCTCCGGTGTCCACCCGAGCTTTTCCTTGGCCTTGGCGGGATCGCCGAGCAGGGTCTCGACCTCGGCGGGACGGAAGTAGCGTGGATCGACGCGCACGATGACGTCGCCCACCTTCAGCGCGGGGGCTCTCAGTTCGCTCCCCTCGCCGTCGATGTGCTCGACCACTGCGTGCTCTTCCAGGCCCTTGCCCTCGAAGCGCAGCGTGATCCCCAGCTCCGCCGCCGACCAGCGGATGAACTCGCGCACCGAATACTGCACACCGGTGGCGATCACGAAGTCTTCAGGCTGGTCCTGCTGCAGCATCATCCACTGCATGCGCACGTAGTCCTTGGCATGGCCCCAGTCGCGCAGCGCGTCCATGTTGCCCATGTACAGGCAGTCTTCCAGGCCCTGTGCGATGTTGGCGAGACCGCGAGTGATCTTGCGGGTGACGAAGGTTTCGCCGCGGCGCGGGCTTTCGTGGTTGAACAGGATGCCGTTGCAGGCATACATGCCGTAGGCTTCGCGGTAGTTCACCGTGATCCAGTAGGCGTAGAGCTTGGCCACCGCGTAGGGACTGCGCGGGTAGAAGGGGGTGGTTTCCTTCTGCGGGATCTCCTGCACCAGGCCGTAGAGCTCGGAGGTGGAGGCCTGGTAGAAGCGCGTCTTCTTGTCCAGGCCGAGCAGGCGGATGGCCTCGAGCAGGCGCAGCGTGCCCATGGCGTCGACGTCGGCTGTGTACTCTGGCGACTCGAAGCTCACCGCTACATGCGACTGCGCCCCGAGATTGTAGACCTCGTCGGGTTGCACCTGCTGCAGGATGCGGGTGAGGTTGGACGAGTCGGTGAGGTCGCCGTAGTGCAGGACCATGCGCGGGTTGGGGGTGTGCGGATCCTGGTAGATGTGGTCGATGCGCTGCGTGTTGAAGCTCGAGGCGCGGCGCTTGATGCCGTGGACTTCGTAGCCTTTGGCGAGCAGGAACTCGGCGAGGTAGGAGCCGTCCTGGCCCGTGATGCCGGTGATGAGGGCTGTCTTGGTCATGGGGAGGGGAGCGTGACGGTTGGCTTGCGCGGAAGCGGGCTGGCGCGTGCGTTACAATCCGGCCCGAGAACGTGTGACAGGCCGCGATTATCCCACGCTCCTGTCAACGCCACAAAACCACGGCCTTGGGGCAGCTGTATCGATGAGTGAATCGACCGATCGCGGGGCAGATCTTGTCCTGCGCCTGAATATGGACATCGCCCCAGCCAGGATGGACTTGCTGAGTCCGGGAGGCCGCATGCGCTGGGGGCGTTGGAAGCTCGAGCTCAACCCGCCGTCGGGTGGTCGGGCCGATTTTTCGGTCGTTCTGGCCAACGCAAGGCCCTATGACAAGTTCCGCTGCGCACCGCAGAACACGCTGTTCATTGCGGGCGAGCCGCTTGAAAAGAAGCTCTACGCGCAGAGCTTCTACAGGCAGTTCGGGCACGTACTCGATACCCACCCGATGTCTCGCCATCCGGGCTTGATTCTGGGGGCGCCCGGGCTCAACTGGCATGTTGGGCTCGACTTGCAGACGCGCACTTACCGCTTCGGCTACGACCATCTCAAGGCTTTGCCGCGCCCTGCGAAGGACAACCGTATCTCAGTTGTATGCTCGAGCGCCAATTTTACGCCCGGGCAACGGCACCGCTTGGCCTTGCTGGATTATCTGAAGCAGCGCCTGGGTGACCGGATTGTTCACTTCGGCAGGGGATTTCAACCTGTGGATGACAAGATGGACGCGATTCTGCCTTATCGATTCCATCTGGTACTTGAGAATACTCAGGCGCCGAATTACTGGACCGAGAAGTTGGCCGATGCTTATCTGGGGTGGGCATTTCCTGTGTATCTCGGGACCCCCAATCTGGATGAGTTCTTTGCGCAGGACGCGTTCTGTGCGATCGATGGTGATGACTTCGAGGCGGCTGCGCTGCGTATCGAGCAGTTGCTTGACTCACCGGAGGCGGCCGATGAAATGGCTGCAGTTGCTCAGGCGCGTACTCGGGTGCTGGATCAGTACAACCCGTTCGCGTGGGCGGCCCACTGGGCTGAAACGCTCTATCGGCCTGGGCCTGAGTCCGATGTGGTCATCCGCATTCACAAGGCTTTTCGGCCATTTCCACGTGGCTTGATTTATCGGTTGCGTCAGGCGTTTGGCGAGAACTAGGCGATGAGGGGGCAAGTGAATTTCACGGTAAGACAACCTGGGTGGGCTGTGTTTTGATGACGGATCGGGCGCTGATTGCGATCGTCAAGGGGGGGCTGGGTAATCAGCTCTTCATCTACGCTGCAGCCAGGGCTATGGCGCTGCGGACCGGGCGGCAGTTGTACCTCGATGCGGTGCGCGGATACCTGGCCGACGATTACGGCAGAAGCTTTAGGCTGAATCGCTTTCCGATAGAAGCGGAGTTAATGCCTGAGCAGTGGCGGGTTGCATCTACGCTGCGGCACCCCCGCGCGAAACTGGTCCGGGCGCTGAACAAGTATCTTCCAGAGGCGTGGCGTTTCTATGTGGCTGAACGCGGTGATACGCGACCCGGCGCGCTTTGGAATCACGGACGTAACGTAAAACGCGTCACGCTCATGGGGTATTGGCAGGATGAGGCTTACTTCCTGGATTACGCCGAACTGCTACGCAGGGAGCTAGGGCCGCCCATGCCTGATGCTCCCGAGGTTAGAGCTCGTGGGGAGCGCTTTGCGGGCACGGAGTCGGTGTTTCTCCACGTCCGTAGATGCCGCTATTCGCCGCTTCTCGATGCAGGCTACTACCAAAAAGCGGTTGATCTGGCCTGTGCAGAACTGAATAAGCCCGTCTTTATGATTTTTGGAGACGATATCGAATGGGTCGTAAATAACATCGACTTCCGTGGAGCTGGCTACGAACGGCAGGATTACGACGAAAGTGATGAACTTGCAGATCTTTGGCTAATGACGCGTTGTCGTCACGCGATCATTGCGAACAGTTCCTTCAGTTGGTGGGCGGCGTGGCTTGGCGGAGCTGCGGGGTCGGGGCGACATGTCTGGGCACCGGGGCAGTCTGGATTGGCGCTGAAGTGCGCAAAGAGCTGGGAGGCCGTGGATGCACAGCCAGAGTGACATTGCACGAGCCGCCGAGGTTCAGAGAAGAAAAGATGAATAGCCGAGAATTTGATGTTTTCGTTGTGAATATGGCTCGGAGTCGCGACAGGCTCGAGCGCATGTCGGCTTTGCTTGAGGACACAGGGCTGAGCTTTGAGCGATTTGAGGCGGTGGATGGTTCTGTAGAAGATGTTTCGAAGTGCTATGACAGCGCGAAACAGCTGAGTTCAGGTTACCGCGACTTGTCACGGGCTGAGCTTGGCTGCTACCTGAGTCATGTCAGGTTGTGGGAGAAGGCAGCGGAGCGTTCATCTGGATTTGTCGTTGTTCTTGAAGATGATATAGATATCGAGGGGGGGATTGCTCAGTTGCTTGAAGGAGTTGCCGGTCTTCAATGCTCTTGGGATCTGATCAGGTTGGCAGGCCTGGGTGAGGTGCCTTACGTAAGGCTGGGCCATCTCGATCAAAACCATGAGCTGGTTGCATTGATGAGAGGCTCTACAGGGACCCAGGGGTACTGCATTTCTCCTGATGGAGCTCGTAAGCTGCTGGCGAAGGCGCTGCCCATAACGATGCCCGTCGATGTCTATATCGACTACGACTGGATATCCGGCATTCAGACTTTGGCGATCATGCCCTACCCCGTTCAGGAGAACAGAGAGATCTCATCAACGATAAGCGGGCAGCGAGTTGCATCAAGCTCGTCTCATCAGCAAGCTGGTATTTCCATGGGGATGAAGTACAAGATGATGCGTTGGTTAAGGAAGCGGCGTATTGCGATCTTAAAAACGGCCCGTTATCCCATCCTTTTCATCTGGGCGTTAGTCTTGCGAGGGCGAGTTGGTCTGAAGTTTTAGTGGTCTAGTTTTTTAGGCGATTAATCTGCTTTTCGATCAAGTACCGCAAGGCATTTATTGGATTCTTGTTGACTCGTCGTCGGCTCTTGATCGTTGCGGAGCGTGAGACGAGGCTTGATCTCGAAGGTGTATGGTGCTCATTCACGAGTCTCGCAATGGTTGCGATAGTGCCATATTTTTTGAGAACGAGATTTCTGCTCTCAAGAATGGCAGGTAGCCTTTTCTCGTACCAATTTTCGCGGATCGCCTGCTCCAGGAGCTTGGCTGTGCCCTCGGGGTCGGTTATATCGATAAGGACAAAGCTCTCCGAAGGGAAGTAGTCGTGAAGGTTCGTGCAGCCGTAGTAGAACGGCAGACAGGCGCCAAGAAATGCATCCGCGAGTTTTTCGGTCCAGTGATGGGGGCCAGAAAAATTCTCGATAGCGAGGTGATAACGGTAGTCGTCAAGTGCATCTGCTTTGTCAATGAGCGGCCTTACGCCGTGGCCGTAAATGTCGATTGAGGGCAGTTTCGCCTTGAGTGCCTGGGTGAAGTCGTAGCGCGCTCGGTGCAGGGTGTTGCCTTGTCGCTTGGACGAGCAGACGGTCGAGACATCCAAGGTTTTCTCGGTCGGAACGTGACTGACGAGTGTGTCGTAATCGCAGCGGGGGGGCGTGTCTGCATAGAACCAGATCAGCGCGGGTTGCTCGAATATCTGACCGGGGTGATGGCCCAAGGCCCAGCTTTCCTGTGACGACAGAATCCACTGATATTGTTTGAGATAAGCTCTGCCGTAGATCTTGATTGAAGAGGGCTCTGTTGTGATCAGCAGTGTGTTGCGCGGGTCGCAGGCGAGACGCTCTTCCCATAAGGGGTGCCGCTCGCCTGCGATTGAGGGCAGGTCATCATATACAACCAGCCAATCGTATTCCTGACAGTGGCGGTCAAATATGAACGTGCAGTTTCCCCAGTGCTGAAGATTGCCAGGGAACATTTTTAGCCAGCCTTCACCGTCGTGGCCGGGTTTGTACTTACTGAGGAACTTGATGCGGATTTCCGCGCAGGATGTTAGCGCCATCTTTGGCAATCTGTGCTCGCTTGCAGGTTATCAAAAGCCGCGATGTCGTTTGACCCATCCGCGGCCTGCATCGTAAATGCCCTCCAGTGTGAACAGACTGCGTCGCAGCGCGCGTCCGATGGCATAGGATAGCGCGGTGGATCCCGGTTGCGGCAGGGCAGTCACATGGAGATTCTCGTAACTACGCCCCGTTATGTCGGAGATGCCGTCCCTCTGGGTGACGATTGACGTGCTGATGGCTAGTACAGTCAGCGTCTTGGACAGGGTGCGTGCATACCAGCGGTCAATCGCGCGGTTGCGGGTCAGCCATTTCCAGATGGTGCGCTCAGTGGGAAGTTTGGCCAGTAGGGTGGAGTAGGCGCTTTCGTTGACGACATAGGCATGTGCTGCATTACACCCATAAATTTCGCATAGCTGATAGTGCTTTGGGAGTTGTAAGCGCTTCATGAATGGTCCGATGGGGTCTGCGTAGCCGAGATAGCAGATGTCCCATTGGAGCGTATTCAGGGCTTGTTCAATTGAGGTGAGTAGGTCGTCGAAGTCAGGTTCAAGCTGGATGTCGTCTTCGAGGACAAGTACTCTTTTCCAGCCGTTTCTCGATGCATGCTCGATTGCTGAGCGGTGCGAAAGCGCGCAGCCGGCGCGGCCTGCCCAAGTCTTGTCGCGCTTGCGACCATGGAAGAAGGGTTTCTCTCCAAAGCCAGGAAGAGCGACGCCCTTCACTGCGGACAAGCGTGTGGGTACCAGAGGGCGTAGTTGATCTGCGGCCTGATCCAGGAAGCTCTGCCACCGATCGGTGCGCTCGTCGAGGTTGATGACCAAGACGCCGTCGGCAAGGCGCGATGCAGCGCTCATCCCTGTTCACTCCAGTACTTTGACAGCCATGGGGCAGGGCGGATGTAATGGTGCGGCTTTCCGTCCGAGTAGCCAGTGATCGCCTCTGCTGGGTCAGGTCGCCCATGAAAGACCAGAATCCGGCAGTCTGGCGCAACTTTTGGAGTGACGAACAGATTCAGTGGGAAGATGGGGCGGCAGTTCCACTTGTAGCTCTGCACCCATTCCTCGGGCCACCAGTTCACCTCCTTCATTGCGTGGGTGAGGAAGGCTTGTTCAGTGTTGAACATACGACGGTCTTCTGCCTGCGCCATTTCGCGCAGAAATGTCTCATACACCTCGTTCGATTTCCCCGCATCGAAGCGGAAAACCGACGAGTTGCCCACCGCAGGGCGACGGCCGAGCAGCTCTTTGCGGCGGCTCACCCAGTTATGGATGATGCAGTACTCGCCCGGCTTGTAGTCGAAGAAACAATCGAGCTTGCCCATGATGATTAGGTCAACATCCATGAACAGGGTTGGGCCCTGCAGGTTGCCAAAGCCGTCTTGAAGCACCAGAAGCTTGACGAGGATGTCAGGCCAGCCGCGCTTGACGCCCGGGTTTTCTGGAAACGGGATAATGCGGATAGCGGGGTCGAGGCCTGTACGGTCGTCGGTGCAGCAGTGGAAAAGAAAGGGGCGGTCCAGGTTTCTCGAAACTGAACGGTAGAGGGTATTGACGTAGTGCGCGCCGTAGCGTGTGCCCCATTTGAGGCAGAGGATGTTCACCGGGTCTGGGCGAGTGGTCACGAGCAGTCGCTTCCTTTGTTGTCTCTGGGCTGTCTTGAATATCAGGTCAGGCTTGAGTATAGCGACAGGGTCGCCGATTGCATTTCGTCCAGCAGGTAACGGAAACTGGGGCTAACCGTGGTGTTCAGTCCGGTAAGTGCGTGTTTGATGCTGCGGGCAGCGCCCTCCAGATCCCCCTTCGCCACAGCCCCCTGCGGAAACAGCGCCGCCAGAATTTCCGCCACCCCCCCATGCGCATACCCCACCACCGGCCGCCCCATCGCCAGCGGCTCCAGCACCGTGCGCCCGAACGACTCCGGTGTGCTCGACAGGCTTAGCACGCAGTCCGAGATCGCATAGATTTCGCGGACGTCGCTTCGATGCCCGGTAAACACGATGCGCTCACCCAGCCCTTCGGCCTGCACGCGCTCGCGGATTTCCTTCGCGTAGCCGGGCCGCTTCGGGTCATCGCGGCCGACGATCAGCCCGATTACGTCCAGTCCGTCCGCGACCAGCTTGCCGATGAGGGTGATGAAGTCGTGATGTCCCTTCAGCCGCGTGAGCCGCCCCGGCAGCGTCAGCACCTTGCGCTGGCCGATCTGGGGGAACTCGGCGTGGAAGCGCGCCAGCCACTCTGAAGATGGCTGGTAGTCGCATGGAAACTCCGCCGGGTCGATGCCGCGCGGGATTACCGTGATGCGGTCATCGGTGAGATGCGGCCAGTGCGCCGGCGGGTAATGCGTGCGGATGTAGTCGCGCACCGTGTCGCTGACCGCGATCACGCGCTCGCCAGCGCACATGATGGCGCTGTAGCGGCTCACCGAGTGCATGCCGTGCACCGTGGTGACGAAGTGCGGGCGCGTGTCCGCCGGCATTCCACGCCAGGCGAGCCAGGCCACCCAGGCGGGCAGGCGCGAGCGCGCATGGACGATGTCGAAGCGCTCGGCCTCGAAAAGCCTGCGCAGCGCGCGGTACTGCAGGAAGGTGGTCGGCGACTTGCGCCCGAGGTCGAGCGTGATGTGACGCGAGCCCTCGCGCTGCAGCTGCTCGACCAGCCGCCCGCCCTTGGACAGCACCACTGATTCATGCCCGGCCGCGACCAGCGCGCGCGCGATCTCCAGCGTGCCGCGCTCGACGCCGCCGCTGTCGAGCGCGGGGAGCAGTTGCAGGACCTTGAGGGGTTTCATCGCTCGGTTCAGTACTCCGGCTTTGGCAGACGCGCCACGAGCGCATCCCACGCGATCGACACGCCCGGCAGCACGCCGATCGGGGTCTCATCTTTCAGTTCGTAGATCTCCGGGCGGCCGTACTGGCCGTTTTCGAGCACATAGACGGTGAGCGTGCGGTCGCCCGGATGCACCAGCCAGTATTCACGCACGCCGGCGCGTTCGTAGGTGCGGCGTTTGGCGATCTGGTCGTGGGCGGCGGTGCTGGGGGAAAGTACCTCAAGCAGCCAGTCGGGCGCGCCGCGCACGCCGCGGCGGTCGATCTTCGCTTGGTCGCACACCACCAGGACGTCGGGCTGGACCACGGTGTCGATGGCAGCGTCGGTTTCGTCCGCGCGCGGCAGGCGGACGTCGACCGGGGCGATGTAGGGGCGGCAGGGCTGGCCGTCGAGCTGGTTGGCCAGCTGGCGAAACACCTCGCCCGCGACTTCCTGATGCTCGATGAGCGGCGCGGGCGCCATCAGGAAAGCTTCGCCGTCGATGAGCTCGTAGCGCGCGTCGTCCGGCCACGTGAGGTAGTCGGCGTAGGTGTGGTGCTTTTCCTCTTTCAGTGCGAGACCCATGGCGGTGCCCCTGGCGGGTTGCGGCGATGTCCGTATTCTAGGCGATCGCGCCGCGCGCTATTGCGGCCATCGAGACAGGACCGCGTCCGCGACGCGGTCGGCCTCGCGCAGAGGCGTTGGTGGCGTGTGCAGCCGGCCCTCACGCTGCCAGCCCGCGAAAGGCGTAACGAAACCCTCCTGCTGCAGCTGCGCCACCCCGGCCGTGATACGCGTCTCGCCCAGCCGCGGCACCGCGAGCAGGCCGGTGGCGGCGCCGGCGGTGAGGCTCTCGTACACCATGGATACGCTGTCTTCCGTCACCCAGGCCTGGGCACTGCGTGCCACCTGCGCCATCGCCCAGCCGGGCGGGGTGTCGGCCACCGGCCGCACGTCGACTCCGCGTTCGCGCAGGGTGAGCAGGGCGGCTTCCGTTTCGGCCGGCGTGCGCCGCGAGGTGGTCAGCGTCCACCGCATGCCGGGCGTGGCGGCGAGGATGGCGTCGATCTGGGCGAGCAGGCCGTGGGTGTCCCAGCCGTGGTGTTTCGATGGACCGCCGATCAGGAACAGCCCCGTGTCGGCCTCGCGTTCGGCGCTGGGACGGGCGGTGTTGAGCACGCCGCGGGTGGCGAGGACATTGGTGCGGGCGGGCGGCTCGTCGTGCTGCGGGATCACGCACAGATCGAACCAGCCCAGCGGCAGGCTGGGCCGCATCAGCGCGACCAGCTTGCCGCCGCGTGCGCGCCGGGCGGCGAGGCCGGCGAGGTGGGTGCGGTGGCCGGCGACGAGGATCAGGTCCGGGGCGGGCAGGTCTGCGCCGGCTGGGAAGCGGCCCCCGAGCCATTGCCACAGCGACCTGCGCCCGGCTGGCGCGTCGATCCAGTGCGTATCGACCGCCGTGCGCGCTGCCAGCGCTTGCGCCAGCCCCTGCAACTGGCTGCGGTGGCCGGGCTTGTTGTCGGTGATGAGCCAGAGGGTGAGCATGAGTGTCGTGCTACTCATCGGGCGGATACGTCCCGCTTGGCGAAGGTTTGCCAGCCGAGTGCGAGGCAAGCCTGGCGTTCATATTCCCCCTCGCCTCCGTAGATGATCCACGGTGCCAGGGGGCTGCCGCTCAATTTCTGCCACTTCAGGGCGGAAGCCGGCCAGTCGCTGGCGAAGGTGTGGCCAGACTTGATTTCCACCGCCTGCAGACCGTCCCGCGTCTCGAACAGCAGGTCCACCTCATGGCCCACGTTGTCGCGCCAGAAGTAAAGGTCGGCGGGGCGGCCCGCATTGAACTGCTGTTTGATGAATTCGGAGACGACCCAGGTTTCGAACAGCGTGCCGCGCATGGCGTGGGTGGCGATCGTCTCGGCGTCGCGGATGCCGAGCAGCCAGCACATCAGGCCGACATCGAGGAAGTAGAGCTTGGGTGTCTTCACCAGGCGCTTGCCGAAGTTCTCGAAGTAGGGCGGGATGCGCGCCACCAGATAGCTGGCCTCAAGCACGGACAGCCACTCGCGCGCGGTGACCGCGGTGATGCCACAGTCGGCACCGAGCGCGCTCAGGTTTAGCAGTTGGCCGGAGCGTGCGGCACACATGCGCACGAAGCGCTGAAACTGGGTGAGGTCGCGTATCGCGATCAGTTGGCGGACGTCGCGCTCCAGGTAGGTGGCGACGCAATTGGCGAACCATTCTTTCGGGCTCAGGTCGCGGTCGTACAGGGCGGGGTAGCCACCCTTGAACAGCATGTCGTCGAGGCGCGCGGGCAGGCGAGCAGCCGCGGCGAGCTCCTGGGTGGAGAGCGCGAGCAACTCGACTCGGCCCACCCGGCCCGCGAGCGACTGTGTCATGCCCGAGACGAGCTCGAACTGCTGGGAGCCGGTGAGCACGAAGTCACCCATGCGCTTGCGCGTGTCGACGATGCCCTGCAGCCATGACAGAAGCTGAGGGCAGCGCTGAACCTCATCGAGAATGGCGCCGTCCTCGAAGCGGGCAAGAAAGCGCCTGGGGTCGGATTCGGCAAACTCGCGCTCCTCCGGGTTCTCGAGCGAAACATACGCCTTGTCGGCAAAGGTTTGCTGAGCGAGCGTGGTCTTGCCGGCCTGGCGCGGGCCGGTGATGGCGATTACGGGGAAACCACGCGCCAGGCGCTGAAGGGTCGAGAGAGCCGATCGCGGGATCATCTTACAAATCTAAAGTTGAAGTTTAGATTTGTAAGATAGGTGGTGTGTGCGCATGTCGCAAGCTGGAAGGGCCACTTCACTGCGAGCGAAGCTTCAGCGATTGAACCACTTCAACACCACCCCCCAACGCTCGACGTCGATCCGCGTCACCTGCCCGCAGCCGAAGTCGAGCCCGATCCAGCGTTCGGGCGGCATGCCCAGCAGGTGCCCGGCGATTGCGCGCAGCGGCCCGCCATGGGCTACCACGACCACCGCCTCCGGTAATGGGGGACAGACCCCAATTTCCGCGGAAATCGGGGTCTGTCCCCCATTACCCGTTGCCTCCTCCAGCCACGCCAGCACCCGCGCGGCCATCTCGCGCGGCGACTCGCCGCCCGGTGCGCGAAAGCCGAGCGGGTCAGCTGCCCAGTCGTCGATCGCGCGACCGATGTCGGCGAAGCTGCGGCCCTCCCAGTCACCGAAGTGGATCTCCTTGAGGCGGTCATCCTCGCGCGGCGTGCCGAGCGCTTCGGCGAGCAGGCGTGCGCGCGCGAGCGGGCTTGTGTGCAGGGCGAAGGTTTCGGGCAGCAGCGGGCGCAGGCGCTCGGCGACGGTGGCCGGGCATTCGGCAAGGCCAAGGTCGGTCTGGCCATAGCAGATGCCGGGCGCGACAGCGGGACGGGGGTGGCGGATGAGATGGAGTTGCATGGGCGTGGAGAGGCTGAGGGCAGTGCGGCCGGGCTTGCGTCGGTGATCGTGCCGCGTCAGGCCCAGTTCTCGAGCCGCAAGCCTGCAACGCGCTCGAACTCCGAGGTGTTGTTGGTCACCAGGATGAGGCCGCGCGAGCGCGCGTGGGCGGCGATCATCATGTCGTAGGGGCCGATGGGGCGGCCGGCGCGGCAGAGCTCGGCGCGAATCTGGCCGAAGTGGTGGGCGGCGGCGGCATCGAAATCCAGCGACTCGACACGGGCGACAAAGCCCTCGACGACGGCGAGGTTCGCCTCCGGCTGGGCCGAGCGCTCGGCGCCGAACACGAGCTCGCCCAGGCTGACGCTGGAGATGGCCATCTGGCCGTCGTGCTGGCGAAAGCGTTCGCGCACCTGGGCAGGCTTGTTCTTGATGGTGTAGCTGACGATGTTGGTGTCGAGCAGGTACTTGAGCATGCTCACCAGGCCTCGCGCACCTGGTCCGCAGGTTGGTCGCGGCTGCTCAAGAAGTCGGCACTGACGTCGGGGCCGTCGAACCAGGCGTCCCAGCTCGCTTCGGCGGGGGTGATGATGCGGGTGTTGCCGATCGCGGTGATCGTGACCTTCTTGATCGATTCGGGCAGCTCGAGCGCCTTGGGCAGGCGCACGGCCTGGGTCTTGTTGCTGCGAAAGACGGTGGTTTGCGACGAGCTCGTCATGGCCTCACCTCGTTCTGTGTGGATATGGTTGAAGTATATCCCAGGTGCTCAGAGGCTGACAGCGACGATGCCCACATAGCAGGCCAGCTCCGTCACCTGCTGCACGGCGCCGAGCAGGTCGCCGGTGTGCCCGCCCAGACGGCGCAGGCAGAGGCGGGCGAGCCATACGGTGAGCAGCGCCGCCAGGCTCAGCACAGCCAGCGCCGGCAGCGGTGCGAGCAGCACGAACGCGGGCAGCAGGCCGCAGGCGGCGGCGATGAGGAGGTCCTTGCGGCCCAGGTGGCCGACGACGGCCGCTGCCTTGCTGCTGTCGTCGCTGCGCGCATAGGGCAGGGCGTGCAGCACCGCGGTGGCCGCCAGGCGCGACAGCGCGTGGGCGACGAAGAGGGCGGTCGCGGCGGTGGCGGGGCTGGCCGCGGCCAGCTCGATTAGCGCCGCGGCCTTGGCGAGCAGCATCAGCACGAGGCCGATGGCGCCATAGCTGCCGATGCGCGAGTCCTTCATGATCGCCAGGATCTGCGCCTTGTCCCAGCCGCCGCCGAGACCGTCGCAGCTGTCGGCGAAGCCGTCTTCGTGGAAGGCGCCGGTAAGGCGGATCGTCACTGCCATGGACAGGATCACCGCCAGGCTGGCCGGGAGGAACTGGGCGAACAGCAGCAGGCTTGCCGCACCTGTGCCACCCACCACCCAGCCCACCAGCGGAAGCCAGCGTGCGGCGTGGGTGAGGCGCTCCGGTGCCCACGCCACCCAGCCCGGCACCGGGATGCGGGTGAAGTAGCCGAGGGCGATGCAGAACAGTTCGAGCTGCGTGCGCATCGGGCTTCAGCTCTGGTCGCTGACGCCAGCCGACTCGAAGCTCGCCATTTCGTTGAGGAAGTTGACCGCCGCCTGCGCCAGCGGGAAGGCGAGCGCTGCGCCCGTGCCCTCGCCCAGGCGCAGGTCGAGCTCCATCAGCGGCTCGACCTGCAGGAAGTCGAGCTGCACGCGGTGGCCCGGCTCCTGCGATCGGTGGGCGAACACGCAGTAGGCGAGGATGCGCGGATCGATGGCGTAGGCGACAAGCAATGCCGAGGTGACGATGAAGCCGTCGATCAGCAGCAGCATGCGCTTTTCGGCCGCGCCGAGCATGGCGCCGGCCATCATCGCGATCTCGAAGCCACCGTACTCGGCCAGCACGGCCAGCGGATCGCTCGGCCGGCCGCCGCGCTCGAGCGCTTGCGCCAGCAGGCTGCGCTTGCGGAAAAGGCCGGCGTCATCCAGCCCGGTGCCGCGGCCGGTGACGTTGTAGAGCTCGGCGTCGTGGTCGGCGCCCACCAGGCAATGGGTGATCAGGGACGCCGAGGCGGTGTTGCCGATCCCCATCTCGCCGAAGCCGATGCAGTTGCTGCCGTTGCCGGCGAGTGCATGGGCGATGCCGCGCCCACGCTCGAGGGCGGCGTCGCGCTGCGCCGGCGTCATCGCCGGGCGGTCGATGTAGCTCGCCGTGCCGGGGCCGATCTTGGCGTCGATCAGGCCCGGGCGCTTGCCGAACTCATGATTCACGCCTGCGTCGACCACGCTCAGCCCCAGCCCCATCTGGCGGCTGAAGACGTTGATCGCGGCCCCGCCGGCGAGGAAGTTCTCCACCATCTGCCAGGTCACGTCCTGCGGGTAGGCCGATACCCCGGCGCGTGCCGCGCCATGGTCGCCGGCAAAGACGACGATGTGCGGTTGGTGCAGTTCGGGGGCAGGCGTCTGCTGCACCAGTGCGATCTGCAGCGCGAGCGCCTCGAGCCGTCCGAGCGCGCCCACTGGCTTGGTCTTGCGGTCGATCTTGTGCTGGATGGCGGCGCTGAGCAGGGTGTCGGGCTGGGAGAGCTGGAAGTTCATGATTTACGAATGCCGGGTCGCGGGCCTGCCGGATGCAGACGGAATGAGCGCGAGTTTAGCCGTCCTTGAGCACCAGCGGCAGCCCCGCAGCGACGAACACTACGCGTGGGCACGCTGCCGCAACCGCTTGGTTGAGTCGGCCAGCCTCGTCGCGGAAGAACCGGCCAAGCGCGGTTTCGGGGACCAGTCCCAGGCCGACTTCGTTGGCGACGAGGATGATGTGCCCTGGCAGGGTCGGCAGCACGGCCAGCAATGCGTCGCGCTCGCGACGGAAGGCAGGCAAGTCTTCGGCGCTCGCGCCCGGGGGCAGGTGGTGGGCATCGGTGAGCAGGTTGCTCAGCCACAGCGTCAGGCAGTCGACCACCAGGCAGCGCCCGGGGGCGGAGGCCTCGCGCAGCGTGTCCGCGAGCGCAATCGGCGCCTCCACTGTGCGCCAGCCGGCGGGGCGGTCGGCCTGGTGGCGCCGGATGCGCGCAGCCATCTCCGCATCCAGCGCCTCGGCGGTGGCGATCACCGTCACCGCCAGCCCCGACGCCGCCGCCCGGCGCTCGGCCTCGCGGCTCTTGCCGGAGCGGGCGCCACCGAGGATCAGTTCGCATGTCATTGTTCTGGCGGGTCCTTGTGTAGGGAACGTCTGTATCTTATTGCAGTGCACGATACCGCCCCGTACGGTATCATCCGCGCCGACTGCCCCGGAAGGGGCAACGCGTTATCGGTGCCCACGGGTGTTTCTCGCCCAGGGTTAAACGGGAAACAGGTGCGCGGCCCCTCGCAAACGAGGCCGCAATGCCTGTGCTGCCCCCGCAACGGTAAGTGCGCGCAAGGTGGGTCATGCAGCCACTGGGTCTTCGACCCGGGAAGGCGATCCATCCGTCCGGCTCCGCCGGCACAGCGCACGAGCCCGGAGACCGGCCGGAGCGCGAAATGGCGGATGTGCCGCGGGGTGGCGGCGACGGGCGTGGTGGCTTCTCTTTCTGCTCTCTTCGGTTCTACCTGGGTCGTGGTGCGTCCATGTGCTGGATGGCTTGTCGCATGCGGGGACGCATGGCAGCTACCGAGGGGAGATTCCCATGAAATTTCATGTTTCGCGTCTGAAAGCCTCTGTCTGTGCCGCCCTTGCGGTTGTTGCGCAAGGAGCTGTGGCCCAGGAAAGTGTTGGGCAGACCGTGCTCGTGTCCGCGACCCGCATTGATATGCAGGATCAAGATGCGCCTTACGCATCCGAGGTGCATACGCGTGAGGACATAGAGCGATCCGGTGCCCGCTCGCTTTATGACTATCTCGCGTTGCAGACCTCTTTGCAGGTGACGCCGAGCTATGGAAATCGTTATACGCCGCAGATCAGCATGCGCGGCTATGGTAGTGCGAACGGACATCAGAACGTAGTAATCTCGGTCGATGGGCGCAGGCTGAACAATATTGATATGGCGCCACAGTTGATCGGTTCCATTTCGCTTGCAGATATCGAGCGCCTCGAGATCACGAAGGGCAGCGGGGCGGTGCTCTATGGCGATGGGGCTACTGCTGGGAGCATCCAGATCTACACCCGGGTACGCGACGGTGTCAGCCTTGATGCTTACACAGGCAACTATGGTACTCGCGGGGCCGTGCTGGCGGCTGGTGTTGTTCGTGATCGGTTCGATCTCTCCGCAACGCTCGATCACGGCAAGTTCGGGGGATTCAGCGACAGAGATCCCACTGGCCATCGCGATCAGTCTGAGGCAAATACTTGGCGCTTTGCGGCTGGTGGAAGGCCAACAGAAGCCCTGCGTCTGGATTTCGAGGCTGGCGCATCACGTATAGATACGCGTTACCCGAACTCCTTGTCTCTGGCACAGTTTCGTGACAGCCCGGCAATGAGTGATTCCCGAAATTACACTCGACAGAAACTCGACTCTGATCATTGGAGTCTTGGTGCTGATTTCGCTCTCACTCCAGAATGGCGGATATATGCTCGACATGCGGATGAGGGCAAGAGCTCGCAGTATCTTCCGTCTTCTCCGTCGAAATATACCTACAAGTCAAATGAGATTTCGGTGCAGTTTCTGCGTGGCGGGCTGGCTCTGAACGCAGGGGTGCAGAGCTTTGACGGCGATCGCAAAGGGGCAGATGGCGTTACCACGAAAGACAATTTCGGTGGTTTCCTGCACGGGCAATATTTGTTTGAACAGCTGACAGTGTCGGCTGGTGTGCGCCGGGAGCGTGTGGAATATGGCTATAAGCCTTTGGCTGGGGCAGCACTGGGCCAGGAGGAACACCTAACATCCTGGGAGGCAGGCGCCAACTACAGTCTCAGTCCGGTGCTGTCTGTTTTTGCAAGTTACAGCGATGCTTTCTTGTCTCCCGACATCGATCGCTTTTTCGCAAGCGAGTACGATCCTCTAACTTGGGCGTTTGTCGGTAAGCGCTTCAATGGCTTCATCGAGCCAGCCAAGAGTCGCATGATTACGTTAGGGGCAAATCACCTTACCGATCGGAATCGATTCAAGGCGTCTATCTTCTATACCAAATTGAAGAACGAGATCTATCTTGAGCCGATTTCATACAGCAACACCAATATTGACAAGTCCCATAAGTATGGATTTGAGATCCAGAACAGCCTGCAGTTAATGGCTGGTGCTTCTGCGATAGTCAATTACGCGTGGACGCGCGCGGTGATAGACCGGGAATCCGACGGAGGAGGAGCATACAACGAGAAGGAACTGCCTGGCGTTTCTCGACATAGCTTGGTCATGGGGCTCAACTTTCGTGTGGCGGATACAGCGAGCATGAATATCACCCACACATGGCGGAGCAAGGCATGGGCGGATGGAGATTTCGACAACAGAAATGCCGCGCGGCAGCGTGCCTACAACTCGACTGATCTCGTGTACAAGCACCGATTGTCTAAGGCAGTTGAGGTCTATGGCGCAGTGAACAACCTCTTTGATCGCGAGAACGGATTAGCGTTGGAGTCTGCTTGGGCTGGAGATCGTATTTATCCGATCGACTTCGAGCGCACTTGGAAGATTGGTGCTCGCGTCACGTTCTGAGTGATACGAACAGGAGGAAAGGGGGGCGAAGGTGCATGAGCGCCGGAGACTGATCGCCGTGCTGGGCGTGCTCCTGCTTGGAGCAGCGGGAGCCATCGTGCTGTCCTTGCGCGCTGGTGAGTTGCAGTTGGATCTTGCCGCTGTTTGGAGTGCTCTTGTTGACGATGCAGGGGGGGTGTCGGCCGCCATCATCCTCGAGCTCCGCCTCCCCCGCGCCGTCGCGGCGTTCGTCAGTGGCGGCCTGCTCGCCACCGCGGGCGCGCTCATGCAGGTGCTGCTGCGCAACCCGCTTGCCGACCCCTACATCCTTGGCATCTCGGGTGGGGCGGCGGTGGGGGCGCTGGGAGCAATCACGCTCGGGGCAGCGGCGTTCTGGATCGATGCGATGGCCTTTGCCGGTGCGCTCACGGCGATGCTGGTGGTGTTCGGCCTGGCGCACGGCGACGGCAGCTGGACGCAGACGCGGCTGTTGCTCACCGGCGTCATCGTCGCGGCCGGCTGTGGCGCGGCGGTGTCGATGTTGCTGGCGCTGGCATCGGATACGCGGGTGATGCCGATGCTGTTCTGGATGATGGGCGACGCCAGCGCGGCGGCGCGGCCGTGGCCGGCAGGGGTCGTGCTGGTACTGGCGCTGCTGGCGGTGATGCCGTTCGCGCGCGATCTGAACGTGCTCGCGCGTGGTGAGCTTACGGCGCGTGCGCTCGGCGTGCGCGTGCAACGGCTGCGCATCGTGCTCTACGTACTGGCCTCGCTGCTTACCGCCACCGCGGTCACGCTGGTTGGCTCGGTGGGTTTCGTTGGCCTCATCGTGCCGCACCTGGTGCGGCTCGTCCTCGGCAATGACCAGCGCGTGCTCATCCCCGCGGCGGCGCTGGTAGGCGGCACCCTGCTCACCCTGGCCGACACCGCGGCGCGCACCCTGCTGGCGCCGCAGCAACTGCCGGTGGGCGTGCTCACCGCGATGATCGGCGTGCCGGTGTTCCTGTTCCTGCTTTCGCGCAGTCCGCGCAGCAGCACATGAACGCCGCGCGCCGCCTGCCCGTCGATGCCGCACCCTTGCTCGAGGCCGAACGCCTCGCACTGCAGGTGGGAGAGCGCTGGCTGTGCTGCGAGTTCAGCCTGAGCCTGGCCGCGGGCGAGTGCCTGGTGCTGCTCGGGCCCAACGGCGCTGGCAAGACCACGCTGTTGCATACGCTCGCCGGCCTGCGCGAGCCCACGGTGGGGCAGGTGCGCCTGGGCGGCCTGCCGTATGCGGCGTGGCCTGCACTCGAGGCCGCGCGCTATCGCGGTCTGCTCGCCCAGCAGCAGCCCGACCCCTTCGCCGCCGGTGTGCTTGAGACCGTGCTGGTGGGGCGCCACCCGCACCTCGGGCGCTGGGGCTGGGAGGGCGCGGAGGATGTTGCGATCGCGCGCCGGACGCTGGCCGAGGTGGGGCTGGCGGGCTTCGAGCAGCGCGCGGTGCATACGCTGTCGGGCGGCGAGCGCCAGCGCGTGGCGATCGCCGCACTGCTGACGCAGGCGCCGCGGCTGTTCCTGCTCGACGAGCCGCTCAACCACCTCGACCTGCACCACCAGATCGCCACACTCGAGCTGTTCCAGCGCCTGGTGCGCGAGCCTGGAACGGGGCGCGGCAGCGTGATGGTGCTGCACGACATCAACCTTGCTGCACGCTATGCCGACCACATCATCCTGCTCGATGGCCGCGGCGGAGTGATTGCCGGTGACCGCGACGCTGTGCTGCGTGCGGACCTGCTTGGCCAGGCTTTTGGTCACCCATTGCGCCGCATCGAGCACGAAGGGCGGGTGGTGTTCCTGCCGGACTGAGGTGCCCCGGCGAGTGAAGCCGTTGAAGCTGATGCAGAGGCCGGGCGCGTCTGCCCGGATGCGCGCCACAGAAGGCGCCTTAGCCTGTGGCCGAGCGTGCATTGCGCGTCGTAAGGACGTACGCTCTCGCCCTCTGGACGCGACCTGGCACGCCGGGCGGCGTCATCGACATGAAGCTGGACGCATTTGACCTCGCCGCAGGGGCGAAGGCGGCGGCCGGTATGGAGCAATTGACATGACTATTCCCGATCTTGCCGTTCATCGTCCCGGTCCCCAGCCCGGCTGGGTGTATCTGGTGGGGGCAGGCCCTGGTGATCCGGAGCTGTTCACGCTGCGCGGTGCGCGACTGGTGGCCGGGGCGGATGTCGTCGTGTACGACAACCTCGTTAGCCCAGCCATCGTCGAGCTCGCGCCTGCCGCGGCGGAGCGGATCTACGTCGGCAAGAAGGCTGCCGACCACTCGCTGCCTCAGGACGAGATCAACCAGCTGCTGCTGGAACTCGCGCAGCAAGGCAAGCGTGTCGTGCGCCTGAAAGGCGGCGACCCCTTCATCTTCGGTCGTGGGGGCGAGGAGATGGAGGTGCTGGTCGATGCGGGCATCCCGGTCGAGGTCATCCCCGGCGTAACCGCGGCGGCGGGTGTCGCGGCGTACGCGGGCATTCCGCTCACTCACCGCGACCACGCCCAGTCCGTGGTGTTCGCAACCGGCTTCCTCAAAGAGGGCAAGGTCGATCTCGACTGGCCGATGCTGGCGCGTCCGCATCAGACTGTGGTGATCTACATGGGCATTTCGCGGTTGGCCGATATCTGTGCGCAGTTCGTCGCCCACGGCCTGCCGCCGGAGACGCCGGCCGGGGTCATTGAGCGCGGTACCACGCACGCCCAGCGCGTGGTGGTGGGTAACCTCGCGACACTGGCGCAGCGTGTGCTGGAAGAAGGTGTGCGCCCGCCCTCGCTGACGGTGATCGGCAGCGTGGTCGGCCTGTACCCCAAGCTCGCCTGGTTCGAACCCCAGGACCAGCCCAAGTCCTCGCCGCTGCCGCATGCCGGTTGCGCCGTGGTGCACGGCAAGGGCGCAGCGTGAGCGCTGCAGGGGGGCGTGCCTGCCCGGCGCTGCTCGTTGCCGCACCGGCCTCCGGCCAGGGCAAGACCACCATCACCGCGGCGCTTGCGCGCATGCACACCCGGCTCGGACGGAGGGTGCGGGTGTTCAAGTGCGGGCCGGACTTCCTCGACCCGCAGATCCATGCGGTGGCGAGCGGGGCTCCGGTGCATAACATCGACCTCGGCATGTGCGGCGAGGCCGACATTGCTGCGCGCCTGTACGCTGCTGCCGGCGAGGCAGACCTGATCCTGGTCGAAGGCGTGATGGGGCTCTACGATGGCACCCCTTCCGCCGCCGACATTGCACGCCGTTTCGGGATCCCGGTGATGACCGTGATCGACGCACGCGCGATGGCGCAGACCTTCGGCGCCGTCGCACACGGCCTGGCGCACTATCAGCCGGGACTGTCCTTTGCGGGTGTACTTGCCAACCACGTCGGTAGCGCGCGCCATGCCGACATGCTACGTGCGGCGCTGCCTGCGGGCATGCGCTGGTTCGGCGCAGTCATGCGCGACGCCGAGGCTGCGCTGCCAGAGCGCCACCTTGGCCTGCTGCAGGCGGCGGAGATCGCCGACCTGGACGAGCGCCTGGACCGCCTTGCCGATCATCTGCAGCAGACGGGCGCGGCCGCGCTGCCGCCCGCGGTGAGTTTTCCGCCAATGGCGCTGCCCGCACCCCCGCCGCTGCTGGCGGGGCGGCGCATCGCCATTGCTCGCGATGCTGCCTACGGCTTCATCTATCCGGCCAATCTTGACACCTTGCGCGCACTGGGTGCCGATCTGGCGTTCTTCTCCCCGCTCGCAGGCGAGACGCTGCCGGCGGGCAGCGCCGCGGTATGGCTGCCTGGTGGCTATCCCGAGTTGCATGGCGCGGCGCTGGCGGCCAACGTGCGCCTGCGCGCCGACCTCCATGCCCACGTGGCGGCCGGACGGGCGCTGCTTGCCGAGTGCGGTGGCATGATGAGCCTGCTCGAAGCTGTGGTGGACAAGGCAGGCGTCGAGCACGCCTTTGCCGGCGTGCTGCCGGGGCGGGCGATCATGCAGCAGCGTCTGGCTGCGCTCGGAATGCAGCAGGCGGACCTGCCCGAAGGGCGTATCACCGGTCACACCTTCCATTATTCGAAGACCGTGACACCGCTCGAGCCCTGGCTGCGTGCGCAACGGCCGGATGGCGGCGAGGGCGAGGCGGTGTATCGGCTCGGCTCGATTACCGCCTCCTACATGCATTTCTGGTTCCCTTCCAACCCGACCGCCGTTGCGGCCCTGTTGGCTGGCAACGCCCGCGCGGCGTAGGCACGTCGCGCCGCCCGATGGCGTGCCATAGGAGCGACGCAAGTCGCGAGCCTTTCGTCGCACCCGCCACCCCCATCGCCTTCACCCCCTCGCGGCTGGCGCCGCTCCTACGGGGGCGCGCGCGGTGTGCGGTAGGAGCGACGCAAGTCGCGAGCCTTTCGTCGTCCCGCCCAACCCCCCATCGCCTTCACCCCCTCGCGGCTGGCGCCGCTCCTACGGGGGGCGCGCGCGGTGTGCGGTAGGAGCGACGCAAGTCGCGAGCCTTTCGTCGCACCCGCCCACCCCCATCGCCTTCAACCCCTCGCGGCTGGCGCCGCTCCTACAGGGGGCGCGCGCGGCGTGCGGTAGGAGCGACGCAAGTCGCGAGCCTTTTGTCGCACCCGCCCGCCCCCATCGCCTTCAACCCTTCACGGCTGGCGCCGCTTTCCACCGAACAGCGCGGTAAGGGCGATTGCCGGGGGCTGGTCATCAGGGCGTACCCAGCGCTCTCGCGGCGGCTTCTGCGATCGCGCCTGCGAGCCGCGCCATCACCGGGGACTGTACCTGCCAGTGGTGCCAGTAAAGCACCACCTCCTCACGTTGCGGGGCGAGGTCGATCAGCTCGCCCCGCGCCAGGTGGGCGCGGGCCTGGATCTCGGGGATGAAGCCGTAACCCAGGCCGGCGACCGCGAAGGCCATGAAGCCCTCGGAAGAGGGTACGACGTGGTGAGGGTACTGCCCGGTATCCAGCCCGAAGTGTCGCTGCAGGAAGGCCTCGTGCATGTCGTCGTTGCGGCCAAAGATGATCGCCGGCGCGTGCGCCAGCGCGCTGCGGCTGAGGCCGCGCGGGAACCAGCGTGCGCGGAAGGCCGGCGAGGCAGCGCACAGGTAAGGCATCTCGCCAAGCCGGATCGCTGCGCAGCCGCGCATCGGGTCCGGGCGGGTGGAGACGCAGCCCAGTACCTCGCCGTCGGCCAGCAGGGCATGAGTGTGATCCTGGTCGTCCACCACGCAGTCGAGGACCAGGCCCTCTTCACGGACCACTTCGGCGACGGCGCCTATGAACCAGGTTGCGAGCGAGTCGGCGTTGACGCCAACCGCAAGCCGCATCGGGCCGTGGCGCTGTCCCGGCTCCAGGGCGCGTCGCGCTTCGGTCTCCATCAGTCGTAGCTGGGCGAGGTAAGGCAGCAGGCGACGGCCGGCCGGCGTCGGGCGCACCGGCTTGCTGCGCACCAGCAGCACCTGACCGAATTCGGCCTCCAGCAGCTTCACCCGTTGCGACACCGCGGACTGGGTGAGCGCCAGGCGGCGCGCGGCGCGCTCGAAGCCGCCTTCCTGCAGCACGGCTTCGAAGGCGAGCAGGCGATGGTCGATCATTAGCAGTTTTTGTTGAAAATGAATTAAATCGATTTTACTTAATAGTGCGTTTCTGTGGCGCTACATTTGGTCATTGCGGTGCTGCACCGCTCGCTGCATACAAAGGATCGCGCGGGCGCTGCCGCCGACCCATAACGACAACGGAACGCATCATGAGCAATGTCTACTTAAACGGCTTCATCCTCACGCTTGGCCTGATCATGGCGATCGGCGCGCAGAACGCCCACGTGCTGCGCCAGGGGCTGCGCGGCGAGCACGTGCTGCTGACCGTGAGCGTGTCGGCACTGTGCGACATGGCGCTGATCCTGGTCGGCATCGCAGGGCTTGGCAGCCTTTTCGTCGCCAGCCCGGACCTGATGGCAATGGCGCGCTACGGTGGCGCCGCATTCCTGCTCTGGTACGGTAGCCGCGCCCTGCGCTCGGCGCTGCGCGGGGGGCGGGAAATGAACCTCGCCGAGCACAAACGCATGTCGCGAGGCCAGGCCCTGCTCGCGGCGGCCGGTTTCAGCCTGCTCAACCCGCACGCCTATCTCGATACCGTGGTGCTGCTCGGCTCGATCGGTAGCCAGCAGGCGGAGGATCTGCGTCCGCTTTTCGCCGCCGGTGCGATCAGTGCGTCGATCGTGTGGTTCGTGCTGCTCGGCTACGGTGCGCGTCTGCTCGTGCCGCTGTTCTCCCGTCCGCTGGCGTGGCGCGTGCTGGACGGGCTGGTCGCCCTGATGCTGTGGGGGATCGCCGCATCGCTGCTGCTGGCATAGGGTGAGACCGGGGCGGCCGCTATAATCGTGGCCTTGGCGCCTGCTGCGCCGCTCTTGTCCAGGATCTCGCCGTGTCCGAACGTCTCACCGTTGCCCTGCAGTACGTCCTGCCCAAGCGTCTGCTTACCCAGCTTGCCGGCAAGCTGGCCGGTCTCGAGGGCGGACGCGTGACCACTGCCGTTATCCGCTGGTTCATCAAGCGCTACGGCGTGGATATGGCCGAAGCGGCCAATCCCGACCCGGCAAGCTACGCCAGCTTCAACGCATTTTTCACCCGCCCGCTGCGCGAAGGTGCGCGGCCGCATGCCGAGGCCGACTTCGTGTGCCCGGTGGATGGTGCGATCAGCCAGTTCGGGCCCATCGAGCGCGACCAGATCTTTCAGGCCAAGGGGCACTTCTATTCCACCGCTGCGCTCGTGGGTGGCGACCGCAGCCTGGCTGCCTGCTTCGAGGACGGTGACTTCGCCACCCTGTACCTGTCGCCGCGCGACTACCACCGCATCCACATGCCCTGCGCGGGACGCCTCACCCAGATGATCTACGTGCCTGGCGAACTGTTCTCGGTCAATCCGGCCACCGCGCGCGGCGTACCGGGCTTGTTTGCGCGTAACGAGCGTGTGGTGTGCGTATTCGAGGGCGAGTTCGGGCCCTTCGTGATGGTGCTGGTGGGTGCGACCATCGTCGGCAGCATGGCGACCGTATGGCACGGCGTCGTCAATCCGCCGCGGCGGCCGGACATCGAGAAGCGCGCTTACGCCGAGGGCGAGGTCGTGCTCGAGCAGGGCGCTGAAATGGGGCGTTTCCTGCTCGGTTCAACCGTGGTGATGCTGTTCCCGCGCGACGTGCTGCGCTTCAGTTCCGAGTGGGTCGCAGCGCGGCCGGTACGCATGGGCGAGGCCATGGCGCAGTGCAAGAAGGTTGAGGACTGAGCGTCCTCGCTTGCACCGTCGCGGTGCGAGCCATGCTGTCCATGCACGCTGGTGAGGCATGCTGCAGGCGGGATATTGCGCTGCAATATTCTTGTAACGTCATTATGCTGTCAAAAAGATGCGCTAAAACAGGTGTTTGGCGCCTGCTGTCGGGTTGCGGCAGAGGGTGCCGAAGCTGGCACGGTTGAAGCTTTGATAACTGTGCCTTTCCACAAGAGCATCAGGAGACAGATCATGCCCAGCCGTCCGATCCATCAGGTTCTCGCCGAGCGTCCCTTCGTCAGCGTCTCGATCTTCAAGCCGGTGCGCGAAGTCACCCGCATGATGCAGGACCTGCACTGCAGCGCTGCCCTCATCACCGAGCATGGCGTGCTCACCGGCATCTTCACCGAACGGGACGCCACTTTCCGCGTGCTTGCCGCCGGCCTCGATCCCGACGCCACGCCGGTCGGTGAGGTGATGACCCACAACCCGCAGACGCTGACCGATGACAAGCCCTTCGGCCATGCCCTGCATCTGATGTTCGAGAACGGCGTGCGCCACGTGCCGGTGGTCGATGCCGACCGTCGTCCGCTTGGCGTGGTGACGGCGCGCGATGCGCTTGCGCTCGATGCCCTGGACTTCGGTTCCGAACTGGTGCGTCGCGAGGAAATCACCGTCATCCTCTGAGCGATCCGTGCTGCGGGGCGATCGCCCTGCAGCACGACTTCCCGGTTTCGCTTACAGCAGCCCCATGCGCTTTGCAGCTTCGCGCAGTTCGGCGCGGAAGTCGGGGTGGGCAATGCCGATCAGCGCTTGCGCGCGTTGCTTGGCGGTCTTGCCGCGAAGTTCGGCGACGCCATACTCGGTCACCACGTAGTTGATGTCGTTCTTGCTCGTGGTGACATGAGTGCCGGGCGAGAGCACTGGCGCGATCCGCGACACGGTGTCGTTCTTTGCCGTCGACGGCAGCACGATGAAGGCCTTGCCGTCCTTCGAACGGTTGGCTGCGCGCACGAAGTCCACCTGGCCGCCGGTACCCGAGTAGGGCAGGTGGCCCAGGCTCTCCGAGCCGCACTGGCCGAGCAGGTCGATCTGCAGCGTGGCGTTGATCGCGCACAGCTTGTCGTTGCGCGCTGCGATGTAGGGGTCGTTGGTGAAGTCCACCGGGTGCATCTCGACCGCCGGGTTGCGATGCAGGTGGCGATACAGGCGCCGCGAGCCGAGCGCGAAGGTGGCAACCGTCTTGCCCGGCATGAAGGTTTTCTGGCGGTTGGTGACGGCGCCGGATTCGATCAGCGACAGGATGCCGTCGCCGATCATCTCGGTGTGGATGCCGAGGTCGCGCTTGTGCTGCAGCTGCATGACGACCGCGTCGGGGATGCCGCCGTAGCCGATCTGCAGTGTGGCGCCGTCGTCGATGAGGTCGGCGACGTACTTGCCGATGGCTTCCTGTACCGGGCCGATCTGTGGCAGGCCGACCTCGAACAGCTCCTCGGCGCTTTCGACCAGGCCGGTGACCTGCGAGATGTGGATGTGGCAGTTGCCGTTGGCGAACGGCACGTTCGGGTTCACTTCGAGCAGCACCACGCGGGCGCGCCGGATCGCTGCCATCGTGTAGTCGGGCGCCAGCGCCAGGCTGAAGTAACCGTGCTCGTCCATCGGCGAGGCCATCGACACCACCACGTCGGCCGGCGACAGGCCGCGGTCGATCAGCATCGGCAGCTCGGAGAAGTAGGCGGGAATGAAGTCCACCCAGCCCGCCTGGCCACCTGCACGGGTGGCGCCGCCGAAGAAGTAGGCGTCGTGGCGGATGTTCGCGCGCGTCTCGGGGTCGAGGTAGGCAAACTTGCGCAGCGGCAGGATCTGGCTCACCGCGACGTCGCGCAGCGCGTTGCGGCGTTCGGACAGTGCGTGCAGCAGCGCGGGCGGCTCACCGACGCCGGTGGGTACGACCACCGTGTCGCCGTCGCGCACGAAGCCGGCGGCATCGGCGGGTGTCATGCGCCGTTCGAGATAAAGGGCTTGCGGCTCGGTCATGCTGTCCTCCGTGGCAACGGTACTTTTAGTGGCGTAACCGCGGATTATACCGGGTTCCATACTGGTGCGTATGGATGCGATGTGGCGTCAGGCTGTCGCGCCTGTTTCGCTCATGCTTGGGGCAATCGCTGGGATGTGCAGTTCGAAGCAACTGCCCCTGCCCTTTGCGCTGCTGGCCGTGAGGCTGCCGCCCAACACGTTGGCGACGGCGTTGAAGGCGATGTGCAGGCCCAGTCCGGTACCGCCGCGCCCCTTGCGCGTGGTGAAGAAGGGTTCGAACACCTGCTCCAGTACGCTTGCGTCCATGCCTTGTCCATCATCGCTGACGGTCAGCCTGATGCGTCCGTCCTCAGCGCGGCGTGCGGCGATGACGATCGTGCCCTGCTCGCGATCTTCGAATGCGTGGATCAAGGCGTTGTTGATGAGGTTGGCCAGGACCTGCCCGAGCGGGCCCGGATAGCTGTCGAGTTCCAGGCCGGGCTGGATGTCGGTCTCGATCGAGAACGGCAGGCGTCTGATCGAGGGCCGCAGCGTGATGATGATCTCGTCGACGACCTCGTCGAGCATGAAGCGACGGCGCTGGGCACTCGACTGATCCACGGCGACCTGCTTGAAGCTGGTCACAAGGTCGGCGGCACGGCTCAGGTTCCGCGTTGCGATGTCTGCCGCCTGGTCTACGTTGAGCAGGAAGGTATCGAGGTCCGAGCGTCGCAGCCCGGCCTGCATGCAGCGGCGGAAGTCGCCGGCCTGCCCCTGCAGCGTGCTCACCGCCATCAGCCCGTTGCCGATCGGAGTGTTGAGTTCGTGGGCGACGCCGGCCACCAGGCCGCCGAGGGCGGCCATCTTTTCGGCGCGTACGAGTTCGTGCTGGGTGCGCTCGAGCTCTGCCAGCGTGGCCTGCAGCGAACGGTTGCTTTCGGCGAGGGCCTCGGTGCGCTGGGCTACGCGCTGCTCCAGGTCGAGGTTGAGCGATTGCAGGTGCGCGGCCATCGCCTCAAGGTCGCCGGACAGGGCATTGAGCTCGACCACCGGGCCACGCGGCCAGTGGCCCTGCCTGCCGTGCGCTGTGTCGCGGGCCTGGGCAATGATGCTGTTCAGTGGCGCGAGCAGAAGCTGCGCGAGGCTGCGTGACAGCAGTACGCCGAGCAACAAGGCGATCGCGAACGCCGCCCCGATGGCGATCACCATACGGCTCACACGTGGGTTGTCGAGGCCGGTCGGGGCAATGGTGACGAAGCGCCAGTTGAGGGCCTCCGAGAGCGCCAGCCCGGCGTGGTAGCGCTGTCCTTCGAAGTCGATGTAGGGGGGCAGGGGGGTGCCTGCAAGGCTGGCCTGAAGAAGCGGCAGGCCGTTGAGATTCATGCGTCGGGCACCCGGGCCGTGGCGGGACTCGGTGATGACCTCGCCACGGCTATCGATTACCCAGAGTGCTGCAAGGCGAGTGCTGCCGGTTTCTTCCAGGGTGCTCAATACGGCGTCGAGCGGCACCTCGCCGATCAGTACGTGGGAGTCACCGGCCGGTGTCGCGACGCCAACGGTGAGCACCCCCGAGAGCGCGGACAGGTAGGTGTCACTCCAGGTCGTACTGCGGGTCGCCTGGGTTGCGCGCAACAAGGGGGTGGATGACAGATCGCTACCGAGGATCTCGCTGCGTAGCCGGCTCATCGACGAGTCCAGTCCTGCCGCTGTCACACGCCCGTTGGCATCGACGAGGTAAAGCGCTCGCAGCATCGGAGTGCGCGCGATGATCATGTCGAGGACGCCCGCGAATACCTCTGCGTCAACCAGAGCATGACTCTCGCCTACCACCTCCAGGCGCGACTCAAGAGCACCGAGCACGATCTGTGTGCGGTTGGCGTGGTCGTTGGCCTGCAACTGCACTTCGCGCTGGGTCTCATCTTCGAGGGCGGGAATGCTGATCGCGAGCAGGGCCGCTACCACCAGCACCACGACCATGACGGTCGTGGCGGCCATGATGGCAACGACGAAGCTGCGCAGCCGCCAGTTCCGGAGGGTCATTCAGCGCACCAGGACGAACTGGCCGTCGTGGATCTCTGCGAAATGGATCGGCCGCGTGCTGTCGCCGAAGGCGTCGATCTCGATCAGGTGCTGCAAGCCGGGGTAGGGACCGTGGCGCAGGACGGCGTCCTTCACGGACTGCCCGCTCTTGCGCCGTTCCAGTGCCTGGAACAGCACGATGCCGGCATCGTAGCTGGCGATCGCGCTATAGCCGGGGTCGCGCTGGAAACGGGCCCGGTAGGCGTCGCGGAAGGCAGTGAAGCGAGGCGCTTCGTCGGTGCGATCGTGGGATTGCGCGATCAACAGTCCGTTCACGGCCTGGCCGCCGAGCTCCACCAGCTGTTCGCTTGCGGCCCATTCCGCGGCAGCGAGCGGCATGTTTGGTGAGAGCTTGCGCGTCTGTTGTGCCAGCCGCGCGACATCCACTGCATTGGCGATGAACAGCAGCCCATCGGGTTCGGTTTCGAGAAGGCGTGCGGCGACCTCGCTGAACATCGTATCTGCGGCGGATTCGAACTCGACCGCGGCAATGACCTCTCCGCCGTAGGCTGGGAACTGGCTGCGCAGTTCGGTGAGCCAGGACTCGGAGAATGCCCGGTTGCGTACGTCGTAAGCCACAGCCAGCCGGTGCAGGCCGCGTTCGGCTAGCACGCGGGCATAGTCCGCGGCATTGTCGCGCGTGCTGCGGTTGAGCCGGATCAGCATGTCGTCCTTGCCGACGAAGTGCATTGCCGTGATGACAGGGCTGAGGACAACGACGCCTGCTGCGTCGGCCAGCGGGAGGATGACATCGGCCATCGCGCTGGTGTACGGGCCGACAATCACCGCCGGGCGGGCACGGATCAGCGCTTGCATGGCTTGGTGAGCAGTGGCAGCGTCCTGGCCGTCGTCACCGACCAGCAGTCGCAGCGGACGGCCTCCGATGCCACCCGCCGCGTTGCGCTCCTCGATGGCAAGGGTGAGCGCATTGCGCGCCGCTTCACCGGTGTCTGTGGTGCGATTGGAGAGGCCGGCGATGAAGCCAATCACGATCGGCTCGGGTTTGCCGCATGCGGCCAGCAAGGCCGCGAGCAGAAAGATGAGGATGCGTTGTACGCTCATGCGACTCTTGTCCGGTATGTCTGCAGCCACTGCAGGAGCGCATCGAGCGGCATCGGTCGCGCGTAGAGGTAGCCTTGCGCTTCGTTGCAGCCCATCGCGCGCAGGCGTTCGGCCTGGCGTTCGGTCTCCACACCCTCGGCAAGCACCGCGATGCCAAGGCAATGGCCGAGGGGTACGATCATCTCCGCAATGCGGGCGCCGGGGCGGCAGCTGTCGAGCAGGGCGATGAAGCTGCGGTCGATCTTGAGCCGGTCCACCGGGAGCTGGTCGAGGTAGGACAGCGATGAAAAGCCGGTCCCGAAATCATCGATCGCGATCTCGACGCCCAGTGCCTTGACTTCGGCGAGAAGCGCGGACACCCGGGCCATGCCCATGACGGCCACTGACTCGGTGATCTCCAGTTCGAGCAGCCCTGGCGCCACCCCGCTCTCCTGCAGGGCGAGGCCGAGCTGTTCGGCATAGCTGCGGTCGCGCAACTGAGCGGGCGAGACGTTGATGGCCATGCGGATGTCGCTGAAGCCGGCATGGTCGAGTTGCGCGAGTGCGCCCAGTGCGGTGCGCATGACCCAGTTCCCCAGCAGGGTGATGATGCCGGAGCGCTCGGCTACCGGGATGAACTGGTCTGGCGGGACGAAGCTGCCATCGGCCCTGCGCCAGCGCAGCAGGGCCTCCACGCCGGTGACCCGTCCGCTTTCCAGTGAGAGCTGCGGCTGGAAAGCGAGAAAGAGCGCATCGCTGCCGAAGGATTGCTGCAGTTCGTGCAGCAGCCGGGTGTGCTGGCGCGACTCCAGCCCGATTGCCGAGGTGTAGAACTCGTGCTCGCCCTGTCCGCGCGCCTTGGCGCGCTTGAGCGCGATGGATGCATCCTTGAGCAGTTCGGCCCCAGCGCTGGAGCCGGTGTCGGCTCGCACGAAGCCCATGCACGCCGACACCGGGCGCTCGATACCGTCGAACACGTAAGGGGTTTCGAATAGTGGTGCGAGGTGGGCGGGCGACACCAGGGTTTCGTCGCCGCAGATCGCGAACACATCGCCCGAGACCCGCGCGATCGTACACGAGCCCGGCAGGGCCTTGCGAAGGCGGCTGGCGATGGCGCCAAGCAGGCGGTCGCCATAGACGTGGCCGAACATGTCGTTCGTCTCGGCAAACTGGTCGAGGTCGATGAGGGCGATCGTGCAGCCCGCGAGGGCGTCGGCCTCGATCGCAGTGTCCAGGTGCTGGACGAAGGCGCTACGGTTGGGCAGACCCAGCAAGGGGTCGACAAAGGCGATCTCGCGCAGCCGGGTGACCAGTTCGACGTTGTCCGCGCACAGCGAGATGTTGGTGCAGAACACGCCGAGCAGTTCGCGATCGACGTCGCCCAGGGGTTCGGGTGAATCGATGAACACGGCATAGCGGGTATCCTCGTGGCCGGAAAAGCACAGCGTGACACTGGTTTCGGTTACGAGGTTGCGCTGTTCGCGCAGGCAGCGGGTGAGGTTCGAGATGATCTGCGGATCGCCGATCTCGGAGACGGGGTGCTGGACGAGGTGGCTGAAGCAGCCCGCCGCGGCGATGATCCTGAGTTGTTCTGCGGTCAGGCTGTCCGGGTCGCCGCTGGCGCTTGCGCACACCAGTCCCTCCGAGGGGATGCCGAACAGGCCGGCGATCTGGGTGATCACCCCAGCGGCGAAGCCCTGTACGCCGTCGTGCGCCATCAGGTGGTGGCTGGAGGCCACGATCTGCTCCAGGCCCCTGCGGCTCTCGTCGAGCTGACACAACTGCGCGTAGGAACGGATTGCCGCGGTCAGCGAGGTAAACAGCTTGGTGCGCGTGAGTTCGCTCTTGGTCTTGTAGTCGTTGATGTCGTAGCGGCGGATCGTGTCGATCTCGGGCGCCTGGCCGGGCTGGCCGGTGCGCAGGATGATGCGCGTGTTGTGCAGGCCCAGTTCGCCGCGGATGCCCTCCACCGCGACGAGCCCGGCGTCGGAGGCCTCCATCACCACGTCGAGCAGCACGACCGCGACGTCGCGCTCGGCGCGCAACACGGCCATGCATTCCGCCGCCGAATGGGCGTGGAGCAGGCGCAGTGGGCGCTCCTCTATGTCCAGGCCGCGGAGGGCGAAACGGGTGCTCTCATGGACGTCCTCGTCGTCGTCGACGATGAGAACGGTCCAGCTGCGTCTTCCATGGGCCGGCGCAGGCCCAGGCAGAGGGGAGTCGTCGATGAACTCGACCAGATCGTCGCCATGAGGCCCCATGAGTCGTTCCGCCTGGATGAAGAAGCGCAAAGCGAATGCCCGCCACTAGTCCTGGTACGCGCAGTGCGTGCCAGGACCCGTGTCAGGCGTGGATGCATCCTTGCTTCAATCTTAAACGGTCTCTGCAGGCGCTGCGAAGGGGGCGCCTGACAGCGATTACCCGGGGTGGGGCCCCCGGGGAGGTCAGCGATTGCCGCTGCCGGGCTTGGCCGCGAACAGGGCCGGACGCTGGGCAGGTCGTCCGCCCGTGCCGCGGCCCTGCCCGTGCGGCGCGCGATTGCCGTCTGCGCCTGGGGCGCGCCCGCCGTTGCCGCGGTTGCCATCGAAGCGGTTGCCATCGACATCGGGGCGGGGCGGCGCCGGCCGGCGATTGCCGTCGACGTCGCCATGGGGGCGCGGCTGAGTGCGGCCGTCGGTCTTGGCGACCGATGAGCTGCGCCCGC
>NZ_AMXA01000025.1 GCF_000310145.2 Thauera sp. 28
GGGGGGGGGAAAAGGGCGATCGGATCGCGTGCGTTGCCCGCTAATCGGATGAACCAACTCGACCAAGCTGTCGTTGATAAGGCGTGCTGGATAGCTCACCCCACGAACGACGACATCGCACTCGTCCAGCGAGTGCCAGATCAGCAGATCCGGCATTCTTGGCAGCCAAGCGATCAGATGGTGTGTCCTCTTCTTGAGCGATGACATATGCGCAGCAATGACGTGGTTATCCATTCCGAATCGCATGCGGCCAATCATTACCGGTGGCAGTGCATCGGGAGGTGCTGCGAAAAGCGATTCGCGGTTGAACTTGTGGGTGCTGCGATGGAGCGGGTTCAGCAGTGAGGGCTCGTCCTTCTGCAGTACCTTTGTTGCCTCTTGCAGGTAGGCTTGAACTTTCTTTGTCAGCGCCCTGAGCTTCTCGATTCTGCCTACGTCGCTCAGAAAAGTGATTTCGTTGAATTCTTTCTGAAGCGCCTCACGTGCCCGAGTGACTTGATTGATCCAACCGATAGTGGCCTTTCTTACGACAACTGGGTTGGATCGAAGCTCGATCAGCTGATCGAGCCCGACCCGGATCTCATGCCCGAGTCTTTGAGACTCCTGATCGAGCTTTCCCTGCACTGCGTTTGAGGTGACGGTGTCGGAACGTAGGGTCGCAAAACCTGTGCCGCTGCACAGCGGGCAGCGCCCCTCGAACCCATCGCCGTTGCATCGTTGACATATCGTCGCCCCGTTCGAACGAGTGCGAGCCTGCGGTTTGGGTGATCCGCTTTGCTTGCTTTTCCTGCGGCCATTTGCAAGCGGGTACATTCTTATGCAGCCTCCTAAAGCCAAGCAGGGCGGGGTTCTGCCGCTTCCGCGTTACGTCACCCTGTGAGCAGCCGACCATGATTCTGGACGCGGTGAAGCTACCGTGCAGGTAGGTGATCCTGTTCGTGATGTCTTGCATAGTATGCATCAAAATGATGCTAATCCAGCCCTTACGCTGGTACCATCCATGACAGATTCCTCAACCGGTGGTCCTCCATGCAGATTCCGCTGTCGCATTCCCAGCGCGAACGCCTTGCCTACCTCGAGCTGAAGGCCTTTTTCGTTGGCGAGCTGCGGCGCGGCGATCTCGAGGCACGCTTCTCGATCAAGCCGGCGGCTGCGACGCGCGACCTCAACGCCTATCGCGAGTGCGCTCCCGACAACCTGGCCTACGACCGCTACGTCAAGGCCTACATCCCCACCGAGCATTTCCGTCCGCTGTTCCCCTTCTCGGCAGAACGCATCCTGTCCTGGCTGCTGCATGGATTTGGCGATGGGCAGGCGCCGACGGTTGCGCGGACCTTTCCGTGCGAGGGCGCGGGTGAGCTGGTCCGGCCAGACTTTGGCCTGTTGGGCGTGATCACCCGGGCGATGCATGGCAATCGTCCCTTGCAGGTGACCTATCTCTCCGTCAACTTGGGGCCGGCAAAGCGGGTGATCGTCCCAGTCGCGCTTGCCGACAACGGCCTGCGCTGGCATGTCCGCGCCTACGACCGGCAGCGCAAGCGCTTCTCCGATTTCGTGCTCACACGGATCGCCAAGGCCAAGTCTCTCGACGAGCGCGCCGAACCGCACGAGGGCATTGAGGCCGATGAGCAATGGAATCGGCGGATCGAGCTGCAACTCGTTCCGCATCCCGCTTTGAAGCACCCCGAAGGCGTGGTTGCCGACTATGGAATGAAGGACGGCACCCTGACACTGAACGTCTCTGCCGCGCTGGCCGGTTACGCACTGCTGCGCTGGGCGGTGGATTGCTCCGCAGACCACAGCCTGGACTGCGCACGGCATCACCTTTGCCTTGCCAACCGTGCCGTGTTGGAAGGTGTGGAGAGTGCGGTTCTTGCGCCGGGCTACGTCCAGTCCGCCGCCGGAGGCGACGCGTGACCGCAGCCATCTACAACGCCGAGATCTCCGCCGGTTCGCTGATGCTGCCCGAGAGCCGGCGCGTCGCCCGCTTCATGCTCACGCAGCCCGACCGCGCGACCTGGTTCGACACGCTCCGAACCGAGAACATCCTGCAGAAAAAGTCGCCTGCGACCGCACGTCGGCAGGCCCGGCTCATCCGCAACCGCCTCGAAACGCTCGACGAGCAAGCGTGGCAGCTGGTGGCCGAAGGCGACCAGGAACTTGCGCTTCAGATCCTCCTTGCCGCTTCGGTCAAGCACAGTCGCCTGCTGGGCGATTTCATGCGCGACGTGGTCGCCGGCCACGTTCGCCGATTTGAAGAGCACTTGCTCCCGTCGGATTGGGATGCCTTCCTCGCCGACTGTATCCAGCGCGACCCGGCCGTCGCCGGCTGGTCCGACACCACCAAGGCCAAGCTCCTGCAGGTTGTTCTGCGCATCCTGGCCGAGGCTCGTTACCTCGAATCCACCCGCAGCCTGCGCCTTACGCCGCCGCTGCTGCATCCCGAGGTGCAGCACTACCTCAAGTCTCGCTCCGAGGCCGCCGTCTTGGCCACCATGGAGCTCACGCACTGATCATGACCATGACGAAGACCCTCGAGGAGCGCCTCAACCAGATCCTGCCGCGCATCACGTCCGAGGACTTCCTGCAGAACCGGGGGCTTGGCAACGAGATCGGCTTCTGGATTTTCGAGTACCCGCCGGAGCAGGAAATGGCTGTACGGAGTTTCCTGTCTGAGGTCGTGGAGCCCGCATTGCGGCGCAAACAGCCGCCGTTGAGATATGTCTGTGTCAACCTTCTCGAGCTCGTCGTTGACGTGCTCGAGCACCGAAAGCTGTTCGACAAAGTCATCAAGATGCAGGCGGAGAAGGGGGATGACGCGGTCTTTGCTTCGCTTCAGGGGGTCCTCAACCAGGAGAAGCTTGCGCAGCGAATCGTCGGTCTCCACAACCCCGATGAGCTCGACATGATGATCTTCACCGGCGTCGGGGCCGCGTACCCGCTTGTTCGTAGCCATACGCTCCTCAATGCGCTCCATCCCTTGATGAAGAACACGCCCCTCCTGACGTTCTTTCCCGGCCGGTACGACGGGTACTCCTTGCGGCTCTTCAACAAGCTGACCGACAAGCACTACTACCGCGCCTTCCGCCTCGTGCCTTGAGCTTTTCGCTTTGACCTTTTCGATTGATCACGGACAACAAGAAATGAAGATCGGCGACCTTTTTACCAAGCCCATCAACCGCCCTATAAACGGGGTGATCAAGGCCGACCAGAAGGACGCCGAGAGCGTCTGGCAGGAGCTCGACGAGTACGTCGTCACCAAGCAGCTCACCGAGTATTTCCGCCGCTTCTTCGACGCCTATCTGGCAGCGGCCGACAACCCGAACGACCCGGTCCTCGCTGCGCGCATGGGTGTCTGGGTGTCCGGCTTCTTCGGTTCGGGCAAGTCGCACTTCATCAAGATCCTGTCCTACCTGCTCGAGAACCTCGAAGCCACCAACCCCGCCACCGGGGAGAAGAAACGCGCCGCTGCCTTCTTCGACGAGCACAAGATCAAGGATTCGATGCTGCTCGCCGACATCCAGCGCGCGGTGCGCGGCAGTGCCGACGTGGTGCTCTTCAACATCGACGCCAAGGCCGACAGCAAGGACGAGCGCGACGTCATCCTCCAGGTGTTCCTGCGCGTGTTCAACGAGAAGCTCGGCTTCAGCGCCGATGCGCCGCACATCGCCCACATGGAGCGCTACCTGGTGGAGAAGGGCGCGTATGACGCCTTCCGTGCGGCCTTCGCCCAAAGCAACGGCTCCACCTGGGAGGCCGAGCGCGATGCCGTCGACTTCCTGCGTGACGACGTCGTGCATGCGCTCTCGGTTGCGCTCGGGCAAAGCGAGGAATCTGCCGGCCAATGGTTCGACCGCTCGCGCGACGAGTACCGCATCAACATCGAGTCCTTTGCCAAGCTGGTGAACGCCTACCTCGAGACCCGGCCCGCCGGCCACCGCATCATCTTCCTGGTCGATGAGGTAGGTCAGTTCATCGGCGACAACACCAAGCTGATGCTCAACCTGCAGACCATCACCGAGCAGCTCGGCACCGCCACGCAGGGCCGGGCGTGGGTCATCGTCACCAGCCAGGAAGACATCGACGCCGCCCTCGGCGAGGCCAACAAGGCCAAGTCGCAGGACTTCTCCAAGATCCAGGGGCGCTTCCACACCCGGCTATCGCTCGCCAGCTCCAACACCGACGAGGTGATCGGCGAACGTCTGCTCGCCAAGCGCGAGCGCGCGCACGATGCGCTGCGCGACACCTTCGAGAAGTCAGGCGACATCATCAACAATCAGCTCGCCTTCGTCGGCAACGCGGTGAACCTGCGCGGCTACAAGGACGCCGCAGAGTTCGTCAGCGTCTATCCCTACGCGCCGTACCAGTTCACCCTGCTGCAGAAGATCTTCGAATCCATCCGCAAGGTCGGCGCCACCGGCAAGCACCTGTCGCGCGGCGAGCGCTCGCTGCTCGACGCCTTCCAGTCCGCCACCGTGCGCAACATGGATCGGGACGTCGGCCTGCTCATTCCGCTCTACGACTTCTACCCGTCGATCGAGAGCTTCATCGACACCGTCGCCAAGCGCTCCATCGACGAGGCGCCCAACAACGGCGCGCTCGAAGCCTTCGACGTGCTGCTGCTCAAGGCCCTGTTCCTGATCCGCTACATCGCCGACATCGTCAAACCCAACGTCGACAACCTCGCCACGCTCTGCGTCGATCGCATCGACACCGACAAACTCGCGCTCAAGCGTCAGATCCAGGAGAGCCTCGGCCGGCTCGAGCAGCAGCGCCTCGTCAGCCGCAACGGCGATCTGTGGTTCTTCCTCACCAACGAAGAGCGTGATGTCGCACGCGAGATCGGCAACGTTGAGGTGTCTTCCTCCGAAAAGGCCCGCCTGCTGTGCGAGCTGCTGTTCGACGACATCCTGCAGGGCAGTACCCGCATCCGCCACCGCGACACCAAGGGCGATTACGACATCAACCGCCTGCTCGACGGCGCCCCGTACAAGAACGCCAGCCACGAACTCAGCGTCGAGGTCGTCTCGCCACTAGGGGATGACTGGGACGCACTCAACGACGCCCGCGCCGTCCTGCGCAGCAGCGAAGGCAATGGCCGAGCGCTGATCCGCCTCGCAGAAGGCGAGCGCTTCGACATCGAGCTCACCCTCTACCGCCAGATCGAGAAGTACATCGACAGCCCCAAGGCCAGCAACGCCACGCCTTCGCTGCGCAACATCCTCATCAACCGCAAGGACGAAAACCGTGAGCGCCGCGCCCGCCTGCGCGAGCAGCTCGCCACCATGATGCTGCAGGGCGACTTCTATGCGCTGGGTCAGCGCGTCGAGCTCAAGGCGTCCAACCCCGGCAGCCTGCTCGACGAGCTGGGCAACTACCTCATCACCAACACCTACACCAAGCTCGGCTACCTCAAGCACCGTAACGCCGACCCCATCGCCGAGATCAAGGCCGTCCTGCTTGCCGACGACACCGCCCAGCGCAAGCTCGCGCTTGGGGGCGAGGAGGGCAACCCGCTCGCGCTCGTCGAACTGCGCGAGTTTCTCCAGCTCAAGGCCAGCAACACCCGGGTGATCCTGGACGAGGTGGTCAACCGCTTCACCGGCATCCCCTGGGGTTGGAAGCCTGACTGGGAGGTGGTCCTGCTGGTCGCACGCCTCTTCATGGCCGGCGAGATCAAGTTGATGATGGACAGCGCGGACCTCGAACCCAAGGCCGCCATCGAGCCGCTCACCAAGTCGGCGCGCTTCAAGCACGTGTCGATCCTCAAGCGCAAGGTGGCTGACGCCGCCAGCATCAAGCGCGCGCGCGAGCTGCACCGCGACCTCTTCGCCGAGATGCCGCCCGAGGCCGAGGATGGCCTGGTCGCCGCCACCCGTGAGCGCCTGGCGGCGCTGCAGGCCGACCTCAAGGGCTACGCGCACGTCGCCGCCACGCCGCATCACCCCGGTAAGGCCGTCATCGACAGTGCGATCGCCGCCATCGGCAAGCAGCTCGGGGTGGCCGATAGCTACGAATTCATCGACGCCTTCGTCAAGGGCAAGGACGACTGGCTGGACCTGTCCGACGACATCCACGACGTCATCAGCTTCTACAAGACCCAGACCCCCACTTGGCGCCGCCTGCTCGAGGCCCTGGAGCGCTTCGAGCCCAACCGCGAAGCCCTCGACAAGGACCTCAAGGCCGCCGTGGCACTTTCCAACCTCGAAGGCATCCGCGACAACCCGAACCCCTGGGGGGCCGTCAGCCAGATCGAGCCGCTCATCACCACGGTCGACACGGTCAACGAGGCGCTCGCCCAGAGCAAGCGCGAGCACGCGCTGCTCTCCATCGACGCCAAGATCGCCGAAGTGGAAAAGGCGCTCGACGCCGCACAAGCCTCGGACGGCCTGCGCAACCGCGCGCTGCTCAAGCTGCAGGAGCTCAAGACCAAGGTCGTTGGCCTCACCAGCATCCCGATGATCTTCTACAGCCAGGAGCGGGCAGGCGATGCGTTGGATGCGGCGATGATCATGATCGAGTCCGCCACGCCCACGGCGTCCCCGACCACGGCCGCCGAAAAGGGCAGCGCGACGACTGCCACCAAGACAGGCGGCCCGGTGATTGCGCCCAAGCCGACCAAACCGGTCCGCGCGGCCGACTTCAGCCCCAAGACCTATCTGGAAACCGACGCGGACGTCGACGCCTACCTCGCCAAGCTGAAAGCTGAATTGCTCAAGGCCGTGCAGGCCGGCCAGCGCGTGCGTTTGCAGTAAGCGGTAGAGAAAATGTCCGGCTCAGGTCTTCAAGACTTCATTACAGAACGCTGCTGGCGTCAGGATGCGCGTGCGGCCGACATGGCCGCGCTGCAGCAGACCAGCCCGGCGGTCGCCGGTCACCAGATAGTCCGCCTTGCCCGCGTCGGCCATGGCCAGCAGAAAAGCGTCGTCCGGGTCGTCTGCCTCGAAATGGCGCGGCAACTGCTCCAGCACCAGGGCGCGCTGCAGGTTGTTGATCATCACCCCCACCTTGGCAGGCTGCAGCACCGCCTGCAGCTTGGGGTAACGACTGGCGCGGCGGATTTCTTCCAACTGGGCCTGGGAGGTCACCAACTCGAAACGCGCGCTGCGCCAGGCGCGGTAGATCGCATCCGGTGCCCCGTGCGGCGAAATCAGCGCACTGAACAGGATGTTGGTGTCGAGCACCACCCGCATTACTGTGCCTTGGCCCAGTCAAGCGCCTCATCCACCATCGCGGCAAGATCAGCCTCGCTAACGCCAGCATTCGCAGCCTTGGCTTCCTCCGCGCTCAGCTCGAGGATGTGCGCGCGTACCGCTTCTTCGACGAAGCGCGACAGATCGCCCTTGCGCCCGCCGCCCTGGCTGGCCAGAAACATCCGCAATGCCTGGTCGGTCTCCGTAGAGACCGCGACGTTCCAACGTGTGCTTGCCATCTTCGACTCCTGAGATCGGTGTTTATGTGTTTATACACTCACCGACTCCGCGACGCTACATCCTGAAGCGACCAACAAAAACACCATGAACAAAGCCAAACTCAAAAGCTACGCCCCCCAGGCCCGCAAAGACTTCATCGCCGCCGTCACTCAGCGCGCCAATCTGCTTGGCCTGTCCGAATCCGCCGGCAAGTTCGAAGCGCTGCCGGCCGAGCGGCGGGGCGATGTGGTGCTGATCGCCGGGCGTGAATGGCCCGCCCGCGTGGCCCAGCAGCGCGAGCGCCTGGTGCGCCGCATCCAGCGCGATGGCTTTGCCTACACCATGGAGGCGGTGGCCTACACCTGGTTCAACCGCTTCGCCGCGCTGCGCTTCATGGAGCTGCACGACTACCTCGGCCACGGCCACCGTGTGCTCTCCAGCGCCACCGCCGGCGGTCTGCCGGACATCCTTGCCCACGCGGCGGATCTCGCCGCCAGCTGCGAACTGCCCGGCCTGGATGCCGCCCACATCGCCGAACTCAAGCTCGCCGGCAACAAGGACGGCGAGCTCTACCGCCTGCTGCTGGTCGCCCAGTGCAACGCGCTTTCCGCCGCCATGCCCTTTCTCTTCGAGCGCATCGACGACGAAACCGAGCTGCTGCTGCCCGACAACCTGCTGCGCACCGACTCGGTCATCGCCAAGCTGGTTGCCGAGATCCCGGAAGAAGACTGGGCCGAGGTCGAGATCATCGGCTGGCTCTACCAGTTCTACATCAGCGAGAAGAAGGATCAGGTCATCGGCAAGGTGGTCAAGAGCGAAGACATCCCCGCCGCCACCCAGCTCTTCACCCCCAACTGGATCGTGCAATACCTGGTCCAGAACAGCGTCGGCCGCCTGTGGCTGATGGCCAATCCAACGAGCACGCTCAAGAGCGAATGGCCGTACTACATCGAGCCCGCCGAGCAGACCCCCGAGGTCAACGCCCAGCTCGACGCCCTCATCCAGACCCGCATGGCCGAGGACGGCGGCAGCCTCAACCCCGAATCCATCACCGTGCTCGACCCCGCCTGCGGCTCCGGCCACATCCTGGTCGAAGCCTACGCGCTGCTCAAAGGCATCTACCTGGAACGCGGCTACCGCTTGCGCGACATCCCGCGTCTGATCCTGGAAAAGAACCTCTACGGCCTCGACATCGACGACCGCGCGGCGCAGCTCGCCGGCTTCGCGCTGCTGATGAAGGCCCGCGCCGACGACCGTCGCCTGTTCAACGACCCGCCCCGGCTCAACGTGCTGAGTCTGCAGGAGAGCAAGGGGCTGGACCTGGACGAACTCGCCAACCAGCTCGCGCCCTTCGGCGTGGAGCGCGCCACCGTCAAGGCGCTGCTCGACACCTTTGAGCACGCCAAGACCTTCGGTTCGCTGATCCAGATTCCGGATGCGCTGAACGGGCAACTGCCGACGCTGGCGGAGGCGTTGGGGAAGGCGAACGAGATTGGCGATCTTTATGCGCAGGCGGCGTCGCAGGATCTGTTGGCGCTGGTGGAGCAGGCGCAGGTGCTCGGGCGGAAGTTCGATGCGGTGGTGGCGAATCCGCCGTATATGGGCGGGAAGGGGATGAATGGGGCGCTGAAGGATTACGCCAGATCGGCATTCCCTGAGAGCAAATCAGATCTGTTCGCCATGTTCATAGAGCGAGGTTTCTCTTCGTGCAAGCCAACCGGCTTTAACAGCATGGTGACAATGCAGAGTTGGATGTTTCTGTCGTCGTTCGAATCTCTTCGCAGGAATTTTTTTGGGAAGAGCACGATTTCAACTCTGGCGCATCTTGGGGCACGTGCGTTCTCCGAAATCTCGGGCGAGGTGGTGCAGACAGTCGCATTCCAGATGCTGCCACACCACATAATGGACTTTCGCCCGGCCTTCTTTCGACTCGTCGACGGCAACGAAGAGGGCAAGCGCGAGGCGCTATTGAAGGGGCGGCAGAGACACGATTCCGTATCCCAGGACGACTTTTCGAAAATTCCAGGGGCGCCCGTGGCCTACTGGATCAGCAAAGATCTGCGGAAAATATTCGATTCCGGCCCCACTCTTGGCGAGGTCGCTGAAGTCAAGCAGGGCTTGGCGACCGCCGACAACGGTCGATTTCTTCGTTACTGGCCCGAGGTGTCTCTGACTCGCTCTTATTTCGACTGCAAGTCGGCTGCCGATTCAAAAAAGTCTGGTAGGCGCTGGTTTCCCCACTCAAAGGGAGGGGAGTTCAGGAAGTGGTACGGCAACAGGGATTGGCTGGTTAACTGGGAATGCGACGGCAGAGAACTTTATGATTTTAGACCGCGTTCTGTTATCAGAAGTCCGGGAGTGTATTTCAAAGAGGGAGTGACTTGGTCGCTAATTTCTGGGAATAGCACTGCCTTTCGATTTGAACCCGTTGGCAACATTATCGGCCACAAAGGCCCTGGGATATTCGCCGATCACTCCACCCTTAAGAGCCTCATTACTTTGCTCAACTCGAAGGTAGCCGTCGCCCTGCTGAAAATTTTGTCTCCTACCCTGGGTTTTGAAGTTGGTCAAATAGCCAAAATCCCAGTCTTAAATGTTTCCGGGGTCAGGTCGGATGCCATCGAATTGGCAAAACTGGACTGGGATTCATTCGAGACTTCTTGGGATTTCCAAAGATTTCCGTGGGTGAAACTAGACGGAACCTCTAGTAGCGTTGAACAGTCATGGGAGCATTGGGCGGCGATCTGTGATTCCCGGACTCAAACGATGCGGGAGATCGAGGAACACAACAATTCGCTATTGATTAGAGCCTATGGGTTGGATAGTGAATTGCGACCTTTGGTTTCCGATGATGAGATAACAACATCTAAGCCTGATCGCGAGAAGGACTCTCAGCGCCTGATCTCCTACGCCACCGGTTGCATGATGGGCCGCTACAGCCTCGACGAACCCGGCCTGATCTACGCCCACGCCGGCAACGTCGGCTTCGACGCGACCCGCTACCAGACCTTCCCGGCCGACGCCGACGGCATCGTGCCGATCACCGACGAATTCTGGTTCGAGGACGACGCCGCCAACCGCGTGCGCGAGTTCCTGCGCGCCGTATGGAGCGCCGACACGCTGGACGAGAACATGGCCTGGCTCGCCGAGAGCCTGGGCACCAAAGCCGGCGAGACACCTGACGAAACCATCCGCCTCTACCTGGCCGACAAGTTCTTCAAGGACCACCTGCAGACCTACAAGAAGCGCCCGATCTACTGGCTGTTCTCCAGCGGCAAACAGGGCGCCTTCCAGGCGCTGGTCTACCTGCACCGCTACCACGAAGGCACGCTCGCCCGCCTGCGCGCCGAATATGTCGTGCCGCTGACCGGCAAGATGCAGGCCCGCATCGAGATGCTGGAAAAAGACGCCACCGCCGCCCCCAGCACCGCCGCCCGCAACAAGCTCAACAAGCAGATCGAGAAACTGCGCAAGAAACACGTCGAACTCCTCGCCTACGACGAAAAGCTCCGCCACTACGCCGACATGCGTATCAGCCTGGACCTGGATGACGGGGTGAAGGCGAACTACGGCAAGTTCGGGGATTTGCTGGCGGAGGTGAAGGCGGTGACGGGTGGGGTGACAGATGAGTGATCCAATTCAAACAGCGATTCTTACTGGGGAGTCCCTGTTTCCGCATTTCGAGAAGGCTGTTACTAGAAAACCTCCGGGGAAGCCTACACGCGAGTGGGTCAAGCGCGAGGCGTTGAAGATTGAGTCCGTCGACGTATTGTCGCATGGCGCCAGAAGAGCGAAGCGAGTCGAAGTTTTTTACCTGCCGTTCGAACACATCAATCATTCGGCGAAGATCGTCCTGGTCGGGATGTCCCCTGGGCACAAGCAGATGCTCGAGGTTGCAGAAACCGTGACGGAGCAGCTTGCGCGCTTCGGGCGTGTTGACCTCTCCGATCTGAAGAAGCGGGGGGCGTTTGCCGGCGATAAGATGCGCTCGAACCTGACTCGGATGTTGAACTATTACGACATCCCGGATCTGGTTGGTGTCCCGAGTGGCGAGGCTCTCTTCGGAAGCCGGTGGTCGTCCCTGCACACTACCTCGTTGCTGCGCTATCCCGTCTTCGTCGATGGAAAGGATTTCACCGGCCAGATCGATATGCTGGAGAGCGGGGTTCTGCGCAAATATGTCGAGAATTACTTCTGCCGCGAAATCGCGAGTTTGAACGATCCGTACATTGTTCCGTTGGGCGATGAGGCGGCCGATGCGCTCCAAGGGTTGGTCAGGGAGGGGTTGGTGTCCGGGGAGAGGGTGATTGATCGTTTGCGCCATCCGTCGCCCGAGGCGGGGAGTCGGGTGGGGTATGTCATCGAGGAGGTGGCCCGTACCGATCTCAAACCCAATGATCCGGTGATGAAGTGCGTGGACAAGTACGATGCCGAGCGCGCGCGCGTAAAGCGTCGTGTCGCAGAACTCCGAGCCCGGGCCCGATGATGAAGGATCTGCCTCCGCCGGATTGCCGGGATTGGGTCGAATCCCTGATGGCGGTGGTCGTGACGACGCTTGGCGAGTGGCGGAAATGAGCATGAAAGCTGAGTGCTCTGCCGGCCAGCTCTTGATCCGCCGGATCCTGCTGCTCATCGCGATCGCGCTGGTGTTTTTCGGAGCGTTTCCGGATGAGGGGAGGGCGTTTTGGGGCTCGACCGGAAAGCTAGCGCCCATCATCGCGAAGATTTCGAAGGCACCCGAGGTGCTGCCGAATGACGAGATCGTTCGGCTTGCGCGTCTTGCCTCCGAAGCGAAAGGCACCGCCCGGGTGGGTGAGGAGTTGGGGCGGCTCAATCTACCCAACGAGGTGCTCGAGGACGCCTTCCTGCGCATCGCAGTGCATCAGGGGCGGATCGCTCGAACCGAGGCCGAGGGCATGTTTTCTCGTTTGACCGGCGTGCCGGGCTTCCGTACGACGTTGCGGAAGGTCGTCGGCAACAGCGAGGTGGGGACGGCAGGCCATTTGTACGAACTGCGCTTGGCTGACGGTGCAGCCGGTCGCGGTATGAAAGTGCTCGGGATCGGCGAGAAATTCGACGATGGCCTGAAGCGGGCGCCGACCGATATCGACGTGCTGCTTGAACATGGACGAACGACGTTCGCGATCGAAGCGAAGAACTACGCGCCCACCACATTGATGCCGCTCGATCGGTATCGTGCCGACCTGGATTCTCTGGTGGCTTACCGCAAGGTGCATGGAAAGAGGGTGGTGCCGGTTTTCAGCATGAGCAACCGCCCTGAGGATATGCGCTACCTGAAGCTGTTACAGCACGAGGCGAAGAAGCGGGAAGTGGAGCTGATCTTCGGCAGCGCGGAGGAGAGCGTCGAGCAGATCAAGCTTCTGGGAGAGCTGCGATGAGGGGCGTTGTTCTGTTAGGGATGCTGGTAACACCACAGCTCGGTTTGGCAGGCGATGAGGTCGCGACGTTTGCGGCGTTCTACGAGCCATCAGGCATGGTGAATTGGTTGCTGATCAGCCTGATTGCGATCGCTGCGGGTGCCGCCATCTTCTTCTCTGGAGGCGCGGCTAGCCCTGCTGTTGCAGCCATAGGAACGTGGGTTGGGGGAACAATGGGTTTGTCCGGAGCAGCTGCAACCAAGGCTGGTCTGGCCCTACTGGGTGGGGGCTCGATCGCCTCGGGTGGCTTTGGCATGGTTGGGGGGGCTGCGCTGCTGACCGCTGCGCTGACGTTCTCGACCGAACTGGCTTTCGACTATTCGGTCGGTGCCTTGTATGCGAAGTACGAGTATCACGAGTTGGTCGAACAGAGCAAAAGCCTTACGACGCTTCCATTGCCCAGGACTACGGGGGGACTTGAGAAGCGGATCGAGGCGTTGGACGCCCTCGACGATCTGGACAAGGAAAAGCCGCTTGTGGCGCCTGGGGACGTCCAACTGATCCGTAAGGCCATCACCGAGCTGGAAACTGCTGCCGAGAGTGGCGAGTTCGAGCTGCATGAGCAGGCGCGATTGCATAGCTTGTTGTCGCTTCTGCTATTCATCGCCAATGACTACCAGCCTGCGCATGATCATGCCGAGCGTGCGATCGAGATCAGCGAGGGGTTGGGCTTATTGAGCACCTTGCCGACCTTCATTCATGCGACAACTCGGTTGTACGACGAACGGCTACGTTGGCGAGACGCATACGCGGACGATTTGCGCGCCGCGCTTGTCGATGAGCCAAAGAACAAGCTCATCCCCTTCTTATTGGCAATTTTCGTTGATCGACTCTCCTTGCGTATGGACGACGGCTCGGTTGGTCCGGAGGCACTCGCGGACATCAGGTCCGTCATCAATGAGCCCCTGCTGGAGGAGTACCGGACGGCTAATCTGATCGGGCTCACTGGGCGTTACTTCGTCCGGTTGAAGCTTGCACAACAGAAGATCGGTGCCCTGGCCGCGAGCAACAGCGCGCTCATCCAGGGCGATGCCCGCTCGGCCGACGTGCTGGAGCAGACGCTGTCCGATTACGACGTGTTGCTGGAGGGGGCTGAGTCCGCGCTGACCGATCTGCGGGGGACGAACCCATCTCGCAAGGATGCCGAGCAGATTCAGGTGTTCACGAAGCTCTTTGCGGACTACAGAGGTGATCGCGTCAGACTTGAAGGCCTTGTGAATGATTTCCGTGAGCGACAGGTTCAAGCGGGTGTAGCGCCAGGGGGCGTGGTGATGTGGCTCATCCTTGGGCCCGTGCTGCTGTTGGTGCTGTTTGGGCTTGCCGCATGGCGGATCAGGGGAAAGGGCGCTTGAGATGGCGTGTGATGGTTGAATCGCTGCAATGTCGGGGGTTGCCTCGCCATCATTGCTTGCGGGCATCGCATGCCGTAAGGAACGTGTTCCTGCGCTGTGCGAGCGTCGCACGTTCGACTGCACATCTTGGCCGGAGCAGCGATTAGTCACCTGGTTTTTACTGAATTGTCCGTCTCCACGGACTTGGAGTTTCTGTGAGTCACCAACGCATCATCGACGCCCTCGAGGCGCAGTTCGCAGCCCATCAGCTGCTGTTCTGGGACGACCCGGAAGGCGAGTTCTCCGCCTGGGTGGATGGCCTGAGCCTGGAAGGCGTACATGTCCTGCGGCTCGACCGCACGCCAGCCCTGCAGGTGAAGCTCGACGTGGAGCGCGCACCTGGCACGCGCTGGCTGTTCTACCGGCCTGCAGCCGAACCCGATCCGGCAAAGGATTGGCTCCTCGATTTGCGCCTGCGCGGCAGGGCGTTCCGCGCGGACTCGAACTCCATGCTGCTGGACGACCTGGGCCTGACGAGTCAGGCCCTGCGCCCGCATCTGAAGGCGCGCAACAAGTTCCTGCGGGCCAAGGACCGTGTGGAGAAGCTGCGCCGCCTCGTGACGCCGAGTGATGACGCCGAGGCGCTGGACCGCAAGATGCTGGCGGTGCTGGTGCGCTCGGAGCAGGCGGATTTCCAGACCATTCTTCTGCGCCTGTTGAGTTCGATGGTGCATGAGGGCGAGGCAGATCTGGCGGCCGAGCCGCGTGCGTGGCAGGACATCGTCGCCAATGAGCTGGACTCGGCCTTCTGGGCGTTTGCGCTGCAGACGCTGGGGTATGGCGCGGATGGTGTGGCGCCGGCCTTCACCTTGCGGGATCTGCTGTACCGCATCCTGGTGACGGACTTTTGCCGCTCGCTCTCCGGCGCCGCGCCGGAGTCCCTGCGTCATTTCGTGCTGCCGGATCGCACGCTGGCGGCCAACGCCTCGGTGTTTGCAGCGCGGTGGCGGACCGATATGGCCGCCTATGAGAGCTACAACCTGCTGTCGCACGCGGTGGCCGGCGAGATCGGCCTGGATGGGGTGCTGAGCGTGTTGCCCGGCGAGGCCTTGGCCGAGACCATGACCTTTGCAGTCGTCGAACGGCGGATCCTGAAGGACTTGAAGGATCGTGTGCTTGCCGGCGCAGGGGCGAGCGATGAGGCGATGCAGGCGCTGATCGCCCGTCGGCGAGATGGCCACTGGGCGAGTCGGCTGATGGCGCAGAGCTCGAGTGAGAGCCGCGCGCTGGCGGCGTGCTACGACGCGATCGAGGCTGGGGCGGCATTCTTCGAGCTGAAGGCGCGCTTCGACGCGGGATTCAGCTTTGCCAACGCCGAGGCGGCGCTGACGGCCTATCAGTCCGAGCTGTTCCGCTTCGACCAGTTGTACCGGCATTTCCATGAGGCGGCGGAAAAGGTCGAGCCGATGGGCTGGGCTGTGCTGCATGAATTGCGTGCCCGTATCGAAGACACCTACACGGGGTGGTTCCTGCCGCAGTTCGGTGCGGCCTGGGCCAGGGTGGTCGAGGGCGAGGGGGGCTTGCTGAGTCACTGGACGGCCGCCGGGATGCCGAACCAGCATCGCTTCTTCGACATCCAGGTAGCGCCACTGCTGGCGGCCGGTGCGAAGCGGGTGTTCGTGGTGATTTCGGATGCCTTCCGTTACGAGGCCGCCGAGGAGCTGGTGCAGCAGCTCAACAGCAAGAGCCGGTTCAAGGCGGGGCTGTCGTCGCAGTTGGGCGTGCTGCCGAGCTACACCACGCTGGGGATGGCGGCGCTGCTGCCGCATCACAGTCTGGCCTACAAGGCCAATAGCAATCTCGATGTGCTGGCCGATGGGCAGCCAGTGTCGACGCTGGAGCAGCGCAACGCGCACTTGGCGAAGTATGAGGGCTTGGCGATCAAGGCCGACGAGCTGCTGGCCTTGGGGAAGGACAAGGGTAGGGCGCTGGTGCGCGATCGGCGGGTGATCTACGTGTATCACGACCACATCGATGCCCTGGGCGACAAGCAGGCCACCGAGGGGATGACGTTCCGCGCGGTGGACGAGGCACTGGCCCAGCTTTCGCAGCTGGTGAGCTTCATCATCAACAGCTTGAACGGCTCGACGGTGCTGGTTACCGCCGACCACGGCTTCATCTATCAGGAGGCGCCGCTGCTGGCGGCGGACAAGTCGGCGCTCGAAATACAGCCCGAGGGCACCTTGAAGGCGAAGAAGCGCTACCTGCTCGGACGGGGCATCGGCACGTCGCCCAAGGCATGGTGTGGCAACACGGCGCTGACGGCGGGCACGGATCCGGAGGCCAGCCTGGACTTCTGGGTGCCGAAGGGGGCGAGCCGTTTCCACTTTGCCGGTGGGGCGCGCTTCGTGCACGGCAGTGCGATGCCGCAGGAGATCTTGGTGCCGGTGATCACCGTGCGCGAGAGCGAGTCCGACAAGGAGAAGGCGCGCTACGTGGAGTTCAGCCTGCTCGGCGCGTCGAACAAAGTCGTCACCAACACCCAGCGCTTCGAGTTCATCCAGACCGAGGCTGTCTCCGACAAAGTGTTGCCGCGTACGGTGGTGATCGCGCTGCGCGATGGCGAACGACCGATCAGCAACGAGCAGACGCTTACCTTCGACAGCGGCTCGCAGTTGCTCGATGAGCGCAAGAAATCGGTGTTCCTGACCGTGCTTGCCGGCACCTACGACAAAACGCGCGATTACTGGCTGACCGCGCGAGATGCCACGACCAAGGTCGAGGTGTTGCGCGTGCCGCTGCGGGTTGATCTCGCCTTTACGAATGACTTTTGATGCGGAAACCCTGGGATCCGTTCTCTTGAAGCTGGAGTTACTGAATGATTGGTAGTTTTTTAGAAGGGTTGTTGAGGAGTGCGACGGCAAACTCCGTGACGGAGCTGTTTATCTGGATCATGGTGGCCATCTTCGTCGTTGCCGTGCTTCAGGGCAAGAAGGGTAAGCATGGGCAATTTCTCGAGCATGCTCCAGCGGTGCTCGTATCGCTCGGGATTCTCGGAACCTTCATCGGCATCGTGATTGGTCTGCTGGATTTCGATGCGCACGACATCAAGAACAGCATCGAAGGATTGCTCGATGGCTTGAAGACGGCGTTCATCACCAGCCTTGTCGGGATGTCTCTCTCGCTGGTCTTGAAGGCGCTCGATGCATGGTGGTTCGCGCCTGCGCGCAGCAAGGCTGCGGTTGTGCCTGACACTGTCACCCCGGAACACATTTATAGCGCGATGACTCGCCAGGTTCAGTTGCTCGAGACGCTGAACCAGTCGCTTTCGGGCAACGAGGAGGGATCGGTGTCGGGGCAGCTCAAGTTGCTGCGCACCGACATGAACGATTTCCGCCAAGGGCTGGCGAGGGATCAGCAGGAGTTCAGGCAGGCCCTGTTCACCCAGCTCACGCAGTTCGCCGAGATGCTGTCGCGCTCGGCCACGGAAGTCGTGATCGAGGCCTTGCGGCAGGTGATCCAGGACTTCAACCGGAACCTCGTTGAGCAGTTTGGCGACAACTTCAAGGCGCTCAATGAGTCGGTCGTGAAGATGATCGACTGGCAGGAGCAGTACAAACAGCATGTGGAAACGCTGGAGGCCCGCATCGAAACGGCGGTGCGCGAGCTTGAGCGCACGGCGACGGCCAACGAGGCCATCAGCAAGTCGCTTGCCACGTCGGAGCAGTCCATCGGCTCGATCGAGAACCATTGCCAGAGCATTCCGTCTGCCATCGGGCAGCTAACGCCCGTGTTGCAGACCAACCAGCATCAGATTCAGGAGCTGCAGCGGCACTTGGAAGCCTTTGTCGCGCTGCGTGACCAGGCCGTGCGTGCCGTACCCGAGATGCAACAGCATATGGATGCGATCACGAAACAGCTCTCGGAAAAGATGCACGAGGTAGCAACCAAGATGCACGAGGGCGCACAAGAGTTTGGCCGCTCGGTCGACCACACCAACACGGCGCTCACCGAGGCGTCTCACGTGATCAGTTCTCACACCGAACAGATCAGCACCAACATGAAGGACGCCTCCGAGGAGTTCGCCACTTCGGTCCGCGACACGATGGAGGTCATGCTGCGGAACGCGAAGACGCTCGAACAGCAGATGGGGCAGGCTGTGGAACAGACCACGCTTGCGCTGAGCAACGAGTTCAAGCGTGTCGCCGAGCACATCCAAAGCAGCTTCACCGCGTCGGTTGATGCGACCCTGACCTCATTGAAGAACTCGGTAGAAGCGAGCTTGAGCCACACGGAGACGCAGCTCCAAGGCTCTGCGAACCGTACCTTGGGCGCTGTTGAGGCGCAGGTGCGCGAGGCGACAGATCGGGCAAACGCCTCCCTGCATGCGCAGCTCGGTGCAATGGACAAGGCGATCGAGCGCGAACTGGAAAAGGTGTTCAGAGAAATGGGTTCGGCGCTCGCCACGATTTCGCGGCGAATTGCCGATGACCATGCCGAGCTGACCCAGAGGATGCGTGTGCAATGAGCGCGTTGAACAGCTTGTTCAGGTCTCGGCGCACGAACAAGGAGGACGCCGAGCACTGGATCGGCATCTCCGACATGATGTCCGGCCTGATGATGGTCTTCCTGTTCATGGCCGTGGCCTACATGTACTACGTGCAGGTCGAGCGGGAGAACATCAAAGAGATCGCGGTGGCCTACAAGGACACCCAGGTTGCGATCTACAACGACCTGATGAAGGAGTTTCAGGAGGACCTGCCTCGTTGGAACGCCGAGATCGAGCGCAACACGCTCGAGATCACCTTCAACAACCCGGAAGTCCTGTTCCGCGCCGGTTCGCCTGAGCTGAACGGGCAGTTCAAGAACATCCTTTCGGACTTCTTCCCGCGCTATGTGGCGGTGCTTTCCCGCTATCGCAGTGCGATCGAAGAGATTCGCATCGAAGGGCACACCAGCAGTGACTGGGGCGGCTTGCATGGCGAGAAGGCCTACTTCCCCAACATGGCGTTGTCTCAGGATCGGACACGGTCGGTGCTCGAGTATGTGATGGCTTTGTTGCCGGAAGCGTCGGAGAGGGACTGGGTACGCTCGAACTTCGCGGCGGTGGGCTACTCCTCCTCGCGCCGTGTCATGGACGCTGATAAGCAGGTCGAGAATGCCGCCCGGTCCCGGCGCGTGAATTTTCGGGTGATCACCAATTCCGAGCTGCAGATCCGCAACATCATTGAGAGGCTCGATGGAAATCAAGTTTGATTTTTCCGGGCTGTGGGCGCAGGCAAAGCGGATAGGTGCAGAGAGGGTCGAGACGATCGACTGGACCGCAGCGACGCAACTCGACCCGGTCGATATCGAACTGCTCCAGGGCCGTGAGGTCAAGCTAGAGGATCTGGATGTCATCAATGGCTTGTTGAGCGTTGATGGACGTCAGGTTCTGCTTTACATCCCGGATCAATTCAAGCCGGTCGAGGTCGTTCAAAGAACCCCGGAGGAGGGGAAGCGTTTTCACGTTGCTGATTGCAAGACACTGGCTGACATGCGTGCCAAGGGGCGCTTCGATCGCTACGTCGTCACGAACAACCTGAGCGGGGTTTTTCCGATCAGTGGGAGGAACTCGCGAGGTCAGCCGGCGGAGCTGGATTCGCGATTACTCGTGTGCAAGAATTGTCTTGAGAAGCTGAACTACCAGAACTATTGCCACGAGACGCGACGTACGTCGATTTGGAAGGCGTTCGAGATCGGCAAGTTCTTTGAAACATACAGCACAAGTTTCCGCTACCTGCCGCGCACCCTCTCAAACCGGTCACTGGCCAACGAGTACACGCAGGACTGGGGGGAGATCTCCGCCAACGTGCGTCGCCGCTGTGGTTTCGTCTGCAATGAGTGTCGTGTAAACCTCTCGGAGCACCGGCATCTGCTTCATGTTCACCATGTAAACGGCTTGAAGTCCGACAACGCGGCGAGCAACCTACGAGCCTTGTGCGCCGACTGTCATCGAAAGCAGCCCCTGCACGACTGGATGTTCATTTCATTGGCTGACATGCAGATACTGACCCGCCTGCGTCGCGAGCAGAGCATTGTTGCCGACGACTGGGAACAGGCCATTGCGCTGGCCGACCTGTCCGTTCATGGAGCTCTTTTGCACGCGAAGCACAAAGGCTTCGAGTTGCCGGAGGTAGGGTATGAGTTCACCAGTGCTAAAGGCGTGGTGGTTGCCGAAGTGCAGCTTGCCTGGCCCTCACAGCGCTTGGCGGTTCATGTCTCGGAAGGAGTCGACTTCCCTGGATGGAAGGTGATGACTCCGATTGAGTTCATCGAACAGTGCTAGTTTTCAAATGACTTCGCAATTACACATGATCGAACCCGTAGACACTGCTCGCCTCGATGGGCTCCTCAACACCCACTTCGCTGGCAAGGTGGTACGCAAGGATCTGACCAAGCTGATCAAGGAGGGCGCGAACGTTCCCGTTTATGTTCTCGAGTACCTGCTCGGGATGTACTGCGCGTCGGATGACGAGGCGACGATCCAGAACGGGATGACGATGGTCAAGCGCATCCTGGCCGAGAACTATGTGCGCCCGGACGAGGCGGAGAAGATCAAGTCGAAGATCCGCGAGAGCGGCAGCTACAAGGTCATCGACAAGGTGACCGTGAAGCTCAACGAGAAGCGCGACGTCTACGAGGCGCTGCTCTCGAACCTGGGGGTGAAGAACGCCGAGGTGTCGGACGCCTTCGTGCGCCAGTTCGAGAAGCTGCTGGTGGGCGGCATCTGGTGCATCGTCACCCTGAACTACCAGTTCGAGGAGAACCAGCGCGGGTCGCCCTTCACGGTGACCGATCTCAAGCCGATCCAGATGCCCAACATGGACATGGCGGGCCTGTTCGAGGGGCGGCGGGCCTTCACCGAGGACGAATGGATTGACGCGCTGATCCGCTCGACCGGTATGGAGCCGAGCTGCTTCAAGGAGCGGGTGAAGTGGCATCTGCTCGCGCGGATGATTCCGCTGGTCGAGAACAACTACAACTTCTGCGAGCTGGGCCCGCGCGGTACGGGCAAGAGCCACATCTACAAGGAAATCAGCCCGAACAGCATCCTGGTGTCGGGGGGACAGACGACCGTCGCCAACCTCTTCTACAACATGAGCGCGCGCAAGGTGGGCCTGGTGGGCCTGTGGGATACGGTCGCCTTCGATGAGGTGGCTGGCATCAACTTCAAGGACCACGACGGCGTGCAGATCATGAAGGACTACATGGCGTCCGGCTCCTTCAGCCGGGGCAGGGAGGCGATCAACGCCAATGCCTCGATGGTCTTCGTGGGCAACATCAACCAGAGCGTCGAGTCCCTGGTGAAGACCAGCCATCTGCTCGCACCTTTTCCCGAGGCCATGATCGACTCGGCCTTCTTCGACCGCTTCCATGCCTACGTGCCCGGCTGGGAGATCCCGAAGATGCGCCCGGAGTTCTTCACCAACCAGTACGGCCTGATCGTCGACTATCTGGCCGAGTACCTGCGCGAGATGCGTAAGCGCAACTTCGCCGACGCGATCGACAAGTGGTTCAAGCTCGGCAATAACCTCAACCAGCGCGACACCATCGCCGTGCGCCGAACCGTTTCCGGCTTGCTCAAGCTGATCTGCCCGCATGGCGAATACGACAAGGAGATTGTGCGCCGCTGCCTGGAATACGCGCTCGAGACCCGTCGCCGGGTGAAGGAGCAGTTGAAGAAGATCGGCGGCATGGAGTTCTACGACGTCCACTTCAGCTACATCGACCTGGAGGCGGGCGAGGAGCGCTTCGTTACGGTGCCCGAACAATCCGGCGGGGCGCTGATCGCGGAAGGTCGGCTCAACCCGGGCACCCTGCACACCATCAGCTTGGGCGATACCGAGATGCCGGGCGCCTATCGCATCGAGATCCAGACCATCGCCGGCGGTGGGAAGGTCTCCGCCTCCGGACTTGCGCCGCGCGAGGCGGTCAAGGTCGCCTTCGATTACTTCAAGGCCAACTCGGGCCGGGTGAGCGCATCGATCAAGCCGGGCGAGCACGACTTCCACTTGCATCTGGTGGAACTGCAGCACACCGGCACGCCGAAGGCGCTGACCCTGGCCGGGTTCATCGCCCTGTGCTCTGGTGCGCTCGCCAAGCCGGTCCAGAGCCAGATGGTGGTGATGGGCGACATGAGCCTCGGCGGAACGGTCGTCCAGGTGCGCAACCTGGCCGAGAGCCTGCAGGTGGCCTTCGATGCCGGCGCAAAGCGGATTCTGCTGCCGATGTCGAGCGTGACGGATATTCCGTCGGTGCCCGGGGAGCTGTTTGCGAAGTTCCAGACGAGCTTCTACTCGGATCCGGTGGATGCGGTGTTCAAGGCGCTGGGGGTGGAGTGACTGTCGACGAGGTGCCAGGCCCTCGCCGACGTTTCCGATCAGACGCGAATTGGGTTTGGTCTGGAGTCATACGGCACGAGTCAACCGATCGGTGCCGGATGCTACCGCCACCCCAGCCAACTCGGTCGCATCGGCAGCGGCTCGCTCGACGATTGGCGCAGAGGCGCGCTTGTCTGCGCAGGCGGGAAGGGATTGGGGACGAACTTGCCCAGCGCCTCGCGCTGGCTGGGGGTCAGGCGCCGGTCGCCCGTGGATTGCGTGCTGATCATGGTGATGCTCCTCGCCCCCTGTTGAGCCGGCGTGACCGGCCTCGCGGGGGCGAAGAGGCGGTGACGCTTTAGCCGGTATTTGTCATCCGCCCCGGCAAGTTGTCGTTAATGCCGGCGGTTGGGGGCGTGCGTACCCCGTGCTGCAAAAAGCAAAAGACCCGTTGGCCATGCAGGCTCAGCGGGTCTGGTCAGGCCGCTTTAGCTGCATTTATTACGCGCCCGCAAGCTGTGTTCTCAAATCGGCGCGACGACCGGATTAAAGCGGAGAGGCATTGGGGCTGTCAAGGCGAAGGCAGTCGGTCGGCCCCGGCCGCCCTGCCTATAATCCCAGCCGGTCATCAAGGTGCGCATGGCCCATGCGCCACGTCCTGGAGGAAGGTGTCGAGCATGGAAGCGGTGGCAGTCATAGATTTCGAGACCACGGGGTTGTCACCCGCGCAGGGCGATCGCGCCACGGAGATCGCAGCGGTCATCGTGGAGGACGGTCGTGTGGTCGACCGCTATCAGAGCCTGATGAATGCGGGCGTGCGGATTCCCGCCTACATCGAGGCGCTGACCGGGATCACGAACGCCATGGTCCGCAGCGCGCCCTCGGCGGGCGAGGTCATGCGCGACGTCTCCGATTTCGTCGGCGACATGCCGATCGTCGCCCACAACGCCTCGTTCGACGCCAAGTTCTGGGACGCGGAGCTCGCGCGCATCCAACGCAGCAGGAAGCAGGACTTCGTGTGCTCGCTGCTGCTGTCCCGACGTCTCCTGCCGCTCGCACCGAGCCACAAGCTGGGCGTCCTGGTCGAGTACGCCAAGCTGCCGGTCGCCGGGCGCTACCACCGTGCGCTGGCCGATGCCGAGATGGCCGCGAGCCTGCTGCTGCGGCTCGAGGATGAGCTGCGGTTGCGGCACCTGGTGCCCAGCGTGTCGGTCGATCTGCTGCGCCAGATTCAGCGTGCGTCGAAGGCGCAGCTGCCAAGATGCCTGGCCGCTGCCCGGGGATGCTGATGCGCGTGCGACGCGGGGCGCGGACAGGGACTCAGCGATGACGACCCGCTTCACGCTCGCTCCCGACGAAATCGAGATCACCGCGATCCGCGCGCAGGGCGCGGGCGGCCAGAACGTCAACAAGGTGTCGAACGCCGTGCACCTGCGCTTCGACATCGCGGCGTCGAGCCTGCCCGAGGACATCCGCACGCGACTGCTGGCCCTGCGCGACCATCGGATCAGCAAGGAGGGCGTGGTGATCATCAAGGCGCAGAAGTTTCGCAGCCTGGAGAAGAACCGCGCCGAGGCGCTGCGCCGGCTGGAAGAGCTGGTCGAGCGAGTGGCGGCGCCCCCGAAGGCGCGCCGTGCGACCCGGCCAACGCGTGCGTCGGTCACGCGCAGACTGGAGGGGAAGGCGCGGCGGGCGTCGATCAAGGCCGGGCGCGGAAGGGTGAGCGACTGATCGGCTTGTCCCGCCGAGGCTCAGTCAGCGCGCATCAATCAGCGTCCAGCAGGCCTGCGCACTCGTCCATCATCGAGCGCGCCAGCTCCGAGTCGTAGTTCGGATCGAGCGCTTCCATCATCTCGTGCGTGGTGTAGAGACCCGCTTCCCGTGACAGCGCGCCGGCGATCTGGCGCGCCAGCCCGTCGCTGAGCGCGGAGAGCTGGCGGCGCTCGGCCAGCGGCAGTGCGCGCTCGCTGCGCCGCAGCCAGTCGGCGATGAAGCTCGCGCCCTGGGCCTCGGTGAGCCACTGGCCATGCTCGTAGTAGGTCGACAGGCGCTCGGCAGTGAGCGCGAAGATCAGCGCGGCGCGCGTTCCCCGGCTGTCTGCGGGCGGTGTCGGGCGGGGAGGTGGGGACATGGTGTAACGGCCAGGTTGGGTCAGGAGACGGCCGGATGCTATCAGTCCTCTGCTGGTTTTAAAGCACAGTTGTGCTGTTCAAATAAAAGTGGCTTAATAGGTGCCATGAACGCCGACGCCTCCCCAAGCTATCCGCTGGCCGAGTTGGCCGTGCTCGCGGACCTGCCGCCTCGCACGGTGCGCTACTACGTGCAGATCGGCCTGGTCGACCGCCCCGAGGGCGAGACCCGGGCGGCCCGGTACGGCGCTCGGCATCTCGAGCAGCTGCTGCAGATCCGCAAATGGACCGCTGCCGGCGTCTCGCTCGAGCGCATCCGCGAGTTGCTCCACGGTGCGCCACCGCCGGTGCCGCCTCGCGAACGCGCCATCGGCAGCGTGTCGGTGTGCAGCCATCTGACGGTCGCCGAGGGCATCGAGGTGGTGATCGATCCGCAGCGGGCGGGGCTGAGTCCCGAGGCGGTTCGGCAGTTCATCCAGGGCGTGATGACGGCCTTCAAGGCGGCGCAGGATGAAGAGGACGGAGCTTCGCAGGTGGATCCGGCGAACACGAACAAGAACGAACGACAGGCGGGAGAACCATGATGCAGCAGCAATCGGCACGACTCGAGACGCGCGCGGGTGAGGCACTGACGTTCAAGGGCGCCCGCTTTGAAGGCAGCTTGCGCGGGACGCTCTTCGAGGCGAACCTCGAGCAGCGCTTTGCCAACCCCTTCGATTGCCATGTTGAGCTCGTCTACACCTTCCCGCTGCCCTGGGCGGCCGTGCTGCTCGGGGTCGAGGTCCAGATTGGCGATCGCCGCCTGTCCGGTGCGATCGTCGAGCGAAAGCAGGCTGAGCAGGGCTACGAGGACGCCATTGCCGAAGGCAACACCGCCATCCTGCTCGAGCAGAATTTCGATGGCAGCTACACGCTGAACCTGGGCAACCTCGCACCCGGGGAGACCTGTGTGGTACGGCTACGCTACGCCCAGGTGCTCCAGTTCGAGCAACATGGCCTGCGCCTGGTGGTGCCCACCGTGATCGCCCCGCGTTATGGCGATCCGGTGGCCGATGCCGGCTTGAAGCCGCACCAGGTGGTCGAGCATGATCTGATGGTCGTGCATCCGTTCGAGCTCAGCCTGCGCGTCGAGGGCGCCCTCGCACGCGCCCGCATCGGCTCGCCGAGTCATCCGCTGTCGATGCGGCTCGAAGGCGAGGGCGAGACGACGACGATGCTCGTGTCGCTTGCGCGCGGTGGCCGCCTCGATCGCGACTTCATCCTGGTGCTCGATGAGGTTGCGCAGGATTCGCTCGCCCTGTGCGCGCAGGACACGCAGCACGCGGGCGCGGTCAGCGTGCTGGCGAGTTTTTGCCCGCGTGTGCCGGCGTCGGCTCATCCGCTTGCGGTGAAGATCCTGGTGGACTGCTCAGGCTCGATGCAGGGCGACAGCATCGCCGCCGCGCGTCGTGCGCTGCAGGCCATCGTTGCCGGCCTGCGCGAGGGGGAGCGGTTCTCGCTGTCACGTTTCGGCAGCACTGTCGAGCACCGCTCGCGCGCGCTGTGGCGAACGAGCCCCGCGACCCGGTTGGCCGGGCAGCGCTGGGCGGCACAGTTGCAAGCCGACCTGGGTGGGACCGAGATGGAGAAGGCGCTGGAGTCCACGCTGGCCCTGGCCGGCGATACCGACGCAAGCCCCGGCGCTGGCGAAGGTGCTGCGCCGGTCGATCTGCTCCTCATCACGGACGGACAGATCCACGCGATCGACCGCACGGTGGCGAAGGCGGGCGCGCTGGGTCACCGGGTGTTCGTGGTCGGTATCGGCAGCGCCCCGGCCGAGGGCATGCTGCGTCGCCTGGCCGACGAAACGGGCGGAGCGTGCGATTTCGTCGCACCCGGAGAGGCCGTGGAACCGGCCGTCCTGCGCATGTTTGCGCGCCTGCGCTCGCAGCGCATGGCGTCCCTGGCGCTTGCGTGGCCGGCCGGTGCGAAGCCCCTGTGGATGAGCGCGCTACCCGGCTCGGTGTTCGATGGTGACGCGGTGACCGTGTGGGCACGCTTTGCGCAGGAGCCGGACGGGGCGGTGCGTCTGGTCGGGACGCGCACGCACGCCGTGGCGCCCGAATCGCTGGGCGAGGCCTGCCTGATTGCTGCCGAGCATGATGCAACGCTCAGCCGTATGGCCGTTGCCGCGCAGATCGAAACCCTGCTCGCGACCGAGGGCGCCCAATCGCATCAGGCGCTCGAACTGGCTGTCGCCTATCAGCTGGTCAGCCCGCTGACACATTTCCTGCTCGTCGAAACACGTGCCGAAGCCGACAAGCCGGCGGACATGCCCGATCTCGTGAAGGTGCCCTCGATGCTGCCCGCCGGCTTTGGCGGGCTCGGCAGTCTCGACTTCTGCATCGACCCCTGCATGGCGCCGCTCACCGTGAATGAGGCGCCGGAGCACTACGGCTCGCCGGCTGCGGCAAGCGGTGCGCATTTCGACTTCGACGATCCCTTCGATGCGCCCGTGGTCCTGCGCTCGGGTCGACGCGCGGATCACGGCGATTCGCCCAACAAGGCTGGGACCTATGACATCCCGGCTTTCCTGCGCCGAAGCTCGAACCAGGACGCCGGGCAGCCACCCCGGGACGATCCGCGTTACTGGTGTGCCGAACCGCATTACGCAGGTCTCACTCCCCTGGGCCTGACACAGTGGCTGCGCAGTCACCCGCAGGCCGAATGGCCGCAAAGTTACTCTGATCTGCGCCGAATCGGTGTCGGTGCTGCGGTGCTCGACTGGCTCGAGTTCGTGCTGGCTGAAGGGGAGGGCGAGGCCTTGGTGGTCGCCTGCTTCGTCCGGGCGATGGCGCAGCGCGATCTGCACGAAGCGCTGCTGTCGGACACCGGCGCGCTTGGTAGGCTCAAGGTTTTGGCACAACGCGTGACACCGGGTGTTGCACAGAAGGTCATGCAACGTGATCCTGCGGCCGAGTCGATCCTTGCTCGCCTGCAGGTGTTTGTAAGCACGCTGCGGGCAGAGCGCTGGCCCGACTGCGTCTTTGCGCTCCAGGACGGGGCGTCGGCCCTCGAACAGTCGGGTGTCGGCGTTGGATAGAGGCAGGGAAACGTAAGGGAGCAGCCATGCCCGTGAAGACCGTCCTCGACGGCAGCGCCGTACCGGTCAGGATCTGGACCGACGACATCGACGAGGGCTCGAAGGCACAGCTTGCCAACATCGCGAGCCTGCCCTTCATCCACCACCATGTCGCCGCGATGCCCGACGTGCACCTGGGCATCGGCGCGACGATCGGCTCGGTCATCGCCACCCACCGGGCCATCATCCCGGCGGCGGTGGGTGTCGACATCGGCTGCGGCATGGTCGCCGCGCGGCTGTCGCTCACCGCCAACGACATCGACGAGAAGCGGCTGAAGAAGGTGTTCGACCAGATCAGCCGCGACGTGCCGGTCGGTCGAGACCAGCATGCGGACGGTCGCGTACTGGTCGACGCGGTGCGCCCCTTCGAGGCCGGCCTCAAGGCCCTGACCGAGCGCCACCCGCAACTGCTCAAGGCCTTCGGCAAGTTCTCCAAGTGGGCGAACCAGATGGGCACGCTCGGCGGTGGCAACCACTTCATCGAGGTCTGCCTGGACGAGCACGAGCAAGTCTGGGTGATGCTGCACTCGGGCAGCCGTGGCATCGGTAACGCCATCGCGACGTACTTCATCGAGCTGGCGAGAAAGGACACGGCGCGCCACATGATCGACCTGCCCGATCGCGACCTGGCCTACTTTGCCGAGGGCAGCGAGCACTTCGCCGATTACGTCGAGGCGGTGCATTGGGCGCAGGAGTATGCGATGGCCAACCGCCAGGCGATGCTCGATCTGGTGCTCGCGGGGCTGGCGCGCCACCTGCCGCCGTTTACGGTCACGACCGAGGTGGTGAACTGCCACCACAACTATGTCGCCCGCGAGCACCACTACGGCGCCGATGTCTGGGTGACGCGCAAGGGCGCGATCCGGGCGGGGCAGGGGGAACTCGGCATCGTCCCCGGCAGCATGGGCGCGCGCAGCTACATCGTGCGCGGCAAGGGCAACGCGGAGAGTTTCTGTTCCAGTGCGCACGGCGCCGGCCGGCGCATGAGCCGCACGGCGGCGACCAAACGCTTCACCGAGGCCGATCTCGCACGCCAGACCGAAGGGGTGATCTGCCGCAAGGACAAGGGCGTGGTCGATGAGATTCCCGGTGCGTACAAGGACATCGACGAAGTGATGGCCAACCAGCGCGACCTGACCGAGATCCTGCATAGATTGAAGCAGGTGGTGTGCGTGAAGGGGTAGGGGGCGACGGCGCGTCAGGCAATCTCTCACATCGCATGTCTTTCTTGAATTGATGCGGGATGCAAGCCGCTCATAGAATCCGCGCATGAGCACCCCACACCTCGATCGGCTTCTCTTCATGCAGGGCGGCCAGTGTTTCTTCTGCCGGCAGCCCTTACCTCGTGGTGAGGCCTCGATCGAGCATCTGGTGGCCAGCGCCAACGGGGGCACGAACAGCGAGGACAACTGTGTCGCCTGCTGCCGTACCCTCAACAGCCTGCTCGGATCGAAGTCGATCAAGGAGAAGCTGCAGATCGTGCTGAATCAGCGCGGCGACTTCCGCTGCCCCCGGCCGCGCGAGTCCGATCCCGCACCAGGTGCGCTTCCGCTGGCTGAGGGCGAAAACCCGACCCCACCGGTCGTGAAGCCGCCCGCTGTCGCCGTCACCGCGCCTGCAGCGGCCGCGCCGACCCGGGACACACATCAGGAGCGGCTTGCGCTCGTCCTCGCGGACCTTCGCAAGCGCGGCAACTCGCGACCGCGCAAGGAGGCGACCCTGATGACGACGATCCAGGCCCTGATCAAGCAGCGTACGAACCAACCGATCTCCGACGCCAACCTGAAGAAGCTGCTTGCCGAACTTCAGCAGCGCGGTCAGGTGACGATCGCGGAGGGGAAGGTTGCCTACAAACTCTGATCCCAACACTGCCGTCGCGGCGGGCGATGGGGTGCGGCTGGATGCCGACAACCTGGTGCAGCGTGTCGCCGCCCGCATCCAGTCCCGGTTCGCCGAGGAGGCCTCGGGCCATGACTGGCACCACATCCACCGTGTCTGGCGCCTGGCCCGGAAGATCGCGGTGGCCGAGGGGGCAAGGCTCGACGTGGTCGAGTTGGCCGCGCTCGTCCATGACATTGCCGACTGGAAGTTCCACGGCGGTGACGACGCCATCGGGCCACGCGAGGCAGAGCGGCTGCTGCGCGAGGAAGGCGCCGGCGACGACCTCGTTGAGCCGGTCGTCGAGATCGTGGCGACGATCTCGTTCAAAGGCGCAGGGGTCCGGCAGCCCATGCGGACGCTCGAGGGGCAGTGCGTCCAGGATGCCGACCGGCTCGATGCGATCGGAGCGATCGGTATCGCCCGCTGTTTCGCATACGGTGGCCATGCGGGACGCCTGATGTACCACCCCGAGGTGCCGCCTGTCCTGCATGCGACCGCTGATGCCTACAAGGCTGCGAAGGGGGCAAGCATCAATCACTTCTACGAGAAGCTCTTCTTGCTGAAGGATCGCATGAACACCGCGACGGGACGCCTGCTCGCGGAGGAGCGACACCAGTTCATGGCGTCCTTCGTCGAGCGCTTCCTTGATGAGTGGGACTCGGGCGAGGGGCTCACTCCCTGAGCCTGGTGCGCTGTACTGTCGCTGCACCACACCCAGATTGGAGCAATAGATGCTCGGCGCCATCATCGGGGACATCGTCGGTTCGGTGTACGAGTTCCGTAACCACCGCTCGAAGGTCTTCGAACCCTTCTTTCATCCGAACGCGTTCTATACCGATGACACCATCTGCACGGTCGCGGTGGCCGATGCGCTGGTGAACAATCGCCATCCGGCGCAGGCCCTTAAGGATTGGGGCCGGCGCTACTGGGACAACGGCGGTTGGGGACAGCGCTTTGCGATGTGGTTGGCCTCCGATGAGCTCGACCCGTATGGCAGCTTCGGAAACGGCGCCGCGATGCGCGTGGCGCCGGCGGGGCTGCTAGCGAGCAGCGTCGATGAGGCAATTTCGATGGCGCGTAAGGTCACCGAAGTTACCCACGATCACCCGGAAGGGCTCAAGGGTGCTGAAGCGACGGCGCTCGCGGTCTTCCTCGCCCGCCAGCGTGTCACGCCCGCCAACATCCGCTATGCGATTGTCGAGCGCTACGGTTACGACCTCGACCGGACGCCCGACGACATCCGGCCGGATTACCGCTTCAACGAAACCTGCCAGGAAACCGTACCGCAGGCGCTGGTCTGCGCGCTCACTGCAACGAGTTACGAGGACGCGATTCGGAATGCGATTTCGATTGGCGGTGACAGCGACACCGTGGCCGCCATTGCCGGTGGGGTGGCGGAGGCGATGTTCGGGATCCCTGACGAAGTCGCCCATCAGGGGTGGCGCTTCTTGCCGCAGGAGATGCGTGCCGTTTTGAAAGCGCTGTATCGTACGGCTGGTGCGGACTTCTGAATCAGACGGTACGCACATAGAAAAACGGCCGGTGCACTCAATAGTGAGTGCACCGGCCGTCCTTCAGGCGAACGCAGCCAGCCTGGGAGCTTCATTTGCTTCTTCAGACTGCAAAATCCTCGCGGTTCTTGCCCTCGAGCCAACGCGGAGCGCGCCCACGACCGGTCCAAGTTTCGCCCGTTTCCGGGTTACGGTACTTGACTGCCACTGCCTTTACACTGGACTTCTGCTTGCCGAAAAGCTCGTCCACCGTAAGGTCGAAGGTACCAATCAGGCTGCGGGCATTCTGTAGGGCATCCGCGCGCTCAGCTTTCTTGATCTGAGCGATCTGTTGTTCGAGGGCTTCTTTTTGAGCAAGGAGTTCTTGAAGGGACGTCATTATTCTCTCGTGGTGAATCTGGAAAGGGTTACTCCGTTTAAGGAGTCAAGCGAGAGATTAACACGTCTTTTCTTAAGTCGGGAGGCGCTTGAATTTTCCAATGACGACTCCCCAGACTTCCAGCTCGTTTCCCTCCTTCAACGTTAAAGGTGGGTATTTTGGATTTCCGGCCAGAAGCATCACATGGTCATCCCTTATTGAAAGCCTCTTTACGAGCCGCTCGCCGTTCACAAAAGCCACCACGAGGTGACCGTGTGCGGGTTCAATGCTTCGATCAACGACGAGAATATCACCCTCGAAAATGTCTGCTTCTTCCATCGAATCGCCTTTGACGGTGAAGAAGAAGGTCGAAACAGGGTTGCGCACGAGGTACTCGTTGATGTCCAGACGCTTCTGCGCGTAGTCCTCTGCCGGTGATGGAAAACCTGCGGAAACAGGCGTTGCCCCGATCGGGATGAACATCGCCGGAGAGTCGAGCGCGGCCAAGAGGAACTCTTCGTCGATAGGGGAGGGACTCACGAACATCATTCTTCTTTGTTCTCGGGTGCCAGTGTAGGGACGCCTTCCGGGCTAGCCGTTTTAGAGGGCCAGGGCGGTCGGTAGGTCGCTCCAGGAGGTGGTGTAAGCGGGAGAAAGTCGATCGCGCCGCATTTGCCATCCGGCCCGGTGGCCGGCGGCAGATGCTCTTACCGTCCCGCGTCCCCATTTCCGGTTGATCTCATCCATCGCCAGCATGGCAGCCTGTCGGCGTGCATCCTGGGGCGGGAGACCGAACAGGTTGGCCTGCTGCGCCGTTGTGGGTCGAAGTTCGGACAGCATGATCCCGGCTTTGTGGTAAGCGAACCCAGGTCGGAATATGTCGTCCAGAATCCGGTGAGCCACTGCGATCAGGTGCAGGGTGTCGCTTGTCGGGGTGGCAAGGGGCAGGGTGACCGTTCGCTGGTATTGAGGTTCGGCGGGTTTGAAGGCATTGGTACGGATCATCACCGTCAGGGCTCCGGCCTCGTCGCCTTGGAAGCGGAGCTTTTCGGCGGCACGGCTGACGTGATGAGCGAGGGCTTCACGAAGGTCCTCAACATCGAACACCAGGCTGCCGAACGATCGGCTGGCCATGATCTGCTGCTTCGGTGGCGTGACCGCCTCGAGCGACAGACAAGAGGCGCCGTTCAGTTCTCGCACGGTACGGGACAAGACTACGGAGAACTGCTCACGGATCCAGACTGGATCGGATCGGCGTAATGCTTCCACTGTTTCGATTCCCATCTCGGACAACCGAGTTGCGATTCGGCGGCCCACACCCCAGACCTCGTCGACCGGGGTTTCCGAGAAAAGGTGCGCCAGTGTGGGTTCGTCGAGCGACATGAGATCGCACACGCCTTCAAAAGAAGGGCGCTTCTTTGCGAAGTGATTAGCGAGCTTTGCCAAGGTTTTCGTTGGCCCGATCCCCACGCACACCGGCAACCCGACCCAGCGCGCGACGCGTTTGCGGATCTGGCACGCGTAGGTCACGAGATCAAGGTGCCGGAATCCGCTCAGATCGAGGAAGGACTCGTCGATGCTGTAGACCTCGAGGTCCGGCGTGAAGGCACTCAAAACCTCCACGACCCGGTTGCTCATGTCCGCATACAGCGCATAGTTCGAGGACAGAGCGACCACCCCTTGCGATTCGGCGGTCGCCGCGATCTTGAACCAAGGTACGCCCATCGCAATCCCGATCGCCTTTGCCTCGGCTGACCGCGCAACGACGCAGCCGTCGTTGTTAGAGAGCACTACCACTGGCCTTCCGGCCAGCGTCGGTGCGAACAGCTTCTCGCATGAGGCGTAGAAATTGTTGCAGTCCACGAGGGCAAAGCGGCGCGCTTCTGCCATTGGCCTTCCCGGGCGATCAGGCGTGAAGCGGTTCGGCTGCGTTGGCCTCATGGGCGCCCTGGACTATAGCGGTCAGTTTGAGGCTCGATGCCGTCATGCAGGCCTCATCATCTGTCATCAACAGGGTGTGATCGCACTCCGGGCAGATGCGCCAGGTGTGTTGGCCGTCAAAGGCGAACTCATAGCGTGCCAGGGCGACAGGGGTGTGGCAGAACGGGCAGGTCTGGTGCGAGGGAGGGGCGGTCTTCATGATGTTCTCCTCTTGAAAGTGTATTTTTGTACAGTTTCTGGAGAACGGCAAGGAGCCTGCGGTTCGAGGGCCACGGGTGAGGGCTGCCGCGAGCCTGTGGCGACCTCAACGCCTGTCGTAGTGAGCCATTGACGCCGTGGGATCCGAGGAACCATGGCACGGAGTTGACATTCGATGTGGCGTTGGCGTTGGCCTTCGCGTTGGCGATGGCCAGCCAGGCTGCCGCTGGCCAGATCCGCAAGGGTGCCGAGAATTCGGTCGAAGTGGCGCTTCGCCTTACTCTCACCCATCCAGTGACCGTGGTCACCCTGGTGCAGCGCTTCGGCGGCACCGAGGATCAGGTGGTCGCAGCTCTGATGCACAATGTGCTCAAGGATGGTGCAGGAGTGGTCTGAGCTGCTCCGCGCAGTGTTCGCCGAGAGGGCGTTCGCGCGGGCTCAGTTTTGCATCGATAGCGTACCAGACGTCCAGGGGCAGAAGAGCCCCTGGCGTGTGCGAAAGGATAGCTATCTTGAGTATCCGAGGAAGTTAAAGGGGAGGCGGGGATCCTCGTTTCCTCCTGCGACAAGCTCGCCAACTTGCAGGCGATCCTGCTCGATCTTACGGGAATCGGAGATGCGGTCTGGGTGCGCATAAAAGGAGGGAGGGGTTCTCGCTCTGGTACTACAGCGAGCTTGCGTCAATGTTTTCGGGAAAGGTGCTGGTGCCAGTCGAAGAGGCAGTGAAGCGAGAGTTGGCTGTGGTAGTGGAGCGTTTGCAGCCATCCGAGACTTGAGAGTTCCTCGGAGACTCAGCCTTCGTCATCCATGTCTTCTTCATCACCTTCGCCGACGACTGCATCCACGCCGACGACTGCATCCACGCCGACGACTGCATCCACGCCAGCGGCAGCGACGTCGGCCGTGGTCTCAACAGCGCTTTCGGTAATGCTGACGGCGGTCGCACTTACGGATACCGGAGCCCCGGCAACGGTGACGAAGGCGCATCCGTGACGCCCGAGGGCCACGGGCGAGGACAAGGATGATTCGGAACGACAGAGGCAATGCCTTGGTGCTGCAATTCTCATGTGCGTGATGTTGTTCCACCATGCCATGTCCTTGGGGGTGGGAGCGGGCGGCTGGTAGGCCGCCGCAGGGACTCAGAGCGACCTCCGCCTGATCGCCAATGGCGGGTAAGGGGAGTTCCTTTCGAACTCACACATTCGGCCATCAGCCGCCCCTCGTAGCTTCTACAATGCGGCCATCCAGATGACTAGTGAACTCCGAAACCTGTCATACAGTGCAGTCAATCCGCTTGGCCAGCACTGTTAGTGGAGTCGCGATGCACTTGGTCAAGGCGTGGTCTGGGTGGCGCCGGGATGAAGCAATACGAAGAGCAAATAAGGCCTCGTCCTCAAGCAAATGCTCAGGATCTGCGTTTCACGATCGGCGCTGCGCAATGCTTGAAATTCGGGTAGACCTTGTCGCCCATGTCAGGCAACACCGTAAATTGACCCCCGCATTGACTCATTCGTGTCGCTTGACAGCCGACTTGCAATCTTTGCTCGGCAGGCAGCATGCAGTGCGCGCATACGGGTGACCATTGCGTCTAAAAGCGATCGTCACGGAGATAGTGTCACTTTCCGGTTCGGACGCCTCGGCTCTGCAGTCATAGAACGACGGCCGCTTCAAATCGTCGGCCGAACCGATCTCTACGACCGTCCCTTTGCGCCACCTCCCATCCCGCTCTGCATAACTGCCCTCGTGCACGATGGACGTCGCACATCCGGTCAAGGCACCTGTTGGCGCCGAACATCTGCCGCGCCTGTTCGACCGCTTCTATCGAGTCGATCGGGCCCGTGAGCACGGCGACAACAACTACGGGCTTGGGCTGGCAATCGTCGCCGCGATCGCGCGTATGCACGGCGGCACTGGATTTGTTCGCTCGGCTGCCGGCACGACGACCGTCGGCTTTAGCGTATTTGAGTCGAGCGAGAGAAACGGCGTATCGCTCGACAGGTAGCATTCGCGCTACGCCGCGCCTGGGACTCGACGATGTCGCGTGCGCTCCCTTACCGTGGCGGTTGCATCCACATGTAGTTCTGACGTTGCATCATATGATCCATCATCTGCTGCTGCATGCCCATGTACCGATTCATCATGTACTGGCGCTGCTTCAGCTGATCGGGCGTGAGCTTGGAATAATAATCTCCCATGCCACGCCATCCCATCATGTGGCCACCCATCATCGTGTCGCCTGAACAGCAGCCCATCATGCCGGGCCCCCACATGCCGTGCATCGTCGTCATGCCGTTTTGCATCGTTTCCCAGTGCTCCTGCAGTAGCTTCTGCCGCTCCTGCGGGTCGGAGGTCCGGCCGATCTTTTCCATCTGTTCCTGCATCCGCTGCATGTTCTCCTGCATTTGTGCCATCTGCTTGTCAAACTCGGCAACATCGGGTGCCTGCTGCATTTGCCCGCCTTGCTCAGGCGGGGTCGCTGTCTGCTGGGCCATCAACGGCATCACCGAAAAGCCGCTCGCCACCAGAGCTGCGATCAAAGTCGTCCTCTTCATTTCACCCTCTCCTTGATTACCGAAGAATCGTCCTCGGATGTCGTCGTTCCTAGCGCCTCAATAAACGGAGCCCGTTCGCCACCACGATCAAGCTTGCCCCCACGTCTGCGAAGACTGCCATCCACATTGTGGCTTGCCCGGTAACCGTGAGCAGCAGAAACACCGCCTTGATGCCAAGGGCCACCACGATGTTTTGTATTAGCACATGGGACGTAGCACGCGATAGGCGCACGAACGCGGGGATCTTGCGTAAGTCGTCGTCCATCAGTGCCACATCCGCCGTCTCGAGCGCCGTGTCCGTGCCGACCGCCCCCATCGCGAAGCCGATGTCCGCGCGAGCCAGCGCGGGCGCGTCGTTGATGCCGTCGCCCACCATACCGACCTTGCCGCCCTCCTGCCGCTTCAGCAGCGACTCGATCGCCCCGAGCTTGTCTTCAGGCAAGAGGTTACCCCTGGCCTCGTCGATTCCCACCTCACGTGCGATGGCTTCGGCGGTGTGCGCGTTGTCGCCAGTCAGCATCAACGTTTTCACGCCCAGCGCGTGCAGTTCTGCGATCGCCTGACGGCTCGTCTCACGCAGAGTATCGGCAACGGCGAAGAGCGCCAGCACCCCGCGTGGGTCTGCCAGGAGCACGGCCGTCTTGCCCTGGCGCTCATATTTCTCAAGCGATTCCTCGATGGCGGGGGCGCACAATCCAAGCTCCTCGATCAGGCGATGATTGCCGAGCTGATAGACCTCTCCGTCAATGCGGCCGCGCACGCCACGGCCCGGAATCGCGGCGAACTCGAGTACCTCGCGTAGCGGCCATTCCTGACCGTCCACAGGACGGGCGACCGCAAGCGAGACCGGGTGGTCGGAGCGCACGGCCAAGCTTGCCGCGAGGACATATGCCTCGCTCGCATCGCCCCTCAGCGTCATGAAATCTGTCCGGACTGGCTTTCCCCACGTGATCGTGCCGGTCTTGTCCAGGGCCAGCGTAGTGAGCTTTCGACCCTCCTCCAGATAAGCCCCGCCCTTTATGAGAATCCCCTTGCGTGCCGCCGCAGCGAGTCCGCTGACGATGGTCACCGGCGTCGAGATCACCAGTGCGCACGGGCAGGCGATCACCAGCAGCACCAAAGCCTTGTAGATCCAATCCATCCATATTCCGCCAAGCATCAGCGGCGGGACGATCGCCACCAGCAGCGCCACGGCAAACACGACCGGGGTGTAGATCTGGGCGAATCGATCGACAAAGCGCTGGGTTGGGGCGCGGCTACCTTGGGCGGACTCGACCGCATGGATGATGCGCGCCAAGGTGGAATGGTTCGCCTCGGCCGTGACGCGATATTCGAATGACCCCGCCGCGTTGATCGTGCCCGCGAAAACGGTGTCGCCCTCGGCCTTGTCCACCGGCAGGCTCTCGCCAGTAATGGGCGCCTGGTTGACGGTCGAACGCCCGCTGGTCACCACCCCATCGAGCGCGATCCGCTCACCAGGACGCACGCGCACCACAGCCTCAAGGAGGACGGCCCCAGCCGGCATGGGCACCCAGCTTCCATCGGCCTGGCGCACGGTCGCGGTGTCAGGCGCGAGTTCCATCAGGCCCCGAATCGCATTGCGTGCCCGGTCGAGCGACTTCGCCTCGATCGCCTCGGCCAGCGTGAAGAGGAACATCACCATTGCCGCTTCCGGCCAGTGTCCGATAAGCATCGCTCCGGTCACGGCAATCGACATGAGGGCATTGATGTTGAGATTAAGATGCCGGAGCGCGATCCAGCCTTTCTTATAGGTCGCCAGGCCGCCGCTCACGATCGACACCAGCGCAAGCGCAAGAACGATCCAGTGGTCGCTACCGTTGAGCCAGGACATAGCCTCGGCCAATGTCGCCGTCGCACCAGCCAGCGCCATCGGCCACCACCGCCCCGTTGGTGTGGATTCGGCCTGGGCGGCGGCGTTTTCCTTGCCATCGCCATGGACCGTTCCCTCAAGACCAATCGATTCCAGGGCGGAGAGGACCGCATCCAACGCTCCCGCGTGATGCGTGACGGTCAGCCGCCGCTGGACGAGATTGAAATCCAGCGCAGCCACGCCGGCCAAGCCCGAGAGCGTGCTCCGGATCAATGCCTCCTCAGTCGGGCAGTCCATTCCAGCAATATTGAGTGTGGTGTGCAGCACGGGCGAACCCGTCACGCTCGGTTGCTCAGGCTCCGTCAAAGGGAGGACAGATCCATCGGCACGCCAGAGCGCCTCCCGCGCGGGAAGCGCTGCCGCAGGGGCACCCTGGGCTGACGAGAGGGCCTGCGGTTGCGACGGCTTGGCGCATCCGCAACTGCCGCCACTACGTTCGTTCATGTTCGACTCCTTGCTTCACGACACGCAGCCATTGAACAATCTGTAGTCGCTACAGAGTCAAGCGTTTAGAATCGAGCAATCATTTGCATGTACACCACGTGAGGCGGCGCAACATGAAAATCGGCGAATTGGCGCGTGTCACGAGCACCCAGGTCGAGACAGTTCGTTACTACGAGCGTGAAGGCTTGCTGCCAACCCCTGCGCGTACCGATGGCAATTTCCGCATCTACGAGGGTATCCACGTCGAACGTTTGTCGTTCATCCGCCATTGCCGATCATTGGACATGACGCTCGATGAGATCCGCGTCCTGCTGCGCTTCAAGGACGCACCGGCAGAAAACTGCGAAGACGTGAATACCCTGCTCGAGAAGCACATCGGCCACGTTGCCGCCCGCATCCGGGAGCTTCGCGGGCTGGAGCGACAACTGAAGGGCCTGCGCGCGCAGTGCAACGAAGCCGGCGACGCAGCCCACTGCGGCATCCTGAACGAGTTGTCACAGCTTCCACGCCATGAGGCACAGAACGAAGCGATGCACGTGCGCGGCGCCCATCGCGGTCCCTGCACCCCTCATCCAGAACACTGATCTCGGGCCTCGACCAGGGGACGATAAGGACCAATGGTCGCCAGACGCTGCGTCCTGCGAGTGAGCGCACCCCGTCGAATGGCCACCCCGTAACGGTTACAATCCGTGCCCAATGCGCCGATGGCTTGCTGTTCTTCTCATGCTCATCATGCCCCTCCAGCTCGCCTGGGCGGGCGTGAGCGTCTATTGCCAGCACGAGTCCGGCGCCACGACGCCCCACCTTGGGCATCATCAACACGGCCACCAAGGCGACGAATCACCCGGTGAGCCGGGTCCGACGCTCCACCCGGACTGCGGTCTCTGTCAGGTGGCGACCGCCGCCTTGCGCGATGCGTGCTGCCTCGCCACCTATGACTCGAGCAGGATCTTCGCCGATGTGCCGCACGCCCTTGGCAAGTCCGCACCGACGTCCGAGCCCGAACGCCCTAAATGGCGCTGCGCTGCCTGATCGGCAGCATCGTCCCGCACGTCCTTGTGTGACGCACGTGCCGCAGGACTGCGGCCACGTGCAATGTTGGGCATCCGCCTTCGTAACGGCGGCCCCGCCGAGGCCCCGCAATCTCGATCGCCGCGACAGAGTTCAATTCAATGCATGACAAAAAATCACACTGGTGGTGGCTGCTGGCCGCCTGGATCGTCGCGCTCACCGCGACCCTGAGCGCACTTTTCATTGGCGAAGTCATGGGCATGACGCCCTGCGTGCTGTGCTGGTACCAGCGGATCGCCATGTTCCCCCTCGCCCTCATCCTGGGCATGGCCGTGTTCGCAGAGGACCGGCGCGGCGCGGTGTATGCGATGCCGTTCGTGCTCGCTGGCCTTGCCCTGGCGGCCTATCACAGCGCGCTGATTGCGGGCTGGGTGCCGCAGTGGTGGGTGCCCTGCGGTACCGGCCCATCGTGCAGCCAGCAGGCCCTGGTCATCCTTGGCGACATCCAGATCCCCTGGCTGTCGTTGGCGGCCTTCCTCACCATCGCCGCCACCCTGACGATCTATCTGAAAAGGACCCGTACATGAACACAAGAAAACTGTTGGCACTTGCTGTGCTGCTGATTCTCGGCCTGGCTTTCTACTTCGGCACGGATGCCTATCGCGACCGCACGCAGGCCGATCAGGACGCCCGCGTCGACGTGGGGAAAAGCCGCCTTGTAAGAATGCACACCCCGATCATCGGGCCGCAGAACGCGCCGGTCACCATCGTCGAATTCTTCGACCCCGCCTGTGAGACCTGCCGCGCCTTCTATCCGATCGTCAAGCAGATCATGGCCCAGCATCCGGGTAAGGTCCGACTCGCGCTGCGCTATGCGCCCTTCCACCACGGCTCGGACCAGGTTGTGAAACTGATGGAGGCGGCGCGCAAGCAGGGGCTCTATACCCCGGTGCTCGAAGCGCTGCTGGCCGCGCAACCGGAGTGGGCCGACCATGCGGCGCCCAACATCGGCATTGCCTTCGAAACAGCGGCGCGCGCCGGCCTGGACATGGGTCGTGCCCGGCAGGATATGGAGACGCCCGAGATTCAGGCGGTGCTCGCACAGGACATCGAGGACCTGACCGCGCTGCGGGTTAGCAAGACGCCGACCTTCTTCGTCAATGCACGCAGCCTGCCCAGTTTCGGCCCGGAGCAACTCGCGCGTCTGGTGGCGGAGGAAGTGGCCAAGGTACAGCCTTGATCGAATTCTTCAAGCTCGCCGGCCTGTTCGCCTTGACGGCCGTGGCCGAGATCGTCGGCTGCTATCTCCCCTGGCTGGTGTTGAAGCAGGACCGAAGTGCCTGGCTGCTCGTGCCCGCAGCGCTGTCGCTGGCCGCCTTCGCCTGGCTGCTCACGCTGCACCCGACGGCGGCCGGTCGAACCTATGCCGCCTACGGCGGCATGTACATCGCGGTCGCGCTGCTATGGTTGCGCATCATCGATGGCATTGCACTGACCCGCTGGGATATCGCGGGCGCCGGCGTCGCGCTTGTTGGCATGGCCATCATTGCACTGCAGCCCGCTGCCTCTCCTTGAGAGGAGGCTCGCTGTTTCTGACCGAGGTTCCCCAGGCGGATACCATCGGCCAGTGGCCCTCGTTCGGCCATTCGGCAGACCTGTCGCTCGAACGGCGGCTTCGCTTGGGAAGGAGTCATGGCGCCTTCGTTTCGGCGACCGTCGGGTCAGGGTCGGGTCGAGACAGCCGCAGTCGGCTTGCCGCGCTCCCGCGCAGGTGTGAACTGGAAGTCTCAGTCCGGCCATCAGCTGCCCGTCCTCCTCTCCACAATGCAGCCATCCTGATGGCCGCTGGGCCTCGAAAGCTGTCATTGCCTCAAGCACGTCGCTCCGCTGTCCTCATCCCTTCTGATGGACTTGTCGTGCGTCGCCGATGTCGCGCCGGGCGTGAGCGACGATGACAAGCCCCGACCACAGCGCGAGCCCGGACATCACCAGTGCAACGACAAGGTCCGGCAACGCGCTTCCGGTACCGAAGACGCCTGCCGCCGCCAGGATCACCGCGAGATTGCCGATCGCATCGTTGCGGCTGCACAGCCATACCGAACGCATGTTCGCGTCGCCCGCGCGAAAGCGATACAACATCATCGCCACCCCTGCGTTGGCGAGCAGTGCGAGGATGCCGACCACGCCCATCGTGATCGGCTCAGGCGTCACGCCGTGCTGGAAGGCCCACAGGGCGCGTGCCATTACAACGGCGCCGAAAAGCACCATCGCCACGCCCTTGAGCAAGGCCGCGCGTGCCCGCCATATCAATCCCCAAGACAGCACCGTCAGCGACAGCGCATAGTTGGCGGCATCTCCTGCGAAATCGAGGGCGTCGGCCCACAGGGCGACCGAACCGACTGCAAGGCCGGCGAAGAATTCGACCAGGAACATCACCGCATTCACGATCAATGCAATCCACAGTGCCAGGCGCAAGCGCGGGCTCGCTGCGCTGGCATCGCAGGTGGAGTGGGAACAACAGCCGGCCATGGTTTTCTCCTTAACGTGGGCGAGGGGTGCATCACACACCCTGTAGCCACTACAGGGTCAAGCGGTTAAGCTGTTGGGCGGTCGCAATGAGGAGATGCAGGCGATGAAGATCGGTGAATTGGCCAAGGCCGCGCACGTCGAGGCCGAAACCATCCGCTACTACGAACGGATCGGTCTGCTCCCGGCGCCTTCCCGCAGCCCCAATGGATATCGGGCCTACGCGGGTGGGCACCTTGAGCGCCTCGCGTTCATCCGCCACTGCCGGGCACTGGACATTGCCTTGGCCGACGTCGCGCAGCTGCTGCGCTTCGTGGACGACCCCACAACCGACTGTGCTGAGGTCGACGCGTTGATCGACACCCAACTCACCCGTGTCCGCGCGCGTCTCGACACCCTGCAAATGCTCGAGCGCCAACTCGTCGCCCTGCGCAGCCAGTGCTGTGCACCCGATCGTGCGGCGCAATGCGGCATCCTGCATGAGCTCGAGGCGCCGACGCGGGGGGATGTCTGTGTGTGCCACGATGAGCATGCGCAATGATCTGCGGTTCGGTGGCGGAGTGACCACAATGTGGGGTGCCAGCGCTCCGGTACGTTCATGGTCGCGATATGCGCCGTCAGCCAACGGGCTGGGGTTAAAATCGTCGCCCATGCACCGTTGGCTTGCCATTTTCTTCCTGCTGCTCGTTCCGCTTCAGTTCGCGTCGGCGGGCCTGGAGGCGTACTGCTTGGAATCGGCCGGTTTCGCGACCAGCCACGGCGACCACCATCCACATACCTGTCAGGTGGATGAAGGCGATGAAGGGATGAAAGGGCAGCTTCACGCCGACTGCGGTTTCTGCCAGATCCTTGCGAGCGCTGCACTGCTCGATGCGGGTCGTCTGCCATTGACAGGACTGGGCCATGTCCTCGTCGACGCCGGGCGGGACTTCAACGCGTCTGCGCTGGTCACCGAGCCTGAACGCCCCAAGTGGCGCCTCGCTGCCTGAGCGGCAGCCCACCCCTGTCTTCCCCTCTTCTTCGAGTGCGCGCCGCACGGTAGCGGCGGTGTGCTCCATTGCGGACGTCCGGGCACTGCCTATGGCGTCCGCCCCTCCCGAAGCCTGGGAACCAACCCTCGAGATCGACTCGATGCACGACAAACGAACCCAATGGTGGTGGCTGATGGCCGCCTGGGCCGTGGCTCTGGTATCCACGCTGGGCGCGCTCTTCATCGGTGAAGTGATGGGCATGACGCCCTGCGTGCTGTGCTGGTACCAGCGGATCGCCATGTTCCCGCTCGCCCTCATTCTGGGCATGGCCGTGTTCGCCGAGGACCGGCGCGGTGCGGTGTATGCGCTCCCATTCGCGCTCGCTGGTCTCGCGCTGGCCGCCTATCACAGCGCACTGATCGCCGGCTGGGTGCCACAGTGGTGGGTGCCGTGCGGCACTGGCCCCTCGTGCAGCCAGCAAGCCCTGGTCATCCTTGGCGACATCCAGATTCCCTGGCTATCGCTGGCGGCCTTCCTCGCCATCGCCGCCGCCTTGACGATTTATCTGATAAGGACCCGTAAATGAACACACGAAAACTCCTGGCACTCGCCGTGTTGCTGATCCTCGGCCTGGCCTTTTACTTCGGCATGGATGCCTATCGCGACCGCACACAGGCCGAACAGGACACGCGCATCGCTGTGGAAGGAAGCCGCCTCGTGCGGATGCATACCCCGATCATCGGGCCGCAGAACGCGCCGGTCACCATCGTCGAGTTCTTCGATCCCGCCTGCGAGACCTGCCGCGCCTTCTATCCGATCGTCAAGCAGATCATGGCCCAGCATCCGGACAAGGTTCGGCTTGCGCTGCGCTATGCACCCTTCCATCACGGCTCGGACCAGGTGGTGAAACTGATCGAGGCTGCGCGCAAGCAGGGACTCTATACCCCGGTGCTCGAGGCGCTGCTGGCCGCACAGCCCGAGTGGGCCGACCACGCGGCGCCCAACATCGGCATCGCCTTCGAAGCAGCCGCTCGGGCCGGCCTGGACATGGAACGCGCCCGGCAGGACATGGAAACGCCCGAGATCCAGGCCGTGCTCGCGCAGGACATCGAGGATCTGACCGCGTTGCAGGTCAGCAAGACGCCGACCTTCTTTGTCAACGGACGCAGTCTGCCCAGCTTCGGTCCGGAACAACTCACACGCCTCGTGGCCGAGGAAGTGGGGAAATTACAGCGGTGATCGAAGCGTTCGGGCTCGCTGGCCTGCTTTCCGTGATAGCAGCGGCCGCAAACCGGGGGCGAGCTTTACAGGCACGACTCCGGTTTGCCCGAGAACAAAACGCAGATGAGCTCGACCGATCCGAGCAAATCAGGAACTACGTTTCGGGATCGCTGCCGTGCAGTCCCTGAAGTTCACGTAAACCTTGTCCCCCACCTGCAACTTCGGCTCAGCTGGCAGCCTCGCAGTCCGCGCATACGGATGGCCGTTGCGTTTGAACGCGATTGTCACGTAGGTGACGTTACTTGCCTCTCCGACTGTCTCATCTCTGCAGTCATAGAACGATGGCCGTTGAAGCTCTTTGCCCAAGCCGATCTCGACGACAGTACCTTTGCGCCAGCCATCGCCCTGCGCGTACTTATCTTCATACACGACGGCGGCCGCACATCCGGTCAAGCCACCAGCGACGACCAAGGCCAGTCCTGGCCCAATCAATGCTTTCATCTTGCTACCGCCGAGCGCCTGAGGTGACCGCCTGCGCGCCGTTGCCGCAGGCGGTCGGGCGGAGTCACTTCAGTGTGAAGCGTGCCGTGGTGGAAGGCTTGCCCGGAAGGGTGACAACCGCGACCAGCTTGGTGCCGGCGCCGACCTTGAAGCTACCCTTGGCTTCGAGTCGATCACCTGCAGGCCTGAGTTCGACATCTTGCTTGTTTGCGCCAGACAGCAGCGTGAGCTTGGCACTGCCGTTTGCCACATCAACAGGCTTGCCGTGATCGCGAAGATGCAACTGGATCACCTCGGGCTTGGCAACGAGTTCGAGATCGAGATCCTTGACCTCGACCACCACGCCTCCATGCATCGATTCATGCTCGTGAGCATGGTCATGCTTGTCGGCTGCAAAGGTGGGGCCCACAGACACGAGAGCAGCGAGGGCGACGACTTTTGAGAACTTCATGGTTTTTCCTTTCTGGTTTGCATGAGGCGGGTTAAGCAGCGTCAGAATGCTTCGGCATTTCGATCGTCGAGCAGACTCTCTGCATCGCGGCGGCCGAAGAGCCAGAACATTGCAGGGGTAAGGAAGGTATCCAGCAGGGTCGAACTGATGAGGCCCGAGAAGATCACCACGGCCACCGGATGCAGAATCTCGGTACCCGGGCGCTCGGCCTCGAACAGCAGCGGTGCAAGCGCAAACGCGGTTACCAGTGCGGTCATCAGCACCGGCGACAGGCGCTCGATCGAGCCCCGCAGGATCATCGTGTGGTCGAAGCTCTCGCCCTCGATACGCATCAGGTTGAGGTAATGGCTCACCTTGAGGATGCCGTTTCGCACCGAAATACCTGCAAGCGTGATGAAGCCGACGAGTGCCGCCACCGACAACGGCTGACCGGAGATCCACAGTCCAATCACCGCCCCGACCAGTGCGAGCGGAATGTTCGCCATGATGAGCGCCGAGAGTCGAACCGACTTGTAGCGGCTGTAAAGCACGACGAACATCAGCACGAGTGAGATGATCGAAAGCAACCCGACTAAACGGGATGCCTCTTCCTGAGCTTGGAACTGCCCGCCGAGGGTGATGAAGTAGCCCTCGGGCAACTTAAGGTCGGCCACGACGGCACGGATGTCCTCGACGACCTCCGATAGCGGACGCTGTTGCGCATTGGCCGAAAGCACGATGCGGCGCTTACCGTCGTCCCGGCTCACTTGGTTCGGACCGTCACCATCCTCGATCGACGCCAGCTTCGACAAGGGCACATGTCCGGTCGGCGTTTCGATCAGGATCTGAGCCAGCCCGTCGACCGAGCGCGCCGTTTCCGGTAGGCGAACGACCAATGCGAACCGTCGACCACCCTCGACGATCTGGGTGACCTTCTCGCCCTCGACGAGGTTTTGCAGCGCGGCCAGAATCTGCGGTGCCGGCACCCCGTAACGGGCAGCGGCCGCATAGTCGATCCGCACCTTGATCTGCGGCGCGAGCACTTGCTTCTCGATCTCCAGGTCGGCGAGCCCCGGAATGGCGGCAAGCCGCGTTCGCAATAGGTCAGCCTGACCGCGCAGGGTGTCGAGATCCTCGCCGAAGATTTTGATCGCGATCTGCGAGCGCACGCCCGACAGCATGTGGTCGATGCGATGTGAGATCGGTTGCCCGATCGCGATCGCAGCTGGCAGATTGACCAGTCGCGACCGGATGTCTGCGGTGATCTCACCCATTGAGCGGCTCAGCTCACCGGCGGGTTTCAGCCCCACATCGAGCTCGCTGACGTGGACACCTTCCGCATGCTCGTCAAGCTCGGCCCGCCCGCTTCGGCGCCCGACGTGCGTCACTTCGGGAACCTGTTTCACGAGCACTTCCGCTTGCTGCGCGAGCGCGGTCGACTCCGCCAGGGTAACGCCCGGGTTGAGCCGCATGCCGATCAGCAAGGTGCCTTCGTTGAACGGCGGCAGAAAGGTCGTGGGGAAGAACGGTACCGCAGCGGCAGCAATTGCCACCGCAACCGCACCCGCTGTGACGGCCGCCCTGGGGTGCTCGAGCACCCCCTGCAACGCCCCGCGATAACGTGCCTTGAGCCAGGCGAGCAAGCGCGTGTCACCGTGATCGAGGGACTTCATCCGGGGAAGCAGGTAAAAGGACAGCACCGGCGTCACGGTCACCGAGACGACCAACGAGGCGAGCGTGGAGACGATGAACGCCACGCCGAGCGGCACGAACAGCCGCCCCTCCATGCCAGGCAGCGCGAACAGCGGCAAGAACACCAGCACGATGATGATGGTCGCGTAAAGGATGGCCGAGCGCACTTCCATCGTTGCGCGCGCCACGAGTTCGATCGGGTGAAGCCGATGGTCGTGATGCTTTGCGCGGTCCTCCTTCAATCGGCGCAGCACGTTCTCTACGCCCACAACCGCATCGTCGACCAAGCCGCCAATCGCAATCGCGAGACCACCAAGGGTCATCGTGTTGATCGACTGCCCGAAATACTTGAAGACCAACGCCGTCATGAAGATGGACACCGGAATCGCGGTGAGCGCGATGATCGTCGGGCGCAGGGTGCCGAGAAAAAAGAAGAGGATTGCTGCAACGAACACCGATGCGCCAATCAGCTTACCCTTGAGCGTGCTGATCGATGCCTCGATGAAAGTCGCCTGCCGGAAGGTCACCTCCGGCGCATCCATCCCGGCCGGGAGCGATATCTTCATCTCTTCGAGCGCGGTTTCGATCGAGCGAGTCAGGTGAATGGTGTCCGCCGTAGGCTGCTTCTGAATGCCGAGAATGACGGCCGGTTTGCCCTCGAAGCCCGCATCCCCCCGTTTGGGCGCCGCTGCGAAGGTCACGGATGCGATCTGACGCAGCAGGATCGGCTGGCCATCTCGCGCAGTGATCGCGAGGTTCTTCAGATCCTCCAGGCTCGAGGTCCGACCGAGATGGCGGATGAGATACTCGCGCCCGTTCAGTTCGAGAAAGCCCCCCGAGGTGTTCGACGAGAAGCCTCGAATCGCCCCTTCCAACTGCTCCAACGAAACACCGAGCTCAGCCATACGGCGGGTGTCGGGCTGAACCTGGAACTGCCGCACCTCCCCGCCAATCGGGATGACTTGCGCGATGCCGGGGATCGCCATCAGGCGCGGACGAAGAACCCAGTCCGCATACTCTCGGACCTGCATCGGCGAGATCTTTGCCGTGTCGATCGGGATCGCGATCTGCATGATCTCGCCCATGACCGAGCTGATCGGCCCCATGCGCGGAATCACGTCTTCAGGCAACCCTTCCTCCATGGCTGAGAGGCGTTCCGACACCATCTGCCGGGCGCGGAAAATCTCGGTACTCCAGTCGAAGGTCACGTAGATGAAGGACAGCCCCGAGCTCGAGGTAGAGCGCACTGACTCCACGCCGGGCAAACCATTCATGGTGGTCTCGAGCGGAAAGGTGATGAGTTGCTCGACCTCCTCCGCCGCCATGCCGCCGGCTTCGGTCATGATCGTGACCGTCGGCTTGTTGAGATCCGGAAATACGTCCACGGGTGTTCGCGAAAGCGTGAACGCACCGTAGGCCATCAGTACCAGGCTGGCGATAATCACCAGCAGCCGGTTACCAAGGCTGTTGTCGAGTAGCCACTTGAACATCGGATAGACTCCCCGTCAGCGGATCTGGTTGATCAGCGTGGCGGCACGGGAGGCGACCCGCTCGCCGGCTTCGAGGCCGGACGTCACCCCAATATTCACACCGTCCAGCGGCGCGATCGTGACGGTCCGGGACTCGAAACGTTCGGGCGCCGTCTTTACCCAGACGATGGTTTGGTTTGCCGAATTCTTCAGCACCGATGCTGCGGGAACGCTTACACCCTGCTGCGTGCTGCGCGACTGGACGAAGACCTCGACCGGCTGCCCCACGGCAAGAAAGGCCAGCGCTTCACCTTCGGCTGCAAAGGTGAGTGGCAAGGCCTGCTCGCGCAGGCTGCGGGCGGCGCCGATGAAGGTGAGCGGGATCCGCTGGTCGCCGACCGCAAGACTTGCAGAGGCGACATCCGCCGCCATTTCTGGATCATAGGAGAGCGCCTCGACGCGCAGCCGCTTCGGGTCGACGATCTCGAACACGAGCTCGCGCGCATCGACCACCTGGCCTGACACGGCGTTAGTCGATGCGATCACACCGCTCACGGGTGCGGTCAGGACATCACGGGCATTGAGGCCACCACCGATCGCTTTCGATCTAGCCTTCAGGCTGGCAAGCTCGCTTTCGGCCGCTTCGATCTCCTTGCGCGGTACCGTGTCGGCGAGTTCCTTCAGACGCGCGAGGCGCTTTTCCACAAGGGCCCTGGCCGCGTGCAGCTCGGCCAATTGCGCCATCTGGTTAGACCGCTCGATCTGGTCCGTCGAAGGACTGACGTAAGCCAGCACGACCCCCTTCTTCACGGCCTGACCGACGCTTGGCAACCCCTGCGGGCCCGCCTCCAGGCGCCCAGCCACCATGGCCTGCACCTTTCCGCCGGCATTCGGGTCCATGACCACCTTGCCGGCCAGCGCGGTGGTACGCGGCAATTCGCCGGCTTCCGTAACCAACGTGCGAACACCGATCTGGCGTTGTGCCGGCTTTGGCAGAAAGACACTGCCATCGGCTTGCCGTTGTGGCCCATTGCCTCCTGCCACAACTGGACCTTCATCGCCATGATCATGGCCTTCGCCAGCAAAGGCATTCCATGAGGCACTGGCCGATACCAGCGCCAGCGCAGCAAACAGTACGCTCAGCTTCATGCGGCACCTCCAGTCGAGCGATTACGCGAATTCCCCTTGCGAAGCACAATCCAGCCGATGAGGCCTAGCACAAGCCCCCCCGCGCCTGCCCCAATTGCGTAGGGTTTAATGTCCAATTCGGCAACCTCTTCGTGCGCCTCGGCGGCGGTCTCATGCAAGTCGAGCTCACCAGCGAGCAAATCGGCGTCCTGGCCGGCAATCACCGTTGCCGTGACAGAGACGACACCCGGCTTGAGCGTCTCCTCGAGCGTGGCCCCGAACTCACCGTCGGCATGGGGCGTGAGCGCAACGGCCTTCCCATCGAGTTCCAGATCGACCTTTGCGTCCTTGACCGGACTGTTGTCAGCGAAGTGGTCAAGATAGACGGTGACGTTCTTGCCATTCACTACGCCGACCAGCTCGAAGAGTTCCGAGACGGCGGTAAATCGCGGCAATGCCGGGCCCGCTGTGGTCGCGGGCGCTTCTCCATGGTCGTGTCCGTCACCGGCCAGCGTTTGCGGGGCAAGCCCGGCAAGCACGGCAGCGAGGCTCCATGCCGCGAGGGTATGAGTGGATTTCATTTTGGGGATCCTGTTATTCATTCGGGAAGCAGGCCCAACGCTTGGCGCTGGGCCGAGATGGCGGCTGCCAGATCAATACGCGCGCGCGCGCGCTCGCGTTCGGCCTCGGCCGCCTCGAATTCGATGCGCAGACGGGTCGGCAGATCGGCCTCACCGAGGCGGAACGCCTTCTCGAAGAAGCCGCGTGACGCCTGTGCGAGGTCGGAGCGCCGTTCAGCAGCGGCGACCTGCTGCCGTCTCGATTCGACGCGCTGGTGCGCCATCTCTGTTTCGGCCAGCAGACGTTCGAGTTCGATCTGCAGTTGCGCCTCGGCCTCGATGGCCTCTGCATTGGCGCTTGCAACGCGGGACCGGCTGCGCGAACCGGAACCAAGCGGAATGCGCAAGCCCAGCGTGACTGTCTGTTCCCAGGATTCACCCGATGCGCCGCGTTCGCGGGTGGTCGTGACACTCAACTCCGGATTCGCGCGGCCCTGAACGCTGGCAAGGGTCATCGTGCGCCGCGCAACGTCGACCCGATCACGCAGCTCGGCCACTGCAGGGTGCGCCGTCTCAAGAATCTGTGTCGGTGTCGCAGCGGACGGGACGGGCTCCGGCGCAGACACCCCGCCGGATGAGCGTTCTGGCCCGATTCCAGTGAGCGTGCGCAACTGCTGTGCAGCATCTGCAAGGGCGCTTTCTGCCTCGGCGACGGCGGCTTCAGCTGTAGCTTGGACACCGTCGGCCTGATGCTGATCTGCGCGCGCCAGATCACCCGCCTTGATGCGCTTGGCCACGTCGGCGGCCAGTTCGCGGGCGTTCGCGAGACCCGCCCTCGCCAGCGTCACATCTACACGCGCGCGTTGCCAATCCCAATATGCTGTGCGTACCGCTGCAGCGGTGCGCAACTGCGCGCCGCGAGCCCGGCTCGCCGTGGCAGCTATTTCGGCAGTGGCGAGGGCTGCAGTGCTCGAACGTTCGCCCGACAGCCAGATCGGAACCGCGATACCGACCTCGTACTCACGGCTCCCGCGATTGCTGTCCAACTGATCGGTCTTACCGGCTACCTCAAGGGCGGGCGGTTCGACAAACCAACTGTTGGCACTGTCGCGGCGCGCCTGCGCCGCTTCCTGTTGAGTCGTGAGCGACAGCGCTTCAGGCTGGCGTGCCCATGCTGCCTCGAAAGCGTGCTTGAGGGATAGGGCGGCACTTGGGGCCGGGGGGGTCAGCTGCTGCGCCCAGACACCGTTGACGGCAAGGCCGAGCATTAGCGCAGGCAGCCATTTGAGATGAAGTTGCTGAAACATCCAATTCTCCGTTGATGGAAAGACACGGGGAATCGGCAGAGGGCGATCGGACCGATCGCAATGGACGCGTGACGCTACCGCTCAAAGCGGTAGGAACATCAAGAGGGAATGAAGGCGACCGCCCTGCCGATCAGGCTGGGCGGGCCCATTTAGGGCGTTCGGGCTCTGCGGGATGCTCCGCAAGTGAGCACCCAGGTGTGACGCCGATGGGGAGGGATGCCTGATGCTGTGTGAATAGCGCGCTGGACTCACTCGTTACTGCTGAAGAGCCCACCACCTGGCACGATGCGCAGTCTGTGTGTGCGCCCTTCGTCAAGCCCCCTTTTTCCTTGCCTTTTGCATCTTCGGTGTGACGATGCGCGTGATGACCAAAATGATTGGCTGCGGCACCGGATTCGTGCGCGCAGTAATCGCCCACCGCCGCCCAACTCAGTTGGGCAGGCAGCAGGATCAAGAGGAAAATCGCAAGCCAACGACGCATGGCGCGGATTCTATCAATAAGGATTTGCTATCGTCGACAGCGACGGTACCAATGGGCAGACCAAACGGCGCTTTACGAGAACCTGCTGGGCGAAACGCCTGGACGGCCCGACGTCTCGCGCCGATAGGTGGCTTCAGGAGCCTCTGTACAGTTCATTCATGTACGCGCGCTCTGTCGGGGTCATGTCGACCAGCTCCTTGAGGACTTCTGCACGGGTCTTGCCGGGTCCGGAAGCACGCGAGGGCACCGCGAGGCCACGCTGCAGGTAGAAATAGCTGCCATCGGCCTTTGCCTGTTCGAGCTCGCGCAACACCTCGGCGCGGGTTTTCGTGCTCGTGGAGTGATCCGGATGGAACGTGAACCCCTGCTCGCCGGGAGCGGGATGCCACAGCGAGCTGGCTTGCGCAGCCGCAGGAACGACAAGGACGGCAGCAAGAAGCGAAAAAAGGGCAGTGGTGCGGGTTTTCGACATGACGAGACTCCTTCGTTCAACGTGAGAGGTGGCGTTCGGCATAAGCCGCTTGGCGTCGCCTTGCACCGAACACGTCGCGGACTTTAAAGGTCCATCCTCGTCGAATCGCGAACTGCCAGATTACGATTTCGTAATGTGATGGTTTCGGCATCTCCGCGATAATCGCTGCATGAAGATTCTGGTTGTGGAAGACGAGCCCAAGCTCGCCGAATACCTACGCAGGGCGCTCACCGAAAGCAATTACATCGTGGATGTCGCGCACAGCGGCACGGATGGCCGCTATCTCGCGACCGAAGGGCATTACGACCTCGTCCTCCTCGACGTCATGCTTCCGGGGCTGGATGGCTATGCCGTCTTGCAAGAACTGCGTCGGGGCAAACACGTACCCGTCCTGATGCTGACCGCGCGGGACGAGGTCGAGGATCGGGTCAGAGGCCTGCAGGCGGGTGCCGACGATTACCTGGTGAAGCCGTTTGCACTGTCCGAGTTGCTCGCTCGCGTGCAGGCCTTGTTGCGGCGCGGTGCCTTGCGCTCGGATAGCCAGGATTCAACGGTGCTCCGTTTGGCGGACCTCGAACTCGACCTGGTTCGGCGCAAGGCGTCACGATCCGGGCAGCGCCTCGACCTGACCGCCAAGGAGTTCACGTTGCTGACGTTGCTGCTGCGCCGGCAAGGGCAGGTCCTTTCCCGTACCGCGCTCGCAGCGCAGGTGTGGGACATGAATTTCGACAGCAATACGAACGTGGTCGAAGTTGCGGTGCGCCGGTTGCGCGGCAAGATCGACGACGCTTTCGAGAAGAAGTTGTTGCATACCGTGCGCGGCATGGGATACGTCCTTGAGGACCGGAAGCCCTGAGAATGCGCAATCCGCGTTCGCTTAGCCGCTGGTTATCGTGGTGGCTCGCCGTGCTGGCCTCGCTGGGGCTCGGCTTGGTCTGCTCGATCGTTTACGTGGGCGCGAGTCTAAATCTCTCCAACAAGCAGACGGACGAACTGCGGCACAAGCGGGACATAGTGCGCCATCTCGTCGGCGAGATTGCAACGCGGGACGCGTTGCCGAGCCTGCGTCACAAGCTCGACGACTTCTTTGTGGGCCATGCCAACCTCGAGTTACGGCTGATCCAGGGATCTGACGCTCTTCTGTACGCAACTCCGGCGCGTTCAAGCCCCGGCGCAATCCTGCGGCGGGATGAGTTCGAAATCTCCGTGCCATGGTCGCCCACAACCATGCTGCGCGCCGAATTGATGCTCGACAGCAGCGCCGACGCGCTGCTTTTGGAGCAGTTGGCCTGGACGCTACTCGCGAGCGCCCTTGGTGGAGCGGCGGCCATCTCAGTGGGCGGCGCATGGCTCGTTCGTAGAGCGCTCTTGCCTGTTCGCGACCTGGCTCGACAAGCAGCGGCCCTAAGCCCGGAAAGCGTTGGACAGCCGCTTGACGGCTCCGCCCAGGCACAGGAGCTTCAGCCGTTGGTCACACAATTCAACGCGCTCCTGGTTCGATTGAACCGCGCATATCAACAACTGGAAGGGTTCAACGCCGATGTCGCTCACGAGCTGCGCACACCGCTGGCGACCTTGATTGGTGAGACCGAGCTAGCTCTGAGTCGTCAGCGCGATGTCGCCGAACTGCGCGATGTGCTCGGATCGAACCTCGAGGATCTTCAACTTTTAGCGGGGCTGGTCAATGACATGTTGTTCTTGTCCCGGGCCGATCGCGGGGAGCGCGCCCGTCGCCACCGTGTGGATAGCCTGGCCGAACTGGTGTCCGAGGTCATCGAATTCCACGAAGCGTCAATGCAGGAGGCCGGCGTGACTGCGCGCTTACGCGGTGACGGCATGGGCACAGTCGATGCTGGTTTGGTTAGGCGTGCGCTATCGAACCTGCTCGCCAACGCGACCCGTTTTGCAGAGCGCGGATCGGTAATCGAGGTCGATATCAAGCAGGACGCGGATGGCCGCATTTGCCTGTCTGTCAGCAACACGGGCCCTGTCATCCCCCCGGAGCATTTGCCTCGTCTATTCGACCGCTTTTATCGGG
>NZ_AMXA01000026.1 GCF_000310145.2 Thauera sp. 28
ATCGTCGGCGATATCGACCGCGCCACGGCCGAGCGCATCGCCGCCCGCCTCACCGAAGCCCTACCGCAGACCACAGCCGCCAGCCCGCCGCCGTCCCCCACCCCCACCCGCGCCCAGACTTTCCGCATCCCCCACCCTTCAGCCCAGGCCCACATCCTCGTCGGCCAGCCCGGCATGGCACGCGAGGATGCGGACTACTTCGCGCTGCTGGTGGGCAACCACGTTCTGGGCGGCGGCGGCTTCGTGTCGCGCCTGACCCGCGAAGTGCGCGAGCAGCGCGGCTTCGCCTACAGCATCTATAGCTTCCTGTCGCCGCAACAGGTCGCCGGCCCCTTCCAGATCGGGCTGCAGACGCGCGGCAGCCAGGCCGACGACGCACTCTCGGTCGTGCGCCAGACACTCGACACCTTCATAGCCGAAGGACCGACTGCCGACGAGTTGCAGGCCGCCAAGGACAACCTGATCAACGGTTTCGGACTGCGCCTCGACTCCAACGCCAAGCTGCTCGACCATGTCGCCATGATCGGCTTCTACGGCCTCGCCCTGGACTGGCTCGACACCTATCCAGCACACGTCGAGAAGGTCACCGTGGCGGCAGTGCGCGACGCTTGGCAACGCCGCATCCGCCCGGATCAGCTCATCACCGTGATCGCTGGCGGCGACGGTGATCGCGCGCCGGATGCCGCTGCCACGCCGAGCGCCGCGATAACGGACGGCGCCAATTGAGCCGGGTACGCATCGTCGGCGGGCAATGGCGCTCCCGCCTGCTCGACGTCGCCCAGGTACAGGGACTGCGCCCCACGCCCGATCGCGTGCGCGAAACCGTGTTCAACTGGCTGGGCCAGGATCTGGACGGCCAGCACTGCCTGGACTTGTTCGCCGGCACCGGCATCCTCGGTTTCGAGGCGGCCTCGCGCGGTGCCGCGGGCGTGGTGCTGGTCGAGCGTGATGCACGCGCCCTGGACGCACTGCACAAATCGGCAAAGACCCTACAAGCATCGCAAGTAGAGATCGTGCGCGGCGATGCGGTAAGATTCGCGCAAACCACACCGCGAAGGTTCGACGGCGTGTTCCTCGACCCCCCGTACAAGCAGGGTTGGATCGAGCGTGTAGCCCCCTGGCTCGACCGCATCGTCCAGCCCGGTGGCTGGCTTTACGTGGAAGCCGAGGCGCCGGTCACGAGTCTGGGCAAGTGGCACGTCGTCAGGCAAGGACATGCCGGCCAGGTTCATTTCCATCTGATGCGTGGGAGCGATGAATGAAGGAAGCGATTGCGGTCTATCCAGGCACCTTCGACCCGTTCACCCGAGGCCATGAGGACCTCGTGCGACGGGCCTCGGTGCTGTTCGACCGTGTCGTGGTCGCAGTGGCCAAGAGCAACAGCAAGAACCCGATCTTCTCGCTCGAGGAGAGGGTCGAGATCGCACGCTCGGCCGTCGCCGCCTTTCCCAATGTAACGGTGGTCGGCTTCGACTGCCTGCTCATGGACTTCCTGCTGCAGCAGAATGCGCGCGTTATCCTGCGCGGCCTGCGTGCGGTGTCCGACTTCGAATACGAATTCCAGATGGCGGGGATGAACCGCAAGCTCTATCCGGACGTCGAAACAGTATTCCTGACCCCGGCAGAAGAGTACATGTTCATCTCGGCCACCATGGTGCGTGAGATCGCCCGCCTCGGCGGCGACGTGAGCAAGTTCGTGCAGCCTCAGGTGCTGGCACGGCTGCAGGAAAAACTGAACTCAAAGTGAAAGCAAGGAAGCAAAGAACATGGCTCTGATCATTACCGACGAATGCATCAACTGCGACGTGTGCGAACCGGAGTGCCCGAACGGCGCCATCTCCCAGGGTGACGAGATCTACGAGATCGACCCCAGCAAGTGCACCGAATGCGTCGGCCACTTCGACGAGCCGCAGTGCCAGCAGGTGTGCCCGGTCGACTGTATTCCGCTCGATCCCGACCACAAGGAAACCAAGGATCAGCTCATGGAGAAGTTCCTCAAGCTGACCGGCAAGGCCTGAGCCCCTTCTCGGCGGGCAGACGCTGAAAACTCGAATGGGCGAGCCGCGGCTCGCCCATTCGTCTTTGCGGCCGCATGCGCTCAGGCGACGGCGCGCCCCGCCTCCGTGTCGGCAGACTCCACCCGGGCCAGGCCAAGCGCGTCTGCGATCGCGTTCTCGTGCGCATCGAGGTCGGCGATGAGCGCCAGCACGGCCTGCTCGCCCTGCTTGAGCTCATCGACACGGCTCTCCAGCGTGTCGGTCGCCTCGTGGATGCGCTTCACGCTCTCAAGGCGGCGCTTGAGCTGGATCTGGTACTCGCGCACCTGGGTTTCCAGTGGCGACATGACTGCACGCAACCACTGCTCGACGTCGCGGTTGGCGATTTCGAACGTGCGGCGCGCCTGCACAGCCACGGTCTCGAAGAACTTCTGCGTGAGCGCGTGCTTCTCCGTCGTGACCAACACCAGCGCGGTATTGATCTGGCGATTGAAGGCCGCCTCGAGGCGGTCGATCTCCTTCTCGTAGCGTAACGTCGAGAAGCTCTCCGGCGGCGTCAGCTTGAGCCCGTGCTCGACGCTGAAGCGCTTGTACATGGCGTCGAGCATGCGCGTGATCTCGCCGATCTCTGCCGTCGACCGCTCCAGATTGGCACGCAAGTGTTTGAAGAAGCCCTCCATCGCCTCGCGCAGGCCGCGCGAGAAGGAGGATTCGAGCATGGCCTCGCGCGTGCGTCGGGTCTCGTCGCGCAATGCATCCAACCCCATGTGGGCAAGAAGGTTGTTGGTCAGGTTGGAGAACACCGAGCGCACCGCGTAGTACTTCTGCAGGCCCTGCTCGAACTCCTCCTTTTCACTGCGGATCTTGCGCATCATGTATTCGATGACGCTCTGGTTCTTGCCGCGCAGGTCGGTGAGTTCCTGCAACTGCTCGCGCAGGCTGCCCAGGCGGGCCTCCAGCAGGCCGCGCGTGGCAGCGATGACCTCGTGCGTCTCGGCGAACATGTCCTCGCGCACGATCTCCTGCTTGGTGGGCAGCAGGTCCTCGCTCAAGGCGCGCTCGAGCACGGGCACGCGGCTACGCTCGAGCAGCGCCGCATCGCCCTGGATGCGGGCCACCAGCCCCTTCTGCGCCGACACCGGGAAGACCGCGGCGGGCTCGATGCCCAGCGTATCGGCCACCGAATCGACCTGGCGCGCGATCTCGGCTTCGATCCGCGCCTCGTCGCGCAGGCCGTCCCACAGGCCATCGATCTTGTTCAGCACCACCATGCGACCGCGCTGGCGCTCCGCACCACCCTGCACGTAGCTGCGCCATACGGCAAGGTCGCTCTGCGTCACCCCGGTGTCGGCCGCCAGAATGAAGAGCACGGCGTGCGCATTGGGCAACATCGACAGGGTCAGCTCGGGCTCGGCGCCGATGGCGTTGAGGCCGGGCGTATCGAGCACGACCAGGCCCTGCTCGAGCAGCGGGTGCGGGAACTGGATCACCGCATGGCGCCAGACCGGAATCTCGACCAAGCCGTCGGCGCCGGGCTTGATGCCCTCCTCGCCCTTGACATCGACCGCGAAGCCGAGCGCGTCGGCTTCGGGCTGGCTGACACGCTGGGTGTCGCCCACGCGTGCGAGCGCACGCTGCAGGCTGGGCGCATCGACCGCATCGAGCGGCAACACATGCCACTCCTCGGGATAACGCTTGAGCTCGCTGACCGGCGTCTGGCGCACGCGCGTGCCTATCGGCAGCAGCCTGAGCTCTGCCTTCGCCCCCTTGGACCACTGCAGCTCGGTCGGGCACATCGTGGTACGCCCGGCGCTCGAGGGCAGGATGCGATCGCCATGGTCGGCAAAGAAGATGGCGTTGATGAGCTCGGACTTGCCGCGCGAGAACTCGGCAACGAAAGCCACCGTGAGCTTGTCGTCACGCAGGCGCTCGAGCAGGTACTGCAGGCGCAGGTCGGACTGCGCGTCACCCACCTCGTTGCGCGTCAGCCAGCTGCGCAGGCGGGTCACCGCATCGCCTGCATTGGCGCGCCAGCGGGCGTAGGCGGAGAACTGTTCGGTCAGATCGGTCATCTGCACCCTCGTCGAGTGGGTTGCCATGGATATTCCTGAAGGATAGCGGCGAGCACCGCCGTTTACAACGTGAAAAGCGCCTGCTGCGGACAGGAGGCGTGCCGCGGCCGACGAGCGACCTAGTTGCGACGCTGGCAGCGCGGGCAGAAGTAGGTGGCACGCTGGGCGCTGACGATCCGCCGCACCGGCGTGCCGCACACCCGGCATGCCTCGTCGTCACGGCCATAGACGAAGTACTGCTGCTGAAAGTAACCCGGCTGGCCATCGCCACCGACAAAATCGCGCAAGGTACTGCCACCCGCGGCGATCGCCGCCTCCAGCGTCTCGCGCACGGTACTGACGAGGCGTTCGCAACGCTGCTCGCCGAGCCGCCCGGCCACCTGGAGCGGATGGATGCGCGCCCTGAACAGGCTCTCGGAAGCATAGATGTTGCCGACACCGACAACCTTGTGGCTGTCCATCAGCACATGCTTGATCGGAGCACGCAGCCCACGCGTGACGCGGTACAGCCAGGCACCGTCGAAGCCGGCTTCGAGCGGCTCGGGCCCCAGACCGGCAAGCAGCCGGTGCCCGGACGCGGCACCGGGCTGCCAGAGCACCATGCCGAAGCGGCGCGGGTCGCGCAGACGCAAGGCCTGCGCACCGAACACGAAATCGACATGATCATGGACACCTGCGGGCTCATTCGCCTGCACCACGCGCAGGCTGCCGGACATGCCAAGATGCACGATCACCGTACCCGTACCGAAATCGAACAGGAGGTACTTGGCGCGCCGCGTCACCGCCTGCAGCGTGCGCCCCCCCACCTGCGCGGCCAGGTTGTCGGGTACGGGTTCACGCAGGCGCGCATTGCGTACCACGACAGCGTTCAGGCAACGCCCTTCGACATGCGGCTGGATACCGCGGCGGGTAGTCTCGACTTCTGGCAGTTCGGGCATGAAGATGGGCTGGGCGAGGCGAAACCCCGTGACGGGAAGGGAAGGCGCAGCGGGCGGAGCACCCACATTCGCGGGCCGGGCGGTGCCAATGGCGCACGCTGCTTGCGAGCAGTGCATCGAACTGCATACCATGACGCGAACCGAATTCTAGATCAGCCCTCCAACCCGCGTCAGCCCGCACACGGCCCCGCAACGCCGCGGCCCGCGCCGCATCGATCGAAGTCTGCCGGACCCTGCCCATGAAGACCCACTTGAAGCGCCTTGCCCGATCAGTCTGCCTCGCACTCGCGCTGGGCACGGGCGGGACCGCCGTAGCAGCCAATGGCGACATCGTCGGCGGCGCACTGCCCGCGCAGGAACTCACCGCGCGCACGCTGTACCACTTCCTGCTCGCCGAGATCGCCGGCGCCCGCGGCGAAATCGGCCTGTCCGCCCAGCTCTACCTCGACCTTGCGCGCTCCACCCGCGACCCGCGCATCGCACGCCGAGCCACCGAGATCGCAATGTACTCGCGCAACGTCCAGCTCGCGATCCAGGCTGCGCACATCTGGAGCGAAGTCGCGCCGGAGTCGGAGGAGGCCCGCCGCCTGCTTGCAAGCATCGCCGGGTCCGGGGAGGCACGCGACAGCATCGATCTCGACGCGGTGCAGATCCAGCTCGCGCGGGTGCTCGCCCAGTCGAGCGAGCGCCTGCCGCAGAACCTGCTCGGCCTCAACCGCACGCTCGCGCGCATCCCGGACAAGCAGGCCGCCAAGGAGATCGTGCAACGCCTCACCGAGCCCTACCTTGAAGTGCCTGAAGCCCATGTCGCACGTGCGCAGGCCGCCATGATCGCCGAGTCCCCGATGGAGGCCCTCGCTGCGGCCGACAGCGCGCTCGCACTGCGCCCGGGCTGGGAACCCGGCGTGCTGCTCAAGGCCCAGATCCTGCAACAGGCGGGCGCCGGCGCCGAAGCCATGCGCCAGCTCGAAGCCGAGGTCAAGCGTGCGCCCGAAAGCCGCAGCCTGCGCCAGGCCTACGCACGCGCCCTGGTCGGCAACCAGCGCTTTGCCGAAGCGCGTGCCGAGTTCCGCCACCTGCTCGTCGGCGCGCCCGAGGATGCCGAGCTGCACTATGCCGTCGGCCTGCTTTCGCTCCAGCTCGGCGAAGCCAGCGAGGCCGAGTCCAGCTTCCTGCGCGCCCTTGCCGCCGGGCACCTGCAAGCCGACATCATCCGCCTCCACCTTGGCCAGATCGCCGACGGACGCGGCGAGGGCGAACGCGCCCGCCAGTGGTTTGCCGATGTCAGCGACGAGGGACACCGCACCGAAGCCATCATCCGCAGCGCCCAGAGCCTGGCGAAGGAAGGCCGCCTGGATGAAGCCCGGACGCTGCTGCAGGCTGAAGCCGACGAACCCGAGACCCAGCGCCGGCTGGTCCTCGCCGAGGTGCATCTGCTGCGCGACGCGAACCAGCCGGGCGAGGCCTTGCTGGTGATCGATGACGCCCTGCGCGAGACGCCCGACGATACCGACCTCCTCTACGAGTCGGCCATGCTGGCCGAGCGCCTCGACCGTATCGACCTGATGGAGACGCGCCTGCGCCGCATCATCGAGCTCGACCCCGAGCATGCCCACGCCCACAACGCCCTCGGCTACTCGCTCGCAGACCGCAACCTGCGCCTGGACGAAGCGCACGAACTGATCGAGCGCGCGCTCGAGCTCGCCCCCGACGACCCCTTCATTCTCGACAGCCTGGGCTGGGTACATTTCCGACGCGGCGACAAGCTGGCCGCGCTCGAGCACCTGGAGCGGGCCTACTCGATCCGCCAGGACGCCGAGATCGCAGCCCATCTCGGCGAAGTGCTGTGGGCGCTGGAGCGCAAGGACGCGGCCCGCCGCATCTTCGACGAGGCCTTGAGCGCCCACCCGGACAACCGCCTGCTCAACGACACCGCGCTGCGCCTGGGCGTGCGATGAGCACTGCGCAGCCTGCACACCGCCGGCACGGCCGCCAGCGGCGCGTGCTGATCCTGGCTCTGGGCGCCAGCCTGGCGCTCACTGCATGCGCCCCCCTGCTCCCCTCATCGCCGGCAGGCGGCACGCCCGCGGCCGCGCGCACGGCATTGCCCGCCTTCCTGCTAGAAGGCCGCCTGTCGGCAAGCGACGGGGTGCAGGGTGCAAGCGGCAGGCTGGAGTGGCAGCACACACCCGACGCCGATACGCTGGTGCTGCTGTCCCCGCTCGGCCAGATCGCCGCCCGCCTCGACAGCAGCGCTGAGGGCGCCCGCCTGAGCACCGCCGACGGCGCGATCATCGAGGCCCCGAGCGCAGACCTGCTGCTTCCCCGGGTGTTCAACGTCGACATCCCCGCTGCGCGCCTGCGCCTGTGGGTGCAGGCAGTCACCGACGGCAGCGCCGAGGTGCGCCTGCGCGACACCGCCGGGCGCCCCGTACTGCTCATCGACCGCGGCTGGCGGATCGAGTACGCCGCCTATGCCGACGACAGCGCCCAGGCCCTGCCCACGCGGGTGGACATCTCCCGCGGCGATGCCCGCATCCGACTGATAGCCGATTCATGGACCATCCTGCCCTGAACACCCCCCCCCTCCTCGGCACCGTTCTGCAAGCCGGCAAGCCGACCCAACTGCTGGGCTGCCCAGCGCCCGCCAAACTCAACCTCTTCCTGCACGTCGTCGGCCGTCGGCCCGATGGCTACCACCTGCTGCAGACCGCGTTCCGCCTGCTCGACTGGGGCGACACGATCGACCTGCGGCTGCGCACCGATGGCGTCATCCGGCGCACCAACGCCATCGCTGGCGTTGCCGAGGAACAGGACCTTGTCGTGCGCGCCGCACGCCTGCTTCAACAACGCACGGCCACCACCCTGGGGGCAGACATTACCCTGCACAAGCAACTACCCATGGGCGGCGGGCTGGGCGGCGGCAGCAGCGATGCAGCCACGACGTTGATCGCGCTCAACCGCCTTTGGCAAACCGGCCAGTCACGCGCGCAATTGCAGACCATCGGACTCGAACTGGGCGCCGACGTGCCGGTTTTCGTCTTCGGCGAGGACGCCTTCGCCGAGGGCGTTGGCGAGCAGCTGCAAGCCCTGACGCTGCCCTCGGCGTGGTACGTGATCCTGTCGCCAGGCGTCTCCATACCGACTGCAGAAATTTTTTCGTCGAAGGACTTGACGCGCAACACACCTCTCATCAAAATGGCGGACTTCGCAGCAAGCACCACCCAAAACGACCTGCAGACAGTAGCCTGCAATCGTTATCCGGAGGTGCAAGAAGCGATCGACTGGTTGAGCACCTTTGCACCAGCCAGAATGACAGGCTCGGGCGCCTGCGTATTTGCGGAAGCACGCTCTGAAGAGCAGGCGGATCGCATCACGAAAAGTTGTCCGCCACGCTGGAAAGCTTGGAAAGCGCGCAGTCTTGCTCGCCATCCGCTTTACGAGTGGTTACAATAGCGCCCGCCCTGCCAAGCGATCTGCATCGCGGGCGAAAAGGTTTCTTGGGGAGTCGCCAAGTCGGTTAAGGCACCGGATTTTGATTCCGGCATTCGAGGGTTCGAATCCTTCCTCCCCAGCCAGATGACGACGGGCAGGCCATGGGCCTGCCCGAGTCGTTTCTGCGCGACAATTTTTATTCGCGCGTCGTTTAAACGGCTTCGGAGTAGCTGAAATGCCCCACGGCAGCCTGATGGTCTTCACCGGCAACGCCAACCCCAAGCTTGGCGCCGATGTGACGCGACGTCTGGGTATCTCCCTCGGTTCGGCCACCGTCGGCCGCTTTTCGGACGGCGAGGTCAATGTCGAACTGCTCGAGAACGTGCGTGGCAAGGACGTCTTCGTCCTCCAGCCCACCTGCTCGCCGACCAACGACAACCTGATGGAACTGCTGGTGCTGGTCGATGCGCTCAAGCGCGCCTCTGCCGGCCGCATCACCGCTGCCATCCCGTACTTCGGCTACGCCCGCCAGGACCGCCGCCCGCGCTCGGCGCGCGTGCCGATCACGGCCAAGGTCGTCGCCAACATGCTGCAAGCCGTGGGAGTGCAGCGCCTGCTGACCATGGACCTGCACGCCGACCAGATCCAGGGCTTCTTCGACATCGCGGTGGACAACGTCTACGCGGCGCCGGTGCTGCTCGCCGACCTCGACAAGCAGAAGTACGACGACCTGCTCGTGGTCTCGCCCGACGTCGGCGGTGTGGTGCGCGCACGCGCCTTCGCCAAGCGCATGGAATGCGACCTGGCGATCATCGACAAGCGCCGCCCCAAGGCCAACGTGTCCGAAGTCATGAACATCATCGGCGAGGTCGAAGGCCGCACCTGCGTGATCATGGACGACATCGTCGACACCGCAGGCACGCTGTGCAAGGCGGCTGCCGCGCTCAAGGAGCACGGCGCCAAGCGCGTGCTGTCCTACTGCACGCACGCCGTGCTGTCGGGCGCAGCCGTATCGCGCATCAATGATTCGGCGCTCGACGAGCTCGTCGTCACCGACACCATCCCGCTGCGTGAGGACGCCAAGGCCTGCAACCGCATCCGCCAGGTCTCGGTCGCCTCCCTGCTCGCCGACACCATCCTGCGCATCAGCAACGAGGAATCGGTGTCCTCGCTGTTCATGGAATAAGTCTTTCGCCCGTACGGCCCCGTGCCGTACGGGCTTTCACCGTCTTCGCCTGGTCGCGGGCGAAGACACTCTTCACTCAGGAGCAACACAATGCAGATCGAATTCAAGGCCACCAAGCGTGACGCTCAGGGTACGGGTGCGAGCCGCCGCCTGCGTCGCGCCGGCCAGCTGCCGGGCATCATCTACGGCGGCGCGGGCGAAGTCAGCCTGATCACCATGGACCACAATGAGCTCTACCACCTGCTGCGCAAGGAAGCTTTCCACGCCTCCGTGCTGAGCATCGAGGTCGAGGGCGCCAAGGAATCCGTGGTGCTGCGTGACACCCAGTGGCACCCGTTCAAGCAGCAAGTGCTGCACATCGACTTCCAGCGCGTCGCTGCCGACCAGAAGATGCACCTGAAGGTGCCGCTGCACTTCGTCGGCGACGACGTCAGCCCGGCCGTCAAGCTCGGTGGCTGCATGATCTCGCACACCATCAACGAAATCGACGTCCAGTGCCTGCCCAAGGATCTGCCCGAGTTCATCTCGGTCGACCTGTCCGCGCTGGAAGCCGGCCAGTCGGTGCACGTGTCGCAGATCAAGCTGCCGGCCGGTGTCGAGCTGGTGATGCACGGTGAAGGCGACCCCGTGGTCGCCACCGCGCTGCTGGTCAAGGGCGCTGCGACCGAAGGCGAAGGCGAAGCGGCCTGATCGGCCACAGCCCTGCCCGTACAGCCAAGGCCGACACTGATGAGCACTGCGCCCATGCGCCCGCCTCGTCTGATCGTCGGCCTCGGCAACCCGGGCGCCGAATACTCCGAGACCCGGCACAACGCCGGGTTTTGGTTTTGTGAGCGGCTCGCCGACAAGTTCGGCGTACGCTTCTCGCACGAATCACGCTTCCACGGCCTGGTCGCCAACGCGCGCGAAGCCGGCATGTGGCTGTTGATGCCACAGACCTACATGAACCGCTCCGGCCAGGCCATTGGTGCGCTGGCGCGCTTCTACCGCATCGAACCGGCCGAGATCCTCGTCATCCATGACGAGCTCGACGTGCCGCCCGGCCAGCTGCGCCTCAAGTTCGGCGGCGGCCTCGGCGGCCACAACGGACTCAAGGACACCTCCGCCCACCTCGGCACCAACGACTACTGGCGCCTGCGCATCGGCATCGGCCACCCTGGCGACCGCAACGAGGTGGTCAATTTCGTGCTCAAGCCGGCACGGCGCGAAGAGCAGCAGCTGATCGACGAGGCCATCGACAAGGCGCTCGCGGTCTGGCCGCAGATCCAGCGCGGCGAGCTCAATGCCGCCGCCACCAGGCTCAACGCACGCCCCGCGCCGCCCAAACCTCCGAAGTCGCCCAAGCCCCCCGGGCCACCCGCAGCCGTCGGCTCGGACGAGCCGCCCGCAGGGGACGGCTGAGGCCCTGATCGCGCTCAGTAGCCGACTGCAGCCAGCGCGCGCAGCGGACCCACCGCGCGGATCGCCTCGATCTGCTCGCGGTGGCGGGTGTATAAGGTCCCGCCGAAGCACACTGCGCTCATCGAGATGCCCTCGAAATGCTCCCGGCTGCGCGGAATCGCCAGCAGCCAGCCATCACCCACGAGTAGGTTGAAGGGCGGCAGCAGGCCATCCTCGCCCGCGCGCAACCCGAGCTCGGCACAGGCACGCTCGAAGCCAGCCAGCAGGCTGTCGGCTGACACGGCCACCGCCTCACCCCGTCCGCAGCGCACACGCACGAAGCAGTGCCGCATCGGCAGCGCCGGATGCGTGGCCACCCCCTGCTCTGCCAGCGCTGCCGGCAGCCCGGGCACGAACAGGCGCAGGCTGGCATTGCCCTCGGCCTCCGGCATCCACTGCACATGCTTGTGGCGCTGGCTGGCGCCCGCGGCAGCGCCGCCGTTGTAGAGCCCGATCCCGCCTGCCGCGGCCATCAGCTCGGCAAGCGCGGCAAAGTCACAAAGCGCCAGCGGTGACAACTGCTCGGCGAACTCTCGCCGCGCCAGCACCAGGTGACGCGCGCACAGCGGAAACTTGTTCAGGATCGCGACATGCTCGGATCCGACCGGCCCGACGGTGAGTTCGGGGTCGGGATTGAGGAAGGGATTGAAGTTCGGGTCGCGCGGACCGCCGGGGATCGCCACCGTCTTGTCGTCCCTGGCGCCCTCAACCTTCACCGCGGCGGCTGCCTTGCTCGCATCCTTGGCCGCCAGCGAGGACACCCAGCGCACGATGAAGCGCATGCCGGCGTCCTCCATCTCGACCTGCTCGGCCTGCACCGGCACCAGCGCCCCCGACGCCAGCGCTGCAGCGCTGCGGGCATCGATCGCCTCGATCCAGTTCGTGTTCATCCATGTCTCCCTGTTTCTGGTTTCTGTTTTGCACAAATGCAGGACGGATGATTGTAGGCCAGGCACAGGACAAGAGCCACGCCGCCTCGTCTCGTCATGCGAAGGGATCGCCTTTGGAGCACCACACTGCGACGCGGTACAATCCGGGGTTTTCCACACCGGATCAAGCCCGTAGCCCTGCGAGCGGCGGCGCGCACCGGAACGATCAAGGATTCACATGAGCCTGAAATGCGGAATCGTCGGCCTGCCCAACGTCGGCAAGTCGACCCTGTTCAATGCGCTGACCAAGGCCGGCATCCAGGCCGAGAACTACCCCTTCTGCACCATCGAGCCCAATGTCGGCATCGTCGAGGTGCCGGACCTGCGCCTCGCCCAGCTGGCCGAGATCGTCAAGCCGCAGAAGATCCAGCCCGCCATCGTCGAATTCGTCGACATCGCCGGCCTTGTCGCCGGCGCATCCAAGGGCGAAGGCCTGGGCAACCAGTTTCTCGCCAACATCCGCGAGACCGACGCCATCGTGCACGTCGTGCGCTGCTTCGCCGACGACAACGTGATCCACGTCTCCGGCAGCGTCGACCCGATCCGCGACATTGAGGTCATCGACACCGAGCTCGCCCTGGCCGACATGGCCACCGTCGAGAAGGCCATCAACCGCTACAAGCGCCCTGCCGCTTCGGGCGACAAGGAGGCCAAGATCCTCGTCGCCGTGCTCGAGAAGTGCTTCGCCCAGCTCGACCAGGGCAAGCCGGTGCGCGCGCTCGAGCTCGCCAGGGAAGAATGGGCCAGCCTCAAGCCCTTCTGCCTGATCACCGCCAAGCCGGTGCTCTATGCCGCCAACGTCGCCGAGGACGGTTTCGAGAACAACCCGCACCTGGACGCCGTGCGCGCCCATGCCGCCGCCGAAGGCGCCGAGGTCGTGGCGCTGTGCGCGGCGATCGAGGCGGAGATCGCCGACCTCGAGGACGCCGACAAAAAGGAGTTCCTCGAGACCATGGGCCTGGAAGAACCCGGTCTCGACCGCCTGATCCGCGCGGGCTACAAGCTGCTTGGCCTGCAGACCTACTTCACCGCGGGCGTCAAGGAAGTGCGCGCGTGGACCATCCACGTCGGCGACACCGCGCCGCAGGCAGCCGGCGTCATCCACACCGACTTCGAGCGTGGCTTCATCCGCGCCCAGACCATCGCCTTCGACGACTTCATCGCCTGCAAGGGCGAGGCCGGCGCCAAGGAAGCGGGCAAGATGCGCGCCGAAGGCAAGGAGTACGTGGTCAAGGACGGCGACGTACTGAACTTCCTGTTCAACGTCTAAAGCACCTCGACCTGACACACAACGCTTACGGACCGAGCCGGCTGCATGACGCGCCCCCGCAGCCGGCCACACGTCCCCCGTTGTAGCCTACAATAAGGCGATAGTCAGCAATCGCCCGCCACATGAACATGTCTGCTCACCACCGCCTCACCCGCTGCCGCGCGCCAGTCCGTGCGGGTGGGCGTGCGCGCGCGCGCAGCATGATGTCGCCGCTGCGCGATCTCGCGACCCAGCTCGCGTTCAAGGTTACAGGGTCTCCCGCCGTGCTTTCCCAGGCCGTGCGGGGCCAGTACCGGGGCTAAGCCCCACCCCCGCACGGCACCTTGCCCGGGACGCGCATGACGCGCCTCCCGATCAACGTGCAGCCGCTGCGAGCACCTGTCCAGTCCCCCGCTCCCAGACCGCCCAGGCGGTCAGGCCCCGGTCCATCCGGGCCACCCCGGTCATCGACGCCCCCATCGGCTGCACCCCAGGATGCCGCGCCTTGGCGCGGCCAGGCGATGCACGAGGGTGATGCAATGGTTCTCACACGCAGTTTCGTCAGGGCGAAGCGGCCCTGCACAGACGGTTTTCGCTGGTTCGTCCGCCAGTTCGGCGACGGCGCCAACTATCAGGACATGCTCGACGAGATGGTGGCTGCCGGCCGCGTCGGCGACGCCTGCTGGCTGCTCGAGCAGTTCGGCCCCACCGATGAGGTCCGCGTGCTCGACGCGATCGAGGCCGAGGCAATCGTATTCGCCGGTACGCTCGAGGTGCGCGGCGGCGTCGATGTCGAAGGCATCGTGCGTGTCGGACGCTCGCTGCATGCCGGTGCCGGGGTACGCGCCGGCGGCGAGCTGCGCATCGGTGCCGACCTGCGCATAGAGGGCAGCATCCGCGCCGAAGCCGGGCTGCGCGTAGGGGGCGACCTACGCGCGGGCTGGGGCGTGGACTGCGCCGGCGAGCTGCGCTGCGACGGTGAGGTGCGCATCGGCTGGGATCTGCGCTGCGCCGGCCGCGTGCGGATTGCAGGGAACGCCTTCATCGGCCTCGATCTTGAAGGCGACGAAGGCGTACGCTGCACCAAAAGCCTGCAGGCAGGCGGCGACATCCGCGTCGCGCACACGCTGCGCGCTGGCCAGGGCATCGCCGCTGGCGGCTCGATCGAGGTCGGCATGCACCTGGAGGCCGGTTGGGGCATCAAGGCCGGCAAGTTGATTGGTGCCGCCGGGGCCATCCGTGCCGGCGAGAGCCTGAACGCGGGCGAAGCCATCCGCGCTGGCACGGGCTACGGCGTTTTTGCCGGTCTCGACGTACAGATGGAGGCCTGGGAGAGCAGTGCGCGGGTAAGCGCCCCGCAGCGCCCGGAGGGCCTGATGAGCGGCTGGTGGGCCGGTCCGGCACCGTGCTGAGGGGAGGACGACGAATGAACGCAATCGCCCTTTGCCGCCGCTCGCTCGGCCACCTGCACACCCCACCCTCGCACCGCAGCAGCTTCTCGCCGCGCTCGGCGCTGGCCTTTCCGCAGCCGCCGCCCACGCGCACCGCCTGGGACGCCGTGCTGTCACTGGCGTGGCGCCTGCTCGCGCTCCACCGCACACTTCCGCCCCAAATCCGCCCACCGCGCCTCGAGCTGCGCATCGACGTCAACCCGCCCGACGAAGACATCGAGGCCGAGCTCTCTTCCCTCTACCGCCGCCTGCACACGCCGGGCGACGCCATGAACGCCTGCGCGCGCCTGGCCGCGTTGCAGCCGGGCCTGATCTTCCATCACCGCGAGGCCGACGGCGAACACTATGTGTATGTCGAGGACCCGAGCCGCGGCTGCCTCGCCGGCTACACCGTGTTCAACCGCCTGATCGAGGTCGACCGCCGCACCGATCGCCACGTGCGCTCGCCGCATTCCAAGTACGCCCCTGCCTATCAGGGTCGGGGCATCGCCAGCACCGTTTACGCCTGGGCACTGGGCCGCGGCCTGTGCCTGGTCAGCGGCGCGCGCCAGTCCGAGGGGGCACATGCCCTGTGGCGCGCGCTGGCGCGCCGCCATCCGCTGCGCTGGGTCAGCCTGCAGGCCAAGCGCATGCACGACCTCGGCAGCGAGGCGCCGGCCGCCCGCGCCGCCGCGCTCGACACCCGCATGCTGCTGCTGGGCGAGGGCTGGAGCCTGCCCCAACTGCACGCGCACCAACTGCTGCACCCGGCCGCCCCGGGGAGCCGCTGAGATGAAGACTCCCGACGCGCCGAGCGCCATCCCCTCCTGGCTGCGCGCCGCGGCCGCGCTTGCTCTGCTGGTGTTGGTCGCAGCCCTGGCCGAGCCCCTGTTCCAGCGCCTGCCCGCCGCCCATCCGCTGCAGGGCTGGCGCGAACCCGTGCGCAATGCGGCCCTCGCCCTCGCCCTGCTGTTCGGCGCCCACCTGCTGCATGCGCTGGTGAGCACTCGGCTGTCGCAGCGCCGCAAGGGGCAGCGGCCGGTGCCCAAGGTCCTGCTCGACCTGTTCCGGGTCCTCCTCTTCGCCGCGGCCACCCTTCTGGCGCTGTCACTGCTGCTGCGCCAGGGCCTGTCTGGCCTGCTGACCGGCTCGGGCCTGGTGCTGGCGGTGCTGGGCTTCGCCATCCGCAACGTGGTCGCGGACACCTTGTCGGGCATTGCGCTCGGCATCGAGGCGCCGTTTCGCATGGGCGACTGGGTGCGGATCGAGACCCTGGCGCAGGGACGGGTGCAGGAGATCGGCTGGCGCACCACCCGCCTCGTCACGCGCGACAGCACCTACGTGATCCTGCCCAACAGCCAGATCTCGCGCCAGCGCATCACCAATTTCAGCGCGCCGCGCAAGGAGTACCGCGACCATGTCGAGCTCACCCTGCCGGTGGACCTGCCGGTGGCCGAGGCCAGGGAGCTGATCCGCGTGGCGCTGGACGGCGCCCACAGCCTGGTGGACGGCAAGCCGCCCGAGGTACAGGTGGTGCAGTACGGCCCCCAGGGCATCAGCTACCGGGTGAAGTACTGGGTGCCTCAGCACGACCGCGAGCCCATGTGTCGCGACGAGGTGTTCAGCCTGATCGATCTCGCCCTACGGGAACGGGGCGTGCGCTTCGAGCGTACGCCGGCGGCGGCGCCTTGTGCACTGCGCGGCACGATGCGGGACGAAACGCTGTGAGGCGCGGCCCGGCCGCGGGCGCGTGCTGCCCCTTCAGCCCAGACTGCGCAGCAAATCCCTGACCCAGCGCCAGCGGCTCAGCACCAGCGCCGAGAAGATCAACGCGCAGCCGAGGAACTGTTGCGCGCTCATCGTCTCGCCGAACCACCACGCCGCCACCAGCGCGGTCCACATCGGCTCGAGCATCAGGATCACCGCCGCGTGGCTGGCGCTGGTCAGGCTCTGGCCGCGCAGCTGGACGAAGAAGCGCAGTGTGGTGGCGAGGATGGCGCTGGCGAGCAGCCAGCCCACGACCGGGGCGGCGACCGTTTCCGGCCAGCGCTCCAGCAGCAGCGACAGCGGCAGCATCAACACCGCGACCATCAGCACCTGCACCGCGCTCAGCGCCAGCGGCGGCACGTTGCGCACGATGCGGCTGTTGAGCGTGAACAACACAGCAAACACCAGCGCGGCGCCGAGGAAGAACCACTGCCCGGGCTCGAAGCGGAAGCCCTGCTCGAGCGACAGGCAGGCAAAGCCCAGCAGCGCGAGCGGCATCGCCCCCCAGGTGATGCGCGGCGGGCGCTCGCCGAACAGCAGCCAGCCGATCAGCGGCACCATGACGATGCCAAGGCTGGAGATGAAGGCGCCTTCGCCGATGTGGGTGGCGTGCTCCAGGCCAGTGATCCACAGCGCCATCGCCGCGGCGAACAGCGCGCCGACGATCAGGGCGCCCCTGAGGCCCGCCGCCGTGAGGCGGCGCAGCTGTGGCCAGGCGAAGGCGAGCAGCACCACGCCGGCCAGCAGAAAGCGCAGGCTGACGAATTGCAGCGGCGCCAGCCCGGCGAGCGCCTCCTTGGAAAAGATCCAGCCGGCAGCAGCCAGCAGCGTGGTCGCCAGCAGCCACAGGTCGGCCTTCAGAGTGTGGGCGGGGGGCGTCACCGCGCTCACACGCCGCCCGGCGGACGTGCGAGCTTGCGCTGCAGCGTGCGCCGGTGCATCTGCAGCGCCCTCGCTGTCGCCGAGATGTTGCCCTCGTGTTCGGCGAGCACGCGCTGGATATGCTCCCACTCCAGGCGATCGACCGACATCGGCGCGCCCGGCGCGTGATCGTCGATGATCACATCCTCGGCGCGCAGCGCCTTGATGATGGCATCGACCTCGGCTGGCTTGGCGAGGTACTGCACCGCACCGAGCTTGACGGCATCGACCGCGGTGGCGATGCTCGCGTAGCCGGTCAACACCAGGATGCGCACCCCCGGACTGGCATCGAGCAAGGGGCGGATGAGCTTGAGGCCGGATTCGCCACCGATATTGAGGTCGAGCACGATGAACTCGGGGGTATGGTCCCCGGCAAGCTCGAGCGCCCCTTCGCTGTCGGTGGCGCCATAGGTATCAAAGCCGCGCTGAGCAAGCGCGCGTACCAGCACCCTGTTGAAGGCGGGGTCGTCATCGACGACGAGCAGGGTGGGCGCATTGTCGGCAATCATTGCACTGCAGCCTGGGACGGAATCATCAAGCGCGCAATGGTGCCACCGCCGGGCCGCGGACGGAACTCCAGCCGACCGCCATGGTGCTCGACCGCGGCGTGGGCGAGCATCAATCCCACCCCCATGCCCTGGGCATGAGCCCCGAGCGGCGCCCGGCGCGCAGCATCGATGCGCGCAGCGGACAGGCCCGGCCCGCGGTCGGCGACCTCGATGCACGCCAGCCCGGCGCTTGCGCTGATCGACACCTCGATCGCGCCGGCTACATCGGCCGCGACAACGGCGCCGGCTGTGGCGCACATGTGCTGATTGGCGTTGGCCGCATTATCGATGAGGTTGTGCAAGGCTTCGCCGAGCGAGGCATCGGCGACGATGCTGCCACCCTCGCCCTGCACCTGGACCGCGACGCCGGGACGCAGTTGCCGCCAGCGCGCCGCCACCTGGTCCACCCAGACGCGCACTTCTACGGCGCCACCGCCTTCCGCGCGCTGCTGCCCAGCCTCGCGGGTGAGACTGTTGAGGATGTCGCGACAGTGGTCGACCTGCTCGCGCACGAGCTCCAGATCGTCGCGCACCTCGGCATCAAGGTCCGTGCGCCGAGCCAGTTCGCCGGCAAGGATGCGCATCGTGCCCAACGGCGTCCCGAGCCGGTGCGCCGCGCCAGCGGCGAGCTTGCCCAGGCCGACCACGTAGGCGTCGCGCGCACGCGCTGCGTTGGCTTCGGCCAACTCGGCCTCGCGGCGGGCGAGTTCGGCATTGAGGCGGGCGATGAACCACACCACCGTCACCGCCGCGAATACGAAGCTGATCCACATGCCGGCCAGGTGCCACTGCATGGCGAGCCCGCTGTCAGTGAGGCGCACCGGCTCGTGAAAGCGCCACAGGAAGGAATAGACCCCGACTGCCAGCACAGCCAGCGCCCAGCCCTGGGCAGCCGGCAGGATGGATGCGCCAATCGCCACCACCGGCAGCAGCAATGAGATCGCCGGGTTGGCGACACCGCCGGTGAAATACAGGAAGGCGCCCCAGGCGACAAGATCCACCGTCAGCTGCAGGAAGGCGCCCCAGCGCCCCACCAGCCAGCGCGCCGCATCCGCCAGCAAGGCCAGATTGACCGCCAGCAGTGCGAACGTCACGCCCGCCAGCGGCGCCAACGGCTGTGCTGGCACCAGCCATGGAAACACCACAAAGCTCATCGCAGCCATCGCCGCCAGCGACACCCAGCGCAACTGCAGCAAGCGCGCCCGGTTCGTGCGCACTGCGCTCAAGCCTGACGTTTCGACCCGCCCCCTTTCCACCTCCATGCGCATGCCATTCACTCCGGTTATGGATATCCCTTTTCACGTCAGGGGCACGTCCCTGTCTTTGCGGTACATCAAGGTTTATGCCATGGCTGCTTCATAGAATGACCCTGCGACAAAACGTCACAGGACAAATTGTCACAGGCAGGCCGCACAGCCAACCCGGCGCGAGGGGCGCAGGGCGCAGTGATTGACTGGATGCCGGCGATCTTATGTGAATACGGGAGCGACGAACCATGCAAGAAACCAAGATGAACACGGTCGAGGCGATGCCCGATCCTAGCCGCCGCAAGTTCCTGAACACCGCCGCCTTCGCAGGCCTGGCGGGTGCAGGCCTGTCGGTCGGCTTGTCCGCCTGCAACAAGGAGTCCGCTCCCGCAGCCGGCGCACCGGCCGCCGCTGGCGCACCTGTCGCCGCAGCCAAGGCCGCCTACAACGATCCGCACCTGAAGCCGGGCGAACTCGACACCTACTACGGCCTGTGGTCGGGCGGCCACACTGGCGACTTCCGCGTGCTCGGCCTGCCTTCCGGGCGCGAACTGCACCGAGTGCCCTGCTTCGTGCCGGACGCGCTGGTGGGCTGGGGCCACACCAACGAATCCAAGAAGATCATGGGCACCAAGGCCGACGGCAGCCTGCGCTACACCGTCGGTGACACCCACCACACCCATGCCTCCTACAAGGACGGCAACTACGACGGCCGCTACGCCTGGATCAACGACAAGATCAACAGCCGCATCGCCCGTATCCGCCTCGACTACTTCGTCTGCGACAAGATCACCGAACTGCCCAACGTGCAGGGCTTCCACGGCATCTTCCCGGACAAGCGCGACCCGGTGGACCCGGCGGTCAACTACACCACCCGCGTGTTCTGCGGCGCCGAGTTCCATATTCCGCTGCCGAACGACGGCCGCGACGTCGACAGCCCGGAGAAGTACCGGACGCTGTTCTCCTGCGTTGACGCCGAGACCATGGAAGTGCGCTGGCAAGCGCTGATCGACGGCAACTGCGACCTCGTCGCCACGTCCTTCGACGGCAAGCTCGCCGCAACCAACCAGTACAACACTGAAGGCGGCTACCACTACGAGGGCATGATGTCGGCCGAGCGCGACGCCTGCCTGTTTTTCAACATTGCCCGTATCGAGCAGGCAGTGAAGGATGGCAAATACACCACTTACGGCACGTCCCGCGTGCCGGTGGTCGACGCCACCAGAGCCGCCAACACCGACCCGAAGACCGCGCTGGTGTGCTCCGTCTCCGTGCCGAAGAACCCGCACGGCGTGAATGCCAGCCCGGACGCCAAGTACTTCATCTGCGCCGGCAAGCTGTCGCCGACCGCCACCGTCATCGAACTGTCCAAGGTGCTGGACTGGTTCGACGGCAAGCTGGACGACGAAGACAAGGCCATCGTGGCCGAAGTCGAGCTCGGCCTCGGCCCCCTGCACACCGCTTTCGATGGCCGCGGCAACGCCTACACCACGCTGTTCCTGGACAGCCAGATCGTCAAGTGGAACGTGGACGCCGCCATCAAGTTCCACAGCGGCGACAAGAGCGCTCAGTACGTGGTCGACCGCCTGGACGTGCATTACCAGCCCGGCCACATCAACGCGTCGCAGTCCGAAACCATGTTCGCCGACGGCAAGTGGCTGTGCGTGGGCTGCAAGTTCTCCAAGGACCGCTTCCTGCCCGTCGGCCCTCTGCACGCCGAGACCGAGCAGTTTGTCGACATCTCCGGCGAGAAGATGGTGCTGGTGGCGGACCACCCTGTCCGTCCCGAACCGCACGACTTCATCATCTTCAAGCGTGAGCTGCTGCAGCCCAAGCAGGTCTATGACATCAACGAGTTCCCGCTCGCAGTCAAGGACCCGAAGGAAGCCGGCGTCTTCCGCGACGGCAACAAGGTGACGGTGAAGATCACCTCGCTGGCACCGGCCTTCGAGCCGCGCGAGTTCAAGCTGCAACTCGGCGACGAGGTCACGATCATCCTGACCAACCTCGACAAGATCGAGGATCTGACGCATGGCTTCGCGATCCCGAAGTACAACGTCAACTTCATCGTCAATCCGCAGGAGACGGCCTCGGTGACCTTCATCGCCGACAAGCCCGGCGTGTTCTGGTGCTACTGCACCCATTTCTGCCACGCCCTGCACCTCGAGATGCGCTCGCGGATGATCGTCGAGGCATAACGCAAAGCAGTATCCAGGCAGGAAGACACAAGGGGCGAAAGCCCCTTGTGTCTTTTGATGGAGCGTCATTTCGCCCATCAAAAAATTAGAATTTGATAATAAACAAGGCAGGCGGCGGCGGGCCTCAATAGACTCTCCGCCAGCTTTCAACCGGAGCGCATCATGAACCCGTTCTCCGCCCTGCGCAGCGCCACCATGGGTGCTTTGCTGGCCGTCGCCACCCTGCTCGGCAGCCCGCCGTCATTCGCCCAGACCGCATACGAAGCCCCGCTGCCCGCCCAGATCAACACCGACCCCGACCTCTGCGCGCATGTTGCCTGTACCGAGGTGCTGCCGACCGCCAGCAGCTTCTCCCACCGCATGGGCAAGCCGACCTACGTCGAGGGCTACCGTGACGACGCGGGCCAACGCAAGCTCGTGGGCTATGTGTTCCTGTCGACCGACATCGTGGATATCCCCGCGTACTCCGGCAAGCCCGTGATCACACTGATCGGCATGGATACTGACGGCATCATTACCGGGACCAAGATCCTGCGCCACAGCGAACCCATCCTGCTGCTGGGCATTCCCGAGAGCGTGCTGACGAAGTTCGTCAACCAGTACCTGGGCAAGTTCGTCGGCGACAAGATCGAGATCGGCAAGGCGCGCAACGAGGAAGGCTACATCGGCCTCGATGCGATCACCGGCGCCACCGTCACGGTGATCGCTCAGAACCAGGTGGTGATGCGCTCGGGCGTGGCGATCGCACGCCAGGTCGGCATCCTGAAGGTCGAACCACGGCCGGCGATCCGCTATTCGGCCATCGACGAGCGTCTGAGCTGGGAGCAGCTGCTCAAGGACGGCAGCGTACGCCGCCTGACCGTGAAGTCCGAACAACTGGGCATGCCACGCACCGCTGAGCCTTATGTGGACATGTTCTTTGGCCACCTGAACACGCCCTCGGTCGGCAAGAGCATCCTCGGCGAGAGCGGCTACACCAGCCTGATGTCGCGCCTGAAGGACAACGAGCACGCGATCTTCATCATCTCCAACGGCTACGACTCGTTCAAGGGCTCGGGTTTCGTACGCGGCGGCATCTATGACCGCGTGCAGGTGAGCCAGGACATGGACGCCTACACATTCCGCGACCTCGACTACCTCAACCTTTGGGGTGTGCAGGCGCCCGGCGCCCCGAGCTACAAGGAGTCGGCGATCTTCATCATCCGCGACCCGGGTTTTGCAGCAGCCTACCCGTGGAGCCTGGTCTTCCTCGGCAACAAGCTCGACCGCAACACCGGCCACCGCGACTTCGTCAGCTTCGACAGCGAATACTGGGTGCCTGCGAAGTACATGGAGGGCGGCCGGCCCAAGGTCGTCAAGCCCGATGCCCCCTGGGTGCGCGTATGGAAGATGCGCACGGTCGAGATCGTACTGTTCTCCATCCTGCTCGTCGGCGTCGCCGCCGTGTATGCGATGCGCGACCGTCTGACCCGCCTGTCCACACGCAAGAACAAGTGGCCGGTCGATGGCTTCAAGTACGCGGCCTGGCTCATCAGCATTTTCTTCGTCGGCTTCTACCTGCTTGCGCAGCCCTCGATCACCCAGGTGCTGACCTGGTTCCACGCCTTGCTGTTCCAGTGGAAGTGGGAGCTGTTCCTGACCGACCCCTTCATCTTCCTGTTCTGGATCTTCATCATCGTTACCGTGTTCCTGTGGGGACGCGGCCTGTTCTGCGGCTGGCTGTGCCCCTTCGGCTCGCTGTCCGAGCTGCTGTACAAGGTGGGCGCCAAGCTCGGCCTCAAGCGCTTCCAGTTCATGCTGCCGATGAAGTGGCACAACCGCCTGAAGTGGGTGAAGTACTTCGTGTTCTTCGGCCTGCTTGCGGTGTCCATGCTGTCGATGGGTCTGGCCGAGAAGCTGGCCGAGGTCGAGCCCTTCAAGACCACCTTCCTCGTCGGCCTGTTCAGCCGCAGCTGGCCCTACACCCTGTTCGCTGCGGGTCTGCTCGGGCTGTCGATCTTCACCGAGCGGCCGTTCTGCAAGTACCTGTGCCCGCTCGGCGCAGCGCTCGCCATGCCTTCGACCTTCCGCTGGTTCGGCCTCAAGCGCAAGCAGGAATGCGACTCGTGCAAGGCCTGCGCCGTGGGCTGCGGATCGCTGGCGATCGATGACAAGGGCCGCATCGACCACCGCGAGTGCATGCTCTGCCTCGACTGCATGGTGATGTACACCGACGAGCACGCCTGCCCCCCCCTGGCCCAGGAGCGCAAGCGCCGCACCAAGGCCGGCCTGGCACTCACCCCCATCGGCGCCGACGGCTACTACATTCCGATCAAGCCGGTGGCTGCAGCCACCCCTAAAGCCTGAACCAGGAGGACACGAGAATGGTCGATCCGCGCATCCTGACCGAAGCCGTCCACCCACCCTACGAGGACAAGGGAGCAACCCGCCTGCTGGCCGAGGCCTGGGACCACATCTGGCCGTGGAGCCGCAGCGGCTTCGAGCGCCAACGCGCCGTGCAGGCGGCGGGGCTGGCTATTGCGGTGGCCGCCACGGTGGCCTGGGTACTGGCCGCAATGGGCAACCTGACACCTGGCGCCATCATCGGCTGGTGGTTCGGCTGGAGTGTCTTCGAGGTCGTGGTGCGCATGGGCGCCAAGCCCTACGTGAAGGACGGCCCCTGGTGGGGCCGGCGCTACCGCAAGGCCAGCCCGATGGACATGGTGTGCTACGTCGGCTTCAAGAACCTGCTGGTCGGCGCTGTGCTCTTCATCGGCCTCAAGAGCCTCGGCCTGATCGTGATCTGAGCGCAGCCCGGCAACGGGCTGGTTGAAAAAAGGCGGAGCGCTGCTTCACCCAGATCAAGGCAGCATGCGGCACTTCGTCGCACACTGGCGCCAGCCTCGCCACAGAGCAGACAATGCCCCACCCCCTCTTGCCCTTTCGCTTTGCCGTATCCATCGCCTTCGTCGTCCTGCTCGCCGCCGGGATCCTGCCGGCCCACGCGGCGACCTGGCGGGTGCAGGCCGGCGAATCGATCCAGGCCGCAATCGAGCGTGCGGCGGCCGGCGACACCGTGGAAGTCGAGCGCGCACGCTACGTCGAGAACCTGCGCATCGACAAGGCGCTGACCCTGCGTGGGCTCAACCGGCCGACGATCTCGGGAGGGCTGCGCGGCGACACCATCCGCATCACCGCCAGCGACGTCACGATCGAGGGCCTGATCGTGTCGGACTCCGGCGACAGCCTGCGCGAGCAGAACGCCGGCATCTACATCTTTCCCGGCTCGGACCGCGTGGTGGTGCGCAATTGCGACATCACCTACAGCCTGTTCGGGCTGTGGATCGAAAAGGCCAACGACGTCCTGATCGAGGGCAACCTGATCACCGGCAAGCGCGAGTACGCCTCGCCACAGCGCGGCAACGGCATCCAGCTCTACAACACCCGCCGGGCGCGCATCATCCGCAACAACGTCAGCTTCGTGCGCGATGCGCTCTATGTCGATGTGTCGCATGACGCCGAGTTCCGTGACAACAAGCTGCACCACAGTCGCTACGGCACGCATTACATGAATGCCTACGACAACCTGTGGGAGAACAACGAGACCTGGATGAACCGCGGCGGGCTGGCGCTGATGGAAGTGCGCCGCCTGACGGTGCGCAACAACCGCGCCTGGGCCAACTCGGACCACGGCATCATGCTGCGCACCATCCAGGATTCGGTGATCGAGAACAACGTGGTCGCCGGCAACCAGCGCGGCTTCTTCATCTACGACGCCGAATACAACACCCTGCGCGGCAACACCGTGGTCGACAACGTGGTCGGCATCCACCTGTGGGCGGGCTCCAAGAACAACGTGGTCGAACGCAATGACTTCATCTTCAACCGCGAACAGGTGCGCTACGTCGGCGCGCGCGACATGGTCTGGGGCGAACAGGAAGGCAACCACTGGGGCAACTACCTCGGCTGGGACCGTGACGGCGACGGCATCGGCGACGTGCCCTACGAAGCCAATGACCTCGTCGACCGCCTGACCTGGCGCCATCCGATGATGAAGCTGCTGCTCGGCAGCCCGGCAGTGCAGACCCTGCGCATGGTCGCGCAGCAGTTCCCACTGCTGCGCGCGCAAAGCGTCGTCGATCCGAATCCGCGGATGGAGCCCAACAACCCTGACTGGAGCCAATGGCGTGGCAGACACTTCCCCCGCGCTCAATGAGGCCGGCAAGGCGATGATCGTCGCCCGCGGCGTGCGCAAGCATTTCGGTGCGATCCACGCGGTCGATGGCGTCGACCTCGACATCCGGGGGGGCGAGCTCTTCGGCCTCATCGGCCACAACGGTGCCGGCAAGAGCACCCTGTTCAAGATGATGCTCGGCCTGATCCCGATCACCGCCGGCGAGATCCGCATCGATGGCGCCCCGGTGGGTGCTGGCGGCGGCAGCTTCCGCGCGGTGCGCCGCAAGGTCGGCTACCTGCCCGAGAACGTCGTCCTCTACGACAACCTGACCGGGCTCGAAACCCTCGATTTCTTCGCCCGCCTCAAAGGGGTGTCGCCCGCCGACAACATGCGCGTACTGGAGCGCGTGGGCCTGGTTCACGCCGCCCGCCGACGCGTGCGCGAATACTCGAAAGGCATGCGTCAGCGCCTGGGCTTTGCCCAGGCCTTGCTCGGGCGGCCGCGCATCCTGTTCCTCGACGAACCGACCAACGGCCTCGACCCCGAGGCGATCCGCGGCTTCTATGCCATCCTGCGCCAGCTGCGCAGCGAGGGCGTGACCACCGTCATCACCTCGCACATCCTGGCCGAGATCCAGGAGCGCGTGGACCGGCTGGCCATCATGGCTGCAGGCAAGGTACAGGCCGTCGGCACCGTGGCCGGACTGCGCGAAAGGATGGACCTGCCGCTGTGGTTCGACGTGCGCGTTGCGCCAGCCGATTTCGAAGCAGTGCGCGCGGTGCTCGGCCATCTGCCCGTCGGTGCCGTCGAGGCGCACGACGACCACGTGGCAGTGCAGTGCGCACGCGAATCGAAAATGGCCGTCATCGCCGCGCTGGCCTCGCTCGACGGCAAGGTGCTCGACCTGAGCGTGCGCGAACCTTCGCTCGAAGACGTGTTCTTCGGCTTTTCGGACTGAGAGGCAGGCCATGGAGTTCTCGCAGATCACAACCATCGCCGGCAAGGAATTCTGGGACCGCATCCGCAACCGCTGGGTGCTTGCGGTGGCCCTGGTATTCACCGTGTTCGCGCTGTCGATCGCCTATTTCGGCTCGGCCCAGCAAGGCGCGGTCGGGTTCCGCTCGATCGAGGTCACCATTGCCAGCCTGGTCAGCCTGGTCATCTACCTCATCCCCTTGATCGCGCTCCTGCTCGGCTTCGACGCCATCGTCGGCGAACGCGAGCGCGGCTCGCTCGATCTCCTGCTGTCGATGCCGATCACCCGCTTCGAGCTACTGCTGGGCAAGTACCTCGGCCTGGCCGGCGCGCTCACCTTCTCGACCATCGCCGGCTTCGGTCTGGTCGGGATCGTGCTGTCGGCCCAGCTCGACCTCAACGCGCTGTTCCATTACTTCGGCTTCATGCTCAGCTCGGTCCTGCTGGGCTGCGCCTTCCTGAGTCTGGCAGTGATGCTGTCGGTGTTCGCCAGCGACCGTACCCGCGCCTCAGGCCTCGCGATCGCGCTGTGGTTCTTCTTCGTGCTGATCTTCGACCTGCTGGTGCTGGGCGTGCTGGTGGTGACAGGCGGCCAGTGGGGCGGCGAGGCGCTGCCCTACGTGATGCTGCTCAACCCGGCCGACGTGTTCCGCATCCTCAACATCTTCACGCTGGAAGATGTACGTACGCTCTACGGCCTGGCCACGGTCTTCCCGGCCACCCTCGCCCAGCCCTGGCTGCTGGGCCTGGTGATGGCGGGCTGGATCGCGGCACCGCTGGCCATTGCCGCCTGGCGCTTCAGGCGCTGAGACCCTGCAATACGTTCTGACTGAATGGAGCAATCCTCATGTGCACACATCACGCCTGCCAGAGCCGCCGCCGCTTCCTGATGGCCGCTGCCGGCGCTGGCCTGCTGGCTGCCTGCGGCAGCGGCAGCGAAGGCGGTACCGGCAACCTGGTGCCGCTCGAGATCGATCTCAACTCGAGCTGCGCACTCGACGGCATGCTGCTCGCCGACTATCCCGGCCCGAAGGTGCAGATGCACTACGCAGGGCGCGCCGAGCCCGACTGGTTCTGCGACACCATCGAGATGTTCAGCATCTACCTCAACCCAGAGCAGGCACGCGTCGTCCGCGCCATCTTCGTGCAGGACATGGGCAAGGCCGACTGGGACAGCCCGAAGGGCCATTGGATAGACGCCAAGACGGCGTTCTACGTCTTCGGCTCCAGGCGACTGGGCAGCATGGGCCCCACGGCAGCCTCCTTCTCGATCGAGGCGGAAGCCAAGGCTTTCGCCGACGAACATGGCGGCCGCGTGCTGCGTTTCAACGACGTCACCCCGGACATGGTCGTCCTGGACGGTGGCGCCCTTCATGATCAGCGAATGTAAATAGGCAATAGAACATGGATCCGGTCTACAGCGCCCTCCCTCCCGATGATGCCGCGCATGTGCAGCGGCTCAGCCGACTGATGTACGAAAGCAGGGAAAACTGCCGCGATGTCCTCAATGCCCTTGGCGCCGGCTCGGCGGACGAACTCCTCGCCCGTATCGCGCACGCCGAACTGCCCGAACACCCGGCCTACGAGCACTACCTTGCCGCACGCATCCTCGCCGACACGCACGAGATCGCACGCAGCGAAGTCGCACGCATCCTGAAGGAGGCCAACGCACAATGAGCCTGCATCCGCACCTTGCCTCGGTGCTCGCCACCGAGCGCGCCGACTGTTTCGCCGCGCAGCCCCGCCTCACCCAGGACGCCATGCTGCTCGAGCTGGCGAACGGCGTCGAGATCACCGTCCGCTACGCCGCCCAGGACGCCTACTCCGTGCGCTGGCGCTGCCCGGACGGCAAGGAGCTTGGCATCGATACCGCGCCGACCCATCCCGGCCTGGCCACTACACCCAACCACCTGCATCTGGCCGAGGGCCTGGTGGTCGCCGACCCGCTCACCCGCACCGGGGACACGGCCGAGGACAACCTGCTGCGCATCATCGATGCCCTGATGCAGGACCCGCTCCTCGCCAGCGAGCGCGCATGACGACGCTGAACGGTCGCCGCCGCACCCTGCTGGCCGGCGGCGCCTTGCTTGCCGCGGGGCTAGCGGGCGCCCTGTTCTGGCGCCACGGCACGCGCGCAGGCACCGATTTCGAACCGCCCTTCGAGGACATCTGCATCGTTCCGCCGACGCGGGTGTCGACGCCACACCCATACGACCCGGCCTCAGGCCTGGCCATGTACGAGGCTCGCCCTGTCCCGGCTGAGGCACGTTGCCCGGTGTGCGGCATGTATCCCGCGCGCTTCCCGCGCTGGGCTGCACAGATCATCTTCACCGACGGCTCGGCGCACTTCTTCGACTCGCCGGTCGATCTGTTCATGTTTTTGGCCGAGCCCGGCCGCTTCGACGCCAGCCACAGCGCGGAGGACGCCGCCGCCCTGTATGTCGCCAACTTCGAGGACGGCAGCTGGCTCGACGCGCGGACGGCGGTGTTCGTGATCGAGGCCCGCGTACGAGGCCCCATGCGCGGCCCGGACCTCCCCGCTTTCGCAAGCACGGCGGCCGCCCAGGCCTTCATCGCCGCACAGGGCGGTCGCGCGCTGCACTTCACGGACATCGACCCTGCCGTCGTCGGCAGCCTGCGCGACGCTAACCACGGTCACCACACGCACTGATCCCCGGCACGGTCCTGCATTCAGTCCAGTAATTCGCCGCTGTCGGGGAAGGCACGTATGACCCGGTTCTTGCCCTGGCGCTTGGCCTCGTAGGCGCCACGATCGGCCCGCGCGACGAAATCGCGTGAACTCTCGCCTGGAACGAAACGCGTAACACCAATGCTGGCGGTGCAATGCACCAGAGCGGGCGCTCCTTCCGGGAGGAAGCTGCTTTCACGAAACAATGCCCGGACCCGCTCTGCGGCAGCGAGCGCCTCTCTCACCCGAGTTTCCGGCAGCAGCACGACGAACTCCTCGCCACCATAACGGAAGGCCTGGTCCGTCCGGCGCAGACAGGCGGTGACGCACTCGGCAAGGCGGATCAAGACCTGATCGCCCTCGACATGCCCCCAGGTGTCGTTGAAAAGCTTGAAATCGTCCACGTCCATCATCATCAGCGACAGCGGATGACGATAACGCTCGGCCCGATCCATTTCCTCGGTCAGTCGCTGCACGAAATGGCGCGCGTTGAAAAGCCCCGTCATGCCATCGGTGATCGACAACAGCCGGAAGCGCTCTTCGCTGCGACGCAGCTCCGCCTCGGCCCGCTTCTGCTCGGTGATGTCCTGCAAGGTCTCGACGGCACCGATGATCTCGCCACGCGCATTGCGCAAGGGCGCAGCCGTGAAGTAAAGCCAGCGCCCGCCATCTCCGAAAGCAGCGAAGAAGTCCTCGGCCTCGTAGGCGCCAGGCAGGGTCGCCGACGGGCGGTACCCCTTGCCCGCATAGTAGCGGTCGATCTCGCTCCCGACCGTGCCATCGACGACAAGATCGGCCAGGCAGGGACGTGCTTCGGTGTAGAAGGCCTTCCAGTGCTCGCCGGTGCCGACGATCTCATTGGCTGGGATACCCGTCAGCTGCGCACAGGCTCGGTTCCAATGCGTCACCTGGTGACTGCCGTCGATGACGAATGTGGGCACCGAGGAGCCATCGACGATCTGCTCCAGGCGCCGGCCCTCGTCGACATACGGCTGCCTGTCACGCGGCCGGGCCCGGACGCGTGCAGCGGACACCACCTCGACCAGACGCCCGCTCCAGTCGCCGCGTTCGTCGCGGACGACGATGTCAACCGCCCCCGCCTTCATCAACGCGATCGCGGTCTCAACCCCGTCGCAGGGACCGATGACGACCACCGGAACAGCGGAATCCTCGGCCACGCGTCGGCATGTCTTCAGCAGTGCCGCGTCGTCATCGCCGACCAACAGCAGCAGGTCGAACCCGGACATGTTGCCGCGCGGCCCGCTGCCATCAAACGCCGGGCGGCACGCCTCAACCTCAGCACAGCCGGCCAGACGCGCAGCGATCGTCGCCGATGCAACGCAGTCGTCGGACACCAGATCAATGAGAAGGATACGCATGGCGCTTTCGCTCTGCCTGGACGCCGATGCACGATATTGCCTCATCGTCAGCGGGCCGACAACGCGTGCGAACGGAGCGGAAGTGCGCTCATGCCATGCGCAAGAAGCAAGAATGGACCCCAGTGGGGTCCATTCTTGCTTCTTGCAGGGCGCGCGCGCGCCCATGCAGCCTGATCGCGCCTGCTTACTTGGACAGCGCGACCATGTAGTCCACGGCGGCCTTGACCTCGTCGTCGGTCAGCGATGCACCACCGCCACGGGCCGGCATCATGCCCTTGGAACCGGTGTAGCCCTCGATGGCGTGCTTGTAGAGGGTCTCGTCGCCCTGGGCGATGCGCGGCTCCCAGTCTGCCTTGTCGCCCGGCTTGGGGGCGCCCGCGACACCCGCCGCATGGCACAGTGCGCAGGTCTTCTTGTACACGCTCTCGCCGGCTGCATTCACGGGTGCGGCAGGCGCCGCCGGAGCAGCGGGTGCGGGAGCGGCGGCTACCGGGGCGGGGGCCGCCGCCGGGGCACCGGAGTCGGAACCGCCACAGGCGGCAAGCACCACCGAGGCGAGCGCGGCAAGGATGAAGGGCTTCTTGATCATGGGGTCTCTCCGATTCGTCATGTTGGGTCACGCGAGCACAGCCTGCGAGTCGTTCGCACACTAACGGCATTCCCGTCATATTGGCTTGATGGCCATCAAATTGGGGCGAGGCCTGCTGGCGCTGCGGCAGATCGACGCAGTGCTATGATCCGCCGCCAAGCGCTTCCCGGATGCACCAGCAACCGGTGCGGGCAGCGCTTAGACAAACCCACACCAAGCGCATGAATTGCACCTCCCGGACCTGTATTGGCCGATTTGCCCCCTCTCCAACCGGTGCCCTGCATTTCGGCTCACTGGTGGCCGCAGTCGGCAGCATGCTGGACGCGCGCGCGCGCGGCGGACGCTGGCTGCTGCGCATCGAGGACGTGGACACGCCACGTGCCGTGCCGGGCGCGGCCGATCGCATCATCACCACGCTGGCGCGCTTCGGCTTCGAATGGGACGGCGACATCGTCTGGCAATCCCGGCGTGGAGAGGCCTACCGCCATGCATTTGATACCTTGGTCGCCGCGGGCATGGCCTATCCCTGCGCCTGTACCCGTCGCGAGCTAGCCAATGCACCGCTTGCCCGCGACGGTTCACGCCGCTATCCAGGCACCTGCCGCGACGGCCTGGGAGCGGGTCGCAGCGCACGCGCCTGGCGGGTACGGGCCGAGGGCGTGATCCGCTTCAACGACCTGGTCCAGGGACCGCAATCGCTCGAGCTCGCGAGTGACGCCGGCGATTACGTCGTGCTGCGTGCGGACGGCCTGTTTGCATACCAGCTCGCCGTGGTCGTGGACGACATTGCGGCGGGCGTCACCCACGTGGTACGCGGCGCAGACCTGTTGGACTCGACCGCACGCCAGATCCACCTGCAGGGACTGCTCGGGGCTCCGCCACCAACTTACGCACACCTGCCGCTTGCGACCAACGCCGCGGGAGAGAAACTCTCGAAACAGACACTGGCGCGTGCGATCGACGACGCCCCCCCCGCCGCGGCGCTGCTCGCTGCACTGCGCTTCCTCGGCCAGGCGCCGCCACCGACGCTGGCGTCCGCGCCCCTCGCGCAGATCTGGGCGTGGGCGCTCGCCCACTGGTCGATCGATGCAGTGCCTCGCTGCCGGAAGGCCGTCGCAACGGCCTTCTTCTGAGCCTCCAGCCAAGCGCAGGAATCGACGCGGACGGACTCCCGGACGACGCTGGTGCGCCACGCTCAGTGCACCCGGCCCAGCCCCGCCAGACCAATCGCAAGACGCACGCACTGGTAGGCCAGCCAGCTCAGACCACGGCGCAGCAAGGGCAGGCGGCGCCAGTCGCTTGCCCTAAGCTCCTGCGCGCCCTCGGCCATCGCAGCCTCCAGGCTGCCGCGCAACTGGCGTGCAAAGCCGACATCATCCACCACCACGTTGGCCTCACGCGCGAGCAACAGGCTGAAGGCGTCGATGTTGCTGGAGCCCACGGTTGCCCAGTGGTCGTCGATCACCGCCACCTTGGCATGCAGGTGACTGCGGTGGTACTCGAACAGGCGCATCCCGCAGGCCAGAAAGTATGGGTAGAGCGCACGCGTGGCGTAAGCCTGCATCGGATGGTCGGCCAGCCCCTGCAGCAGCAGGGTGATGCGCACGCCGCGCGCAGCGGCTTCGGCGAGCGCATGGCGAAAACGGCGGCCCGGAAAGAAGTAGGCGTTGGCGATCACGATGTCCCGCCGCGCGCGTGCGATCGCCTCGAGATAGGCCTCCTCGATCGCACGCCGATGGCGCAGGTTATCGCGCAGCACGAAGGCAGCGCGGATCTCGCCCGCTGGCTCTGTGCGGGCCTCGGCACGCAAGGGGTGGTGCTCGCGACGCTGGAAGCTGGCCCAGGCCACAAGCCGCCACAAGCGATGCGCCGAGGCGAGAATGGGCTCGAGCAGCGGCCCCTCCACCTTCACGGCGTAGTCGTAACGCGGATGCTGTACACCATGCGGCTCGTAGTCATCGATGATGTTGATGCCACCGACGAAGGCCTCGCAGCCATCAATGACGACAAGCTTGCGGTGCAGGCGGCGCAGACGGTGGCGCTGCAGCGAGAAGCGACGCAACTCACGGCGGTAGATCAGCACCTGCACTCCGGCATCGCGCAATCGCGACTCCAGCCCGGCGACGAAGCTGCGCCCGCCAAATCCGTCCACCATCACGCGCACCGCCACGCCACGCGCCGCCGCCCGCGCCAGCGCATCGGCAATGCGCCGCCCGCTGCGGTCGTCCTCGAAGATGTAGCTCTGCACGAAGATCTCGAGCTCCGCACGCTCGATCGCAGCCTCGAGGGCGGGGAAGTACTGTTGCCCGCTCTCCAGCAGCGCCACCGCGTTGCCGGCCAGGAACTGCATCAGCGCTCGGGCTCCAGATCGGCGGTGAGCGCAGCATGGTCGGAGATCTGCGCCCAGGGCGCACCGTAGTGCACCTGCGCCTGGCGCACGCGGAAGCCACGCACATAGATGCGGTCGAGACGGAAGAAGGGCAGCGCACTGGGAAAGCTGCGCGCCGGCCGCCCCCGCCCCGCACCGAAGGCCTCGGTAAGGCCGAGCCTGGAGCCGAGCAGGTCGTCGGCATGATTGCGCCAGTCGTTGAAGTCGCCAGCGATGATGAGCGGCGCATCACCGGGGGCAAGCTGCTCCATGCGCTCGGCCAGCGCCGCCATCTGCCGCCGCCGGCTGCCGGCCATCAGGCCCAGGTGCACGCACACGCAGTGCACCGGCACGTCGAACTGCGGCATCTCGACCTCGCAGTGCAGCAGGCCGCGGCGCTCGAAGCGGTGATCCGATACATCCTGGTTCGCCGTGCTGAGGATGAGGTGGCGGCTGAGGATGGCGTTGCCGTGGTGGCCGTGGTCGTAGACCGCATTGCCGCCATAGGCGGTCTGGTGCCAGGCATCCTCGGCGAGGAACTCGTGCTGGGGCTGCAGCGGCCAGTCAGGATGACGTGCCGGGTGGCCGAGGTGCAGGCCCTGCACCTCCTGCAGGAAGACGAGGTCCACGTCCAGGCTACGCAGGCGCTCCCGCAGTTCATGCACCACCATGCGGCGGTTGAACTGCGAGAAGCCCTTGTGGATGTTGTAGGTGCAGATCCTGAGCGTCATCGCCGCCGCACCCCGTCGGCCTCGATCAGGACACGGCGAGCATGCGGTCGAGCGCAATGCGCGCCAACTCCGCCTCGTGCTCGGGCACCTTGATCTGGTTCACCACCTTGCCCTCGGCAAGGTTCTCCAGCGTCCACGCAAGATGCTGTGGGTCGATGCGCTGCATCGTCGAGCACATGCACACCGTGGGTGCCATGAACTGCACCACCTTGCCCTGGGGCTTCATCTCCTCGGCCAGCCGGCTCACCAGGTTGAGCTCGGTGCCCACCAGCCAGTGGGTATTGGGTGGCGCCTGGGTGATGGTATTGAGGATGAACTCGGTGGAACCGACGTAATCGGACTTCTGGCACACCTCGAGCATGCTCTCCGGGTGGGAGATGACGAAGCCGTCGGGGTGCTTTTCGCGCCAGCGGTCGATATGCACCGGCTGGAACATCTGGTGCACCGAGCAGTGGCCCTTCCACAGCAGGACCTTCGCCTTGCGGATCTGCTCGGGCGTGAGGCCGCCGTACTCGAGGTCGGGATCCCACACCACCATCTCGTCGAGCGGAATGCCCTTCTTGAAACCGGTCCAGCGCCCGAGGTGCTGATCGGGGAAGAACAGCACCTTCTCGCGCTTGGAGAAGGCCCAGTCGAGAATGGTCGGCGCGTTGGTCGAGGTGCACACGATACCGCCGTGCTCACCGCAGAAGGCCTTGAGATCGGCTGCCGAGTTGATGTAGGTGACCGGCGTGATCAGCGCGTCGGGCGTATCGAGCACCTCGGCGAGTTCACGCCAGCAGCGCTCGACCTTGGCCAGGCTCGCCATGTCGGCCATCGAACAGCCGGCCGCGAGGTCGGGCAGGATGGCAACCTGGCTGGGCTTGGACAGAATGTCGGCCACCTCGGCCATGAAGTGCACACCACAGAAGACGATGAACTCGGCGTCGGTCTGCGAGGCCAGGCGGGCGAGCTTGAGCGAGTCGCCGGTGAGGTCGGCGTGCTGGTAGACGTCAGCGCGCTGGTAGTGGTGGCAGAGCAGCACCGCCCGCTCGCCAAGCCGGGCGCGGGCGGCGCGGATGCGCGCCTGCGCCTCGTCGTCGGCGAGCACGTTGAAGCGGTCGAAGCTGATGGTTGCAACTTGCATGATGCGGGTCCGGGTCCTTGCGAGAGGTTCGAGGCCTGGGGCGCTGCGCGCCCTCAGCCCTGCTGCCAGGGCAGGTTGGCGTGACGCCAGCCGCCGATGTTGTTGCGCTGCCCACTGGCATCGCGATCACCCTCGAAACCCTCGAGGATGTTGTAGCAGTTGCCATACCCCGCCACCGACGCGGCCTTGGCTGCGGAGTCCGAGCGTGCACCGGAGCGGCACAGGAACATGACCAGCGCCTCCGGGTCGACCTGATGCTTGAGCTGGGTCATGAAGTGCGGGTTATCCTGCATCGAGGGGTAGGTCTTCCACTCGATCTCGACCGCTCCGGGCACACGCCCAACCCAGTCGAGCTCGGCACGGGTACGCACGTCCACGAGTCGCGCCCCCGGGGCAAGCTGCATGACCTGCCACGCCTCGGCGGGCGTGAGCGCACCCTGGTAGGGCACGCCCAGGTTCTCCGCACGCTCGCGTGCAAGCGTCAGCAAATCAGAGAGGGTTCCCATGCGATCATCCGTCCACAGTCGAAAGTCGGCGAAGTATAGCGCGTCCTCCATGCCATGAAGCCTCACGGCCCCGCCCCCCATACTCAGCTGCCGCCGATGCGGCATCAACCGCCCGCGGCCGATCAGGCCCGCAGCCGTGGCATCCGGCGTGCAACCCTGATCGCCATCGTCACCAACGCCAGCCTGGCCATCAGCCAGGTGGTGGTTGGCCTGTTCGCGAACGCCTTCAGCCTGGTTGCCGATGCGGCTCACACGCTATCGGACCTCGTCACCGACCTGATGGTTCTGATCGCCGGTCAGCAGAGCGCGCATCCGGCCGACCTCGACCACCCCTACGGCCATGGCCGCATCGAGACGGTAACGACCATGGTACTGGGCGTCGTGCTCGCGACAGTGGGCATCGGCTTCCTGTGGAGCTCGGGCCTGCGCCTGCAGGATATTGAAGCCCTGCCCGCACTGCACCCTGCAGCACTGCTGATGGCGCTGCTTACCCTGGCCGCCAAGGAGGGCCTGTTCCGCTACACGCTCGCAGCCGGGCGCAGGCTCAAGGCGCCGATGCTGGAAGCCAACGCTTGGCACGCACGCTCGGACGCCGCGTCGTCACTGGTCGTCGCCGCAGGCATTGGCGGCAGCCTGGCGGGCTACCCCTTCCTCGAACCACTGGCCGCCGCGGTGGTGGGCTTCCTGATCCTGCATATGGGAATCAGGCTCGCACTCAAGGCGGTGCGCGAACTGATCGACACCGGCCTGCCCGCCGAGGAGCTTGCACGCCTGCGCCGCACCATCGAGGACACCCCCGGCGTGATCGGCCTGCACGACATGCGTACGCGGCGCATGGCGGACCGCGTGCTGTGCGACGCGCACGTCCAGGTCAGCCCTCACATCACCGTGTCGGAGGGCCATCGCATCTCGGACGCGGTCTATTTCCGGGTGCGCGACGCCCACCCCGAAGTCCGCGACGTACTGGTGCATATCGACCCCGAGGACGACACCGACCTGCAGGTGGTGCCTGCCGGCCCGGTTCCCGAGCGCGCCGAAGTGCTCGCCGACGTCCGCCTGTTGCTCGGACCGGATGTCCCGCAGCCAAAGCGTGTCCAGATTCACTACCTGGGCCAGCGCCTCGAGGTGGAGCTCTTCCTGCCCCCAGCCCTGGACCAGGGGCAAGTTACAGCCATCCGCAACCGTGTGGACGCGTGGCTCGAAGAGCACCCGCACTACCGCGCAATCAGGCTGCTCCAGGAGATTGCACCATAATGGTGCATTCAATCCATATGATGCACCATTATGGTGCCAACCTCTTGAGGAATGGGCACCGCTTTCGAGCACTTGCCCTTGTGGCACAATGACTCGCCAGCCCGCTAGCGCCTGGCACGCTTAGTGCTTATACGCCTCACACGAATCCGGCGCATCGATCTCGTACCGCTGCTCCACCCGCTCAACGCAAAGACCGCCTCATCTCACCAGGAGTGAAAATGAACGCCCAAGACGTCATGAAAATGATTCAGGAAAACGAAGTGCGCTTCGTGGACCTGCGCTTTACCGACACCCGCGGCAAGGAACAGCACGTCGGCCTGCCGGTTTCGGCCTTCGAAGAAGAGCACTTCGAGCACGGCCACCCGTTCGACGGCTCGTCGATCGCCGGCTGGAAGGGCATCCAGGCTTCCGACATGGTTCTGATGCCCGAGCCTTCGTCGGCCTACATCGACCCCTTCTTCGATGAAACCACGCTGGTCATCACCTGCGACGTCATCGAGCCGTCGGACGGCAAGGGTTACGACCGCGATCCGCGCTCGATCGCCAAGCGCGCCGAGGCCTACCTGAAGAGCACCGGCATCGGCGACACCGCCTTCTTCGGCCCCGAACCCGAGTTCTTCATCTTCGACGCCGTCGAGTGGTCAGTCGACATGTCGGGCGTGTACAGCAAGATCATCTCGGAAGAGGCCGCCTGGTCCACCGCCGACAAGTTCGAAGGCGGCAACACCGGCCACCGTCCGCGCGTCAAGGGCGGCTACTTCCCGGTACCCCCGGTCGACAGCCTCAACGACGTGCGCGCCGCCATGTGCCTCGCGCTCGAGGCCTGCGGCGTGCCGGTCGAAGTGCACCACCACGAAGTGGCCAACGCCGGCCAGTGCGAGATCGGCACCAAGTTCAGCACGCTGACCAAGCGCGCCGACTGGACCCAGGTGCTCAAGTACATCGTGCACAACGTCGCACACCAGTACGGCAAGACCGCCACCTTCATGCCCAAGCCCATCGTCGGTGACAACGGCTCCGGCATGCACGTGCACCAGTCGATCTGGAAGGATGGCCAGAACCTGTTCGCGGGCAACGGCTACGCCGGCCTGTCCGAGACCGCGCTGTACTACATCGGCGGCATCATCAAGCACGCCCGCGCGCTCAACGCCATCACCAACCCGGGCACCAACTCGTACAAGCGCCTGGTGCCGCACTACGAAGCACCGACCAAGCTGGCCTACTCGGCCCGCAACCGTTCGGCTTCGATCCGCATCCCCTACGTCGCCAACCCGAAGGGCCGCCGTATCGAAGCGCGCTTCCCGGACCCCCTGGCCAACCCCTACCTGTGCTTCGCCGCACTGATGATGGCGGGCCTGGACGGCATCCAGAACAAGATCCACCCGGGCGATCCGGCCGACAAGAACCTGTACGACCTGCCGCCGGAAGAAGACGCGCTGATCCCGACCGTGTGCACCAGCCTCGAACAGGCGCTGGAGTACCTGGACAAGGACCGCGAGTTCCTGACCCGTGGCGGCGTGTTCTCCAATGACTTCATCGACGCCTACATCGCGCTGAAGATGGAAGAGGTGGACCGCATGCGCATCACCACCCACCCGGTGGAGTTCGACATGTACTACAGCCTGTAAGCCGAGCGCTACGGGACATCACGAAAGGGACGGGCATTGCCCGTCCCTTTTTTCTGGGGTCTAATCCAGGCTCGTCCCGCACGGTTTCGGGCCGGGCTGCGCCACTGCGCAGCCGCACTCCACCCCGGCAAAAAGCGCATGCGAACGTCAACACTCCTGCCTCTGGCACTGCTCGTACTCCTGCCATCTGCCGCCCAGGCGGACATCTTCAAGTGCACCGACGCCGACGGCCGCATCACCTATACCAATGACCGCAGCCTCGGGCGCGGCTGCGTACGCCTTGAGTCGGACCTGCCGGTGTCTTCGGTCCCGGCGCCAGTTCGCCGCCCGGCGGCAACGCCCCCCCAAGGCAGCTCCAGTCCTGGCGCCTTTCCGCGCGTCAGTCCCGCCGACCAGCGCAGCCGAGACGACGCACGCCGCGAGGTGCTGAGCAACGAACTCGCGGGCGAGGAGTCCGCACTTGCCGAGGCCGAGAAGGCGCTTGCCGAGCAGGAGTCGATCCGCCATGGCGACGAGCGCAACTACCAGAAGGTGCTGGACCGGCTGCAGCCGTTCAAGGACAAGGTGGAACTGCACAAGCGCAACATCGAGGCACTACGTCGGGAGATCTCTGGCCTGCGGTAGGCCCAATGCATGGCGCGCATCTTGCTTATGAATTGCCGTAACTTCTGGACGCGCCCATGCCATCGCCCCCCTTACACGCTGCCAACGGCCCCTTTGCAGGACTCGAACTGCTGTCGTCGGCGGTCGTCCTGGTCGACGGCAAGCTCTTCATCCGCTACATCAACCCGGGCGCGGAGAACCTGTTCGCGATCAGCCAGCGCAAGCTGATCGGTCAGCCGCTCGCCCGCATGCTGGGCGCACCGCCCGGATTGTCCGCCGCGCTCGACAACGCCCTGCGCACCAACTGGAGCTATACCGGACAAGACCTGACGATCACACGCAACGGCTCGGAACCGATACGGCTCGACTGCACGGTCACACCGGTCGAGACCTCCGGCGTGCGGCTGCTGCTGGAGTTCCGCCCGATCGACGCCCAGCTGCGCGTCGCCCGTGAAGAGCAGTTGCTGCACCAGCAGCAAGCCAACCGGGAGCTGATCCGCAACCTCGCCCATGAGATCAAGAATCCGCTCGGCGGCATCCGTGGCTCTGCACAGCTGCTTCAGCACGAACTCGATGACCCGCAGCTGCGCGAGTTCACCGACGTGATCATCGCCGAGGCCGACCGCCTGCAGGACCTGATGAACCGTCTGCTCAGCTCGCACAGCATGATGCGCCCGGCGCCATTGAACATCCATGACGTGCTCGAACGCGTACGCCGACTGATCCTGGCCGAGTTTCCTCAACTCAGCATCCGGCGCGACTACGACCTCAGCCTTCCGGAACTCACGGCCGACCGCGAGCAACTCATCCAGGCCACGCTCAACATCGTACGCAATGCCGCCCAGGCGCTGGAGGGCCACGGCGAGATCCTGCTGCGCACGCGCATCGCACGCCAGGTCACGCTCGCCAAGCGTCGCTTCAAGCTGGCACTGGAATTGCAAGTGATCGACAACGGCCCCGGCATTCCAGCAGAGATCCGCGACAAGATCTTCTATCCGCTGGTGTCGGGCCGGGACGGCGGGAGCGGGCTGGGCCTGTCCCTGGCGCAGAGCTTCATCGAGCAACATCAAGGCATGATCGACGTGGACAGCCGCCCGGGGCGAACCTGCTTCTCGATCCTGCTGCCGATTTCCGAACGCACCTGAACGGGTCACCGCCTGCCCTCCCTGGGGCTGAGGTGCACGACAGGCGCACAAAAACAGTGCATTTGATATGAATACAGTCTGGATCATCGACGATGACCGCTCGATCCGCTGGGTGCTCGAGAAGGCACTCAGCCGCGAAGGCATCAACCACGCCAGCTTCAGCTCCGCAAGCGACGCCCTGGCCGAGCTCGAAGCCACCCCCCACCCGCCGGCGGTGCTGCTGTCCGACATCCGCATGCCCGGCGAGTCGGGGCTCGACCTGCTGCAAAAGGTCAAGACCGGCCACCCTCACCTTCCGGTCATCATCATGACCGCGTACTCGGACCTGGACAGCGCGGTATCGGCGTTCCAGGGCGGCGCCTTCGAGTACCTGCCCAAGCCCTTCGACGTTGACCAGGCGGTCGCACTGGTACGCCGCGCACTGGAGCAAGGCGCGCACCAGAATGGTGCAGCAGAAGATACGGCCGTCGCGCCCGAGATCCTCGGCCAGGCACCATCGATGCAGGAGGTTTTCCGTGCCATCGGCCGTCTCGCCCACTCCCACGCCACCGTACTGATCAACGGCGAGTCGGGCAGTGGCAAGGAACTGGTCGCACGGGCGCTGCACCGCCACAGCCCTCGCCGCGACGCCCCCTTCATCGCCATCAACACCGCGGCCATACCGCGCGACCTGCTCGAGTCCGAGCTCTTCGGCCACGAACGCGGCGCCTTCACCGGCGCCGCCACCCAACGCCGCGGTCGCTTCGAGCAAGCCGATGGCGGCACCCTGTTCCTCGATGAGATCGGCGACATGCCGGCAGAGCTGCAGACCCGGCTGCTGCGCGTTCTGTCCGATGGCCACTTCTACCGAGTTGGTGGCCAGCAGCCGATCCGCTCGAACGTGCGCGTCATCGCGGCAACCCACCAGGACCTGGAGGAGCGCGTTCGCCAGGGCCTGTTCCGTGAGGACCTCTTCCATCGCCTGAACGTCATTCGTCTGCGCCTCCCTCCCTTGCGCGAGCGGCGCGAGGACATCCCGCTGCTCGTTCGCCACTTTCTGCAAAAGAGCGCCCAGGAGCTGGGTGTCGAGCGCAAGCGCATCTCGGATGCCGCACTCGAGTACCTGCAGGCACAGCCCTTCCCGGGCAACGTCCGCCAGCTCGAGAACCTGTGTCACTGGCTGACGGTGATGGCCCCGGCACAGATCGTGGAAGTCACCGACCTACCGCCGGAAATCCGCGACCAACCCGGGCGCGAGGCACCAACGAGCTGGATGGAAGGACTGGGTGCGGAAGCCGACCGCCTCATCGCCACCCACCCAGGTGAGGTGTTCGACCGCCTCACGCGCGAGTTCGAGCGCACACTCATCCGCCGCGCCCTGGCGGCCACCGGCGGACGCCGTATCGAGGCTGCACAACTGCTCGGCATCGGTCGCAACACGATCAGCCGCAAGATCCAGGAACTCGGCATGGACGACGTGCGCAACGGCGACGACGGCGAGCACTGAACACAAGCGGGGCGGGCGGGACACTCGTGCGCAAGCACGGGATGGCGGATAATGCGGCGATCTCAATGTTTGCCGGACTCCCGCCTTGTCATCGTCCAAACCTCAGACGGCTGCCCCAGCGCAGTCGTCCGCAGTGCCTGATGCCTCACCCGCCTCCCGCGAGATCGAAGCACGACGCGCGCTCGAGCACCGACTCGGACGGCTGGCCGACAGTTTCGTGATCGACTGGCGTGCTCACTGCACCTCCACCAATAGCGCACTGATCGAAGCCACACCGGCTGACGACGGCTTCATTCATGTGCTGATCGCCGACCGCCAGAGCGCGGGGCGCGGCCGCCGCGGACGACAATGGCTGTCCTGGGATGACGGCAGCCTGACGTTCTCGGCATTGTGGCGCTTCGCTCCAGGTGCGCCAGTGCCCGCCGGGCTGTCGCTGGTTGCCGGCCTCGCGCTCGCGCGCGCACTGGAGGAGCTCGGCGCGCAGGGCGTGCAGCTCAAGTGGCCGAACGACGTACTGATCCACGGCGACAAGCTTGCCGGCATCCTCGTCGAGCTCTTGCCCGGCCGTGGCCGCACACCCGCCGCGGTGATCGGCATCGGCATCAACCTGCAGCTCCCGGCAGACGCGCAGGTTCCGGAGCAGCGCGGCGTCACCGATCTTGCGCATGCCCTCGACACGGCGCCTCCGACACGAGCTACGGTTCTGGCCGCCGTGCTCGCGGAGCTGCGCAGCCTGCTCGACACTTACGCCGCCGCGGGCTTCGTCGCCCTGCGCGACGCCTGGCAGCAACGCAACGCCTTCGCCGACCTGCCCGTCTGCATCAGTGGCGAAGCGGAGACACTGCAAGGCATCTGTCGCGGCGTCGACGAGGACGGCGCCCTGCTGCTGGAGACGGCTGTGGGGATGCGCCGCGTACTGGTCGGCGATGTTTCGCTGCGCGCTGGCGGCGGAGGACAGGCGTGATCCTGCTCATCGATGCCGGCAACACCCGCGTGAAGTGGCGGCTCACCGCCGCCGACGCGCCACTGCAGGCCATCGAAGAGGGCGCACTCGCGCATGATGCGATCGGCTCGCTGGCCAGTCTGCGCGCGCGCTACCCGGCCCTGTCGCGGGCCGTGGGCTGCAATGTTGCCGGGGCGGCAATCGCCGCACACCTGGACCAGACCCTGGCGGGCATCGGCATCGAATGGCTACGTCCGGGCGCAAACTGCTGCGGCGTCCGCAACCATTACGAACAACCCGCGCGCCTGGGCGCTGACCGCTGGGCGGCACTGATCGGGGCACGCCAGCTGCACCGCCAGGCCTGCCTCGTGGTCACCGCAGGCACGGCCACGACGATCGACCTGCTGAGCGCCGACGGCGAATTCCTCGGCGGACTGATCCTGCCTGGTGTCGACCTGATGCAGCACGCACTCGCCCACGGCACGGCTCAGCTCCCGCTCGCCGAAGGCCGCTTCACGCTGCAGCCACGACGCACCGTAGATGCCATCCACTCGGGCTGCCTGCTCGCCCAGGCCGGCGCGGTGGAGCGCATGTTCCGCCAGATCGCCAGCCAGCCTCAGGCCAAGTGCCTGCTCGGCGGCGGCGCAGCAGACAGCTTTGCCGGCCTGCTCGACATTCCGCTGCGGCGCGTAGACAACCTGGTCCTGATTGGCCTGGGCGCAATCGCCGCAGCCGGCGAAATTCATCCACAATGACAGCGAACATACTCGCGAAGGGAGAACAAACGATGGAAGCAACCCGCATCCTGCTCGACGCCGCCGACATTCCGACCCACTGGTACAACGTCGTCGCCGACCTGCCGACACCGCCCGCGCCGCCACTCGGCCCGGATGGCAACCCGGCGACACCCGAGCAGATGGGGGCCATCTTCCCCGGCGCCATCCTCGAGCAGGAGATGAGCGCCCAGCGCTGGATCCCGATCCCCGAGCAGGTGCGCGAGATCTATCGCCTGTGGCGGCCGAGCCCGCTGGTGCGCGCGGTCCGTCTCGAGCAGATGCTCGGCACCCCGGCAAAGATCTTCTTCAAGTACGAGGGCGTCTCGCCCGCAGGCTCGCACAAGCCCAACTCAGCCGTGCCGCAAGCCTTCTACAACAAGCAGGCCGGCATCAAACGCCTGACCACCGAGACCGGCGCTGGCCAGTGGGGCTCATCGATCGCATTCGCCGGCCAGATGTTCGGGCTCGAGGTCCGCGTCTACATGGTCAAGGTCAGCTATGGCCAGAAGCCATACCGCCGCTTGATGATGCAGACTTGGGGGGCCGAGGTGTTCGCCAGCCCGTCGGAGCTTACCGAGACCGGCCGTCGCCTGCTCGCCGAGGACCCCGACAACCAGGGCTCGCTCGGCATCGCCATCTCCGAGGCGGTAGAAGAAGCGGCCAGCCGCGCCGACACCAACTACACCCTCGGCTCGGTGCTCAACCACGTGGTCCTGCACCAGAGCATCATCGGGCTTGAGGCCAAGAAGCAGTTCGACAAGGTCGGCCTTTACCCGGATGTGGTCATCGGCCCGTGCGGCGGCGGCTCGAGCTTTGCAGGCATCGCCTTCCCCTTCCTCGCCGACAAGGCGGCGGGCGACAAGCGTGCCGAGAATCTGCGCTGCGTCGCAGTCGAACCGACCTCCTGCCCCACCCTCACCAAGGGCCAGTACGCCTACGACTACGGCGACGCCTCGGGCTTCACGCCGCTGATGAAGATGTACACGCTCGGGCACGACTTCATGCCGCCGGGCATCCACGCCGGCGGCCTGCGCTACCACGGCGACTCGCCGCTGGTATCCCAGCTCTTCCACGAAAAGCTGATCGAGGCGGTCGCTGTACCGCAGCTTGCCACCTTCGAGGCCGGCGTGCAGTTCGCGCGTGCAGAGGGCATCATTCCCGCTCCCGAGTCCTGCCACGCGATCCGGGCGGCGATCGACGAAGCGCTCAAGTGCAAGGCCACCGGCGAGGCCAAGACCATCCTGTTCAACCTTACCGGCCATGGGCACTTCGACATGAGTTCCTACGAGCGCTTCCTGTCCGGCAAGCTCGAGAACTACGACTACCCGGCCGAGGCGGTAAGCGCTTCGCTCGCGCATCTGCCCAAGCTGGGCTGATGTCGACGGCGACAGCCGCGGGGCCCGCCAGGCCCCGCGGTCGCCGCCCGCCACCGCCACCCGATCCCGATACGCCTGCCGCATGACCGTTCTGCGCTTTCTGATCATCCTGCTGCTGATGCTCAACATCCTGGCCTTGGCCGCGATACAGGGCTGGCTCGGCACCCCGGCACCGAGCGGCGAACCGGAGCGCATCGCAAACCAGCTCAACCCGGAACACATCCGGCTATCGAGCGAGACCGCCACCGGCGCGCCAGTGGCGGCCGAGCCCGCGGAGCAGACCACGGCCGCATCGCCATCTGCAGACACCAGCGGCCAGCTCACCTCCGAAGCAATGCCCTCCCCGCCCGATCCGACGCCCGATCCGGCACGCGAAGCCGAGCCCCCCACGCTTGCCGCCACCGCGCCCATGCCACCCGCCGCAGCGGAGCCGCCGCCTGCCGAAGCCGCATCGCCACCGACCGTTTGCCAGGCCTGGGGCGGCCTGTCCGCAGACGAAGCGGAGCGGCTCAGCGCGCGCCTGCGCCGCATCGGCGTCACTGCAGCACGCAGCCGCAGCGAAACGCCGGACTCTTGGTGGGTACGCATTCCACCGCAACGCAGCCGTGCAGAAGCCGAGGCACGCGTCGCCGAGTTGCGCATCCTCGGTGTCACCGATACTTATATCGTGCCCGAGCCGGGCCCTACACAGTTCGCGGTCTCCCTTGGCGTATTCAAGACCGAGAGTCGTGCTCGCCTGCTGCTCGGACAACTGCGCGAACGCGGCGTCCGCAACGCCGGTATCGAACCACGCATGACCACCACCCACCGCATCCAGGCCAGCCTGCCTGTGGCCCAGTTGCGCAACGTCGAGCAGGCTGTCCCGGGAGTGGGCGCAAAGCGCCAGGCCTGCACGCGCTGACGCCCCACGGAACCGCAATGAACGACATCGCCCCACGCCCGTACATCATCGGACTCACCGGCGGCATCGGCAGTGGCAAGAGCGCTGCCGCAGCACATTTCGCTCGTCTTGGCGCCGAGGTGGTCGACACCGACCTCATCGCGCATGGCCTCACTGCGCCCGGCGGCGCAGCCATGGACGCCATCCAGCGTGCCTTCGGTACCTCAATGATCGCCGCCGACGGCAGCCTGGACAGGGCCGCCATGCGTGCAAGGGTGTTCTCGCACCCGGAGGCCAAACGCCAGCTCGAGGCCATCCTGCACCCGATGATCCGAGACGAGAGCGCCCGCCAGTGCCACGCGGCGACTGCCCCCTATGTGATCCTCGCCGTTCCGCTGCTTGTCGAGTCCGGCAGCTACCGTGAGCGCTGCGACCGCATCTGCGTGGTGGATTGCCCCGAACACCTGCAGCTCGAGCGGGTACGCACGCGCAGCGGCCTCGACGAGGCACAGGTGCGCGCGATCATGGCGACCCAGGCCAGCCGCGAGGCGCGCCTCGCCGCGGCCGATGACGTGATCGACAACAGCACCAGCCTCGAGGCACTGGAGCAGCAGGTGGCAAGCTTGCACGCACGCTATCTCGCGGCCTCGAGGACGCGTTGAGCACGCAGCCCACTCGCCCTGTGGCGCTCGGGCGCTGTGCTATCATCGCCCCGAACTCAAGCGGCGCGATACTTGCGGATAGTGTCTGGTGATTAGCTACGAATACCCTCTCAACGAACGCATCCGCACGCTGTTGCGTCTCGAGGACCTGTTCGTCAAGATCGCCCACTTCTCCAGCGGCACTGCTCCACAGGATCACCACGTCGCCCTGCAGACGATCTTCGAGACCCTCGAGGTCGCAAGTCGTGCAGACCTCAAGGTTGATCTGGTCCAGGAGCTCGAGCGCCAGCGCCAGATCCTGATGTCCTTTCGCAACAACCCGGACATCTCCGAAGAGGCGCTCGCAGGCGCGCTCTACGAGATCGAGCAGGCCTCCACCGGACTCCTCGCCATGGCTGGCAAGATCGGCCAGTACCTGCGCGAGAACGAATGGCTGATGAGCATTCGCAGCCGGGCCGCCATCCCCGGCGGCGTCTGCCAGTTCGATCTGCCGGCCTATCACTACTGGCTCAACCGTGACCCCGAGGTCCGTCGCCGCGACCTCGACACCTGGATCCATCCGATGGCCCCCATCCGCGATGGCATCGAGATCGTGCTGCGCCTGCTGCGTGCAAGCGGCCGCGCAGAGAGCCAGCTCGCGCGCAGCGGCGCCTTCCAGCTGACAATGGCCGGGCGCACGGCACAAATGGTCCGGGTACGGCTGGAGCGCACGGACGCCGTGGTCCCCGAGATCAGCGCCAACAAGTATGCGCTCAATGTCCGCTTCATGCTGCCGGAGACGGTTGCGCGCCCCCGCCTGGCCGAGCGCGACGTCGCCTTCGAGCTCACCTTCTGCAGCCTGTAGCCCTTCCGTATGAGCCAGCCCGTGCGTACCGTGAACTGCCCGACTTGCGGCAAGCCCGTCGAGTGGAGCAAGGACAGCCAGCACCGCCCGTTCTGCTCCGCACGCTGCCGTCAGATCGACCTCGGGGCTTGGGCGTCGGAGTCCTATCGGGTGCCGACTGCCCCTCCCGACGCGCCGGATGAGGCCGACGGCTTCGCGCCACCCGGCGTCGGCGAAGGTCGCAATCGCTGACCGGCCTAGGCCGGCTAGGGCTGAGCCGCAGCGCGCCTGGGCCTTCAGGCGTCTTTCGGCCCCCACACACCGCGTATCGCCGCAATCCCATGCGCCCCTGCATCACGCGCCTCTGACATGTCATTCTGTGTCAGGCCGCCCAAGGCAAAGACCGGAATGGGTAAACCTTCGATCAGCTCGCCAAAGCGCGCCCAACCCAATCCAGCCTGGTCGGGATGCGTCGCGGTGGGTTGCACAGGACCGAGGAGCGCATAGTCCAGACCCAGCGCAGCCGCATGCTCGAGCTCGGCGCGCGTATGACACGACGCGCCAACCCATTCGAACTCGGGCCTGTCGCTGCTGGCCAGGAGGCGCTGCGCGGTAAGGTGACATCCGTCGGCACCAATGCGGCGAGCCAACTCGAGGTCGGAGTTGACCACCAGCAGTCCTCCGCTGGCCCTGACCCTGTCCAGCGCTGCACGCGCGAAGCGCTCCCGCTCACCGGCGTCCAGCGCCGCTTCGCGAACCTGGACCAGCCCCAGCCCCTGCTGCAGCGCGCGCTCGAGCACACTCAGCTGCTCGGCCGCGCCTATCGCCGTTGCCTGTGTGATACCCATGATGCGCGGCAGGCGTAGCGCCTTCAGGATCGGTCCATTGGCCGGCAGCATGGGTGCAGGCACGGGATCACCCGGCGCGACCCAGGCCAAAGCGCTGTGCACCCTGTCGTTGAGCGTTCCCTGCCAGGCCGCGACTTCGAAGAAATGCAGCCGCACATGCGCATGCTCATACAGATGTTCGCGGCGCAGCCAGGGTCGCAAGTGCGTAACGTGGATGCCCAATTCTTCTTCGAGCTCACGGCACAACGCCTGCGCAGGACTTTCGCCACGCTCGACCTTGCCACCGGGGAACTCCCAGTAGCCCGCATAGACGGTGTCGGGAGCGCGCTGCCCGAGCAGGTAGGCACCATCTGCGCGCAGCAGAACGCCTGCCGCTACATCGACCAGCTTGCGCGTCATCGGCCATGCCCCTCGTCATCGAGCCGCCCGGCGTGGTCTCGTGCGAACTGCCAGGCCACGCGCCCGGAACGCGAGCCACGCATCAACGCCCACTGCAGCGCGTCCTGGCGAGCCGCGGCGATCGCCTTCTTCGGCACGCCGAAGTGCCCGAGCCAATGCGCGACGATATCGAGGTACTCATCCTGGCTGAATGGATAAAAGGATATCCAGAGGCCAAAGCGCTCGGACAGCGAAATCTTCTCCTCCACCGCCTCGCCCGGGTGCAGTTCGCCATCCACATGACGTGCCTGCAGATTCTCATCGTGATACTCCGGCATCAGGTGGCGACGGTTCGATGTCGCGTAGATGAGCACGTTGTCGGACATCGCCGAAACCGAGCCGTCGAGCACGCTCTTGAGGGCCTTGTAGGCATCTTCACCTTCCTCGAAGGAAAGATCGTCGCAAAACAGGATGAAGCGCTCGGGCCGCCCCTCGATCAACTCGACGATCTCGGGCAGATCGACGAGGTCGGTCTTGTCCACCTCAATAAGGCGCAAGCCCCGCGGCGCATACTCGTTGAGGAGCGCCTTCACCAGCGACGACTTGCCCGTACCGCGGGCTCCTGTAAGCAATACGTTGTTGGCCCGGCGCCCAGCGAGGAACTGGCGCGTATTGCGATCGATGCGGGCCTTCTGCTCATCGACATCGTGGAGGTCAGCCAGGGCGATGCGATGCTGCAGGCGAATCGGTCTGAGCTCGGCACGACCGCGGCGGCGCTGCCAGCGGAAAGCGGCCGACGCCGTCCAGTCGGGCGCCTGAACCGGGCCTGGCAACAGGGTTTCGAGCCGTTCGAGCACCTGCTCGGCACGGCGCAGAAGATCTTGCAATTCAGTCATGTCTTGAGGACTCACCATCATCCGTGGGCGAGCGCGGCGCGGCTGGGGGCCGCGGCCTCAACGCCCGCAACACAACCAGCACCAAGGTCAGCGCAACGCCGAGTTCGAGGAAGATCAACCACACATCGCATCTCCGGCGACCGGCCTGGCACCGGTATACTCTGCCGCATCCGCCCACGAGTTTAACCGATGCACCCGATGATTCCGGCCGCTATCAGACGCCTTGCCCTTGCCTCCACTGTTGCCCTGATCGCCGCGGGCTGTGCACACCAGACCGAAGCCCCGGGACCTGAAGCGGCCGCACCGACCTGTCCGCCGCCACCTGCCTGCCCAGCCTGTCCGGTCTGCCCTGCACCTACGCCCGACAAGCCACCGGCGCCAGCCGCCGCCCCCCTGCAACGCGCTGACTGGAGCGCGTTGCCGAATTGGCAACTGGACGACCCGGCGGCAGCCTGGCCTGCGCTGCGGACCTCATGTTCGAAGCTTGTTCGTCAGACAGCGTGGAAGAACGCCTGCACGGCCGCCGAGAGCCTGGGTCGTGCGCCATCGGGCGCCGATGCGCGGCGTTACTTCGAAACGCATTTCGTTCCTTGGCGCCTGGTCAATCCAGACGGCAGCATGCAGGGGCTCATCACCGGCTATTACGAACCACTCATCCGTGGCAGCCGCACTCGCGGCGGTCGCAACACCTGGCCTGTCCATGGCGTGCCGCGCGACATGCTGACGATCGAGTTGGGCGACGTCTACCCGGAACTCAAGCATCTTCGTCTGCGTGGCCGCGTCGAGGGAAACAAGGTCTTGCCCTACTTCACCCGCGCGGAGCTCGAACAGCGCGGCGCGCAGCTCCCCGCCCCCATACTATTCTGGGCGGATGACCCGATCGACCTCTTCTTCCTGCAGGTGCAAGGCTCGGGCCGGATCCAGTTGCCCGATGGTTCGATGGCTCGTGTCGGCTACGCCGACCAGAACGGACACCCTTACCAGTCCATCGGCCGCTGGCTGGTTGCCAAGGGCGAGCTCAGCCTGGACAAGGCCTCGATGGACGGGATCAAGCGCTGGGCGCAGGACAACCCGCATCGCCTGGCGGAAATGCTGAATGCAAATCCGAGCTACGTGTTCTTCCGCGAGCTGCCCAGTTCAAATGATGGTCCGATCGGTGCTCAGGGCGTCCCGCTCACCGAGGGTCGCAGCATCGCAGTGGATCCGCGCTATGTGCCTCTGGGGGCGCCGGTATTCTTGTCCACCACCTATCCGCTCAGCGACCGCCCGCTCAATCGTCTGATGATGGCGCAGGACACGGGCGGCGCGATCAAAGGCGTGGTACGCGGGGACTTCTTCTGGGGCTTTGGACCCGAAGCGGGCCGCGAAGCAGGTCGCATGCGCCAGCAGGGCAGCATGTGGGTTTTACTGCCACGCGGCATGACACCACCCGCGCTGCAATGAGCGCACGCATGGCACATAAAAAAGGGGGCGACCAGCGCCCCCTCGCGAACAAGCCGAACCCGCCCTAGCGCTTGACGCTGTCCATTGCCTTCTCGAGTTCGGCGGCCGGAACGTAGCCCCCGATGCGCGAGCCATCTGCCAGAAAGATGGTCGGCGTACCGCTGATGCGCAGGCTCTGCCCAAGTTCCACGTTGCGCGTGATCACACTGGTGTCGCAAGTCGCCTTGGCCGGCACCTTGCCGTCGACAACCCAGGCAGTCCACGCCTTGCCCTGATCCTTCGCACACCAGATGTTGTTGGACTTCTGGGTCGAGTCCTCACTCAGGATCGGATACAGGAAGGTATAGACGGTGATGTCATCCATCGCGTCGATCTCCTTTCCGAGGCGCTTGCAATAGCCGCAGTTGGGATCCTCGAAGGTGGCGATCACGCGCGTCCCCTTGCCCTTGACTACCTTGACCGCCTGATCGAGCGGCAGCGTCGAGAAGTCGATCGCTGAAAGCTGATTCAGGCGTGCGCGGGTAACGTCGCGTCGCGTGGCGGTATCGATCACGCTGCCATCGACGATGAAGCTGGCCTTCTCATCCGTATAAACGAGCTGACCGTTCTTGAGCACGACCTCGTAGAGGCCCCCATATGGGGTCTGACTGACAGACTCCACCGCCGGCGCACCGATGAAGGCCTCCATCGCCTTCCTGACCTCATCTTCGCCAGCATGCGCGGTGGAGGTCAGCCCGAGTGCGATCGAAACGGAAAGGAGCTTCACCCGTACGGGCTTCAACAAGGCTTGCATCGAGTTCTCCGAAATATCAAAAGCGACCATGCACGGCGTAACGCACCAATGCGTTTGTTACGACTGGCACGCGGTTCGTAAGGTTCATTCCCGCATTACGCAAGAAGCCGAGCACGGGGTCCTGGGCACCAAACAGCCGATTGAGCCCGTGGGTCAGATACTGCAGCAGGAAGGGCTCCTCGGCGCGACGGCGCGCGTAACGCCGCAATACCGCAAGCTCACCGACATCGCGCCATGACGGCAGGCTGCCCAACTCCTCTGCCAGCACCTTGGCATCCTGAAAGCCCAGATTGATGCCATGGCCGGACAGCGGATGAATCGCATGTGCAGCATCGCCGATCAAGGCCAACCTTGGTCGTACCACCTCGGCGACACGCATCAGCCTGAGCGGAAAGGCAGCCCGCGGCGTCGCCAGTTCGAGCACTCCGAGCCGCTGACCACCGGCCTCCATGACCCGCGCGCAGAAGGTATCATCGTCCAGCTTCATCAGTTCGCCAGCGATCGCATCCGGAGCCGACCAGACCATCGACATCATGCCATGCGCAAGGGGCAGCCAGGCGAGCACACCATCCTCGCGAAACCACTGAAAAGCGGTGCCACGATGCGGGCGCTCACAACGAAAGTTGGCCACGACCCCCATCTCGTCATAGCGCGTCGTCTGTACTTCGATTCCGGCCGCACGACGGAGCCAGGAGTCACGACCGTCCGCTCCGACAGCCAGCGCCGCACTCAGAGTGCGGCCGTCCTCGAGCGTCACGGCAACCCGCCCCTCCTCCTGCAGGAGCGCCACCGGCACTGCCGGACACAGCAGGGTAACGTTATGCTGCCGCTTCAGACTCTCCCAGAGCTCAAGATGGACCAGGCTGGACTCGCCAATCCACGCCAGCTCGGCCAGCCCACAGTCATGGGCCGAGAAGCGGAGCTCACCATTGGCATCGCCATAGATCAGCATCTCGGCCACCGGCTCGAGACGACTCTGATCCAGATGGGACCACACGCCCAGCGCGGACAGGAACGCTGCGCTTGCGGGACTGTAAGCGTAGATACGCTGATCCCAGTCTTGCGGGCGCGATGGCACAGCATGCTCAAGCACCGCGATCTGCAGGCTGCTGCGACGCAAGGCAACTGCGAGCGCTGCGCCGGCCAGACCACCACCAACGATGACGATATCGAACTTCATAGGCTCAGCGATCCCGACGACAGCTGAGCATTTTGCCCCACGCAGGCCCCTTCGTCACGATCTGCGATCCCTATCGTTCCTTTCGCTGGCCGTTGACGTAACAAAGCCCTGCTTTCTTTTGAGAGCAGGGCTTTGTTTTGTGGGTTAGTCTGACGATGACCTACTTTCACGAGGGCGG
>NZ_AMXA01000027.1 GCF_000310145.2 Thauera sp. 28
GAGCCAGTCGCGGTAGTCGTCGAGGTCGCCGTCGAAGGGCTGGATGCATCCGCCATCGACCAGCAGGAAGCGATCGCAGGTGGCGCGCAGCAGCGCACGGTCGTGCGAGACCAGCACCATCGCCCCCTCATAGTCCTGCAGCGCCATGGTCAGCGCGTGGCGCATCTCGAGGTCGAGATGGTTGGTGGGCTCGTCGAGCAGCAGCAGATTGGGCCGCTGCCAGATCAGCAGCGCGAGCGCGAGTCTTGATTTCTCGCCGCCCGAAAACGGGCCGCAAGGCGTGGTCGCCGGGGTGGAGGTGCCGCCCACACCATCGCCGCGGAAGTCGAAACCGCCGAGGTAGTCGCGCAACTCCTGCTCGCGCGTCTGCGGATCGAGGCGGACCATGTGCTGCAGCGCCGACTCGTCCGGGCGCAGCGTTTCCAGTTGATGCTGGGCGAAGTAGCCGGTAGCGAGACCTTTGCCCTCCAGGCGGCGGCCACCGGCCAGTTGCAGTTCATGTGCCAGCAGCTTGATCAGGGTCGACTTGCCCGCACCGTTGCGCCCCAGCAGACCGACGCGCTCGCCCGGGCGCAGGGTCAGCGTGATGCGCTCAAGCACGGTCTTGTCGCCGTAGCCCACCGCACCGTCCTCGATCTGCAGCAGCGGATCGGGCGCCGGCGGCGCGTCACGGAAGGCAAAGCTGAAGGGCGTGTCCACATGCGCCGCGGCGATGCGCTCCATGCGCTCCAGCGCCTTGATCCGGCTCTGCGCCTGGCGCGCCTTGGTGGCCTTGGCGCGGAAACGGCGGATGTAGTCCTCCATATGCGCGATGTCGCGCTGCTGCTTCTCGAACATCGCCTGCTGCTGAATCAGGCGCTCGCCGCGCTGGCGCTCGAAGTCGGAGTAGCCGCCGGTGTAGAGCGCGAGCTTCTGCTGTTCGATGTGGGCGATATGGGTGACGCAGGCGTCGAGGAACTCGCGATCGTGAGAAATGAGCAGCAAGGTACCGCGGTAATCGCGCAACCACGCCTCCAGCCAGATCACGGCATCGAGGTCGAGGTGGTTGGTGGGCTCGTCGAGCAGCAGCAGGTCGGAGCGGCACATCAGCGCCTGCGCCAGGTTAAGACGCATGCGCCAGCCGCCGGAGAAGTCCGCGACCGGACGCTCGATATCGGACTGCAGGAAACCCAGGCCATCGAGCAGCGCCGCCGCGCGCGCGCGCGCCGAATAGCCCCCGATCTCGTGCAAGCGCGCATGCAGCTCACCGATATGCGATCCGTCGTGGGCCGCCTCGGCCGCGGCCAACTCGGCCTCGATCCGCCGCAATTCGGCGTCGCCATCGAGCACGTAGTCGATTGCCGGCTGTGCAAGACCGGGCGTTTCCTGCGCGACGTGGGCGATCACCCAGCCCGGCGGCATGTCGAGGTCGCCCTGGTCGGGGTGGAGCTGGTCGCGCAACATGGCGAACAGGCTGGATTTACCGCTGCCATTGGCGCCGGTGAGGCCGACCTTCCAGCCGGGGTGGATCTGCAGCGTAGCGGCCTCGATGAGGACCTTGGCGCCGCGAGCGAGGCGCAGATTGCGAAGACTGATCACGAACGGATACACGGCTTCGGGGCCGCGGGCAGTTGCAAAGGCGCTATTCTACGCGCCAGCCGAATCCTCTCAGGAACACCGTGCGCATGACTCACCTCACCCTGCCCGCTCGCTGCACGCTCAAGCCCGAGCTCCGCTCCACCCTCCGCCGAGCCCTGTTCGCCGCTCTGCTCGGCACCACCACCCTGTCCGCCCTCGCCCAGACGCCGGCCGACGATGCCCGGCGCACCGCCGACCGCGCCCGCATCGGCGCCCTGGAGGCAGAAGGCAAGGCCCTGCGCGCAGAGGCCGAAGCCCGCTTCGCCACCGCCGAGGCGGCCTGCTACGAGCGTTTTCTGGTCAATCGCTGCATCGACCAGGCGCGCAAGGAGCGCCTCGAGACCATCCAGCGCGCCCGCGCCGTAGAAGCCGAGGCACGCCGCCTGACCCTGGCCGAACGCCAGCGCACGGCAGAAGCGCTGCTTGCCGAAGGCGCGCGGCCGACTGCCGTTGGCAGCATGCAATCGCCCGAAGCGCCGACAGCGCTGCCGCAACTGCCGGCGCTCCAGCCCACCCCACCCAGCCCGGATGCCCGCATCGCCCCATCGCCGGAGAGCGAACGCATTCGCGCCGAGCGCGAGACGCGTAGCGAGGAGGCTGCGGCCGACGCGGTCCGCCGACGCGCTGCCGCCGATGCCGAACGCGATGCAGCGCGCCAGCGCACTGCCGAGGAGGCCTCCCGCCGCGCGCAGCAAGCCGAACGCGACCGCGACCGCTACGAGGAACGCCAGCGGCGTTACGAGGAAGAACAGGCGCAGAAGAAGAAGTAGCAAGTACCTCAGGCCGCTCCGGCGCACGCCCATGCCAGCGCGTCCTCGAGGCGGTCGTTGCCCCAGAACAGCTCCTCGCCGACGCGAAAGCTCGGCGCACCAAACAAGCCCAGTTCGGCCGCGCGCTCGGTCTGGCAACGCAGCGCCAGCTTGTTGGCATCGGCCTGGGCTCGCGCCATGACTTCATCGGCTGGCAGGCCGAGCGCGCGCAGGATGTCCTCGATCACGGCCGCTTCGCCGATCTCGCGGTCCTCGGCGAAATTGGCCGTCATCACTGCGCGTGCGAAAGGCGCGACCCAGCCGGCCTCGACCCCGACCAGCGCGACCCGCGCCGCCAGCAGGCCATTGCGCGGGAAACGGCTGGGGCGATGGAAGGGCAAGCCCTCCTTCATCGCCAGCCGTTCGAGGTCGCGCCACATGTAGCGCCCCTTGGGGGGGTAGATATTGAAGGGCGAGTCGTTCCAGCCCAGGGCGAGAAACACCGGCCCGAGCAGGAAGGGCTTCCATGCCACCTCCACGCCAGCGGCCTCGGCCACACGCTCGATGCGCATCACAGACAAGTAGGAATAGGTGCTGGCAAACTCGAACCAGAACTCGACGGCGGGGCGGGGCATGGCGCTGACTCCGTTGATTGGCTCCGCCACTATAGAACATCAACGTGGCCGGTTCGCCACCCAGATGCCCGCCCCCACGAGGAAAAGCGCACCGAACACGGCAGGTGTCATCGCCTCGCCCAGCAGCAGCCCGCCCGCGAGCACGCCCATCACCGGCGTCAGGAAGGAAAAGGACGACAGCCGCGTTGCCGGATACTGGCGCACCAGCCAGAACCAGCCCAGGTAGGACATCCCGGCAACGATGAAGGTCTGGAAGAACAGGCTCGCCCACACCAGCGGCGTCGGCGCGAACACGCCGGGCTCGCCGAGCGCGACCGAAAGCAGCGGCAGCACCAGCGCCGACACCGCAAGCTGGTACAGCAGGGTCTTTTCAGCCGACACCCGCGCCAATGCGCTGGCCTTGACGGTCAACGTGGTCGCGGCCCAGAACACCGCCGCCAGCATGATCATCAGGTCACCGATCCAGGCGCGGTCGGTGGGCATGAACAGATGCTCGCCGAACAGCACCAGAATACCGCCGAACGCCAGCGCCATGCCCACCCACTGCGCCCGGCGCATGTGTTCCTGCGGCAGCAGCCAGACCGCGCCGAGGGCGACGAAGAAGGGTGCTGTGTAGAGGAAGATGACCCCGCGCGAGGCCGTTGTGTACTCCAGCCCGAGGAAAATCAACGCAAACTCGGCGGCGAACAGCAGTCCGGCGAGCACACCCGGCACCAGCGTGCCGTCCCGCTCCCCCAGTCGCACTCCGCGCAGGTGGGCCCACAACAGCACGATCACCGTCGCCCCGATCGAGCGCAGTCCGGCCTGCCATACCGGTGAGATGCCCGTGCTGGCGAGCTTGATCGCCACCTGCTGCACACCCCAGATCGTGCAGAACAACACCATCATGCCAATGGCGAGACGGTCGAGTTCGGTCTTTTGCATGCGTAGTCGCCAGAATCAGAACCCGCGATTATCGACCGGGCGATCCCTAAAGGCGAGCGCGGCACCGAAGCTGCATCGCCGCGCTCGGCTCAACCCGCGGCGGCCTGCGGCGCTGCGCATGCCAGGCGCTCGAACTGCGCCGCAAGCCCTTCGAGCTCACGCTGCAGCCGCTGGCGCTGAGCCGGCGTGGCCGTATTGAACACCTCGGCAAGCAAGACGAGGCTGCGATCCCGGTTGTGCGCCTGTCGCGCGCGATAACCTGGCGTGGGCTCGTCCTGCACGGGCGCCATGAAGGCGGCGACCCGTGGTGCGAACGCTGCCCCATCTGCCCGTACGCGGAGCGCGTCGAGCACGTCCGCCTGCCAGCGCGCACGCTCGTCCAGCCAGGCCTCGGTCGTCGGCTCGAGGGCATCGCTCCAGACGCCGATCAGCACGCGCTGCTCGGTGGTCAGGCGCCCGAACCAGCGCTGCAAGCGCTTCTCCATGCGTGCGATGCGAGCCTCGCGCTGGGCGGCGTCGTCACCGCCGAGGAACTCCTTGCGCGCCTCGCGCTGACGACGTTCGAAGGCCTGCTGCAACTCATCGACCTGCTCGTCGGACAGCGCTGGCAGCAGCACGCGGGCATCGTCCTCGAGCGCGGCAAGGATCTCCCGCCACCACCCCTCGCCACGCTCGAGATAGGGCAACAGGTCGCTGCTGCCAATACGGTCTGCAGCCAGCGTGTTTTGCGCCTCGCGCAGCGTGGCGGCGTACTCGGCGAGATGGGTGCGGCAATGCCAGTCGAGACGCGCCGACAGTTGGCGGTCGAGCAGGTTGCGCTGGCCGGCATCAAGCATCACATAGTCGCGCAGGTACCAGGGCACCAGCCAGTCGAGCTGGGAATACGCCATGCGAACGCTGCAGCCGCCCAGCACGAAGGCGGCGAACAGTCCGGCAAGCAGGATGCGCGCAAGAGACAGCATGTGCGCTCAGACGCAAGGGCGCCGCCAAAGTTCACGGCCGACAACCCGCGCTGGATGCCACGCGCCCACTCAGGGGGCAAGGCCAGCCCGCGCCCTTGCCCCCTGAGTGGGCGTCCTCGATCCTCGGCTACTTCACGTCCTCGCGCCGCAGCTCGGCATGATGACCGACGACCTCCTCGGCGAGCGGATCGTCGACGAGTGCAGGCGCTTCGGCCTGCGCGTCCGGCTTTGCTTCCGCCGTCGTGTCCGTCTCCGCCGACTCGGCAGGCACATCGGCCGCCACCATCGGCACGCCGTCGTCAGCGCGCTCGCCCGCGGGCGACGCCGCCGCAGCGGGCTGCACGCTCGGGTCCGGAGTTGCAAGCTCGTCAGCACCGTCGGTGACCGGCACCGGCTCGGCAGCGGCATCTTCGGCAACGGCTGTAGCCGGGGCGGAGCCCTCGTCAGGCGCTGCGGATGCCGCCTCGCCTGTCTGCACACTGGCCGCTGCCACACCTGCAGCACCGGCCGCGGCGGCCAGACCGGTAGCAGCCAGCAGCTTGTCGCTGCCACCGTCACGGTCATTGCCCACCAGCAATGCGTCCACGCGCTGCTGGAACAGCTCGCGCGCCGAACCCGAGGACAGCTTCTCGTAGCCCGAGGACAGGTGCTCGAACAATTCCTTGTAGGAGCCCGCCATCGACACGAACAGGGTCGCCGTCTTGTCGAAATGGGTGGCGACCTCCTGGCGGTAGGCCTCGATCTCGCCCTTCTGGCGCGCGACCTCGGACTCGAGCTCCTCGATACGCGCCTTGCCGGCGCCGAACTGGCGGCCGACAAAGAAGCCGACGACGCCCGTGATCACCACGGCAAAGATGGCGACCAGCCATGCGGTTTGTGCAGTCATTTTTCTTCCCTCCCCTCTTCTTGGTTCAATCGATGAGCTTTGGCGCCACCGAACCGACGAACTGCAAGCGGGCGCGCAATGCCCGCGTTACCTCGACGCTGCCGTCCTCGGCGATGCGCAGCACGTGTTCGATACCAAAACGGCGCGTATGTTCTCGCCATTGGTCGCCAGCGAGATAGGCAGGCTTGCTCGGCCCGTCGGAGAGCGTGCCGGCATTGGGCTGCGCCGTGATCAGGATGGTGAGCGACTGCGTGCCACGCGCAGGCTGGCCAGTGCGCGGGTCGAGCAGATGAGCATAACGCTCGCCGTCGAGTTCGAAGAAGCGCTGGTAGTCGCCCGAGGTGCCCACCGCCTCGCCGTCGTAGAGCGGCAAGGTCGCGATCGGCGCCGGTTCGCGCGGATGCTGGATGCCGACGCGCCACGGCTGGTCCCCCTTGCGCCCGAGTGCCATCACGTTGCCGCCGATGTTGATGAGCGCATTGGCCACGCCCTTTTCGCGCAGGATGGCCGCCGCGCGGTCGAGCGCATAGCCCTTGGCATAGCCGCCGAGGTCGATCTGCACCGCCGGATTGCGGCTCTCGACGCGATTGCCTTCGATCACCAGGTCGGCCATGCGCGGCCGCGCCGCAAGCAGGGCCTGCAGCTTGTCCGGATCGGGACGCGTGGGCACGAAGGTGTCGGTATGGAAGCCCCACAGCGCGACCAGCGCGCCAAGCGCGGGATCGAACAACTCGTCACCCACGGCAGCGATGTGCTGCGCGTCCTTGAGCAGCGCGGCCAGTTCGGCCGACACCTCCGCCGCCTCGCCGCGCGCAATGGCTGCGTTGAGCGCCGTGAGCTCCGACGGCTCCCAGGCGTGGTAGGCACGATGCAGGCGGTCGAACTCGCGCAGCACCGCCGCCGCCGCCGCGTCGGCCTCGGCCTGGTCCTTGCCATACACCGCGACATCGACCCGCGTGCCGAACACGAAAGCCTCGTGGCGGAACACCTCCGACCGCGAACAAGCGGCCAGCGACAGCAGCACCAGCAGCGCGCATGCAAGAGGGAAATAGGAGACAGACCCCAATTTCCTCAAAATTGGGGTCTGTCCCCTATTTCCCGAGCTCAGGAAGCGCACGCCTGCTCCAGCTTGTCGATGACCAGTCCGGCAACGTCGAAGCCCTGCTGGGCGGCAATCTCGACCATGCAGGTCGGGCTGGTGACGTTGATCTCGGTGAGGTGGCCGCCGATGACATCCAGGCCGACGATGAGCAGGCCGCGCTGCCACAGGATCGGCGCCAGGTACTCGGCGATCTCACGCTCGCGCGCGGTGAGCGCCATCGCCACTCCGCGCCCGCCCGCTGCAAGATTGCCGCGCGTCTCCCCTGCCTGCGGAATGCGCGCCAGTGCAAAGGGCACGACCTCGCCGCCGATGATCAGCACGCGCTTGTCACCATCGGCGATCTGCGCCAGGTAGCGCTGCGCCATGATGGTGCGCGCACCGTTCCCGGTCAGCGTCTCAATGATGACGTTGCGGTTGGGGTCGTCCTTGCGCACGCGGAATATCTGGCTTCCCCCCATGCCATCGAGCGGTTTCAGGATGACATCGCCGAGCTCGTCGATGAAGGCGTTGATGTCCGCTGCGTCGCGCGCGACCAGCGAAGTCGCCATGAACTGGGTGAACTCGGTGATCGCCAGCTTCTCGGAATGGTCACGGATCGCGCGCGGGTTGTTGAAGACGCGCACACCAGCCTGCATCGCATCCTCGAGCAACCAGGTGGCGGTGACGTACTCGAAGTCGAAGGGCGGGTCCTGGCGCATCATCACCGCATCGAAGGCGGCCAGCGGCAGTGCCCTGGCCGGCCCGGCGCGGTACCAGGCGGCATCGTCCTCGAAGACTTCGAGCGGCACGCAGCCGGTGCCGAGCACCACGCCGTCGCGCCAGGCCAGTCCGGCGCGCTGCACGGACCACACCTCGTGCCCACGGCTGGCCGCTGCGCGCATCATCGCAACGCTGGAATCCTTGTAGGCCTTGAGACCCTCGAGCGGGTCGAGGATGAAGAGGAGCTTGAGCTTGCGGGTCATGACTTGATCACAGGTTCCATTCACTGCCCGTCGACGGGCTGCAGATGCGGCAAGCGCCGCGATCGATTGCGCGACGCGCCGCTCGCCCCCCTGCAGGAGCGGCACAAGCCGCGAGGTTCTGAAGGCGACGCGGCCAGCCGGAGCCAGGCCGAAAGGCTCACGGCTGGCGCCGCTCCTACAGGGCCGGGGAGCATCACACGGCCAGCACTTCCTCCTCCACCGGCGCGGTCTCCTCGATCTCCACCGAGGCAGCCAGCAGCGCCAGGCGGGCGACCACGCCGTAGGCATAAAAACGATTCGGCGGAGCGTCAGGCCCCTGGGCAGCGTCGGGCAGGGTGCAGCAGGTCTCGAACGCCAACGGCTTGAAGTGCATCCCAGGGGCGTTGAGGTTCTCGTCGCGGCCGCGCTCCGTATGCACCCTGTAGAAGCCGCCCACCACGTAGTGGTCCATCATGTAGACCACCGGTTCGGCGACCCCGTCCTCCACCGTCTCGAAGGTGTGCACGCCCTCCTGGATGATCACCTCGTGCACCTGCAGTCCCTCCTTGACCACCGCCATCTTGTTGCGCTGGCGGCGGTTGAGGCCAACGACTTCGGACGCATCCTTCACCGTCATCACGCCCATGCCGTAGGTGCCGGCATCGGCCTTGACGACCACGAAGGGCTGGTCGGTCACGCCATATTCCTTGTACTTGGCGCGGATGCGGGTGAGCAGCGAATCGACCTGGGCCGCCAGGCACTCCTCGCCGGTACGCTCCTGGAAGTTGATCTGCCCGCACACGCCGAACTCGGGGTTGATGCGCCAGGGGTCGATGCCGATCTCTTCCGCGAAGGCGCGCGCCACACGGTCATAGGCGGCTGCATGCCTGGACTTGCGGCGCGAGTGCCAGCCTGCGTGCAGCGGCGGGATCAGCCACTGCTCGTCGAGCCCCTTGAGCACGTCGGGGACACCGGCAGACAGGTCATTGTTGAGCAGCACCGCGCACGGTTCGAAGTTGTCCAGGCCAACGCGGCCGCCACGGCGACGCAGCGGCTCCAGCGTCAGGGTGGCGCCATTGGTCAGCTCGAGCACGGTCGGCTCTGCAATCTCGGGCAGCAGACTGCCAATGCGCACATCGAGCCCGGTCAGGCGCAGGATGGACACCAGCTTGGCGACGTTCTGCAGGTAGAACTGGTTGCGGGTGTGGTTCTCGGGGATCAGCAGCAGCTTGCCTGCATCCGGGCAGATACGCTCGATCGCGGCCTGCGCCGCCTGCACGCACAAGGGCATGAAGGCATCGTTGAGGTTGTTGAAGCCACCCGGAAACAGGTTGAGGTCGACCGGCGCGAGCTTGAAGCCGGAGTTGCGCAGATCGGTGGAGCCGTAGAAGGGGGGCATGTGATCCTGCCACTGGGTACGGAACCACTTCTCGATGTCGCAGGCATTGTCGAGGAACTGGCGCTCGAGCTCGAGCAGAGGGCCGGTGAGTGCGGTGGTGAGGTGCGGGACCATGGTGTCTCTCGGGAGGGCCGGCTGCCGGGTGGCAGGGGCGAAAGCTTTGGCCGGAATGTTACACCAAGCCCCCCGCACACCGCCTGCGCGCAGCCCAGCCCGGCGCGCGAAAATCCTGCCGCATCGGCCTCGCTCAGGACGAAGGGCGTACCGGCAGGTTGCGCTCGTCCTTCACCACCTCCATCACCACGTAGGTATGCGTCTGCTTGACGCACGGCAGCCCCGAGATCTGGTCGCCCATCACCCGGCGGTATTCGTTGATGTCACGGGTGCGCACCTTGAGCAGGTAGTCGAAATCGCCCGCGATCATGTGGCAGGACTCGATCTCCGGAATGCGCCGGACCGCGTCGTTGAAGCGGCGCAGATCCAGCTCGGCGGTGCTGGTCAACAGGACCTGGACAACGACTATATGGCCAGCACCCACCGCATCGGGGTCGAGGTCGGCGTGGTAGCCGCGGATCACCCCCGCCTTCTCCAGCCTGCGCACGCGCTCGGCACAAGGCGTCTTCGTCAGCCCCACGCGGCGTGACAGCTCGACGATCGACAGGCGCGCATCGGCCTGCAGTTCGACGAGGATCTTCTGATCGATACGATCCATTGCAGTGCAGCAGACTATTCGCCTGCATCGGCTGGTTGAAACGGGAATTATGACTTTATAAATGCAAATTTTGGAGCCATTAACTTTTGTTTTTGGCAAAAAATTCGCTCCAGCTCTACGGGCTCCCGAACGCCCCTCCCCACCCCATACGGACGCCTTCCCAGGAGTATCCGGCCGTGATCTCGCTGCCCTCGTCGCCCCCCCAGCTGGCTCCCGAATCGTGCGCTGCCGCGGCCCTGCCCGCGCCCCGGCGCAGTGCGCTGCGCGAACGGATCGATGCCGCCTGGCGCCAGCCGGAACCGATCTGCGTGCCTGCCCTGATCGCCGCCGCACGTCTCCCCGACGCGCTGCGCGAGCCGGTGCATACGCTCGCCCACGACCTCGTCACCGGCCTGCGCGCCACGCGTACGCGCTCGTCCGGCGTCGACGCCCTGATGAAGGAGTTCTCGCTCTCCAGCCAGGAAGGCGTGGCACTGATGTGCCTGGCCGAAGCCCTGCTGCGCGTGCCCGACAAGGCCACCGCCGACCGCCTGATCCGCGACAAGCTCGCCGACGGCGACTGGCGCGCGCACATTGGCAACAGCCCCTCGCTGTTCGTCAATGCCGCGACCTGGGGCCTGCTGATCACAGGCCGGCTGGTATCGACCAGCAGCGAGCAAGGTCTGTCCGCAGCGCTCACCCGCCTGGTGGCGCGCGGCGGCGAGCCACTGATCCGCAAGGGCATGGACCTGGCGATGCGCATGCTGGGCGAACAGTTCGTCACCGGCCGCGACATCGACGAGGCCTTGAAGCGCGGCCGCGAACACGAGAAACAGGGCTACCGCTACTCCTTCGACATGCTGGGCGAGGCCGCCATGACGGCCGCCGACGCCGAGCGCTACTTCAAGGACTACGAGCGCGCCATCCATGCCATCGGCCAGGCCTCCAAGGGCCGTGGCGTGGTCGACGGCAACGGTATCTCGGTCAAGCTCTCCGCCCTGCATCCGCGCTACACCTGGTCGCAACGCGAACGCGTGCTGGGCGAGCTGCTGCCCCGGCTGAAGGCGCTGTGCCTGCTCGCCAAAGGCTACGACATCGGCCTCAACATCGACGCCGAGGAGGCCGACCGCCTGGACATCTCGCTCGACCTGCTCGAAGCGCTTGCTACCGACGACGCACTCGCCGGCTGGAGCGGGCTGGGCTTCGTCGTGCAGGCCTACCAGAAGCGCGCGCCCTTCGTGCTCGACTTCGTGATCGACCTCGCACGGCGCAGCGGCCAGCGCATGATGGTGCGCCTGGTCAAGGGCGCTTACTGGGACGCCGAGATCAAGCGCGCGCAGATCGACGGCCTGGCCGGCTACCCGGTCTATACGCGCAAGGTCTACACCGACGTCGCCTACCTCGCCTGCGCGCAGAAGCTGCTCGCCGCACGCGACGCGATCTACCCTCAGTTCGCCACCCACAATGCCCACTCGCTGGCGGCCATCTTCCACCTCGCCGCCGCCGACGGCCGTGCCTGGCAACCTGGCGACTACGAGTTCCAGTGCCTGCACGGCATGGGCGAACCGCTCTACGACCAGCTCGTCGGCCAGCCCGGCCGTCACCGCATGGTGCGCATCTACGCCCCGGTGGGCAGCCACGAGACTCTGCTCGCCTACCTCGTGCGTCGCCTGCTCGAGAACGGTGCCAACACCAGCTTCGTCAATCGCATCGTCGATGAGCGCGTGGCAGTCGAGGAGCTGATCGCCGACCCGGTCGAGCAGGCCGCAGCGCTCGCCGGTGCGCCGCATCCGCGCATCCCGCTGCCTTGTGATCTGTTCGGTGCGCTGCGCACCAACTCCGCGGGCATCGACCTCGCCAGCGAGCCGGTGCGCGCGCGCATCGCCGCCGCCATCGAGGCCTCGCGCAGCATGCCCTTCGCAGCCAGCCCGATCGTTGCCGGCAGCGTTGCCGTGCCTGCCGAGGTGCAGCCGGTCACCAACCCGGCCAATCGCGGCGAAACAGTCGGCGGTGTCGCCGAGGCCACCGCCGCGGACATCGAGCGCGCCCTGGCCGCCGCCAGTGCCGCCGCGCCCGACTGGGCGGGCCAACCGGCGGCCATGCGCTGCACACGACTTCAGACTGCCGCTGAACTGTTCGAGCGCGATGCCGACACCCTGATCGCACTGGCAGTGCGCGAGGCTGGCAAGTCCTGGGCCAACGCCGTGGCCGAACTGCGCGAGGCGGTCGATTTCCTGCGCTACTACGCCCAGCAGGCACGCGGCTTCGACGCTGCCAGCCACATCCCGCTCGGGCCGGTGCTGTGCATCAGCCCGTGGAATTTCCCGCTTGCCATCTTCACCGGCCAGGTGTCGGCCGCGCTCGCCGCCGGCAACCCGGTGCTCGCCAAGCCCGCCGAACAGACACCGCTGATCGCCGCTTACGCGGTGCGCCTGCTGCACGAGGCCGGCGTACCGGCCGCGGCGCTGCAGCTGCTGCCCGGGCGCGGCGAGACCGTCGGCGCCGCGCTGGTGGCGGACGCACGCGTGTGCGGCGTGATGTTCACCGGCTCCACCGAGGTGGCAGCGCTCATCAACCGCAAGCTCGCCGAACGCGGCGGCAACGTGCCGCTGATCGCCGAGACCGGCGGCCAGAACGCCCTGATCGTGGACTCCACCGCCCTGCCCGAGCAGGTGGTCGCCGACGTGCTCGCCTCCGCCTTCGACTCCGCCGGCCAGCGCTGCTCGGCACTGCGCGTGCTGTGCCTGCAGGACGACATCGCCGACGGCGTGCTGCACATGCTGCGCGGGGCACTCGACGAACTGCGCCTGGGCGACCCGGCCGACGTCCGGGTCGACATCGGCCCGGTGATCGATGCCGAGGCGCGCACAGGGTTGGAAGCCCATGTCGCGACGATGCAGGGCCGCGGCGCACGCGTCACCCGCCTGCCGCTGCCCGCGGACTGCGCACGCGGCAACTTCGTCGCGCCGACGATCATCGAGATCGGCGCACTGTCCGAACTCGGCCGCGAGCAGTTCGGCCCCATCCTGCACGTACTGCGTTACCGTGCAGCCGCGCTGGATGGGCTGATCGACGCCATCAACGCCAGCGGCTACGGCCTGACCATGGGCGTGCACACCCGCATCGACGAGACCGTCGAGCGCATCGCCTCAAGCGCCCACGTCGGCAACCTCTATGTGAACCGCAACATCATCGGCGCCGTCGTGGGCGTACAACCCTTTGGTGGCGAAGGCCTGTCGGGCACCGGACCGAAGGCGGGCGGGCCGCTCTACCTGCACCGCCTGCTGGCGCGCACGCCGGGTCCGGCGCTGCTCGACGGCGCACTCGCGGTCAGCGAAGGCAAGGAGACGCGCGCTGCCGACACCGCGCTCGACGGCTTCCTCGCCTGGCTGGACGGCGCTGGTCGTGGCCTCGTGGAGGGTGACGAATTCACCGTACTGCGCGACCGCGCAGACGCCTGCCGCGCCCGCCGCATCAGCGGCCTGCGTCTGGCGCTGCCCGGCCCCACCGGCGAGGACGACAGCCTGCGCTTTACCGCGCGCGGCCTGATCGCCGGCGTCGCGCACACCGCTGCCGCCGTACTGCACCAGGTCATGGCCGCACTCGCCAGCGGCAACCGGCTGCTGCTCGCTGACACCCCGGCCGCCCGCAGCACCGTGGCTGCGCTACCGTCGGACCTTGGCCCCGCCGTGGCGGTGAACGCCAACTGGATCGAACAACCGATCGGCGCCCTGCTGTTCGATGGTGACGACCGCGGCGCCAATGAGCTGCAGCAGCGCCTGGCGGCACTTGAGGGCCCGATCCTGCAACTGCTGCGCCCCACGCCCGATTATGACCTCGGCCGCCTGGTGCATGAGCGCACACTGTCGATCAATACCGCCGCAGCTGGCGGCAACGCCAGCCTGATGGCCATGGGTGCCTAGCACCAGGCTCCAGAACACGGTACGGATGAGCCCCGATCCAGACCGGCATCACGCAGCTAGGGGCATCACGGATGGCAAGACTGAAAAATTCGCTTACCTTTGCCGGGCGCACACGCCACCGTACGGTGGCAACCCGCATCAACGGCCTGCAACGCTGGGCCAAGCAGCAATCGCAAACGACACACAGCCACGAAGGAGACGTTTCATGAAAAAAACCCTGCTCGCCACCGCCGTCCTCGCCCTCGGCGGCTTCTCCAACGCGGCCCTGGCCGACCTGTCGGTCGCCATCGCCGGCCCGATGACCGGCCAGTACGCCTCGGCCGGCGACCAGATCCGCAAGGGCGCGGAGATGGCCATCGCCGACATCAACGCCCGCGGCGGCGTGCTCGGCGAGAAGCTGAAGCTGGAAGTCGGCGACGACGCCTGCGATCCCAAGCAAGCGGTGTCGGTGGCCAACACCATGGTCAACCGCAAGATCGTCTTCATGCACGGCCACTGGTGCTCGAGCTCGACCATCCCGGCCTCCGAGGTCTACAACGAGGCCGACATCCCGATGGCTACGGTGTCGACCAACCCGCAAGTGACCGAGCGCGGCCTGGACAACATCTTCCGCATCATGGGCCGTGACGACCAGCAGGGCATGGTGGCGGGCAGCTACATTGCCGACAAGTTCGCCGGCAAGAAGGTCGCCGTGGTCGACGACAAGAGCGCCTACGGCAAGGGCCTGGCCGACGAGATGGCCAAGGCGATGGAAGGCAAGGGCCTCAAGCCCACGCTGCGCGAGGCGATCACTGCCGGCGAGAAGGACTACTCGGGCCTGGTCACCAAGCTCAAGCAGGCCGGCGTCGAGGTGATGGCCTACGGCGGCTACCACACCGAGGTTGCGCTCATCCTGCGCCAGGCCCAGGCCGCCGGCCTCGACCTGACCGTGATGGGTGGCGACACCATGACCAACTCCGAGCTCGTCACCGCTGCCGGCCCGGCTGCGGACAAGGTGCTGTTCACCTTCTCGCCCGACCCGCGCAAGAACGCCGACGCTGCCCCGGTGGTGGAGAAGTTCCGTGCCGCCAAGGTCGAGCCCGAAGGCTATGTGCTCTACGCCTACGCTGCCTTCCAGCTCTTCGAGCAGGCCGCAACGGCAGCCAAGAGCACCAAGTACGCCGACCTCGAGAAGGCGATGCGTGGCGGCAGCTTCAACACCGTGATCGGCGAGCTGTCCTTCGACGCCAAGGGCGACCAGAAGGCGCCGGGCTTCGTGGTCTATCGCTGGCAGGGCGGCCAGTACGACTACGCGCAGTAATCGCGCCCTGCAGCGCAACACCCGGCCGGCGCGCGCCTGACACTGCGCGCCGGCCGCGCAAACAAGAATCCCCCGCGCACGGCGACGGTCCACCACCGTCGGCCGTCGTGCGCCGCCACCGCAGGAGACATCGTGGCCTACGCACTCCAGCAACTGATCAACGGGCTCACGCTCGGCGCCATGTACGGCCTGATCGCCATCGGCTACACGATGGTGTACGGCATCATCGGCATGATCAACTTCGCCCATGGCGACATCTTCATGGTGAGCGCGTTCATCGCGGTCACCGCCTTCACCATCCTTGCCGCCGCCGACGTGACCTCGATCCCGCTCGCACTGACCTTCGTGCTGATCGTGTCGATCTTCTTCACCTCGGCCTACGGCTGGGCGGTGGAACGCACCGCCTACCGCCCGCTGCGCGGCTCGACCCGGCTGGCGCCGCTGATCTCGGCGATCGGCATGTCGATCTTCCTGCAGAACAGCGTGCAGCTCACCCAGGGCGCACGCGTCAAACCCATCCCGCCGGTGCTCGAGGGCGGCGTGGTGCTGTGGGACGCCCCTGGCTTCACCGTACAGATCGGCTGGACCCAGATGCTGATCATCGTCACCACCGTGGTACTGATGATCGCCTTCACCTGGATGATCACGCAGACCCCTTTCGGCCGCCAGCAACGCGCCTGCGAGCAAGACCGCACCATGGCCTCGCTGCTCGGCGTCAATGTGGACCGCACCATCTCGCTCACCTTCATGCTCGGCGCAGCGCTGGCTGCGGTCGCCGGGGTGATGGTCACGGTGTATTACGGCGTGGTGGATTTCTTCATCGGCTTCCTCGCCGGCATCAAGGCCTTTACCGCTGCGGTGCTGGGCGGCATCGGCTCGCTGCCGGGCGCGATGCTGGGCGGCTTGCTGATCGGTCTCATCGAGTCCTTCTGGGCGGCCTACCTGTGGGCGGAATACAAGGACGTCGCCACCTTCAGCATCCTGTGCCTGGTGCTGATGCTGCGCCCCTCCGGCCTGCTCGGCCGGCCTGAAGTGGAGAAAGTGTGATGAGCGCCATCGTCTTCGCCCGTCACGCGATGACCCCCACCGAGCGTCTGCGCGACGCCGGCTGGGTGGCCTTCGTCGGCCTCATCCTCGGCGTGCCGCTGATCGGCCTCACCACCGTCGACGTGGGCGGCCGGCTGGGGGTCGAGACCCGCTTCGGCCTGCTCCTCGCCGCCGTCGCCGCCGTGTTCGCCGGCCGCCTGCTGCTGCGCTGGTCGATCGACAACATGCGCAACCGCAAGCTCGCCCGCGACCGGGTCAGCACCGCCACCGCTGCCGACCGCGCCCACGGCGCACAGCGCGTGGTCAACGTGCTGGGCTGGATCGCGCTCGGCGCCTCGATCGCACTGCCGATCGTGTATTCCGACAACCGCTACGTGGTCGACATCGCCACCACGGTGCTGATCTACGTGATGCTGGGCTGGGGGCTGAACGTGGTGGTGGGCCTGGCCGGCCTGCTCGACCTCGGCTATGTCGCCTTCTACGCCGTCGGCGCCTACTCCTACGCGCTGCTGTCCACCCAGTACGGCTGGGGTTTCTGGGAGGCACTGCCGGTGTCGGGTGCCCTGGCAGCGAGCTTCGGCATCCTGCTCGGCTACCCCATCCTGCGCCTGCGCGGCGACTACCTTGCCATCGTCACCCTCGGCTTCGGCGAGATCATCCGCGTCATCCTGGTGAACTGGACCGAGTTCTCCGGCGGCCCCAACGGCATCAGCTCGATCCCGCGGCCGAGCTTCTTCGGCCTCGAGTTCACCCGCAGCGCACCCGAGGGCGGGCACAGCTTCGCCAGCTTCTTCGGGCTGGAGTTCTCGGCCATGCACCGGCTGATCTTCCTCTACTACCTGATCCTGGTGCTCGCCCTGCTCACCCACGCCTTCGTGTCGCGGCTGCGCAAGCTGCCCGTGGGGCGGGCCTGGGAGGCCCTGCGCGAAGACGAGATCGCGTGCAAGGCGATGGGCATGAACACCACCAACATCAAGCTCTCGGCCTTCGCCATCGGCGCCATGCTGGGCGGCTTCGCCGGGGTGTTCTTTGCCGCGCGCCAGGGCTTCATCTCGCCCGAGAGCTTCACCTTCACCGAATCGGCGATCATCCTCGCCATCGTCGTGCTCGGCGGCATGGGCTCGCAGATGGGCGTGGTGCTGGCCGCCACGCTGCTGGTGCTGATCCCCGAGTTCGGGCGCAATTTTGCCGAGTACCGCATGCTGCTGTTCGGCGCCGCAATGGTATTGATCATGGTCTGGAAGCCGGGCGGCCTGCTCTCGCACCGCGAACCGACGGTACGCCTGAAGCCCCTGCAGCGTTCGAAGCCGGCCGCCGCCGGCACGGAGGTGGCGCAATGAACACGCCCGCCACCCTGCTCTCGGTGCGCAACCTGACCATGCGCTTCGGCGGCCTGACCGCGATCGACGACCTTTCGCTGGAGGTGCCGGCGGGCAAGATCACCGGCATCATCGGCCCCAACGGCGCCGGCAAGACCACGCTGTTCAACTGCCTCACCGGTTTCTACAAGCCCACGACCGGCACCCTGCGCCTGGCACATCCAACGCGCGGCGAAATGCTGCTGGAGAAGCTGCCCAGCCACCGCGTCGCGCGCGACGCCCAGGTGGTGCGAACCTTCCAGAACATCCGCCTGTTCCCGAAGATGACGGTGCTGGAGAACCTCATCGTCGCCCAGCACAACGTGCTGCAACGCGCCTCGATGTTCTCGATCGCCGGCCTGTTCAAGCTGCCGGGCTACCGTGCGGCCGAGCGCAAGGCGGTGGAGCGCGCAGCGATGTGGCTCGAGCGTCTCAAGCTCACCCACCTCGCCGACGACGCCGCGGGGGACCTGCCCTACGGCATTCAGCGCCGCATCGAGATCGCGCGCGCGCTGTGCGTCGACCCGGTGCTGCTGTGCCTGGACGAGCCCGCGGCCGGCCTCAACCCGCGCGAGTCGGCGGAACTGAACGAGCTGCTGCTCTACCTGTGCGGCGAGCTGGGTATCGCCATTCTGCTCATCGAGCACGACATGAGCGTGGTGATGAACGTGTCCGACCACATCGGCGTGATCAGCTACGGGCGCAAGATCGCCGAAGGCACGCCCGAATCGGTGCGCAACAACCCGGAGGTGATCAAGGCCTACCTGGGCGAAGACGAGGAAGAAGAAGCGATGGGAGGGGCCGCAGCATGATGCTAACGATGGAGGGTGTACACGCCCATTACGGCCACATCCACGCACTGCGCGGCATCGACGTCGAGGTGCAGGTCGGCGAGATCGTCACCCTGATCGGCGCCAACGGCGCCGGCAAATCGACGCTGATGATGAGCCTGTTCGGCAACCCCAAGGCCAGCGCCGGGCGCATCGTGTTCGACGGCGAGGACATCACCCGCGTCCATACCCACGAGATCGCCCGCCGCGGCATCGCCCTCGTCCCCGAGGGCCGGCGCATCTTCCCGCGCATGACGGTGATCGAGAACCTGCAGATGGGCACGGCCCACGCCGACCCCGCCAACTACGACGCCGACATCGCGCGCGTGTTCGCAATGTTCCCCATCCTCGACGAGCGCAAGTCGCAGCGCGCCGGCACGCTGTCGGGCGGCGAGCAGCAGATGCTCGCCATCGGCCGCGCACTGATGAGCCGGCCCAAGCTGCTGCTGCTCGACGAGCCCTCGCTCGGGCTGGCGCCGATCTACATCCGCAAGGTGTTCCAGATCATCCGCGAGCTCAACCGCGACCACGGCATGACCATCCTGCTCGTCGAACAGAATGCCAACCAGGCCCTGCGTGTAGCCGATCGTGGCTACGTGCTGCAGCACGGCGAGATCACGCTCGCCGGTACGGGGGCGGAACTGCTGGCGAGTCCGGAGGTGCGCGCGGCGTATCTGGAGGGCGGGCACGCCTGATCGGCGATCATCGACACCGGCCCAAAGCTCGACCAGCACAAGGCCGGGCACTCTGTCCCTCAAGCGCAACACCCCCAACGACGCCCCAAGCTCGATGTCCCAAACCACCCAACCCGCCCGCTGGCTCCCCTTCGTCGTCCTCGGCATTGGCCTCACCGCGATCTCCTTCGGCGCCATCTTCGCCCGCCTGGCGCAGGCCGAAGGGGTGAGCTCGCTCACCGTGGCGACCTGGCGGCTCGGGCTCGCCGCATTGATCATCACGCCGGTCGCGCTGATGCAGTCGCGCCGCGAACTGGCGCGGCTCACCCGCCGGCAGATCGGCATGGCGCTGGCGGCGGGCTTTTTCCTCGCCCTGCATTTCGCCACCTGGATCAGCTCGCTGGAATACACCTCGGTCGCATCCAGCACCGCCCTCGTCACCACCAACCCGCTGTGGATCGGCCTGGCCTCCTTCCTGATCTTCCGCGAGACGCCCACGCGCATGATGATCGGCGGCATCGCGCTGTCCTTTGCCGGCAGCCTGTTCATCTTCTGGAGCGACAGCCAGAACGCGGGCGCCGGCAGCGACCCCATGTTCGGCAACCTGCTGGCGCTGGTCGGCAGCTGGTGCTTCTCCGCCTACCTGCTGATCGGCCGCCGGCTGCGCGCCGGGCTCGGGCTGCCGGCCTACATCTGGCTCGCCTACGGCGCCGCAGCGCTGTTCCTGTTCGCGGCCAGCGGCGCAGGCGGGGTCGAGCTGTTCGCGCTCTCGGGTACCGCCTGGCTGGTGCTGCTGGCGATGGCGCTCGGCCCGCAACTGCTCGGCCACACCGCCTACAACTGGTCGCTGCGCTACGTGTCCGCCACTTTCGTTGCCGTGGTCACGCTCGGCGAACCGGTCGGCAGCGCGCTGATGGCCTTCATCATCTTCGGCGAGGGCTTCGCGCCACTGCAATTCGTCGGCTTCAGCCTGCTGCTGGTGGGGATCTATCTGGCGGCCAAGGGCGAAAAGGGCTGAGTCTCGCGCCGCACGGGCGCAGGCAGCAGGGCTAGAGGATCAGGTCCGCTGCCTTGGCCGGGATGCCGAAGTGGTACCCCTGCGCGACCTCCGCCCCGGCAGTGCGCAACCACGCTGCCTGAGCCTCGGTCTCGACGCCCTCGGCAACCAGCTCGAGGCCAAGCTCCTTGGCAAGTGCAATCACCGCCTTGAGAACCGACGCGGCCTTGAGGTTCTCGCCCAACCTGGAGACGAAGGAGCGATCGACCTTGATCGCATCGAAGGGCAGCATCGCGATATAGCTGAAGCTGGAATAGCCGGTGCCGAAATCGTCCAGCGTCAGCTTGAACCCTGCAGCCTTGACCTGCTGCAGCAGCCCGCGCGCGGCGTCGATGTCGCCGACGAAAACGCTCTCGGTGATCTCGATCTCGATCAGCCGCCTGTCGACGCCGGCCCGATCACACGCATGGGCAAGGCGCTCCACCAGGCCCGGATACCTGAGCTGAACGGGCGACACGTTGATGGCGACCGGCGGCACCGTGCAGCCCCCACGCTGCCAGTGCGCAACCTGGTCGAGCACCATGTCGATGATCCAATCGCCCAGCGCCACGATCTGGTGCGACTCTTCGGCGATCTCGATGAACAGCGCTGGTGGCACCAACGTCCCCGCCGAGGGCGACCAGCGCACCAGCGCCTCGAAGCCGATCAAGGCGCCCGACTCCAGTGCGATCTTGGGCTGGTAGACCATGAACAGGCCCTGCTTCACTGCCAGCGCGCTGCGCAGGCTGCTCTCGATCTCGGCCTTGCGGCGCGTGATGCGATTGAGTTCGGCGGTGAAGAACTGGTAACGGTTGCGTCCGCTGTCCTTGGCCTGGTACATGGCCATGTCGGCATTCTTGACCAGTTCGGACTCGTCACGGGCATCGTCCGGAAAGATCGAGATCCCCATCGACAGCGTCGGTGAAAAGTCCCGCCCCTCGTGCTCGAAGCTCAGGCTCACCGTATCCAGGATGCGGCGTGCAACGCACGACAGGCTGTCGACATCGACCACGTCATCGACGATGACGAGAAACTCATCGCCACCCTGCCGGCACAGCGTGTCGCCATCCCTGATCGACGCGTGGATGCGTTGCGCGACCTCCTTGAGCATGCGGTCGCCCGCTTCATGGCCGAAGGAGTCGTTGATGACCTTGAAGCGATCGACGTCCAGGTAGAGCACTGCTACCCGCGATCCGTTGCGCTCAGCGCGTGCCACCGCCTGGCGCAGGCGGTCGGCAAACAAGCTGCGGTTGGCGAGGCCGGTGAGGCTGTCGTGGTAGGCGAGGAACTCGATCTGGCTCTGCTGGGCACGCTCCACCGAAACGTCCAAGGCCAGGCCTACGTAATGGGAGGTCTCGCCATGACCATTCGCGAGCCGCTTGATCATCAGGCTCTTCGGGTAGCGCTCCCCGCTCTTGCGCCGGTCCCAGATCTCGCCCTGCCAGAAGCCGGTGCGGTCGATGCTCTGCCACATCGCCTCGTAGAAGTCGGGACCATGCATCCCCGAAGACAGGATCCGCGGCGACTGCCCCATCACCTCGTGGGCAAGATAGCCGCTCATCTGCTCGAATGCTTCGTTCACGAACACGATCGCTCGCTGTGCGTCGGTGATCATGATCGACACCGGGGCGAGCTGCATCACGCGCTTGGCAAGATGCAACTCCTGGTTCGCGCACCAGTGCTCATGCGCCGCAAGCACACGCGCCACCTGCTCACCCACACCCGCCGCAAACGCCTCCTCATCAACCGTCCACACCCGCGGCAAGTGAAGTTGCTCATGGCATACCACGCCCAGCAGGCGGTCACCCTGGCGGATCGGCGTATCGAGCAGGGATACGATGTCGTGAGCGGCAAGATGCGCCCGCGACAGCTCCCGCGTCGCCGGGTGCACGGCAGCATCGTTCACGCTCAACACGCGACTGCCTCTCAAGGCCGCGAAGTAAGCCGGGAAATCGACGTCGGCGAGCACAGGGCAAGCACACTCGCAAGCTTTCTCGCCGTCCGTGCCGCCGTGCGCTACGCAACGCAGCTGGCCCGCCGCATCCAGCAGCCAGATCGAAGCCTTCGCGTCGAGCACCCGCGCCGACTGGCCGGCAATCTCTTCCAGCGCCTGCTGCAGGCGGCCACTGCCCGGGAGGACGCTGCGTGCCAGTTGCAGCAGGACGCGATCGAAATCCTGGCGCCTGGCACGCCGCGCATCGTCGAACGAACGATGCCTGCCGACCAGGTTGAAGATGCGCGCGAGAAGCTCTTCCCGGACCAGCGGCGCGGCGACGTAGTCATCCACCCCGCAGCGGAACAAGGCGGCGCGATCGGCCAGATCATCCCCGCCGACGACGGCAAGGATGGCTGGTGCATTGCCGCCGCCGGCCGCGTGGAAACCTTCGATCAGCGCGCGTCCGCCCTCGAGTCCTGATCCATCCAGGCACAGCAGCACCAGATCGCAGCGCTCGAGGCTGAATGCGCCGTGGCGCGCGGACACCGCACCCTGTCTGGCACGCCCCACCGCCGTCGCCGGCAGCAGGCCAGCCAAGGCTTCATCGTCATGATCAACGACGTACAGCTCACCGCAGAATTCATCCAGCATATCCACGAGCTGCGCCCGCACGCCCCCCTGCGGCGCCACCAGCAGCAGCTTCATCACCGACCCACCGAGCCCCGTCTGCATGCGCTCGTACTCAGGGCAGGCTGAAACGGCGCACCGACCGCATCAGCTCAACGGCCATGTCCTGCATCTCTCGGGCCGCGTCGGCATTGCCACTCATGGTGAGGCTCACCTCCTCGGCCATGCCCGCGATACGCTCGACATTGGCCGCGATCTCGTTGGCGGCCGTCCCCTGCTCCCGCGTCGCAAGCGCCACGTCGCGCGCCTTGGCGAGGGAGTCCTCGGCCTGCCCGCGGATGGTCTGCAGGATGCCGGCAACTTCCCGTACCTTGACGAGGCTCGCCTGCACCTGCGGCACCGTCTCGTGCATCGTGACGACCACGGTCTCGGTTTCCTGCTGCACCGCTTCGACCGTCCGGCTGATGCGGGTGGTCGCCTCGGCGGTCCGCTCCGCAAGCTTTCGCACCTCATCGGCCACCACTGCAAAGCCCCGCCCCTGCTCACCTGCGCGGGCGGCCTCGATCGCCGCGTTGAGCGCGAGCAGGTTGGTCTGCTCGGCAATCTCCTTGATCACGACGGCGACACTGCCGATCTCGCCGGAGCGTACCTTGAGGCCCTCGACCTTCTGGGCCGACGAGGCAATCAGGCGCTCGACCTTTTCCACCTCGGCCGACGCATGCATCACCGCCGCAGTCCCTTCACCCGCACGCTCGGCCGTTCCAACCGCGTGCCGCTCGGTCGTCGCCGCAATCCCGGACACGGCGCCAATGCTCGCCGTCACCTGCTGCAGTGCGGCCGCAGTCGTGCTCGTGGCCTGCGCCTGATCCCCGCTCGCCGCTGCGACCTGGCCAGCCGCGCTGGCAATCTGTTGTGCACGGCCATCGAGCGCATGGGCCATGCGCGTCATGTCCCTGAGCATGCCCACGAGCTTGTCGCGCATCTCATCGACGGCATGCAGCATGCTGCCGGCCCGCATGCCGGGCCGAGCAACCGCCGCGCTCAGGTCGCCACGCGCGATCTGCTGCACGACCGACACCGCCGCCGCGGGCTCACCGCCCAGCTGGCCAAAGATGCTGCGGCTGATGAGACCGAAAATCGCAACGATGGCAAGCACGATGGGCAATCCAATCAGCCCGATCTTCACCGCCTGGTCCTGGAACGCCTGTGCGACGTCGTCCTGGTACACCCCTGCGCCGATGACCCATTGCCACGGCGCAAACAGACGCGCATAGGACACCTTGCCAACCGGGGCGGTAGCGCCCGGCTTGTTCCACACGTAGTCGACGAAGCCGCCTTGCGCACTGCCCGAGGCCACATCCACCATCTCCACCACGAAGGCGCGGCCTCCCGGGTCACGCAGTTCGCGCCCTGATGTCCCCTCGATGTCGGGCCTGGCCGGGTTGAGCTTGAACTCGTACCGGGTATCGACCACGAAAACGTAGTTGTCGCCGTCGAAACGCAAGGCACGCAGCGAGGCCAGCGCCTGGCGCTTGGCATCATCCTCGCCGAGGGCGCCTGCCGCCTGGAGCGAGTGGAAATAGCTCAGGGTTGCCATCGCACTGTCAGTCACCGCACGTACGCGTTCGCGGCGGTCCTCTTCCATGCTGGCGCGGAGGTCGAAGAGGGCGACCAGGCCGATGGAAACAAAACCCGCCATCACGGCCAGCAAGGCCAGAACGAGGCGTGTTCTCAGGGTCATCGTGGCAAAGCTCATGGGCTGGGTCCCTTGCGGCGGCTGCAGCGTGCATTCGAAATGGCACGACGCGCGTAGCAACCGATGTTACGGAATTGCGCATTCCGTTCCATTCACAGCAACGATGACCCCGCTACCAAGAAATGCGTACATCGCCCTCAGGGCGCAACCAGGCCCTCACGGATCGCATAGCGCGTGAGGTCGGCCGACGTGCGCAGGCCGAGCTTGTCCTTCAGGTGGCGCCGATGGACCTCCACCGTCGACACGGTGATCCCCATCTCGGCTGCCATCTCCGCCGCACGCTTGCCATTGGCCAGCAGCACCAGCACCTCGCGCTCGCGCTGGCTCAACAGGCTGACCGGCGGGCAACTGTCCGCACGCGGCAGAAAGCGGTTCAGCATGCGCGCGGTTGCCTCCGCGCACAGGAAGTGCTTGCCTTCGGCGACCGCGCGCACGCCGTTGATGAGCTCCTGGGTGCTGGCCGTCTTGACCACATAGCCAGAGGCGCCGGCCTTGAGCATCTCCTCGACGAAGGTTCGATCGGCATAGCCCGAGAGTGCCAGCACGCGCGCGCCTGCATGCTCGCGTCGCAAGCGCCGCATGACTTCGATGCCATTCTCATCGGGCAGGCCGACATCGAGGATGAGTACATCCGGACGCACGCGCCCGATCTCGGCGAAGATCTCGGCCGCACTGCCGACGCAGGACACCACCACGATGTCGGGCTCGTCCGACAGGATGCCGGCGAGGGCCTCGATGAAGATCCGATGGTCGTCGCCGAGCATGACCCTGATGCTCATCGTCGCCTCCCCGAGCCACGACTGCTGCCGAGCGGCACCTGCAGCCGCACTGAGGTCCCTCGCCCGGGTGCCGAGTCGATGACGACCGTCCCATGGAGATAACCGATGCGCTCCTGCAGGCTGGCCAGCCCGAAGCGCTCGCGCTGGTCGAGCGCGGCGGCAAGGTCCTCGATCCCCCGCCCTTCGTCACGCACCGTGATGCGCAAGAAATGCGCCGCATGCTCGACCCTGACCTGCGCCCAGAAAGTACCCGCATGCTTGAGCACGTTGAGCAGCAGCTCGCGCACCGCGCGGAACAGGATCAGGCTCTGCGCCTCGCCCAGGGCGATCGCCTTGCCCCCATCCGTATCCGTGCCCACAGGCTCGACGTCCACTTCGACATCGAGCCCGAACTCGCGCCCCATCTCGTCGGCCAGCCAGTGCAGTGCCGACACCAGGCCCAGCGTCCGCAGCACCGGCGGACTGAGCTGTGCCGTCATCGAGCGCACCCGCCGGCTCGCGTCACGGATCAGCCCTCCTACCTGCACCAGGGCAGCAACGAGCGCGTCATCGCCGACCGAGCGCTGCACCTGGTCCAGCCGCATCTGGGCGATATGCAGCAACTGGCCGAGATCATCGTGCAGGTCGCGCGCGATCGCCTTGCGCTCGCTCTCCTCGGCCAGGGTGATCTGCACCGCAAGCTCCTGCAACTGCCGGGTACGCTCGACCACCCTGCGTTCGAGATTGGCATTGGCCTCCTGCAGCGCCAGCTCGGCCACTTTCTGCGCCGTGATGTCACGTCCGACGCACTGGATCTCGCACAAGCCCCCCAGTTCGTCGAAGAAACCGCGGTTTATGAACTGCACCCAGCGCAACTCGCCGTTGCCGCAGACGACGCGGTTCTCCTCGATCACCACATCATTGCTCGGCGACAAGGTGCGCAAGGAGGCTTCGACCCGCGCAACGTCGTCGGGATGTGCCACCGGCTGCCAGCGCTGGCCGAGCAGCTCCTCGCGCGCACGCCCCGACAGCGCGCAGTACGCATCGTTGACGAACAGGAAGCGGCCGTCTGCCCCCAGGCGCGAGATCGCCTCGGTCTGCCCACCCAGGATGCTCCTCAGACGCCGCTCGCTCTCGCGCAGCGCCTGCTCGGTCTCCTTGAGGGCCGAGACCTCGCACAGGATCACGACGATGCCCGCGACGACACCCTTGCGCAGGTCCGGAACATAGTTGACCACCCAGTAGCGCCGACCGCCGCCGGGCGACTCGATGACCTGCTCGTCGGACTGCGCCTCACCCCGATAGGCGCGTTCGACCAAGGGCAGGATCCTCGCGTACAGCGCCGCGGGGGCGAGATCCACGATCCGACGGCCGCGCAGGTCGGCCGCTCCGAGCCCAAGCCAAGTCAGGTAGGCGCGGTTCGCATACACATTGCGCTGCTCCGCATCCCAATAGCTGATCATGGCCGGCAGGCACTCGAAGAGCGTCGCCAGGCTCACATCGAGGCTCGGGTCGCCGCCCCCACCTTCACGCCCCTCCCGGAGCGCAGGCTTGCGGCCTTCATCCGCATCGACAGCCAGCATCATCATGTATCTTTCATTCTCGGATGTCGGGCAAGCCGCCTGCCCACCGCTACTTAGGCTACGCGGGCAGACGACAACCCCGGAAGTATACCCATTTCCATGTCAGCACCAGGGTTTCCGGGCGCGGCGCACCCGAACGCCGGCGGAAGACGAGATGACCTGGCTCCCCTTGGGCGTCGACACACTTGCGCTCATGGCTGCGTGTTAATCTCTTTTGTGCATTGCAACATCCCTTCCGGATGGCGCACCTTGGCGGACTGCACCCATCCCGCCGGACGAGGAGGACCAAGCCATGTTCCAGCTGCCGTGGTCGGGAAAGCGCCACGACGCACGTACCCCAACGCTCAACCTCGCGCTGCAGGGCGGTGGCGCCCATGGCGCCTACACCTGGGGCGTGCTCGACCGCCTGCTCGAGCACGGCATCGGCATCGAGGGCGTGAGTGGTACCAGCGCGGGCGCGATGAACGCGGTCGCCCTCGCCCAGGGCTGGACCGAAGGCGGTGCACAAGGCGCGCGCGCCAGCCTGGCGGCTTTCTGGTCAGCGGTCGGCGACAGCGTGCCCTTCCACCTCGAACTTCTGCACAGCCTCAATCCGGCGAGCGACGGCAGCCTGCCCGCGCCGATGAGCCTGATGCTCGGCTTCACGCGCATGTTCTCGCCCTACCAGCTCAACCCCTTCGAGCTCAATCCCCTGCGCGACGTGGTGCGCGCCCAGTTCGACTTCGAACGCCTGCGCCGCGACTGCCCGCTCAAGCTGTTCATCGCCGCCACCGCAGTGCGCACCGGCAAGGTCAGGCTGTTCCACACCGGCGAGCTCAGCGAGGCCGCGCTGCTTGCCTCCGCCTGCCTGCCGACCCTGCACCACGCGGTGGAAATCGACGGCGAGCATTACTGGGACGGTGGCTTCACCGCCAACCCTGCGATCTATCCGCTGCTCTATGAATGCCACTCGTCCGACATCCTGCTCGTGCTGCTCAACCCGCTGCGTCGCGAAGCAGCGCCGCGCAGCGCCGACGACATCGCCGCGCGCAGCATGGAGCTGGGCTTCTCCACCACCTTTCTGCGCGAGATGCGCATGGTCGCCCATGCCCGCCGCTTCATCGCCGACAGCGGACCCGCGTGGCGGCGCGGCCGCTTCGAGCGCAAGCTCATGGACGAGCGCTTCCACCTCATCGATGCGGTCGAGCTGGGTGACGCCGGCACGGCCAGCAAGCTCAACGCGGCCAGTGGCTTCCTCATGCAACTGCGCGACCTTGGCCGCGCCCGCGCCGAGGCCTGGCTGCAGGCACACGGCGCAGACATCGGCCGGCGCGAAACCGCTGCGGTCGACGCGCTGTTCCTGTGATGCCGCGCGCACTCAGCCCACTGGCAGAAAGGCCGCAAAGCTGGCCGGCAGCGGCGCGTTCTCCAGGCTGCGCTGGGTGAACAGGAAGCGGCCATCGCAGACGAAGCCGAGATCGGCCCAGTCGACCGCATTGAGCGTGTCGCGGAAGGCCTCGATGTCCACATCCGGCCGGCGCGGGAAGATCGCCATCACCGCGCCGTCGTAGTCGGTGCAGGGGTGTGTGAAGAAGGGTTTCGCCACCCGCGTCTTGCCATTCACATACACGCGCGGCTGCGCGCTGCGGTGGTGCATGCGTCCCCACATCCACCAGTTCGACTCGTCGAAGCGGGTGACCTTGCGCTGCAGCAGGCGTGCCTTGTGCGGCAGGAGCACGGTCGGCGGCGCTTCGCCCGGCTCACTCCAGATCATGCGCCGGGTGAGGCCCGTGCTCACCGTGGATGAGCACACGAAATCGCGGTTGCCATGCGCCGGGTCGGCATACAGCTCGTCCGCGCCCGATACCGCACCGACCTTGACGAAGGCGATGTCCGCCAGGCGCAGCGGGTAGTCGCCACGCGCGAACATCAGGTGGCCGGCGCATTCGATGAAGTGGCGCGTTTCCCAGGCCGGTGCGGCAAGCGCCGCGTCGACGTCGTCGCCGACGCCGATCTCGCAATAACGCGTTTGCCGGTTGGTGCAGCCCTTCTCGAAACGCCAGATCAGGCAGTTCGGCACCGCGTCGGCGAACACGCGCGCGTCACCCAGCTCGATCGCGTCGGTGATGCTGCCGGCCTCGAACAGCAGGCGGTTGAGCTTGACCGCCGAAGTCGCCTTGAGGAAGTCCCGCGGCGTGATGAAGATCAGCTCGCCGCCCGGCTCGAGGTGGCGCAGACACTTGTCGATGAAGAACAGATAGAGGTTGGCGCGCCGATCCAGGCACTGGCCATGGCGGCCGCGTGCGATCAGCGCCTGGGTGGCGGCCGGAATGTCCTGGCAACGCACGTAAGGCGGGTTGCCGATAATGGTATCGAAGCGCTCGCGCTCGGGATAGGCAAAGAAGTCGATCGCCTGAGCGCCCGGCGGACAGTGGTCGGGGTCGATCTCCAGGCCGACTGCATCCGGCAGATGACGCAGGAAGGCGCCATCGCCGCAGGAGGGCTCCAGCACCCGGCCGCGCCGACGGCGCAACGCCAGCATGGCGCGCACCACGGCGTCGGGGGTGAACACCTGACCAAGCGCAGCCACGTCGCGCAGGCCGAGCACAAGCTGGTCATTCATCTCGGGGCGCTCCAGGCTCGGCGGACACAAGGCCCGGCTTGCGTACGGCAAGCAGTATGGTGTCGTAGGTGGCCGGCAGCAGGCCGTCGGCGAGTCGATGACGCTCGTAGCGTGCGCTCACCGCCAACCAGGCCTGGCGCCCCAGCGGCGTGCGGCGGCGGCCGCCGTCGATGGTCGCCGCACCGATGGCCTTGATGTCGCGCAGCAGGCCGCGCAGGTCGGCGGCACGCGCATGCAGGGCGCAACGCTCGCGCCGTTCGACCTCGAGCCCCGCCGCGCGGGCCGCCTCCACCCATTGCGCATCGGTATGGAAATCGATGGTATGGCGCGCATCGTCGACGCTGGCGAAGGCGTCGCGCAACTCCCACAGCGTGTCGGGGCCCAGGGTTGCAACCAGGCCGATACCACCGGGTGCCAGCACCCGGCCCAGTTCCTCGAACACGCGCCCTGGGCGGCACCATTGCACCGCCAGGCTGGACCAAAGGAGGTCGATGCTGGCGGCGGCAAGCGGCAGGTGCTCGAGGTCCGCGCACACCGGCTCGAAGCCGCCGTCGCGTCCTGCGCGCATGCGCGCCCGCCCCAGCATGGCCGGGGCCAGGTCGAGCCCGACGATGCGCCCGCCCGGGCGCAGCCGCCGCAGGCTCTCCACGCCGAAGCCGGTACCGCAGCCGGCATCGAGCACCCAGCCGTCCGCGTCGCCCCCGCCCGGCACGAGCCCCTCGCCAAAGGCGGCAAGCCGGGCGCAGATCTCGCGCTGGATCATCGCGGCCTGGTCATAGCTGTGCGCGGCGCGCTCGAAGGCTGCGCGGATGTCGCGCCGCCGATGCGCATGGGCGTGATCGACGCCCTTCGTCGTCGCCGTCATGCGTCCCCCCTTGCGCCGACGAAGGCCAGGATGTGGCCTGCGCAGTCCGCCGCACGCGACACCGGCAGCGCATGGCCGCTGCCCTCCAGCACCTGCAGGCGCGCCTGCGGCAGGGCTTGTGCCAACCTGTAGGCCGCAGCCACGGGCATCAGCGCGTCCTGGTCGCCGTGCAGCAGCAGCACCGGCTGACGGATCCCGCCCAGCAGCGGACGCAGGTCGGCCGCGGCTAGGATCGCCAGGCCGTCTTCGAATGGGTTCGGCGCGGCGGACCTGCCGACGCCAGGGCGTAGCCCGTCGTCGGCCGCCTGGCCAGCGCAGAGGCCCTCCTGCGCGCCCGGACTGAGGCACTGCGCCAGCGCCTGCTGTACCACCCGGCGTCGTGGCTCGCCGATGCATTGCAAGGCCAGGAAGCGCGCCAGTGTTGCCGCAGGGGCCGAGGCGTAGTCGCGCTGAAAGGCGTCTACCACTTCGGCCTGCAGCCCGGGCCAACCCGTGTCGTCTGCCACGAAGCGCGCCGTGCCGGCAAGCAGGACGAGGCGCGACACCTTGTGCGGATGGCGGCAGGCGATGTCGAGCGCGAGCATCGCCCCGAGCGACCAGCCCACCAGCACCGAAGCGTCGGCAAGGCCTGCGGCGAGGGCATCCGCCCAATCCTCCAGCCTGGCGGCTCGGATCGGAGGCGCCCCTTCATGTCCCGGCAGTGCCAGGGTGCGCACCACCTGCCCATGCAGACTGGCTTCGAGCGCAGCGTACACCCGTGGCGACATCGCCCAGCCATGCACCAGGGCGATTTCCGCAGCAACACCCGCGCATGCGGACGCAGCGGCGCGGGCCGGCGCGGACACGACAGGGGTCTCGATGGGGGCTGCAGTCATGGTTTGGGCGCAAACGCTGCGCACGGACGACAAACGAACGGGCGTGCATTGTAAAGGCTCGCGCCGCTACCACGGCGGGAACAAACGCGGCGCGCTCCCCTGTAGGAGCGGCGCCAGCCGCGAGCCTTTTGTCGCCCCCCCGCACCACATCGCCTTCAACCCCTCGCGGCTCGCGCCGCTCCCACGGCGGGAACAAACGCGGCCCGCCCTCCCGTTGGAGCTTCATGGCTTGCCGTGTCGGTGTCCCGGCGTTACCTTGGCCGTCTGCCTGGCAAGCACGAGGAGTCCCGCGATGCCCACGCCTCACCTGGCCGACCCGCACGATGCCGCGCAGCTGCTGGCCTTGGTCGACGCACTGGTCCGCGAGCTGCATCCCGGCGCAATGCGCAGGGCGACGCTCGACTGCGCGCTCGACCGCGACCTCGGGCTCGACAGTCTCAGCCGGGTCGAGCTGCTGGCCCGCATCGAGCGCCACTACGGCGTACGCCTGCCAACCACGGTGCTCGACAGCGCCGAAACGCCGCGCGACCTGCTTGCCGCCCTCGCCGATGCGCCCGCAGGCTCGCCGCTGTCCCAGGCCACACGGCGCGCAACCGGTGACGCGCCAGCCTCCACCTCAACCGTCACGGATCCAGTCAGCGAACCTTCGGCCGGCATGCCCTCAGGCGCGGCCACCTTGCTCGAGGTGCTCGACTGGCATCTCGCCCGCCACCCGGAGCGCTGCCACGTACGCTTCCTGGCCGGCGACGACGAGGTCGAGACCCTGAGCCATGCCGAACTCGCCAACGGCGCGCGCAAGGTCGCCGCCGCGCTGCGCGGCCTGGGCGTGCAACCGGGCGACTGTGTCGCGCTGATGCTGCCAACGGGGCTGGACTTCTTCCGCAGCTTCTTCGGCATCCTGTTCGCCGGCGCGGTGCCGGTGCCGATGTACCCGCCCGCACGACCGGCGCAGATCGAAGAGCACCTGCGCCGCCAGGCCGGCATCCTGCGCAACTGCGCGGCCCCTGTGCTGATCACCTTCGACCGTGTGCGCCCCCTGGCCAGCGCCCTCGCCGGGCTGGCGCCCGAGCTCGTGCATGTCACCACGCCCGCAGCGCTGGCGGCGTCCCCTGCCGCCAGCGCGCCCGCCGTGGCCTCGGCGCCGCGCCATCCGGCGCGCGCACGCGAACTCGCGCTCATCCAGTACACCTCGGGTTCCACCGGCGACCCCAAGGGCGTGGCGCTCAGCCACGCCAACCTGCTCGCCAACATCCGCGCCTGGGGGCTGGCCGCCAAGGTCGAGGCGCGCGACGTGTGCGTGAGCTGGCTGCCGCTGTACCACGACATGGGCCTGATCGGCACGTGGCTCGGCAGTCTCTACCATGGCTGCACGCTGGTGCTGATGTCGCCACTCGACTTCCTCGCCCGCCCCGAGCGCTGGCTGTGGGCGATCCACCACTACCGCGGGACGGTCACCGCCGCACCCAACTTCGCCTATGAACTGTGCGTCAAGCGCCTCGCCGGTACCGACCTGGCGGGCCTCGACCTGTCGAGCTGGCGGCTGGCGGCCAACGGCGCCGAGCCGGTCAACCCCGACACGCTCGAACGCTTCGCCCACGCCTTTGCCCCCTATGGTCTGAACGCCGGCAGCCTGACACCGGTGTATGGCCTGGCCGAGTGCTCGGTCGGCCTGTGCGTACCGCCCCCCGGCCGCGGCGTACGTATCGACCGCGTCGAGCGCACGCCGCTGACCCGCGAGGGGCATGCACTTGCAGCTGACGGCGCGGCAGGAACGGGCGCACACGATGACGGTGGCGAGGTACTGCGCCTGGTGTCCTGCGGCCCTCCGCTGCCCGGCCACGAACTGCGCATCGTGGACGCAGAGGGCCGCCCGCTGCCCGAACGCCATGTCGGCGAACTGGAGTTCCGCGGCCCCTCAGCCACCGCCGGCTATTACCGCAACGCGGCGGCGAGCGCCGCCCTGTTCCACGACGGCTGGCTGGTGACTGGCGACCATGCCTACCTCGCCGACGGCGAGCTCTACATCACTGGCCGGGCGAAGGAGCTCATCATCCGCGCCGGCCGCAACCTCTACCCCTACGACCTCGAGCAGGCAATCGGCGACCTGCCGGGCGTACGCAAGGGCTGCGTGGCCGTGTTCGGCGTATCGGACCCGACCAGCGGCGAGGAGCGCCTGGTGGTGGTCGCCGAAACCCGGCTCGAGGACCAAGCCGAACGCCAGGCGCTCGAGGCCGGCATCGTCGCCGCGGCGATGACCCAACTCGACCTCGCCCCCGACGCCATCGTGCTCGCCCCCCCGCATGCGGTCCTCAAGACCTCCAGTGGCAAGATCCGCCGCGCCGCGGTGCGCGAGGCCTGGCTGGCCGGGCGCCTGGGTGAGCCGGTGCGTGCGGCGTGGCTGCAGGTGCTACGCCTGCACACCGCCAGCCTGGCCGGCCGCATCGGCAAGCGGGCACGCGCGCTGCCGGGCGTTCTCTACGCCGTCTGGGCCTGGGCCTGGGTCGCGCCGCTGGCCACCCTCGCCGCCATCGGCATCATCGGCCTGCCCGGCCTCGGTCAGCGCTGGGCGCTCGCCCACCGCCTCGCCCGCCTCTACCGCTGGCTATGCGCCTGCCCGCTGCGGATCGAAGGCCTGGACAAGCTGCCCGCGGGCAACTGCATCCTGGTCGCCAACCACGCCAGCTACATCGACGGCTTCGTACTCGCCGCCACGCTGCCACATCCGGTGCGCTTCATCGCCAAGACCGAGTTGCGCGCCCAGCCGCTGCTGCGCACCCTGCTCGAGCGCATGGGCACCGTATTCGTCGACCGCTTCGACACCCGGCAGAGCCTGGAAGATGCACGCACGCTCGCCACACATGCCGAAGCCGGCGTGCCGCTGCTGTTCTTTGCCGAAGGCACCTTCGGGCCCGAGGAGGGGTTGCGCGCCTTCCGCCTCGGCGCCTTCCAGGTCGCTGCACGCCAGGGCCTGCCAGTGGTGCCGGTCGCACTCGCGGGCACGCGCGCCGTACTGCGCAGCGGCGGTTGGCAGCCGCAGCGCGGGCGGCTGGGCGTGAGCATCTGCGCGCCACTGCAACCGGCAGGCGAGGACTGGCACGACCTGCTCGCGCTGCGCGATGCGGTACGCGCGCGCATTCTTGCGCACTGCGGCGAGCACGACGCACTGCAGGACTGAACCGCTACACCCGACCGTCAGGCCAGCGGGCGCACGCGCCCCTGGGCCTCCTCGGCGCTGCCGTATATGTGCGGTACGACCTCGTGCTTCTCCAGTGCCTGACCAAGCTTCATGCGCATGAAGCTGTTCGCCGTGTAGCGCGTCACCGCGCGGTAGTGGCGCTTGACCAGGCGCTTGACCATCTCGATGTAGTCGTCGACCAGCTCGGGCACGATCGAAAAGCGGTCGTAGTTGACGATCGCATCGACGCGATGGCCCACGCTGGCGAGCGCAGCATCAACCGCCTGCTCGATGCGTGCGATATCGGCCTCCGTGCGCACCGCGAGGCCCTCGAAGTTGACGAAGAACAGCCCCTCCTGGGCATCGTAGGACAGGCGCTGCTCGAGCGGGAGCTCGAGCAGGTCGCGGCGCAGCCCCATCGGCTCGTCACGGAAGATGCGCGCATCCATCAGCCGCGGCGCCTGATGCATCACCGGAACGAAGTCCATCTGGGCGAGGATGTCGGTCTCGAGATCGACACCGGGTGCGATCTCGATCAACTCAAGCCCCTCCGCGCACAGGCGGAACACACAGCGCTCGGTGACGTAGAGCACCTCCTGCTGCCAACGCACCGCCTGCACCCCACTGAAGGTGCGATGCTCGACTGCATCGACGAACTTGCGCGCGGCGCCCTCCTGCTGGATGCGCAAGCGCCCCTTGTCGACCACCGCCTTCAGCTCGCCGGCGGTGAAGGTACCGACGAAGACCACCTTCTTGGCGTTCTGCGAGATGTTGATGAAGCCGCCCGCCCCGGCCAGGCGCGGCCCGAAGCGCGAAACGTTGAGGTTGCCCTCGCGATCGGCCTGGGCCAGGCCGAGAAAGGCGATGTCCAGGCCGCCACCGTCGTAGAAATCGAACTGGCTGGGCTGGTCGATGATGGCCTGGGTGTTCACGGCAGCGCCGAAAGACAGCCCGCCGGCCGGAATGCCGCCGATCACACCGGGCTCTGCAGTGAGGGTGAGGAGGTCGATGATCTTCTCCTCTGCGGCCACGTTAGCCACCCCCTCGGGCATGCCGATGCCCAGGTTCACCACGGCGTCAGGCCGCATCTCCATCGCCGCGCGGCGAGCAATGACCTTGCGCTCGCTCATGCCCATCGCCGCAATCGCCGACATCGGCACACGGATCTCGCCGGAGAAGGCGGGGTTGTACTGCTCGCTGTAGGTCTGCATGTGGTGCTCGGGCCGCTCGGCGAGCACCACGCAGTCCACCAGCACCCCAGGCACCTGCACATGGCGCGGGTTGAGCGACCCGCGCTCGGCGATGCGCTCGACCTGGGCGATGACGATGCCGCCCGAATTGCGCGCCGCCATCGCGATGGCGCGCGCTTCCAGGGTCAGCGCCTCCTTCTCCATCGTCAGGTTGCCGTCGGGGTCGGCGGTGGTGCCGCGGATGATGCCGACGTGGATCGGAAAGGCCTTGTAGAACAGGTATTCCTCGCCGTCGATCTCCATCAGCCGCACGAGCTCAGCCGTGGTGCGCGCATTGAGCCTGCCGCCACCGAAGCGCGGATCGACGAAGGTCCCCAGGCCGACACGGGTGAGCGTGCCCGGCTTGCCCGCAGCGATGTCCCGGAACAGATGCGAGATCACCCCCTGCGGCAGGTTCCAGGCCTCGATGCGGTTGCCCACTGCAAGCGCCTGCAGCTTGGGCACCAGCCCCCAATGGCCGCCGATCACGCGCGCCACCAGGCCGTCATGACCGAGGTGGTTGAGTCCGCGCTCCTTGCCATCACCCTGGCCGGCAGCGTAGACCAGGGTCAGGTCACGCGGCGCGACAGCGTCCCCCGCAGCGCTGTCGAGGAAGCGGCGCTCGAGCGCAACCGCGATGCTCTCAGGGAAGCCAATGCCGACGAAGCCCCCGGTGGCCACGGTGTCGCCGCTGCGGATCAGGCGTACCGCATCGCGCGCCGACACCACCTTGCCGGTATCGGACGCACGCAAAGAGGCGGCCATGGGGTGGCGGGCGCTGGTCATCTTTCCTTCTCCTCGGCAAGCACGATGGCGTGGGCATGAAACGGACATCGAGCATGCCGTGTCGCGGCCGCAACCGCAACGCGGCGGCGCAGCATCGTCGCCCCAGGCCAGGCCGGGACCCGCCTCTGCGCGCAGCTCAGCGCCACATGTCGCGCATCTTCGCCGCGAGGTCGACCGCCGCCTGGCGCGAGGCGGGCGAGCCCTGCAACTGCGGCTGAGGGGGCGGCCAGCTCAGCTGCTCGAAGTGCCCGAGCAGGCGGTTGGGAATGAAACGGCTGCGCCCGGCATACACATGGCGATCGCCCATGCCGGCCTGCTGGGTGACGTAGAAACGCTGCGGCACGATCAGGTCCAGGCTGTCCCGGGCACGCGTCATCGCCACGTAGAGCAGGCGGCGCTCCTCCTCGACCTCGGCGCTGTTGCGGGTGGCAACATCGGACGGGATACAGCCGTCGACCACGTTGAGCACGCTCACCGCGTTCCACTCCTGGCCCTTGGCCGAATGCATGGTCGACAGGATCAGGTAGTCCTCGTCGAGCAGCGGCATGCCGGCTTCGCCGCTGGTGGCGCTGGGCGGGTCGAGCGTGAGCTCGGTGAGGAAACGCTGTCGGCTCGGGCTGGTGGCAGCGATGCGGGCGAGCTGCTGGATGTCGAGCACGCGCACCGCGAAGTCGTCGTACAGGCGTGGCATCTGCGCCTCGTACCAGCGGCAGGCGAGCTCGAAATCCGCCGGCCACTGCGGACCGGCGGCAAGGCTCACGGCTTGCGCCGCGCCTACACCCCCCCCCTCGGGTCGCCCCCGTAGGAGCGGCGCAAGCCGCGAGGGGTCGAAGGCGGTGTGGTCTGGCGGCGTTGCCGAAAGGCTCGCGGCTCGCGCCGCTCCCACAGCGGCGGCGGCAGATTCGGAGGGCGGCATTCTGCCTGCGAGGCAATCGATCAGCGCGGCAAATTCCAGCCAGCCGGCGCGCGCGGCCTCCGGCACGGGCTGCTCGGCAAGCAGCGCGCAGCCCTCGGGAGCGGCACACACATTGTCGAGCACGCGGCCCGCGGTCTTGGGCCCGACGCCGGCAAGCAGCTGGATGGCGCGAAAACCCGAAACGCGGTCGCGCGGATTCTCGGCCCAGCGCAGCACGGCAAGCACGTCCTTGATGTGGGCGGCCTCGAGGAACTTGAGCCCACCGAACTTCACGAAGGGCACGTTGCGCCGGGTGAGCTCCATCTCCAGCCGCGCGCTGTGCGCCGAAGCGCGGAACAGCACCGCCTGCTGCTTGAGCTTGAGCCCCTCCTCGCGCCGCGCCAGCACGCCATCGACGACGAAGGTCGCCTGGTCGGCCTCGTCCTTGACTGCCACGATGCGTGGGCGCTGGGCGGACTGGCGCTCCGACCACAGGTTCTTGGTGAAGCGCTCGGCGGCGAGCGCGATCACCGCGTTGGCCGCCTCCAGGATTGGCCTGGTGGAACGGTAGTTCTGCTCCAGCGTCACCACGTGCGCTGGCGGATCGAAGGCGGCCGGAAAGTCGAGGATGTTGCGCACCGTCGCGCCACGGAAGGCGTAGATGGACTGCGCGTCGTCGCCGACCACGGTCAGGCCACGCCCATCGGGCTTCATCGCCATCAGAATCGCCGCCTGCAGGTGGTTGGTGTCCTGATACTCGTCGACCAGCACATGGTCGAACAGGCCGCCGATCTCGGCCCCGAGCGCCGGCTCGGCCACCATCTGCGCCCAGTACAGCAGCAGATCGTCGTAATCGAGCACCTGTTGCGCCTGCTTGGCCTCGACGTAGGCCCGGAACAGGCGTTTGAGCTCGTCCTCCCACTCCGCACACCATGGGAAGCTCGCCTGCAGCACCTCGGCCAGCGGCGCGCGGGTATTGACCACCGCCGAATAGATCGCCAGGCAGGTGCCCTTCTGCGGAAAGCGCTGCCGGGTGGTCGACAGCCCCGCCTCGTGGCGCACCAGGTTCATCAGGTCCGCCGAGTCCTCGCGGTCGTGGATCGTGAAGCCTGGGTCGAGCCCGATGCGGCCGGCGTAGTCGCGCAGCAGGCGTGCGCCAATGGCGTGGAAGGTACCGGACCAGCGCAGCTCGGCCTGCGCCAGGCCGGGCCGGCCGGCAGAGGCCTGGGCCAGGATGCGCCGCACCCGCCGCCCCATCTCGTCCGCGGCGCGGCGCGAAAAGGTGAGCAACAGGATGCGTGCGGGATCGGCACCGTTCTCGATCAGGTGCGCCACACGGTGGGCCAGGGTATTGGTCTTGCCCGAACCGGCGCCAGCAATCACCAGCAGCGGAGCGGCCGGCCCGCTGGCACCGGCATGGCAGACCGCCTCGCGCTGCGCCGGGTTGAGCGCGTCCAGCGGCGAAGACGTGGCGGAAACGGGTGATTCGGGAGACGGGGGGGCGTACATGGCTGTAATTGTATTCAGTCCATCCCGCATGCGATAGCCGCTGTGCAGCCTCCCGCTTCAGGCCGGTAGCGCCAGCACCACCCTGTCCCGCCCCCCCTGCTTGGCGGCGTACATGGCCTGATCCGCTTCGCGGACAAGGGCTTCGAGATCGGGCTGAGTCGTGCGCTCGGCCACGCCGATGCTCGCGCTCAAGCTCAGCGCGCCGCCATCGAGCGTCAGATCCAGGCCGCGGATGTCGTGCAGCAGGCGCTCGGCCAGTACCCCCGCCTGGGCCGCCGTGGTCTCGGGCAGAAGCACCACGAACTCCTCCCCGCCCCAACGCGCGGCGACGTCGGCCGCCCGGCAGTTGCGTTCGATCACGCCGGCCACGGCCTTGAGCGCAGCATCACCCGCCGCATGACCGCGCACGTCATTGATCAACTTGAAGTGATCGAGGTCGAGCACCACCGCCGACAGTGGTCGTTGGCGGCGGACTGCCGTACTCCATGCGCTCTCGCCCAGCACTGCGAAGGCGCGGCGGTTGCGCAGTCCGGTGAGCGGATCGAGGCTCGAAAGCTGCTCTGCCTGCAGGCGCTCGCGGCGGATGCGACGCACCCGGTAGGCGAGTGCAAGCGACAGGATCGCACCATCGATGGCGATGCCCACCTCCGCGGCATGGAAGGTCCAGTTCGAGTACGGCAGCCCGTTCCACACCGCAAGCGAGGTGGTCGCCGCCCCTGCCATCGCCGCCAGCGAGCCCGCCAGGAAGTAGCCTGCGGCAATGCGATCGCCATCGAGGCGCGAGAAACCCAGCCACACCATGGCCACCGAGAACAGCAGCACGAAGACGAAGGCAACGACGGCCGCTGCCGCCTGCTGGTCGAGCACCACACAGGCGCCGATCGCCACCATGCCCGCCACGCCGAAGCCATGGGCCAGCCGATGCGCACGGGGCGCGGCCACGGCCAGGCCCAGGGAGCTGGACGCGAAACGCAGGCCGAGATAGCCCAGCACCACCATCAGCACCAGGATGATGTAGCGCTGCACGCCGTACATCCCCGGCCACAGCCAGTTGTAGCCGTGCCCTGCGTAACCCATGCTCAGTAGCACGAAACAGCCGAGGTAGAGCACGTAGTCACGATGCGCGCGGTCGCGCAGGCCGGCGTACAGCATGGCGTTGTAGGCGATCAGGGCGAGCAGGAAGCCGTACAGCAGCCCATAGGTGAAGTCGTGCACCCGCATCGCAAACTGGTAGCACTCGTCGTCGAACACCCGCAGCGGCAACACGAGCGGGTCGGGCGTCTCGGCACGGACCAGCAATTCGGTGACGCCCGGTTCGAAGACGTGCTCGAAGACAAAACCCAGGTTGCCTTTGGCCGCGCGCAATCCCGGCCCACCGTCACCGGCCTGCATGCGGCCGACCACCTGGCCGTCGCGGACCACGAACAAGTCGATGCGGTCGATCCACGAAGTACCTACAAGCACGCGGCGCGCTTGCGCCTCGCTATAACGGCTATCCACCCGCAGGTGCAGCCAGACCGCGGGCGAGCCGATGCCGAACTTGGGCACGTCCGCGCCCACCGGGCTGAAACGCCCGGCGCGCTGGAGGGCGAGCGCACGCTCGGCTTCCAGCGCGCCACCGATCTCGATCATCATTGAGCTGGCGCGCCCGAGGTAAGCCGAGCCTGGCTCGTCAAGGACGATGCCAGCCGCCGTAGCCTCCACCTCCGCGCGTACCGGCGCGGCACCGCACAGCAACAACAGCGCCGCCAGCACGATCAGCGCCAGCTCGCGGACACGGAGCGCCATCATGCGCCATGCTCCGACCGCAGGCCGTGTGCGAACGCAGCCGGCGCATGGGCGCTGCGCTGCAACAGGATCGACGGACGTCGGCAAGGCATGAGTGTGGGCTCGCATGGCGTACGGGGGCGCCGATACGCTCATTCTAGGACGGGCGCACACGAATCCGCACCTCTGTCGCAGCGCATCACGCCTGTACCCAAAGCAACTGGCACAAGCGGCACCCGCACTCTATGCTGGAACCGGGGAACAAAGCGGCCTGACCGCGCTCCTGCGGCAGCGCGCCCCGCCTTTCCGGAGGATAGGCTCATGGCACGGCGCGCACTCTGCATCGGCATCAACGACTATCCCGGCACCGACAGCGACCTCTCCGGCTGCGTCAACGACGCCCATGACTGGGGTGCCATGCTGCAGGCGCGCGGCTTCACCGTGAGCACCCTGCTCGACGCTCAGGCCACACGCGCTGCGATGCACGGTGCCATCGAGACCCTCGTCGCCGCTGCCCGCAGTGGAGACACCGTGGTCCTGACCTATTCCGGCCACGGCACCTGGGTGGAGGACGAAGACGGCGACGAACCCGATGGCCGCGACGAAGGCCTCTGCCCCTACGACATCGGCACCGCCGGCCCGCTGCTCGACGACGACCTGCGCGCGCTCTTCGACCGCCGCGCTGCCGGCGTACGCCTCGTCCTGATCGCCGACAGCTGCCATTCTGGCTCGGTGCACCGTGGCGACGACAGCGCGCTCGACGCCGGCGGCCCGCGCCCGCGCTTCATGCCTCCCGAAGTATGGATGAAGGCTGCCGACCTGCCGCAAGCACCACGCGCTTCAGCGCTCACCCTCGTCGGCGGCATGCGCCGCGCCGGCGGCGACCTGCTGCTGGCCGGTTGCCGCGACGAGGAGTTCAGTTGGGACACCAGCTTCGGCGGCCGCCCCAACGGCGCCTTCACCTTCTACGCGCTCAAGACCCTGCGCGAACAGAAACCGGGCAACTATGAGCAGTGGCATGCCGCCATCCGCAAGTACCTGCCGTCGACGCGACTGCCGCAGGAACCTCAGATCGCCGGCACGCGCACGGTTCGGAAGATGCCGATCTTCACCTGAACGACGCGCCGGGTGCCGCGGCGGGGCGCTCGAAGAACCCGTGATCGAGAAAGTGGAGCGTCTGGCGCAGGCATGCGGACGACCACAGCATCTGCATGTGGGTGACGGGCAGAACGATGTGATCGCGCGCCCCCGGCCAGCGCGTCTCGGCCACTGTCACCATGCCGTCGTTGGGCTGCGCCATGCTCGGCACCAGGCGACCAAGCCCGATCGGGCGGTCGCCGGCGATGACGCCGACCTCGCGATGAGGCTCGATGCAAGGCAGCGGCTGCTCCAGCCAGGCAGGCAGTGCTCGCCCGAGCGCGTGACGAAGCAGCGGTACCCGGAGGATCACCCGCGCCGACGCGGAACCGCAGAGCGGCGAGCCCAGCACCACCACCCTCCCAAGTGCAGCGGGACGGTGGCGGGCGAGCATGTGCAGCACGACGCAGCCGCCCAGGCTATGCCCCACCACATGCAGCGGGCGCTCGCCCGCGCTCGCGATCGCAGCCGCAAGGCCGTCGGCGACCTCATCCAGCGCGGCGCGCACAGAGGGGTAGGAGTAGCTGCGACTCGACCACCCCAGGGATGCCACTCGCCGCCGCTGCAACCCGAACACCCAGCCATGCATCCACAAGCCATGGACGAAGAGGATTCCGGGAAGGCCGGGCCGCGCGAGGCTCACCGCGCGCCAGAGTAGCCGAGCAATACCGGCAGGTAGACGACCAGCGCAAACACCACCAGCAGCGCGCCCAGGTAGGGCAGCACCGCGCGGCTGATACGCTCGAGCGGCTGCTCGGTCACCGACGAGGCCACGTACAGGTTGATCGCTACCGGCGGGGTCACCATGCCGATCGCCAGGCCGACGACGATGATCAGGCCGAAATGCACCAGATCGATGCCCAGCAGGGTCACCAGCGGCAGGAACACCGGAGTGAGGATGATCAGCGCCGCGGCGGTCTCGATGAACACCCCGGTGAGCAGGATGAGCAGCATGATCAACAGCAGCACGACATAAACGTTGTCGGAGATCGACAGCACCCACTGCGCGATCGTCCCCGGGATCTGCCAGTTGGCCATCGCCCAGCTCAGGATGGCGGAGGTGGAGATCACGAACATGATGACCCCGGTCGTGATCACCGAGCGCAGCATGATGCGATAGACGTCGCGAAAACCGAGGTCTCGATACACGAACAGTGACACCAGCAGCGCGTAGTTGACCGCCACCACCGCAGCCTCGCTCGGCGTGAATGCCCCCGAGAAGATCCCGCCGAGGATGATCACCGGCGTCAGCAGGCCCCAGATCGCCCCCTTGAAGGTGCGCCAGATGGTCGCCGCCGAGAACGGCGCACCCTTGGGGTAGTTGCGCCGGTAAGCCTGGTGAACCGCAATCGCCATCAGGCCCACGCCCATCGCCACGCCGGGCAGGAAGCCGCTGATGAACAGCGCCGATACCGACTGCGCGGCGATGACCGCGTAGATGATCATCGGCACCGAAGGCGGGATGACCACGCCGATGGTGCCGCTGGCGGCGATCAGAGCCGCCGCGGACGAGGCGTCGTAGCCCTTGCGCCTGAGCTCCGGCACCATGCTCGAGGCCACCGCCGCCGTGGTCGCCGCACCCGAGCCGGAAATGGCGGCGAAGAACATGCCCGCGAGCACCGACACCACCGACAGCCCGCCCTTGAGGAAGCCGAGCACGGCGTCGGCGAGCGCCACCAGCTTCTCGCTCACCTTGCCCTGCGCCATCAGGTCACCGGCCAGGATGAAGAAGGGAACGGCGATCAGCGCGAAGGAATCGATGCCGGCGAACATGCGCTGCGCCGCCAGCATCAGGGGAACATCGTCGACGAACAGCGCCACGGCCGTGCTGGCGCCGATCGTCACCGCCACCGGGACACCGGCGAGCAGGAACAGGAAGAACAGGCCGAACAGCACCAGCGTCATGGCGCCTCACCTGCGCGCGTGCCCGCCTCGATGGCCTCGGCCTCGCGACGGGCCGACGCGGAAAAGAGCTCGGCCAGGTCGAGCAGCGAGTAGTACAGCATCAGCAGCGCGCACACTGGGATGATCGAGAACACATAGCGGATCGGGATGCGCAGCGAGGCTGACACCTGGAAGCTCTGCATCTGCATGAAGCGCAGCCCGTAGAAGATGATCAGCGCGAAGAAGCCGATCGCCACCACGATGGCCAGCGCCTTCACTGCCAGGCGTAGCGGCCCCGGTAGCGCATTGACCACGAAGTCGACGGCGATGTGGCGCCCGCGCTGCCAGGCCATCGCCGCGCCGAGAAAACTGGTCCACACGAGCAGGTAGCGCGCCAACTCCTCGGACCAGCTCACCGCATTGAAGAACACGCGCGAGACGATCTGCAGCGTGATCACCGCGATCATCCCGGCGAGCGCCACGAAGGCGGCTCGCTGGACGATCGCGTCGATCAGCTTTTCGGTGCGTTTGAGATGGCCGAACACGGCTTACTGCAGGGCAGCCCGGATACGCGGCAGGTAGTCGCCGAAGCGTGACTCGTACTTCGCGTACACCGACTCGATCGCCTTCTGGAAGGCAGCGACGTCGGGCGACTCATCGATCTGCATGCCCGCGGCGCGCAGCTCGGCCAGTTGCGCAGCCTGCATCTCGGCGTTCATGCGGCGGCCATGCTCGGCCGCTTCCTGGGCGGCACTCTTGACCAGCGCCTGGGCCGGCTCGGGCAGGCGCTTGAAGCGGTCGAGGCCCATCACGAAGATGGCCGGCGCGTAGGTATGGCGCGTCAGCGACATGTGCTTCTGCGTCTCGGAGAGCTTGAACGAGTGGATGACATTGACCGGGTTCTCCTGGCCGTCGATCGTGCCCTGCTGCATCGCCGTCAGCGCCTCGGTCCAAGCCATCGGCACGGCGTTGGCACCCAGCGCACGGAAGGTGTCGATGTACACCGGGTTCTCCATCACGCGGATCTTCATGCCCTGCACGTCGGCCGGGCCATGCACCGCACGGCGGCTGTTGGTGAGGTTGCGGAAGCCACGCTCGGCATATGCCAGGCCCTTGAGGTTGACGCGCTCGAGCCGGCCAAGCAGCTCCTGGCCGATCTCGCCATCGAGCACCTTGTAGGCGGCCTCGGGCGTCGGGAACAGGAAGGGCAGTTCGAACACCGCCATCTGTTCGACGAAGTTGGCGACCGGGCCGTTGGTGATCACGCCCATGTCGACCGTGCCCATCTGCATGCCTTCGAGCAGGGTGCGCTCATCGCCCAGCACGGCATTCGGGAACAGCTCGACGCTGAGCTTGCCGCCGCTGCGTTCCTCGACGATCTCCTTGAAGCGCACGGCCGACAGATGGAAGCTGTCACGCTCGTTCACCACGTGCGCGAGCTTGATGGTGGCCGGCTTCATGCCGGCAAAGGCCTCGGGCGATGCCGCGGCCTGGGGGGCGCCGAACAGGACGCCAGCCGACAACCCGAATGCCGCAAGGCTTCCGAAAATCTTGTTCTTCATGCAATTGTTCTCCTTCTAGTGTTTCGGGGTTGCTTCCCGCTCAGCGCGTGGCGGCCGACCAAAATACCACGAAGCCTCCGGAGCGCAGCAGCCGTGCGCCGCGCCAGACGCACATCAGCCGCCCTTCACCTGGCGCGCCGTCAGCCCGGGATTATCGCCGCTGTAGGCCGCCTTGATCGCATCCCAGGCCTCCTCTGCGGTCTCGGCGTAGTGGAACAGGCCGACGTCCTCGGGGCTGATCACACCGTGCTCGATCAGGACGTCGAAATCGAGCAGGCGCTGCCAGAAGTCGCGGCCGATGAGGATGATCGGGCGGCGGCGGATCTTGCGCGTCTGCGTCAGCGTCAGCACCTCGAAGAGCTCGTCCAGCGTGCCGAAACCGCCGGGAAAGCTCACCAGCGCCACCGCGCGCATCAGGAAGTGCATCTTGCGGATGGCGAAGTAGTGGAACTGGAAGCACAGCTCGGGCGAGATGTAGGGGTTGGGCGCTTCCTCGAAGGGCAGGAAGATGCTCATCCCCATGCTGCGCCCGCCGGCCTCGAAGGCGCCGCGATTGCCCGCCTCCATGATCCCCGGCCCGCCGCCGGTAGCGACGATCACCGGCTCGCCGAGCGCGTCAGGCTCACGCGTGACCAGCTCCCCGAAACGGCGCGCCTCCTCGTACCAGCGCGCATTCTTCACCATCTGCCGAGCGCGCCCGATCGCAGCCTCGTCGCCGCCCGCCAGGGCTTCCTCCAGCAGCTTCGCCGCCACGTCCGGCGCCTTGAAGCGCGCGCTGCCGAACACCACGACGCTCGACTCCACGCCCTGCTCCTGCTGGATCAGCTCGGCCTTGAGCAGTTCGAGCTGAAGGCGCACCGGGCGCAGCTCGTCGCGCAGCAGGAACTCGGTGTCGGTGAAGGCCATGCGGAAGGCGCTGCCGGGGCCGTCGTAGCGGCCATGCGGCTGGACGGCACGCGCCTCGTCCTCGGCGGACGGAAAGTTGCGGGCACGGATGGGCGACTTGTCGGTCATGTGGCGATCCTGGTGTGGAGGGACCGCCATCTTCGCACCGGGCAAGGGGCGCGCGCCATCGAGCTGGGCAATTCACCCGAGCGCAGCGCCGCAACCCGGGCGGCGGCAGAGCCCATCGAGCAGGCCACCTCGGTCCCGACGCGCTCCCGCAGTCCCTATCCCGGGGAAACCCGCGATAATGACGGCCATTTCGTTTTTGCGCGCCGCTGCAGGGCTCCCCCATGGAAATCAAGGTCAACTTTCTCGACAAGCTCCGCCTGGAGGCCAGGTTCGACGACTTCACGGTCATCGCCGACCAGCCGATCCGCTACAAGGGCGACGGCTCGGCGCCCGGCCCCTTCGACTACTTCCTGGCGTCGTCAGCCTTGTGTGCGGCCTACTTCGTGAAGCTGTACTGCGAGACGCGCAACATCCCCACCGACAACATCCGCCTGTCGCAGAACAACATCGTCGATCCGGAAAACCGCTACAAGCAGATCTTCAAGATCCTCGTCGAACTGCCCGAGGACATCTCCGCCGCCGACCGCCAGGGCATCCTGCGCTCGATCGAGCGCTGCACCGTCAAGCGGGTGGTACAGACCGGGCCGGAGTTCGTGATCGAGGAGGTGGCGAACCTGGACGCCGATGCCCAGGCCCTGCTGACGCTGAAGCCGGATGCGGACGCCCACACCTACATCCTCGGCAAGGACCTGCCGCTCGAGCAGACCATCGCCAACATGTCGAAGGTGCTGGCGGACCTGGGCATCAGGATCGAGATCGCGTCGTGGCGCAATCTGGTGCCCAACGTGTGGTCGCTGCACATCCGCGACGCGCACTCGCCAATGTGCTTCACCAATGGCAAGGGCGCGACCAAGGAAAGCGCGCTCGCCTCGGCGCTGGGCGAATACATCGAGCGGCTCAACTTCAACCACTTCTACAACGATCAGTTCTGGGGCGAAGACATCGCCAATGCGGCCTTCGTGCATTACCCGAACGAGCGCTGGTTCAAGCCCGGCCGCAGGGACGCGCTGCCGGCCGGCCTGCTCGACGACTATTGCCGGGCGATCTACGACCCCGAAGGCGAACTGCGCGCCTCGCACCTTTACGACACCAACTCGGGCAACATCGAGCGCGGCATCTGCGCCCTGCCCTATGTCCGCCAGTCCGACGGCGAAGTGGTGTATTTCCCCACCAATCTCACCGACAACCTCTTCCTCAGCAATGGCATGAGCGCCGGCAACACGCTTGCCGAGGCGCAGGTGCAGTGCCTGTCGGAGATCTTCGAGCGCGCAGTGAAGCGCGAGATCATCGAGCGCGAGATCGCGCTGCCCGACGTGCCGGCGGAAGTATTGGCCAAGTACCCTGGGATCATGGCCGGCATCGAGGAGCTGGAGCGGCAGGGCTTTCCCGTGCTGGTGAAGGATGCATCGCTGGGCGGGGTCTATCCGGTGATGTGCGTGACCCTGATGAACCCGCGCACGAGTGGCGTGTTCGCCTCGTTCGGCGCCCACCCGAGCCTGGAGGTAGCGCTCGAGCGCTGTCTGACCGAACTGCTGCAGGGGCGCAGCTTCGAAGGCCTCAACGACCTGCCCCCGCCCACCTTCGAAACCGCTGCAGTCACCGAGCCGCACAACTTCGTCGAGCACTTCATCGACTCCAGTGGCGTGGTGTCGTGGCGCTTCTTCAGCGCCAGGGCCGAGCACGACTTCGTCGAGTGGGACTTCTCAGGCCATGGGGAGAATTCCAACGCCGACGAGGCCGCGACCCTGTTCGGTATCCTCGCGGACCTGGGCAAGGAGGCGTACATGGCGGTGCACGACCAGCTCGGCGCCATCGCCTGCCGCATCCTCGTGCCGGGCTATTCCGAGGTCTATCCGGTGGAAGACCTGATCTGGGACAACACCAACAAGGCGCTGCGCTTCCGCGCCGACATCCTGAACCTGCACCGCCTCGACGACGACGCGCTCGAAGCCTTGCTCGAACGCCTGGAAGAGAGCGAACTCGACGACTATACCGACATCATCACGCTGATCGGCATCGAGTTCGACGAGAACACGGTGTGGGGGCAGCTGACGATTGTGGAGCTGAAACTGCTGATCCACCTCGCCCTGCAGCAGTTCGACGAGGCGAAGGAGTGCGTCGAGGCCTTGCTGCAGTACAACGAGAACACGGTCGATCGCGTGCTGTTCTACCGCGCCCTCGACGTGGTGCTGGAGGTGGTGCTGGACGACGAACTGGAACTGGACGACTACGTGGCCAATTTCCGCCGCATGTTCGGCAACGCACGCATGGATGCGGTGCTGGGCTCGGTGGATGGTAGCGTGCGCTTCCACGGCCTGACGCCGACGAGCATGAAGCTCGAAGGGCTCGACCGCCACCAGCGCCTGATCGACAGCTACCGCAAGCTGCACGCGGCGCGCGCCGCGGTGGCGGCAGCATGAAGTGGCTCCGGAGTCTGTTGGTCGTGCTCGTCATGCTGGCGAGCACGGGCGTGGCACAGGCGGAAAAGTTCACCATTGCCGCGGCATCCGACCTGCGCTTTGCGCTCGACGACATCATCGCACTCTATCGCCAGGCCCATCCTGCGCATCAGGTCGAAGTGATCTACGGCTCGTCGGGCAAGATGAGCACGCAGATCATCAACGGCGCGCCCTTCGACATCTTCTTCTCCGCCGACATCGCCTTCCCCCAGCGCCTGCACGCGCAGGGTTTCACCGCGACCGAACCAGCGGTCTATGCGCTCGGTCGCATCGTGCTGTGGAGCAACACCGTGGACGCCTCGGCGCTGACCCTGGCCGACCTGCCCACCCACCCCCGCATCCGCCGCATCGCCATCGCCCAGCCCGCCCATGCACCCTACGGGCAGCGTGCCCAGGAAGCGCTGCAGGCAGCCGGCGTGTGGGAGGCGGTGCAGGGCAAGCTGGTGTTCGGCGAGAACATCGCGCACACCGCGCAGATGGTGGAGTCGGGCGCCGCCGAGGTGGGCATCATCGCCTTATCTTTGGCAAGATTTCCCGCGTTGGCCGAGCACCGCCACCACCTGATCGACGATGCCTTGCATGCACCGCTCACCCAGGGCTATGTGGTCACCACCCGCGGCGCGCGCAAGCCGGCGGTGACGGACTTCGCCGACTTCATGGAGACCGACGCTGCACACGCCATCATGGAACGCTACGGCTTCGTGATGCCCGGACGCTGAACCTTTCCCTCCCGCCCCATGCTCGGACTCGGCCCCCAGGACTGGCAGGCAATCGAAGTCACCTTCAAGCTCTGCCTGTACACCACCCTCATCCTGCTCGTCATCGCCACGCCGCTCGCCTGGTGGCTGGCGGCCGGGCGCTCCAACCTGCGCACCGCAGTACAGGCGGTGGTTGCGCTGCCGCTGGTGCTGCCGCCCACCGTGCTCGGCTTCTACCTGCTGGTCGCGCTCGGCCCGCGCGGTTTCGTGGGCAGCACGCTGGAAGACCTCGGCCTGACGCACCTGGCTTTCTCCTTCGAGGGCATCCTGCTGGCCTCGGTGCTGTACTCGATGCCCTTCGCCGTGCAACCCCTGCACGAGGCCTTCAGCCAGCTGGGCCGTCGCCCCGTGGAGGTGGCCAGCGCGCTGGGCGCGAACGCGGTGGACCGCTTCCTGACCGTGGTGTTGCCACTGACCCGCGGCGGTTTCGTGGTCGCCTTCACACTCACCTTCGCCCACACGCTGGGCGAATTCGGCGTGATCCTGATGCTGGGCGGCAGCATCCCGGGCGAGACCAAGGTATTGTCGGTGCTGATCTACGACCACGCCGAAGCGCTCAACTACGACGCCGCGCATCGGCTGTCACTCGGCTTGCTGGTGTTCTCCTTCCTGACCCTGTTCGTGGTGTATGCCATCAACCGCAGGTTCCGCGTCGCCAGGGTGGGCTGAGATGAGCACCACCTCACCTGCTCCCGCCGCTGCCCCCGCCAACGCCCCTGCAGAAGCCCCCTGCACGCAGCCGGCGTCGGCCATGCTGTCCGTGCGCGCCCTGCTGCAGCGCACCGGACTCACCCTCGATGTCGACGCCGCACTGCCGCTTGCCGGCGTCACCGCACTGTTCGGGCGCTCCGGCTGTGGCAAGACCAGCTTGCTGCGCGTGATCGCCGGACTCGACCGCGCCGCAGGCGCCGAAGTGCGCTTTGGCGACGCGCTCTGGCAGTACGGGCGCCACTTCGTGCCGCTGCACCGCCGCCGCATCGGGCTGGTGTTCCAGGAGCACAGCCTGCTCCCCCACCTGGGCGTGCGCGACAACCTGCTCTACGGCTATCGGCGCACCCCGCCCGCCGAACGCCGCCTGCACCTGCAGGAGGTGGTGGACATGCTGGAGATCGGCGAGCTGCTCGATCGCAGCATCGACAGGCTCTCGGGCGGCCAGCGCCAGCGCGTGTCGCTGGGACGCGCGCTGCTCACCAGCCCGCGCCTGATGCTGCTCGACGAACCGCTGTCAGCCCTGGATACGGCGACCAAGCGCGAGATCATGCCCTTCCTGTCGCGGCTGGCGGCCGAGGCCGGCATGCCGATCGTGATGGTCAGCCATGCCCCCGACGAGGTCGAGCGCCTCGCCGACCGCGTAGTGTTCATGCACGCCGGCCGCATCGAGCGCATCGAAACCCTGCGCCAGGCCCTCGCACGCGCCGACTCGCCGCTGTTCGCCGACGCGGGCGCGGTATCGGTGCTCGAAGGTCTGCCCGGCGCAGCCGGCGCCCACGGCCTGCGCGCCTTCGGCCCCGAGGACGCGCGCCTGTGGTTGTCGGCGAGCGCTGCGGTAGCCGGCGAGGGACAGGCGGACGAAGCCTTCTCGGACCAGCCGCCGGCGGCCGGTACGGCCGCGCCGTCGCCGCGCAGATTGCAGCGCCTGCGCATCCTGGCACGCGACGTCAGCCTGGCCCTCGACGACCCCACCCGCATCAGCATCCAGAACCACCTGCGCGTCACCATCGAGCGCATCGACACCCATGCACCGGGTCGGGCACTGGTCTCCTGCCGCATGGCCGATGGCCAGCTGCTGCTTGCCGAAGTCACACCGTGGTCGGTCGCGCAGCTCGGCCTCGCGCCGGGGCAGCAGGTCTATGCGCTGATCAAGTCGGTGGCGCTGCTGGGCTGAATCGCCTTCAGCGCCCCTCCAGCCGCGCGCGCAGTCCCGAGCTGCGCTGCGTCGGCCGCGCACAGGCGTCGATGAACACCGCGCCCGGCCCGGCCAGCGTGACCCGGCGCGCGGCGCGGGTGACGCCGGTGTACAGCAGCTCGCGACTGAGCACGCGGACCGACTGCGCGGGCAGCACCATCAGCACCTCGTCGAACTCCGAGCCCTGGCTCTTGTGCACCGTAAGCGCGAAGGCGAGCGCGTGCTCGGGCAGGCGCAAGGGCGCGACGCGGCGGTAGCTGCCATCGGCCTGGGGGAAATGCACTGCGAGCTCGCCGCTGTCGTCCGCCAGACACAGGCCGACATCGCCGTTGTAGAGCCCGAGCAGGTAGTCGTTGCGCAGCACGATCACCGGGCGGCCGGCATACCAGGGCGAGGCGGCACCGGCCTCGGGCGGCAGGCCGAGCGCTGCGCGCAGGCGGCGTTCGAGGTGCGCATTGAGCGCTGCCAGGCCGCGCCCGCCCGCATGCACGGCGACCAGCACGCGGAAGCGGTCGAAGGCGGCAAACACGGCTTCGGGTGCGCCGCCCTTCACGCCCAACGCCCCGACAGCGGCAAAAAAGGCGGCATAGCCGGCCTCGATCGCGGCCACGGTCTGCGCGGCCGGGGGCTCATCTTCATCCTCGATCCAGCGCGCATCGGCGTCGGCGGCGGCACGCAGCCATTCGAGCGCCCCCTCGCCGCGGCCGGCACGAATGTCGGCAGCGAGGCGGCCGATGCCCGAGTCGGCGCGAAAGCGATGGCTCTCGGTGAGCCACACCACACAATCCTGCAGCGGGGCAGCCGGCGCCGGAGCCTCTTCGGCCAGCGCCAAACCAAGCGCTGCGCAACGCGCGCGCAGGCCGGCCCCGAACACCTGCTGTGCCGACAGGTCGGCAAACACCGCGCCCGCCTCCACCGCGGCGAGCTGGTCCTTGTCGCCGAGCAGCACCAGGCGCGCCCCCGCGGGCAGGGCGTCTACCAGGCGGGCGGCAAGGGCGAGGTCGAGCATCGAGGCCTCGTCCACCACCAGCACGTCGAGTGCGAGCGGGTTGCCAGCGTGGTGGCGGAAGCGGCCAGGCTCGGGGGTGACACCGAGCAGGCGGTGAACCGTGTAGGCCTCGCCCGGCAGCAAGGCGCGCAGGTGGGGCGGCAGCGCATCCGCGCGCCGGCGCAAGGCCTCGAGCATGCGCGCCGCGGCCTTGCCGGTGGGCGCAGCGAGCGCGATGCGCAGCGCCGGGTCGGTGTCGAGCAGGCAGGCCAGCAGGGCGGCGACGGTGGTGGTCTTGCCGGTGCCGGGGCCGCCGCTCACGACGGTGAGCCGGCTGCCAAGGGCAAGCGCCACGGCCAGCTTCTGCTGGTCGGGGCGGCCGTCGGCGCGCGGCGGGAAGAGGCTGTCGAGCAGCGTACGGTCCACCACCGCCGCCGATGGCGCAGCGGCACGGGCGCGCAGTGCGGCAGCGAGCGCGCGCTCCTGGTCGAAGTGGCGGCGCAGGTAGAGGCGGCCGTCGGCGTCGAGCACCAGCGGGTGCGCCGACGCCCCCGTGCGCGCTACCTGCGCCTCTGCCACCACGCCGCTGTCGAGCAATGCCGCACGCAGGCTGGGCAGGTCGTCCGCCGCGGCCGGCGGGGCCGGTGAGGCGCCAAGCGCCGCCAGCGGCACGCAGACGTGGCCGGCGGCCGTGGCGCGCGCCAACG
>NZ_AMXA01000028.1 GCF_000310145.2 Thauera sp. 28
GGCTGGCGCCGCTCCTACAGGGAGGGCGCAGGCGTGCGGGGCTTGCCGTAGGAGCGGCGCGAGCCGCGAGCCTTTAAAGCACCTGACCCGTACGCCATCGCCTTCAACCCCTCGCGGCTGTCGCCGCTCCTACAGCAATCGGCCTTGCGTGAATCAGGCCGCGGCGGCCTCGAAATCCACCAACTCGGCGCCGTCGCCCACCTGGTCGCCGACGCCGAAGCGGAAGGCCTTGACCGTGCCGGCGGCGGGCGCGGTGATGGTGTGCTCCATCTTCATCGCCTCCAGGATCAGCAGCGGCGCGCCCTTCTCTACCTTGGCACCCTCAGCGGCAACGAGCGCGATGACCTTGCCGGGCATCGGCGCCAGCAGGCCGCCCTCGGCGCCGCCACCCTCGCCGCCGTGGTGCAGCGGATCGACTGCAGCAAGTTGCCAGGCGCGTCCCTTGGCGAAGACGTGGCGGCGGCCGGCGGCGGCGATCACGGTGGCGTCCATGCGCGTGCCGTCGAGCTCGACGCGCAGCAGCCCGCGCTCGTTCAGCTCACCGCGTGCCTCGACGCTGCGACCGTCGATGGAGAGCCGCCAGGCCCCCGGCAGGTAGGCGACATCGACGGCGTGGTCGGTATCGGCATGACGGAACAGCAACGTGCGACGTGCGGTGGCGTTCATCCGCCAGCCGTCGCGCGCATGCCAGGGCGAGCGCGCATCCGCCGTGCGCTGCGCGCGCTTGTCGGCCAGGGCCGCTTCGCGCAGCAGCTCGGCGAGCGCGGCAATCTGCAGCACTTCGTCCGCCACCCCGACGTCGGCGGGGAAGAGATAGGCCTTCTCGCGCTCGATCAGGCCGGTGTCGAGGTCGGCACCCGAGAACGCCGGGCAGGCCGTCAGGCGCGACAGGAACTCGATGTTGTTGGCGACACCCACCACGCGGTAGTCGGCCAGCGCCTGCAGCATGCGGGCGAGCGCGCGGTCGCGGTTGATGTCCCATACGATCAGCTTGGCGATCATCGGGTCGTAGTGCGGGCTGATCTCATCACCCTCCTCGACGCCGGTGTCGACGCGCACATGCAGCGACTCGGCGGGCGGCGCCAGGTGCACCAGCTTGCCGGTGGAGGGCAGGAAGCCCTTGGCCGGGTCTTCGGCGTAGATGCGCGCCTCGAGTGCATGGCCGCGGATCTGCAGTTGCTCCTGCTCCAGCGGCAGCTTCTCGCCCGAGGCGACGCGCAGCTGCCACTCGACCAGATCCAGCCCGGTGATCATCTCGGTGACCGGGTGCTCGACCTGCAGGCGGGTGTTCATCTCCATGAAGTAGAAGGAACCGTCCTGGTTGGCGATGAACTCCACCGTGCCGGCGCCGACGTAACCCACCGCTTTGGCCGCATCGACCGCCGCCTTGCCCATCGCAGCACGCCGCTCGGGCGTCATGCCGGGCGCGGGCGCTTCTTCCAGCACCTTCTGGTGGCGGCGCTGCACCGAGCAGTCGCGCTCGAACAGGTACACCACGTTGCCGTGGGTGTCACCGAAGACCTGGATCTCGATGTGGCGAGGCTTGGTGATGTACTTCTCGACCAGCACATGGTCGTCGCCGAAACTGGAGATGGCCTCGCGCTTGCAGGAGGCGAGCAGGTCGATGAAGTCCTCCGACTTCTCGACCAGGCGCATGCCCTTGCCGCCACCGCCGGCCGCGGCCTTGATCAGCACCGGGTAGCCGATGGCGTCGGCCTGCTGGTGCAGGTAAGCCGGCGCCTGCTCGTCGCCGTGGTAGCCGGGGGTGAGCGGCACGCCGGCCGCTTCCATCAGCTTCTTGGCCTCGGACTTCGAGCCCATGGCGCGAATCGCCGACACCGGCGGGCCGATGAAGACGATGCCCTCGCGCTCGCAGGCGTGGCAGAAGTCCTCGTTCTCGGACAGAAAGCCATAGCCCGGGTGGATGGCCTGGGCGCCGGTCTGCTTGGCCGCAGCGATGATCTTGTCGATGACGAGGTAGCTCTCGCGCGCCGCCGCGGGGCCGATCAGCACCGCCTCGTCGGCCAGGCGTACGTGGCGGGCGTTGGCATCGGCCTCGGAATACACCGCGACGGTCTTGATGCCCATGCGGCGGGCGGTCTTGATCACCCTGCAGGCGATCTCTCCACGATTGGCAATCAGGATCTTGTCGAACATGTTGTCTCCAGCGTGTCTTGTGTCGGTTCGGCGCGAGGCCAGGCGCAATTTCGGCCCAATTCCGGCATTCAGCCCTGCGCGATCCAGGCTGCAGGGCGCTTGTCGAGGAAGGCAGCCAGGCCTTCCTTGGCCTCCGGGGTTGCGCGCAGGCTGGCGATGCGGCCTGCGGTATCCATCACCAGCGCATCGCTCACCGGCCGGTTGGCCACCGCACGGATCAGATCCTTGGCCGCAGCCTGCGACTTGGGGCCGCCCTGCAGCAGCGCATCGACCACTTCCTCGACCTTGGCATCCAGCGCCTCGGCGGCGACTGCCTCATGGGCCAGCCCCAGCTCGGCCGCGCGTGTCGCATTGATGCGCTCGGCAGTCTGGAAGTAGCGGTAGGCCTGGCGCTCGCCGATGGCACGGATCACGTAGGGGCTGATCGCCGACGGGATGATCCCGAACTTGACCTCCGAAGTCGCAAACACCGCCTTGTCACCGGCAATGCAGATATCGCAGGCGCTCGCCAGCCCCATGCCGCCACCCAGCGCCGCACCATGCACGCGGGCGATGGTGGGCTTGTTCATCTCCGCCAGGGTGCGCAGCATGCCGGCGAGCTTCATCGCATCGGCGAAGTTCTCCGCCTCGCTCGCCTCGCCGGCGGCCCTCATCCAGTTGAGGTCGGCGCCGGCCGAAAAACTCTTGCCGCGTCCCGCCAGCACGACCGCGCGCACCGCGTTGTCGGCATCGAGCTCGATGCAGGCGGCGGTGAGGTCGGCGATCAGCTGCGCGTTGAAGGCGTTATGCACGTCCGGACGGTTCATCCAGATCGTCGCCACACCACCCGCGCGGACGATCTCCAGGGTCTCGTAGCTCATCTCGCCCCCTTACATCCGGAACACGCCGAACTTGGTCGGCTGGATCGGTGCATTGAGCGCGGCCGACAGCGACAGGCCGAGGATGCGACGCGACTGCGCCGGGTCGACCACGCCGTCGTCCCACATGCGCGCGGTGGCGTAGTAGGGATGGCCCTGGAACTCGTACTGGTCGCGGATCGGCGCCTTGAAGGCCTCTTCCTCCTCCTTGCTCCAGCTGCCGCCCTTGGCCTCGATGCCGTCGCGGCGCACGGTGGACAGCACGCTCGCCGCCTGCTCGCCGCCCATCACGCTGATACGCGAGTTGGGCCACATCCACAGGAAGCGCGGCGAGTAGGCACGGCCGCACATGCCGTAGTTGCCGGCACCGAAGGAGCCGCCGATGAGCATGGTGATCTTGGGCACCTGCACGGTCGCCACGGCAGTCACCATCTTGGCGCCGTCCTTGGCGATGCCGCCGTTCTCGTACTTGCGGCCGACCATGAAGCCGGTGATGTTCTGCAGGAACAGCAGCGGGATGCCGCGCTGGCCGCACAGCTCGATGAAGTGCGCGCCCTTCTGCGCCGATTCGCCGAACAGGATGCCGTTGTTGGCGACGATGCCCACCGGGTAGCCGTGGAGCTGGGCGAAGCCGCACACCAGGGTGGCGCCGTAACGCGCCTTGAACTCGTCGAAGCGCGAGCCATCGACCACGCGGGCGATGATCTCGCGCACGTCGAAGGGCTTGCGGGTGTCGGTGGGGATGATGCCGTAGATCTCTTCCGGGTCGTAAAGCGGCGCCTCGCCCTGCCCGAGCGCCATGTTGATCGGCTTCGTGCGGTTGAGGTTGGAGACGATGCGGCGCGCGATGTAGAGCGCATGGGCGTCGTTCTCGGCCAGGTGGTCGGCCACGCCCGAGAGCCGCGTATGCACGTCACCGCCGCCCAGGTCCTCGGCGCTCACCACTTCGCCGGTCGCCGCCTTCACCAGCGGCGGGCCGCCGAGGAAGATGGTGCCCTGGTTCTTGACGATGACGGTCTCGTCCGACATCGCCGGCACGTAGGCGCCGCCGGCGGTGCACGAGCCCATCACCACCGCGACCTGCGGGATACCCTTGGCCGACATGTTGGCCTGGTTGAAGAAGATGCGACCGAAGTGGTCACGATCGGGGAAGACCTCGTCCTGTTTCGGCAGAAAGGCGCCACCCGAGTCGACCAGGTAGATGCAGGGCAGGTTGTTCTGCTCGGCGATCTCCTGCGCGCGCAGGTGCTTCTTGACCGTCATCGGGTAGTAGGTGCCGCCCTTCACCGTGGCGTCGTTGGCCACGATCATGCATTCGACGCCCTGCACGCGGCCGATGCCGGTAATCACGCCGGCGCTCGGCGCCTCGTCGTCGTACATGCCGTACGCGGCCATCTGGCCGACTTCGAGGAAGGGGGTGCCGGGGTCGAGCAGGTGACCGACACGGTCGCGCGGCAGCAGCTTGCCGCGCGCAGTGTGCTTGGCACGTGCGGCCTCGCCGCCGCCGAGGCTGACCTGGGCGGCCTTGGCGCGCAGATCCTCGACCTGGGCGCGCAGGCTTGCGGCGTTGGCCTGGAAGTCTTCGCTGCGGGTGTTGATGCTGGACTTGATCACGCTCATCGCAGACGCTCCGCTCAGCGGGTTTCGGAAAACAGCTCGCGACCGATCAGCATGCGACGGATCTCGCTGGTGCCGGCGCCGATCTCGTACAGCTTGGCGTCGCGCCACAGACGGCCCACCGAATACTCGTTCGTGTAGCCCACGCCGCCCAGCGCCTGGATCGCCTCGCCCGCCATCCAGGTCGCCTTCTCGGCGGTGTAGAGGATGACGCCGGCGGCGTCCTTGCGCAGCGTGCGCGCGTGGTCGGCGCGGTCGCAGGCCTGGCCCACGGCGTAGGCGTAGGCGCGGCAGGCGCTCCAGGTGGAGTACAGGTCGGCGATCTTGCCCTGCATGAGCTGGAACTCGCCGATCGGGGTGTCGAACTGCTTGCGCTCGTGCATGTAGGGCACGACCGCGTCCATGCACGCCGCCATGATGCCGAGCGGGCCGCCCGACAGCACGGCGCGCTCGTAGTCCAGGCCCGACATCAGCACCTGCACGCCGCGGCCGATGTTGGCCTCACCGCCGAGCACGTTCTCGACCGGCACCTCGACGTCGTCGAAGAACAGCGGATAGGTGTTGGAGCCGCGCATGCCGAGCTTGTCGAGGTGGGTGCCGCAGGAGAAGCCCTTCATGCCCTTCTCGATGATGAAGGCGGTGATGCCCTTGGGACCGGCGTTGATGTCGGTCTTGGCGTAGACCACCAGGGTGTCGGCGTCGCCGCCGTTGGTGATCCACATCTTGGCGCCGTTGAGCACGAAATGGTCGCCCTTGCGGTCGGCGCGCAGCTTCATCGACACCACGTCGGAACCGGCGTTGGGCTCGGACATCGCCAGCGCGCCGACGTGGTCGCCCGAGATCAGCTTGGGGAGGTATTTCTGCTTCTGCGCCTCGGTGCCGTTGCGGCGGATCTGGTTGATGCACAGGTTGGAGTGCGCGCCGTACGAGAGGCCCACCGAGGCCGAGGCACGCGAGATCTCTTCCATCGCCACGATGTGGGCGAGGTAGCCCATGTCGGTACCGCCGTACTCCTCGCTCACCGTCATGCCGTGAACGCCGAGGTCGCCGAGCTTTTTCCACAGGTCTGCGGGGAACTCGTTGACGCGGTCGATCTCGGCCGCGCGCGGTGCGATCTCGGCAGCGCAGAAGGCCTGCAAGGTGTCGCGCAGGGCGTCGATGGTCTCGCCGAGGTTGAAGTTCAGGCTGGGCACGTTCATGGGGTGTCTCCTTCTCGAGGTTGTCCTGGCGCGGCGGGCAGTGCGCAGATCCATTATGGACGGCGCATGCCCGAAGATAGGACGAGATTAAGCGCAGCGTGCGCCCGCCGAGTGCCATCGTGGTTGCAATTCGTGCCATGCCCGCTAGCATTCCAGCACATGAAGATCCTCGCCCCCTCACCCGCCGACCTCACTCGGGGCCGCGCCGCCACGCCGATCGCCTTTATCCGTGCGATCGTCCTAGGGTACCGGCTGCGGGGCATGGATCCGGCCAGCGCACTTGCGCAGGCGCAGATCCCGGCAGCAGTGCTGGAAGACCCTGCAGCACGGGTCACCGCTGCACAGATGGAACTGCTCTCGGGAATCGCCATGCAGGCGCTCGACGACGAAGCGCTGGGTTGGTTCTCGCGCCGCCTGCCCTGGGGCAGCTATGGCATGCTGTGCCGGGCGTCACTCACCTCGCCGACGCTGGAGGTGGCGCTGAAACGCTGGTGCCGCCACCACCGCTTGCTGACCGAGGACATCGTGTTCGAGCTCGTGCCCCAGCGCGGCGTGGCGACTATCCGGGTTGCCGAACACACTGAACTGGGTGAGTTGCGCGAGTTCTGCCTGGTCAGCACGCTGCGCTACCTGCTCGGCTACGCCTGCTGGCTGGTCGACTCGCGTATCGCACTGACCGCAGCCGCCTTCCCCTTCGACGCCCCGGCGCATGCCGACGCCTACGCCTACCTGTTCGCCGGGCCTGCAAGCTTCTCGGCCCCTGCTGCAGCGATCAGCTTCGACGCCCGCTACCTCACCCTGCCGGTACGCCGCGACGAGAAGGCGCTGCAGGCCATGCTGCAACGCGCGCTCCCGCTCACCGTGCTGCAATACCGCCGCGACCGCCTGCTCGTGCACAGCGTCGCCCAGCTCCTTGCTGCCACGCCAGCGGCCGCGCACACCGCCGAGGACGTCGCTGCACAGCTGAACCTTTCGGTACGAACCTTGCACCGGCAACTGAAGGAGGAAGGCGTGTCGCTGCAACAGCTCAAGAACGAAGCCCGGCGCGAGCACGCGACCCGGCTGCTGCTGCAGACCCGCAAACCGGTCAAGCAGGTCGCGGCAGCCGTCGGTTTCGACAGCGAGAAGAGCTTTGCGCGGGCATTCCGCGCGTGGACAGGGGCTGCGCCAAGTGCCTATCGAACGGGCGCAGACTCCGCAGCATAGCGGGCACGCAGCGTGCAGCCCATCTCGCCTCACCTCACGAACAGCGTGAGCGAAAGCAGTGAGGGTCTTGTGCATCGGTGCGGACGGGCTGGCTCGGGGCCCGCATTCTAGCCTTGCACCCTGTTTCGCCGAAGCCGACACTGCCCCTACCCGATCAGCCACTCAAGCGCGAGACATTGCAATGGACCTCCCCGCCCACCAGCTCACCATGACCGTCCTGATGACGCCCGACACCGCCAACTTCTCAGGCAAGGTTCACGGCGGCGCCATCCTCAAGCTGCTCGACCAGGTGGCCTACGCCTGTGCTGCGCGCTACGCCGGCCACTATGTCGTCACCCTCAGCGTCGACCAGGTGATGTTCCGCCAGCCCATCCAGGTTGGCGAACTGGTCAGCTTCCTCGCCTCGGTCAACCACACCGGCAACTCGTCGATGGAGGTGGGCATCAAGGTCGTTGCCGAGGACATCCGCGCCAAGGTCGTACGCCACGTCAATAGCTGCTTCTTCACCATGATTGCGGTCGACGACGAAGGCCGGCCGACCAAGGTGCCGGCGCTCGAACCCCATACGCCGGACGAACGCCGCCGCTTCGCCGAAGCCGAAGTGCGCCGCGCGATGCGGCGCGAGATGGAGCGCAAGTTCGCCGAGGTGCGCGGCGGAGAATGAGATCAGCCCGATCGGCGCCTGCTGCCCCCTCACAGCTCGATCACGTAGGGCTCCCCTGGGGTCGGGTTGTACTCGGCGATGTAGCCGAGCCCGGCCTGCCTTTCCGCCGGAGCCCAGCGTAGCGTCGTCTGGCTTTCGTAGTTGAAGCACAGCGTTGGCGGCTGATGCACCGAACGCGCAATGATGCGTTGCACGGCTTCGGCATCGGGGTGGCGGAACTGGCTGCCATTGGTGCTGAACAGGAAGCGCGGGCTGTCGATGAGGGCGAGCAGCTCGTCGCTGATGTTGCCCGCGCTGCCGTGGTGCGACACCTTGACCGCATCGACGCGCAACACCGCTTCGCCGCGCTGCGCGAGCAGGCGGCGAAGCGAGGCGGTGATCACATCATGATGGGCGTCGGCGAGAAACAGGCAGGACTTGCCGCCAAACTCGGCGAGAAAGGCAATCGAGCTGCCGTTGGCGGCAGCCTTGTCGACCTTGAGCTGGCGCCTGAGCACCGCGTCGAGCTCCGCGGTCGTGCCCAGCAAGCCCTGGCCAGGCAGGTAGGCCTTGCGCCTGGACAGGCTCGTCCACGCCGACTCGAGGTCACCGGGGTTGATGTCGGCGCCGAGATCCTTCTTCCAGCGCTCCCGCATGCGGTCGAGCTTGGCCCGGGTGGGCGACAGCAGGGTAAGACGCATGCCGTGCGCGTCAGCCAGGGTGCATTCCGGCAACACCCCCGTATCGGGCACCACCACCGCATTGCCAGCAAACGCCCTGTTCCACTGTCCGGCGTCGAACCGTCGCACGATCAGCGCACTGAGGAACTCGCCCTGCTTGCCGCCCAGCACGCGGCCGCCTGCCTGCAGATGACTCCAGCCGTTGAACCAGATGTCGACCACGCGCACCGGTACGGGCTTGTTGGCGAACAGGCGGACGAGCCCCTCGACATGGTCGGTGTCGACGTGACTCATCACGACCAGCTCGAAGCGCCTGTCACCCTGCGGCAGCGCATCCAGGCGGGCCTCCAGGTGAGGATAGGTCGCGATCGGGCCGCCATCGATCAACATGCGCCGTGTGCGCGACGCATCGCCGTACTCGACGAACAGGCAATCACCGTGTCGTGCCGGCAGCATCTCGATGCGAAAGAATGGTGCGGCGCTCATGGGTTGCAGGCTCACAAGCGCCAGTCGGCGTCGCCGAACGCCACCACGCAGAGCGCCATCGGCAGACTGTCGAGCAGGGCCTGGCGCTTGACCGCGCGCAGCACTTCACCAAGGCAGCGTGAGCCCTCGGCACCCCCGCCCTCATCCCGCCCTGCGGCCGCGGCCAGCAGGCCATCGAGGATCTTCTCGCCCACCTTGACGGCATGCGGACCGAATACGGTAGCGATGGTGGACACGACGGCCGCCGCACCGGCCTGACGGAAATAGCGTATGTGGCTGGCGTACTGTTGCGCCGTACTGGCGACATCGCACCCCAGCAGCAGCACCAGCGGGTAGGGTCCATCGATGTGCACGTATTCGCGCGGCAGGCGCAAGGTCTTGAACGGCTTGCCACCAATCTCGAGCGCGACATCCTGCTTGTCGCCCGTGTTGTGAGGAAACGCCACCAGCAATGTTGGGCGTTCCCCGCCGACCGCAGCCCGCCACTCGTCCCAGTCCTTCACCTCACGCACCGCGCCCTGCATCCTGCCCTCGAGCAGGCGGATGAGCGGCCCCACCTCTTCCTGCCGCAGCTCCGCGCTATAGCCCACCAGCGCCGAGCGGTCGAGCTGCAGGCGCAGACGGTCACCCGCCGGTTCGGCCTGAACGAGCACTTCGGCATCTCCCGGCCGGCCCAGCGCGGGATTGAAGACATGGCGTTCGATCACCTTGCGCAGCCCCCAGAAGCCCATCGGGCATACATGCCGGCGGGGGTCCTGCTGGCCCGCGCAATGGCCCGGACAGGCGCCCGCGGCCAGGGCCTCGAGCGCGTCGGGGCAGAAGCGCACATCGCCCTCATCGTCCGGCGGCACATACTGGTAGATGAACTCGAAGGGCACCACGGCATCTGCGCGCGTACTGACAATCTGGATGTGGGTCGCCTCGTCGACATCCATGCCACCGCTATTGAGGGCCTGCAGATGGTCGATGACCAGCGCGGAGTAGAGGTCGCCCCCGAGCCGGGCAAGCCTGAAGAACAGCGTGAGGTTGTCACCCGTGGTCAGTCCGGCGCTGTAGTCGGCCACGCTGTAGGCAACCTCGGAGAGTAGTCGGTTGATGGCATCGACCGGCTCCTGGATGCCGCTGAGGTCGGTCGCCCATGCACGCCGGCCAGCGATGCCGGTGAGCAGCGGGCGTGCCCCATGCGTGTGATTGAGCACGAACGACGCATCGAAGCGCCGCCGCGAACCGAGGTCGCTCCAATGCTCGCGCACCCGCGCCTCGACCTGTTGGGTGATTGCCGGGCGGGGACCGGTCAGCCCCCCCTGCTCGACCACCTGGGCATGGATCAGCACCGTCTGCAGCACACGCCCACGGTGCAGCACGCTGATACGGCCTTCGAACGCCGCCGCCATGCGCGGCGTGAGCACGAACTCGAGCACGCTGCTCGGCCCGGAACGGGGCAACCAAAGCACACCCGTCAGCGGCGCATCGAGCTGGAGCGGCTCGTGAAAGACCACCTGCAGGCGGTGGCGCCGTCGCCGGGGCGGCAGCTCATGTGCGGGAAAGGCCTCGGAAGCGGTCTGCCAGCCTTCGCCCGGCGGGCCGATGCGCAGCCGCAGCAGCACCTGCTCGCCAACCCTGAGGCACTCGTGCTCCTCGACGAGATCTTCACCCTCCCGGCGCCAGAAGCCGTGCTGGACGTAGCGTGTCTCGGGCTGCTCGGCCGCCTGCACGGCTTCCACGGCAGCCAGCGCAGCCACAGCTTCGGTGAGGGATGAAGCTTCGTCGGACTCACGGACGTAGCGGTAGCGCTCGCGCGACGCATCGATGCCACGCGCGAGCGCCCGTGGTGCCACGCTGCGCAAGTTCTCGCCCGCGCCCACTACAGCCTGCGCCACCCGCCCCAGACCGCGGGCCTGGCTGGGGCGAACCTGCTCCAGCGCTTCGACCACGCCCGGCGTACCGATCAATTGCGCCAGCGTACGCTCGCTGAGCGCCAGCGAGGCCTGGGCAGGAGCCGCCTTCAACCGCCCTGCAAGGCGGTCGGCTGCGCTGGCAAGATGACTGAGTCGGATCAGGTCGCGATTGAGAAAGGCCAAGACATCGGCACCGAAGGCCTGCCGCAGCGCTATATCGAGCGGTAGGTTGTGGGTGAGCTCATCGCCCAGGCGTACCAGGGCAGGCATGCGCTGCTCGACATCCACGCCGGCGGTGCCGAGCGAGCGCACGCAGGCAACACCCTCGGCCGCCAGCACGTCCGCCACGACGCGCACCAGACGCTCGAGCTGGCCTCCGTCCTGCCCGCCCTCGACATCCGTGCCCCCAAGCACGAGCGCAAACGCCGCACGACAGGGCGCCCCCCGGGCCAGCAGTCGAGCCGCCACTGCACGCAGCGAGCCGCTGAAGACCATCACCTCCACCCTTGGTACGGCGCGATCCGCACGCATGAAACGGTAGGGCCACGGCTCCCTCCAGTGCGCGCGAAACGCGCCGAAGGCGTTGGCAAGCGGATCATCAGCCAGCACACAGAGGCGGAAGGGCAAGGCCCAGTCCACGCGACCGTCGGCCGCGAAGGCGTCGGCCACGAAGACTGCCGCGGCACTCACCGCGGGCTGCTGCAGGACGCGCAGCAAGGGCAGCAGGGCTTGCCAGTCCCGTCCGCGGCCATACACCGCGAGCCGAGTACCCCAGGGCGCGTCGTCGAGGTAGCGTTGCCAGGCTTGCGCAAGTTCGAGCGCCGCCGGGAAGGCGGGCAGGCGTTGCAGGGCTGGCAGCTCCCACGCCACCAGCGGCGCTCCGTCGCGGCGGTCCGCCGCCTGGGCAATCGACCATTCGGCCGCCCTCGGCCGCGCAAACGAGCCGCCCGCGGACACGCGCTGCGCCGATACGCGGCGACGCAAGCGGCGCTGTGCGGCGTTGAGCGCCCCGAGGGCCGCACACGCTCGCGCAAAGTCGTCGTCATCAAGCCCCAAGCCCCAGGCGGCAAGGCGATCGCGATCGATCATGGCGGCGCGCTCCTGTCAGTAACTGCAATGCGACCGGCGCCAGCGGGCGCACCGGCCGCTGCGTTCAGCCCAGAGGCCACTCCGGTACGGGCCAGCCCTGCGCGGCGGGAATGGCGAGCCCTGCCCGCATGCGCAGGGCAACATCGGCCAGCGCATAACCCCAGTTGATCAGGCGGCCCTGGTCGCGAGGCTCGAACTTCTTGAGCCGGGTAGGAATGTGCTCGAGCGTCGTGGTGAGGGTGTTGTCGGCAACCAATGCCCGTGGATCCTTGTAATCGCCGATCCGGGTACCGATCCCCCAGTAGGCACCACGGCGGCGACCGGCCTGGAAATCCTCCACCAGCCAGCGCTTGCGCAGCGCGCGCGTCTGGTCGATGAGGATGTCGCGCACGCGACCGAGCTGCAGCAGATCGTCCTCGAACGGCGACTCGTCGATCTCGAACGGCGCCCCGGCATCACTCACGAGAATGAGGTCGATCTCGCGCAGCAGGGCCTCCAGCCCCATGTTGTCGTACACCCCGCCGTCTGCGAGCACAATTCGCCGCCGCAGTGCCTCAAGGTTCGGCAGCTCGCGCTCGGGCTGCACCCAGGTGGCAGGGTCGGACTTCAGCACCACCGGCGAGAAGATCGGCGGGAAGGCGCTCGATGCAGCAACGGCTTCCGCCAGTCTGACGTCGGTACTGCGCGACAGACCGAGGTAGTAGTCGGCGATGTAGTCCTGGCGAAAGCGGAAACTCCGCCCGGTCTGCATGTTGGTGGCGTAGAAGATGAAACGCGGCGCAGCCTCCAGCGCTGGATCCGGCAGCTCCCTGAGCAGCGTGTCGCCGAACAGGTCCTTGGCGTAGCGACGGGCGAGGAAGTCTCCCGAGGTGACGAAAGGTACGAGATGGCCCAGCGCGGCCGTCTTGACGTCGATGGACTGGCTGCAGAAGGCACGCACCGGCTGCGCGATCACTGTCTCGAAGTTGTCCGCGCGCCCCTCGCTGAACGCGAGCGCGCGCCAGCGGTGGGCAAGCACGCCCGCGAGGATCGACCCGCCGGAAACGCTCGTGACCCGCGCCAGGCGCCCGAGCAGGCCTGCTTCGTTGAGCCTCCACAGGCTCCCGAGGCCGAACAGCGTTGCGCGAAACCCCCCGCCCGATAGGGCGAGCCCCACCCTTGCTTCGTCTCCCCTGCTCATCTCCGTCCCCTCCTGGCTGCAGCGCTCGGCAGGCGCCCGCGCCTCGATCCAATATAGGCCCGCCCAGGCGCCGCGTCAGCACGAGCAGTAAGACGGCGCCGTGCAAAGCGGCCAGGCAATGACATGGGGCGACGGCAGGTCTATGCTGGACATGAGAGCTTAGGTATTTGCCGACACGCCTGGGGGCCTTCTGGGCACGACCATGGCGTAGTGGCGGTCAGCAGCGTTTCCCATCGACCATGACAAGGAGTGATCATGAAAAGAGTCTTCCTCGCCAGCGCATTCGTTCTCGCCACCGGGACGGCGCAAGCCGATGTCGGGGCGTTCGTCGGCATCACCTATGCCTTCGGCTCGAATCAAGGTATTGGCTTTACCGTGCAGGCGACTTCGACGCGCAAGCAGGACCGCGGCATCCTGGCCGCCGGCCTCAGCTACCACCCGTTCGCCACCGGCAGCAAGGTTGGACTGCCGGTTGGCGTCGGCTACCAGTGGAAGGACGCGGCGGCAATCGTGGGCTATGACGTGCTGCTGAAATCGCCGGTCGTCAGCGGCGGCTATGTGGACACACGCAGCAAGCGCCGCAGCGCCGCGCCGAGTGGGGAAGGCTCGGGTGGCGAAGGCTCGGGTGGCCCCGTCTGAGGGACGCGCCAGCCTGATCGCAAGCGTGCCGCGCCACCAAGGGCGCGGCACTGCGTTTCAAGCGTCTGCGGCGACGGGCAAAGGATGGCCGCACTCAGGACCAGGCGTACCGCCCGGAGGCGCAGGAATCAGGTACGCAGCACGCTCGGGTCCTGCTGGCCCGGCGCCGTCGTCTGCTCGGGCGGAGCCGGACGCACGGCCGCGTTTGCACCGACCTGCGCCATCGCTTCATAGCTGGATAACGCCCGCTGGGCCGAGTAGTTGTTGCGGATATCGGCATTCGCGGCGGCGGCGCGCGCCTGCTCAACCGCACGCGCCTCCTGGGTGCCGTTGTCCGGGCTGGGCGCCGACTGGCGAACAGCCTCGCTTCGTGCCTCGGCACTGAGGGACACGACGGCGCTTGGGGAACTGGCTCTGGCGGCATCTGCCAACGCGGCATCGGCGGCACGCCCAGCCTGCCCTTCCTGCGGCATGGCTTGCGCTTGGCGCAGTTCGGGTAGCCGTGCAGCATCGCGGACGGCGAGTCCCGTCGCAGTATTGATCGCATCCATGGCCTACCCCCTCCTGTGGTCTGCTTCCCTGCACTTCGAATGCCCGGCCCGCTCGTGGCAGGCGCGCGCCCAGGAACATGTGTTGCCAGTGTGACATATCGCGAACGCCCGTGACCGATAAGGGCGTCACGGTCACTGCGCACTACATGCCCAGCGACTTCAACAAATCATCGTGATCATTCGCGGGCGCAACCGGAACGCGGGCAGGCTGCGCAGCCTGCTCGAGCAGCGCATCCGGATCAAGAACCTCGTGGGCATCGAAGTCGTTGAGCTGGATGAACTCCGCACGATCGACGGCAAGCTCGAGGTAGAAAACGTTGTGCCCACCGGTGTAGAAGGTGACCCGGCGTGCCTCCGGGTTGTCGAGCTTGGTGTCGACGCTGAGGATGACCTGCTTGTTGAGCACCAGCATCTTGGGCTGGTTCTGCGTGATATGGGTCTGGAGCTGGCGCCCCACCTTGCCGGTAAAGTCGCCGACGATCTGGTTCATGAGCTCACCCATGACATTGCTGACCTCGTCCGACGTGTGCGATGCGGCGAGTTCGCTCGACGCCATTCCCATGCTGAGCAGATACTTCTGGTACAGCTCCATGGCTGCCGGAGCCGAAAAATTAATGACGACCAAACCGGAAAAACCGCCATCGAAGAGCACGAAACAGCCGATATCAGGCTTGAGGCAGGTCTTGGAAATGCGCTGGACCATCCCGGAGTAGCGGATCTCGCTCTGTGTCGCCGCCGTGAGCACCTTGGCGACCGAATCGCACAGGCTTTTCAGGAGGTCTTCGGTACCGAAAACGACGGCGTTGTCTCGAGATCTGCTCATCAGTGGCATCCTTGTGCGCATGGAATGGCGAAACCCACTCTATACCACACTGCACGAGCTGTCAGCGGTTCGGATGGGCGGCGTCACGGCGCTCACCAGGGACGCACTCCCGACCAGGTGTATTGCGACGCTATCGGCGAACAAATGCTGCGGGCGGCATGACGATGAAAAGGCTGGCTCCGTCAGGGCCATGACCTAACCACACCATGAAGCGGGGCCAGAAGCCGGGAGGTATTGTGCGGGCGATTTGCCCGGGACGTGACGCGGTGCGGCTTCCTAGAATCGGTGCATCGATCCAGGGAGGCGGCGATGAAGGCAATCAAGGTGGCAGGGGTGCTGGGTGCGATGTTGTCCATGCTGACGCAGGCGGTTGGCGCGGCAACGGTGGAGCGTACGCTGAGCGCCGGACCGGCGCGTGTGTGGACTGCGGTCCTGGGCAGCGGGGTGCCCGTGCTGGCGGTCGATCATGAGCGTTTTGAGGCGACCATTGTGCTGGACGACGCCTTGCCAGTGAGCGTATCGGTGGATTGGGATGAGGTGGACGGAGGCACGCGCCTGGCGGGGATGGGGGAGTCCGCAGACTCCGACGGATTCCGGCGGTGGGTCGAGGGGGTTGAGCGGGTCGCGCTGGAGCAGGTGCAGCGTAACCGCTACTGTCGTGGTCTGCAGCCTGATCCGCGTCATGACGAGGTGCCGGAACCCAGCCTCGAGGCCGCGACCGATTGCGGGCTGAGCACTGGCAATTTTTCGTCCGCATTGCTCGAACTGGAGAAATGTGGCGATCATGAGACCACGCTGAAGCTGCTCAGCCTGTGTTCGCATCAGAACCATGCAGGTGGTCTGGTGCGTATTTCCCAGCTATACGAGATCGGTGCCGCCGTGCCCCGGCGCGCGGAACGTGCGACGCATTTTCTGGCGCGGGCGGCCTCGGCGGACAATACCGAGTATCACATCAGTGCCAAGACGCTATACGCCACGGCCTTGTATTTTGGTGTTGGCGTGCCGGTGGATCGGCCCCGCGCGCTGGCCTTGTTCCAGACGGCTGCAAGTCTTGGTGACAGTGCGGCGGACGAGTTTCTGCGAACCGGCACGCATTCAGCGTGGCGACGCATCGATGGACGCCTGTTCCGTGACCCGGACTTTGTGGAGCTGCGGCCATGAAAGCCATTGCCCTGCGTGGCGTGCTTGCGTGGTTGCTGTTGCTGCAGGGGCCCGTCGCACAGGCGGAGGATGAGGGGGATCTCAGCTACCGCCACTTTGTGGACAGCCCACGTCGGATCAAGTGTCTGTATGGCTACGTCGCTGAAAAAACGGGCGACCACGTATCTGCAGTCAGGATTTTCGAGGACTGCATTGCGCGCTGGAACGATGTGTATTCGATGATCTGGCTGGCACAGATGCTGGAATCGGGCGTAGGGGTTGCCCGCGACGAAGCCCGTGCCGCGCGGCTGATGGAGCGCGGGGCTATGAGCGATGAGGTGGGTGGCTATGCGACCCTGGCGCGCTATCACTGGGGGATGGCATTGGCGCAGGGACGAGGCGTGGATGCCGACCCGGCACGCGCAAGACATTGGCTGCAGCGCGCCGCGGACGAGGGCGACGTATTGGCCGCAGACGCCCTGCTGCGCTGGCGCGAAGCGGATTGAGCGCGGTCGGATCGGTATCCGCGTGATTTGCCCGTCAGTTGCCGAAGCCGATGCGGCGGGCGAGGCGGACCAGTTCGAAGTCGTTAGCAGCGCCGAGCTTGGTCTTGATCTGATAGTGGGTGTTATGCACGGTCTTGGGGCTGAGTGACAAGGTGGTGGCGATGTCGGCAACCGACCGGCCGTCCAGCAGCAGGCGCAGGATCTCGCTTTCGCGTGGTGTCAGTTGGTCGGAAGGGCCGCGTTCGCCCTCTCCGCGCAGCTGGCGAACTTCCTGCGCAAGGTCGGGGCTGATAAAGGTGCGCCGTCCAGCCACGGTGTTGACGGCCTGTAGCAATACCTCTGGCGGACTGCTTTTGGTGACATAACCCAGAGCGCCGGCCTCCAGCGCACGGAGTGCCCACAGTGCATCACGATGCATGCTGAAGCCAAGCAGGCGGGCCGAGTGGTCGCGCTGGCGGATACGCGCAATCACTTCCAATCCGCCAAGATCGGGCAGCGCCAGGTCGACGATACAGAGGTCGGGCTGGCGCTCACGCCACAGGCGCATGCCGTCTTCGCCGGTACCCGCCTCAGCAATTACCGTCATCGTGCCTTGCAACTCCAGCAAGCGGCGATACCCTTGCCGGACGACGGCATGGTCGTCGATCAGCAGCAACTGGATCATGTGGCGCCCCACGTGCCTGCCGGGAGTTCGACCCGCAACTGCGTGCCTTGTCCCGGCGCGCTGATCCATTCCACCGTGCCACCCAGCGCGTAAGCCCGTTCGCGGATACCCAGTCGCCCGAGCCCTTCCAGTACCGGACCGGCGGTGTCGCCTTTGCCGTCATCGCGGATGGACAGGCGCAAGCGGTCGCCATTGCGTTGAAGATCGATCTCGATCTGACGGGCATCGGCGTGACGAAGGGCGTTGGTCAGCCCTTCCTGAACGATGCGGTACAGGTGGATGATCAGCGTTGGCTCGAGCGTGTCGAGCAGGCCCTGATGATGGAATTGAATGCTGGGCGCGCCACTGTGCATGCGCTTGCAGTCGGCAATCAGTTGCTCCAGTCCGGCGATCAGACCGAAGGCTTCCAGCCTTGGCGGGCGCAGACGGTGAACAATGTTCTGGATGCTCTCGTGCATGCGGGCGAGGGTTTCGCACAGGCTGTCCAGCACGGACGTCAGCGGCGCGTGAGCGGTCGACGCGGCTAGCGACTGTCTGAGGTAGGCGGCGTCGGCACGCAGCGAGGTCAGGTGTTGCCCCATGTCGTCATGCAGTTCGCGGGCCAGGTAGTGGCGCTCGTCCTCGCGGACATCGAGCAGATGTGTTGCAAGCCTGCGCTCGGCGGCTCGGGTCGTGGCCAGTTGGGCGGCAAGACTGTTGAACTCGTTTGCGATCCGGCGGAATTCATCGAGCTCGAAGGCGGGCAGGCGCACCGTGGTGTCGCCGCCCTCGAGCCGGCCGACGGCGGCAAGGATCTGGTCGGCGGGGCGCAAGGCGCGGCGGACGGGGCGCACGATCACCGCTGCCAGCACCGCCAATGCGGCCCAGCCGACCAGCACCAGATACATCGACGACAGCCAGTGTGAGGCTTCGGTGTGCCAGTCCGGGCGGACATGGATATGGCCCACCGCGACGCCGGGCGCACGCAGCAAGGGGCGGACGCTGGTGTCAGCTGGTGTGTGCAGGGCCTCCAGCCAGCGGGCAACGACCCCGGCGCCTGAGCGAGGGGGAGAGGGGCGCACGCAGGCAGCACCAATCTGCCGCGACCACAGGTCTTCCACTTGCACACAAAACGCCAGCCGACGTGCGAGGGGTTCCAGCACGGCAAGATCCACCCGGATGGATTCGCGGTTGAACACATCGGCCTGGCGGGGCTGATCCTGGTTCAGCAATTGCTGGATGACGGCTGCAGTGTCGGGCGTGTCCGCCAGCGCCTGTTGCCGGATCTGCCAGCCGTGCGCTGCCAGCAACAGCAGCGTCAAAAGGCAGGCGAAGGCCAGTAGCCGTTGCAGCAGGCTGCGCTGCAGATCGAGGGCCGCCCGGGTGGGGCCGACAAGCGGCCTGGCCGCATCAGGCGCAGGCGGCGGTGTCCTATCGAGTCGATTCGTGGATTCGGCTTCGGGCGGCATGGTGCGTCATTTCCCCCCTGATCGGCATCGGCGCCCAATGCTACCGGCGCAGCACAGGCAAATTGCCCGCCCGCAGGCCGTGCGGGGCACGGCCCACCGGCCCGACGCTATGATCAGCGCCACCTCGGATGCATATCGACTAGGACCGAGCCCACGCCCAGGAGACACATGATGCCACTGTACGCGAACACCGCCCCGCCGTCAGCCGCCCAGACACATGGGCGCGCGCATGAGCCCTGCACTCACGACCATGCCCGCCACGGCCTCGTCAGTGCGAGCCGCCGCCAATGGGCGAAGGGGCTGGTCGCCGCGCCACTCCTGGCCGGGCCCTGCGTGCAAGCCTATGCTGGCAGCCTCGAGCCTCAAGAGGGGCCCGCCTTGAGCGCAGCGGCGATGGCGGCCCGCTTCACCAGCCTCGCCGAGGGCCTTTCCGCCGTAGCACGCATCGAGCCGTTCACCATCACGCCAGCCGATCTGCCCTGGACGCAGGCCTTGGGGCTGCTTGATGCCGGGCAACAGGTGTCCTTTTTCCTCGATGGGCTGTGGTGGTTCAGCAAGGATCATGGACGCTGGCTGGAGCCGGGCTTCGTGTTCTTCGCCCGCGTAGCTGGAACAACGGGCAACAGCGCCATCCACAACTGCATGCAGAACACCGGAACACTGACCGCGGACAGGGCCGGAACCTTGCAGATCGCGCGCTCCGTCGGCGAGTTTGCAAGCCCGCAGGGCGAACTGTGGGTGCCGCTCGAACAGTACCTCGCGGCTCAAGGCCAGGTGGAAGGCGTCGCCATCGTATGGAGCGGCGACGCGCATGAAGGCCTGCTCGCCCTGTCTGCGCGCGGCGACGCGCATGGCATGATTCGTTCCGAATTGCAGCGCATGCGCCAGGAACGCCTGATGCCCAAGGGCTGGCACAACTTCTTCGCCTTTGGCGATGGCGGAATCTTCAGCGAGGCGCCAAGGGGCGACATCGCATGCGAAACACACAAGAACGTCGGCATCCTGCAGTACCCGCTCGCCGACCAGCCTTTACGCCCCGGGCTGCAGCTGGAATGGACCTGGGTGGTCGACCGCCTGCCTTCGGCCCTGCCCGAGGACGCGTTGCTGAACCACGACTATCTGTCGATCGCCATCGAGTTCGACGACGGCCAGGACATCACCTACATGTGGAGCTCGACCCTGCCGGTCGGCACGGCCTTCCGTTGCCCGATCCCGGGCTGGAACGCCATCGAGACGCACGTCGTGCAGCGCAGCGGGACGGACACGCTGGGACAGGAACTACACGAGCGCTGCGACCTGTTCCGCGACTATCAGCGTCTGGTCGGTGGCCAGGCCACCCGCGTCGTCAGGATCTGGCTGATCGCGAACTCGCTCTTCATGCGCCAACACGGTCAATGCGCATACCGCAAGATCGCGATCGGTCAGCCCGACCGCTTGCAGGTGGTGCTCTAGCTGGAATGGGGAGGGGGCAGCCGAGTCCCTCCGGGCCAGGCCTGCCCGCTCCCCTGCTCCGCGCCGCCGACGGCGCCGCGATCAGCTCGTCAGCGCGCGTCCGATCACCAGCTTCTGGATGTCGCTCGCACCTTCGTAGATCTGGCACACGCGCACGTCGCGGTAGATGCGCTCGACCGGGAAGTCGGTGACGTAGCCATAGCCGCCGTGCACCTGGATGGCATCCGAGCAGACGCGCTCGGCCATCTCGGAGGCGAACAGCTTGGCCATCGAAGCCTCCTTGAGGCAGGGGCGACCGGCGTCCTTGAGGGTGGCGGCGTGCCACACGAGCTGGCGCGCGGCTTCGAGCTGAGTCGCCATGTCGGCGAGGCGGAAGTTGACCGCCTGGTGCTCGAAGATCGGCTTGCCGAAGCTCTCGCGCTCCTGCGCATACTTGACCGCCGCCTCGAGCGCGGCGCGCGCCATGCCCAGGCACTGCGCGGCGATGCCGATGCGGCCGGCCTCTAGGTTGGAGAGCGCAATCTTGTAGCCCTCGCCTTCGGCGCCGATCACCGAGTCGGCCGGGACGCGGCAGTTCTCGAACAGGATCTGGGTGGTGTCGGAAGCCTTCTGGCCCATCTTCTCCTCGATGCGGCCGACCTGGTAGCCAGGCGCATCAGCCGGCACCAGGAAGCAGGTGATGCCCTTCTTGCCGGCGCTCTTGTCGGTCACCGCGAACACGATGGCGACATCGGCATGCTTGCCGGTGGTGATGAACTGCTTGACGCCGTTGAGCACCCATTCGTTGCCTTCGCGGACCGCGCTGGTGCGGATCGCCGAGGCATCGGAGCCGACATGCGGCTCGGTAAGGCAGAAGCAGCCGAGCTTCTCGCCACGGGCGAGCGGCTTCAACCAGGCCTCCTTCTGCGCATCGTTGCCGAAGCGGTTGATGATCCCGCAGGGCAGCGAGTTCTGCACGCTGACGATGGTCGAGGTGGCGCCGTCGCCAGCCGCGATCTCTTCCAGCGTCAGCACCAGGCTCATGTAGTCCATGCCGGCGCCGCCCCACTCTTCGGGCACCACCATGCCGAGCGCGCCGAGTTCAGCGAGCTCATTCAGCGCCTCGCGCGGGAAGGTGTGGTTGCGGTCCCATTCGGCGGCGAAGGGGGCCAGGCGCTCCTGCGCAAAGGCGCGCATCGAGTCGCGGATGAGTTCCTGTTCCGGGGTAAGAATCATTGCACTGCTGTCCTTGTAGAAATCTCTGCTGGGAGCGCAGCAGGGCCACCTCGTGGGCGTCCCCACTGCCGTCGTTCGGAATCAGCCGCAGGCCACCGCGGTATCGACCTCGATCGCCATCGCCGTGGCCTCGCCACCGCCGATGCACAGGCTGGCCACACCGCGCTTGAGGCCGCGCTTGCGCAGCGCGCCGATCAGCGTGACCAGGATGCGCGCACCCGAGGCGCCGATCGGGTGACCGAGCGAGCAGGCGCCGCCGTTCACGTTGACCTTGTCGTGCGGCAGCTTCATCTCGTGCATCGCGGCCATGGTGACGACCGCGAAGGCTTCGTTGATTTCCCACAGGTCGACGTCGTCGGTGCTCCAGCCGGCCTTCGCCAGCACCTTCTGCATCGCGCCCACCGGCGCGGTGGTGAACCACTGCGGCTCCTGCGCATGAGTGGCATGGCCAACGATGGTGGCGACCGGCTTGAGGCCGAGCTTGTCGGCGGTGGACCGCCGCATCAGCACGAGGGCGGCGGCACCGTCGGAGATCGAGCTCGAATTGGCCGGGGTCACCGTGCCGTCCTTCTTGAATGCGGGCTTGAGGCCCGGGATCTTGTCGATCTGCGCCTTCAGCGGCTGCTCGTCCTTGTCGACGAGGACATCGCCCTTGCGGCCCGGCACGGTGACCGGTGCCACCTCCCAGGTGAAGTCTCCGTTGTTGATTGCAGCCTGGGCACGGGTGGTCGAGGCGATTGCGAACTCGTCCTGGGCCTGGCGGCTGAAGCTGAAGTGGCTGGCGCAGTCCTCTGCAAAGGTGCCCATCAGGCGCCCCTTGTTTTCCTTCGAGTAGCTGTCTTCCAGACCGTCGAGGAACATGTGGTCGAACATCTGGCCATGGCCGAGGCGGTAGCCGCCACGCGCCTTCGGCAGCAGGTAGGGGGCGTTGGACATCGACTCCATGCCGCCGGCGACCATCACCTCATTGCTGCCGGCGAGGATGAGATCGTGTGCCAGCATGGTGGCCTTCATGCCCGAACCGCACACCTTGTTGATGGTGGTGCAGCCGGCCGACAGCGGCAGCCCTGCACCGAGCACGGCCTGGCGGGCGGGCGCCTGACCTAGGCCGGCAGGCAGCACGCAACCCATGATCACTTCCTGTACCTGCTCTGGTGCCAGGCGGGCGCGCTCCACCGCCGCCTTGATGGCGATAGCGCCGAGCTGCGGCGTGGTCAGGCTGGACAGCTCGCCCTGGAAGCCGCCCAGCGGCGTGCGGGCGACGGACACGATGACGACGGGATCGGACATGCAGTTCTCCTGTTGAGGCTGTTCGAATGAAGTGTGGATAGGCTCAGCTACCGAGCGTCTCGAGCGCTGCCATGTAGCGCGGCAGCAGGTCTTCGCGACGACTGACGTTGAGGCCGAGATCTCGGATCAGGCCGTCCTTGAGGCCGTAGATCCAGCCGTGGACGGTGAGTGGCTGGCCGCGTTGCCAGGCGTCCTGCACCACCACGGTCTGGGCAACGTTGAGCACCTGCTCGAGCACGTTGAGCTCGCACAGGCGGTCGTGGCGCAGTTCGGGCGGCAAGGCGTTGACCTCGTCCAGATGGCGGACGTGGACGTCCTGCACGTGCCGCAGCCAAAGGTCGACGAGGCCGACGCGGGCACGCTCGAGCGCGGCCTTGACGCCGCCGCAGCCATAGTGGCCGACGACCATGATGTGCTTGACCTTGAGCACATCGACCGCGTACTGGACCACGGCAAGGCAGTTGAGGTCGGTATGCACCACCACATTGGCGACATTGCGATGGACGAAGACCTCGCCCGGCAGCAAGCCGACGATCTGGTTTGCCGGCACACGCGAATCGGAACAGCCGATCCACAGATAGTCCGGCGTCTGCAGATGCGACAGCTTCTCGAAGAAGCCAGGGTCGAGTTGCTGTACCTGACGTGACCAGGCCTGGTTGTAGTCGAAGAGGTGGAACAGGTTCTCGTTGCGGACCTCGTCCTCGGACCAGGTGGCAAGGTCGAGGGCGAGAAAGATCGTGCCTTCGATCGGTGAGGGGTAATAGGCAGGCGCCTCGGTGAAGCCGAGCTCGCGGTAAAGCTTCAGCGCAATGCGCATCGCCGGCTGGGTGTCGAGCAGGATGCGCCGGTAGCCCAAGGATTGGGCCGCCTTGATCGCCTCCATCGCGAGCTGGCGGCCAAGGCCATGACCACGCGCATCGGGATCGACATAGAGCCGCTTCATCTCGCACACACCCTCCGAGAAGCGGCGAACGCCTACGCAACCGGCCGGCCGGCCATCGAGCTCGGCGTAGAACAGCCGGCCATCGGCTTCTCCATACGCCCCGGGCAGGTTGGCAACCTCGTCAGCAAAGCCCTGGTAGCTCAGGTCAACGCCCAGCCACGCCGCATAGTTGCGGAAAAACTGGCGGACATGGCCGATTTCGACGGTATCCGACGCGCCGAGTGCGATGATGCGACTGCTCATTCAACTTTCCCCCTGGGTTTCTTCAGGCGGCGCTACGCCCGGCTGCCCTCAGCCGGATCGCTCGCTCTTGCCCTGCATGGCCATGATGGTCTGCTGCATGATCGCGCACAAGGTCCATTGCTCGTCACGGATGGCGAACACCTCGGCACGCGTGATGATCAGCGTGCGGCCCGGCTTGATCACCTCACCGCGTGCTACCAGGCGCTGGCCGTCTGCAGGGGCAACGAGGTTGAGCTTGTACTCAACGGTGAGCACGCTGGTATCAGCGGGGGTCAGTGTGTTGGCGGCATAGCCCGCGGCCGAATCGGCGATCATGCCGACCACCCCGCCATGGATATAGCCGTGCTGCTGCGAGATCTCGGCCTTGAACGGCAGATGGATCTCGGTGTAGCCGGGCTCGACGATCGCCAGTTCTGCACCGATCAGCTGCATTGCCTGCTGCAGGCCAAAGCTGGCACGCACACGCGCAGCGTAGCCCGGGTCCTTGGGCTGGAACTGGGGCATCTCCGGTCTCATGCGTCACCTCTTCAGTCGATTGGGGGCTCTTTCCCGAGCTTGACGTTTACGTTAACGTAAACTGCAGCGCAAAAAAAGCGGGCGAGCGCTTTCAGCTCACGCTTGCCCGCTGGATGCGACGCGCGAGTTCGGCGCGTGCAGCGGCGGCGCCCTCCGCGTTGTCGCCGAGCAATGCCTGGCACTGCTGCTCAAGCATGTCGATTTCGTCCAGCACAGCCTCGATGTCCTTGCGCTGCTGCTCGAGTGCAGCGCGGCGCACAGTAAGTACGCCCAGAAAGCGCTGCAGCTGCGTGCTCGAGTTGCGCACGCCGCCGTACATGTCGAGCAGTTCGCGGATCTCGGCAAGCGAGAGGCCGAGCCGCTTGCCGCGCAAGGTGAGCTTGAGACGGGTGCGATCGGCCTTTGTATAGACACGCGCCCGGCCTGCGCGAGCCGGGGTCAACAAACCCTGGTCCTCGTAGAATCGGATGGCACGCGGGGTGATGTCGAACTCGCGCGCAAGTTCGGTGATGGAATAGGTTTCTTCGTTACCCATGTTCAGTTATGCCCGCGGCGCAGGCAACAGCTGCGCAGACCGACATCAAACCCTTGTTTTGTCTGAAAATAACAACACAATCGCAAAAGTTAAACAGATTCCGGGCCATTCTTCAATCGGCACCCACCGGCCACGCCCCCGACCACAACCTGAGCGCAAGAACGCGAACCATGCTTAGCTACCCGATCGACCAACTTCCCGACGCCGGCCACACGCTCGAAATTGCACCCGGCGTGCGCTGGGTACGCATGAAGCTGCCCTTCGCCCTCGATCATATCAACCTGTGGCTGCTCGATGACGGCGACGCGCTCACCGTCATCGACTGCGGCTACGGACAGGACGACACGCGTGCCGCATGGACGGCGATCTTCGCTGCCGACCCGCGCCCGGTGCGCAGGGTGATCGTCACCCACCACCACCCCGACCACCTCGGCCTCGCGACCTGGCTGGCGGCGCGCGATGGTGCCACGATCCACATGACACAGGGGGAATTCCTCGCCGCCCACGCCATCTGGCATCAGCTGCCGGGCTACTGTGTACCGGACATGGTCGCTCAGTTCCGCCGCCATGGCCTCGACGCAGCACGGCTCGAAGCCCTTGGCGCACGTGGCAACGCCTACCGGCGCGGCGTGCCCGAACTGCCCGGCACGTTCAGCCGGTTGTTCGCCGGCAGCGAGCTGCAGATCGGCGGCCACAACTGGCGTGTCATCGTCGGCCACGGTCATGCCCCGGAACATGCGAGCCTGCACTGTGCGGAGCTCGGGATCCTGATCTCAGGCGACATGCTGCTGCCGCGCATCTCGACCAACATCAGCGTCTACGCGGCCACGCCCGACGACGACCCGCTGGGCTGGTTCATCGACTCGCTACGGGCACTATGCACATTGCCCGAATACACGCTCGTGCTACCATCGCACGGCAAACCTTTCAAGGGCATCAGGGTCCGCGTGGACCAGCTCATCGAGCATCACCGCGAGCGCTGTGGCGCGCTGCTCAATGCTTGCAGCACGCCCAGCAGCGCGGGCGACCTGCTCGGGACGCTGTTTCCCCGCGAACTCGATACCCATCAGGTCATGTTCGCCATGGGGGAGGCCATTGCCCACCTCAACCATCTCGAGAGGCAGGGAGCACTCTCGAGAGAGGTCGATGCGAGCGGCCTGGTCCGCTTCACCACTTGCCGTTAGCCCGCCCCGCGCGACCACAGGAGCCCAAACAACATGGCTGCACCCAGCAACGACCCCCAGAAGGCAGAACTGCCCGATCCGCAAGAAGTCGCCAAGACCTACGCCGAGGTGGCGCGCCGCGCCTCGCACCTGATCAGCGACCATGTGCAACGCCAGCTCAAGAAAGGCGTCTCTGCGCCAGCCGACGAGCTCGGCATCGCCCAGGCCTTCATGGACATGATGGCCAAGCTGCTGTCGAACCCCTACAAGCTCGCCCAGGCGCAGATGAACCTGGTGTGGGACTACTTCTCGCTGTGGCAGCACTCGATGATGCGCTTCGCCGGCCTCAATGCCGCGCCGGTCGCCGCACCCGAGAAGTCCGACAAGCGTTTCAAGGACGAGGAGTGGGAGCAGCACTTCCTGTTCGACTTCATCAAGCAGTCCTACCTGATCGCCGCGCGCCACATCCACGACACGGTCAGCGGCGTCGACGGCCTCGACGAGCAGACCCAGAAGAAGGTCAACTTCTACACCCGCCAGTACATCGACGCGCTGTCGCCGTCGAACTTCGCGATGACCAACCCCGAGGTCTTCCGCGAGACGGTCAAGAGCCACGGCCAGAACCTGCTCAAGGGCCTCAACAACCTGCTGCGCGACGTCGAGGACGGCGGCGGCAACCTGCGCGTGAAGATGACCGACACCACGGCTTTCGAGCTGGGCAAGAACGTCGCCACCACGCCGGGCAAGGTCGTGTTCCAGACCGAGATGATGCAGCTGCTGCAGTACACGCCGAGCACCGACAAGGTGCTCAAGAAGCCGCTGCTGATCGTTCCGCCCTGGATCAACAAGTTCTACATTCTCGACCTGCGCGAGAAGAACTCCTACATCAAGTGGGCGGTGGACCAGGGCCACACCGTATTCGTGATCTCCTGGGTCAACCCGGACGAGCGCCTGGCCGAGAAGAGCTTCGACGCCTATGTGCAGGAAGGCGTCGTGGCCGCACTCGAAGCCATCGAGAAGCAGACCGGCGAGAAGGAAGTCAACGCCGCCGGCTACTGCCTGGGCGGCACCCTGCTCGCCACCACCCTGGCCTACCTTGCCGGCAAGCGCCAGAAGCGCATCGCCTCGGCGACCTTCTTCACCACGATGACCGATTTCACCGATCCGGGCGAGCTCGGCGTGTTCATCGACGAAGGCCAGGTCACCAGCCTCGAGAAGAAGATGTTCGAGCGCGGCTATCTGGAAGGTTCGGAGATGGCCGGCACCTTCAATATGCTGCGCGCCAACGACCTCATCTGGTCCTTCGTGGTCAATAACTACCTGATGGGCAAGGACCCCTTCCCGTTCGATCTGCTGTACTGGAACTCCGACTCCACGCGCATGCCGGCGACCATGCACAGCTTCTACCTGCGCAGGATGTACATGGAGAACCGCCTCATCGAGCCGGGCGGCATCGAGATCGACGGCGTGCCGATCGACCTCGGCAAGATCAAGGTGCCGTGCTACTTCATCTCCACGATCGAAGACCACATCGCACCGTGGAAGAGCACCTACATGGGTGCGCGCCGCTTCGGTGGCCCGGTGCGCTTCGTGCTCGGCGGTTCCGGCCACATTGCCGGCATCGTCAACCCGCCTGCCGCCAACAAGTACGGCTACTGGGTCAACCCGGCTGCCAAGCTGGCCGAAACCGCGGACGCCTGGTTCGAAGGCACGCAGCAGCACCCGGGCTCCTGGTGGACCGACTGGCAAGCCTGGGTCACGTCGCATGACGGCGAACAGGTCGAGGCGCGCGATCCGGCCAAGGGCAAGATCAAGCCGATCGAGGACGCTCCTGGCAGCTTCGTGAAGATCCGCGTGGACGCCAAGGCTGCCGCCTGAGCCTTGCCTAGCCACTCCGGGGAGGGGGAACCCTCCCCTTTTTCGTTGACGATCGACCCGATGACGCATCCAGACGTCCGCCTGGTACTCGACACCAATACCGTGCTCGCACTGTGGATGTTCCGCGACCCAGCGCTCGCCGCGCTGCGCGACTGGATCGAACGCAGCCGGCCGCCTCTGCTGGCGTGTGCAGACACGCTCGGCGAGTTGCGTGCCGTGCTCGGCTACGCCCAGTTCGGCCAGGGCCTCGAGGCCCGCGAAGCACTGCTGTCGGCCTACCGCGGACGGATTCGCGAGATCGCGATGCCGCCTGCCCCGACACTGCCGGCCTGCAAGGATCCCGATGACCAGAAGTTCCTCGAACTGGCCGTGGGCGCCGGCGCGACCCACCTGCTCACACGCGACCGCGCACTGCTGAAGATGGCGCGCAGGCGCGGTATCTCCGGCCTTCTCGCCATCGTCACGCCCGAGGCGTTCAGCCGCCAGCTTGCTCCCTGAGGCTGCGGCGAAGGGCACACAGGTAGCGCAGCCCCTCCGCGGCCCGACTGCCGTACCAGGAAACCATCTCGCCGTCGACGAGCTGCGCCGGGAGGGCGGACAGACCGGCAACTTCGGTCACATGCAGGTCGCGAAACCTGTAGGGCTCGCTCGACAGCAGCACGCGCTCCACCTGCGCGAGCCAGGGCTCACCCCACTCGAAGGCGGGGTAGCGCGCTGCGCCCTGCGCACCGCCATGGCGCGCCGGCAGGGTCTCCCAACCGACCTCGGCGAGCGTCGCCGCGATATAGGTGTCACGCGCCACCGTCATCCACGGCTCGCGCCAGATCAGATAAAGAACGCGCTCATCATCGAGCTCCGCACGCAGCGCAGCAGCCTCGTCGAGGGCTGCGCGCAACTCGGCGGCAAGCAGCGCTGCACGCTGCGCGGCCGAGAACACCCCGCCCAGCAGATCGAAGAGGCGCAAGTTGTCCTGCGGGGAGCAGGGATGCGTGACGACGATGTGGGGCACGAAGGCGGCAAGCTCGTCCACCGTCTCACGCCTGTTCTCGTCGATGTTGACCAGCACATGGGTGGGCTCGAGCTCGCGAATTCGCTCCAGCCGGACGTCCTTGGTGCCCCCTACTTTCGGCACCGCACGCAGCGCTTCGCGCGGGTGCACACAGAACCCCGTGCGACCGACCACTTGCCCGCCAAGGCCGAGCGCAAACAGCAGCTCGGTGAGCGAGGGCACCAGCGACACGATGCGCGCACCACCGTCCGCCCGTTCATGGCGCTGCCCGCCATCGTCGTCCCAAGCCTCCCTCCTCGTCACTCCTGGCTGCTGTGCAATCAACGTATGTCCTCCACATCCGGCAGCGCATTGTAGTACGCCTCAAAGCGCGCTCCACTGCGCCCTGCGGGAAACCCGACTAGCGCCGAAACGCAGGTTGTGAAAAGCTGTCGGCTCTTGCGTTGGCCGATCGACAGCCTGTCACGCCATGATCTGGTGTCCTGCCGCGCACGCCCTCGTGACGGACACCCCCTGCACGTACGGGCGACCACGCTCTCACCCTCGTTGACACGACCCAGGAGGAATCCATGAAGAAACTGACCGCCATTGCCGCTGCCTTTGCCCTCGTCGGCACCCTCGGTGCCGCACCGGCCCAGGCGCAGCAGAAGTTCGTCACCATCGGCACCGGTGGGGTCACAGGCGTCTATTACGCCGCAGGCGGCGCAATCTGCCGTCTGATCAACAAGGACCGCGCCCAGCACGGCCTGCGCTGCTCGGTGGAGAGCACCGGCGGCTCGGTATACAACGTAAACACCATCAAGGCTGGCGAGCTCGACTTCGGCGTCGCCCAGTCCGACGTGCAGTTCAACGCCATCAACGGCAAGGCACAGTTCGCCGAAGGTGGCGCCGTGTCCGACCTGCGCGCGGTGTTCTCGCTGCATCCTGAGCCGCTCACCATCCTCGCCCGCAAGGAAGCCGGTGTCGCGAAGATGGAAGACTTCAAGGGCAAGCGTTTCAACGTCGGCAACCCGGGGTCGGGTCAACGCGCCACGATGGACATGCTGCTGCCCGCGATCGGCATGTCGACCTCGGACTTCTCGCTGGTGTCCGAGCTGCGCCCGGATGAGCATGGCTCGGCGCTGTGCGACAACAAGATCGACGGCTTTGCCTTCGTTGTCGGCCACCCGGCGGCGAACATCCAGGACGTGACCACGACCTGCGGCGCCAAGCTGGTGTCGATCACCGGAGCCGGCGTGGACAAGCTTGTGGCTGAGCACCCCTATTTCGCCAAGGTCTCGATTCCGGGCGGGATGTACGCCAACAACCCCGATCCGGCTGAAACCTTCGGCGTGGTGGCGAGCTTCGTGACCTCGGCCAAGGTACCGGCTGACACCGTCTACACGATGGTCAAGGCCGTGTTCGAGAACTTCGAGGATTTCAAGAAGCTGCACCCTGCCTTCGCCAACCTCGATCCCGCGCACATGATCAAGGACGGCCTGTCGGCCCCGCTGCACGAGGGTGCGGTGAAGTACTACAAGGAGAAGGGCTGGATGTAAGTCCGCCGGCCGGCACCCTTCGGGCGGTGCCGGATGCTCTTCAGACAACGGCGGCGGGCGCCCAGCCCCCCGCCGTTGTCGTCTCCGATCCGACTTCGAGGGGCGCTGCTCATGACCCGCAAAAATGACAACAAGGACAACTTCGAGCTGTCCGACGAAGAACTGCAGAAAATCGTTGCCGAAGCCGATACCGGCGGACGCAAGCCCACCGGCCTGACCGCCAACGTGCTGCTCGTGGTGGCGCTGGCATGGTCGCTGTTCCAGCTCTGGATTGCCTCGCCGCTGCCCTTCTCGCTAGGCGTGTTCGTGTTCAACGACACCGAGGCACGTGCAATCCATCTCGCCTTCGCCGTGTTCCTGGCCTTTGCTGCCTACCCCGCGCTCAAGCGCTCGCCACGCGACCGCGTGCCGATCCAGGACTGGATCCTCGCCGGCGCAGGGGCCTACTGTGCGGCCTACCTGTTCCTGTTCTACCGCGAGCTGTCGACCCGCCCCGGCCTGCCCACCGACATGGACATTGCCACCGCCGTGGTCGGCCTCACCCTGCTGCTCGAGGCCGCGCGCCGCGCACTTGGCCTGCCGATGGTGATCCTCGCCGTCGTGTTCCTGTGCTACATCTTCTTCGGCCCGTACATGCCGGACGTGATCGCCCACCGCGGCGCCTCGCTGGCCAAGGGCATGAGCCACATGTGGCTGACCACCGAGGGCGTGTTCGGCGTGGCACTCGGCGTGTCGACCAGCTTCATCTTCCTGTTCGTGCTGTTCGGTGCGCTGCTCGAGACCGCAGGCGCGGGCGCCTACTTCATCAAGTCGGCGATCGCGCTTCTCGGCCACATGCGCGGCGGTCCGGCCAAGGCCGCCGTGGTCGCATCGGCCAGCACCGGCCTGATCTCCGGCTCGTCGATCGCCAACGTGGTCACCACCGGCACCTTCACGATCCCGCTCATGAAGAGTGTGGGCTACCGTGCCGACAAGGCGGCGTCGGTCGAGGTCGCCTCCTCGGTCAACGGCCAGATCATGCCCCCGGTGATGGGCGCCGCGGCCTTCCTCATGGTCGAGTACGTCGGCATCACCTACGTGCAGGTGATGAAGCACGCCATCCTGCCCGCGCTGATCTCGTACATCGCGCTGTTCTACATCGTGCACCTCGAGGCCCTGAAGATGGACCTGAAGGGCCTGCCGCGACGCGAGCCGCTGCCCTGGCAGAAGGCGGTGATCACGACGCTGATGACCTTCTCCGGGCTGGTGATCCTGTCCGCGGTAATCTACTGGGGCTTTGGCTGGATCAAGGACCTCTTTGGCGACGGCGCCTTCATCGTGGTCGGCGTGCTGATGCTCATTGCCTACATCTTCATTGTCCGCCATGGCGCGAAGTACCCCGAACTGCACCTCGAGAAGCCGGGCGAGACCATGGAGTACCTGCCCGAGATCGGCCCCACGCTCAAGTCCGGCCTGCACTTCCTGCTGCCGGTAGCAGCGCTGATCTGGAACCTGATGGTCGAGCAGCTCTCGCCCGCGCTGTCGGCATTCTGGGCGACGCTGTTCCTGATGTTCATTCTCGTCACCCAGCGCCCGCTGTTCGCGTTGTTCCGCGGCACCGGTGCGCTCGGCGCCGCAACCCGCCAGGGCTTCCACGACCTGCTGTCGGGTCTTGTCACCGGCGCGCGCAACATGATCGGCATCGGCATCGCCACCGCCACCGCAGGCGTGATCGTCGGCACAGTGACCCTGACCGGGATCGGCCTGGCGATGACGGAGCTGGTCGAGGTACTCTCGGGCGGCAACCTGATGATCATGCTGGTGCTGGTCGCAGTCATCTGCCTGATCCTCGGCATGGGGCTACCGACCACGGCGAACTACATCGTGGTGTCGTCGCTGATGGCGCCGGTGATCGTCGAGCTGGGGGCGCAGAGCGGGCTGCTGGTGCCGCTGATCGCGGTGCACCTGTTCGTGTTCTACTTCGGTCTGATGGCCGACGTGACGCCGCCTGTGGGCCTGGCCTCTTATGCCGCGGCCGGCATCGCCAAGAGCGACCCGATACGCACCGGCCTCACCGCATTCGGCTACAGCCTGCGCACCGCAGTACTGCCCTTCATGTTCATCTTCAACACGCAATTGCTGCTGATCGGCATCGACAGCAGCTTCCAGCTCGTGCTGACGATCGTCACCGCCACGGTGGCAAGCATGATGTTCGCCGCGGCGACCCAGGGCTTCTTCATCGCCAGGAACCGCATCCACGAGACCATCCTGCTGTTGCTGGTCACCTTCACCCTGTTCCGGCCCGGGTTCTGGATGGACATGCTCTATCCGCCCTACGACGAGGTCGCGCCAACCGAGCTCAGCCGGCTGGTGGAGGAGGCACCGCGCAACGGCAAGCTGCGGATATGGATCGAAGGCATGAGCCTGGAAGGCCGCGACATCTCCAAGGGTGTGCTGCTGCCGCTGGGCGAGCGCGGCCCGGCACGCGAACGGCTCAACGCGATGGGCCTGACCGTGATGTCCCTTGGCGACGATGTCCAGATCGCCGCGGTGCGCTTCGGCAGCCAGGCGGAGAAGCTGGGCCTCGAGCAGGGCTTCACCATCACGACGATCGAGCTGCCCTCGGGTGAGCGCCCCGCCAAGGAGTGGATGTTCGTCCCGGCCTTCGTGCTCCTGGGCCTGGTCTATGCAATGCAGAAACCCAGACAGCGGCGCCGGGAAACCGAAGCCGAGGCCTGAGCCCGCTACGCAGAAAGGCCGCCCCTCCGGTTGGAGCGGGCGGCCTTTTCATGTGCAGTAAGCGCGGGCGCTCAGATCAGCGAAGGGCCATCGACGATTGCCGCCGCATCCTTCTCGGTGATGCGCACGCTTGCGTTCATGATGACCAGGGCGATCAGCCAGTCGTGCAGGCGCTCACGATCCTCGCCCTCGAGCGCAACGAAGCGGCAACCCGCCTGCGCCGTCGCGGCGATGCAATTGACGACCTGGGCGCGCCCCCTGATCAGATCAGGCACCCCCTCTCGATGCAGCACGAAGCCGAACAAGGCCCCCTCGGCCAAGCCGGCTTCGGCACCGACCGAGAAGCCCTCAACCGAGATGTCGCGCAAGGCCCGGCGGCCCAGGCCGTCGATATCGACCCAGAAGCAGGGCTCGCCACGGCGCAGCGCAAGGAAGCGCTGGATGCGCCTGCGCTCGCCGCTGTCCTCACCGGACTCACCCGCCGACGGCTGAGCGGGACTGGGCACGCCCGACTGGACGACGCTCATTTACCCTTGCGCTCCTCGCGCACACGGGCGATGAGCTGGTCCGTCACCTTGAGCGTATTGACGTGGCTGCCACTGAGCGAGGCAGACGTCACATATGTGCCATCGATGACCACGGTGGGAACACCCTGGACCTTCATCGCCCGAGCGAGCTGGTCCGCGCGCTGCACCAGCGAATTCACCCCGAAGGACTTGTAGGCATCCATGAACTTGGCCGGGTCGGCCACCTTGCCACTCACCCACTCACGCACCTGCTCCTCGGTAAACAGCGGGCGCTTTTCCTCCTGAACGGCCACGAACACCGCACCGTGAATGGCGTCGAGCTGACCTGACACCTCGGCCGCGTAGTAAAGCCGCGCAAGCCCGGTGAGCTGCGCGTTGTTCCAGATCGCCGGCACTGCGCGGAAGGAAACGTCCTCGGGGAGCTTCTTTTTCCAGTCGCTGATCAGCGGATCGAAATCACGGCAGTGCGGGCAGCCGTAGTGGAAGAACTCGACGACCTCGATCTTGCTCGGATCATCCCCCTTCTGCGGCGGATTCAACACGGTGAACGGGCTCTGCGCCCAGCTCACGGATGCGGTCGGCAAGGCAAGGGCGAGGGCGCTGAGTTTGAGTGCATCACGACGATTCATGCTGTGCTCCGTTGGCTGTCAGGTCAATCAGACGCTGCGGTGTGCCGGGCGTTCCCGGCCGCCACATCTGGAGATCAAGGGTTGCCGCGGCTTACCGAGGCATTGAAGCCGGCCTCGGCCAGACGCGCGCGCATCGGGTTCATGTCTTCCGGGCGCGCGAAGGGGCCGATCCGGACCCGATGCACCACCCGCCCATCTTCGAGCTGGGCGCGCTGGGCGCTGGCCTGGATGCCGGACAGGGCCAGGCGGGCCTTCAGATTGTCGGCCTCGCTCGGATTCTCGAATGCTCCGACCTGCAGGTACAGACGCTCGACCGGTCGCGCGACTGCATCCTCGACCGGCGCCTGGAGGGTCGGCGGGGTGGTCGGGGTCGGGGCCTGGGCCGGCACGTTCTCACCCTGCGGGAGGATGCGGTAGAACTCGAAATCCTGCTTGACCACCGGGCGATCGCCCGGCTTGCCCGGCAAGGCGGCGGGGCCGTTGTCGGGCGCCTGCACGCGCGGCGCGACCGGCGCGGGCTGGAAAGGGTTGGCACGGGTGAAGTACCAGGCGGCACCGGCTGCGATCAGCGCACCGAAGACCAAGCCGATGAAAATGCCGATCAGCGTCCCGCCGGCGCTCCTGGCCGGCGCGCGGGCGGCACGCGCCGGCTTGCGGTCTCGACTCACGATTGCGCTCCCCGCATCACATCGACTCGGGCGCGGACACGCCCAGCATCTTCAGGCCGGTGACGAGCACCTGGCGCACCGCGGCGGCAAGCGCCAGGCGGGCGAGCTTGAGCGCCTCGTCCTCGACCAGCATGCGCTCGGCGTTGTACCAGCTGTGGAAGTCGGCAGCGAGATCCTTGAGGTAGAAGGCGATCTGGTGCGGTGCGTAATCCGCAGCCGCGTTCTGCACCAGCTCGGGGAAGCTCGCCAGACGGGCGCACAGGGCAAGCTCACGCTCGTTCTGCAGCAGACCGAGATCGGCCGCGGCCAGCTCGACCGCCTCGCCACCCCACTGGTTGAGCACCGAGCACACCCGGGCATGGGCGTACTGCACGTAGTACACCGGATTCTCGTTGCTCTGGCTCTTGGCAAGATCGAGGTCGAAATCCAGGTGCTGATCGGACTTGCGCAGCACGTAGAAGAAGCGGCAGGCGTCGTTGCCGACTTCGCGGCGCAGCTCGCGCAGGGTGACGAACTCACCCGAGCGGGTGGACATCGAGGTCTTTTGGCCGTTGCGGTACAGCACTGCGAACTGCACCAGCGCCACCTCGAGCTTCTCGGGCGGCAGGCCGAGCGCGGCGATGGCGCCCTTCACGCGCGGGATGTAGCCGTGGTGGTCGGCACCCCAGATGTCGATGACGCGATCGAAGCCGCGCTCGTACTTGTTGAGGTGGTAGGCGATGTCAGAAGCGAAGTAGGTGTACAGACCGTTCTCGCGCTGCACGACGCGGTCCTTCTCGTCACCGAAAGCGGTGGAGCGGAACCACTTCGCGCCGTCCTGCAGGTAGATGTGACCCTGCTTCTCGAGCTGAGCGACCGCGCGCTCGACCAGGCCGGTGTCGAACAGGCTCTGCTCGGAGAACCACTTGTCGAAACGCACGCCGAATTCCTGCAGGTCCTCGCGGCCATCGCCGAGCTGCTCGTTGAGCGCGAAGCCATGCACCCAGGGGTAATCCTCGCCCAGCAAGCGCTTGGCGTTGGCGATCAGCGCGTCGAGGTGCTCCTCGCGCTGCTGCTTGGCCTCGTCGTCCTTGCGATCGGCCGGCGGCAGGCCGGGGGTGCCGGCGAGGATCTGCTCGGCGCTGACCCTGGCGAAGCGATCCTGATGCGCGTCGCGCATCTCACGGCCCATGTCGATCACGTAGTCGCCCTGGTAGGCATTCGGCGGGAACGGAATCTCGATACCGAAGAAAGCCAGGTAGCGCAGCCAGGTCGACAGCGCCAGGATGTCCATCTGGCGTCCGGCGTCGTTGACGTAATACTCGCGGGTGACGTCATAGCCGGCAAACGCCAGCACGTCCGACAACGAGGCGCCGTAGGCCGCACCGCGGCCGTGGCCGACATGAAGCGGGCCGGTCGGGTTGGCGGAGACGAATTCGACCTGCACCTTGACGCCCTTGACGTCGCCACGGCCAAACCCCGCGCCCTTGCCAAGCACCTCGCGCACGACCGCTGTCTTGGCGCTTGCGGCCAGGGTGAAGTTGATGAAACCGGCTCCGGCAACCTCCGCCTTCTCGACCAGCTTCGAGGCCGGAAGCTCGGCGAGCAGCAGACCAGCGAGCTCGCGCGGATTGCGTTTGAGCGGCTTGGCCAGTTGCAGCGCGAGGTTGGTGGCGAAATCACCGTGGCTCGCCTGCTTCGGGCGCTCCAGCAGGATGGGCGTATCGACCAGGTCGGGCGCCACGCTCTTCAGCGCGGTCTTGAGCAGGTCGGTCAACAGGACTTTGGGGTCGGCGCTCATGGCACTCGGGATGGATTCGAAACGCGCGATTATAGCGGAAGGCAGCCTCGGGCCCGGTCGAGGATGTGAGCGCAGATTGCGCGCCGTGGCAGGCGTCACGCACAGGCGGCGTTCCCCCGCCGTCGCTTTCCGGCTAAAGTCCCGGGTTTGCGTCTGCCCGGCTTCCCAACGTGCGCCTCTTCCGCCTCGCCAAGATCGTCTCCGTGAGCCTGCGCTTCGGCCTCGACCGCATGGTCCTCGACGCCGACAGCAGCGGACGCCTTGAACGCATATGGCATACGATCTTCTTCTGGCGGACGTTTTCCCAGCCGCGCGGCGCACGCCTTCGCCAGGCGCTCGAGTCGCTGGGACCGATCTTCGTCAAGTTCGGCCAGATGCTGTCCACCCGGCGCGACCTGCTGCCCCCCGACCTCGCCGACGAGCTGGCGCTGCTGCAGGACCGCGTCCCCCCTTTCCCCACCGAGCAGGCGCTGGCGGTACTGGAGGGCTTCTACGGCAAACCGATCGACGAGGTCTTCGACGACTTCGAGCGAACCCCGGTCGCCTCTGCCTCGGTGGCGCAAGTGCACTTCGCCCTCCTGCCCGACGGCACCGAGGTCGCCGTCAAGGTGTTGCGCCCCGGCATCGAGCGCGTGATCGAGCACGATCTTGCGCTGCTCGAGGTCGCTGCCGTGCTGCTCGAGAAGATCTGGCCCGAGGGCCGTCGCCTGAAGCCGCGCGAGGTCGTCGCCGAGTTCAGCAAGTACCTGCACGACGAACTCGACCTGATGCGCGAAGCCGCCAACTGCTCGCAACTGCGGCGCAACTTCACGGAGTCCTCGCTGCTCATCGTGCCCGAAGTGCATTGGGACTGGTGCGGCAGCAAGGTCATGGTGATGGAGCGCATGCGCGGCGTGCCGATCTCGCAGACGCCCGCGCTGCTCGCCCAGGGCACCGACCTGTCGGCGCTGTCGCGCGCCGGCGTGGAGATCTTCTTCACCCAGGTGTTCCGCGACGGCTTCTTCCATGCCGACATGCACCCGGGCAACATCTTCGTGCACCGCGACGGGCGCTACATCGCGCTCGACTTCGGCATCATGGGCACGCTCAACGAGGTGGACAAGAACTACCTCGCCACCAACTTCCTCGCCTTCTTCAAGCGCGACTACCGGCGCGTGGCGCTTGCCCACATCGAAGCCGGCTGGGTGCCGGCGAAGACGCGCGTGGACGAGTTCGAGGCCGCGATCCGCACCGTGTGCGAGCCGATCTTCGACAAGCCGCTCAAGGACATCTCCTTCGGCAAGACCCTGCTGCGCCTGTTCCAGACCGCACGCCGTTTCGAGATGGAAGTGCAGCCCCAGCTCGTGCTGCTGCAGAAGACCCTGCTCAACATCGAAGGCCTCGGCCGCCAGCTCGACCCCGAGCTCGACCTGTGGAAGACCGCCAAGCCCTTCCTGGAGCGCTGGATGGATGAGCGCATGGGCATGCGTGCGCTGGTGCGCGGCGTCAAGGAAGAAGCACCGGCCTGGGCCGGCACGCTGCCGCAGCTGCCTCGCCTGGTGCACCATGCGCTGACCGAATCCGGCCGCCAGCAGAGCGCGCAACAGCAGCGCCTGGACGACCTGGCAGCCGGCCAGCGCCGGCTCACCCGCCTGCTGCTGCTGGTCGGCGCGGTCGCAGCCACCCTGCTCGGCCTCGAGCTGCATCGCCTGCTGGGCTGAGCCGAGCGGAGGCTGAACGAATCGGGCGCCCCCGCATCCAACTCATGCACACATGATTCGGCCCGCCGCGTGCGGGCGCGACCAGGATGCATGGAGGTGCCGTAATGACGACGACACGCATGGATGGCATGGCGCCGCACGTACCTCACTCGATGATCCGGGTGATCGGCGCCGCGAGCGCGCTCGGCGCCCCTGCCCCAGGTACGGCGGCCAGCCCCGACAGTCTGCAAAGCGGTGGCCTTTGCGCCCATCTGCACGCAATCGGACTCGGCGTCGACTGGCTCGAGACCCTGCGCCCCCTCGCTGCCGGCGTACCTGCACAGGCGGCAGCTCAGACAGGAGCCGATCCGGCAAGCACTGCCGAGAGCACGGAAGTCGCCGACATGGCCCGGCGCCTCGACGACAATGGCCGCTTTGCCCGTCGCCTCGCCGACCATGTGGCAGCAGTGCCACCCGGCAGCTTCCCGCTCGTGCTCGGTGGTGACCATGCAATCGCCGCAGGCACCTGGCGAGGCGTAGGCCGACGCTGCGGACGCTCCCCCGGGCTGCTGTGGATCGACGCCCACCTCGACAGCCACACCGACACCAGCACCCACTCCGGCAACATCCACGGCATGCCTCTGGCTGCGCTGCTGGGGGTCGGCCACCCGCAACTGTGCGACATCCCCGGGCCGACGCTGGATCCCGCGCGCACCTGCGTGCTCGGCGCACGCGCCTGGGAGGCCGAGGAGCGCGACCTGCTCAGGCGTCTGGGCGTGCGCATCTTCGACATGGAGGAGATTGCGCAGCGCGGTCTGGCGGCCGTGTTCTGCGATGCACTGAGCATCGTGCGCGCAGACGAGCAGGCGGGCTTCGGCGTCAGCCTCGACCTCGACGCCCTCGATCCGGGCCATTTCCCGGCGGTGAGCTGCCCCGAGCCCGGCGGCCTGGCACCCCGTGCGCTCACCGACTGCCTGTTCAGTCTGCGCGCCTGCGCCGACTTCATCGCGCTGGAGATCGTCGAATACCGTCCCGAACTGGATGCCGACGGCAGCGGCATGCGCTGGGTACGCGAGCTTGCCGCTGCTGCGCTCGGCCCATCGACCGCCTGGCTGCGCGAGAAGGAACGCCGCTACGGCGCCGCCAATTACGCCCCGCTCCCCGCCGTGTTCCAGCGCGGCGAGGGCGTCTGGCTGTGGGACACCGACGGCCGGCGTTACCTTGACATGATGAGCGCCTACTCGGCAGTGAGCTTCGGCCACAGCCACCCGCGCCTGGTCCAGGCCCTCACCGAGCAGGCCCAGCGCCTGGCGCTGACCTCGCGCGCCTTCTCCAGCGACCGTCTGCCGGTCTTCCTCGAGCGCCTGTGCGCGACCTTCGGCTATGAGCGTGCCCTGCCCGTCAATACCGGCCTGGAAGCCGTGGAGACGGCCTTGAAGGCGGCACGCAAATGGGGCTACCAGGTCAAGGGCATCGCCCCCGGAAAGGCCCGCATCATCGCCTGCGATGGCAACTTCCATGGCCGCTCCATCGCCATCGTCGGACTCTCCTCCAATGCGCACTATCGCGCCGGCTTCGGCCCCTTCCCGCCGGGGCTCGAACGCATCCCCTTCGGCGACGCCGACGCCCTCGAAGCGGCAATCACCCCCGACACTGCTGCCTTTCTGGTCGAGCCGATCCAGGGCGAGGGCGGCATCGTGGTGCCGCCGGCTGGCTACCTGTCCCGATGCGCCGAGATCTGCCGCCGGCACAAGGTGTTGCTGATCGCCGACGAGGTGCAAACCGGCCTCGGCCGTACCGGGCGCCTGCTCGCCTGCGACCACGAGGGCGTGCGTGCCGACGGACTCATCCTGGGCAAGGCCCTGGGCGGCGGACTGCTGCCGGTATCGGCCTTCCTTGCCGATCGCGCGCTCATGGACGTGTTCGGCCCCGGCGACCATGGCTCGACCTTCGGCGGCAACCCATTGGCAGCTGCCGTAGGCACCGAAGTGCTGGCGCTGCTCGAACAGCTCCGGCCCTGGGAGCGCGCCGAGCGGCTCGGCACACACCTGATCCAGTCCCTGCGCGACGCGGACCTGCCCGGCGTGCGCGCGATCCGTGGCCGGGGCCTGCTGGTCGGGGTCGCCTTCGAGCCGAACTTCGCCGACGCCGGCGCCATTGCCGAGCGCCTGCTCGCACACGCCATCGCCACTCGCGACACCAACGGCAACGTGCTGCGCCTGGCGCCACCGCTGATCATCGACGAGGAGACGCTGGAGCAGGCGATCACCACCATCGTGACCACGCTGCGTGCGTTCGCGGCGAAACGGACACGGCTCGCCGACAGCGTTGCAGATCTGCAATGAAGCAGGCGTGTTCGCGCACGGATCGACCACATTCGCCCCCCATCGCAACGCCTCCTGTTGCTAAACTCGCGCCTGTTTTTCCAACCGTGCGCGTGCGTGCGCCTCAACGAAGGGCTCCCTGATGCTGCTCTGGCTTGTCGTCGCCTATCTGGTCATTTCCATCGGCATCGGACTGTATGCCGCCACCCGGGTACACAATGCGCGCGACTACATCACTGCGGGTCGCAACCTGCCGATGTACATCGTGCTGGCGATGGTGTTCGCAACCTGGTTCGGCGCCGAGACCGTGCTCGGCATCTCGGCCACCTTCCTGGACGAAGGCTTCCGTGGGCTGATCTCCGACCCACTGGGCGCGGCAGCCTGCCTGGTCCTGTTCGGCCTCATCTTCGCCCGCCCGCTCTACCGCATGAACCTGCTCACGCTGGGCGACTTCTTCCGCATGCGCTACAACCGCACGACCGAGCTCGTGCTGTCGATCTGCATCGTGCTGTCCTACCTTGGCTGGGTAGCGGCGCAGATCACCGCGCTCGGACTGGTGTTCAATGTATTGTCGAACGACGTCGTGAGCATGAACGAGGGCATGCTGATCGGCGCCGCCGTCGTGCTGGTCTATACCTTGTTCGGCGGCATGTGGTCGGTGGCACTGACCACCTTCGTGCAGATGATCGTGATCGTGATCGGCCTGGTGTGGGTCACCTGGCTTGCCGGCGACAAGGCTGGCGGCTTCGAACTCGTCATCGCCAAGGCCGCGGCCGAGGGCAAGTTCGAGTGGCTGCCTTCCCTCGACCTCATCGACATGATCGCCTGGTTCGCTGCCTTCGCCACCATGGCGCTGGGCTCGATCCCGCAGCAGGACGTCTTCCAGCGTGTCAACTCGTCGAAGAACGAGCGCGTCGCCGTATGGGGTACCACACTGGGGGGTGTGAGCTACTTCTTCTTTGCTGCGGTGCCGCTGTTCCTCGCCTATACCGCCAACATCATCGACCCCGGCATGGTCGAGCGCCTGATGGAGCAGGACTCGCAGCTCATCCTGCCCACGCTGATCCTCCAGCACATGCCCTTCTTCGCCCAGGTGATCTTCTTTGGCGCCCTGCTGTCGGTGATCATGAGCACCGCCTCGGGCACCCTGCTCGCGCCCTCGGTGACCTTCTCCGAGAACGTGCTGCGCGGCTTCATCCCGGGCATGAGCGACCGCGCCTTCCTGCTCAGCACGCGGGTCACCGTGGTGGTGTTCACCGTCCTCGTGACCTGGTACGCCACCACCACAGAGGCCACCATCCACCACATGGTCGAGAGCGCCTATCGCGTAACGCTGGCCGGCGCTTTCGTGCCCCTGGCCGCCGGCCTGTTCTGGAAGCGCGCCAACAACCTGGGGGCAGCGCTGGCCATCATCCTCGGCCTGTCGACCTGGCTACTGCTGGAGATCTTCGTCACCGAGGGCGACGTCGAGCCCCAGCTCTACGGCCTGGCGGCAAGCGCGCTCGGCATGCTGGTCGGCGGCCTGATCGGCCCCAAGACGCACCACAGGCCGCAGGTCGGTGGTCATCGCGCCGCCGCAGGCACCTACCACACCGCGCGTTGACCCCACGGCCAGCGCGTCCTGAGGCCAGGCCAAGGGGGCGGCAGTCATGAATGGCACGGCCAAGGGGCTGGACTACTGGCGGCGCGAACTGGCCGCCGTGCGCATGCCTGTGCTGTCGACAGCACAGGCGCTCGAGACCCTGCTCGACCCCGGGATCGGCATGGACACGCTGCGCACCATGCTGCACGGCGACATCCCGCTTGCGCTCGAGGTCATCTTGCTCGCCGCCCGCGAACCGCGCATCGACGGCGAGGTGCAAGGCCTTCAGCATGCGCTCAACATGCTTGGCGTCGACAAGGTCCAGGCCCTGGCCAGACGGTGTACTGACCAGGGCCTGGATGCAAGCGCCGCTGCCCGGCACGAGGCGGTACGGGCGATGGCAACGAGCCAGTTCGGCCGTGTCCTGCAGGCCGACTGGGCGCACCACCACGGCGGCGAGCATGCCGAGTATCTCGAATGGCTGACGCTGTTGCTCGGCGTGGCGCGCTGGAAGCTCCCCCTCGCCGCCCCCGAACTGCACCAGGAGATCGAGGCGCGCGCCGCGGCCGGCGAGCGGCGTGCGCGGGTGGAGGAGGCACTGCTAGGCTGCTCCCCCGTCGAACTGAACGCTGCCCACCTGCAGGATCTTGGCCTGCCGGCGAGCCCGGCGCTGACGACGATCATGGACAGGGCGGGCACCATGCTTGCACACGCGGGCCGCTACGCCTGGCAAGGGGGCATGGCCCCCGAGCTGCCGATCGCACTCGCCCGCTATCTGCACCAGCGCGGCGCGGATGCCGTCCTTGCCCACCTCATCGCCTGGGCGACACATGACAACTGGTATGGTGGCCACACCACGACACTGCTGCACGCTGCGTCGGCGATGACGAACCTGCCGCTCGACGAAATCGTCGCAAGCACGCGGCGCGTCGCAGTACGCATCAGCCATGCCGCTGCGTTCATCGACCATCGCCCGGTCGCATGCGAGCGCTTTTTCTGGCCGCCACCGCCACCGCGCAGCCCCGGCGCGCAGATGCCCGCAAGCCGAGCGGCCGCGCGATCGGCTGACAGCGACGCGCACACTGACGGATGGCATGCTCGCTCACAACACGCCGGCGACGACCGCACCCGACTGGTGACAACGAGGCTAGAAGGCGAGACACAGGCCGACGAGCCTTCAAGCGCAGCACCCAAGGCGACGCAGCCCAAGGCCCATGGCGGCATCGGCGGTGCGCCTGTCACCGAGATCATCGAGGCCTTCATGCAGAACTGCCAGCACGGCCGCTATCGCGACCTGCGCGCGTTCTTTGCGGACACGGCGCACACGCTTGAGCAAGGCCTTGGCCTTGCGCGCTGCCTGCTGTTCCTGAAAGCCTCTGCCGCAGACCGCCTGAGCTGCTACTTCGCCTACGGTTTTGCCCCCGAGGACAATGCGAAAGCCCTCTGGGTGCCTGCGGGTGACGACAACCTGCTCGCACGCCTGTTCCGCCACGCGGCGGGATCTACCTGCATCGACCGCACACGGCTCGCGGCCGGTCGCCGCCAACTCCCCGAGGTCCTGCGCGCGCATGTGCGGCCGGCGGGCTTCCTGCTTGGCGCCATCCACCTCGGTGATCGTCCGGTTGGCGTGATCTGGGCCGACGGCGGCGACGCCGACCCCGTGCTCGACGCCAACCGCCATGCGGAATTCAAGCACATGATTCGCCACTTTGGCGCCGAGTTCACCCGTCTGACTCAGGCCCTGCGGCGCTGAGCCCGGCCTCGGAGGGCCATAGGGCTATTCCGCCTGCCAGCCCATGAAGGGCAGCAACTCGGAATGGCCGCCACCGATCAGCTGGCGCGCCCGGTTCTCCAGCACCTCGATCGGCCCGGACATGTCGATCACGATCTCGACCCGCCGATTCTGCGCGCGTAGGGCTGCCGACGTGTTCTCGACCCGCGGACGCGTCTCGGCAAAGCCATGCACACGCAGCCGTCCCGGCGCGACGGTGCCAGTCGCGAGCAGCGCGTTCGCCACTGATGAGGCGCGCGCTGCCGACAGATCCCAGTTGGAGCGGAAACGCGCAGTGCTGATCGGGATGTCGTCGGTATGACCCTCGATCGCGATCTCCCCCGGGATATCGGCCAGCGACTCGCCGATCCTGCGCGCCACGTCGGCAAATGCCGGCGCGAGGTCAGCCGAGCCGGACGGAAAGGCGCCGCGCTCCTCGATACGGATGACGATGCGCTTCTTCTCCTCGTCGAGCTGGAGCGTGCCCTGGCCGAGCTCCTTCTCGAGCGTCTTGCGCAATTCGTCGGCACTCTTGCTGACCTGGCGCTCGGACACCTCGCGCACCATCGCCTCGTTGCTCGCGTTGGAGGTGTAGGTCTTGAGCTTGGGATCCTCCTTGGAGGTCTCCTGCCGCACGGTATCTATCGGGGTGGGCTTGGGCGGCCCCGGCGAGAACTTGTCGAAGATCGGCGTCGTCCCCATCGGCGACTCGATCGCCGGCACATCGCGCTGCACACCGAAGGCCTTGGTGAGCTCGCCGGCGATCTGCTTGAACTTCATCGCATCCATCTCGGCAAACGAGAGCAGGAGCACGAAAAAGCACATGAGCAGCGACATCAGGTCGGCAAATGTCATCACCCAGGCGGGGATGCCGGCCTTCTCCTCCTCGGGCATGTCCATGTGCGCGCCCTCAGCCGCCTTCGGACTTGCGCTTGGCGGGCGGCAGGTAGCTCGTGAGCAGGGTCTCGATCACGCGCGGATTGGTGCCGTTCTGGATCGCCGAGATCGCATCGATGAGCATCGCGTTGAGGCGTGCCTCCTCGGTCATGCGCAGGTTGAGCTTGTCCGCCATGGGCAGGAAGATCATCGTTGCCATCATCGCGCCATACAGCGTGGTCAGCAGCGCCACCGCCATCGCCGGGCCGATCGACTTCGGGTCTTCCATGTTCGACAGCATCTGCACCAGGCCGATGAGGGTCCCGATCATGCCCATCGCCGGGCCGACGTCACCCATGGCGCTGAACACCTTTGCCCCCCAGCGATGGCGCTCGAGCGTGAGAAGGCGCTCCTTCTGCAGGATCTCGCGCACCGTCTCGGGTGCCTGGCCGTCGATCATGAGCTGGATGCCCTGCTGGAAGAAAGGGATGGAAGAGGGCCGGCTCTCGAGCGCCAGCATGCCCTCCTTGCGCGCCACCTGCGCAACCTCCATCACCTCCTTGATGACCTCCTCGGTGTCGGGCAGGCGGAACTTGAACGCCTTCGCCGCCACCTTGAACGCGCCGAGGAACTGCTGCAGCGTGAACTTGCTGAGTACGACGAACAGGCTGCCGCCGACAACGATGAGCAAGGATGGTCCATTGAGGAAGATCATTGCCGACGCACCGAGCACGATGGCCGAGACGACAATGCCCAGCGAGCCCAGCAGCCCGATCAGTGTTGCAAGATCCACGCACGCTCCATTGCGTTGAGCACACCGATGCGCGCCTGCACCACTTTGTGCAGACGCCATCGCGGCCGAATGTCATTGGCCCGAATCATAAGGTTTTTTTGCGCACCGCACGATGCTGCACAACGGGCGTTTGACACTCGTCAAAGCCACCTCAGCGACCACGCACTATGGTGCCCGGGTTCTTCCCTGCCCGCCCGGCCGCCAATGTCCGCACCCAATACGATCGAGCTCGTCTGCCCAGCCGGCAGCCTCCCCGCCCTGAAAACCGCCGTCGACCACGGCGCAGACTGCGTCTATCTCGGCTTCAAGGACGCCACCAACGCGCGCAACTTCACCGGCCTCAACTTCGACCCGCCGCAGATGCGCGAAGGCATCGCCTACGCCCACGCCCGTGGCAAGAAGGTGCTGCTCGCACTCAACACCTATCCGCAGACCGGCAACTGGCCGAGCTGGACGCAGGCCATCGACCGCGCTGCCGAGTTCGGTCTCGATGCCCTGATCCTCGCCGACCCCGGTCTTATGGCCTACGCCGCCAGAACGCATCCGCAGTTGCGCCTGCACCTGTCGGTGCAGGGCTCGGCCACCAGCTACGAGGCGATCAACTACTACCATGAGCGCTTCGGTATCCAGCGCGCGGTGCTGCCGCGCGTGCTGTCCATGGCCCAGGTCGAGAGCGTGGTCGCCAACACACCGGTCGAGATCGAGGTCTTCGGCTTCGGCGGCCTGTGCGTGATGGTCGAGGGCCGCTGTGCGCTGTCGGCGTACGCCACCGGCGAGTCGCCCAACTGCAATGGCGCCTGCTCGCCGGGCAAGCACGTACGCTGGGAAGACACGCCGCGCGGCATGGAGACGCGCCTCAACGGCATCCTCATCGACCGTTTCGCCGACGGTGAGCGCGCCGGCTACCCGACCCTGTGCAAGGGCCGCTTCGAGGTCAACGACGAGACCTACTACGCGCTCGAGGAGCCGACCAGCCTCAACACGCTCGAACTGCTGCCCGAGCTCGCCCGCATCGGCATCCGTGCGATCAAGATCGAAGGCCGCCAGCGCAGCCCAGCCTATGTCGCCCAGGTCACCAAGGTGTGGCGCGCCGCGCTCGACAAGCTCAAGGCCGGCGGCGCCGAAGGCTTCGCAGTGCTGCCGGCGTGGATGGCCGAGCTCAACAAGGTCTCCGAAGGCCAGAGCCATACGCTGGGCGCCTACTACCGCCCGTGGAAGTGAGCGTCGCGCAAGCCGCCTCGCACCGCATCACCCGAACGAACTGAGACCCGCCCGATGAAACTCGCCCTCGGCCCCCTGCTCTATTACTGGCCGCACCAGAGCGTGCTCGACTTCTACGCCGACATGGTCGAAGCACCGATCGACAGCGTCTACCTGGGCGAGACGGTGTGCTCGCGCCGCCACGAACTGCGCCTCGACGACTGGCTCGAGGTCGGCAAGGTGCTCGCCGCGGCCGGCAAGGAAGTGGTCATCAGTACCCAGGGCCTGATCGAATCCGAATCCGACCTCAAGGTACTGCGCCGCATCGTGCGCCAGCACAGCGAGGGCGAGACCGGCTTCCGCGTCGAGGCCAACGACATGGGCGCGGTGCGACTGCTCGCCGAGGCCGGCATCACCGACTGGGTCGCTGGCCCCACACTGAACATCTTCAACCCGAACACGCTGCAGCTGATGATCGACTCGGGCGCCACGCGCTGGGCCGTCGCCCCGGAGATGTCGGGTGCCGCGCTTGCCGAGGTGCGCGAAGCGCTCGCAGCCCCGATCGAAACCGAGGTCTTCGCCTACGGCCGCCTGCCGCTCGCGCATTCGGCGCGCTGCTTCACCGCCCGCCACTTCAACCTGCAGAAGGACACCTGCGAGTTCCGCTGTCTGTCGATCATGGACGGCATCACGCTGCGCACCCGCGAAGGCGAACCCTTCCTGACCCTGAACGGCGTGCAGACGCAGTCGGCACGGGTGCATAACCTGCTCGGCGACCTCGCCGCGGTACGTGGCAACGCCGAAGTCCTGCGCATCAGCCCACAGGGCGCCAACACGCGCGCCATCGTCGAACTGTTCCGCACCACCATCGATGCCCAGCGTTCGCCCGCCGAAGCCCTCGCGGCAAGCCGCGCACTGATGATCGAGGCGCCCTGCAACGGCTTCTGGCACGGCCGCGCCGGTGCCGAACAAT
>NZ_AMXA01000029.1 GCF_000310145.2 Thauera sp. 28
GGCTCGGCTTGGCGATCGTAGCTGCGATCGCGCGAATGCATGGCGGCGCCACCTTTGTGCGGTCAGCTGCCGGAACGACGAGCGTTGGTCTTAACATGACCGTTATGGATAGCTGTTCATAACGGCCACGACCGGCCTGTCACCGCCGCCAGCGCTTGGGCACTCGAGAGACAGTTTCAGCTACTTCGAGGTCATCGACGCCGAGCGTCAGATCTTCGGCAGCGAACTCGGCCTCAGTCAGACGACGCGTGCGAAGCATCAGGCGATAGTGAACTGTATCGCGCACTTGGGGGCGGTTGAGCGTCCTCAGCGGTGCGCAGTTCGGAGGGCGTAATTCGCGCCCTCCGAGGAATTTCCCTTCATCCGACGCTGGTAAGAATCGACTCGGGTAGGGGGCAGGATCTCGCCATTGCGCCATCTGCGCGTATGTGCGCCTGGAGGTGCTAGACAAGGCTGCAGAACGTGGCTGATAGCTCGCGATTCATCTCGTCGGCCCGAACGACCACTCCCGCCAAGGCGCTATCGTTGGGTGCTTAGGGGACGGCTGCTCAGTCCCGTTACCCGCCGACCGAAACCCGGAGAAGTCAACGGCAGGTGTGGGTCGAAACGACTCACCAGCCAGTGGCAGCTTTCGGGAAGCGAACCTTCAACGTCGGCTTTCCGGCGGTGAGTTCGAAGAGTTGTCGGTCGCCACCCGACCCACACCAGCCGTTGGGCGCTTCGTGGTTCGAATGGCAAGTAACCGAGTGAAGCCGCCGCCTCGCATGAGGTATTCGGGAGGCGAAGTTGGTGCTTCGTTCAATCAATGTAAATGCCGGTGGTGGATGTCCGGAAAGTGCGGGTGCCTGTAGGCCAGTGCCTCGTGGCGGTGCCGATGTTCATGTGGCTCTTTACTGTTCCAGGCGAAGTCGAGTTCGTGCTGGTGGTGTTCGTCATGGGTAGGCATTGACGTTCAACCCGGCGCAGACGCTATAAACCATGGTGACCGAGTGCCCGACCGCGAACAGGCTGACGTAGAGCGCGATGCCCTTGAGCTGGTAGAGAATGAAGATCACACCTGCCAGGAACAGCAGATGGTCGTAGCCGGTGACCATGTGCTTGGCGCCAAGGTCGGTGAAGGGCTGCAGGTGAGTGCACGAGATCTCCTGGATGTAGTCCTTGTCGCCCTCGGCCACGCCATGGGCGTGCGCGCGCGGTAGGGAACATGTAGAGCAGCGCGCCAGTGAAAGCGTGCAGCAGCGGGTGAGCGCAACCCCGTTCGGACGCCGGGGATGGATCGCACACAGCGCTTTGTAGTAGTTCAAACGTCAGGTTACAGTTCAGACGCTACGGCATCCCCGCTCAGCCCAGGAAGTCTGCCTTTGAGCTATCTCGCCCTTTTCGTCAGCCTGCCCACCAAGGCCGCGACCGACCGTATGCGGGTCTGGCGTTCGGTCAAGGCCTTGGGCTGCGCGACGCTGCGCGACGGGGTGTATCTGCTACCGGACTCGGCCGACAGCGCTGCGGTGCTGGACGAGGTGGCCGGGCAAGCGGTGGCGGCCGGGGGGAGCGGCGAGATTTACCGTCTGTCGGGGTGCGACGAGGCACGAGAAGACGCGCTGCGCGCCCTCTTCGACCGGGGCGAGGAGTACGCCAACATCGCCGGGGATATCAAGGACCTCGGGCGGATCCAGGCATCGCTCGACGGCGCCGTCGCCGCGCGCAAGCTCCAAGCGCTCGTGCGCCGCTTCGAGCAGGTGATACGCATCGACTTCTTCCCCGGTGAGGCGCAGCGACAGACCCTGAGCCTGCTCGACGATCTGCGCGATGCGCTCATCCGCCGCATGGCTCCCGACGAACCGACTGCCCGCCAGGCCGACATTCCAAGACGCGCACGCGCCGACTATCAGGGCCGCATCTGGGCCACGCGCGCACGTCCGTGGGTGGACCGGCTGGCCACGGCCTGGCTCATCCGCCGCTTCATCGACCCGAAGGCCCGCATCGTCTGGCTGGCGAGTCCCCGCGACTGCCAGGCCGACTGGCTCGGCTTCGATTTCGACGGCGCGACGTTCAGCCACGTGGGCGCCCGGGTCACATTCGAGACCTTGCTGGCCAGCTTCGGGCTGGAGGCGGAGCCCGCGCTGCTGCGGCTGGGCGAGCTGGTGCATTGCCTGGACGCCGGTGGGCTGCCGGTGCCGGAGGCGCCAGGCATCGAAGCGCTGCTCGCCGGCTTGCGGGCATCCGAGCCCGACGACGACGTGCTGCTCGGCCGTGCGTGCGAGATCTTCGACTGGCTGCTGCAGAACTACAAGGACAAGACCACGTGAACACCTCGCCCCCAACCCAGGCGCGACCTGCCCACCCCTCTTTCCGCGAGGCCTTCCTCTACTGGCTCACGCTCGGCTTCATCAGCTTCGGCGGCCCCGCCGGGCAGATCGCGATCATGCACCAGGAGCTGGTGGAAAAACGGCGCTGGATTTCCGAGCACCGTTTCCTGCATGCGCTCAATTACTGCATGCTGCTGCCCGGTCCCGAGGCGCAGCAGCTCGCCATCTACATCGGCTGGCTGCTGCATCGCACCTGGGGCGGCATCGTCGCCGGCGTCCTGTTCGTGCTGCCCTCGCTCTTCATCCTCGCGGCGCTCACCTACGTCTATCTGGCCTTCGGCAACCTGACCTTCGTGCAGGGGGTGTTCAACGGCATCAAGCCGGCGGTGGTGGCCATCGTCGTCTTCGCCGCCTGGCGCATCGGCTCGCGGGCATTGAAGAACAATGTGCTTTGGGCGCTGGCGGCAGCGTCCTTCGTCGCCATCTTTGTCTTCGGCGTCCCCTTCCCCTACATCGTGCTCGTGGCCGGCATCCTGGGCTACATCGGCGGCCGGGTGATGCCGGACAAGTTCCGGGTGGGCGGCGGGCACGGGGCCAGCGACAAGGACTACGGCCCGGCGCTCATCGACGACGACACCCCGCCGATGGCCCACACCCGGTTCCGCTGGTCCTACCTCGTCACGCTGCTGATCGCGGCCCTGGCACTCTGGGTCGGGGCCATGGCGATGCTGGAGGATCCCGTACTGCGCGACATGGGCGAGTTCTTCACCAAGGCGGCGCTGCTGACCTTCGGCGGCGCCTATGCCGTGCTGCCCTACGTCTATCAGGGCGGCGTGGAGACCTACGGCTGGCTGACCGGCACGCAGATGATCGACGGCCTGGCGCTCGGCGAGACCACGCCGGGACCGCTGATCATGGTGGTGTCCTTCGTCGGCTTCGTCGGCGCCTGGACCAAGGAAATCTTCGGGCCGGATGCGCTGGCGCTCGCCGGCATGGCGGGCGCCACGGTCGCCACCTTCTTCACCTTCCTGCCCAGTTTCGTGTTCATCCTGGCCGGGGCGCCGCTGGTGGAATCCACCCACGGCGACCTGAAGTTCACTGCGCCGCTCACCGGCATCACCGCCGCCGTGGTGGGCGTGGTGCTCAACCTGGCCCTGTTCTTCGGCTGGCACGTCATCTTGCCGAGGGCGACCGAAGCCGCGCCGTTCGCCGGTGGCTTCGAGTGGTTCTACGCGCTGATCTCCTTGGCGGCCTTCATCGCGCTGTGGAAGTACAAGCAGGACATCATGAAGGTGATTGCCGTCTGCGCCGCCATCGGCCTTGTCTTCACCTATCTGCGCTGACGGCTTCAGCGACTTCCCAAGGCTGGAGGACGGACAGTGATGCTGCTCCCCGCCAGCGCCGCGCCCGAGGCGCGCCTGTTACTGCTGGGGCGGGGGCTGCGGGCGTTCACCGACGGCTTCGTCGCCATCCTGCTGCCGGTCTATCTGCTCGCGCTCGGGCTCGGCAAGTGGGAAGTCGGGCTGATCAGTTCGGCCACCTTGCTCGGATCCGCGCTCGCGACCCTGGCGGTCGGGCACTGGGGCCATCGCTTCACCCAGCGCCGCTTGTTGCTGGCTGCTGCCGGACTGATGACGGCGACCGGTCTCCTTCTGGCCGGCCTCGGTGGCATGGATGGCATTGGTGCATTCTGGCCGCTGCTGATCGTTGCCTTCGTCGGCACGATGAACCCCAGCTCCGGCGACGTCAGCGTGTTCCTGCCGCTGGAGCACGCCCGGCTGGCGGCGTCGGCGCAGGGCGAGGCGCGCACCTTCCTCTTCGCACGCTACACCTTCGTTGGCGCATGCTGTGCGGCGCTGGGGTCGCTGGCGACGGCTTTCCCCGAGGTCCTGACGACGGCCGGCGTATCCCAGCTCGACGCGCTGCGCCTCATGTTCGTCGCCTACGGGCTCGCCGGCGTGGCGATCTTCTTCCTGTATCGCGCATTGCCGGATTCATCCGGACAAGACCAGGCTGGACCGCCCGCAGCCCTGGGGCCGTCGCGCGGCGTCGTGATTAAGCTGGCGGCACTGTTCTCGGTTGACGCCTTCGCCGGCGGCTTGATCGTCAATACCTTGCTCGCGCTCTGGCTGTTCGAGCGCTTCGAGCTTTCGCTCGCCGCCGCTGGCCAGTTCTTCTTCTGGGCGGGGCTGCTTTCGGCGGCCTCGCAACTGGCCGCGCCCTGGGTGGCACGCCACATCGGCCTGATCAACACGATGGTCTTCACCCACATCCCGTCGAGCGTCTGCCTGATTCTGGCGGCCTTCGCCGAGAGCCTGCCGACGGCGCTCGCGCTGCTGTTCGTGCGCAGCGCCCTGTCGCAGATGGACGTGCCGACGCGCTCGGCCTTCGTCATGGCTGTCGTCACACCGCAGGAGCGCGCTGCGGCCGCAAGCTTCACTGCCGTGCCCAGGAGTCTCGCGGCTGCGGCGAGCCCGGCGATCGGTGGCGCGCTTTTCGACGCCGGATGGCTTGCGACACCGCTGGTGGCCTGCGGGCTGCTCAAGATCGCCTATGACCTGATGCTGTGGCGTACGTTTCGGCGATCCGAGGCAGCGTCCCGCGAGGGCAAACACGACCAAGGAGCTCTCTAGCCTGTCGCAGCACGGACCGAACGACGGGCGTCGAGCTCAGTCATGCCCCAGACGGGTTGCGTCTCTTTCATCTGCGATATTCCCTACCCCCCTATTGTATTTAGCGAAAAGCCATGAGCCATACCGTTCGTGACAAATCGAAGCTGCTCGCGCGGGTCCGCCGCATGAGCGGGCAGATGGAGGCGCTCGAGCGCGCGCTCCAGGCCGAGAAGGGGTGCGCCGAGATCCTGCACCAGATTGCTGCGGTACGCGGCGCCATCAACGGACTGATGGCGGAAGTCCTCGAGGAGCACGTCCGCACTCACGTCGCCGACCCCGCGATCACCAGCGACGCAGCGCGGATGCTGGGGGCCGAGGAACTGATCGCCGTGCTGCGCACCTACATCAAATGAGAACCGCCATGCATCTGGAGAACCTGTCCAACTGGACTCATGAGTACGTCTTCGATAACGGCAACGCTGCTGCCGAACGCAGTACGTGGCTCGTGATGTGGATCACTGCGGTGACGATGGTGATCGAGATCGGTGCGGGCTGGTGGTTCAACTCCATGGCCTTGCTGGCCGATGGTTGGCACATGAGTTCGCACGCCTTCGCGATCGGCGCCTCCGCGCTGGCCTACGCTGCCGCCCGGCGTTACGCGACCGATCCACGCTTCGCGTTCGGCACCTGGAAGATCGAGATCCTGGGCGGCTTCGCAAGCGCCATCTTCCTGCTCGGCGTCGCGGTGATGATGGTGGTCGGGTCGGTAGAGCGCATCTTCTCGCCGCAACCCATCCAGTACCGCGAGGCGATCCTGGTCGCCATCCTCGGGCTGGCGGTGAATGTGGTGTGCGCACTGATTCTCGGCAAGGCGCACCATCACGATCACGGTCATTCGCACGACCAGGGTCAGGACCACGCACATGATCACGACGATCATCACGATCTCAACCTGAAATCCGCCTATCTTCATGTCATCGCCGATGCGGCGACTTCGATACTGGCCATCGTCGCCCTGCTCGGCGGCTGGATGTACGGCTGGGGATGGCTGGATCCGGCCATGGGGATCGTCGGTGCGGTGCTGGTCGCCATCTGGGCCAAAGGCCTGATCATCGCCACCAGCAAGGTGCTGCTCGACCGCGAGATGGATCACCCGGTGGTCGACGAGATCCGTGACGTCGTCGAGGGCGCGAGCGCTTCAGGCGATACCCGGCTCGTCGACCTGCACGTCTGGCGGGTCGGCAAGCAGTCGTATTCGTGTGCGCTGTCGGTGGTGACTCGCGACCCGACGCTCACGCCAGAGCGCGTGCGGCGCCGTTTGTCGGTGCACGAGGAAATCGCCCATTCGACGATCGAGATCCATCTCTATCCCGACGAACCCGTTCCCTCGCGAGCGGACCCGCTATCTGGCTGACCCCGCGCTGTTGCCCGTTGGCTGCCGCAGGAGAATTTTCGCGACGGTAAGCGCGATAACCCGCAGATGGTCATTGGCCTATCGTGTGCGAGTGACGGGGCCCGATCGCAGTCGAGGTCCTTCCGAGCCACACGGCCGATCCAGCAGCGCCGTCGTCATCCTGGCGTCGCCCAATGCACTGCACCATTCCGAGCTTCGGGCTGCGCGAAAAATGCCTTCACGAATCCGAGCGGCTTGGGGACGAAGGCACGACCCCTGGCCAAAGTGGATCATCGGGCGGCCGGGGGGAACACCGAGCGCGCGTATTCGCTTACCGCCCGCGCCGCGGGATGCGACAGGCGCCGTTCGGCGGAGATCAGAAAGAAGCGCTCGCGAATCTCGGCCGTCTCGCCGACGTAATCAAGGCCATAGTGCTCAATCACATCGGCGACGCCGGAAGCAGGCACAGGGAAAACCCCTGCACCAGCCTCTCCAAAGGCCTTCATCAAGGCGCTGTCAGCGAACTCGCCGACGACATGAACGCGAAGCCCTTGCCGCTCGAGCCAGCGTGGCAAGGCCACGTGAAGCGCGCTGTCCCGCCCCGGAAGCAACAGAGGCGCGCCATCGAGGCTTTTCGGAAAGCCTGGGGCAAGTTCCGCCGCAAGGGCGGGTGCGGCGAGGAAGGCGACCCCCGACTCACCGAGCGGGTGACTGAAGCCCCGAATCTCCGTTCCCGGAGGCATCGGACGGTCGGCCAGCACGATATCGAGACGATGAATCGCCAACTCGGCCAGCAAGCGATCGAGCCGATCCTCCTCGCACACGAGTCGGACTGGCTCCGGCAGCGACAACACCGGAGACAGGAAGCGGTAAGCCGCGAACTTCGGCACCACATCAGAAATACCCACCCGAAAGGTGATGAAACGCTCCTCCGCACCACCCTTGAGCAAATCTTCGAGTTCACTGCCAGCCTGAAAAATCTCCTCCGCATAAGACAGGGCGAGACGCCCCGTCTTCGTCAGTTCTAAGCGGCGCCCAACCCGATTAAACAGGGTAATCCCGAGACGCGCCTCGAACTGCGAAAGCTGCCCGGAAAGTGTCTGCGGAGTCAAATGTAAGCGCTCGGCGGCACGAACGACACTTCCAGCGCGCGCAACGCACTGAAAATAATGAAGATGTTTGTAGTTAAGCACTCTTATGCCATATTCTAGATCGTAGATTTTTTCGATGATAAGCCAGATCTTTATCTGCTTGTCGCGATTATTTGCAGGCCTCACACTTGCTCTGACAATTTACCTGACGGAGGCTTCATGAACATTCAGATCCATGCCAAAGACTTCTCCCTGACCGAAGCGCTGCGCGCGCATGTGACTCGGCGTCTGGCGTACGCGTTGAATCACGGCCAAGATGTTGTATCGCGCACATCGGTACGCCTCACAGATGTGAATGGTTTGCGTGGAGGCGTAGACAAGAGTTGCGCGATTGAAGTACGAATGAAAGGTGCAGCAGACCTGATCGTCGAGGACGTGCAGGATGACATCTACGTCGCCATTGACCGCGCATCAGAGCGCATTGGCCGACTGTTGGACCGCAGGCTCGCCCAGCTACGTGAGCACGCGGGCGTGGCACGCCGCGACCGCGAGTCGCTCGTGGTTGGGGATTCTGACTGACGATTGGGGATCGATAATGCAAAAGATGCTCTGGCTTGAACTGCTTCAAAGCGGTGCATCCGGCTTGCTCCGAAGGCGACGCGGGTTGTTCATGGGCTTCGCCGGCGGGGGATTGATCGTCTTCGCCATCCTGATCTGGGCGGGAATCGCGCTCTTGGGCTGGATGTGGGGAACGGTACAGCCACTGATAGGGTCCGCCCCGGAGCTTGCGCGGTCGGTCACGGCTCAGGTCGAGCAGGTGTCACCGCGGATCGGCGAGACCCTGCGTGAGGTGATCCCCGGCGCCACCGTTACACCAGCGCTTGACGTGTCGGGGAGCGATATCGGCCCGGTGATCCGCTTTCCCGGTCTCGTCCGCACAGAGTGGCAACGCGAAGGTGCGCGCATTACAGTGCGCTACGAAGGCCGTGCAGTCCATGCGTCCGTACTTGATCATTACCGCACCGGCTTTGTCGGGCAAGGTTTCACTCAAGAGGTGCTCTCGGCGTCAATGGAAGCGGAAAGGCATGTATTCACGAAGGATGACGAGAAAATTGAGTTCGCGATAGAGCGCCTCGAAGACGGAAGGATTGGAGTAACACTGACCACCGCAGACCTCTCACGTCCTGGTGCGCAGCGAAACACCCGGATGAGTTGAAGCTTGTGCCACCACATATTGCGACCGGCCGCTCCCCCTGTGATCGGCAGGCCGCGCAACCAGATGGAGCTAACCTGTGATTCTGGCAACCGAAAAACGCGTTCTGTTTACCGTGATCACCGAAGCGACGCTTGAACAGCCCTTGCTGCGCGAGCTAGATCGCTTGGGCGTTCGTGGCTACACCATTTCTGACGCCCGCGGCAAAGGCAACCGCGGCGTGCGTGATGCTGCTTGGGGGGAGACCGCGAACATCCGAATCGAAGTCATTTGCACTCGCGAACTTGCCGAACGCGTGCTCGAGTTCCTGCACAAACACTATTATGCCAACTACGCGATGGTCGCATTCGTGCAGGACGTAGAGGTCATTCGCCTCGACAAGTTCTGACCATGCCCCATCGGCACCGAATGTTCGGAGACGGGGTTGTCCAGACAACAGCATTCATGGGGGGGGGATCATGATGAGTGCGATAAAACGGATCCACGCAGCAACCGATTTTTCTGAGCTGGGTAACGAAGCAGTGCGTCGAGCAGCGATCATCGCAGCACGCGAGGATGCGGAATTGCTGGTGACCCACGCGTTCCCCCGGCAGAGTGCGTTTGACGCCGTCTTTGCCGGCGAACACGACCTTCAGGATCGGATGCGTGCCCTAGCCGAGGAAAATCTCGCTGCGCAGATCAAAGCGGCGCAAAGTTGCGGTGCGACTCGTGCTCGCGGTGAGATCTTGACCGGCTCCGCGCGTCGTGTGCTGGCGGAGACTTCTGACATCTTTCGCCCAGACCTTTGGGTGATCGGAGCGCACGGCAGCGGTCTGTTACAACAGTTCCTGCTCGGCGGTACAGCAGCGCACATTCTGAACAAGGCCTCGTGTCCGGTACTGGTCACGCGCAGGGCGGTCGAAGGAGACTATCGTCGTGCATTGGCTGCGGTGGACCTGGGCCCACGCTCAGAGGCGGTGTTGCGCGCGGCCTTGATCGTGGCGAAGCACGCCGGGGTCAAGTTGCTTCATGCCTACGCTGCGCCATTCGAGGCCAAGTTGCGGAACAAGCGCTTCCCAGAAACCGAAATCAAGCGTCTGGCGGAAAGGGAGTTCCTTGTTGCCCAGCGCAACCTCGATGCCCTCCTTGCTGACCCGGAGCTGGTCGGGATCGACATTGAGAGCGAACTCTCACACGGAAAACCCAATACGGTCGTGCCAGATGCGGCTCGCGCACTCGGCGCGGACGTGATCGTTGTTGGCAGACACGGGGGAGGCCGTATTCGCGAGTCCTTGATCGGGAGCGTTCCGCGCTTTCTTGCCTATTACGCCCCCTGCGACGTGCTGGTGGTCTAGTTATCAGTCATCAAGCTCGGCGCAGCCCATCCAGTTGCCCCTAAATCAGAACGTTGCCGACTGACTTCGAGCCAGATCGCTCTGAACACCGACTGTTCGACCTTCAGTCGCATTGCGACCGGGCAGGTTATACGGATGATGAGCATGAGATGCTCAGGATCAACAAAATCCCAGAGCACCTTGATCCGGCCTGACGAGTAGGAGATGAAGTCCTCGTTCGCGAGTTTACGGAAGTGCGCTTCAGCCTGCTCCTGCCATTCACGGGTCGCAAGTTCTGCAGCCGTTCTAGCGGTGTCTTCGATGCTGACAAGGTCGCACACCATCGCAGCCGGAACGGGAACCCTCATCAGGTGCAGCACGTATTCGCCGGTGGGCGATACATTCTTGACCGGTGTGGTCAGCAGCAGGCCGTTGGGAAACTCGACAACCTTCCCCGTGACTTGCCCTGCATGGCCATACTCGGCCAAGGTGGTCGCGAACATGTCGATATCGACGACTCGGCCGCTGAACAGGCTGGATTCAATAAGGTCTCCTACCTTGAAAGGCCGGACCAGTGTCAGATAGAGGTAGCCGAGCACACACATCAGCAGTTCCTTGCTGACGATCAGCATAGCACCCGCGACCGCAGCGAGTGACAAGGCAAAGCCCGCGATCGTTGACGCCCAGACCGAAATGATCACGAACAATACGACAAACCAGATGGTGTTGCGGACCCACACCAGGTGAACCCGACGCTTCTCGTTGGAGATGACCTCTCCGCGCGCCAGGTAGCGAGCCCAAAGATGTGTCAGCGTGGCGCCCACCAAAACCATAAGGACGGTTGCGATCACCCTCTCCCATTGACCAGGAATGGCAATGAAGAGGCGCTCGAGGCTATCGATTGGCATGCGTCACCCTTCTCCGCAGACTACTTTGTGCTTTCTCGGTCTGATCACGATCAGGTAGTAGCCAACTGCGAGGGCGAATGTGATCGCCGCGGTACCGTAGAGATAGCTGGGTTCGACGTCGTTGAAGTCGAGAATGATCACCTTGCGTGAGATCGCCATCAGCGCAGTTCCAAGCACGATCTCCACCGCAAGGTGGTGGCTTTTGTCACTCTCGGCGTAAAGGATGATGTTGTGATAGATCTCTATCGCTATCAGAACCGCCATGAAGGCCCCGAAGGTCGCCAGTATGTCCTTGATCTCGAGCAGCATGAATGGCGGCGACATCAACCTCTGATACAAGACATAAAGAACGTCGGCGACTCCCCAGATGATCACCAGAACCATGATTACCGCCAGCACGCGGGCAACCCGCCCGATGATCCAGTTCAGTAAAGGGATCGTGCCCCCCATGGTCTCTTGCTTAACGCCCTTCTCGTTGCTTGTATTCATCTACGCCTGCGTGAAATAACTTGATTCCAAGGGGGTGCGCACCGTTACTCGGCCGGCCCGCGCGAGCCGCCGGTTTCAGTGCGTTACCGTGCTGCTTGCGCCACGTCTTCTCCAAGCCTTCTCGCCTTCGATCACCAGATAAATGGCGAGGCCGACGGCAACGATCAGCCCCCAGTCGATCCAGCCGATCGGCGCCGTGTGGAAAAGCTTGTTCATCAGCGGAGTATAGGTGAACAGCAACTGCACAGCCATCATCGCCCCGATGCCTGCCCAGATCCAAGGATTACTGAACAGCCCGAGACGGAACATGGAGTACCGCAGCGAACGGCAGTTGAGCAGATAGAATGATTGCCCGACCGCGAAGACGTTCACTGCGATCGTCCTCGCCTCCTGCTCGCTGCGCCCGCTATACAACGCCCATTCGAACAGGCCGAAGCTACCCACGAGAAGCAGCAGGCCGACCAGCAGGATGCGTTTGATCAATTCGCCGTTGAGGATCGGTGCCGCGGACAACCTTGGCGGGCGACTCATTATGTCCCGCTCCCGTGGCTCGAAAGCCAGGGTGAGGCCAAGTAGCACGGCCGTGGTCATGTTGATCCACAGCGCCTGAACCGGCAGCACCGGCAGCGGCTGCGCCGCCATCACCGCAGCGATGATCACCAGTCCCTGACCGGCGTTGGTCGGCAAGATCCAGGTGATGAACTTGATCAGGTTGTCGAATACGCCGCGGCCCTCTTCTACAGCAGCTTCGATGGTGGCGAAATTGTCATCGGTGAGCACCATGGGGTCGTCTCAGAAAACGGAAAATAAAGCACGTTAAGCTGGTTGCAGCGGCCGTAGCGGCCTGAACTTGCCCGCGCCGATCTTGGCGTTGCTGCGCCAGAGGTAATCGCCAGTCAGGTTGATGTGCTCCCAACCCAGCGGCGACAGATACTGCAATAGAGAGTCATCAACGGACTTGCCGTGGCCACGCAGGGCATTCGCGGCCCGTTCCAGATAAACCGTGTTCCACAGCACGATGGCTGCCGTCACCAGGTTGAGGCCGCTGGCCCGGTAGCGCTGCTGCTCGAAGCTGCGGTCACGGATTTCGCCCAGGCGGTTGAAGAACACGGCGCGAGCCAGCGCGTTGCGCGCCTCGCCTTTGTTCAGCCCGGCATGCACGCGGCGACGCAGCTCGACGCTTTGCAGCCAGTCCAGGATGAACAGCGTGCGCTCGATGCGGCCCAGCTCACGCAGAGCCACGGCCAGGCCGTTCTGGCGCGGGTAGCTGCCGAGTTTCCGCAGCATCAATGAGGCGGTCACCGTGCCCTGCTTGATCGAGGTGGCCAGCCGCAAAATTTCGTCCCAATGGGCGCGGACGTGCTTGATGTTGAGCGGGCCGCCGATCATGGGCTTCAGCGCGTCATAGGCGGCATCGCCCTTCGGGATGTAGAGCTTGGTGTCGCCCAGGTCGCGGATGCGCGGGGCGAAGCGGAAGCCCAAAAGGTGCATCAGGGCGAAGACGTGATCGGTGAAGCCCGCTGTGTCGGTGTAGTGCTCCTCGATGCGCAGGTCGGATTCGTGGTACAGCAGCCCGTCGAGCACGTAGGTTGAATCGCGCACGCCGACGTTCACGACCTTGGTGTGGAATGGCGCGTACTGGTCAGAAATGTGGGTGTAGAACGTCCGCCCTGGGCTGCTGCCGTATTTCGGGTTGATGTGGCCGGTGCTTTCGGCCTTGCTGCCGGTGCGGAAGTTCTGGCCGTCCGAGGATGATGTGGTGCCGTCGCCCCAGTGCTCGGCGAAGGGATGCCGGAACTGCGCGTTGACCAGCTCGGCCAGCGCCGCCCCGTAGGTTTGGTCGCGGATGTGCCAGGCTTGCAGCCAGGCCAGCTTGGCGTAGGTTGTGCCGGGGCAGGACTCTGCCATCTTGGTCAGGCCCAGGTTGATCGCGTCGGCGAGGATCGTGGTCAGCAGCAGGTTCTTGTCCTTGGCCAGGTCGCCCGATTTCAGGTGCGCGAAGTGCCGGGTGAAGCCCGTCCATTCGTCCACCTCCAGCAGCAATTCGGTGATCTTGACGTGCGGCAGGACCATTGCGGTCTGGTCGATCAGGGCCTGCGCGGTATCGGGCACTGCCGCGTCGAGCGGCGTGATCTTCAGGCCCGACTCCGTGATGATGGCGTCCGGCAGCTCGTTGGCCAGCGCCATGCGGTTGACGGTGGCAAGCTGTGTTTCCAGCAGCGTCAGCCGGTCGTTCAGGTACTGGTCGCAGTCGGTGGTCACGGCCAGCGGCAATTCGCTGGCCTGCTTGAGGCTGGCGAATTTCGCGGGCGGCACCAGGTAGTCCTCGAAGTCCTTGAACTGGCGGGAGCCTTGCACCCAGATGTCGCCTGAGCGCAGCGCGTTCTTCATCTCCGACAACGCGCACAACTCGTAGTAACGCCGGTCGATGCCGGCGTCGGTCATCACCAGCTTCTGCCAGCGCGGCTTGATGAAGTCGGTCGGCGCGTCGGCAGGCACCTTGCGGGCGTTGTCGCTGTTCATGCCGCGCAGCACCTCGATGGCGTCGAGTACGTCCTTGGCGGCAGGCGCGGCCCGCAGCTTGAGCACGCCGAGAAATTCCGGCGCGTAGCGGCGCAGCGTGGCGTAGCTCTCGCCGATGCGGTGCAAGAAATCGAAGTCCTCGGGCTGCGCGAGCTTCTGCGCTTCGGTGACGCTCTCGGCGAAGGCATCCCAGGACATGACGGCCTCGATGGCGGCGAACGGATCGCGGCCTGCTTGCTTGGCCTCGATCAGCGCCTGACCGATGCGCCCGAACAGCCGCACCTTGGCGTTGATCGCCTTGCCGGACGCCTGGAACTGCTGCTGATGCTTGTTCTTGGCGGCGTTGAACAGCTTGCCCAGGATGCGGTCATGCAGGTCGATGATTTCGTCGGTGACGGTGGCCATGCCCTCGATGGCGAGCGCCACCAGGGTCGCGTAGCGGCGCTGCGCCTCGAACTTGGCCAGGTCCGCGGGCGTCATCTGACCGCCCTCGCGGGCGATCTTGAGCAGGCGGTTCTGGTGTACCGACCGCTCGATGCCGGAAGGCAGGTCGAGCGCCTGCCATGCCTTGAGGCGTTCGATGTGTTCCAGCATGTGCCGCGAGTTCGGCTTGACGGGCGACTGACGCAGCCAGGCCAGCCAGGTCGTTTTGCCGTTGTCGCGACGCTTGAGCAAATCGTCGAGGCGGCGGCGATGCGCGTCCGACAGTGGTTCGGCCAAGGCCTCGTAGATGCGCCGGTTGGCGCGGGTGATCGCTTCGGCGCTCGCCCGCTCAACGGCGTTGAGGGAGGGCAGAATGACCGACTGCCGCCGCAGGTGCTCGATCAAGGCGCTGGCCAGCACGACGCCCTTGTCGGTCTGCATGGCCAGCTCGGTCAGCAACTGAACGGCCTGCCGATAGTGGCTCATGGTGAAGGGCTGGAAGCCGAACACTGTTTGAAGCTCCACCAGGTGCTCGCGCCGTGTCTGTTCCCGCTGGCCGTACTCGTCCCAGCTTTCGATGCTGACCTTGAGCTGGTCGGCGACCAGCTTCAACAAGGGCGAAAACGGTGGCTCATCGACGCCAAGGATGACACCAGGAAAGCGCAGGTAGCAGAGCTGCACGGCGAAGCCCAGCCGGTTGGCCGGACCGCGCCTCTGCCGGATGATGGACAGGTCGGTGTCGCTGAACGTGTAGTGACGGATCAGTTCTTCCTTGGCGTCCGGCAATGCCAGCAGGTTGTCACGCTCGGCGGCGGACAGGATCGAACGGCGTGGCATGGATGCTCTTTTTCTTTCTATGGCCGAGTAAATCCAGTTCCGCTAAAAAAGGCGATATAGAGCGGTATCCCGATGACCGCACTCAAGAGAATAGCCATACGCCAAGCCGCTCACCCTTCTTCACTCCAATACTGTATGTCTGCAAACAGCGCTCCGCGCGCATCAAGTGAGACTCAGGCGCAGTGCCAGCGCTGCCAGGGTCGCCGCGAGTACGGGGACGGTTAGCACAATGCCCACCTTGAAGTAATACCCCCATGTGATTGTCATTCCCTTGCGCGCCAGCACATGCAGCCAAAGCAACGTCGCCAGCGAGCCGATCGGGGTGACCTTTGGCCCCAGTGTTGACGCGCACTGAAAACTACCCAGATTTCGCGGGGTCTGCGCGCTGAAAAGTACCCAGGTGATTAACCTCCGCCGCTTCCGTCGAGGAGCGGGGAACAGAGGAGATGATCACCATGAATCTGCTGGGGAAAGTCAGACGGTTGTACTACCGTGAAGGGCTCGCGCTTTCGGAGATCGAGCGTCGCACGGGGCTGACGCGCAAGACGATCCGCAAGTGGTTGAAGGCGCCCGAGGGTGTTGAGCCGAAGTACCGACGCAAGGTCGGCGACACCAAGATCGCGCCGTACGCGGGGCAGCTGGTCAAGATGTTGGAGACCGATGCGCGGCGACCGCAACGGGACCGGCGCACGGCGCTGAAGCTGTTTGCGCAGTTGCAGACGCAGGGGTTCGACGGCGATTACAGCCGCGTCACCGAGTTCATTCGGCGCTGGAAGGCCGAAGGCGGTGCATCGGTCGCGAAGGCCTTTGTTCCGCTGCAGTTCGAGCCGGGAGAGGCGCACCAGTTCGACTGGAGCGAGGAGCATCTGGTCATCGGTGGGGTGTGGCGCAAGGTGCTCGTGGCGCACCTGAAGCTGTGCTATAGCCGTGCCTTTGTCGTGCAGGCGTATCCGACGCAGAGCCACGAGATGCTGTTCGATGCGCACGCGCGGGCGTTTGCCGCGCTCGGTGGCGTGGCCCGGCGCGGGATCTACGACAACATGAAGACCGCCGTCGACCGGGTGAAGAAAGGCAAGGCGCGGGTGGTCAATACACGCTTTGCGGCGATGGCCTCGCACTACCTGTTCGAACCGGACTTCTGCAATGTCGCCAGCGGTTGGGAGAAAGGCGTCGTCGAGAAGAACGTGCAGGATAGCCGGCGGCGGATCTGGCAGGAGGCGGCCGAGACGCGCTTTGGTTCCTTCACCGAGCTGAAACTGTGGTTGCTGGCGAAGTGTCGCAGCCTGTGGCAGCAGCTCAAGCATCCGGAGTACGACCTCAGCCTGGCGGAGATGCTCGAGCAGGAGCAGCCAAGTCTCATGCCGATGATCACGCCCTTCGACGGCTACGTGGAGACCCTCGGCAAGGTGTCGAGCACCTGCCTGGTCACGTTCGAGCGCTGCCGCTATTCAGCGCCGTGCGAGTTGGTGGGGCAGATGGTCGGCATCCGGGTGTATCCCGAGCAGATCGAGCTCGTCGCGCACGACACCGTCGTGGCCCGTCACGTGCGCAGCTTCACGCGCAACGAAGCGCGCTACGACTGGCAGCACTATCTGCCGCTGATCGAGCGCAAACCCGGTGCGCTCAGGAACGGCGCACCCTTCGCCGACATGCCCGCGCCACTGCAGACGCTGCGCGCACTGCTGCTCAAGCGCGAAGGCGGAGATCGGGTCATGGCGAAAGTGCTCGCCGCCGTGCCTCAGCATGGCCTGGGGGCGGTGATCGTGGCGGTGGAGTTGGCGCTCGAAGCGGGCCGCCCCAGCCCTGAGCACATCGAGAATGTGCTCAACCGCCTGAAGTCAGCTCCTGCCACGCCGACCGTCGACACGGTACTGACCCTGAGCGAAACACCGGTGGCAGACCCGCAGCGTTACGACCGGCTGCGTGCGGAGGTGAGCCATGCGTGATGTGCTTGCCGAACTGAAAGCCCTGCGCCTGTACGGGATGGCCGACGCCTGGGCGGAACTGGTGTCCACGAGTGAGCTCGGGTGTCAGAGTTCGGGTTGGCTACTCGAGCACTTGCTCGAGGCCGAGCATACCGACCGTCACCTGCGCTCGATCCGCTATCAACTGCAGGCGGCCCGGTTCCCGGTGCATCGGGACTTGGCCGGGTTTGACTTCGAGCAGTCGAAGGTGGAGCGGGCGCTGATTCAGGAACTCGCCACGCTCGACTTCACTGCGCCGGCCCACAACGTCGTGTTCATCGGCGGCACCGGCACTGGCAAATCGCACCTGGCCACGGCGCTGGGCGTCTCCGGGATCACCCGGCACAGCAAGCGGGTGCGATTTTACTCGACCGTTGATCTGGTCAATCTGCTCGAGCAGGAGAAGGCGGCCGGCAAAGCCGGCAAGCTCGCCTTCTCGCTGCTGCGCATGGACCTGGTGATTCTCGATGAGCTGGGCTACCTGCCGTTCAGCCAGAGCGGCGGAGCGCTGCTGTTTCACCTGCTCTCGAAGCTGTACGAGCACACCAGCGTGATGATCACGACCAACCTGAGCTTCGGCGAATGGGCGAGCGTGTTCGGCGACGCGAAGATGACGACGGCACTGCTCGACCGGCTGACCCATCACTGCCACATCGTCGAGACGGGCAACGAGTCCTATCGCTTCCGTCAGAGCTCGGCCAGCGCGCGGTCGCGGATCAAGGACCGTGAGCAATCCAAGCGCGGCACCCTTACCGAGGACGAACCGTTCTGATGCGGCGCCCGCGCAGAGAAGCCCGCTTCGGGCTACGCCCTTCGCGGGCTTCTCTGCACACACTCGCGGTCAGCAACTCGACTACACTGAACATCGGCTGCTCCATGACGAGCAGCTAAAGTGCCTGGGTAAAATTCAACGCGCACCGCTGGGTAGTTTTAGACGCGCGCCGACACGCTGACAGTGCTGTTTGCAGCACGAGAGGCGCGCGACGTAGCTCAGTCATTGCTTGAGCAAACGATTGGTTCGCGTGCGGTCATAGTCGCACCGAAAGAGTTGGCAACGGACGACTGGGTCAGGCGGGCGACCCGAAACTGCTGCGACTGGACGGTGCGCTACCTTTACGAGCACACACTCGAGAAACCCATCGAGATCCTTGCGCTGGCGGACGAGCTTTACGTGATTGCCAACGAGCAGACGCTTGGTCATAGCTTTGACCAGCAGTTTTCGGAGGGGACTGAGGACTTGCTCTGGCTGGCGCTCGAACTTGGCGTCGGCACCAAGTATCTCCATGTCGATCGAGGGCAACTGGGGAATCTTGATGTGTCCTTGAAGGCAAGGGGCGTACCCGCACGGGTGGCTGCAAGGCGCTCGAAAAGGCTTGCCTTCACACAGCAGTTGAGGGAGATCCGTCTGAGTAACGATTACGGCAGCAGCGGACTCTGGAATGAAGAAGGCAAGATGATCGGTTACGACTTATTGGATTTGCCCTTCCCGCTCGTGCGTCGGATTGCTGCCTGGCAACGGGACTTCGACGACACCGTGACGCCGCCCGACAAAGGCTGCGATCAATGGTGGGAGCGCCACGAAGAGGAAGCAGTCGAGATCGCACAGGCGCTTCAAGTGGCCGTGGGTTCACAAGTCGCCGTCAAGCTCTATTACCTGGACGCCTGGGTGACCGTTGGTCAGATCGTCCATACGAAGGGAGATCAATCATGAAATTGGCCTGGAGCAAAAGCGACGCACCGGGGGCCTCGCGTTCTCGTGAGATTCAGCGCAACTGCGGTCAACTGCTCGGACGCCTTGATGGGCTGTTGCCTTGCCTCTACATCTCGCAGTGCGGTGCGTCGTCAAGGGATCTGCGCGCACGATTCACGGAAGAAACACCCGGCCTCTTCACCGTAGGCGCGCGGACGGGGGGTGACCGTCCGGGAGTCGTGCCTCATGTTGGCCTGCTCCTGCCATTGAGCTTGTGCCGCGATGCAAGGGCGCGTGCAGCGCTCGGCGACATCCCTGCGCTGATTGACAACCCTCAGTCCGCGATGTCGGAAAGGCGGCGCGCGGTCCAATCCAAGCTCGATGAGGCATTCGGTGGCGATCTGCTCATTGCCGACAAGGAGAGCTTGGATGGGTACTTCGCCCTACGACCCGGCCCGGGTCAGTTCCATCGGCTGTCCGAGGCGTTCGACTATGTCACAGATGTCGTCGACAACCCTGCAGACACGGTTCGTATTACCGGCACGGCCCGTTTCAACTGGCGAAGCTATGGCGAACTGATGGAGTGGTATCACGGTCTGCGCGGCTCGGATCGTTTCGGCGATTGGTCAGCGTTGACGCCTGCTTCCATTTCCATCGACTGCCGGGTCGGGGCCAGGTGCCGTCGCGTCCGCAGCGTCAAAGCTGACATGACGAATACATGGCAGGGGTCGATGCGCGCCGTCCGATCCGGGTGTTGAGTCGCCCCTGCAAAAGTCACAGCACTCGTATGTCACGTGCCATCCAAAACGTCAGTCGGCCTCATCCAGACCGGAAAAACTTGGATGTGAACGCCCGACGCGTGATCGAAATGGCGGCTGGTGACACGGCTGCTTGATCTACCCCTACGAAGCGTCTCCTGCTCCGTGCAAGATCTGACAGTTCACGGTCAATGAAGTTGACCGAGCCTACATGTCTTGCAATCGGGTGAAACTTTCGAAAAAACGCCGACCGCTGCAAGGCGGTCGGCAAAAATCCTAATCAAATGGCCTGAAGCTCACTTCTAATCGGACGCTCCTGCACCACCGGGAACCCTGACATACCGATTACAGGGCAATCGCACCTTCATGTCATAACCCCAAGCAACTCGGCACGAAATTCGTCGATAGTCGCCGCCAGCATGCGCTTGGACTTGATGCTCGCCTTGCGCGTCGTGTTGAGCCGCAGCAGGTTCATCACAATGTGGCGAACGATGGCCAGGTTGTTGGCGGCATAGCCGCTGCGCACCCGTGACTGATCCTCGTTGAACTGCACGTCCAGACACCAGTGAAGCCGATTCTCCACCTCCCAGTGACTGCGTACGGCCCGAGCGATGCGCTCGGCGTCGGCGGGCAGGCTGCTGATGTAGAAGACGCGCTCGGTGCTGGTGTGATCGCCCACGGTGCGAATGCGCTCGACCACCGCGAAGCTTGCCAGATCCTGCCAGTCCTCGGACTTGTAGAGGCGATCGATCGCGGCGTAGGCGCGGCATCGGCGGATCTCGATGCGACCGTGGTCCTTGATCGTGGTCTCATGGGTCGAGCTCGGCGTCAGCGGCCCTCGCGGATCGATGTCGGCAAACAGGATCGAATCGTGCAGGTTCGGATGGTTCTCCTTCACACACAGCACGTAATGCGCGCCGCGCTCGCGGATCGTGCGGGCGATCTTTGTCTGGGTGCCCATCGCGTCGATCGTCACCACGCAGCCCTCGATCGCCAACTTGGCAAGCAGTTCGGGAATCGCGGTGATCTCGTTCGACTTCTCGGCGGTCGCCGTCTGGCCCAGCACGACGCCCATGCCGGCCGCAAACGCGCTCACCAGGTGCAACGGACTGGCGTCAGTCTTGCTCTTGCCGCCCGAGCGCCGGCTCGTCTTGCCGTCGATCGCCACGACCGTATCCCCGGCCAGCGCCGGCACCACCATGCCCACCCAGCGCCGGAACGCGGACTCGAACTCGTCGGGCGCGATCAGGCCGAACACGCGTCCGATCGTGTCGTGAGACGGGATGCCATGCTCAAGCTTCATGAAGCCTCGCAACCAGTCGATCTTGGCCTCGGCCCACAACTCGATGTCGACGAAGTCGTCGACACCCGAGAGCACCGCGCACACCGCCACCGTCAGCAACTCGGCCAGGACGTGGCGCGCATGCCGCGCGCTGCGCGGGTCGGAAATCGAGACGAACACCTGCGTCAGCGGCATGACGTTTCCTGCCTTCATGGGATACCCAAAAAGGTAGGAAACTACACAACTTATGACAATGTGAACAGGAGTCTCGCAAGGTCATGAAAGTAAAAGCGTTATTGCATTTGCTTATGCGAAGTCGGTGCGATTGCCCTGATACCGATTAACGGGTCTATGCCGGCGACAAGACGCAAACGCCCTCTTCGTAATGATTGCCTCTCCGATCGAGTCAGGACGGGTAATTCACGGCCGCCGTCAAAAAACTCCGTCCAGGCCTTCTTTACAGCCGCGATTTCATCGATGAGCCAGGGCGCGAGGTCACAGAGCACTCCGCTTACGTCACACATCGCCGGCCAATCATCCTGCAGGGCATCATCAGCAATGGATGCACACACGAAAACGAAGCTGCGCGTCGGCTCATCAAATCGAAAGACGTCACGCCCAGCAGAATGCTCAACGACGACGCAAGCAAAAGTCGCATCAACGCTTACACGTAACGAGTCGCACTGGAAAACATCGCTCGCAACAGTCGGAAAAGTGAGAGTGTCGTACATATATTTGTCCTATTCGAAATACCCCAATCGGGTACATCTCGTATAGCAACCACCTCACGTTTACTGCGTTCCATTACCCACATTTTTGCTGGAAGCGCATGCCCTGCACGCAGGCCGCCACGCGCTGAAGCCTTATCCACAGTGACTTCACCTCAGGTTCGCCATCGCCCTTTCGCCCTATGAAGCCGCCAAGCCTGGCAATCAAGTGCAGCGCCTGGCGCAGCGGCGGCGTCTTGTCCGGCATCTTCTGGCGCGCCACATCCACGCTGCCTGCCATTCCTCGCGCATGAGCAAGCTCTCGGCACAATCTGCCAACCTCTTTGCTCTCCTTCCGGACATCCTCCCCTGCTCTCTCCAAGCGAAATTTCAAGGCTCCCCGCCCTGAAAAGGGGTTTCGCGGTTTCGCGGTTTCGTGCGCACGCAAGGCCTCAGGTTCGAAAATATTTTTTGTTAGTGCTCAAACGGTGCCTATACAGAGCCTCATCACCTATGGAGCACTACCATGCAACACCCTCTTGTTGAAGCCTCAACCGATCAACCTATCCACTTGGCCAGGGCATCCCAGACGCTGGACCCGGACGACACCAACGTGCTGGACATTCTCCATGACCATTTGAAGGGATACTGTGCCGACGTCTCGGAGCGCTTGTCCGCACCGCCTGAATTTCTCATCGCTAGCACCCTCTGCGTAGTCGGCGCTGCGATCTGCAGCCGATGTGGCATTCGTCCGAAACTATTCGACTCGTGGCTAGTGACGCCGAACCTCTGGGCGCTGCTCGTCGGCGAGCCGAGCAGCATGAAATCGCCGGCGATGTCGCAGCCACTGAATTTGTTGCGACGAGTCGAGGCCCGAATTCAGAAAGCCTCGTCGGTCACGCCTCCTCCTCGTCTGATAGCTAATGACGCGACCGCCGAGAAACTGGGCGAGATCTTGCGTGACAATCCGGGCGGTCTTCTCTATGTGAGAGACGAGCTCGCTGCAGTTTTTGAGACCTGGCAGAACCCCAGCCGCAGGTCGGAACGTCAATTTTTCCTGGAAGCGTGGAACGGGACTTCGCCTTATACGTCCGACCGTATCATGCGAGGTACTACCGCGATCCAAAACCTTAGCCTCGCTGTGATGGGCACCATTCAGCCCGCCCAACTCGCCAGACAGCTGGGCATAACGGCTCTTGAGGACGGACTGGCACAGCGTTTCCAGCTGCTCGTTTTTCCCTTGCCAAGAAAGCGCGAGTTTTCCGACCAGCGGGAGGACGAGGAGGCAAAGACATTCGTCGAAGAGCTGCTTTACCGGCTCGCAACAGCTGACTACCGCCAGTTATGCAAAAGTGATGGCACCGCTATCCCGTCAATTACGTTCGCAGACGATGCATACCAGCTCTACAAAACATGGTGGATCGAAAACGCCGAATCAGCGGCTACTGATCAGGTGCTGGCGTCTTTCCTAACCAAATACGAGCGCCTAGTCCCAGCGCTTGCTCTGGTTGACCACCTCATCTCGGTGTTCTCCCCAGGAGTCCCGACCGTACTCTCCCCCGTAAGCCACCAATCATTAGCTCGCGCCATCCGACAGGCTGCGTTCTTCAAGCGACAGGTGACACGGTCAATGACTTATCTTAGCGACTCCCGCATCGAAGAAGCGGGATTAGCACTCATCCAGCGACTCTCATCAGGGCAGTTGCAAGGCACGTTCAGCGTACGTGACATCCTGCGCGCCAGCTGGTCTCGACTGACTGATCGGCAAACGGTCGAGCACGTCCTCGATCGGTTTGTTCAAAACGGAACACTTAAACGGGAGAACTCACATTCAGGCCCTGCAGGTGGTCGCCCGACGATTTACTACAGCCTTGCACACTGAACCGCGAAACCGCGAAACCGCACCCTGGCCAGGATTCGTCTTGGCTGCCGCGCCAGGGTCACCTCCACGCGCGCCATCGCCGCCAGGGTGCGAGACCACGCCTCGATGAACACCTCACACTGGCCGGGCTCAGCGGCCTGTCCGGCACAGCGCAGAGAAACCTTCGATCGACCTCTAGAACGCAGGCTCCTCAGCGGCCGCACAGGCGACTCCATGTCGCCTACACCGCCTGTCAATTAAGCGCGCTCAGGCTCGACCGACGTAACCACCGTGCGGACGAAAGTATCTTCACTGCGCGCATAGTCCCACTGCTCGATAAGGCAGTCCTTACCCTGATCGAAGCTGCGCATTGCCCGCTCACCACGCGTACAGGACGACTCTCCCCAGCGCAAGATGTTGACCGAATTGGGCACGTTGAGGCGTAGACGTGATGAGACCGCGGTTCCCGCCTGCACCACCCAGAGTCGCCGTGCCAAACCGTGCTGTGCCAACGTGTAGGGCAGATGAATGTGCCCACCGAGTACCAGATCTGCCCCGGCAGCCGACCACGTCTGCAAGGCCGCATGGTGGCCACGTAACAGGTCGGCGCGGTCCTCGGCCTTGATGACGGCCGCAGGCTGGTGGACCACCACCACGCGCAACTGCTGCGCGCGGGCGCCTGCCAGCCAGGTTGCCACACGATCGATCTGCTCCGCGGACACTTCGCCGTTCTTGAACCTCAATGCACGCGTCGTGTTGACACCAATGACGAGGAAATCATGCGAAGCGTACACGGGCTCGAGGTCAGATCCGAGCACCTTGACGTAGCGTGCGTAGGGGCGAGTGAAGCGAGCCCATAGGTCGAACAATGCAATATCGTGGTTGCCCGGTACGGCCAGAACCACGCCCCCCAGCCGATCGACGAAGGCCTTCGCCGCGCGAAACTGGACGGGCCGCGCACGCTGCGTGATGTCACCCGACAGCACAACCACATCCGGTCGCTGCTGGGCGGCCAATGCGACCAAGGCCTCGACCACCCGCGGCTCCTCGGTACCGAAATGGGTGTCGGAAATGTGTAGCAGGACACTCATTCCGCGGCCTCGGGCAGACTTGTTTTGCCCTCTGTACCAAGCGCCTGGAGCAGGTACAACGGTTTGTCCAGCACACGAATATCGATCGGCGCCCGCATGCGTGTCACTTCACCGTCAAACGCGACGACGAACTTCTTGCGCCTTGGCGCCAACCTGGGCTTCACGACCATATGCCTGAACTCGAAAGTTTCCACGCCAGCGGCCTCACCCAGCCTGCCCATTGCGCCGTGCAACATCAGTCCAAGCATCGACATCGTGCCGATGGGCCGCAGCATCAACGCGGCCATACTGCCGTCGCCGGGCGTGCCGTCCAGGGTGTCTTCGGGATCCACTCCGACCTGCTGCAACTGCAGCCGGTTGTTGCCGACGAAGAGCGTCAGAGTCTGAACATCACGAACCGAGGTCGCCGTTTCGATGTGCAGTCGCAATCGGCGTTGCGCACGCAGCAAGGTCGCACAAGCCGCCACGAACGCCACCCAGCGGCTGCGGCCAAACCGCGCTTTCCAGGCCTCGCGGTCCTGCAACAGTTCGGGGTAAACGCCCAGGCTGGCGTTGACCAGGAACACCCGGCCGTTGATAGCCCCCACCTGAACCGGCATCGGGCTCGCAGCCATCAACTGGCGTGCCGCAGTGTCGGGCTCGGTGGCGATCCCATGCGTCCTGGCAAAGTAGTTGAAGGTGCCGTAGGGGATGACGCCCATTGGGCAACCGGCTGCGTGCGCAGCCTGCGCCACCGTGCTGAGGCTTCCATCGCCACCGACGGCCACTACAGCCGTACCGCACGCCGCCGCCTCGGCGGTGGCCTCGGTGGCTACCCGTGCCAGATCAGCAGGGGCGCACGTCAGCAATTCACCCTTTCGCCCATGCTCGGCGAGCGTCCTCCGGATCACGGCACGCTTGGCCTCAAGGTCGAGCGCGCCCGCTCCGGCATTGATCACGAACAACAGGGGCGCCGCAGGGTCGAGCCGCGGAGCCGACATCTCAGCGCGGTGCGCACTGTCGGCCCCGATCGACTGGGGCTGGACATTCTCATCCATGTCAAAGCCGAACGGCGGTGATATTTCGGGTCTCGGGCATGGAACATGTTCTCCGGAAGATACTGCGGTGGGAATGCGGAGCGCCGCGGTGCGCAGCGAGTCCGAAACCTCGGGGGAACCGTCGAAGCCGATCAACAGTCTGAATGAACAACTCATTCAAGCAGGGTCTATCGGTCATGAAGGACAAGCGACGGGCCACCGTGGAACGGATTGCCGAGGCGCGACTGGCCTCGATGAACGGTACGATGGCTGACGCCGTGGGTCAAAGCAACCGGCAACGCATGGTCTGGTTGAGTCTGCTGGCCATGCCCCTTCTCATTCCGGTCGCGCTACCGGGGATGGCTTCGGTAGTGGGGGCTTTCTGCATTCTGATCGCATTCGGACTGTTTAGCGGTCGGCCGGTGCCCTTACCCGACTGGCTTGCCCGACGAGAGATGAACGATCGTGCCAGGATGCTGCTTGAGCGCGTGATCAGCAGAGTCATCCACGTCATCGCACGGTGGGGACGACCGCGTATGCTGCTCCTGACCGACAAGCCGGCGCGCATTGTGAATGGCTTGATGCTCTGTGCCGCGGGGTTGTCGATGATGGTTCCCGTCCCCATCATCAGCTTTGACAACGTGCTGCCTGCACTCGCCATCATCCTGATGTCCTGGGGGCTACGTCTGCGTGACGGCCTGATGCTGCTGGGCGGTTACCTTATGACACTGGCCGCGGTCGCATCGGTCGTGCTGCTGTGGTGGGGAGGCACCGTCGCCGCCACCGAATTGCTGTCGCTGATGGGCCTGAGTTTTGGTCAGTAAGCTCCATTGGGTCAGCTACGGTTGAACAACGCGCTTCGAATACTCACCGACCTACGTCAATTGGATGAATTGAGCCAACATGAGAACGATCGTCTGGGGCCTATTTTTCTTAACCCTTGCCGCGTGGACGGGGATCACGGCACTCTCTGTCCATATCGTCGACTGGGTTGTGCAAAACGCGGGCAACGCGTTTCAGAATGATCCCGTGGCAGCTCTCAATGCAACAGCGTTACCGTCCTGGTTAGCGTTGTGGGTTGACCCAGCCTGGCTCGAATCGATCCAAGGTGGCCTTGTCGCTACCATCGAAGGGGCCCATCAGATCATGCCTTGGGTTGCTTCAGCCATGGACTGGCTCAGCCCTCTACTCTGGACTCTCTGGGCTTTAGGCGCGCTGATCTTGCTGATTATTACGGTTGTCGGACACCGGCTACTTGGTTCGTTTGCCACGGCAAATCGCACTTAGCAGATATCACTTCGCGCAGCGCGTCTCGCCGGATGAGCCGACCTATGCGAGCCTTCACCACAGTTCTCGATGAAGTGGTTGCCGCCCCCGAGCGTGCCCATCTGGTTCGCCCATTTTGAGAACTTGCCGAAGGCCTTGAGCAGTTGCGGGTGGCGCTCGGTCAGGGCCTTGAGGCCGGACTCGAACGGACGTACCGCTGCAGCCAAGACGCGATCGTCCGCATGCTGGTCGCGGCCGACCGGCACGTCGCGGCTGATCTGATCGAAGACCTTCTTCAGCCGCTTCTCGTCGATGTCGTTCGCGGTGAGCGACAGCCGCGCGGCGACCATGCCGCAGCCGATGTCGACACCCAACGCCGCCGGCTTGTCGGCTGCGGCCCGCGCCTCGACGAGCAGGAAATGCGTCAGCGGACTGATCAGCTGATAGGCAACCGCTAGTTCGAGCGCCTGAGGCGAGTACGGCCCCTACCGCTTGAGGAGGTCTTCGATCTGCGCCGCCACCGCCATCCGGGGGAGCGTGGCGTCATGCCGGGTCAGCTTCAGATCGGCTTTGCCGAGAAGCTCGAGCGTCCGGGCCTGCGCCGTGCTACCGAACAGACCGACCACACCGTCTCGCATCTGCGCGAAGCGCGCCCACACCGTCACTGCATCCCCGTCGAACACCGAACCTGGGAGCGCGCTCATCCACAAAAGCGTTGCGCCTACTGGCCACGCCAGCGCCAGGGACGCCATGCGCTGCGAGCGCAGGCGTGCAAACATGCGCAGGACGGCCGGTTCCACGGCCTCCCCGGTGCGGCGAAATCACACGCACCGCACGTTTCGTCGGCCAAGTGTTTCGTCGGCCAAGCGGCGCAGCACGCTAGTAAGGGATATCATCGTCGAACATAACTGTCGGCACCACAACCCCACGCGGATGCCACTCACCCTCCGACAGGTTGAAGACAAGATCGTGCTTTGTAGCCAGCAGCCAGATGATGAGCTGAGGTGACAGCCTGTCATGATTCCGGAGTGCCTCGTCCAGCCAGGGCACGCGCTGACCCTCACCAGACATCGCCTCAAACTTTTCAATCAGCACGCGGTTAAATGCCTGGCGCAGCTTAAGCGCGATCGACGCTTGCGCGTACCCGCGCATCAAATTGCAGAATGCCAAAGCGCGCACCTTCTCGTCGTCCCCTTGCCGCACCGACTCCCCAAGCGCCGCGTACGCCTTCTGCGCCCTGCTCAAAGCTATCTGTTCTTGCTCGTATTCTTGATCGAGCGACTCTGCCCTGCTGCGCATCTCGCGGGTAATCCAAGGCATCGGTTTCACATCTTGCATGTCTTGCTCTCCGTAGTGTAGTGAAATAGAGCCCCTCGAGCCGCGCTCCTTGGCGCTTCCAAGCGTGCGTTCGAGGTCACTCATACACTCGTATAGCCACCGCCTCGCGATTTCCTGCCGACCGTAGAAAAAAATCCTGACACCGAGACGTCGGGCTCACCACAGGCCGAGACGTAAGCACCCGGCGAACCCACCTTCCCCCAACCGCTTAGCCCATCGAAGATCGTGTCCATCAAGTTCGATGGTAGACACCATGGATGTCGTTATCCCGCGCCGGACTCGGGGCACGCACAGCGAAGCTTTCAAGCAGTCGGTAATTTCGGCGTGTTGTCAGCCCGCCGTGTCAGTGGCCCTATCTGTGGATCGACGCCACTTACCTGAAGGTCCGCGAGGCCGAACCGTTCTGGACGGAGTTCCTGGGCAGCCTCACGCGGCGCGGGTTGCGCAGCCTCAAGCTGGTGATCTCCGATGCCCACGAGGGGCTCAAGGCCGCCGTGCGCAAGGTGATCTCGGCCAGTTGGCAGCGTTGCCGGGTGCATTTCATGCGCAACGCGCTCGTGCACGCGCCGGCCGGGCAACGCCGTATCGTCTCCGTCCTGATCGCGACGATCTTTGCCCAGACCACCGAGCGCGCAGCGCGCGACCAATGGCGTACGGTCGCCGACCAGCTGCGTTAGCGCTTCCCGAAGGTCGCAAAGTTGATGGACGAGGCCGAGGACGACGGTAAGCGTCCGCCCACCGCAGTCTTCCCTTCAGCGTAGCGGTCGCTGACGATTGCCCCTCGGGAGGGGGCACCCAAATTTGTGCCCACGATTGCATTCATGGACACAAATTTGGATCACCGCCGCCATCGCGGCCCGCGCGGGCCGTACCGCCGCCACTCGATCGAGTTCAAGCGCACCGTCGTCGAACAGTCGCTGCAACCGGGCGCCTCCGTGTCGCGTCTCGCGCGACAGCACGACGTCAACGCCAACCAGATCTTCGCGTGGCGCAAGGCCTATCAGCAAGGTCGCCTGGGGGGAGCTGCGTTCGTGCCGATCATCCTCGCCGACACCGACGATGAGGACGGGCCCGAGATGCTCGATACCCCAGCGGCCGCGTTCGGTCGGCTGACGATCGAGCGCAAGGGCGCACGGCTGACTGTCGAAGGGCGTCCCGACGCCCAGGTGCTCGCGCAGGTTCTTGCGGTGCTGTTGCGATGATCGTCCCGCCTGCGGGCACGCGGATCTGGATCGCAGCCGGGATCACCGACATGCGGCGCGGCTTCGACGGCCTGGCCGCGCTCGTTCAGACCCAACTCCAAGCCGATCCCTTCAGCGGACAGCTCTTCGTGTTCCGGGGCCGGCGTGGAGACCGGATCAAGGTTCTGTGGTGGGACGGCGACGGGCTGTGCCTGTTCGCCAAGCGGCTCGAGCACGGTAAATTCGTCTGGCCGCAGGTGACTCATGGGACCGTGGCGCTGACGCCGGCCCAGCTGTCGATGCTGCTCGAGGGCATCGACTGGCAGCGTCCGGTCAGAACGGCGCCGAATCGCGCTGCATAGCGGCTTATAGGACCTTTTTAGCGTCATTTGGCGGCGTTTGGCGGCATGCTCCGGTATCATGTCGCCATGTCGAACACCCCTGTTTCCTCTCCTGACGAAGACATCGCCCTGCGGGCGAAGGTGAGCGAACAGGCCGCCGAGATCGAGCACCTGAAGCTGGTGATCGCCAAGCTGCGCCGCATGCAGTTCGGCCGCAGCTCGGAGCAGATGAACGAGATGCTCGGCCAGTTGGAGCTCTCGCTCGAGGAGCTCGAGACCCTGCGTGCCGAGACCCCGGCCGATCCGACGACGCCAGCCGATACGCGCGAGGCGCCCCCGCCCCGCAAACCGCTTCCTGAACATCTACCGCGCGACATCGAGGAGCACTTGCCCTCGGCGTGCGACTGCCCCACCTGCGGTGGCACGCTCAAGAAGCTGGGCGAGACCGTCAGCGAGATGCTCGAGTACGTGCCGGCGAGCTTCCGCGTGATCCGTCATGTGCGCCCGAAGTTCGCCTGCAGCCGCTGCGACACGATCGTGCAGGCGAACGCCCCCGCGCGACCGATCGCCCGGGGGCTGGCCGGCGCCGGGCTGCTGGCCCATGTGCTAGTCGCCAAGTATTGCGATCACCTGCCGCTGTACCGCCAGAGCACCATCTACGCTCGGGAGGGTGTCGAACTCGAGCGCTCCACGCTGGCCGACTGGGTGGGGCAATGCAATGCGCTGCTGCGTCCGCTGGTCGAGGCGCTGCGCAAGCATGTGCTCTCGGCCACCAAGCTGCACGCCGACGACACACCGGTGCCGGTACTCTCGCCGGGCGAAGGCCAGACCCGGACCGGTCGGCTGTGGACCTACGTGCGTGACGACGGCCCTGCAGGCGACGAGACGCCCCCGGCCGTGTGGTTCGCCTACTCGCCCAATCGCCGGGGCGAGCACCCGCAACGCCACCTCGCGCACTTCAAGGGCGTGCTGCAGGCCGACGCCTTTGCCGGATTCGCACCGCTCTATCTGGGCGGCACCATCCAGGAAGCTGCCTGCTGGGCGCATGTGCGGCGCAAGTTCTACGACCTGCACAAGGCGCAGGCCTCGCCCCTGGCGGCCGAGGCGCTCAAGCAGATCGGCATGCTGTACGCGGTGGAAGAGTCTGTTCGCGGCAAACCGCCCGAGCTGCGCCGGGCCGAGCGGCAAGCGCGCGCCGGCCCCGTCTTGGTTGCGTTGCGCGCCTGGCTCGACGTCACCCTCAAGCAACTCTCGCAGAAATCGGCCCTGGCCGAGGCGATCCGCTATGCGCTCGCCCGCTGGGACGCGCTCGTGCGCTACAGCACCAACGGGCGCATCGAGATCGACAACAACGCCGCCGAACGGGCGCTGCGTACGGTCGCCCTGGGGAGGAATTATGCGCGGCCCTCGATTATGCAAGGTTCGGTTGTAGATCCCGTCTGCGCCTGACATAGGCAGGGCTTGTAGCGCTGTCTGGCGCATTTCGACTTGCCATAAAAGATCGTGTTCTCTGTGGTTCCCTCACACCACAGGAGCACATCATGCCCACGGATCCGTGCCTGGCGACCCTAGTTCGCCGCGACTGGCTGGACGCCGGTCCGCTCGGTCACCTCATTGACCCGTACATCGGAGCGCTGCGCGGCCAGCGCTACGGCGAGCGCACCATTCGCGGCTACGTCGGCTGCCTCGCCCATTTTTGTCATTGGATGGCGTGCGACGCGATCGCATGGTCGGCACCGGAGGCTGTGTCGCTCGTCGAGCGCTTCTTGCGCGATCACCTGCCGACCTGTGTCTGTCCAGTCCCCTGCTATGGCTCGGTCGCGAGTTCGGGGGCAGCGCTGCGCCACCTCCTGAAGCTGTTGCCGGCCAGTCAGCCCACTGTGCTCACAGATCCAGTGAGGGTTGAACTGGAGCGCTTTGGTCAGTATCTCTCGAGCACCTGCGGCCTCGCGCCCGTCACCTGCGACCGACGCCTACACATCGTCGGTTGCTTTCTCGTTCGGGCGTTCGGAAGCCGGGCAGCGACGGTGTCGCAGATTGCCAGCGTGCAGTTGGATGAGTTCTTCGCGGAACTCAGCACGCACTTGCAGCCGGCATCGCTGCGGACGGCATGCAACAGCCTTCGCAGCTACTTTCGTTATCGGGCTCTGCTTGGTGACTCGACCGCCGGGCTGGCTGCAGCCTTGCCAAGAGTCGCGGATTGGCAACGCACCACCTTGCCCAAAGTCCTGTCGGACGCCGAACTTGAAGCCTTCCTGGCCACGTTCGATCTCACTGATCCAGTCGGATTGCGCGACTACGCAATTGCGCGCTGCCTGCTTGATCTGGGGCTACGGGGCCAGGAGGTGACCTACCTCACTCTGGAGTCCTTGGACTGGCGCCAGGCAACGCTGACGATCAGCGGCACCAAGAGCAAACGCGTGCAGCAGTTGCCGCTACCCGCAGTCACTGGTGAAGCGATTGCGCGCTACCTGCGCGAGGGGCGGCCGACGCAGAGTCAGAATCGCGCGCTATTCGTACGGCATCGTGCACCGTTCGATAGACCTTTGGGTGTGCCGGCGATCCGCAATGCGATGAACCGCGCCTTCGTTCGCTGCGGTTTGCGCGATCGGTTCTGCAATACCCATGTTCTTCGGCGCACGGCCGCGACCCGTTTGCATCGCGCGGGAGCCTCCATCAAGGAGATTGCCGATCTGCTGCGCCACCAAAGTCTCGATACGGCACGAGTCTACGCCCGCGTCGATCTGGTTGGCCTACGTGCCGTGGCGATGCCGTGGCCGGGGGGCACATCATGAGTGCCGCCGTGTCCTGGATCTCGCGAGTCGAGGCATACCTGGCCTATCGGCGCCGTCATGGGTTCGCACTCAGTATCGATGAAACCCAGCTCATCTCGTTTGCCCGCTTTGCCGACGGGCTCGGAACGGCAGAGTACCTGAGCGTGGCCCTTGCGATCGAATGGGCCCAGCGTTCTCGTCGCCCCAGTCCACTCAGCTGGGGGCGTCGAATCGAGGTGCTGCGAGGTTTTGCGCGCTATTGCCTGCAACTCGATTCGCGTACCGAGGTTCCGCCGCAATCGCTCTTCGGTCCGGCTCATCGGCGCTTGGTCCCTCACATCTATACCGAGGCAGAGCTGATTGCACTGCTCGAGGCGGCCAAAGGCCTGGCGCCATCGGGTGGCATGCGGCCAGCCACCTGCCGCTGTGTCTTTGGGTTGCTTGCAAGTTGCGGTCTGCGTATCTCCGAGGCGTTGGCGCTGAGCCGCAGTGACATCGACCTCGACACGGGCGTTCTTCACGTCCGGGAAGCGAAGTTCCATCAGCAGCGTCTGGTACCGCTCCACCCCAGTGTCTGCGAGGCCCTGCGGGCGTACGACGACTTGCGTGAGGCGCGCTTCCCCAGGCCGCTGTGCGACCGGTTCTTTGTGCGCGAGGACGGCCACGCGGTCAATCAGGCAGCCATCCGCTATGCACTGCAGACGCTGTGTCGGCAACTGGGTTGGCGGCCTCGTGGCGACTATCCCCATCATCGACTGCACGACTTGCGGCACACCTTCGTCGTGCGTGCCACGCTGCGCTTCTACCAGCAAGGCATCGATGTCGATCGAGCGGTCCTGGCTCTCTCTACCTACATCGGTCATGCGAAGGTCAGCGATACCTACTGGTACTTCACTGGCATTCCCGAACTGATGGCCATCGCCGCTGAACGTTTCGAGCGTTACGCAGAGGGAGCACCGCAATGAACGCCTTGCTCACCGATCCCACCGAATTCGCCTCCTTGCTCCAGCGGTTCTTTGCCGAACGGTTGCTACAGCAGAAGAATGCCAGCCCGCGAACGATTGCCGCCTACCGCGACACCTTCCGGTTGCTGTTCGGCTATGCCGAAAGAGAAAGGGGAACGCCGCCGGCCAAACTGGCGTTGAACGACTTCGATTCGACGCTGGCCCTCGACTTCCTGACCTACCTGGAAACGGAGCGTCACAACACGGTGCGCAGCCGCAACGCACGATTGGCCGCCGTTCGCGCCTTTGCCCATTACGTCGCGCTGCAATGCCCACCAGCCTTGCAGCTCATGCAGCAGATCCTGGCGATCCCAATGAAGCGTTTCGAGAAACCCCTCCTCGGGTTTCTCTCCCGCGACGAGGTTCAAGCGCTCCTCGCTGCCCCAGACACCACGACCTGGTGCGGTCTGCGCGATCGGATGATGCTCACGCTGCTCTACAACAGCGGCGCCCGCGTCTCCGAAATGATCGGCATCCGGGTCGCCGACGTCACCCTCGCAACCACGTCATCGGTGCGCCTGCATGGCAAAGGCCGCAAGCAACGAACCGTCCCCCTCTGGAAAGAGACTGCTGCCGAAATCCGGCGTTGGTTGGCGTATGCGGATCTGAGGGCTGAGCACCCACTCGTACCGACCCGCAAGGGCCTGCCGATGACACGCACGAATGTGGCTGAACGGCTTGCCCTCGCGGTCAGTGAAGCGACAGAACGATGTCCTCAACTACAAGGTCGCCGCATCTCGCCACACACATTGCGCCATACGACCGCAATGCACTTGCTACAGGCTGGCGTCGATCTCACTGTCATCGCCCTGTGGCTGGGGCACGAAAGCCCAGTCACCACCCACGGATACGTCGAGGCCGATCTCGCCATGAAGGAGCGTGCGCTGGCCACCATCGCACCGCCCGGGGCGAAACGCCAACGCTATCGCCCAACTGACGCCGTCCTCAAGTTCCTCGAAAGCCTCTGAAATTATGCAAAGCCAAACACGTGATCTTCCGCAGAGAACAGCACTCGAGGCCGAAGGGCTTGCATAATCGAGGGCCGCGCATAATTCCTCTTATGCCAACCTTTGCATAAGAGGAAGAATTACCTCTTCGCGGGCTCCGACGCCGGGGGCGAGCGCGCAGCGGCAATCTACAGTCTGATCGGCACGGCTAAGCTCAACGGCCTCGACCCCGAGGCTTACCTGCGACATGTGATCGGCCGCATCGCCGAGCATCCGGTCAATCGTGTCGATGAGCTGTTGCCGTGGAAGGTCGAACTGAAAGTGCTGGCTCCAGAGCAGAAGGCCGCTTGATGAAACATCCCAACACCGACCCGCTAGCAGCGCTCAAGAACGTGGATTGGCTGATCTCGAATGGTGGCGAGATCTCGCTCGGCGCCGTCGGGCCGGTGGAGTCTGCCGCCGTCGCGAGTGACGAGAGTGACTGCCTGGCGATGCTACAGCGCCGCGATGGCGAGTCCCTCTACCAGCTGCTGACTCGCCTCGATGCCGCCATCGCCCGTGCATGGGATGAGGGCGAGTTCACCGATGAGATCAACCCAAACCGCTGAATCACTTGCAAGACGTCGATCGTCGGACGCTTACGGACGACGTGCTCGCGCACATGAGCTTCCCGAAGGAACACAGCACCAAGATCCACAGCACCAACCCGCTCGAGCGACCCAACGGGGAGATCAAGCGCCGCACCGACGTCGTAGGAATCTTTCCGAACGAGTCCTCGATCTACCGTCTAGTAGGGGCCTTGCTGCTCCAGCAGAACGACGAATGGACACTTCAGCGCCGTTACATGACGCTGGAAACGCTCGCCGAAGTTGGTGACAACTCCAGCTTCAGCCTGCCTGCGGTCGAAGCCTGACACGTGCTCCTGCCCAACCGGAGACGATGACCCGCCGACCGCTTCTGCTGACGCTTCTTACACCCCCCGGGACTCGATCCTTGGCGGGAGTGCAGTCGTTACCGAAATTTTGTCGCAATCGACAATTTGGCCATAGCTCAGTCGCTATACGTAATGCAATGAGCACGCGGCGTAACGACAACCAAGTCCTCACTCTTTCACCGTGAGGATTTGAAAATGCAAGGACAATCACTATATATCAATGAGTTACAAAACCCTCGTTATTCGATAACGACCTTGTGTAACGACGTCATTTTTCAGGTCACCACTTCTTACGTAGTCGCGGGCTCCAACCTGGAGACCACTGAAGTGAACTTGACTTATGACGATTTGAATCAACTTCTACAAACCCATCTCGGACTTGCGGGAGACAATGCAGAGCCCGCTCCGAGCGCAACTCAACAGTTGCGTAATCACAAGTCGGCGCTCACCGGCTTCCTGGCTTCCGTGGGCAAAACGACTGACGCCCGCGTCGGCATCGAGATGACGACGCGCTTCGACGAGTCGCTACAAACCTATCTTGACTTGCTCGACGTCGCTGATTGTACGAAACGGGACCGGCGATCGTACCTACATCGGTACCGTGACCTCTTCGCCGCGCATCGCAACGAGGCGCTGAAGCCCCGGCGAAAAACCACGACCTTGAGCGAAGCGCTCAGAGAAGCGATTGCCAAAAAGGGCGTGGCACCCAAAACCCTCGCCAAGGCCGTCGGTGTAAGCACCTCGGCAATACAGCGCTATCTGGCCGGCGCAGTGCCCAACCGACGCGGCATCCCTGGCCTGCATCGCCTTGAAAACGCCCTGGGACTCGACCGCGATAGCCTCACTTCGCTCGTGAAAGACTCGGATGAGCCTGCGATTGCAGACGCGCCTGAGAACCAGGCGTTTCGGTCTCAGCAAGCGCTCCGGAGCGCAGATCCGTACTTTCTGCCAGTAGCTGCGATAAGCGAGATTTTCGAGCGCGAGTGGCGCCAGTTTCTGACGTACAAGACCACAGTCACTCCCGGCTTGGAGCGCACCGCGAAGGGCGTGTGGCGGTGCATCCCCGCGAATACGACGCCGATCGACTCTCCACTCGCGAAGGTCGGAAACACCGTCTGCCCTTCCGCAGCACTCGCACTCGAGCGGATTCGAGGATTGCTCGGCTACCTGGCACGGCCGCTCGAAATGGGTGGGCAGGGCATTCCCCTTGAGTCCGCTCAGACGCTCGCATGGCTCGCGGTGCCCTGGGCGACAAACGGGTACATGGATTTTTTGACGCAGCGCTCAGATGGACTGGTTCACGGCGGGCAGCAGTATTTTGCGGGCTTTGTCTCGTCTCTTGTGCGCCCGAAAACGGGCTACTTGAGGCAGCGGCCAGAGATGCGATACCGCCTTCCGGAAAATGTCCGACCAGAGACTCCGGAGGGCTGGGAGCGCTTGTGCGATGATGCCTATAAAGCGGCGCGGCTATGGATCCAGCATGCGAAGGACCTGAGTCGCCGTCCGGACGCGCCCATCGCATCACTGCTCGCACAAGAAAGCCCATTGCAGCCGGTCATGGCTGCCGTCGGGAGCATCGAGCAACTCGCCGCACATGCCCGCCCCGGCAGCCTTTCTCAGGCGAGGCACAAGCGCGATGCGCTGCTGCTTGCTTTTGTCATCTCCAATCCCTTGCGCCTGCGGACACTTCAGTCTCTGACATGGTCAGCGGACAACAGCGGCTCGGTCTATCGCACGCCCGGGGGCTGGAGAGTACGGCTGAGCAGATCGATGCTGAAAAATGGCGCGAGCAAGGCAGGCACACGATACGACGTCGCGATCGCGGCATGGGTCGGCGACATGATCGACGAATACGTAGAAGAGCATCGGGGCACCCTGCTTGGTGACTCCGAGAGCACGTATTTCTTCGTGAACAACCGGGAAGGAAAACCCTGGGCGCAAATGAGCGTTCATGCTCACGGCCTGACCCGACGCCACGTGCGCGGGACGCATGGTTTCAGCTTGCATGCATTCCGGCACCTCGTCGCGACCGATCTTCTCAAGCGCAATCCGAACGCAGTCATCACGGCGGCGACGCTGCTCAACGACAGCCTCGAAACAGTGATGCGTAGCTATGCACATTTGCAACGCGACGATTCATTTGTCGCGCATCACCAGCATCTCGAGACACTGCGGAACAAGGGTACGGCGAAGTAAAGGTCGCAACGTGCCACGGAAAGTGGTGCGTGGCGACCCAACAACGGGACACACGACAGGGAGGCGACTATGGGTAAGAGACTACAGATGAGCGACTATCAGCGAATTGCCGAAGAGCGGCATGGTCAGTGCATCCACCCCGCATTGCCAAAACGCCAGGAAAAAGTGTGCTGGCGATGCGCCAGGGGACACGATTTTTCGATGCGCGTCGATAACGTACAAGCCGGCGGATGGTGCCCTGTATGCTCACGCCGCCGGCCATGGACCATCGAGCTCCTGCGCGACGCATTGGTCGGTACGGGGATTCGGTGCCTGTCGCAGGAGACCGAGCTGCGAAATAATAAAGTGCCACTGCTGTGGCAGTGCGATTACGGCCACACCTGGACGACCGCGCTTGTCAATGTCATCTACCGTGAAAGCGGCTGCCCATACTGCTTGAACAAAGCCGAAGCGTGGACCCGCGAAGTTTTCGAGGACTTTTTCGACGCGCCATTTCCCAAATGCCGCCCCAAATGGCTCCATGGGCTCGAGCTATTAACCCGGCAATCAAATAGCTAAATTACTGAGCGTAGCGAACGTACTCATGGCTGAAATACGACCGCACACGATCCGGCATCGCAGCGATGCGTTCCATGCACGTACGCGCCTTCTCGAGAAGTGCGGCGGCGGTCCTGGCAATCGGCCCGGAGCGTATCGACGTTTTCAGATCCCGGTTCAGATACTCGTCGGGGTTGAGTTCCGGCGCATACGGCGGCAGGTAAAACAGCTCGATCTTCTCGGTGTTTTCGGCAGCCCACTCGCGGACACGGTTGGCGCGGTGCACGCGCAAATTGTCGACGATCAGGAACACCTTACGCTGCGCATCCTGAATCAGGTCCTTCAAGAACACGATGAAGCGCTCGGCATCGATGGCGCCCTCGAAGAACGAGAAGCGCACCAAGCCCTGGTTGGTGATCGCCGAGATCATCGATGTCGATCCGTGGCGACCGGCCGGCAGTCGAAGCTCAGGCGTCAGCCCCGCCATCGAGTAGCCGCGCACCCAGTGCGAGTCCTGGCGAATGGCGGTCTCGTCACCCCAGTAGATCTCGGCATCCTCAGTCTTGGCGCGCGCAACGATCTTCGGATACTCGTCCTCAAGCCACGCCTTGAGCCGGGCCGGATCCTGCTCAAGCGCACGCTTGACCGGCCGCTGCGGCGTGAAACCCCACCGCCGAAGGTACTCACCGACGGTGCGAATGGGCATGTCGATGCCAAAGAGCTGCTTGATGGCGAGCATCACTGCGCGACGATTCCACAGCGCAAACTCAAGCTGAAGCTGGGCGGGATTCGAGCCGATGATCTTCAAGCGCAGCTGCTCCTCTTGAACCAGCGTCAGAGTTCGTCCCGAGCCATGGCGCCGACCACGTTGCCCGCCCTTGATGACGGCGTCGAGGTCGTCAGCCTGGGCGCGCCGCGCCCATTTCAAAACGGTACCGACATGAACCCCACACACTTCAGCGATGTGCGTCCATGTATAGCCTTGCTTGCGCAGTACAAATGCTTGGCGACGAATGTGTTCCAGGGCTTCGGGCGGAAGCTTGCGGGCATCGATCTTTTCCATGCCCGAATTATATCAAAACCTATTTGATTGCCGGGTTAATAGATGGCTACTCTGCAGCGTGTGGCCGCGCTTTTGAGTATCAAGGGCGACAGCACTACCAACCGATGCCGCACATGCGCGTCGATGAGCAGCGGCTGGCGGAAATGCAGGCGCGTGATGCGCGAAAAGCGACCCTGTGCCAGGAGAACTTTGTTTTCCTCCACCCCATTCGCTTTCACCCCAGCGATTGTTATCGCAAAGACACGCTGCAAGGTTATGTCGAAAGTGAGCTTGTCGCGCAGCTGCTGATTGAGCAGAAGCAACTCGCTGACGAAAGTCACTGGCTACATGATTACTGGGCGGCGCTCGTGACCCGACCCAAAGACCACACTTTGAAGTCGGCGACAGGCCACAACTTCTTATAGCCTCGCTCCGAGGTTTCGTTACAGCCCTGGGTGGTTGTCGCGAACAGAGCGTTGCCTCCTCGGTCCGACCTTGCCGCTCGAAGCCGATGAATCGATGACGCATGAGCGCCAGAGCGCCTTGGCGCGTCAATTTTTCGAGAATCTGCTGGTGGATCCGCATAGCTCCGCTCCACCATTTTCTAGGCCGCAGCCCGTCTGGCCTTGACGAGTTCCTCATCAGTCGGGTTGTAGTAGCGCATGGCCATCTGAACGGTTTTCCAGCCCATGATCTTCGCCAGAGTCACCATGGGCATATGGGGGGCAAGTCGGCTCGCCGCTTCATGTCTCAAATCGTGAAATCGCAGATCTTCGATCTTGGCTCGCTTGCAGGCACGCTCAAAGGCCTTGCCAAGAACGTTGCCGGTCGGGAAGGCGCAGCCGAACACTTTGCCCGAAATATCCCTCGGCAACGACTCCAGAATCTGCAGCGCGCGCATCGAGAGCGGAACAGAGACCAACTCCTGCTCATGCAGTTCTTCTTTCGTCATGACCTTGACGACGCCTTTTTGCAAGTTGACCTGATTCCACCGCATGGTTGCCAGGCGGTCTTCGCGAATACCGGTCTCAACGGCCAACTCGATGGCGGCGACCAGCATGTGCGGATAGGCGCGCGCTTCCCCGGCTGCAGCCAGGAGACGATCTTCCTCGTCACCCATCAAGCGGCGGTCACGACCGGAAGGCGTTTTGGGAGGGCGAATACCCTTGATCAGGTTGGGCAGCGGCATCGACCAGTCTTTGGAGGCGTGATTGAAGACTGCACTGATCAAGGCGAGTTCGAGCCGAACTGTGTGCGCACTGACCACTTTCAGACGCGCGTTGCGGTAGTCGGCAAAATCCTTCGACCGCAGACTGGCCAGGCTCCTCTTGGCCAGCGGGTGGGACATCCAGTGACGAATACGCCCCTTCTCTTGTCTTGCCCCGAGCTTTTCTACGGTAACTTCCTCTCCGTAGCGCTCGAGCAACTCGGCGAGCGTCGTTCGCTCAAGCTCGCTTCGATCGGTGAACACGCCGCGAATCATCTCGGATTCAACGACCTTCGCCCAGTCTTTCGCTTCGCGCTCGGACTCGAAGGTTTTGCACTGTTTTGGGAAACCTTTGCGGCGGATAGTGACCTGGTACTGATAGTCACCGCGCTTCACGATACTGGCCATAAACCTTGCTCCATCAGAATGAATGAGGCGAGGTATAGGCATCACATCGGCAATTACTGCGCGAGTGCTGCAAAAGTGCTGCAAAAACCCTAGAATGCGCGCTCCCAGCAAGGGGGGCAACTTTCTAAGCTTTTGATTTTATTGATGGTGCCGGGAGGGGGACTCGAACCCCCACACCTTGCGGCGGCGGATTTTGAATCCGCTGCGTCTACCGATTCCGCCATCCCGGCCAGGGACGCGCATTATGTCCGAACAATCCTCACCCCGGCAAGCACGCTGCTGACCGGTGCATCACGCGACGACGGCAACACGGCAAGTGAAAGCCGCCGACGTGGCACCAACCGCAACAGATCCTGGCTTCAAGAATCCATCATGCCCCTGACTCTCAGCGATTTCGATTACATCCTTCCCGCGGAACTGATCGCGCAAGCCCCCCTTGCAGAGCGCAGCGCCAGCCGCCTGCTTGTGCTCACCCCCGAGGCCGGCTCGGCACCGGTGCTCGCCGACGCCTGCTTCACCGACCTGCCGGACCTCGTTCGCCCTGGCGACCTGCTCGTCTTCAACGACACCCGCGTCATCCACGCTCGCCTGCACGGGGTCAAGGACAGCGGCGGGCAGGTCGAGGTCCTGATCGAACGCGCGGTCGGCCCGCACGAAGCACTCGCGCAGGTGCGTGCAAGCAAGTCGCCCAAGACAGGCGCCCGGCTGCATCTCGCCGACGCCTTCGATGTCGAGGTACTCGGTCGTGTCGGCGAATTCTTCCACCTGCGCTTTCCCGCCGGCGAAGACCTCTTCGAATTACTCGAGCGCCATGGCAAGCTCCCCTTGCCGCCCTACATCCAGCGCGCCGCCGGCGACGCCGATGAAAGCCGCTACCAGACGGTCTATGCGCGCGACCCGGGGTCAGTCGCCGCCCCCACGGCCGGACTCCATTTCGATCAGGCCTTGCTCGACCGCCTTGTCGAGCGCGGCGTGCGCTGCGCCTGGCTGACCCTGCACGTGGGCGCCGGCACCTTCCAGCCAGTTCGTGTCGACGACCTCGGCGAGCACCGCATGCACCGCGAGCGCTACGTGATCCCTCAGGAAACCGTGGACGCCATCGCCGCAACCCGCGCCGCCGGCGGACGCGTCATCGCGGTCGGCACCACCAGCATGCGCGCACTCGAGGCCGCTGCACAGGAAGGCGCCCTCGAGGCCGGCAGCGGCGAGACCGAAATCTTCATCCTGCCCGGCTTTCGCTTCCAGGTGATCGATGCGCTCATCACCAACTTCCATCTGCCCAAGTCCACCCTGATGATGCTGGTGTCGGCCTTCGCCGGCATGGACAGCATCCGCCGCGCCTACGCCCACGCCGTCGCCCAGCGCTACCGCTTCTTCAGCTACGGCGACGCGATGTTCATCACCCGCCGCAACGAAGCCGAGAACGACAAGCTCAACAATGCAATTTGAACTCCTCACCACCGACGGCGGCGCCCGCCGCGGCCGCCTTACCCTTGCCCACGGCACGGTCGAGACACCGGTCTTCATGCCCGTCGGCACTTACGGCACGGTCAAAGCGATGACGCCGGCCATGCTCGCTGACATCGGCGCGCAGATCTGCCTGGGCAACACCTTCCACCTCTGGCTGCGCCCGGGCCTGGACATCGTCGCCGCACACCAAGGCCTGCACCGCTTCATGGCCTGGGACAAGCCCATCCTCACCGACTCGGGCGGCTTCCAGGTGTTCAGCCTGGGCGCGCTGCGCAAGATCACCGAGGAAGGGGTCAAGTTCGCCAGCCCGATCGACGGCGCAAAGCTGTTCCTGACACCCGAGATCTCGATGCAGATCCAGACCGTGCTCAACTCGGACATCGTGATGATCTTCGACGAATGCACGCCCTACCCCGCCACTCGCGACGAGGCGGCGAAGTCGATGCGCCTGTCGCAGCGCTGGGCGAAGCGCTCGCGCGACGAGTTCGACCGCCTGGGCAACACCAACGCGTTGTTCGGCATCGTCCAGGGCGGCATGTACGAAGACCTCCGCGACGAGTCGCAGGGCGCACTCGAAGACATCGGCTTTCACGGCTTCGCCATCGGTGGCCTGTCGGTGGGCGAACCCAAGGACGACATGGCGCGCATCCTCGCCCACACCGCACCACGCCTGCCGCAGGGCAAGCCGCGCTACCTCATGGGCGTGGGCACACCCGAGGACATCGTCGACGGCGTGATCGCCGGCATCGACATGTTCGACTGCGTGATGCCCACCCGCAACGCCCGCAACGGCTGGCTGTTCACCCGCTACGGCGACATCAAGATCAAGAACGCCGTTCACAAGGCCGACACCCGGCCGCTCGACCCCTCGTGCGATTGCTACACCTGCCGCAACTTCAGCCGCGCCTACCTGCACCATCTGCACCGCACCAGCGAGATCCTCGGCAGCATGCTCAACACGGTGCACAACCTGCGCTACTACCAGACCCTGACCGCCGAGTTGCGCGATTCGATCGCTGCGGGCGAGCTGGACGCCTACGTGCGGCGCTTCCGCGCCGAACGCGCCACCGGTACGCAGTGAAGGAACCACTCGCCCTGCGGAGGCATCTGATCCACCCGGGCGCTCGCCCCGCTGCTGTTATAATCGAGCGCTTTTTTGCCAATCTGGAGTTATCAACGTGCTGATTTCCAATGCCTATGCCCAAGCTGCGGGCGGCGACCCCAGCGGCGGCCTGATGGGCCTGCTGCCCCTGATCCTGATGTTCGTGGTGCTGTGGTTCCTGATGATCCGCCCGCAGATGAAGCGCGCGAAGGAGCACAAGGCCATGGTCGAAGCCCTCGCCAAGGGCGACGAGGTGGTGACCGGCGGCGGCATCGCCGGCCGCGTGACCGAAGTCGGCGACAGCTTCGTGCAGCTCGAGATCGCCAACAACACCGTGGTCGCCGTGCAGAAGCAGGCCGTCGCCACCGTGCTGCCCAAGGGCACGCTGAAGTCGCTGTAAGCCTTGCACGCGCCGGCCGGCACCCAGCCCGCCGGCGCGTTTCGCATCACCCCACCCGCTGCACGATGTGCAGCCCGCTTCGCGGCCCCGCCGGTGCCCCGCACCGCGAACAACCGCAACGCCCCCCACACCTCTCCCGACGACGATGAACCGCTACCCCCTCTGGAAGAACGCCCTGATCGTCCTCGTGCTGCTCTGGGGCCTGCTCTACACCCTGCCCAACTTCTATGGTGAAGTCCCGGCGGTGCAGGTCTCGAGCGCCAAGGCCACGCTCAAGCTCGACCCGGCAAGCACCACCGACCGCCTCAACAGCGCCCTGCGCGAGGCCGGTCTGGCCCACACCGGGATCTTCTCGGACGCCACCAGCGTGCGCGCCCGCTTTGCCGACACCGAGCAGCAGCTGCGCGCCAAGGACGTGATCGAGCAGGTCTTCAACCCCGACCCGGCCGACCCCTCCTATGTCGTCGCGCTCAACCTGCTGTCGGCCTCGCCCAACTGGCTGACCTCGATCAAGGCCCTGCCGATGTACCTCGGCCTCGACCTGCGCGGCGGGGTGCACTTCCTGCTCGAGGTGGACATGCCGGGTGCGCTCGTCAAGCGCCTGGACTCGACCACGGGCGACCTGCGCACCCTGATGCGCGACAAGAGCGTGCGCCACGCCGGCATCACCCGCGAGGGCAACACCGTCGTCATCCGCTTCCGTGACGCCGAACAGCGCGAGGCGGGCCGCCGCGCCATCCAGGACGCCACCAACGACCTGCAGCTCGCCGACCGCGACGACGCCGCCGACGACCTCAAGCTCGTCGCCACGCTGACCGCGCAGGCGCAGCAGACGATGCGCGACTTCGCCATCAAGCAGAACATCACCACCCTGCACAACCGCATCAACGAGCTCGGCGTCGCCGAGCCAGTGATCCAGCAACAGGGCGCCGAGCGCATCGTGGTACAGCTGCCCGGCGTGCAGGACGTGGCCAAGGCCAAGGACATCCTCGGCCGCACCGCCACGCTCGAGGTGCGCATGGTCGATGACACCCCGGGCGCCGTCGAGCAGGCCCTGGCGGGCAACGTGCCGTTCGGCACCGAACTCTACACCGAGCGCGGCGGCGCCCCGCTGCTGGTCAGCCGCCAGGTGGTGCTGACCGGCGACCGCCTCACCGACGCCCAGCCCGGCTTCGACGGCCAGACCAACGAGCCTGCGGTGCACCTGACGCTGGACGCCGCTGGCGCCCGCATCTTCCGCGACGTCACGCGCGAGAGCGTCGGCAAGCGCATGGCCATCCTGCTGTTCGAGAAGGGCAAGGGCGAGGTCGTCACTGCGCCGGTGATCCGCAGCGAGATCGGCGGCGGGCGTGTACAGATCTCGGGCCGCATGACCACGGCCGAAGCCAACGACGTCGCCCTGCTGCTGCGCGCCGGCAGTCTGGCAGCGCCGATGGAGATCATCGAGGAGCGCACCGTCGGCCCCAGCCTGGGCGCCGAGAACATCACCAAGGGCTCGAACTCGGTGATCTGGGGCTTCCTCGCCATCGCCGTATTCATGATCGCGTACTACACCCTGTTCGGCCTGGTGTCGGTGATCGCGCTCACTTTCAACCTCGTGCTGCTGATCGCGCTGCTGTCGCTGCTGCAGGCTACCCTGACCCTGCCCGGCATCGCCGCCATGGCGCTGACCCTGGGCATGGCGATCGACGCCAACGTGCTGATCAACGAGCGCATCCGCGAGGAACTGCGCAACGGCGCCAGCCCGCAGGCGGCGATCTCGGCCGGCTACGACCGCTCCTTCGACACCATCCTGGACGCCAACATCACCACCCTGATCGCAGGTATCGCACTGCTGGTGTTCGGCTCCGGCCCGGTGCGCGGCTTCGCCGTGGTGCACTGCCTGGGCATCCTGACCTCGATGTTCAGCGCCATTCTGGTGTCGCGCATGATCATCAACTTCATCTACGGCCGCCAGCGCAAGATCACCAAGCTGCATCTGGGCCAGTCGGCGAACTAAGGGACAAGGGCAGACAAGACCATGGAATTCTTCCGTCAGCGAACCGACATCCCCTTCATGCGCCATGCGCTGAAGTTCAACCTTTTCTCCAGCCTCGCCTTCGTGCTCGCGGTGTTCTTCATCGTGCTGCGCGGGCTCAACCTGTCGGTGGAATTTACCGGCGGCACGCTGATCGAGGTCGGCTACGCCGAGCCGCCGCGCATCGAGGACATCCGCCAGGCGCTCGCGCGCGACGGCTACCCCGATGCGCAGGTGCAGAACTTCGGCAGTGCGCGCGAGATCCTGATCCGCATGCCCAACCGCGAGGACCTCGACACCAGCCGCATCTCCGAGCGGGTCATGGCCACGCTGCAAGCCACCGAAGGCCCCCAGCCCGAACTGCGCCGGGTGGAATTCGTCGGCCCGCAGGTCGGCAAGGAACTGGCCACCGATGGCGCAATGGCGCTGCTGCTGGTGATCATCGGCATCGTGATCTACCTGGCAATGCGCTTCGAGTGGCGCTTCGCGGTGTCCGCGATCATTGCCAACCTTCACGACGTGATCATCATCGTCGGCTTCTTCGCCTTCTTCCAGTGGGAGTTCTCGCTGCCGGTGCTGGCGGCGGTGCTGGCGGTGCTGGGCTATTCGGTAAACGAATCGGTGGTGGTGTTCGACCGCGTGCGCGAGACCTTCAAGAAGAAGCGTGCCATGGACACGCCGGCAGTGCTGGACCATGCGATCACGGCGATGATCTCGCGTACCGTGATCACCCACGGCAGTACCTTGATGATGGTGGTGTCCATGCTGATCTTCGGCGGCGAGACGCTGTATTACTTCGCACTCGCCCTGACCATCGGGATCTGCTTCGGCATCTACTCGTCGATCTTCGTCGCCAGCCCGCTGGTGATGTGGCTGGGCGTGTCGCGCGAGCAGTTCATCAAGCCGAAGAAGGAAAAGGAAGAGGCGGTGGTCTGAGCCCACGCGGGCTTCCTGAAAAAAGAAAGGCGCCTACGGGCGCCTTTCTCTTTCTAGTGGCCTCGGCCTTCGCGGCCACGCACCCCGCGTAGGAGCGGCGCCAGCCGCGAGGGGTTGAAGGCGAAATGCGTTGGGCGGGTGCGATGAAAGACTCGCGGCGGGCGCCGCTCCTACAGCAAGGGCTACCGCGGCGCCCCCGCGGCCGCGAGCTTGAACAAGATCGGCCGCCTGGATCGCCACAAGCAGAGCGCTTCGCGTGCCGACTTGTAACCCCAGCCCTCAAACTGCAAAAACCTGCTTGACCGTGAGCGTCTCGCCGCGCTCGATGAGACCGATCAGACGGTCGATGTTGGGGTGCTTGCCTGGGTTGCTGCGGGCGTCCTCGGTGTGCTCGGCGTAGAGCTCCAGCCCTTTCCTGGCCGCTTCCGGGCTGATCGCGCCGTAGAGCTGGGCGAGGTGGTTGTACACCACCAGCGAGCCGGCCTGACCGGGCTTGTTCTCGATGGTGGCGACGACCGCAGCCGCGGTATCGATGAGGTTGAGTGCGGCGAGATGAGAAACGCCGGGCAGTGTCTTAAGGTTGTCGGCGAAAGCCATTCGGTGTTCCATTCTTTGTGAGCGTGCTCAATGCCGGGACCGGCAGCAGGCACGGGGAGTAAGTTGCGTTGGGCGCGGCGTGAGCCGCGACCTTCCTGGGCGTGGCCCCGACCATGTCGCCTGCACCCCCTCGCGGCTGGCGCCGCTCCTACGGGGCGATCGACCGCGGCGGGGTGCCGTAGGAGCGGCGCCAGCC
>NZ_AMXA01000030.1 GCF_000310145.2 Thauera sp. 28
TTCAGCCCCTCGCGGCTGGCGCCGCTCCTACGACGGGAGCTGCCTCTGTAGGAGCGGCGCCAGCCGCGAGCCTTTCGTCGCCCCGTGTGCTTCAACGTGCATGCCGGCTCACGTTTGATTGCCCGGGGCTGTAACGCTTACACGAACTGCACGACCTGGGCTGCACCGCGGGCCTTGGCGGCCTGCGGGTTGTCGAAGTCGGCCAGCAGTTGCGCCTGCTTGGCCTTGGCCAGCGCGATGTGACGCTCCTTGACGTGGCCGTAGCCGCGGACCTCGTCGGGCATGCTGGCGAGCTTGACCGCGATGGCGAGGTTGTCGCGGTTGAGTTTGTCGCACAGCGTGTCGAGCAAGCGGTCGTAGTCCTCGATCGCCTGGCGCTCCATGCGACGCTCCTCGGTCTTGCCGAAGATGTCCCACTTGCCGCCGCGCAGGTGCTTGAGCCTGGCCAGGTGGCGGAAGGCCTTCAGCACCCACGGGCCGTACTTCTGCTTGACCGGCTCGCCCGTCTCCGGGTCACGCTTGGAGAGCAGCGGCGGGGCGAGGTTGTACTCGACCGTGTAGCCGTGCGGGAACTGCGCGTCGAGCTCGGCCAGGAAGGCCGGGTCGGAGTGCAGGCGGGCGACTTCGTACTCGTCCTTGTAGGCCATCAGCTTGTGGAAGTAGCGTGCGGCGGCCTCGGCGAGCGCCGAGGCTTCCGGCGCGACGCGCCGTTCGGCCTCCATCACGCGCTTCACCTTGGCCGCGTAGCGGCGGGCATAGGCGGCGTCCTGGTAGCCGATCAGGTCGGGCACGCGGATCTCGAGCAGGCGGCGCACTTCACCGCTGGCACCGACCGAATCCACGATCTGGCGCGCCTCGGCGGTCAGCTCGGGCAGCTTGGGCGCCTTGGCTTCGTACTTGTGGATCTCGGCGTGGACGTAGTCGAGGTCGACCACCGCCATGCGGCCCCACTTGAACGCCAGCAGGCTCATGTCCACCCCGACGCCGGCCTGGCGGATCGCAGTCTCGAAGGCGGCGGCGCTGATCGGCAGCGCACCGGCCTGGTAGGCCACGCCGACCATGAACATGTTGGTCGCCATGCTGTCGGCAAAGAGGCCCTCGGCCAGCGTCTGCGCGTCGAGATAGACGTTGTCGTTGCGGCGGCTGACGCGGTCGATGCCCTGGGTCAGGCGGTCGACGTTGGGGAACTGCACCGACTTGTCCGACACCATGTAGCCGGTCGGCGCCTGGCCGGTCGACACGATGGCGATCGTGCGCTCGGGGTGGCACTTGTCCAGGTTCTTGTTGTCGGTGGCGTTGAGGATGTCGAAACCCAGGTACAGGTCGGTGCTGCCGTCGGAGATCTTGTTCGCGCCGTCGAAGGGGGTGGCGGTGACCTTGATGTCCGAGATCACCGCGCCGCCCTTCTGCGCCAGGCCGGTCTGGTCCAGACCCACCGCCCACTTGCCGTCGATGCGCGCGGCGTTGGCGATGGTCGCCGCCACGGTCACCGAGCCGGTGCCGCCGATGCCCATGACGTGGGCGCCGAAGTTGTCCGGGTCGACCTTGAACACGGGGTCGGGCAGTTCGCGTTCGAGCGCGGGCAGGCGGCCCTTCTTCTTTTTCTTCGCCTCGCCGGCCTTGGGGTCAGCCTTGGGCGTGATGGTGAGGAAGGACGGGCAGAAGCCCTTCACGCAGGAGTAGTCCTTGTTGCACGAGGGCTGGTGGATGCGCGTCTTGCGGCCGAACTCGGTCTGCACCGGCTCGACCGACATGCAGTTGGACTTCTCGCCGCAGTCGCCGCAGCCTTCGCACACGCGCTCGTTGATCACCATGACCGCCTCCGGCTCCCAGGCCTTGCCGCGGCCACGCTGGCGGCGCAGCTCGGCGGCGCACTCCTGGTCGTGGATGAGTACGGTGGTGCCTTCGGTCTCGGCGAGCAGCTTCTGCGCTTCCATGATGCGGTCGCGGTGCCAGACCTCGGTGTTGCCGATGAGACTGACCGCGTTGTAGCGCGACAGGTCCTCGGTGGTGACGATGATGCGCTTGACGCCGTTGGCAACGAGCTCGGCCACCAGGTTGCGCACCGGCTCGGCGCCCATGATCTCCTGGCCGCCGGTCATCGAGGTGTGGCTGTTGACCAGGATCTTGAAGGTGATGTTGGTGTTGGTCGCCGCGCAGTAGCGCACCGCCAGGCTGCCCGAGTGGGCGTAGGTGCCGTCGCCCATGTTCTGGAAGATGTGCTGCGTGTCGGTGAAGGGCTGCATGCCGATCCACTGCGCGCCCTCGGCGCCCATGTGGGTGCCCATGACCACGCCGCGCTTCATCCACATCGCCATCGTGTGGCAGCCGATGCCGGCCGACACGATGCTGCCGTCGGGGGCCTTGGTGGAGGTGTTGTGCGGACAGCCCGAGCAGTACCAGGCCGAGCGCGTCAGCGTGGTCAGCGCGTTGCGGCTGTGGATCTCGTCCAGGCGCTTGATCCAGCCCTCGGCGGATTCCAGCTTGGTCTTGCGCGACAGGCGGGCGTGCAGCGCACGGGCGATGATGTCGGACTCGAACTCGCCGTGGAAGGGCAGCAGGTCGCGGCCTTCCTCGTCGCGCTTGCCGACGATGCGTGGCGCGTTGGCCGTGCCGTAGAGGATTTCCTTGGCGAACAGCTCGATGAAGGGGCGCTTTTCCTCGACGACGAGGATCTCCTCGAGCCCGCGCGCGAAGTCGCGGATGTCGTCCGGCTGCAGCGGGTTGAGCATGCCGATCTTGAGGATGCGCACGCCGGCGCGACGCAGCGCGTCGTCGTCCAGGCCCATCTCCATGAAGGCCTGGCGCAGGTCGTGGTAGGTCTTGCCGGCGGTGATGATGCCCAGCCAGGCGTCGGCGTTGGGGAGCGTGACCTTGTTGAGGCCGTTCTCGCGCGCATACAGGCGGGCGAGCTCCTGGCGCGCGTAGTACAGCGTGCGCTCCATGTCGAGCGCGTCCTTGCGCACGTTCATGCCGAGGTTGACCTCGGGCGTGTAGGGGCGGCCGTCGAGCTCGACCACCGGGGTGACGAACTTCAGGCGGTCGGGGTCGACGATGGCGCTGCCGCTGCCGTCGGCGACGTTGGTGACGATCTTGAGGCCCGCCCACAGGCCCGAGATGCGCGACAGGTAGTAGCCGTGCAGGCCGAAGTCGAGGATGTCCTGCACGTTGCCCGGGTAGAGCGAGGGGATGCCGACGTGGTAGAACATGGCCTCCGACTGACTCGGCAGCGAGGACGACTTGCAGCTCGGGTCGTCGCCGAAGATGGCGAGCACGCCACCATTGCGCAGGGTGCCGGTGTAGTTGGCGTGCTTGAGCGCGTCGCCCGAGCGGTCTACGCCCGGCGCCTTGCCGTACCAGGTGCCGACCACGCCGTCGAACTTCTGCTTGCCCACCGTGTGCATCATCTGGGTGCCCCAGACGGCGGTGGCGGCGAGGTCCTCGTTGAGGCCGTCGACGAACTGGATGTTGTGTTGCAGCAGCAGCTTTTGCTGCTTGATGAAGTTGGCGTCCAGCATGCCCACGGGCGAGCCGCGGTAGCCGGAGATGAACATGGCGTTGTTCAGACCGCGGCGGCGGTCGAAGCGGATCTGGTCCATCGTCAGGCGCACCAGCGCCTCGATGCCCCCGATGTGGATGATCCCCTCTTCTGCCGTGAATTGCCGCGTCAGGTCCTGTTTGGACGACATCGGTGTTGCCCCTCTTGAATGTGGTGTGCGCCCCGGATGTGCAACGGGCTGGCGCGCGCTCGAAATGGCGCGCTGCCAGCCCGTGTCAGCAGCGCTTGGATGCGATCAGGCGAAGCGGAACGAGACGTTGCCGAGGTCCTGGAAGCGGACGTTGACGTTGTCGCCCTTCTTGACCGGGATGGCTTCGGTGACGCCGCCGGTCATGATGAAGGTGCCGGCCGGGATCTCCTGGCCGCGCTTGCCGAGCTCGTTGGCCATCATCGCGATCGCCACCAGCGGGTTGCCGAGCACGGCCGCGCCGGCGGCCATGGAGACGATCTCGCCATTGATCTCGAGCACCACGCCCAGCGTCGGCAGGTCGAGTTCGTCGAGGTTGCGCATGTTGCCGCCGATCACGAAGCGGGCCGACGAGGTGTTGTCGGCGATCACGCTCTTGAGGTCGAACTTGAAGTCGCGATAGCGCGAGTCGATCACCTCGACCGCCGGCAGCACGAAGTCGATCGCCGCCATGACGTTGCCGATGTGGCAGCCGGGGCCGCGCAGCGGGGCCTTGGTGACGACGCAGATCTCGGCTTCGACCTTGGGGTGGATCAGCTCGTCGAACTTCACTTCGCCGCCGTCCGGCACCGACATGTAGTCGGCGATGAAGCCGAACACCGGGGTCTCGACGCCCATCTGCTTCATCTTGGCGCGCGAGGTCAGGCCCGCCTTGAGGCCGGCGATCCTGGTGCCACGCGCTTCCTTGCGGCGACGGATCTCGTCCTGGATGGCATAGGCGTCATCCCAGTCCATGTCGGGGTAGTCGTCGGTGATCTTGGTGACATCAAAAGCCTGCAGCTCGGCGTTTTCGAGGTGTTCTGCGAGCTTGGCGATGGTGGCCTGGTCGAGGGTGATTGCCATGGGTGCGGTTTCCTTGTCAGATGAAGCGGACCGACGTGCCACCGAGGCCGCCGACGTTGCAGATGAGGCTGTCGCCGGCGACGACCGGGACGAGCGGGGATTGCGAACCGGAGAGGATGATCTCGCCGGCCTTGAGGCCGATCCCCAGGCGCCCCAGGGTGTTGGCCAGCCAGGCGATGGCGTTGACCGGCGAGCCCTGCACGGCGGCGCCGGTGGAGGTGCTGATGATGTCGCCGTTCTTGGACAGCACCATGCCGGCGAGCGCGAGGTCGAGCTGGCGCGGGCTCTTGCGCACGCCGCCGAGCACCAGCACGCCGCAGGAGGCGTTGTCGGCCACGGTGTCCTGGATCTTGATCTTCCAGTCCTTGATGCGCGAATCGACGATCTCGAAGCAGGGCACCACGCAGTCGGTGGCGCGCAGCACGTCGGCCGCAGTCACGCCCGGGCCCATGAGGTCGTTCTTGAGGATGAAGGCCACCTCGGCCTCGGCCTTGGGGGCGATCATCGACGAGGCGACGATCGGCTCGCCCTCGTTGTAGACCATGTTCGACAGCAGCTGGCCGAAGTCGGGCTGGTTCACCTTCAGTATGTCCATGACGACCTTGCTGGTGACGCCGATCTTCTTGCCGACCACGCTGTGGCCGTCGTCGAGCTGGCGCTGGATCATGCGCAGCTGGATGTTGTAGGCGTCCTCGATGGTGATGTCGGGCTCGCGGTCGGTGAGCGGTGCGACCGGGGTGAGGGTCTTGAGTGCGGTGTACAGCTCGTCGCCGTAGTGATTGATCTTGCTCTGGTCCATGTCGTGTTCCCGGTGAGGTGTTTGGTTGATGAGCCGGTGATCAGTACTTGATCATCACGTTGCGCAGTTCGGTGTAGAACTCGAGCGAGTGCACCCCGCCCTCACGGCCGATGCCCGATTGCTTGGAGCCGCCGAAGGGGGTGCGCAGGTCGCGCAGGAACCAGCTGTTGATCCAGCACAGGCCGACCTCGATGGCGTTGGCCATGCGCATGGCGCGGCTGATGTCCTGGGTGTGCACCGAGGTGGCCAGGCCGTAGCGGTTGGCGTTGACCATGTTCAGCACTTCCTCTTCGGTGTCGAAGGGCTGGATGTGGCAGCACGGCCCGAAGATCTCCTCGGTGACCACGGTCGCGGTCTCGGGCAGGCCGGTCCAGATCGTGGGCTGTACCCAGCAGCCGTCCTTGAGGTCTTCCGGCATGTCGGGGATGCCGCCGCCGCAGACGATGTTGGCGCCTTCTTCCTTGGCCTTGGCGTACATGCCCAGCACCTTGGCCTGGTGCTTCTTGCTCACCAGCGGGCCGATCTTGGTGTCGGGGTCGAAGGGGCGACCCGGCTTCATGGTCTCGGCGGTGTGCTTCATCGCGGCGACCAGCTTGTCGAAGATCGGGCGCTCGACATACACGCGCTCGGTGCCGAGGCAGACCTGGCCAGCGTTCTCGAAGCAGGAGCGGGTGAGGGTGGCGATGGTGTTGTCGAAGTCGCAGTCGGCGAACACCACGGCGGCGTTCTTGCCGCCCAGTTCCAGCGACACCGGGCGGATACCGTCGGCCGCGGCCTTCATGATCGCGGTGCCGGTGCGGGTCTCGCCGGTGAAGGTGACGCCGTTGACGTCCGGGTGCGCGGTCAGGAAGGCGCCGGCCGAATCCACGCCGAAGCCGTTGACCACGTTGTACACGCCCTTGGGCAGGCCGACCTTGTTCATCACCTCGCCGAGCAGGGTAGCGGTGCTGGGGGTGTCTTCCGAGGGCTTGACGACCACGGTGTTGCCGCAGGCGAGCGCCGGGCCGGCCTTCCAGGTCATCAGCAGCAGCGGCAGGTTCCACGGGCAGATGATCGCGATCACGCCGCGCGGGGTGCGTACGCCGTAGCTGCGTGCGGTCTTGCCGTCCGGGGTGCGCATCTCGAAGGACTCGGTCGACACGTTCTTGATGGTGTCGGTGAAGATCTTGAAGTTGGCTGCACCGCGCGGGATGTCGATGTGCGAGGCGAGGTGGGCGGGCTTGCCGGTGTCGGCGATTTCGGCCTGCAGGAAGTCGTCGAAGCGGCGGTTGATCTCATTGACGACCTCGTCGAGCAGGTTGCAGCGCTCGACCACGGAGAGCTTGCCCCAGGGGCCTTTGAGTGCGGCCTTGGCGGCAGCGACGGCAGCATCGACCTCCGGCTTGCCGGCTTCGTACACCATGCCGATCAGCGCGTTGTCGACCGGGTTGCGGTTCTCGTAGGTCTTGCCGCTGGCGTTGGTGACGTACTCGCCGTTGATGAAGTTCTTGATCTCTTTCATGTTCGAAGGGTCCTCGAGTGATGTGTCGTTCGTTGTGGTCGCGGTGCGGGTGCCGTGGCCTTTTGCGCGACCCTTGAGCATGAGTCGCGAGATAAATTGTGAATCTCGAGATTTTATACGCGAGATTTTCCGTGGCTGCAAGCCCGACAGGAAAAATCAGCGTGTCGCGCTCGCCCGTGCCTCGCGTTCCCCGTGCGCACCTTCATGGTGCGGGCGGAGTCGTGTGCACCGCCGTGGTGCGCGCATGAGGTCGAAAGCCGTGCGGTGACGTCACGCCGGCCCTGCCTGGCCGTCGTTGCTCGATCGCGAGCCTTGTCCTTTCAATGGCTTGTGGCACTTCGTCGCAAGCTGGTCCGCAGCTTGCTAGGCAGCTGCCATGAATGCGCCCGCCCTCGCCTCGGCCCTTGCTATTGCACCCACGCCTGCTGGCGCAGGCTGGCAGGCCCGGCTGCGTCTTGGTTTCGAGCGCCGTGGGGCACGCACGGTGCTTGTCGCGCGTGAGCACTGCGGGCCGCTGGTGGTGCAACGGCCGCTGTATCCCGAGGGTGAGGCGGTGTGCCACACCATCCTGGTGCATCCGCCGGCCGGGATCGCCGGTGGTGACCGCCTGGCACTTACGCTGGCCCTGGGGGCCGGTGCGCATGTGCTGTTGACGACGCCGGGTGCGGGCAAGTGGTACCGCAGTGCGGGTCTGCATGGCGAGCTGGTGCAGCGCATCGAGATCGCAGAGGGGGGCGTGTGCGAGTTCCTGCCGCAGGAGAGCATCGTCTATGACGGTGCTCTCGGCGCCGTGACGACGGAAGTGGAACTGGGCGGATCGGCAGTGTTCATCGGTGCCGAGATGCTGTGCCTTGGGCGTACGGGTTCGGGCGAACGCTTCGGCCGGGGCGAGCTTGCGCTGCGCACGCGTATCCGCCGCGACGGCAGGCCGGTGTGGCTCGAGCGCGGCGTGCTCAAGGGCGGCGGTGCGCTGCTCGATAGTGCAGTGGGCCTGGGTGGCGAGCCGGTGAGCGCCTGCCTGCTGATTGCGGCACCCGCCTGCGATGCGGCCTTGCTGGAAGCCTGGCGGGCGGTGGAGCCCGTCGCCGGGCAGGGGGCGGTGACCCTGCTGCCCGGCCTGCTCGTCGCGCGCTGGTTGGGCCCGGCTTGCGAGCCCGGTCGGCAATGGCTGACGCGTCTGTGGAGCGTGGCGCGTCCGGCGGTGGCGGGGCGCGCAGCGCAGGTGCCGCGCATCTGGAGAACTTGAGACAAGCGTGCGCCGCCGGCCCAGGTGCCGGCCGGCGCCTGAGGAGGAAGGATGGAACTGACACCCCGCGAGAAGGACAAGCTGCTGATCTTTACCGCCGGCCTGCTGGCCGAGCGCCGGCGCGCGCGCGGCCTGAAGCTGAACTACCCCGAGGCGGTGGCACTGATCACCTGCGCCATCTTCGAAGGCGCGCGCGACGGGCGCACGGTGGCCGAGCTGATGAGCTACGGCGCAACCTTGCTCACCCGCGATGACGTGATGGAAGGCGTGGCCGAGATGATCCCCGATATCCAGGTCGAGGCCACCTTTCCCGACGGGACCAAGCTGGTGACCGTGCACAACCCCATCCTGTGAGGCCCTTGCGATGATTCCGGGTGAATACTTCGTCGCCGATGGCGACATCGAACTCAATGTCGGCCGCACCACCTTGACGCTGGTGGTGACCAACACGGGCGATCGCCCGATCCAGGTCGGTTCGCACTATCACTTTGCCGAAACCAATACCGCGCTCCACTTCGACCGTGCTGCGGCGCGCGGCTTCCGGCTGAACATTGCAGCGGGTACCGCGGTGCGTTTCGAGCCTGGTCAGTCGCGTACCGTGGAACTGGTGGCGCTCGATGGCGAGCGCGAGGTGTATGGATTCAACGGCCTGGTCATGGGAGCACTGTGATGGCGGAGATCTCGCGCCGCGCCTATGCGGAAATGTTTGGCCCGACCGTGGGTGATCGCCTGCGCCTCGCCGACACCGAACTGGTGATCGAAGTCGAGCACGACTTCACGATCTACGGCGAGGAGGTGAAGTTCGGTGGCGGCAAGGTGATCCGCGACGGCATGGGCCAGGGCCAGGGCGTCTCGGCCGACGTGGCGGACACGATCATCACCAACGCGCTCATCGTCGATGCGGTCGCTGGCATCGTGAAGGCCGACGTCGCCCTCAAGGACGGACGTATCTGGCGGATCGGCAAGGGCGGCAATCCGGACATCCAGCCCGGGGTGACGATCCCCATCGGTGCCGGTACCGAGGTCATCGCCGGCGAGGGCATGATCCTGACCGCCGGCGGCATCGACAGCCACATCCACTGGATCTGCCCGCAGCAGATCGAAGAGGCGCTGATGTCGGGCGTCACCACCATGCTCGGTGGTGGCACCGGACCCGCGACCGGCACCTACGCCACCACGTGCACGCCGGGGCCGTGGCATGTCCACCGCATGCTCGAGGCGGCCGAAGCCTTCCCGATGAACATGGGCTTCTTCGGCAAGGGCAACGCCAGCCTGCCGGCGCCGTTGAAGGAGCAGGTGGCAGCCGGTGTGATCGGGCTCAAGCTGCACGAGGACTGGGGTACGACGCCGGCGGCGATCGACAACTGCCTGACGGTGGCCGACGAGATGGACATCCAGGTTGCCATCCATTCCGACACGCTCAACGAGTCCGGTTTCGTCGAGGCGACACTGGCGGCATTCAAGGGCCGCACCATCCACACCTTCCATACCGAAGGTGCGGGCGGTGGTCATGCACCGGACATCATCAAGGCGATCAGCCGGCCCAATGTGCTGCCGTCGTCGACCAACCCGACACGGCCCTACACGGTCAACACCATCGATGAGCACCTCGACATGCTGATGGTGTGCCATCACCTCGATCCGTCGATTGCCGAGGACGTGGCGTTTGCCGAGTCGCGCATCCGCCGCGAGACCATTGCCGCCGAGGACATCCTGCACGACAGCGGCGCGTTCTCGATGATGTCGTCGGACTCCCAGGCCATGGGCCGGGTGGGCGAGGTGGTGATCCGCACCTGGCAGACCGCGCACAAGATGAAGCTGCAACGCGGCTGGCTGGCGCCCCGGCGCGGCCCCGCCGCAGCGGTGCCGGAGGCGGTCGCGGCCATCGAGGGCAGCGACCGCAACGACAATTTCCGCGTCAAGCGCTACATCGCCAAGTACACCATCAACCCGGCCATCACGCACGGCGTCGCCCACGAGGTGGGTTCGATCGAGCCCGGCAAGCTCGCCGATCTGGTGTTGTGGCGGCCAGCATTCTTCGGCGTCAAGCCCAGCCTGATCCTGAAGGGCGGCATGATTGCCGCCGCGGCGATGGGCGATCCCAACGCCTCGATCCCGACCCCGCAGCCGGTGCATTACCGACCGATGTTCGGCAGTTTCGGCAAGGCGCTGAAGACCTCGGTGACCTTCGTTTCGGCGGCCGCCCTGGCGAATCCCGAGATCGCCGCGCTCGGGCTGCACAAGCCGCTGGTGGCGGTGCGGGGCTGCCGCAAGGTGAGCAAGGCCGACATGGTGTTGAACGATGCTACGCCCTCCATCGAGGTCGACCCCGAAACCTACGTCGTGCGTGCCGACGGCGAGCACCTGAGCTGCGAGCCGGCTGCGGCCTTGCCTATGGCACAGCGCTACTTCCTGTTCTGAGACGACATCATGCAAGCAGATTCCACTACCGTCGCACCGGTCGCCACGGTGTCGGCGCCCCCCGCTTCTTCCGCGCTGTGCCTGATCGAGGCTCGCTACAGCGGCGATGCGCCGGTGAGCGACCATCTGGAGCTCGATTTCAACACCCGCAGCAAGAGCCGCCTGCGCGCACGCCTGGCCTCCGGCGCCGAGGTTGGCCTGTTCCTGCCGCGTGGCACCATCCTGCGCGGTGGCGACCGGCTGCTGGCGAACGATGGCCGGGTGGTCGCCGTGGTGTCCGCAGCCGAAGACCTGCTCGAGGTGCGCTGCGCCACCGCGACCGAACTCGCGCGCGCAGCCTTTCATCTTGGCAACCGCCATGTCGCGGTGGAGGTCGGGCGCGATGGCGGTGGCGACTGGTTGCGCCTGCAGGCCGACCATGTACTCGAGGACATGCTCGTCGGCCTGGGAGCATTGGTAAGCACGCTGCGGGCACCCTTCGAACCCGAGGCTGGCGCCTATGCGCCCGGCCACCAGCATCCGGGCGATGGCAGCGGTGCGCGCATCCATCTGATGGCAGGGCGGTGAGCATGCACGCGGCGACGCCCCTGCTGCCCCTGTTGCGCCTGCTGCAACTGGCCAGCCCTGCGCTGCCGGTGGGCGCCTATACCTACTCGCAAGGCCTGGAGTGGGCGGTGGAGAGTGGCGTGGTCGCCAGAGAGGCGGACGCCGCGGCGTGGATCGGCGATCTGCTCGAGTGGAGCGTGGCACGCTTCGAGGCGCCGTTGCTGGCGAGCCAGCTTGCTGCCTGGGCCTGTGGCGCGGACGGCGAGGTGGCGCGGCTCAACGACGACTTTCTCGCCAGCCGGGAGACGGCCGAGCTGCGTGCCGAGACGCTGCAGATGGGCTGGTCGCTGGTCAGGCTGCTCACCGAACTGGATGCCTTCGCCGCGCTGCCGGGCTGGCGTGCGCGCCTGCTGGCGCTCGATACGCCCTGCTTTCCGACCGCCTGGTCGGCCGCTGCCGCAGCCTGGCAGGTGCCGGCCGATCAGGCCCTGGCCGCCTACCTCTGGGCCTGGGCCGAGAACCAGGTGATGGCGGCGCTAAAGGCGGTGCCGCTCGGTCAGAGCGCAGGCCAGCGCCTGCTGGCCATGCTTGGCGAGCGTATTCCGGCGCTGGTCGGGCAGGCGCTGGAGCTGCCCGAAGCGCGCTGGAGCAACTACACCCCCGGCCTGGCCATTGCCAGCAGCCGGCATGAAACCCAATACACGAGGCTGTTCAGATCATGAGCATGAATCTCTCAGAAGGCTGCGGTCGCGATCGCGGGCATCATCGCGGTCCGCTCCGAGTCGGCATCGGAGGTCCCGTCGGCTCCGGCAAGACGGCGCTCACGCTTGCGCTGTGCCTGGCGCTGCGCGACAAGTACAACATCGCTGTGGTCACCAACGACATCTACACCGCCGAGGATGCCCAGTTCCTCGTGCGCAACGAAGCGCTCGCACCCGAGCGCATCATCGGCGTCGAGACCGGTGGCTGCCCACATACGGCGATTCGCGAGGACGCCTCGATCAACCTCGAGGCAGTCGATCGGCTCAACGCGCGCTTTCCGGGGCTGGACATCATCTTCGTCGAGTCCGGCGGTGACAACCTGGCGGCGACCTTCTCGCCCGAGCTGTCGGACCTGACGATCTATGTCATCGACGTGTCGGCCGGCGACAAGATCCCGCGCAAGGGGGGGCCGGGCATTACCCGCAGCGACCTGCTGGTGATCAACAAGATCGACCTTGCACCGCTGGTCGGCGCCTCGCTCGAGGTCATGGACCGCGATGCGCGCAAGATGCGTGGTACGCGCCCCTTCGTGTTCTCCAACCAGAAGACGGGCCAGGGACTCGCCGATATCATCGACTTCATCGAGCGTCAGGGCTTGCTGGTGGCGGCCTGAAAGGCGCCTGACGGCCTGGCTGCTTCGCAATCCCGGTAGCTTCATCTGATGTTCATTTCTTGAAAGTGCAGGAGTCTCCATCATGAACACCCATCCCGTTCGCGCGGCGCTCGTCGCCGTGGCGCTGGCCACCGTCTCCGGTGCCGCGCTCGCCCACCCCGGTCACGAAGGTGCGAGCTTCTTCAGCGGCTTCGCCCACCCGTTCGGCGGTGTCGACCATTTGCTTGCGATGCTGGCCGTCGGCCTGTACGCGGCGCGCCAGCCCGGCGCCACGCGCTGGATGCTGCCTGCAGGCTTCGTACTGGCGATGCTGGCGGGCGCGGGGTTGGGCGCCCTCGATTTCGCGCTGCCCGCGGTAGAGGCCGGCATTGCTGCCTCGGTGCTGGTGCTGGGGCTGTTGATCGCGCTTGCCGCGCGTCTGCCCGTGGCGGCGAGCTTGCCCCTCGTTGCCGCCTTCGCGCTCTTCCATGGCCATGCCCACCATGCCGAGATGGAGGGCGCCAGCCTGGCGACCTACGCCCTGGGCTTTGCGCTCGCGACCGCGCTGTTGCACGGCGCCGGCTATGCACTGACGCGGTGGACGCCGCAGACGCTGCTCGGCGACCGTGTCCACCGCGCGGCCGGCGCAGCCATCGCCGGCACCGGGGCTTTGCTGCTCGGCGCCTGAGCCTGACTCCGGGGCGGCTGCGCTGGGCGCGTACGCACCCGGCGCAGCCGCTGACGCGCTCGAGCTGTTGCAGGCGTAGCTGCCCGATTGGGACTAGCATGCAGGTATCAGCACGGAGGGCATCATGGACCTGGAACATTTCGTTTGCAGCCTGCCCAAGGCCGAGTTGCACGTACACATCGAAGGCACGCTGGAGCCGGAGATGATGTTCGAGCTTGCCCGCCGCAACGGTGTGGCCCTGCCGTGGAAGAGCGTGGAAGAGACTCGCGCGGCTTATGCCTTTACCGACCTGCAGAGCTTTCTCGATCTCTACTACGCCGGCGCGGCCGCGCTGATCCATGAGCGCGACTTCTTCGAACTCGCATTGGCCTACTTCGAGCGCGCCCATGCCGACGGCGTGGTGCATGCCGAACTGTTCTTCGACCCGCAGACCCATACCGCACGCGGTGTCGCCTTTGCCACCGTCGTGGATGGCCTGGAGCGTGCCTGCGCCGAGGCCCAGGTGCGCTGGGGGATCAGTTCGCGGCTCATCCTCTGCTTCCTGCGTCATCTGAGCGAGGACGAGGGCTTCGCAACCCTCGAGCAGGCCTTGCCGCAGCTCGCCCGCATCCACGGCGTCGGCCTCGATTCGTCAGAGCGCGGACACCCTCCGGCCAAGTTCGCGCGCCTGTTCGCACGCTGCCGTGAGTTGGGCCTGCACATCGTGGCGCACGCGGGTGAGGAGGGACCGCCGGCCTACATCGTGGACGCGCTCGACGTGCTGAAGGTCGAGCGCATCGACCATGGCGTGCGTTGTGCCGAAGACCCCGCACTGGTCGAACGCCTGGCGCGCGAGCAGGTTGCGCTGACGGTATGCCCGCTGTCGAACGTCAAGCTGTGCGTGTTTCCCGATCTCGCGCAGCACAACCTGAAGCGGCTTCTTGAGGCCGGCTTGAAGGTGACGATCAACTCCGACGACCCGGCCTATTTCGGCGGCTACATCGCGCGCAACTTCATCGACACCGCGCGTGCGCTGGGCCTGAGCCGCACGCAGCTCAAGCGCATCGCCCGCAACAGCCTGGAAGCGAGCTTCGTGCCGGAGTCCTTGCGTACGCCCTGGCTGCTGCGGCTGGACGCAATGCCGGCTTGAAAGCGTATCGGCTCTTCAGTTCCTGGGGTTTTTTGCTTTGTTAGATAATTATCAAAAACTGAAATAGGGGTGCGCGTTAGACTGATGGCTCGATGACCCGGATCACGGAGTGCTGACATGAGCGTCCGACCCAACCGAGCTGCCAGCCTGCTGGCGGGCTTCTGCTTGCTGCTGCTTGCCACGCTGGCCATCGCGTCCACCGGCACCGCCGATCACAGCAAGTTCAAGGAGTTGCAGGGGCCCTTCAAGTCGGGTGAGGAGGTCACCGCGGCCTGTCTCGCCTGTCACACCGAAGCCGCAAAGCAGGTCATGGCCACACGCCACTGGACCTGGGAGTACGTCAATCCCGACACCGGCCAGAAGCTGGGCAAGAAGACCATGCTCAACGGTTTCTGCATCGGCGACCGTTCGAACGAGGCCTTCTGCCAGTCCTGTCATATCGGCTATGGCTGGAAGGACGAGACCTTTGACTTCACGGCCGAGAACAAGGTCGATTGCCTGGCGTGTCACAACACCGGCGCCTACCGCAAGCTGGCCGGCTTCGCGGGTCATCCACCGTACGAGCGCATCGAGTTCCCGCCCAAGTCCGGCAAGTTCGTCGAGGCCACCGATCTTGCCAGCGTGGCACAGAGCATCGGTGCCACCTCGCGGCGCACCTGCGGCGCCTGCCATTACTTCGGCGGTGGTGGCGACGGCGTCAAGCATGGCGACCTTGACTCCTCGCTCAACAAGCCCGACAAGGCGCTCGACGTGCACATGGCGGCGGACGGGCTCAACTTCACCTGTGCGAGCTGTCACAAGACGGACAAGCATGCCGTCGCCGGCAGCCGCATCAGCATGACCGGCGCCGACCCGCACGGCGCGATCATGCGAGGCGAGAAGACCGACCGCAATCCCGCGACCTGCCAGGCCTGCCATGGCGACCGACCGCACAAGGGTAACTTCCAGCACTCGGAGCGCCTCAACGACCATACCCGCACGCTGGCCTGCCAGACCTGCCACATCCCCGAGTTTGCGCGCGGTGGCGTGCCCACCAAGATGGGCTGGGACTGGTCCACTGCCGGCAAGCTGACACCTGAGGGCAAGCCCTTCCAGCTCAAGGACGACAGGGGACACGTCATCTACGACAGCAAGAAGGGCGATTTCGTGCTCGGCGAGAACGTGCAGCCCGATTACCTGTGGTTCAACGGCCAGGTGAGCTACACCCAGCCCGATACCCGCATCGACCCTGCTACCCGGGTGGCGATCAACACCTTCCATGGCACCCCCGGGGCGTCCGATGCACGCATCTGGCCGGTCAAGACCTTCCACGGCAAGCAACCTTATGACACCGAGCACCTGACTCTGCTCGTGCCGCACACCGCGACGCCGGACGACACCGCCTTCTGGTACAACTTCGACTGGCCCAAGGCGCTTCAGGCCGGTGCGGACGCCACCGGCCAGCCCTACAGCGGCAAGTTCGACTTCGTGGAGACCTCCATGCTGTGGCCGATCACCCACATGGTCGCGCCCAAGGACAAGGCGCTCGACTGCGCCCAGTGCCACGCCGACGACGGGCGGCTCGCCGGGGTGCCCGGAGTGTGGATGCCGGGCCGCGACCGCAACGCGATGCTGGACACTTTCGGTTTCGGCCTTGCTGGCTTGATGCTGCTTGGTGCGATCGGCCACGGTGGACTGCGCTTCCTGACCCGCAACAAGCGCAAGGAGCACTGACATGAGCGAGCGCATCTACCTGTTCACGCGCTTCGAGCGCTTCTGGCACTGGATGCAGGCGGCGCTGATCATCACGCTGCTGGTCACCGGTTTCGCCATCCACGGCAGCCATGGGCTGCTCGATTTCCGCACTGCGGTGGAGGTGCATGAGGTTGCGGCCTGGTTGCTGATAGGGCTCTGGGTCCTGGCGATCTTCTGGCACTTCACCACCGGGCAGTGGAAGCACTACGTCCCCACGCTGAGCAATATCGACCGCATGGTGAAGTACTACGCCTACGGCATCTTCACCGGCGCGCCGCACCCCTACAAGGTGACGGTCGAGCGCAAGCACAACCCGCTGCAGCGCATCGCCTACCTCGGTGTGAAGCTGCTCATCAATCCGCTGGTGTGGGTCTCAGGGCTGGTCTACCTGTTCTGGGGGCGGCTGCAGCCGCTGATGCCCGATGGCCTCGGCCTGCAGCAGGTGGCGCAGCTGCACACCCTGGGGGCCTTCCTGATGCTGGCCTTCCTGATCATCCACGTGTATCTGGCCACCGCCGGACACACACCGCTCGCCCACATCAAGGCGATGATCACCGGCTGGGAGGACGTGCACGACGAGGGCGGCGCCACCGCCAAGCCGGCCGCACCCGCCCGCCACTGAGGCGGTGAAGGCGGTTTGAGCAGGCCAACTTTTGCCTTGGATGAGGTCTAATGGTCTCCCCAAGCCCAGAGGAGTGTCCGCTGATGAAGCCCCCCCGCATCGTCGTGATGGCCGGCAGCCGCCGTGCCGAGGCCCTGTCCCGTCGTGTCGCCTTCGCCTGCGTACAGGCCTTGCAGGCGGCCGGTGCCGAAGTCGAGCATGTCGAGCTCGCCGACTATCCGGCGCCGCTCTACGATGGCGACCTCGAGGCGGCACAAGGGCTGCCGGACTGTATCGTGCGTCTTCAGCACATCCTGCATGCGAGCGATGGCCTGCTGGTGGTGAATCCCGAGTACAACGGCTCGGTCACGCCGCTGCTGAAGAACACGCTCGACTGGTGCTCGCGCCCCAATCCTGCGGACCGCGCGCGCTCGGGCGGCGCGGTGTACGCAGGACGAGCGGCCGCGGTGGTGGGCAGCTCGCCGGGCGCGCTGGGCGGGATGCGCGTGCTCTTCCATGTGCGCGACATCCTCGGCTATCTCGGCATGCAGGTGATCCCGCAGCAGCTCGCGGTCGCCAAGGCGGGCGATGCGGTGGGCGAGGACGGACGGCTGAAGGATGGCGCGCAACAGGCGATGCTCGAGGCGCTGGCGGTTGCGCTGGCCGACTGCGCGCGCCGGCTACGCGCCTGAACGCATGTCCGCTTCCCGCAGCGCCTGCAGCAGCTGTCGAGCCTGCTGCAAAACGCGCTCGGCTTCGTCCGCATCGAAATCGCTGGCGTAACGTTTCTTGACACCCTGTTCATTGAGCAGCATGTGGCGAGCGGGTTGCACGCCACGCTGGGCCAGACTGCTGCGGGTGCATTCGAGTGCACAGCCGTCGATGGCGAGGATGGGGCGGCCGGACTGAGCGATCCGCACCAGGTGCGGTACGTTGCCGCCGACCCCGGCGATGCAGGACATCTCGGCCTCGCCTTCGCGGTCCAGGCGCAGCGCGACGTGGTTCGCCATCTGCGCGGCACTGGAGCAGCCGGAGCAGGAGTAGACGAGGGGCAGGTCCTTCTTGCGCCCGGCCATGGCGGAGCCTCGCAGGTGCTGGTGACGGAAGCTGCCAGTTTACCCCGCTTCGGCCCGATGGGCGCGGCGTCAGCGCCGAGCCACTGCGGGCGCTCTCCGCTCAGCCGTTAGAATGCGCCGTCCCGCAACGCATTGAGCCGAGTCCACACGTGTCCTGCAGACGCCGCTTCCACCATGGCACCAACCCCGCCCGCGCTCAGAGCATCGCCGAGTTGCGCGCAATGGCTGCACGCCGGCTGCCGAACTTCTGCCTCGAGTATCTCGAGGGCGGTGCCGATGACGAGATCACGCTGTCGCGCAACCGCAAGGCGTTGGATGAGGTGCTGTGGTTGCCGCGCACCCTGGTCGATGTGTCGCAGCGTGAGCTTGCCGTGCCCTTGTTCGGCCAGGACAGTGCGCTGCCGATGGTGATCGCGCCAACCGGTTTCAACGGTTTGCTTGCGGATGGTGGCGACCGGGTGCTGGCCGAGGTTGCGCATGCGGCCGGGATCCCCTTCTGTCAGAGCATGGTGTCGACCGTCGCCCTCGAGGACATCGTTGCCACCGGGGTGCGGCACTGGATGCAGATCTACCCGTTCAAGGACCGCGACAACGTTGCTGCGGTGGTGAAGCGCGCCGAACTTGCGGGCTCGGAGGCGATCGTGCTTACCACCGACGCTTCGGTGTTCGGCAACCGCGAGTGGGACCGGCGCAATTACCGCGCACCGATGAAGCTGAACCTGTGCAACCTCATCGATGTGGCCTGGCATCCGCGCTGGGTGTGGGACGTGCTGGTGCCGCGCGGCATGCCGCGCTTTCGCAACCTGGGCAACTTGCCTGCGGGCATGGACAGTGCGCGCAACGCGGCGACCTGGCTTGCGGCGCAGATGGATACCTCGCTGACCTGGGACGATGTGCGCTGGCTGCGTGCACTGTGGCCGCGCAAGCTGTTGGTGAAGGGCGTCCTGATGCCCGAGGACGCATTGCACGCGCGCGACGCCGGGGCGGATGGCGTGGTGGTGAGCAACCACGGCGGGCGCCAGCTCGATACCGTGCCGGCCCCGATCGAGATGCTGGCCGCGGTGCGCGAGGCGGTGGGGCCCGACATGACGGTGATCGTCGACAGCGGCTTTCGCCGCGGCAGCGATTTCGTCAAGGCACGCGCACTGGGTGCGGATGCCGCGATGTCGGGCAGGGCGACGCTCTACGGCCTGGCGGCGGCCGGCCATGGCGGCGCTGCACGGGCGGTGGAGATCCTGCGCAGCGAAATGGCGCGCACCCTCGGCCTGATCGGCTGCGCACGCATGTGTGAGGTGGACGGGCGCTACGTCGGACGCGGCTGAAGCCGCCAGCTTTTATGCCGATTGCCCCGACAGTCCGTGGTTTACACGCCCCACACCACCGGGGTGCCCTCGCGCTGCGATTCTTCCAGCATGTTGAGCAGGGGCCAGGCGCGTTGGGCAAGGCCGACCGGGGCGTTCATGCCGCTGCGGCCGGCTTCCTTGTCGGCTTCGTCATCGTCTTCGGTGCGTCGGCGCTCGAGTTCGGCCTGGCGCTGGCGGTCCTCTTCGATCGCGGCCTTGAGGCGCGCGATGGCTTCGGGGATCTGCTCGACGGTGACGATGCCCTTGCCGTCGTCGGGGTCCTTGCCGAGGAGGGTGATGAGCCGCTTGGCGATGTCGCCGAACATGATCACGTCGGCACTGGCATTGGACTTGAAGGTGACCAGCATGGAATCCGTTCTCCTGATGTTTTACAGACCCTTGACCGCGTAGATGCCGGGCGCGTTGCGCCAGTAACCCTTGTAGTCCATGCCGCAGCCGAACAGGAAGCGGTCGGCGATGTCGAGGCCGGTGAAGTCGGCGCGCATGCCGGGCGTAGCCTTGCGGTCGTGGAGCTTGTGCACCAGCACGGCGGAAAGCACCTCGGCGGCGCCTTCTTCCTGCAGGTGCTCGATGATGGCCTTGAGCGTGTGGCCTTCGTCGAGGATGTCGTCGAGTACCAGCACGGTGCGGCCACGCAGGTCCTGGGTGGGGCGTACGCGCCAGTCGAGCAGCGTGCCCTGCAGTGCGTGGCCGTAGCGGGTGGCGTGGAGGTAGGCGACTTCGAGCGGGAAGGGCAGGCGCGGCAGGATGCGACCGGCGAGAATCAGGCCGCCATTCATCACCGCGTAAACGAGTGGGTTGCGCTCCCCCAGGCGGGCGGTGATCTCCGCTGCCATGCGGTCGAGTGCAGCTTCGACGGTGGCGTCGTCGGCCAGGCAGTCGGCTTCTTCGCGGGCGCGCTTGATTTGTTCGAGGTCGAGAGACATGTTCGGGGTCCTGGTGGGCGGTGACCGATCGGCTGGCCGGTCGCGCATTTTAGCGCCGACCACGCGTGGACGCTTGTGCGCGCTCCTGCGCCGCGGTAAAAGGTGCGGGTCTCCGCCCTTGCCTGGAATGCTGCCATGCCCATCCACGAAATCCGCCATCCCCTCGTGCGCCACAAGATCGGCCTGATGCGCGAGGCGGACATCAGCACCAAGAAGTTTCGCGAACTGACTGCCGAGATCGCACGCTTGCTCGCCTACGAGGCGTGCAAGGACTTCCCGCTCGAGGACGTGGAGATTCAGGGCTGGGCCGGGCCGGTGAAGATCGAGCAGATCAAGGGCAAGAAGGTCACTGTGGTGCCCATCCTGCGCGCCGGCCTGGGCATGCTCGACGGCGTGCTCGACATGGTGCCGAGTGCCAAGGTGAGCGTGGTCGGCATCGCGCGCAACGAGGAGACGCTGCAGCCAGCGCCCTACTTCGAGAAGTTCGTCGGCCAGCTCGATGAGCGCATGGCGTTGATCATCGACCCGATGCTCGCCACCGGCGGCTCGATGGTGGCGACCGTCGACATGCTCAAGCGCAATGGCTGTGCCCATGTACGTGCGCTCGTGCTGGTGGCTGCGCCCGAGGGGATTGCGCTGATGAACGCGCAGCATCCGGATGTGGATATATACACCGCGAGCATCGACAGCCACCTCAACGAGCACGGCTACATCATCCCCGGGCTGGGCGATGCCGGTGACAAGATCTTCGGCACCCGGCACAACTGAACGCCCGGCGGCGCTCCGGTGCCGTCCGTCATCGCCGTTTCATCCATAACGACAACCATGCCGGCGGTGCGGCGCGTTTGCTGCGAACGTCCGGCGGAGAACCTCCATGCGTGAAATTCCCATCCAGTCGGCCGATCCGCTGTGGCGGCAGGCCATCTCAGGCGCCCAGATCCTGTTCGTCGCCTTCGGCGCGCTCGTGCTCGTGCCACTGCTCACCGGGCTCAACCCGGCGCTTGCGTTGCTAGGCGCCGGGGTCGGTACCCTGCTGTTCCAGCTCATCACCGGGCGCCAGGTGCCGATTTTCCTGGGTTCGAGCTTTGCCTTCATCGCGCCGATCATCTTCAGCATCCAGACCTGGGGGCTGCCGGCGACCATGGGTGCGCTCGCCTGCGTGTCGCTGATGTACTTCCTCTTCGCCGGGGTGGTGTGGAGGCACGGCGCCGAGATCGTGCACCGCTACATGCCGCCGGTGGTGGTGGGGCCGATCATCATGATCATCGGCCTGTCGCTGGCGGCGGTGGGCGTGAACATGGCAATGGGGCGTTCGGGCGACGGCAAGATCGAACTCGTACCCTACGCGACGGCAATGACGGTGGCGGCGATCGCCTTCGGGGTGACGGTCATCGCCGCCGTGTTCGCGCGCGGCTTCCTCAAGCTGGTGCCCATCCTGTGCGGCGTCGGCGCCGGCTATGTGGCGGCGATCCTGTTCGGGCTGGTGGATTTCGGCGTGGTGGCGGCAGCCCCCTGGTTTGCGATGCCGCAGTTCGTGGCGCCGAGCTTCGAGCTGGCGGCCATCCTCTTCATGCTGCCGGTTGCGCTGGCACCGGCGATCGAGCACGTTGGCGACGTGCTCGCGATCGGCGGCGTGACCGGCAAGGACTACACCGAGAAGCCCGGCCTGCATCGCACGCTGGCCGGTGACGGCGTCGGCGTGTTGTTCTCCGGCCTGATCGGCGGGCCGCCGATCACCACCTACTCCGAGGTGACCGGCGCGGTCACGCTGACCAAGAACTACAACCCGGCGATCATGACCTGGGCTGCGGTGCTGGCCATCATCCTGGCCTTCTTCGGCAAGTTCAATGCGCTGCTGGCCTCGATTCCGGTGCCGGTGATGGGCGGCATCATGATGCTGATGTTCGGCTCGGTGGCGAGCGTGGGCCTGAACACCCTGATCAAGGCGCGCACCGACCTCGACGAGCCGCGCAACCTGGTGATCGTCTCTGCGGTGCTGGTGATGGGGATCGGTGGCCTGGCGCTGAACTTCGACGGCCTCACGCTGCAGGGCGTCAGCCTGTGCGGCGTTGTCGCCGTGGTGTTGAACCTGATCCTGCCGAATCGCCAAGGGCGCGCTTGAGCGCACGAAGCGCCAGCCGAAGCGCCGGCGCAAGCACCGGTAGCAGCGCGGCCGGTGTGCCGCGCAGGCGCTTGTAGAGCAGCCAGCCCAGCCAGGCGCGCTTGGCAATGCGCAGGCTGAGGCGGGGGCGGGCGGCGAGCAGGGCGAGGGCGCCGAGCGACAGCAGCGGGGCCTGTTCCTTGGCCCATGCGAAGTGTTCGCGCACACCGTCGACGCGGTCGAGGGTGGCGTCGACACCTTCCAGCCGCCAGGACAGGTCTGCGCGCTGGCTGGCGGCGCGCAACTGCAGGCGTTGCTTGCGCAGTGCGAGTTCGAGCGTGCGTGGATCCGTCCTCATGACAAGATCAGGCGTCCTCGTCGCGCCGCTGGACTGCCTGGCGGTCGCGCTTGAGTTCAGCCAGGCTGGCGGCAAACAGCTGGCTGCCGCGGCGCAGTTCGCGTGCGGCGTTGGTGGCGGCGAGCAGGCCGCCGCCCAGGCATGCCGCAGTGGCCACGCCGAGCGCCAGCAGGCGGTGTTCCTCCCAGAACAGCACGGTGAGGAAGATGAGCAGGAAAACCAGGCCGAAGCCGAGCAACAGGCCGCATAGCACGATGTTGAGCGCCACTGCGCTCAGTCGCAGCTTTTCTTCCTGCAGCTCGACCGTCAGTAGTTCGAGCCGGGTCTGCACCGTCTGCAGCCCGGCATCGATTGCGCCGCGCAGGGTTTCGGCCAGGCGCGGTCGACGTGGCTCGGCCATGGCGCCGTGCCTTAGCGCCGGCTCGAAAGCAGGCCGAGCAGGAAGGCGACGCCTGCGGCAATGCCCACCGCCTGCCAGGGCTTCTCATGTACGTAGTCGTCAGTGGCACGCGCCGCCTTGCGCCCGGTGTCGACGATGGCGTCTTCGGCATCCTTGAGGCGCTCTTTGGCGAGCGTCAGTCGTGCGCCGAGGCGGCCATGGACATCGGCTGCCTTGCCCTTGGCGTCATCTGCGGTCAGTTCGAGGAGCTCTTCGGCGTCGTTGATGAGGGTTCTGAGGTCCTCGATCAGCTTGTCCTTGGATGTGTCTGTGGTCGTGCTCATGATGGCCTCCTGAAGTTGAGTGACTACGACAATGGCGGACGATCGAAGGTTTCGTCGTCAAGGCTAGACCGATTGCGGGGTAATGGCAATTTCCCTAGCCCGTGGCGCTATTGCCATGTCGAATGCAGCGGTGTTGCGTCGCAGCAATTCGTGTAGCATCAGGTCAGACGCCGGCTTGCGATTCAGGGCCGTCGCTGCAGTGGAGGGACTGGCGGACCCTTGCAGCGCCGAGCGCCCCTACCCGGCTGCCATCACAGACCAAGATCGATATGCCTCCTTCGTCCGACATTGCCACTCAGCCCGTCGAGGTGCTGCCCGACTATCTCAGCCGGACGTACTCCTGGGCTTATCTCGATCCGCGCACCGTGCCCTGGCTCGATCGCTCGCCGGTCGTGTCTGCGATCCTGTGGGGTAACGCGGCCCGCCTCATGCGGTGGGCGGTTGCGCAGTTTGTGCCCGGCGAAACGGTGCTACAGGCCGCGTGCGTGTATGGAGGCTTCTCGCCGATGCTGGCGCGTCGGGTGGGGGAGCAAGGCCGTCTCACGGTCCTCGATGTAGCGCCGATCCAGGTTGATAACGTGCGCCGCAAGCTGGTCGGCTTGCCGCAGGCCGAGGCACGCGTGGCCGATCTCACCCGGCGGCAGGATGCGTGCTTCGACGCGGCGTGCTGCTTCTTCCTGCTGCATGAGGTGCCGGCGCGCGAGCGCCGGCTGATCGTGGCCAATCTGTTGGCTGCGGTTAGGCCGGGCGGGCGGGTCGTATTCGTGGACTACCATCGCGCCAGTGCTTGGCACCCCCTGCGGCCGCTCATGGGCCTGGTGTTCCGCTGGCTCGAACCGTTTGCGCAGTCGCTGCTCGACACACCCATCGAATCCCTGGCTGAGACGGCATCCGACTTTGAATGGCGCAAGCAAACCTGCTTCGGCGGGCTGTATCAGCTCGTCGTCGCCACCCGGCGCCAGGTTTCTGCGTGACGGTCGCGGTCTCTACAGAGACCAGTCGTAGTCGATCGTCAGCGGGGCGTGGTCGGAGAAGCGCTGTGCTTTGTAGACCGAGGCGTTCAGCGCTGCGGCGGCCAACTCCGGAGTGGCGATCTGGTAGTCGAGGCGCCAGCCCACGTTCTTCGCCCACGCCTGGCCGCGATTCGACCACCAGGTGTAGCAGTCGTCGGTGGCCTCGGGGTACAGACGGCGATAGACGTCCACCCAACCCTGCTCGTCGAACAGGCGGCTGAGCCAGGCGCGTTCCTCGGGTAGAAAGCCGGAGTTCTTCTGGTTCGATTTCCAGTTCCTGAGGTCGGTCTCGCGGTGGGCGATGTTCCAGTCCCCGCACACCACCACCTCCTGGCCGCTGGCGAACAGCGTCGCCATATGGGGAAGGAAGCGTTCCATGAAGGCGAACTTGATCTGCAGGCGTTCCTCCGAACTCGAGCCTGATGGCAGGTAGAGCGACACCACGGAGAGTTTGCCGAAGTCCAGCTGCAGGAAGCGACCCTCGGCGTCGATGTCGGCGATGCCCAGGCCTTCGATGACACGGTCTGGTGCGTGGCGGCTGTAGATGCCGACGCCGCTGTAGCCCTTCTTTTCGGCGTGGTGGAACCAGCCCTTGAGCCCCGCCGGCGCCCGCATTGCGTCGCTCAGGTCGCCCGCCTGAGCCTTGAGCTCCTGCAGGCAGACGAGGTCCGCCTGCTGGTCCGGGAGCCAGTCGAAGAGCCCCTTGGTCGCTGCCGAGCGGATGCCGTTGAGGTTGAGTGAGATGATGCGTAACATGGGCGGTTCTATGAATGACGCTGCGTGGCAGCCAGAAGAACGTGGATTTTAGCCGGGATTTCATCGAACTCGCCTGCCGCAAGGGGGTGTTGCGCTTCGGCGCCTTCGTCACCAAGGCGGGGCGCAACTCTCCTTACTTCTTCAACGCCGGCCTGTTCGACGACGGTGTGTCCTTTCGCGAGCTGTGCGGATTCTATGCGCGTACGATTCGCGCCTCGGGCGTCGCCTGCGACATGCTGTTCGGCCCTGCCTACAAGGGCATCCCGCTCGTGGCCGGCACGGCGATCCGGCTCGCCGAGGAGGGTGTCGACCTGCCGTTCGCGTTCAACCGCAAGGAGGCGAAGGATCACGGCGAGGGCGGAACGCTCATCGGCGCGCCGCTCAAGGGCCGCGTGCTGATCCTCGATGACGTCATTTCTGCGGGGACGTCGGTGCGTGAGTCGGTGGAGCTGATCCGTGCTGCTGGTGCGACGCCGGCTGGCGTCGTCATTGCGCTCGACCGCATGGAGCGTGGCAAGACTGCGCTGTCCGCCGTCGAGGAAGTGCGCGAAACCTTCGGCATTCCTGTCATTGCGGTGGCGACACTCGAGGACCTGATCGGCTACCTTGCCGGCAGCCCCGAACTGGCCGCGAACCTGGATGCGGTCAAGGCCTATCGGGATTTGTATGGAATCGCGTCGCGCTGAGACAGGTCTCGTCTTGCTCGCTTGCGCGCTCGTCCTCGCCGGAGTGCCGGGAGAGTCCGTAGCGCAGGCGGGCGGGCGTACGATCTACTGCTGCGACGTCGGTGGCCAACCGGTGTGCGGCGATATCCTGCCTGCAGCCTGCTATGGCCGGGCGTATCGCGAGATGAGCCCTTCGGGCGTGGTACGGCGCGTGGTAGCCGCGCCCTTGACGCCGGAGGAGATCGCCCGCCGTGCCGAGGTCGAGCGCCAGCACCGTGCTGCAGAGGCCGATCGCCAGCGCCAGTTGCGCCTGGATCAGGCGCTGCTCGAAACCTATCGCAGTCTGGACGACCTCGATAGCCGGCGCGACCGCGAACTGCGCGATCTCGACCGCAGCATCCGGGAACTGCGCGAGCGCGAGTCGGAACTCGTCAAGCGCCAGAGCGCACTGATCTCGGATGCGACCCAGACCGACGACAGCGCGGTTGCCGCCAGCCTCGAGGAAGACATCCGCACGCTGGATAGCGAGATCATTACGCAGTCGCGCGTGATCGCCGCGAAGTTGCGCGAGCGCAGCGCCGTGCTCGACCGCTTCGAGGAGCATCGGCAGCGCTACGTTGAGTTGATGGGGGCGCCCTCTGCCAATGGTGTGTCCCGCAATGGCAGGGGCGTGGTGCCAGGCTCGAACGACTGAGGGTTGGCGCGGCCTGTTGTCGCAAAACGAGGTCCAGCATGCTTCCTGGTGGTGCCACCGAAACACGCGTGCGTGCGGCTTGCCCGCATGACTGTCCCGATACCTGTGCGATGGAGGTCACCGTGTCGGGGGCTCGCGCCATCAAGGTGCGTGGTGCTGCCGACATGCCGTTCACCGATGGTGTGCTATGCACGAAGGTGGCGCACTACCTCGAGCGTGTGTACTCCGATCAACGCTTGCTGCATCCGATGAAGCGGGTCGGGCGCAAGGGGGAGGGGCGTTTCGAGCGCATCTCCTGGGATGAGGCGCTCGACACCATCGCCGCACGCTTTCGCGCCATCGCTGCGGACGATCCACGCTCGATCCTGCCTTACAGCTATGCCGGCACCATGGGCCTGGTGCAGGGGGAAAGCCTCGATCGCCGCTTCTTCCATCGCCTTGGCGCGTCGCTGCTCGACCGTACGATCTGCGCCTCCGCGGGGGCATTGGGCTGGAAGGCGACGGTGGGGGCCTCGATCGGGACGGACCCGGAAGCGGTCGCCGACGCAAGGCTGATCCTGATCTGGGGCGGCAATCCGGTGGTGTCCAACCTGCATGGCTGGCGCCATATCCAGGAGGCGCGGCGGCGTGGCGCCAAACTGGTGTGCATCGATCCACGGCGCTCGGAGACTGCCGCCAAGTGCGATGTCCATCTCGCACCCTGGCCCGGCACCGATGGTGCGCTCGCGCTGGCGATGATGCAGGTGCTGATCGCGGAGGACCGGCTCGATCACGACTACATCGCCCGTCATACCCTGGGCTTCGATGCGCTTGCCGAGCGCGTGCGTGCATTCACACCTGAATGGGCGGCGCCGCTGACCGGGCTGGACGCCAGCGTGATCCGCGACCTCGCACGCGAGTATGGTTCGACCACACCGACCCTGATCCGGCTGAACTACGGCCTGAACCGCTGCGCCGGCGGCGGCATGGCGGTGCGCAATATCGCCTGCCTGCCTGCGCTCACAGGGGCCTGGCGTCATGCAGCGGGTGGTGCCCTGCTGTCGACCTCGGGCAACTATCCCGTCGATGGCCATGCGTTGGCGCGCCCCGACCTTTATCCCCATGCCGCTGGGCGGCCGCCGCGCACCGTCAATATGGCCTTCATCGGCGAGGCGCTGCTCGAGGCCACCGATCCACCGATCCGGGCGCTGTATGTCTACAACGCCAACCCGGTGGCAGTGGCGCCCGACAGTAACCGGGTGAAGGCCGGCTTCGCGCGCGAGGACCTGTTCTGCGTCGTTCACGAGCTGTTCCAGACTGATACTGCCGACTATGCCGATATCCTGCTGCCGGCGACGAGCCAGCTGGAGCATCGCGATGTCCATACCAGCTACGGCCATCTCAACGTGGTGGCGAACATGCCGGCGATTGCACCTCTGGGCGAGGCTAAGCCCAACACCGAGGTCTTCCGCCTGTTGGCGGCGCGCCTCGGGCTTGCCCATCCCGCCCTGTTCGAGTCCGACGACAGCATCGCCGCCAGGGCTTTCCGGCAAGACGATGAGCGTGCCCGCGGCCTCGCACCCGAACAGCTCGCCGAACACGGCTGGGCGAGACTGAACCTTGCGAGCCCCTTCGTGCCGTTCGCCAATGGCGGCTTTCGTACGCCGTCGGGGCGCTGCGAGTTCCATTCCGGCTTGCTTGCCGGCCTCGGGCTCGACCCCTTGCCGGCCTGGCATCCGCCTGCCGAATCAGTGGTCAGCAATCCCGCGCTGGCGGCGCGCTACCCGCTGGCCCTGATCACGCCACCGGCACGCAACTTTCTCAACAGCAGCTTCGCCAACCTGCCGCGCTTCCGCGACGAGCAGGGCGGTCCCGTCCTCCAGATCCACCCCGATGATGCTGCTGGGCGCGGAATCGGCGACGGTCAGCGCGTACGCATCCATAATGACCGCGGCGAATTCCATGCGCGCGCCGTGGTGACGACCGGGGTCAGGCCGGGGGTCGTGGTCAGTCCCTCGGTGTGGTGGCACAAGCTGTCCGGCGACGGCAACAACGCCAACGCGGTGACGGCGTCCACGGCCACCGACATGGGCGGCGGGCCGATCTTCTACGATTGCCTGGTGGAGGTGTCTTGCGCATGAGCTCACATGAGGACGCGCTCGATGCCGTCGCCGGCTGCCTTGCCGAAGCGCAGCGCGTGCTCTTCATCACCGGTGCCGGGATCTCGGCAGATTCGGGGCTGCCGACCTATCGCGGCATCGGCGGTCTCTACCACGAGCGCCTTACCGAGGATGGCCTGAGCATCGAGCAGGCGCTGTCGGGCCAGATGATGGCTGCCCGACCGGCGCTGACCTGGAAATACCTGGCCGAGATCGAGGCCAGTTGCCGTGGCGCGCGGCCCAACGTCGCCCATGACATCATTGCCGCGCTCGAGCGCGAGCGTGGCGGGGTATGGGTGCTGACCCAGAACGTCGATGGCTTTCATCGCCTGGCGGGTTCGCGCAACCTGATCGAGATCCACGGCAACCTGCACCGCCTGCGCTGCACCGAGTGCCCGCACGCGCGCAGCCTGCCTGATTTCGAGGGCATGCAGATTCCACCCGCCTGCCCGGTTTGTGGCGGCGTGATGCGGCCCGATGTCGTGCTCTTCGGCGAGGCGCTGCCGACAGGCGCGGTGCAGCGGCTGGAGGCCCTGGTGATGCATGGGCTCGATCTGGTGGTGTCGATCGGTACGACCAGCGTCTTCCCCTACATCGCGGGGCCGGTGGTGCACGCCTGGCGCATGGGTGTGCCTACGGTGGAGATCAATCCGGGCGACACCGAGGTCAGCGCCATCGTTACCCATCGCCTGCGCATGCGGGCCGCGGAAGCCCTGCCGGAACTGTGGCGGCGCATGCGCCCGTGCGAGCCCGCCGAGGGCTGAGCCAGGACGCGAAACGGGCCGGGAGGCTCGCGCCCACCCGGCCCGCCCCTTCCTTTCCTGGTTTGTCCTAGAGCAGCACGCGCTCGATCCCGCCGTTGTTGGCCTTGGCGACGTAGTCGGGCAACCAGTTCTCGCCCAGCAAGTGTTTGGCCAACTCCACCACGATGTAGTCGGGTTCGATGCCGCCCGCATCGTTGGCGTAGCGGTGCATGCCCTGCAGGCAGCTCGGGCAGGAGGTCAGCATCTTCACCTTGGCGTTCGGGTCGTCACCACGCAGCTTGGCGGCGCCCTTCTCGATCTCCTCCTGCTTGCGGAAGCGCACCTGGGTCGAAATGTCCGGCCGTGCCACCGCCAGGGTGCCGGATTCACCGCAGCAGCGGTCGGACAGGTCGACACGCGTGCCCATCAGTTCGTTGGCGACCTTGATGCCGGAATGCACCTTCATCGGCGTGTGGCAGGGCTCGTGGTACATGTACTTCACGCCACTCACGCCTTCGAGCCTGACGCCCTTTTCCATCAGGTACTCGTGGATGTCGAGCAGGCGGCAGCCGGGGAAGATCTTCTCGAATTCGTATTTCTGCAGCTGGTCCATGCAGGTGCCGCAGGACACGATCACGGTCTTGATGTCGAGGTAGTTCAGCGTGTTGGCGACGCGGTGGAAGAGCACGCGGTTGTCGGTGGTGATCTTCTGGCCCTTGTCCTCTTCGCCGGCCGCGGTCTGCGGATACCCGCAGCACAGGTAGCCCGGCGGCAGCACGGTGTGCGCGCCGACGTGGTAGAGCATGGCCTGGGTCGCGAGACCCACCTGGCTGAACAGGCGCTCCGAGCCACAGCCCGGGAAGTAGAACACGGCCTCGGAGTCGCCATTGGCCTTCTGCGGGTCGCGGATCACCGGGATGACCTTGTCGTCCTCGATGTCGAGCAGCGCGCGGCTGGTCTTCTTGGGCAGGTTGCCGGGCATCGGCTTGTTGATGAAATGGATCACCTGGGCCTTGATCGGCGCCTTGCCGAGCGTGGCCGGCGGCGTCTTCACCTGCGGCTGGATGAGGCCGAACTTCTTGCCCATCTCATGCGCCCAGCGCTGCGCCTTGTAGCCCCAGTCCATCATGCCGACGCGCATCGCCTTGATGGTCGCCGGATCCTTGATGGTGAGGAAGGCCATCGCCGCGGCCTTGCCCGGGTTGAAGGACTTCTTGCCCTGCTTGCGCAGCAGGTTGCGCATCTTGATCGACACGTCGCCGAAGTCGATGTCCACCGGACAGGGTTTCTCGCACTTGTGGCAGATCGTGCAATGGTCGGCCACGTCCTCGAACTCGGCCCAGTGCGCGAGCGATACGCCACGGCGGGTCTGTTCCTCGTAAAGGAAGGCTTCGATCAGCAGCGAGGTGGACAGGATCTTGTTGCGCGGGGAGTAAAGCAGGTTGGCCCGCGGCACGTGGGTCGAGCACACCGGCTTGCACTTGCCGCAGCGCAGACAGTCCTTGATGTCGTGGGCGATGTCGCCAACGTCGGTCTGCTCCATGATGATGGACTCATGGCCCATCAGGTTGAAGCTGGGGGTGTAGGCGTTGTCGAGGTTGCCCTTGATCGGGCCCTTGCGCATGAGCTTGCCGCGGTTGAATCGACCGTCCGGGTCGACCTTGGCCTTGTAGTCCCAGAAGCTCGCCATCTCCTCGTCGGTGAGGTAGTCGAGCTTGGTGATGCCGATGCCGTGCTCGCCGGAGATCACGCCGTCCAGGCTGCGTGCCAGCGCCATGATGCGGTCGACCGCGCGGTTGGCGGTCTGCAGCATCTCGTAGTGGTCGGAGTTGACCGGCAGGTTGGTATGCACGTTGCCGTCGCCGGCATGCATGTGCAGGGCGACGAAGACGCGACCGCGCAGGATTTCGCGGTGGATCTCGGTGATGCGCGCGAGGATACGGGCGAACAGGGCGCCGTCGAAGATCTGCTCGAGCAGCGGGCGCAGTTCGGTCTTCCACGACACGCGAATCGAGTAGTCCTGGAGGCGGTGGAACAGCACAGGGTTGGCGGCGCGATTCGATAGCTCGGCGGCTTCGATGCCATAGGCCTCGAAGTGGCGCTCGGCCTCGGCCAGCGGCATGTCGAGGTTGTCGAGCAGCCACTGCCAGCGTTGGCGCACCTTGGCGACCTGTTCCAGCGCCTGGGCGCGGTGGTCGGCGATCAGGGTGTCGCTGTCGACCTCCGCGTCCTTCACGTCAAGCGGCAGTTCGCCGCCGAGGAACTCGGTGAGAGCGTCGCAGAGCTGGATCTTGTTCTGCGTCGACAGTTCGATGTTGATGCGCTCGATGCCGTCGCAGTACTCGCCCATGCGCGGCAGCGGGATCACCACGTCTTCGTTGATCTTGAACGCGTTGGTGTGGCGCGAGATGGCCGCGGTACGGCTGCGTTCCAGCCAGAAACGCTTGCGCTGCTCGGGGCTGACGGCGATGAAGCCTTCGGCGCCGCGGCTGTTGGTCATGCGCACGACCTCGGAGGCGGCGCTCATCACCGCGTTCTCGTCGAAGCCGACGATGTCGCCGATCAGCACCATCTTCGGACGGCCATGGCGCTTGGCCTTGGTGGCGTAACCGACGGCCTTGACGTAGCGTTCGTCGAGGTGCTCGAGGCCGGCCAGCAGCACGCCGGCAGCGTTGCCGGCGCCGCCCGGCTTGAAGTAGTCGGTGATTTCGACGATGGCCGGCACCGCCTCGCGCACCTGGCCGAAGAACTCCAGGCACACGGTGCGGGTGACAGGTGGCATCTTGTGCAGTACCCAGCGGGCGGCGACGATCAGACCGTCCGTGCCTTCCTTCTGCACCCCGGGAATGCCGCCCAGGAACTTGTCGGTGACGTCCTTGCCCAGGCCGTCCTTGCGGCAGTGCGCGCCTGGCATCGAAAGCAGCTCTTCGCCCAGCGGCCTGTAGCTGAGACCGTCGAAGCGGCGCAGGCGAAAGCGCGCGGTGTGCTGCTCGTGGATCTTGCCGAAATTGTGATCGAGGCGTTCGACTTCAAGCCAGTTGCCGTCGGGCGTGACCATCTTCCACCACGCCAGGTTGTCGAGCGCAGTGCCCCACAGCACGGCCTTCTTGCCGCCGGCGTTCATGGCGATGTTGCCGCCCACACAGGACGCGCTGGCCGAGGTCGGGTCGACCGCGAACACGCGGCCCGCCAGCCCCGCGGCTTCGGAGACGCGCTCGGTGACCACGCCGGCGCCGGTACGGATGGTGGCGTAGGGCGTGGCCATCGGCTGACCGTCGGCATCGGGAAGGGTCAGCTCCTCGACCGTGCCGATGGAGATCAGCTTCTCGGTGTTGATGACCACCGAGTTGGCGTCGAGCGGCACTGCGCCGCCGGTGTAGCCGGTGCCGCCCCCGCGCGGGATGATGGTCAGGCCCTGGGCGATGCATTCGCGCACTAGCGGCGCCATTTCCTCTTCGGTGTCGGGGTAGAGCACCACAAAGGGGTACTCGACGCGCCAGTCGGTGGCATCGGTGACATGCGAGACACGGGCGTGGCCGTCGAAGCAGATGTTGTCGCGCCGGGTGTGCCTGGACAGCGCCTTGAGCACGGCCTTGCGCCGGCGTGCGGTGTCGTCGAACCAGCGCTCGAAGTCGGCCACGGCTTCACGGCCGCGCGCGATCAGCATCGCCACGCGGTCGTTGCCCTGGCGGCGCTTGTCGACCTCGGTCAGGCGATGGTTGAGCGCGCCGATGAGTGCCTCGCGCCGCTCCCGGCTGGTGAGCAGGTCGTCTTCGAGATAGGGGTTGCGACGAACGACCCAGATGTCACCCAGGACCTCGTAGAGCATTCGCGCCGAGCGGCCCGTGACGCGCTCGGCGCGCAGTTCGTCGAGCACGGCCCAGGCATCGGTGCCGAGCAGCCGGATGATGATCTCGCGGTCGGAGAACGAGGTGTAGTTATAGGGGATTTCGCGCAGGCGTTGGGTCATGGGGCTACCGGAGGGGCTGCTGCAGGGGACCTTAGATTCTAGCGAACCGCAGTGCACCATGCAGCAAAAAACAAGACCTTATCGCCGAAGTGGCTTAGCGGCACGCGGGTGGACAAGCCCGTCGCGCCCCGCGGCTCGGGATCGTGGTGGCTGTTTCAAGGCTTGCGCGCAGCACTGAGTGCGATCTCGATGCGCCAGCCCGGATCGACCAGGCCCGCGACCCTGACGCATGCGCGCGAGGGTGCTGAGCCCGCTGGAAGCCAGGCCTCCCACACCGCGTTCATGCCTGCTACGTCCGCAAGGTCGGTGATGTAGATCGTTGCCGTCAGGATGCGCGAGCGGTCGCTGCCATGCGCGCTGAGCTGGCGCTCCAGACTGTCGAGGATCTCCCGGGTCTGCTGTTCGATCGGCCCGGTACTGCTCGGGACCTCGACGAGGTGGATCACGTCGCCGTAGATGACGGCGTCGGCATAGCGGGCGGTGACGCCGTGGCGTTCGATGTCGGACATGGGGCTCCCGGCTGAGTTGGCCAAACTCAAAGTATATGCGAGCCCGGGTGAGGGTGCTCGCTGAGCGCCGATATTGACATGGGCATATGACAAACGCAGAATCGTGGAACGCATTTCGCGTACAACTATGGAGCGTTGTCCATGAAGACTCTTCTCTCTGCCGGCCTGGTTGCCCTGGCCCTGACGTCCCTGAGTGTCGGTGAGGCAATGGCCAATCCGCAGCACGAACGCATGAAACGGTGCAATGCCGAGGCCAAGGAGCAGGCGCTCAAGGGTGATGAGCGCAAGGCGTTCATGAGCACTTGCCTGAAGGGTCGGCACGGTCCGGCCGCTGAGGATGCCGAGTCCGCCGCGGCGCCGGCTGCCAAGCCGGCGCTTGGTGATGAGGCGGCCGTGGAGCGCTCGGGCGCGCCCCTGGCTGCAACGGGTGAGGCGGTGGATGAAAAAGCGCGCACCCAGGCCTGCAATCAGGCCGCAACCGAGCAATCGCTCAAGGGGGCCAAGCGCAAGGCCTTCGTCAGCGAGTGCATGAAGGGGTGAGCGCGGGGCGCCGGCCTTGCGCCGGCGCAGTGCCGCCAGGGCGACGCTTCAGACGATGTCGAAGAAGACGAGGTCACGTTCGACCTCGTTGGCGGAGAAACCGCAGCCGATGCGGCCCTGTCCGTTGAGGACGATGCGGTCCTGCTTGATGCAGCGCTCGGCTTCGTTGTCGAGGGTGATGAAGGTGCCATTCGTGCTCTGGTCGAACAGCACGAACCCCTCTCTTCTGCGCTCGATGCGCGCATGCTGCCTGGAGGCGCGCGGGTCCATTATGGTGATGTCGTTACCGAGTTCGCGCCCGAGCAGCAGCACCGGGCGATGCTCCTCGACGAACAGCACGTCCTGCTGGTGACGCAGGCGCAGGCGCTGGGAGACGCGTGCGGCCGCCGGAATGGAGGTGATCAGCGGGCTGCGCAGGCCGATGCTGAAAACCTGGACGCCGAGCCGTGCAAAGGCGGGCCCGCCAAGTGCGCGCGTGCCGAGCAGCGCACGCGCGGCGCCGCCGAGCAGCATTGTGACGGCGGCAGAGGCGAGGGCTTGCTCGGGTTCGCACAGGTTGCCGATCTGGGTGGCGAGCGTAATGCCTTCACCTGCCGTGCGCCCGCCGTCAAGGTCCACCACGCCGTAGTGCAGGCCGATCCGCACCGGTTGTCGCGCGCCGCGCAGTGGCGGCAGCCCATGTATGCGCTGCAAGGCGTCGCTGGCTGCCAGTACCGCCGAATCGCAGCGTTCGAAGACCGCGACCGTGGTGTCGGTCTCGGCGACCAGGATCTGCGCACTGTGAGCCGCGAGTGCGCGCTCGATGCGGTTCGCACAGCGTTCGGCCGCGTGCAAGGCCTCCTGCTCGCCCAGTTGGGCTGCCAGTTGCCCATCGCTCGGATGAAGGGCAACGAAGACGCAGAGGTTCTTGCGCTCCGACATCAGTCGTCGGCCCCGGGCATCATCAGGCGGATCGTGGCGCTTGCTGGCTGGGGCAGTTCAAGGGGGTCGAATGCGGTGTCGCCTTCCTCGACCACGGTCTGGCGGGTGAGACCGACGAAGTCGAACAGCCTCGAGTCGGCCAGGTGCGAGGGCACGACGTTCTTGAGTGCGGTCGCCAGCGATTCGATACGGCCTGGATGCTCGCGTGCCCAGCCCTGCAGCATGGTCTTGATCTGCTTGCGCTGCGCGTTCTCCTGCGAGCCGCACAGGTTGCAGGGGATGATGGGGAAGTCCATTGTGCGCGCGAAGCGGGCGATGTCGGCCTCGGTGCAGTAGGCAAGCGGGCGGATCACGACATGGTTGCCGTCGTCGCTGACCAGCTTGGGTGGCATGGCCTTGATCTTGCCGCCGAAGAACATGTTGAGGAACAGGGTCTCGAGCATGTCATCGCGGTGGTGGCCAAGTGCGATGCGGGTCGCGCCGATCTCTTTCGCCGTGCGGTAGATGATGCCGCGGCGCAGGCGCGAACACAGCGAACAGGTGGTCTTGCCTTCGGGGATCTTGTCCTTGACGATCGAATAGGTGTCCTCGGTGACGATGCGGTACTCGACGCCGATCGACTCGAAGTACTGCGGCAGGACGTGGTCCGGGAAGCCGGGCTGCTTCTGGTCGAGGTTCATCGCCACGATGCGGAAATCCACCGGGGCGCGCTCGCGCAGCGCGAGCAGGCATGACAGCAGGGTGTAGGAGTCCTTGCCGCCGGAAACGCACACCATCACGGTGTCACCGTTGCCGATCATGTTGTAGTCGCCAATGGCCTCGCCCACACCGCGCTCGAGCTTCTTCTTGAGACGCAGGAAGGTATTGGAGTAGCGGGTGTCTGTCTCGCCGGTGCTGGCAGGGCGGGACTCGACGGGGGCAAGGGCAGCGGTCACGGCAGAAGCTCGATCAAGGTTCAGGGTCGCGAAATTATACCCTTGTCAAGAAGTTCTGCCTCAAAGATGTGCACTCCGCCCGCCGTCAACGGCGATGATCTGTCCGGTGATGTAGGGCGCATCGAAAAGCAGAAAGCGCACCGTGCGGGCGATGTCCGCGGCGCTGCCCACGCGCTTGAGCAGGGTGTGATCGATGATCTGCTGGCGTTCCGCAGGCGAGAACTGTTCGTCCTCCGGCCAGTCGATGGGCCCCGGCGAGACGCCGTTGACGCGCACCTGCGGTGCGAGCTCGATCGCCAGCGCGCGCGTCAGCGCGGCCAGCCCGGCCTTGGCCGCGCAGTACAGCGGGTAACGCTGCAATGGACGCTCTGCATGGATGTCCACGATGTTGACGATCGCGCCCGATGTCGCTCGCAACGCTGGAGCGAGCGCCTGGGACAGAAATAGCGGGCCCATCAGGTTCGAACCCATCAGTTCGTCCCATGCCGCGCGGTCGATGCTGCCAAGCGGTGTTGGGAAAAAGCTCGAAGCGTTGTTGACCAGGCCGTCCACCCTCGTGCCGCGTGCAAGCACTTGCGCGGCGATGTCCTCGGCGGCGCCGAAACGGGCAAGATCGCCGGCGACAGTGAATGCGGAGTCGGGGCGCGCAGCGTTGAGCGCTGCCGCGAGGGTTTCTGCGGCGTCGGCGCTGTGGCGGTAGTGCAGCGCCACGTTCGCGCCTGCAGCGTGCAACTCGCGGGCGATCTCGGCGCCGACGCGGCGTGCAGCGCCAGTGACGAGGATGAGGGGTGTCTCTGCGGCGTGGTGGGGGGCGTGTTGTGGTGGGGTCATCGCTCGGTCAACTGGGTTGTGCGGGCAGCGCTTACAATCGCGAACTTTAGTCGCACCGGATCAAGCCTGTCATGTCATCCCTGCCCGAACCGTCCGCCGAGGCGCGCGCCCAGAGTGCGCGCCTGCTCGAACTGATTGCCGCCGAGATCGGCCGCAGCGGGGGCTGGGTGCCCTTTTCGCGCTACATGGAACTGGCCTTGTATGCGCCGGGCCTGGGTTATTACAGCGGCGGCGCGAGAAAGTTCGGGCCCGGGGGCGATTTCATCACCGCTCCCGAGCTGACCCCGCTGTTTGGCCAGGCGCTCGCGACCCAGGTCGAGCAGGGCATGCGTGCGAGCGCGATGGCGCTGATCGAGGTCGGAGCGGGCACAGGCTTGCTCGCCGCGGACATGCTGCTCGAGCTCGAGCGCCGCGCTTGCCTGCCCGACACCTACGAGATCCTCGAGCTGTCGGGTGAGCTGCGTGAACGCCAGTTCGATACCCTGGCCACGCGGGTGCCCCACCTGGCCAGCCGCGTGCGCTGGCTGGACGCGCTGCCCGACCGCTTTGCCGGCGTGGTCGTGGCCAACGAGGTGCTCGATGTGATGCCGGTGCATCTGGTCGTCTCGCGCGCGCAAGGCCTGTTCGAGCGTGGCGTGGCGCTCGCCGCCGACGTCCCGGGCGCGAGCAGGCTGTGCTGGGCGGACCGCCCTGCCAGTGGCGCCGTGCTCGCAGGTGCGCAGGCGCTGGACCTGCCGGTGCCGGAGCAGGGCGAGTACGTGACCGAACTCAACCTGGCCGGCAACGCATGGGTGGCGGCCTGGGCCGAGCGCATCGAGCGTGGCCTGATGCTGCTGATCGATTACGGCTATCCGCGCGCCGAGTACTATCTGCCCTCGCGCTCGGGCGGCACGCTGCTGTGCTATTACCGCCACCACGCCCACGGCGACCCCTTCCTGTGGCCCGGGCTCAATGACATCACCGCCTTCGTCGACTTCACCGCAGTCGCCGAGGCAGCGTATGGGGCCGGCCTGGATGTGCTCGGCTATGCCAATCAGGCGCAGTTCCTGTTCAACTGCGGTGTGCTCGATTGCCTCGAGCGACGCGGTGCGCGCGAGAGCGCGGACTACATCCGCGCCGCACGTGCCGCGCAGCGGCTGACGGCGCCGCATGAGATGGGCGAGCTGTTCAAGGTGCTCGCGCTCGGGCGCGGCGTCGAGCCGCCACTGCAAGGGTTTGTCCGCGGCGATCGCCTGCACACGCTGTGAGTGTGCGCAGGCGTTAAAGGCTGCGCTCGATCAACCAGGCTTCGACGCGGCGCGCGACCTGCTCCCAATCCTGCTCCAGCATCATGCCGTGGCCCATGTCCGGGAAGATCTCTGCCTGGCGGCCGTAGGTGGATGCCGTCATGTGCACCTGGTCGGGTGGGATGAGCGCATCGTGGCGGGCGCCGAGGATGAGCATCGGCGGCTGGTGCATGCGCGCGGGTTGGGGCAGGTTGAACAGCGACATGTCCCAGATCGCGCGGTGGGACTCTGGCTGGCTGAGCGTGTAGTAGCGGCGCAGGTCGGCCGCATCCACCGGCTGGTGGAAGAGGGCTTCGCGCAGGCTGTCGATGTTGACGTCGTTGCCGGTCATGATGGCGTTGAGGTCGGAGAGCAGCGTCGGACGCTTCAGCATGAGGCCGAAGGCCGAGCCCATCAGGCCCTGGGGCGGAACAGAGGCCATCAGCACGGTCGCGGGCGCGTCGTATTGCTCCAGGTACTTCTGCACCACCATGCCGCCCATCGAGTGGCCGATCAGCACGGGTGCAGCGGGCAGGCGGGCGACGACCTCGGCGACGTCGCGCACGTAGTCGTCGATCGAGTACGAGTCGAGCAGCGCGCGCTTGCGGCTTGCCCCGTGTCCGGACAGCGACAGCGCATAGGCGGCCCAGCCGCGTTCTGCGAACCAGGGCAGGAAGTGCTCTTCCCAGCACCAGGCCGATATGTAGGCGCCGTGAATGAAGAGCAGCGGCGTGTCATGCGTGGGGCGCGCGGGTGCGTGGCACAGCACCTCGAGTTCGCCGAAGCGGGTGGCGTTCATGCGGAATCCTTGCTGTCGAGGGCCTTCACGGCCGCCACGCGGGCGGCGTGCAGGGCTTGCGGGATCGATGCCTTGTCCCGGCAGTTGCGGGCGATTGTACCCGCGTCGATGCTGCGGACCGCGTGAAGCACTGCCTCCCAGCGCAACAAGGGCGGCCAGTCGGCAGGGGCTGTGATGGTGCCGGCGCCGGCGCCGCGTCCGCTATGGTCGCAGGCTGCGCCCTGGAGCATGAGCAGGAAGCGTTCCGGCCTGCGCAGCGCGTCGCAGCGCTCGATCAGCTTGACCATGGTGTCTGCGCGCAGCACTGCGGCCTGGCCAAGGATGCCGTGCTCGCGGGCGAGCATCTCGGCAAGGTCGCGGCAGTCCGCCGGTGCCTTCAGGCGTTCCGAGACTTCGCGCGCACGGCGGGTGCTCGCTGCCTCGTGGCCGTAGTGATGCGGCAGGACGTGCGCGGGTGTGTCGCCCTTGCCCAGGTCATGAAGCAGACAGGCCCAGCGCACGGCGAGTGGCTGGCCGCTGGTGGCGGCCTGGTCGATCACCATCAGCACGTGCTCCCCGGTGTCGATCTCGGGGTGGTACTTCGCTGGCTGCGGAATGCCGAACAAACGGTCGAGTTCGGGGAGGAGGCGGGCGAGCGCACCGCTCTCGCGCAGGACGCGGATCATGCGCGAGGGGCGCTGCTCCATCAGACCGCGGGCAAGTTCCTGCCACACGCGCTCGCTCACGAGGTGGTCGACTTCACCTGCTGCCACCATTTGCCGCATCAGTGCCAGCGTCTCGGGAGCGACGCTGAAGTCGGTGAAGCGGGCCGCAAAGCGTGCGACGCGCAGGATGCGCACGGGGTCTTCGGCGAAGGCCGGAGAGACATGGCGGAAGACGCGGGCCTCGAGGTCGGCGACGCCGCCGCAGGGGTCGATCAGCCGACCGTCGTGGTCGCGCGCGATGGCGTTGATGGTGAGGTCGCGACGCAGCAGGTCCTGTTCGAGGGTGACATCGGGTGCGGCGTGGCAGACGAAGCCGGCATAGCCGTGGCCTGACTTGCGTTCGGTGCGCGCGAGCGCGTATTCCTCCTGGGTCTGCGGGTGCAGGAAAACCGGGAAGTCGCGTCCCACAGGCCTGAAGCCCTCGGCCAGCATCGCCTCTGGCGTGCTGCCTACAACGACCCAGTCGCGATCCTTGACCGGCAGCCCGAGCAGGGCGTCACGTACCGCCCCGCCAACGACATAGGCCTGCATCAACCGTACAGATCCTCTTCGGGAATGGACTCGGTCTCTGCACGTGCGGCGGCGGCCCAGTCCTGCATGTGGGGATTGGCGAGCAGGGTGGCGAGGTAGTCGCCGGCATCGCCTTCAGGCTTGACGCCGTAGGTCTGGAAGCGGAAGGCGACGGGGGCGTAGGCGGCGTCGGCGAGGCTGAAGCGGCCAAACAGATAGGGACCGTCATGGCCGAAGCGGCTGCGGCAATCGTTCCAGATGGCGACGATGCGGGCGATGTCGGCATCGACCTCGGGGCTGTGGCCGAAGCCGGTGTAATCCTTGCGGACGTTCATTGGCATGCGGCTGCGCAGGTTCTGAAAGCCGGCGTGCATCTCGGCCGTCACTGCACGGGCGATCGCGCGTGCGGTGGGGTCGGTGGGAAGCAGGGCTGGCTGCTTCTCGGCGAGGTACTCGCCGATTGCCAGCGAGTCCCACACCGCGAAGCCATGGTCGTTCAGGCAGGGCACCTTACCCGAGGGCGAATGCGACAGGATGCGCTCGCGGCTGCCGGGGATGAACAGCGGGATGCGGATTTCCTCGAAGGTGAAGCCGCCCTCGCGCGCCGCCAGCCAGGCGCGCAGGGACCAGGACGAATAGTTCTTGTTGCCGATGATGAGCTTCATCGCGGACTCCGGGTCACGGTGGTGGAAAATGGCAGCAGCGGCGCCTGTGCCCGGCGCCGCAACCGTTCAGCGCCGCGCCAGGCGGCGGAACGGGTAGTAGTGCGCGCGCGTGCCCTGCTGGCCAAGCCAGGCGGGGGCGACCGACTCGAGTGCGGTCGGGGGGAGCCCGAAAGGAAGGGGCTCGCCGCTGGCGACGTTGTCCACCTTCATCGAGCGCACGTTGTCGCGGCTCATCAGCGGCTGCGGCGCAAGCTCCATCAAGCGGGCCTGGACCATGGCGAGGCCGTCGGGAAGCGCAATGACCGGGCGCGGCTTGTCGACAAGCGCAGAAACGTACTCGACGAGCTGGCGCAGGGTATAGACCGTCGGTCCGGCGAGTTCGTAGGTCTGCCCTTCGGCTTCGGGGCGGGCAAGGCTCTGGCACACCGCCTCTGCGACATCCTCGACATACACTGGCTGAAAGCGCGTGCCTGCGCCGGCAAGCGGCAGCACCGGGAACACTGCGGCCAACCCGGCGAAGAGATTGAGGAAGCTGTCGCCGCGGCCGAACACGACCGAGGGGCGCAGGATGGTCCATGCTACGTCCGGGCCGGCAGCACGGATTGCCGTCTCTCCGGCGGCCTTGGAGCGCTGGTACTCGGAGGGGCCGTCGGCAGCGGCGCCCAGTGCGCTGATATGGATCAGGCGGCGCACGCCGGCGTTGCGACAGGCGGTGACGATCTTTTGTGGCAATTCGACGTGGTTGCGCGCGAAGTCGGGGCCGAAGGGCGTGCCCGGCCGCGAGTGCAGTACACCGACCAGGTTGACCACGGCGTCAGCGCCGGCAAGGAGGGCGTCGAGTGCTGCGGGGTCATGGACGTCGACCTCGACGACCTCCACGTTGGGCAGCAGCAGGACATGGCCGGCACGGCTGCGGCGTCGGGTCGGGATGATGACCTTGGCGTCTGCCGCGGACAGGCGGTTGGCAAGGGCGCTGCCGATGAAGCCGGCGCCGCCGATGAGGACGATGCGTCTTTGATTCATGGTTCCACTCGTCTGTGCTTGGACTGTTTATTCAGGCGCATGTCGGCAAGCTTACTCGTTGATCGTGCCGGGCGCGATCGTGCCGAGGCGCGCCTTGAGCGATTGTGGCCGTTTCTCAAGCATCGCGGAGTATATGACTGCGTTCGCGAGCACCTTCTTGACATAGTCCCGGGTCTCGTCGAAGGGAATCGTCTCGGTATAGATCGCGCCCTCGATCGGCATGCTGTCGCGCCAGCGCCGTGCCCGACCGGGCCCGGCGTTGTAGCCTGCGCTCGCCAGCACGGGATGATCGTCGAGGCCTTCCATGATCAGGCGCATGTAACTGGTGCCGAGCAATACGTTGGTGTTCGGGTCGGTGAGCAGCCGTGGATGGTAGTTCGCCATGCCGATGCGGTTCGCCACCCACTTGCCGGTGTCCGGCATGACCTGCATCAGCCCCTGGGCGCCTGCACTCGAGCGTGCCGGGATGACGAAGCGGCTCTCCTGGCGCATGATGCCGTAGACCCAGCCGAGGTCCAGGCCCTGGGCGCGCACCTGGGGTTCGATGAGATCGCGGTACGGGGTCAGGAAGCGCAGCTCGAAGTTGCTGTTCGGGTTGGCCAGTTCTGCGGTGTTGATGGTGCGGTCGTACAGTTCGTGGCGCAGTGCGAGATGCGCGGCGGCGACGCGGAAGGCTTCGTCGCGATTGCGCACGCCCCAAACCCACTCGCGCAACGCCTCGGTGCGCATGTCGAGCTGGTAGAGGGCGAGCGCACGCCTCAGGCTGGGGTCGCGCTCGACCTCCTCAAGCTTGGCACGCGCCAGCGCTGCGGTCGCGGGGGGTGGCATGAAGGGCTGGCCGAATTCTTCGGCGGCGAGCATGCCATAGAAATGTGCCTCGCCAGCGATGCGCATGTAGAGCGATTCGGCCTGGTCACGGTTGCCTGCGGCGGCGTGTGCCCTGCCCAGCCAGTAGATCCACTCCGGGGCTTCGCTTTCGGCTGCGGGCAGGGCCTCGATCGCACTGCGCACTGCGCGCCAGTCCTGGGCGCGCAGTGCGGCGCGCACCCGCCATGCGCGCTGCATCGGCGTGGTCTCGATGCTGCCGGCCGCGGCGTAGAGTGCAAGCGCGTCCGGGCGCCGCCCGATCGCCGCATGCATCGCCATCACCAGATGGACGTAGTTGCGCTCCTCCGCGCCCAGGCGGTCCTGGATGCGGAGCAGACGGACCTGGGCCGCTGCTGCATCCTCGCGCACGAGGCGTACCAGCGCGGCCAGGGCAAGTTCGCGCCCGGCGCGGGTGACGGCGAAGTTGGCAGGCAGGCGGTCCAGCCATTGCGAGGGCGAGCGGATGGCCTGGTCAAGGTCCGCGCGCGCAGGCGCCACGCCCGCGGGCAGCAGCGCAAGGCTGGCGAGGGCGTCGTTCGGGCTGCGCGTATCGATCTGGCGGCGGATGCGCCACCAGACGCGATCTTCGCTGACGACGCCGCGCTCGACGGCGGCACGCATCGGCAGTTCGCAGGCCGCGGGCGCAGACTGCAGGGTGTCCCATTGCGCAGCAAGCTCGTGCAGGCCGCTGTCGTCGCCGCTGAAGAGGCGCGCGCTCCAGCCCGTGCAGCGCAGTTCGGCGTCCGGGTTCTGCAGCGCTGCATGCAGGCGTAGCGCGCCCGCCCAGTCGCCGTCGCGTGCCAGCCGGCGCAGCCAGTCGGCGCGCAGGCGCTCGGCGAGGTGGCTGCCGTCATGCTCGGCGATGAACGCGTTCAGCGCATCGGACGGCGGCGGCTCGCTGCGGGCGAGGCGGTTCACCAGCAGCCAGTAGCGCGGGTAGGGGTCGAGCACGTGCGTGTCGCGTATCGCAGCGAGGCGCTCGAGTCGTGCCTGATCCCCCTTGCGCAGCGCCTCGCGCGCGGCGACGATACGGTCCGCTCCGGTCTCGCCCGGTGACTGTGCGGACACGCTTCCGGGCAGCAGGAATGCTGCGCTGAACAATGTTGCCCAGAATGCTTTTTTCATGCTGTTGCCTGCTCCCATTTCAAGGCTGAACATACCACAGTGACGGATCATCCCTTGGCCCCCGCAAGCGCGCTCGACGTCGACGCTGCTGCACAGCGCAAACGCCTGCGCGAGGCGGCATTGCGTGCCCGGCAGGCAATGCCGGAGGCGCAGCGCGCCTGTCTGACATTGCGCCTGGCGGCGCATCTCGATGGATTGATGGCGCTGCTCCAGCCCCGACGGCTTGGCTTTTGCTGGCCCTATCGCGCCGAGCCCGATCTGCGTCAGTGGGTGTGCGGCTGGCGCGTTGCCGCGCCCGGGCGGGTGGCCGCCTTGCCCGTGGTCTTGGAGCGCGATGCCGCGATGGTGTTCCGCGCATGGGAGCCGGACCAGCCGATGGTGCTGGACCGCCACGGCATCCCGCACCCGGCCGCGGGCGACAGCCTGATACCCGACGTCGTCCTCGTTCCGCTCAACGCCTTCGATGCCTGCGGCTACAGGCTGGGCTACGGCGGCGGCTACTTCGACCGCACCCTGGCTGGCATGGACACTGTTGCAGTCGGTGTCGGCTTCGAACTCGGGCGCGTACCGAGTACGCTGCCACAGCCCCATGACAAGCCTATGGAGTGGATCGTCACCGAGGCGGGGGCGGCCAGGGCGCTGCCCTGAGCCTTCCGCCGTGAGGGGTCAGCCGGTGCTGGCCGACAGGAACATGCGATAAGCGGGATTGTCGCTCTCGGCGGCGTATTCGTAGCCGAGGCGCTGCAGGAAGTCGTCGAAGGCGGCCTTATCCTGCGGAGGGACCTGCATGCCGACCAGGACGCGGCCGAAGTCCGAGCCATGGTTGCGGTAGTGAAACAGGGAGATGTTCCAGTCCGAGCGCAGGTTGGAGAGGAAGTTCATCAGTGCGCCGGGGCGTTCGGGGAAGATGAAGCGGTAAACCACTTCGTTCTCGGCCTGCGGCGAGCGGCCGCCGACCATGTAGCGCACATGGGTCTTGGCGAGTTCGTCGTCGGTGAGATCGATGGCCGGCAGTTCGTGGCGTTCCAGCATCTCGACCAGGCGCGCAACCTCGTTGCGGTTGTGTACGGTGACGCCGACGAAGATGTGTGCCTGCTGCGGGTGGGCGTAACGGTAGTTGAACTCGGTGATGTTGCGGTTGCCGAGGACACTGATGAACTTCTTGAACGAGCCCGGCTTCTCCGGAATCGTCACGGCGAGCACGGCTTCGCGCTGTTCGCCGAGTTCCGCGCGTTCAGCCACGAAACGCAGACGATCGAAGTTCATGTTGGCGCCTGAGGCTACGGCGACCAGGCTCTTGTCGCGCAGCTTGTGGCGGCGGGCGTATTCCTTTGCGCCTGCGACCGCGAGTGCGCCGGCCGGCTCGAGGATCGAGCGGGTGTCTTCGAACACGTCCTTGATCGCGGCACAGATGGCGTCGTTATCGACCACGATCATCTCGTCCACATATTGCTGGCACAGGCGGAAGTTTTCGGCGCCGACCTCCTTCACTGCGGCGCCGTCGGCGAAGATGCCGACCTGTTCCAGGGTGACGCGCTTGCCCGCCGCCAGCGACTGGGTCATCGCGTCGGCGCCTACCGCCTCGACGCCGATGATCTTCGTCTCCGGGCGCAGGCGCTTGATGTAGGCCGCCACGCCGGCGATCAGGCCGCCGCCGCCGACACAGCAGAATACCGCGTGGATCGGCTTTGAATGCGCGCGCAGGATCTCCAGGCCCACGGTGCCCTGGCCGGCGATTACGTCGGGGTCGTCAAAGGGGTGGACGAAGGTGAGCTTTTCGCTCTTCTCGAGTTCGAGCGCATGCGCATAGGCGTCGGAATAGGACTCGCCGGCGAGCACCACTTCGCCGCCACGCGCCTTGACCGCATCGATCTTGATCGCCGGCGTGGTGCTCGGCATCACGATCACGGCACGCACGCCAAGCTTTGCCGCCGAAAGCGCCACGCCCTGCGCATGGTTGCCGGCGGAGGCACAGATCACGCCGCGCTTGAGGGCCTGGGGCGAGAGCTTGGCCATCTTGTTGTAGGCGCCGCGGATCTTGAAGCTGAACACGGGCTGCATGTCCTCGCGCTTGAGGAAGATGCGGTTATGGGTGCGTGCCGACAGGTTTGCAGCAAGGTCAAGCGGGGTCTCGACGGCGACGTCGTACACCTGCGCGTTGAGGATGCGTTCCAGGTAATCCGAGGGGGTGGTCATGGGCGGCCGAAATTCTGCTGCAAAGCGGACGAGGGTATCAGCCGCGGCGGCAAGGTCGCAAGGGGCGGCAGCGTTCAGCGCAGCAGGTCGCGAAGGCCGCGGCGTAGTGTGTCCTGCACGCCCTCGGGTACGCGCTCGCGGATACGCTCATCGATGCGCTCGGCCGCGCGTTCGCGCAAGCTGTCCGCCACCAGCGATTCGATGTCGAGTGCGAACCTGGGCTCGGCAAACGGGCCGCTGATGCGGATGGGGATGGTGAGTCCGCGCAGGTTGGCGAGTTCGTCACCGCCTTGTCCGGCCAGGGTTGCGACGGCGCTGGCGCGCAGCCGGTAGTCGATCGTCTCGTTGATCAGGCTGGCGCTGCCGGCGCCGGTGAGTCTGAGCAGGGGCGCGCGCAGCGCGAGGTCGTCATTGCGGACCTGGCCGTTGGCGATGCGAAGTGTCGCGCTCAGATCCGTGAAGTCGGTCTCGTTTCGCCCGCTCGGAGAGGGCGCTGCCGTTCCACGTATGCGGGCGGACGCCTCGCGCATCATCTGGGCGATGTTGATGCCCTTCAGCGCGCCATCGACGATGCGCAGGTCCACCTGGCCGGTGATGCTGCGGCGCAGGCTGTCGGTGCTGTCGGCGTTGCCCTGCAGGCGGGCATGCACCGTGGCGCGGCCTGCGATGCGTGCTTCCGTGCCGCTGAAGTCGCGCAGGAAGGGGGCGAGCTGAATGTCCTCGAGACGCTCATCGAGCGTGAGCCGAAGCGGGCTGCGGCGCGCATCGATGCCGACCTTGCCGCTGTAGCGTCCGCCGTAGAGCGAGGCCGACAGTGGGGCGAGCCTGAGCTGTCCGTCCTCGGCCTTCAGGACGAGGTCGACCTCGCTTAGCTGCAGGCCGTGCGCGCGCAGGCGGCCGACACGCAGGCGGCCGTCGGCAGCGAGCGTGACGAGCGCGCTGGGGTTGCGCGCTGCCGCGGTTGCGGCGCCGGCCGGGGCGG
>NZ_AMXA01000031.1 GCF_000310145.2 Thauera sp. 28
CAGGCGCGCCGGGCGTACCGGCTTGTGCAGGAACTGCGCGCCTTCGGCCTGGATGCGGGCGAGGGTCTCGGCGGGGGCTGCCGTGCCCAACAGCACGGCTGGGAGCGCCTCGAGGCCGGGGCGGGTGCGGATGTCGGAGACCAGTTGGAGGCCGTTGGCGGCGCCATCGAGGTCGACCAGAAGCAGGTTGGGCCCGACGCCGTCGTTGATGAGGGCGTGTGCGTCGTCCGCGCGGCGTGCGGTGATCATGTCGCAGCCCCAGTGCGTCAGCAGATCGGTCAGGGTGCGCTCGGCGGGGACGTCCTCACTCACGAGCAGCACGACAAGGCCGTCGAGGCGGCCGAGTGCGCGGGCGTCGTCATGCGCCCGGGTGGCTTCCGCTGCGGTGCCCGCAGGGACCTCGATGGCGAATACCGATCCGCGGCCGGGGGCGGAGCGCAATTCGACCACGAGCCCGAGCAGGTCGGTCAGCCGGCGTACGATCGCCAGGCCGAGGCCGAGGCCCTTGTCGCGCGCGCGTTCCGGGTTGTCGAGCTGGACGAACTCCTGAAAGATGATGTGCTGCTCATCCGCTGCGATCCCTCGTCCGCTGTCGCGGATTTCGATGCGCAGGCGGGTGCCGCGTCGGCGGCAGGCGATCAGTACGCTGCCTTGTTCGGTGTAGCGGATGGCATTGCTGACCAGGTTGGAGACGATGCGCTCGAGCAGGTGGGGGTCGGTGTGGGCACGGCACGGCGGGCAGTGCAGGCGCAGTCGCAGGCCGCGTGCCTGAGCTGCGGCCGAATAGCCGTGTGCGATGCGTTCGAGGCAGGCATGGAGGTCGAAGTGCGTGGGGGCGGGGTTGAGCACCCCGGCGTCGAGGCGGGAAATGTCGAGCAGGCTGTCGAGCAGGCTTTCCATGGCCTCTGCCGACGCCGAGATGCGCTCGGTGATCCGCCGGCTGCGTTGATCCAGGCCCTGCTGCTGGAGTTCGGAGAGGAACAGCCCCAGCGCATGCAATGGCTGGCGCAAGTCGTGGCTGGCGGCGGCGAGGAAACGCGACTTCGCGAGGTTGGCGCGCTCGGCCTCTTCCTTGCGTGCGCGCAATTGTGCGGTGGCGTCATCGATGCGCTGTGACATGGATGCATGCACGTTGGCCAGCCGTTCGGCCATCTCATTGACGCCCTCTGCAAGCCTGCGCAGGCTGCCACCGCCCTGTACGGGTACCCGTTCGTGCAGCCGGCCCTGGCCAATGCGCTGCACCGTCTCGGCCACGCTGCGGATTGGCCCGGTGACGCTGCGGCTCATGCTGCGCACGAGGAGCAGGCTGCCGAGGGCAACGACAAGGAGCCAGCCGGCACCGATCCACAGGAGTTCGATCTGGCGCTTCTGCAGGCGTTCGAGCGAGAGGTCGACCACGACCGTGCCCATCGGGGGTGGTTGCCAGCTGCTGGCGTTACCCGGTTCGAGCTCCAGGCTGGTGATGCCACCGGTAGCGGGCAGCGCACTCGAGGCGATCGGTTCTACGATGCGCAGCCAGCGTCCAGCGCCATTGTGATGGATCAAGGGGGCCGGCGCGGCCGGCGCCAGCGGCCATTCGGTGGCCGGTTTGCCCGCTGTGGCCAACAGCCTGCCGTCCGCGGCCAGGATCGCGACGCCGAGCACGTCATCGGCGGTGAGCAGGGCGTTGCCCAGCTGTTGCAGTGATTGCAGGTCGCCCGAGAAGACGGCGTACTCGCTTCCGGCCGCGAGTTGGCGGGCGTGGGCTTGCGCGCGGGCGAGCAGGGCTTCGTCGAGGTCCGCCAGCCGCAGGCTGACGTGGGTGGCGGTCATCAAGGTGGCGAGCACGATCGTCGGCATCAGGGCGACGAAGGTGACGCGGGCGCGTACGCCCCAGTTGCGCATTCGCTTCATCATGGCACATTGCGCGCTTCGATGGCTTTCAGTCCGCGGAGCAGGGCCTCGGCACTTGGCAGGTCGAGCCCCAGGGAGCGTGCGACGGTGGTGTTGACTTCGACTTCGTACAGGCCAGGCCTGGCAGGCGGTGGCAGCGCTGCGCCGGCAAGCGTGTGCAGGGCCAGGGTGGCGGCTTCGGTGCCGACCTGGTCCGGGGTCGTGTACAGGCCAATGACCGCGCCCGCGCGCACGAAGGCAGCCGAGTAGCCGAGTACGGGCGAGCGCAGTCTGAAGGCGGTCAGCAGCACGTTGTGTGCAGTGTGCATGTGATAGATGCGGGGGTCCGGCACGGTGATGAGGACGGCGGGTTCGGCCATCGTCGTGCGCAATGCGGTGTAGAGACCACGGTCGTCCTCGATCACGGCGCTGGATACCGAGAGCGCATGCGCCTGGGCGCCTTGTTCGATAGCCTTCGCGAGTTGTGCGCTGTCGGGGCTGGCGATGAGGGCGATGCGATCGTAGTCGGGGAGTGCGAGCCGGACGAGGCCAAGCTGGCGTTCGACAGGTTGGTCGAGGACGATGGCCGTGCGCGGCAGCATGCTGGGGCGTGCCGGCAAGGCTGCGAATGCCTGCTGGGACAGCAGGACGTGAAGCAGCGGGGCGGGTGGGTCGAGCGCGGTCGCAGTCTGCGCGGCGCGGCTGCCGATCGTGATCACCAGGTCGGCTGGCGGGAGCGCTTCGGCGGGGCTGTCGGCGGTGGAGAGGCGGGTCTCGATGTCGACGGCGGCAGGCGCAGCCGCCAGCGTGCGCCGCAGGGCGGCGAGCGTTTCCGCGTGGATGCCTTCGTTGCCGCTCGAGATCACGAGGATGCGCCCCGCGGCGAAGCCAGGCGCCGATAGCAGCAGGCTGCACACGACAAGCGCGGCAACGACGACGCTCGTCATCAGCGGGCGCCCGACAATGCGAATGGAATCAATGGCGCAGCCGCCTGGAGTTGCGCCTTGCGTCATCGTCGCCCGCCTTCGGAGCCCGCGGCAGGTGTCACGTGCCGCGGGCAGGACGGGGCGTTGAGGCAAACTGTCATGGTGCGGCGACGGCTGTGCAGGTAGGGTGGCAAGCTTTCGATTGTCCTCCGTTTCTCGCGTTCGGCATAGGGTTTGCCGGTATGCGGCGTGCTATCCTCGGCGCCCTTGGCCGTGGCCGGCGTAACGCTTGGTGTGGGGTGGAAAGTGACTGCGATCCTGATTGTGGAAGACCATGCGCTGGTGCGCGAAGCGATGGTGCAGGGATTGGGCAGGCTTGGAGCCGGTGTGCGCTGTATCGAGGCGGGCAGTGCGGACGAGGCGCTCGCGTGCCTGGATGCGGAGGGCAGTGTGGACCTGGCGGTTGTCGACCTGATGCTGCCGGAAATGAGCGGGTTCTCCCTGCTTGCGATCCTCGGCAAGCGCTTTCCGGACATGCCGGCCATCGTCGTGTCGGCGATGGATGACGAGGCGTCCGTCCGTCGCGCCATGAAGGCAGGGGCGTCGGGTTTCGTGTCGAAATCGAGTTCCGGCGACACGCTGCTGCAAGCCGTGCGCGAGGTGCTCGACGGCGGCGTGCCCACGCCGCCCCGGTTCGCGCCGGCGGCGCCGACGCCCAGGCGCGCCCGCCCGCTGGCAGAACAATATGGCCTCACCACGGCTCAGGCGAGGGTGCTCGAGTTGCTCGCGAATGGGTCTACGAACCGGGAGATCGCCGACTCGCTGGGCCTGTCCGAAGGGACGGTCAAGGTGCACATGACAGCCATCTTCCGCGCTCTGGGGGTGGTCAATCGGGCGCAGGCGCTGGTGGCGATCGCCCGCAGCGGAACGCGCCTCTAGCGTCGACTGCGTTCAGTGCGAGCGGCGGTCGCTGTGCGCGAGGCGCAGCGGCATGTCGGCAGCAGGCAGTTGCTCGGATGCTTGTTCGAGATCGTAGAGTCCGGTGTCGTCAACGAAGTCGATTTCCAGGACTTCGAGCACCTGGCGCGCGATTGCGCGGCATGCATTGGCAAGCGGGGTCGGCAACTGCTCGGGGATCTGCTTCTGCAACAGCAGCTTGGATGAAGAGAGCGCGTTGACCGGGCGCAGGATGCGATGCTTGTAGGCGCCCATGAGCTGCGCCACGCTGCGGTCCGCAGCCTCGCGTTGCCAGGCATTGTGCGGCCACTGCGTGGGCACCGCGTAGGCGCGCGGAAACATCTCGAGGTCGCGCGCGACGGTGCGGATGTCCTCGTGCGATTCGCGGAAGGGCAGCAGCACGATGTCGGACAGGGCGTAGAGCTTGCGGTCCATCTCCGTGCGGTTGCCGCCGCCGTCGATGACTCCGATCCAGTCCTCGAGCCCGCGTAGCTTGTCGACGACCTTCGTGAGTGCGTCGCGTGTGCGTGCGTCGGCGATCACATAGCGGCGGCCGGTGGGTACGAGGGGTTCGCGCGATGTGTCTGTAAGCACGCAGGCGGCGCGTTGGCCCAGCAGCCCGAGGCCCTGGCACAGCATGTGCGAAAGCGTGGTCTTGCCTGTGCCGCCCTTGTTGCCGATGACGCAAATGATCTCAGCCATGAATGTCCATCCTGAACTCGGAGTACCCGCGAAGGGATGAGCAGGATTATCGGCCCGCCTGTCAGCCCCCGAGCCCGGAAAAAGCATGCTTTAGTACCCCCATTTCCGCCTAAGAGGCATGTGGGCGGCTGCTGATCCGGTAGGCATGCAGTCGCGTGCGCCGCCGGTCGTCGACGTCGATGACGAAGTCCGCCTCGCAATCGGGCACCGGGAAGCTGTTGCTCACCAGCAGGCTGCCCGGGCGCATCTCGGCGCAGGCCTTGTGCCATACCGCCGCCATCGGAACAGGGGACAGGAAGGCGTACACGACGTCGTAGTGCGCCCATGAGTGTGCGAAGAGGTCGCTGCGTTCAAGCGTGACGTTGGGGATGCCCGCACACAGCGCCCTGCCGAGCAGCCAGGGGGCTGGTGCGAGCTCGACGCCGACGAAGCTGCAGTCGGGTCGTGTACGCGCAAGCGGCCGCAGCAGTGTGCCGGTACCGGCGCCAATGTCGAGCACGCGTGCAGGTTCATCGGGCAGCAGGCGCAGCACGGCCGCTGCGGTGGCGGCATTGCTCAGATAGAGCGGCACCTGCGTCCGGAAGCTGGTCCAGTAGATCAGCAGCAGTGCGACGAATGCGGCGAGATACCAGGCGGGATCGAGGGCGAATCGATGCGCCATGACGGCCATCGGCAGGAAGAGCAGGTGGATGAGCAGCCACCAGCGCGCACTGCCGAGCATGCCCGAGGCCAGCGCGGCGATGCCGGCCTGGGACAGCACCAGCGGCCACAGGCCGGTGACCAGTCCAGTCCGGGCAAGGACGTAGGCACCGGCGCAGCCGGCCAGCTGGGCGACGAGGGCCATTAGGGCTGGTGCGTGTCTGATGGGGAAGGGCACGATCGCAGGCTGGGTGAGCGCCCGGTAGCGGGCGGTGGAGCGCGGATCATAGCCCGCAGAGATCGGGTGGGCTGGCCTGGGGTAAAAAAATTTCAGAAAGTGTTTGACACTTCGTGGGGTGAGCACTATAGTGCGGGGCTTCCCGACGGAGGGATACCCAAGCGGTCAACGGGATCAGACTGTAAATCTGACGGCTCAGCCTTCGAAGGTTCGAATCCTTCTCCCTCCACCAGATGCATCGTGTTGCCAGGTGAAGTTCTGTCCTGATCAACACAAGTGGTTGTAGTGAATCGATTGCAGCTTGCTGCGGCGTGGTAAGTGCGGGTGTAGCTCAATGGTAGAGCAGAAGCCTTCCAAGCTTATGACGAGGGTTCGATTCCCTTCACCCGCTCCAGATGTGCTGCGTTTGTACTGTTTCGGAGCCCTTGTAGCTCAGTGGTAGAGCACTCCCTTGGTAAGGGAGAGGCCACGTGTTCAATCCACGTCAAGGGCACCACTCATTTTCTGCCTGGCCTGGCGCGGCGGCCAATATTGTTGGCTGCCGCACTGGTTTTTCTGGTTCTGATTTTAAGGATAGCGATATGGCTAAGGGTAAGTTTGAGCGGACGAAGCCGCACGTGAACGTTGGCACGATTGGCCACGTTGACCACGGCAAGACCACGCTGACCGCTGCGATCACCACGATTCTGTCGAAGAAGTTCGGTGGTGAGGCGAAGGCCTATGACCAGATCGACGCGGCGCCCGAAGAAAAGGCGCGCGGCATCACCATCAACACCGCGCACGTCGAGTACGAAACCGCTGCTCGCCACTACGCGCACGTTGACTGCCCGGGCCACGCCGACTACGTCAAGAACATGATTACCGGTGCTGCCCAGATGGACGGCGCGATCCTGGTGTGCTCGGCCGCTGACGGCCCGATGCCGCAGACGCGCGAGCACATCCTGCTGGCCCGTCAGGTTGGCGTGCCGTACATCATCGTCTTCCTGAACAAGTGCGACATGGTCGACGACGAAGAGCTGCTCGAGCTGGTCGAGATGGAAGTGCGCGAGCTGCTGTCGAAGTACGACTTCCCGGGCGACGACATTCCCATCGTCAAGGGTTCGGCGCTGAAGGCGCTCGAAGGCGACCAGTCGCCGATCGGCGAGCCGGCAATCCTGGCGCTGGCCGATGCGCTGGACTCGTACATCCCGACGCCCGAGCGCGCCATCGACAAGCCCTTCCTGCTGCCGATCGAAGACGTGTTCTCGATCTCGGGTCGTGGCACCGTGGTGACCGGTCGTGTCGAGCGTGGCATCGTCAAGGTTGGCGAGGAAATCGAGATCGTCGGCATCAAGGCCACGGTCAAGACTACCTGCACCGGCGTTGAAATGTTCCGCAAGCTGCTCGACCAGGGTCAGGCCGGCGACAACGTTGGCGTGCTGCTGCGCGGCACCAAGCGTGAAGACGTCGAGCGTGGCCAGGTGCTGTGCAAGCCGGGTTCGATCAAGCCGCACACGCACTTCACGGGCGAAGTGTATGTGCTGTCGAAGGAAGAGGGTGGTCGTCACACCCCGTTCTTCAACAACTACCGTCCGCAGTTCTACTTCCGTACCACGGACGTGACCGGTTCGATCGAGCTGCCCGAGGGCACCGAGATGGTCATGCCGGGCGACAACGTGTCGATCACCGTCAAGCTGATCGCCCCGATCGCCATGGAAGAAGGTCTGCGCTTCGCCATCCGTGAAGGCGGTCGTACCGTCGGCGCCGGCGTGGTTGCCAAGATCATCGAGTAATTACTCGTAATTGCCAGAAAGCGCACCCGCCTGGGTGCGCTTTGCAGTGTCTGCTGCAGGGGTATAGCTCAACTGGCAGAGCGTCGGTCTCCAAAACCGAAGGTTGGGGGTTCGATTCCCTCTGCCCCTGCCATATTTTCTCGGGTGGTTATCCGCAATGGCCGATAAGTTGAAATTCGCGCTGGCGCTGGCACTGTTGGCAGCCGGCGTGGTCGGCTTCTATCTGCTTTCCGAGCAGCCGCTCGTGCTGCGCGTGCTGTCGGTGCTGGTCGGTTTTGGTGCTGGTGTCGCAGTCGCCTCCTTTTCGGAGCAGGGGCAGCGTTTCATCGGCTTTGCGCGTGAATCGATCACCGAAGTCAAGAAAGTCGTCTGGCCCAGCCGCAAGGAAACCATGCAGACCACTGGTCTGGTGTTTGCCTTCGTGGTGGTCATGGCGATCTTCCTGTGGCTGACCGACAAGACCCTGGAATGGGTTCTCTACGATCTCGTTCTGGGTTGGAAGTGATATGACGAAGCGTTGGTATGTGGTTCACGCCTACTCGGGCTTCGAGAAGTCCGTGCAGCGCGCGCTGATCGAGCGCATCAATCGCGCCGGCATGCAGGATGGCTTTGGCCAGATTCTGGTGCCGGTCGAGGAAGTGATCGAGATGCGCAACGGTCAGAAGACCGTGACCGAACGCAAGTTCTTCCCGGGTTATGTTCTCGTCGAGATGGAAATGAACGACGAGACCTGGCATTTGGTCAAGTCGACGCCGAAAGTCACCGGTTTCGTCGGTGGTACGGCGAACAAGCCTGCGCCGATCTCCGAGAAGGAGGTCGCGAAGATCATGCAGCAGATGCAGGAAGGGGTGGAGAAGCCTCGTCCGAAGGTGCTGTTCGAGATCGGCGAAGTCGTGCGCGTCAAGGAAGGTCCGTTTACCGACTTCCATGGCTCGGTCGAGGATGCCAACTACGAGAAGAACAAGCTGCGTGTGTCAGTGACCATTTTTGGTCGCGCCACGCCAGTCGAGCTGGATTTCGCGCAGGTCGAGAAGACTTGAGCGTAAAGGCGGGCCCGCGGGCCTGCCGTAGCCCGTTCACGCGGGCGATGCGAGGAGCGTCGGGCGGCTGCCCGGTGCGCTAGCACTCATCACAGGAGCAAGCCTCAATGGCAAAGAAAATCATTGGTTACATCAAGCTGCAGGTTCCGGCCGGTAAGGCCAACCCCAGCCCCCCGATCGGTCCGGCGCTTGGTCAGCGCGGCCTGAACATCATGGAGTTCTGCAAGGCGTTCAACGCCAAGACCCAGGGCATGGAGCCCGGTCTGCCGATTCCGGTGGTGATCACTGCCTTCGCCGACAAGTCCTTCACCTTCATCATGAAGACGCCGCCGGCGACGATCCTGATCAAGAAGGCTGCAGGTATCCAGAAGGGCTCGCCGAAGCCGCACACCGACAAGGTGGGCAAGGTGACCCGCGCCCAGGTTGAAGAGATTGCCAAGGCCAAACAGCCCGACCTGACCGCTGGCGACCTCGAAGCTGCCGTGCGCACCATCGCCGGCTCCGCCCGCAGCATGGGCATCACCGTGGAGGGCCTGTAATCATGGCGAAACTGTCCAAGCGAGTTCAGGCGCTGCGCGCGAAGGTTGACCGCAACCAGGCTTATTCGGTGGCCGACGCCCTGCGTCTGGTCAAGGAGTGCGCAACCGCCAAGTTCGACGAGTCGATCGATATCGCCGTGAACCTCGGTGTCGATGCACGTAAGTCGGACCAGGTCGTCCGCGGCTCGGTCGTGCTGCCCGCCGGTACCGGCAAGAGCGTGCGCGTCGCCGTGTTCGCCCAGGGTGACAAGGCCGAGGCTGCGCGCGCAGCCGGTGCCGAAGTCGTCGGTTTTGACGATCTCGCCGAGCAGGTCAAGGCCGGCAACCTCGACTTCGACGTCTGCATCGCGACGCCCGACGCCATGCGCGTGGTCGGTCAGCTCGGTCAGATCCTCGGTCCGCGTGGCCTGATGCCGAACCCGAAGGTTGGCACCGTCACCATGGACGTGGCGACTGCGGTCAAGAACGCCAAGGCCGGTCAGGTTCAGTACCGTACCGACAAGGGTGGCCTGGTGCACGCGACCATCGGTCGTGCGTCCTTCGAGGTCGAAGCGCTGCAGCAGAACCTTGCCGCATTCGTCGAGGCGCTCGTGAAGGCCAAGCCGGCTGCTGCCAAGGGTGTCTACCTGCGTCGTATCGCCGTGTCGAGCACCATGGGTGCCGGCGTGCGTGTCGAGACGGCCAGCGTCACCGCTGCCTGATTGCCGCGAGCGGCTGCACCGGAGTGCAGCCGCTCGCAAGAACTTTGAGCCGTTGCCGCCCGTGGGCGGTTGCGGATCGTCAAAGACCGCAGGTGCGTATGCCGAGAGGCCGCGCTTAAGCATGAAGATGGCCTGCGCAGACGGTGTGCTCAGAACAGGATTTGGCCGGCAAGCCGGCCGTGCTCCTGATCCAGGTCGCCGTGGGTGCGGAGCGCGATGTGCGTTCCGCGTGTGGACTTGAAAGGAGGAAAGGCCTGTGGGTCTCAATCTCGATGACAAGAAAGCCGTAGTGGCTGAGGTGTCGGCACAAGTGGCCAACGCTCAGACGATCGCGGTGGCCGAGTATCGCGGCATTGCGGTGGGTGACCTCACCGTGCTGCGCGCAAAGGCCCGCGAATCTGGCGTTTACCTGCGCGTGCTGAAGAACACCCTGGTGCGTCGTGCCATTGCCGGCACGCCGTTCGAGGGCCTCGCCGACCAGCTGACCGGGCCGTTGATCTACGGCATCTCGCAAGATCCGGTTGCTGCTGCGAAGGTGTTGAACGATTTCGCCAAGGGTAACGACAAGATCGTCCTGAAGGCCGGTTCCTATGCGGGCGACACGCTCGACCAGGCCGGTGTGCAGGCGCTCGCTTCGATCCCGAGCCGCGAAGAGCTGCTCGCCAAGCTGCTGGGTGTCATGCAGGCGCCGGTTTCCGGCTTTGCTGGCGCGCTGGCCGCCCTCGCCAAGAAGCGCGAGGAAGAAGGCGCCGCTGCTTGAGTCGTGTGTTCCGCTACGAAAGTTTTCTGAAAAAAATCGATTCTGGAGTTATTTGAAATGGCAATCAGCAAAGAAGACATCCTGGAAGCCGTTGCCGGCATGACCGTGATGGAACTGAACGACCTGGTCAAGGCGTTCGAAGAGAAGTTCGGCGTGTCCGCTGCCTCGCTGGCCGTCGCTGCCCCGGGTGCCGCCGCCGCTGCCCCGGTTGAAGAGAAGACCGAATTCGACGTCGTTCTGCTCGAAGCCGGCGCCAAGAAGGTTGAGGTCATCAAGGTCGTGCGTGCTGCGACCGGCCTGGGCCTGAAGGAAGCGAAGGATGTGGTCGACGGCGCGCCGAAGACCGTGAAGGAAGGCGCTCCGAAGGCTGACGCCGAAGCGCTGAAGAAGCAGCTGGAAGAAGCTGGCGCCAAGGTCGAGATCAAGTAATACTCGATGACCCAGCGGGGCTGGCACTCTTCGGAGTGCCGGCCCTTTCGTGCTTTGTAATCGAGATCGCGGAATATTCTGCGATCAACGATGCCAGGCCAGAGCGTTTGCCGAATCTCCGCGCACGCGTGCAGTCATACCGCAGCGTGCAGGAAGCAGCCGAACGTTGTGTCCTGTCTTTCCGATGTTAGCCCTCTAGCCGGAGCATCCATGGCGTATTCCTACACCGAAAAGAAACGTATCCGCAAGAGCTTCGCCAAGCGCGCGGCCGTGCTCGATGCGCCTTTCCTGCTCGCCACCCAGATCGAGTCGTTTGCCGAGTTCCTGCAGGCCGACACGCCGCCCGACGTGCGGCGGAACCAGGGTCTGCAGGCCGCATTCACGTCGATCTTCCCGATCTCGAGCCACAGCGGCAACGCCCGTCTCGAGTACGTGCAGTACATGCTCGGCGAGCCCGCCTTCGATGTGACCGAGTGCCAGCAGCGCGGCCTGACCTTCGCGTCGCCGCTGCGCGCGCGCGTGCGCCTGGTGATCATGGATCGCGAAGCGCCCAAGGAGACGATCAAGGAGGTCAAGGAGCAGGAAGTCTACATGGGCGAGATCCCGCTCATGACGGATACCGGCTCCTTCGTGATCAACGGTACCGAACGCGTCATCGTTTCCCAGCTGCACCGCTCGCCCGGCGTGTTCTTCGAGCACGACCGCGGCAAGACGCACTCGTCGGGCAAGCTGCTGTTCTCGGCACGCATCATTCCCTACCGCGGATCGTGGCTGGACTTCGAGTTCGACCCGAAGGACTTCCTGTACTTCCGTGTTGACCGTCGACGCAAGATGCCGGTGACGATCCTGCTGCGGGCGATCGGCATGACGCCCGAAGAGATTCTCGCCACTTTCCACGATACCGATACCTTCCACCTGCAGGGTGAGGGCGCGCAGTTCGAGCTGGTGGCCGAGCGCCTGCGTGGCGAGGTGGCCCGTTTCGATATCACCACTGCCGATGGCCGGATCATCGTCGCGCGTGACAAGCGCATCACTTCCAAGCACATTCGCGAGATCGACCAGGCCGGCGTCAGGACGATGGCGGTGCCGGACGATTTCCTGCTTGGCCGCGTCGTGTCCACGAACGTCGCCGATCCGGAGACCGGAGAGGTGCTCGCGCGCGCCAATGACGAGATCACCGAGGACCTGCTCGACAAGTTCCGCCTGGCTGGCGTCACGGCGCTAAGCACGCTCTACATCAATGATCTCGATCGCGGCGGTTACATTTCGCAGACCCTGCGCATCGACGAGACCGCCGACCAGTGGGCTGCGAAGGTTGCGATCTACCGCATGATGCGCCCGGGCGAGCCGCCCACCGAGGACGCCGTCGAGGGGCTGTTCCAGGGCTTGTTCTATGCCGAGGAGCGCTACGACCTGTCCTCGGTCGGCCGCATGAAGTTCAATCGCCGCGCCTACCCGGAGAAGATCGACGACAAGGCGCCGGGCTGGATCAAGCGCTTCTACGAGCGCGTTGGCGCGCAGGGCGAGGATGGCCCGGGTGTGCTCACCAACGACGACATCCTTGCGGTGGTCGGCGTGCTGGTCGAGCTGCGTAACGGCCGTGGCGAAATCGACGACATCGACCACCTCGGCAACCGCCGCGTGCGTTCGGTGGGCGAGCTGGCCGAGAACCAGTTCCGCGCCGGTCTCGTGCGCGTCGAGCGTGCGGTCAAGGAGCGCCTGTCGCAAGCTGAGTCCGACAATCTGATGCCGCACGACCTGATCAACGCCAAGCCGATTTCGGCGGCGATCAAGGAGTTCTTCGGCTCCAGCCAGCTGTCGCAGTTCATGGACCAGACCAACCCGCTGTCCGAGATCACGCACAAGCGTCGCGTCTCCGCACTCGGCCCCGGCGGTCTGACGCGCGAGCGCGCCGGCTTCGAGGTGCGCGACGTGCACCCGACGCACTATGGCCGCGTGTGCCCGATCGAGACGCCGGAAGGTCCGAACATCGGTCTGATCAACTCGCTCGCCGTGTACGCGCGCACCAACCGCCACGGTTTCCTCGAGACCCCCTACCGCAAGGTCAACGACGGCAAGGTCACGGACCAGATCGATTTCCTGTCGGCGATCGAGGAGGGCCAGTACGTGATCGCGCAGGCGAACGCCGAGATCGACGAAGCCGGCATGCTGGCGGGCGACCTCGTGTCCTGCCGCCACAAGGGCGAGTTCCTGCTTGCGACCTCGGACATGGTGCAGTACATGGACGTGGCGCCGGGGCAGATCGTGTCGGTGGCAGCGTCGCTGATTCCCTTCCTCGAGCACGACGATGCGAACCGCGCGCTGATGGGCGCCAACATGCAGCGCCAGGCCGTGCCCTGCCTGCGCCCGGAGAAGCCGCTGGTCGGCACCGGTATCGAGCGCCGTGTTGCGGTCGACTCGGGTACCGCCGTGCAGGCCCGTCGTGGTGGCGTGGTGGATTATGTCGATGCGAACCGGATCGTGATCCGCGTTCACGATGCCGAGACCCTGCCGGGTGAAGTGGGTGTCGATATCTACAACATGATCAAGTACACCCGTTCCAACCAGAACACCAACATCAACCAGCGTCCGGTGGTGAAGGTGGGCGATGTGCTGGGCAAGGGCGATGTGATCGCCGACGGCGCATCGACCGACCTCGGCGAACTCGCGCTCGGCCAGAACATGCTGGTCGGCTTCATGCCCTGGAACGGCTATAACTTCGAGGACTCGATCCTCATCTCCGAGCGCGTGGTCGCCGACGACCGCTTCACCTCGATCCACGTCGAGGAGCTCACCGTCGTCGCTCGTGACACCAAGCTCGGACCCGAGGAGATCACCCGCGACATCGCGTCGCTGGGCGAGGCGCAACTGTCGCGCCTGGACGAATCGGGCATCGTGTACATCGGCGCCGAGGTCGAGGCCGGTGACGTGCTGGTCGGCAAGGTCACGCCCAAGGGCGAGACCCAGCTGACGCCGGAAGAGAAGCTGCTGCGCGCGATCTTCGGCGAGAAGGCGTCCGACGTGAAGGACACCTCGCTGCGCGTGCCCTCGGGCATGGTCGGCACCGTGATCGACGTTCAGGTCTTCACCCGCGAGGGCATCGAGCGCGACAAGCGCGCGCAGTCGATCATCGACGACCAGCTGCGCAGCTTCAAGACCGATCTCGCCGACCAGATGCGCATCGTCGAGCGTGACGCCTTCGCGCGTATCCGCCGCATGATCCTCGGTCAGGTCGCCAATGGCGGTCCGAAGAAACTGGCCAAGGGCAGCGAGCTCAATGACGCCTATCTCGATGGCCTCGAGCCCTATCACTGGTTCGACATCCGCCTTGCCGACGAGGCGCTGGCGGTGCAGCTCGAAGCAGTGCGCGAGGGTCTCGAGACCACCCGCAAGGACTTCGAGCAGGCCTTCGAGATCAAGAAGAAGAAGCTCACCCAGGGCGATGAGCTGCCCCCGGGCGTGCAGAAGATGGTGAAGGTCTACCTGGCCGTCAAGCGCCGCCTGCAGCCGGGCGACAAGATGGCAGGCCGCCACGGTAACAAGGGCGTGGTGTCGAAGATCGTTCCGGTCGAGGACATGCCGTACATGGAAGACGGCACTCCGCTGGACATCGTGCTCAACCCGCTCGGCGTGCCGTCGCGGATGAACATCGGCCAGATCCTCGAGACCCACCTGGGTTGGGCAGCGAAGGGCCTTGGTCAGCAGATCGACCGCATGCTGCAGGCGCAGGCCTCGGCGACGGAGCTGCGTGGTTTCCTCGAGCAGATCTACAACGACAGCGGTCGTCCCGAGCAGCTCGACGAACTCGACGACGGCGCCGTGCGTGAGCTCGCAACCAACCTGAAGAAGGGTGTGCCCTTCGCGACGCCGGTGTTCGATGGCGCCAAGGAGGAAGAGATCCGCCAGATGCTCGAGCTCGCCGGTCTGCCGACCGGTGGCCAGGTCACCCTGTATGACGGCCGTACCGGCGAAGCCTTCGAGCGTAAGGTGACGGTGGGCTACAAGCACGTGCTCAAGCTGCACCACCTGGTCGACGACAAGATGCACGCACGTTCGACCGGTCCGTACTCGCTCGTTACCCAGCAGCCGCTGGGCGGCAAGGCGCAGTTCGGTGGCCAGCGCTTCGGTGAGATGGAAGTGTGGGCGCTGGAAGCTTACGGCGCGGCCTACACGCTGCAGGAAATGCTGACGGTCAAGTCCGATGACGTGACCGGCCGGACCAAGGTGTACGAAAACATCGTCAAGGGCGAGCACAAGATCGATTCCGGCATGCCGGAGTCCTTCAACGTGCTGGTGAAGGAAATCCGTTCGCTCGCGATCGACATCGATCTCGACCGCAGCTGATCCCTTACCAAACAACCCGCCCGCGATTGAATCCCGGGGACGCAGTCGAGCCGGCTGCGTCCCGGATGGAGTGAACAATGAAGAGCCTGCTCGCTGACCTGTTCAAGCAAACCCTGCCGAACGAGGAAGAGTTCGACGCGATCACCATCGGTCTCGCGTCCCCGGACAAGATCCGGTCCTGGTCCTATGGGGAAGTCAAGAAACCCGAGACCATCAACTACCGTACGTTCAAGCCGGAGCGTGACGGCCTGTTCTGCGCCAAGATCTTTGGCCCGGTCAAGGACTACGAGTGCCTGTGCGGCAAGTACAAGCGGCTCAAGCACCGTGGCGTGATCTGCGAGAAGTGCGGCGTGGAAGTGACCTTGTCCAAGGTCCGCCGTGAGCGCATGGGCCACATCGAACTGGCCTCGCCGGTCGCCCACATCTGGTTCCTGAAGAGCCTGCCGAGCCGTCTCGGCATGGTGCTCGACATGACCCTGCGCGACATCGAGCGCGTGCTCTATTTCGAGGCCTTCGTCGTCGTCGAGCCTGGCATGACCCCGCTCAACCGTGGTCAGCTGCTCACCGAGGACGACTACCTGTCGAAGGTCGAAGAGTACGGTGACGAGTTCGACGCCGTGATGGGCGCCGAGGGTGTGGCCGCGCTGCTGCGCAGCCTGGACATCAACCTCGAGGTCGAGAAGCTGCGCGGCGACCTGGAGACGACCAACTCGGAAGCCAAGATCAAGAAGTTCTCGAAGCGCCTGAAGGTGCTCGAGGCCTTCCAGCAGTCCGGCATCAAGCCCGAGTGGATGGTGCTCGAGGTGCTGCCGGTGCTGCCCCCCGACCTGCGTCCGCTGGTGCCGCTGGACGGTGGTCGCTTCGCCACCTCCGACCTCAACGACCTCTATCGTCGCGTCATCAACCGTAACAACCGTCTCAAGCGTCTGCTCGAGCTCAAGGCGCCCGACATCATCGTGCGCAACGAGAAGCGCATGCTGCAGGAGTCGGTCGACTCGCTGCTCGACAACGGCCGTCGCGGCAAGGCGATGACCGGCGCCAACAAGCGTCCGCTCAAGTCGCTGGCCGACATGATCAAGGGCAAGGGCGGCCGCTTCCGTCAGAACCTGCTCGGCAAGCGTGTCGACTACTCCGGCCGTTCGGTGATTACCGTGGGTCCGCAGCTCAAGCTGCATCAGTGCGGTCTGCCCAAGCTGATGGCGCTCGAGCTGTTCAAGCCCTTCATCTTCAACAAGCTCGAGCTGATGGGGCTGGCCACGACCATCAAGCAGGCCAAGAAGATGGTGGAGTCGCAGGAGCCGGTGGTGTGGGACATCCTCGAAGAGGTGATCCGCGAACACCCGGTCATGCTGAACCGCGCTCCGACGCTGCACCGCCTCGGCATCCAGGCTTTCGAGCCGGTGCTGATCGAAGGCAAGGCGATCCAGCTCCACCCGCTCGTCTGCGTCGCCTTCAACGCCGACTTCGACGGCGACCAGATGGCCGTCCACGTTCCGCTGTCGCTGGAAGCACAGATGGAAGCCCGCACCCTGATGCTGGCCTCCAACAACGTGCTGTCGCCGGCCAACGGCGAGCCGATCATCGTGCCGTCGCAGGACATCGTGCTGGGCCTGTACTACGCGACCCGCGAAGGCGTGAACGTGCCGGGCGAGGGCATGATCTTCACCGACGTGTCGGAAGTGAAGCGTGCCTACGAGTCCGGCCAGATCGCGCTCCATGCGCGCATCACGGTACGCCTGAAGGAAGCCGACCTGGGCCCGAACGGTGAGCGCATCGAGCGGATCGTTCGCCACGACACGACCGCCGGCCGCGCCATCCTGTCCGAGATCCTGCCTGCGGGTCTGCCCTTCAGCGTGATCGACAAGGCGCTCAAGAAGAAGGAGATCTCCAAGCTCATCAACGCCTCGTTCCGCCGTTGCGGCCTGCGTGCCACCGTGATCTTCGCCGACAAGCTGATGCAGTTCGGCTACGGCCTGGCTACCCGCGCCGGCCTGTCGATCGCGGTCAAGGACATGCTTGTGCCCAACGCGAAGCACGACCTGATCCGTGCCGCCGAGGCCGAGGTGAAGGAGATTGCGCAGCAGTACACCTCCGGCCTCGTCACCGATGGCGAGCGCTACAACAAGGTCGTGGATATCTGGGGCCGTTGTGGCGACCAGGTCGCCAAGGCGATGATGGAGCAGCTCGGTTCCGAAGAGGTGGTCAACCGCGAGGGCAAGACCGTCCGCCAGGAGTCGTTCAACTCGATCTACATGATGGCCGACTCGGGTGCCCGTGGTTCCGCTGCCCAGATCCGCCAGCTTGCCGGCATGCGCGGCCTGATGGCCAAGCCGGACGGCTCGATCATCGAGACGCCGATCACGACGAACTTCCGTGAAGGCCTCAACGTTCTGCAGTACTTCATCTCGACGCACGGCGCCCGTAAGGGTCTGGCCGATACCGCGCTGAAGACCGCGAACTCGGGTTACCTTACCCGCCGCCTGGTCGATGTGACCCAGGATCTGGTGGTGATCGAGGACGACTGCGGCACCCGCGAAGGCTTCAACATGAAGGCCCTCATCGAGGGTGGCGAGGTGGTCGAGCCCCTGCGCGAGCGCATCCTCGGCCGCGTGTGCGCCGAGGACGTGGTGAATCCGGAGACGCAGGAGACGGTGATCGAGTCGGGCAGCCTGCTGGACGAGGATGCAGTCGACCTGATCGAGAGCCTTGGCGTCGATGAAGTCAAGGTGCGCACGCCGCTGACCTGCGAGACCCGCTATGGTCTGTGCGCGAAGTGCTACGGTCGCGACCTCGGTCGCGGCAGCATGGTCAACTCCGGCGAGGCGGTCGGCGTCATTGCCGCACAGTCGATCGGCGAGCCCGGCACGCAGCTGACGATGCGGACCTTCCACGTCGGCGGTGCGGCGTCGCGAGCGGCAGCAGCCAGCGGGGTGGAGGCCAAGTCCGCCGGCTCGATCCGATTCGCCGGCAACATGCGCTACGTCGCCAACGCCAAGGGCGAGAAGATCGTCATCGCGCGTTCGGCCGAGCTGGTCGTGGCCGATGACCTCGGTCGTGAGCGCGAACGCCACAAGCTGCCGTACGGTGCCTTGCTGCTGGTCGACGACGGCCAGGCGATCAAGGCCGGCACGCAGCTGGCGAGCTGGGACCCGCACACCCGCCCGATCGTGACCGAATACGCCGGTACGGTGAAGTTCGAGAACGTCGAGGAAGGCGCGACCGTCGCCAAGCAGATCGACGAGGTCACCGGTCTGTCGACTCTGGTGGTCATCGACTCCAAGCGGCGTTCGTCGACAGGCACCGCCAAGGGCGTGCGCCCGCAGGTGAAGCTGCTCGATAGCAATGGCGAAGAAGTGAAGATCGCCGGGACCGAGCATTCGGTGGCGATCACCTTCCAGGTCGGCTCGCTGATCACGGTCAAGGACGGCCAGCAGATCAACGTTGGTGACATTCTTGCCCGTATTCCGCAGGAATCGGCAAAGACCCGCGACATCACCGGTGGTCTGCCGCGCGTTGCCGAACTCTTCGAGGCCCGTGCGCCCAAGGATGCCGGCATGCTCGCCGAGTACACCGGCACGGTGTCCTTCGGCAAGGAGACCAAGGGCAAGCAGCGCCTGGTCATCACCGAGCCGGATGGCACCTCGCACGAGTTCCTGATCCCGAAGGACAAGCACCTCATGGTGCACGACGGTCAGGTGGTGAACAAGGGCGAGCTGATCGTGGACGGTCCGGCGGATCCCCACGACATTCTTCGCCTGCAGGGCATCAACGAACTTGCGCGCTACATCATCGACGAGGTGCAGGACGTTTACCGACTGCAGGGCGTGAAGATCAACGACAAGCACATCGAGGTGATCGTTCGCCAGATGCTGCGCCGCGTGGTCATCACGGATCCGGGCGATAGCCGTTTCATCCGCGAGGAGCAGGTCGAGCGTTCCGAGGTTCTGGACGAGAACGATCGCCTCGAGGCCGAGGGCAAGTTGCCGGCGCACTACGAGAACGTGCTCCTCGGTATCACCAAGGCGTCGCTGTCGACCGACTCGTTCATCTCCGCGGCATCCTTCCAGGAAACCACGCGCGTGCTGACCGAAGCGGCGATCATGGGCAAGCGCGACGAGCTGCGCGGCCTGAAGGAGAACGTCATCGTCGGTCGACTGATCCCGGCAGGTACCGGTCTTGCATACCATCGCAGTCGCAAGGCGCAGGAGCAGGGCATGGATCTGGGTGCCGATCATGCGTGGGCGCCGGCGGAAACCGTTGTGGAAACGCAGCAGGACATCGAGGCTAGTTGACTTATCGGTCTGCCTCGGACTAAACTCCGGCCTCTTTTTTGTGGACTGACCAATCGTAGTCAGTCGCAGCCGGAATAATCCGCCCGCGGCGGCCCATGGTGGGCTGCCGCGGTCTTATGGGAAATTCTTAAGCTATGCCAACAATCAATCAGCTTGTCCGCAAGCCGCGCCAGATGGAAGTTGCGAAGAGCAAGGTCCCGGCGCTCGAGGCCTGCCCGCAAAAGCGTGGTGTTTGCACCCGCGTCTACACCACGACCCCGAAGAAGCCGAACTCGGCGCTTCGTAAGGTCGCCAAGGTGCGTCTCACCAATGGTTTCGAGGTCATCTCGTACATCGGCGGTGAAGGTCACAACCTCCAGGAGCACTCTGTCGTGCTGATCCGTGGCGGTCGTGTCAAGGACTTGCCGGGTGTGCGCTATCACATCGTTCGTGGCTCCCTCGACCTTCAGGGTGTCAAGGATCGTAAGCAGTCGCGCTCGAAGTACGGTGCCAAGCGCCCGAAGAAAGCCTGATTGTTGGCCCAAGAAATTTAGCGAGAGGTTGTCATGCCGCGTCGTCGTGAAGTACCCAAGCGCGAGGTTCTGCCGGATCCGAAGTTCGGAAACCAGGATGTCTCGAAGTTCATCAACGTGATCATGCAGTCGGGCAAGAAGTCCGTTGCTGAGCGCATCGTCTATGGTGCGTTTGATCACATCACCTCCAAGTCAGGCAAGGATCCGCTCGAGGTGTTCTCGACCGCGGTTGCGAACGTGAAGCCGGTTGTCGAAGTCAAGAGCCGCCGCGTCGGTGGTGCCAACTACCAGGTGCCGGTCGAAGTGCGTCCGTCCCGTCGTATGGCGCTGTCGATGCGTTGGTTGCGCGAAGCTGCGCGCAAGCGTGCCGAGAAGTCGATGGCTCAGCGCCTCGCCGGTGAGCTGCTGGAGGCCGCCGAAGGTCGTGGTTCCGCCATGAAGAAGCGTGAAGAAGTTCACCGCATGGCCGAAGCCAACAAGGCGTTCTCGCACTACCGCTTCTGATCCTGGTTGGTGGCGGTAACTCGGGCCCTGTACAGGGCTCGATTGTTTTCTAACGCATGAAATCGTTCATCGCGTCACAGGCGCGCATAACAGAAGGCAGGTAAAACGTGGCCCGCAAGACTCCCATCGAGCGCTACCGCAATATCGGTATCTCCGCTCACATCGACGCCGGCAAGACGACTACGACCGAGCGTATCCTCTTCTACACCGGCGTGAGCCATAAGCTCGGTGAAGTGCATGATGGCGCAGCTACCACCGACTGGATGGTGCAGGAGCAAGAGCGTGGCATCACCATCACCTCCGCGGCGGTGACCTGCTTCTGGAAGGGTATGGATAACTCCTATCCCGAGCACCGCTTCAACATCATCGATACGCCGGGACACGTGGACTTCACCATTGAAGTCGAGCGCTCGATGCGCGTTCTGGACGGTGCGTGCATGGTGTACTGCGCCGTTGGTGGCGTGCAGCCGCAGTCCGAGACCGTGTGGCGCCAGGCGACCAAGTACAAGGTGCCGCGTCTGGCCTTCGTGAACAAGATGGACCGTTCGGGTGCCAACTTCTTCAAGGTCGTCGACCAGATGAAGACCCGTCTCAAGGCCAATCCGGTTCCGGTGGTGGTGCCGATCGGCGCCGAGGATTCCTTCAAGGGCGTGGTCGATCTGCTCAAGATGAAGGCGATCATCTGGGACGAGGCCTCCCAGGGTATGAAGTTCGATTACCAGGAGATCCCGGCTGACGTCGTGGCGACTGCGGAAGAGTGGCGCGCCAACATGGTCGAGGCTGCTGCTGAAGCGAACGAAGACCTGATGAACAAGTACCTCGAGGAAGGCGAGCTTTCCGAAGAGGAGGTCATTGCGGGTCTGCGTGCGCGCACCCTGGCCTGCGAGATCCAGCCGATGCTGTGCGGCACCGCGTTCAAGAACAAGGGTGTCCAGCGCATGCTTGACGCGGTCATCCAGTACCTGCCGTCGCCGATCGACATTCCGCCGGTTGCTGGCGTGGATGACGACGAGAAGGAAGTGGTGCGCTACGCCAAGGACGACGAGAAGTTCTCGGCGCTGGCGTTCAAGCTGATGACCGACCCGTTCGTAGGCCAGCTCACCTTCATTCGCGTCTACTCGGGCGTGCTGGAGTCGGGTTCGACGGTGCTGAACTCGGTCAAGGGCAAGAAGGAGCGCATCGGCCGCATCCTGCAGATGCACGCCAATGATCGTGAAGAGATCAAGGAAGTGCTCGCGGGCGACATCGCCGCTGTGGTCGGCCTCAAGGACGTCACGACCGGCGAAACCCTGTGCGACCTCTCGGCGCCGGTCATCCTCGAGCGCATGGTGTTCCCGGATCCGGTGATCCACGTTGCGGTCGAGCCCAAGACCAAGAGCGACCAGGAAAAGATGGGTCTGGCTCTCGGTCGACTGGCTGCCGAGGATCCGTCCTTCCGCGTCCGTACCGACGAAGAGTCGGGTCAGACCATCATCTCGGGCATGGGCGAGCTGCACCTCGAGATCATCGTCGACCGCATGCGCCGCGAGTTCAACGTCGAGGCGAACGTCGGTGCGCCGCAGGTTGCCTACCGCGAGACCATCCGCAAGGCTGCGATGGACGTCGAAGGCAAGTTCGTCAAGCAGTCCGGCGGTCGTGGTCAGTACGGTCACGTCGTCATCAACCTTGAACCGGCCGAGCAGGGCAAGGGCTACGAGTTCGTCGATGCGGTCAAGGGTGGCGTCGTTCCGCGTGAGTACATCCCGGCGGTCGACAAGGGTATCCAGGACACCCTCAACAGTGGCGTGCTGGCGGGCTTCCCGGTCGTTGATGTCAAGGTGACGCTGCACTTCGGTTCCTACCACGACGTCGACTCGAACGAAAACGCGTTCAAGATGGCCGGCTCGATGGCGTTCAAGGATGCGATGCGCAAGGCCAGTCCCGTGCTGCTCGAGCCGATGATGGCTGTGGTGGTCGAGACGCCGGAAGACTACATGGGCAACGTCATGGGTGACCTGTCGGGTCGCCGCGGTATCGTCCAGGGTATGGATGACATCCCGGGTGGCATGAAGGAAATCAAGGCCGAGGTGCCGCTGGCCGAGATGTTCGGTTACGCTACCCAGCTGCGCTCGCTGACCCAGGGTCGCGCGACCTACTCGATGGAGTTCAAGCACTACGCTGAAGCACCGAAGAGTGTGGCCGAGGCCGTCATCAGCAGCCGCAAGTAATTCCAGCAATTCAGAATTTCAGTAACTTCAACATAAGGACCCGCGAACATGGCGAAGGGTAAGTTCGAACGCACCAAGCCGCACGTGAACGTTGGCACGATTGGCCACGTTGACCATGGCAAGACCACGCTGACCGCTGCGATCACCACGATTCTGTCGAAGAAGTTCGGTGGTGAGGCGAAGGCCTATGACCAGATCGACGCGGCGCCCGAAGAAAAGGCGCGCGGCATCACCATCAACACCGCGCACGTCGAGTACGAAACCGCTGCTCGCCACTACGCGCACGTTGACTGCCCGGGCCACGCCGACTACGTCAAGAACATGATTACCGGTGCTGCCCAGATGGACGGCGCGATCCTGGTGTGCTCGGCCGCTGACGGCCCGATGCCGCAGACGCGCGAGCACATCCTGCTGGCCCGTCAGGTTGGCGTGCCGTACATCATCGTCTTCCTGAACAAGTGCGACATGGTCGACGACGAAGAGCTGCTCGAGCTGGTCGAGATGGAAGTGCGCGAGCTGCTGTCGAAGTACGACTTCCCGGGCGACGACATTCCCATCGTCAAGGGTTCGGCGCTGAAGGCGCTCGAAGGCGACCAGTCGCCGATCGGCGAGCCGGCAATCCTGGCGCTGGCCGATGCGCTGGACTCGTACATCCCGACGCCCGAGCGCGCCATCGACAAGCCCTTCCTGCTGCCGATCGAAGACGTGTTCTCGATCTCGGGTCGTGGCACCGTGGTGACCGGTCGTGTCGAGCGTGGCATCGTCAAGGTTGGCGAGGAAATCGAGATCGTCGGCATCAAGGCCACGGTCAAGACCACCTGCACCGGCGTTGAAATGTTCCGCAAGCTGCTCGACCAGGGTCAGGCCGGCGACAACGTTGGCGTGCTGCTGCGCGGCACCAAGCGTGAAGACGTCGAGCGTGGCCAGGTGCTGTGCAAGCCGGGTTCGATCAAGCCGCACACGCACTTCACGGGCGAAGTGTATGTGCTGTCGAAGGAAGAGGGTGGTCGTCACACCCCGTTCTTCAACAACTACCGTCCGCAGTTCTACTTCCGTACCACGGACGTGACCGGTTCGATCGAGCTGCCCGAGGGCACCGAGATGGTCATGCCGGGCGACAACGTGTCGATCACCGTCAAGCTGATCGCCCCGATCGCCATGGAAGAAGGTCTGCGCTTCGCCATCCGTGAAGGCGGTCGTACCGTCGGCGCCGGCGTGGTTGCCAAGATCATCGAGTAATTTGCTCGATCCGGGGAGGGGCCTGCAGCCTCTCCCCTTGCTCTTTTCGCTCTTTCAGCTCTTTAGGAACAACATCATGCAAAACCAGAAGATCCGCATCCGCCTCAAGGCTTTCGATTACCGTCTGATTGACCAGTCGGCGCTCGAGATCGTCGATACCGCCAAGCGCACCGGTGCGGTTGTTCGTGGTCCGGTTCCGCTGCCGACCCGCATCGAGCGCTTTGACCTGCTGCGCTCGCCGCACGTCAACAAGGCATCGCGCGACCAGATGGAAATTCGTACCCACCAGCGCCTGATGGACATCATCGATCCGACCGACAAGACCGTCGATGCGCTGATGAAGCTGGACCTCCCCGCGGGTGTGGATGTCGAGATCAAGCTCCAGTAAGCGTAATCCGCTTGCGGAAGTTTGGAACGGGCCGGTATAATCCGGCCTTTGTGCCTTTTGGCGCAATAATTTGACCCCCGGTCAATCGCAACCGGGATTCAGGAGAAAAAAATGAGTCTAGGCCTTGTTGGACGCAAGGTCGGCATGACTCGCATCTTTGCCGAGGATGGTCGTACCATCCCGGTTACGGTGCTTGACGTGTCGGATAATCGTGTGTCCCAGATCAAGACGATTGAGACCGATGGCTATGCCGCGGTCCAGGTCGCATACGGCAAGCGTCGCGCGAGCCGCATCACCAAGCCGGTCGCGGGGCATCTCGCGAAGGCGGGCGTCGAGCCCTGCCGCGGCATCAAGGAGTTTCGTGTCGAGGCCAAACAGGCTGGTGGCATGAATGCCGGTGATGCAATCGGTGCGGATCTCTTCCAGGTCGGGCAGAAGGTCGATGTGACCGGCGTGACGATCGGTAAGGGTTTCTCTGGCCCGATCAAGCGTCACAACTTCTCGTCGAACCGTGCGTCGCACGGTAACTCGATCTCGCACAACTCCCCGGGTTCGATCGGTATGGCTCAGGATCCGGGTCGCGTTTTCCCGGGTAAGCGCATGGCTGGTCAGTACGGCAACGTGCAGCGCACCACCCAGGGTCTCGAGATCGTCCGTGTTGATGTCGAGCGCCAGCTCCTTCTCGTGAAGGGTGCGGTGCCGGGTGCCAAGGGTGGCGACGTTGTCGTCCGTCCGGCGGTCAAGGCCTGAGGAGCGCGCAATGGAATTGAAGCTATTGAATGAGCAGGGCCAGGCAGCATCGACGCTCGAGGCGTCGGATGTGCTGTTCGGTCGTGACTACAACGAAGCCCTGGTGCACCAGGTCGTCACCGCCTATCTGGCGAATGCGCGCTCGGGTAACCGCAAGCAGAAGGGCCGTTCGGAGATCGCCAAGTCGACCCGCAAGCCTTTCCGCCAGAAGGGTACGGGCAATGCGCGTGCCGGTATGGCCTCGAGCCCGCTGTGGCGCGGGGGCGGCAAGATCTTCCCGAATTCGCCTGACGAGAACTTCAGTCAGAAGGTCAACCGCAAGATGTACCGCGCTGGCGTTGCTGCGATCCTGTCGCAGCTGGCGCGCGAGGATCGCCTTGCCGTGGTCGAGAGCTTCAGCGTCGAGGCGCCGAAGACGCGACTGCTGTCGCAGAAGCTCAAGGGTATGGGCCTGGATTCCGTCCTGGTCATTACCGACGAAATGGACGAGAACCTGTTCCTCTCTTCGCGCAACCTCCACCAGGTGCTGGTGCTCGAGGTGAGCGAGGCGGATCCGGTGTCGCTCGTGCGTTTCCCGAAGGTGCTGGTCACCAAGGGCGCGCTGGCGAAGATGGAGGAAGCGTGGCAATGAGCGCGATCAGTCAGGAACGTCTGCTGCAGGTGCTGCTCGCCCCGCAGATCTCCGAGAAGGCGACTTTTGTCGCCGACAAGAACGAGCAGGTGGTGTTCAAGGTCGCTTCCGATGCAACCAAGCCCGAAGTGAAGGCGGCTGTCGAGTCGCTCTTCAAGGTCGAGGTGAAGTCGGTGCAGATCCTGAACGTGAAGGGCAAGGCCAAGCGCTTTGGCAAGACCATGGGTCGCCGCAAGGACTGGAAGAAGGCCTTCGTGTGCCTGAAGCCCGGTCAGGAAATCAACTTCGCGGCGGGGGAGTGATAGATCATGGCAATCGTTAAACTCAAGCCTACGTCTGCAGGCCGTCGTGCCCAGGTCAAGGTGGTGAACCCCGACCTGTACAAGGGTCGCCCGGTCGCAGCGCTGGTCGAGAAGCAGAGCAAGAATGCTGGTCGTAACAACAACGGCCGCATCACCGTGCGTCACCAGGGTGGCGGTCACAAGCAGCACTATCGCCTGGTCGATTTCCGTCGCAACAAGGATGGTATCCCGGCGAAGGTCGAGCGCATCGAGTACGACCCGAACCGCTCGGCGCACATTGCGCTGCTTTGCTACGCCGATGGCGAGCGTCGCTACATCATCGCGCCGCGTGGCGTCGAGGTTGGTCAGCAGCTCGTGAGCGGGTCCGAGGCCCCGATCAAGCCCGGTAATGCGCTGCCGATCCGCAACATTCCGGTGGGTTCGACCATTCACTGCATCGAGATGGTTCCTGGCAAGGGCGCACAACTTGCGCGTGCGGCGGGTACCTCGGTTCAGTTGCTGGCCCGCGAAGGCACCTACGCGCAGCTTCGTCTGCGCTCGGGTGAAATTCGTCGAGTGCACGTCGAGTGCCGTGCGACGATCGGTGAGGTCGGCAACGGCGAGCACGGTCTGCGCAAGATCGGCAAGGCTGGTGCGAACCGCTGGCGCGGTATCCGCCCGACCGTTCGTGGTGTGGCGATGAACCCGGTGGATCACCCGCACGGTGGTGGCGAAGGCCGTACCGGCGAAGCGCGCGAGCCGGTGAGCCCGTGGGGTACGCCGAGCAAGGGTTATCGGACGCGTTCGAACAAGCGCACCGACAACATGATCGTGCAGCGTCGTCACAAGCGTTAAGGGGTAAAAGATGGCACGTTCTATCAAGAAAGGCCCGTTCATCGACGCGCACCTGCTCAAGAAGGTCGACGCGGCTCGGACGAGCAACGACAAGCGCCCGATCAAGACCTGGTCGCGCCGTTCCACGGTGCTGCCGGACTTCATCGGTCTGACGATCGCGGTGCACAACGGCAAGCAGCATATTCCGGTGTTCGTGACCGAGAACATGGTTGGTCACAAGCTGGGCGAATTCGCGCTGACGCGTACCTTCAAGGGTCACGCTGCCAGCAAGAAGGCCAAGCGATAAGGGGACGACATGGAAACCAAAGCAATTCTCCGTGGCGTTCGCCTGTCGGCTCAGAAGGGCCGCCTGGTTGCCGACCTGGTCCGCGGCATGCCCGTCGGCCGTGCGCTCGACACGCTCGCCTTCTCGCCCAAGAAGGGCGCGAAGATCATCCGCAAGGTGCTCGAGTCGGCAATTGCCAACGCTGAGCACAACGACGGTGCCGATATCGACGCGCTGAAGGTCAAGACCATTCACGTGGAAGAGGGCATGACGCTCAAGCGCTTCACCGCGCGTGCGAAGGGTCGCGGCAACCGCATCCTGAAGCCCACCTGCCACGTCTACCTGACCGTTGGCGAGTAAGGAGTAAACATGGGTCAGAAAATCCATCCCACTGGCTTCCGTCTCGCCGTCACGCGTGACTGGGGCTCGCGCTGGTTCGCCAACAGCAAGGACTTCTCGGGCATGCTGCACGAGGACTTGAAAGTTCGTGATTACCTGAAGAAGCGTCTCGCGCACGCTTCGGTTGGTCGCGTGACGATCGAGCGTCCGGCCAAGAATGCACGAATCACCCTGTTCAGCGCCCGTCCTGGTGTCGTCATCGGCAAGAAGGGCGAGGATATCGAGGCGCTCAAGCGTGATCTGCAGAAGATCATGGGTGTGCCGGTTCACGTCAACATCGAGGAAGTGCGCAAGCCGGAACTCGATGCCAAGCTCGTGGCCGACTCGATTGCTCAGCAGCTCGAGAAGCGCATCATGTTCCGCCGCGCCATGAAGCGTGCGATGCAGAACGCCATGCGCCTCGGCGCCCAGGGTATCAAGATCATGAGCTCGGGCCGTCTGAATGGTGCGGAAATCGCTCGTACCGAGTGGTACCGTGAAGGTCGTGTGCCGCTGCACACGCTGCGCGCCAACATCGACTACGGTGTTTCGGAAGCGAAGACCACCTACGGCATCATTGGCATCAAGGTCTGGGTGTTCAAGGGCGAGATGCTTGGCCGTAACGAACAGCCCGTGGCTGCAGAGCCCGAAGCCGACAACCGCCGTGGCCGTCGTGGCGCTCCCCGTGACGGCGAGCGTCCGGGTCGCCGCCCCGCCCGTCGTGGCGAAGGCCGGCAAGAAGATAGCAGGAGTGAATGATGCTGCAGCCGACTAGAAGGAAGTATCGGAAGGAGCAGAAAGGCCGTAACACTGGCGTCGCCACGCGTGGCGCCAAGGTGTCGTTCGGCGAGTACGGGCTCAAGGCGGTCGGTCGCGGTCGTCTGACGGCGCGCCAGATCGAGTCGGCACGTCGTGCCATGACGCGTCACATCAAGCGCGGTGGCCGCATCTGGATCCGCATTTTCCCGGACAAGCCGATCTCCAAGAAGCCCGCCGAAGTGCGGATGGGTAACGGCAAGGGTAACCCGGAGTACTGGGTTGCCGAGATCCAGCCGGGCAAGGTGCTCTATGAAATGGATGGCGTGGCCGAAGAGCTCGCTCGTGAAGCTTTCCGGCTTGCCGCCGCCAAGCTGCCGATCGAGACCGTGTTCGTGACCCGTCAGATTGGGGGTTGAACATGAAGGCCAATGAACTCCGCGCCAAGAGCGCTGAAGAGTTGAACAAGGAATTGCTCGAGCTGCTGAAGGCACAGTTCTCGCTGCGCATGCAGCATGCCACCCAGCAACTTGGCAACACGAGTCAGATCGGGAAGGTGCGTCGCGACATCGCGCGTGTCCGTACCATCCTGCGCGAAAAGGCGGGTCAGCAATGAGCGAACAAGTCGAGAAGGTTCGCCGCGCGCTGGTTGGGCGTGTGGTTAGCGACAAGATGCAGAAGACCGTGACGGTCCTCGTCGAACGTCGGGTGAAGCACCCGCTGTACGGCAAGATCATCACCCGTTCGGCGAAGTACCATGCCCACGTGGAAGATGGTATCGCCGCCGAAGGCGATCTGGTCGAGATCGAGGAATGCCGTCCGATCTCGCGCACCAAGACCTGGCGCGTTGCCAAGGTGCTCGAGAAGGCACGCATCATCTGAACTGAGTAACAAGCAAGGTGCAGAAAAACAGCTTGGCGCGACAGCGCCAGGCTGTTATACTTTTGCCTCTTTGCTCCGGGGCTCGCTCGGGGCATCCTACCCTGACGGGTTCCAAGACTGTCCGCACATGCGGGATAAGTTGGAGATACTTTCATGATTCAAATGCAGTCCAAGCTGGACGTCGCCGATAACTCCGGTGCGCGCTCGGTGATGTGCATCAAGGTCCTGGGTGGTTCGAAGCGCCGCTACGCTGGCGTGGGCGACATCATCAAGGTCACCGTGAAGGATGCTGCGCCGCGTGGTCGTGCCAAGAAGGGCGATGTCTATAACGCGGTTGTCGTGCGTACCGCCAAGGGCGTCCGTCGTCCCGATGGTTCGCTGATCAAGTTCGATGGCAACGCGGCCGTGCTTCTGAACAACAAGCTGGAGCCGATCGGCACCCGTATCTTCGGGCCGGTTACTCGTGAGCTGCGTACCGAGCGCTTCATGAAGATCGTCTCGCTCGCGCCCGAAGTGCTCTGAGGAGTCCTTAGATGAACAAGATCCGCAAGGGTGACGAAGTTTTGGTACTGACGGGCAAGGATCGCGGCCGTCGCGGTACCGTGCTGCGCCGCGTCGATGACGAGCGCGTCGTGGTCGAGGGTGTGAATCGGGTGAAGAAGCATGTGCGCCCGAATCCGCTCAAGGGTGAGGTGGGTGGCATTGTCGAAAAGGAAATGCCGATCCACGTGTCGAATGTCGCGCTGTTCAATCCCGCCACCCAGAAGGGTGATCGCGTCGGGATCAAGACGCTTGAAGATGGCCGCAAGGTTCGTTTCTTCAAGTCGAACGGCGAGCTGGTGAACGCCTAAGGAGTGACGATGGCTCGCTTGCAACAGGTTTACAAGGACGAAGTCGCGCCGGCGCTCAAGCAGCAGTTCGGCTACAAGTCCGTGATGGAGATCCCGCGTATCACCAAGATCACCCTGAACATGGGTGTCGGTGAGGCGGTGGGTGACAAGAAGATCCTCGAGAATGCGCTCGGCGACATGACCAAGATTGCCGGTCAGAAGCCGGTGTCGACCAAGGCTCGCAAGTCGATTGCGGGTTTCAAGATCCGTGACGGCTATCCGATCGGTTGCATGGTCACCCTGCGTGGTCCGCGCATGTTCGAGTTTCTCGATCGTCTGATCACTATCGCGCTGCCGCGCGTGCGTGACTTCCGCGGTATCGCAGCGAAGGGTTTTGACGGTCGTGGCAACTACAACCTCGGTGTCAAGGAACAGATCATTTTCCCTGAAATCGAGTACGACAAGATCGATGCGCTGCGCGGGATGAACATCAGCATCACGACGACGGCGAAGACCGACGGGGAGGCGCGCGCGCTCCTCGCTGCGTTCAAGTTCCCGTTCAAGAATTGAGGGTCATATGGCGAAACTCGCTCTGATCAATCGCGAAGTGAAGCGCGCCAAGCTGGTGGAGAAGTTCGCCGCCAAGCGTGCCGCCCTGGTCGCAAAGGTCAAGGACAGCAGCCTGTCCGAAGAAGAACGCATGGCTGCACGCCTGGCCCTGCAGCAACTGCCCCGCAACGCCAACCCGACTCGCCAGCGTAATCGTTGCGCGCTCACCGGGCGTCCGCGTGGTGTTTTCCGCAAGTTCGGTCTGTGCCGCAACAAGCTGCGCGAGATCGCTTTCCGCGGCGAAGTCCCTGGCATGACCAAGGCGAGCTGGTAAGGAGAATTCGAAGATGAGTATGTCCGATCCCATCGCCGACATGCTGACGCGCATCCGCAATGGCCAGCAGGCACAGAAGGCATCGGTGTCGATGCCCTCGTCGAAGCTGAAGGTTGCGATCGCGAAGGTGTTGCAGGATGAAGGTTACATCGACGGCTTCGCCGTCCGCGACGATGCCGGCAAGGCGTCGCTTGACGTTACGCTGAAGTATTACGCCGGTCGTCCGGTCATCGAGCGCCTTGAGCGCGTGAGCCGCCCCGGCCTGCGTATCTACAAGGGCAGCGACGATCTGCCGCGCGTTATGAACGGCCTTGGCGTGGCCATCGTGTCCACCCCGCGTGGTGTGATGACCGACCGTTCGGCGCGTGCAAACCGCGTTGGCGGCGAAGTCATCTGCCTGGTGGCATAAGGAGGAAGCGATGTCTCGTGTAGCCAAGAATCCGGTGGCGATTCCTCAGGGTGTCGAAGTGACGATCTCCGCTGGTGAGGTCGCCGTCAAGGGGCCGCTCGGTACGCTGCGTCAGGCGCTGACCAGCGCCGTCTCGGTCGAGCGCGAAGGTGATGCAGTCGTGTGCAAGGCGCGCGACGGTGTTGCCAACGCCCGTGCGCTTTCGGGTACGACCCGTGCGCTCATCAATAACATGGTGAGCGGTGTCAGCAAGGGTTTCGAGCGCAAGCTCAACCTGGTTGGCGTCGGCTATCGCGCTCAGGCTCAGGGCGACAAGCTCAACCTGTCGCTCGGCTTCTCGCATCCGGTCGTGCATCAGATGCCGGAAGGCGTGAAGGTCGAGACCCCGACCCAGACGGAAATCGTGATCAAGGGTATCGACAAGCAGAAAGTCGGCCAGGTCGCTGCCGAGGTGCGTGCCTACCGCTCCCCCGAGCCCTATAAGGGCAAGGGCGTCCGTTATTCGGACGAGGTGGTGGTGCTCAAGGAAACCAAGAAGAAGTAAGGCGGTTCGTCATGAACAAGAAAGAAACTCGTCTTCGCCGTGCGCGCAAAACTCGCGCCAAGATTGCGGAGCTCAAGGCGGTTCGCCTGACGGTGTTCCGGTCCAACTGCCACATGTACGCCCAGGTCATCGACGGTTCCGGCTCCCGCGTGATTGCGGCCGCCTCGACAGTCGAAGCCGATGTGCGCGCCCAGGTCGCGAACGGCGGCAACAAGGCTGCCGCCGAGCTCGTCGGCAAGCTGATTGCCGAGCGCGCCAAGGCTGCCGGCATCGAGCAGGTCTCGTTTGACCGCTCGGGCTTCCTGTATCACGGCCGCGTCAAGGCGCTGGCCGAGGCTGCCCGCGAAGGCGGCCTCAAGTTCTAAGCGAGGATTCGAATGGCTAAGCAGCAAACCAAACGTGCGCAAGCCTCCGACGAGCGCGATGACGGCCTGAAGGAGAAAATGGTCGCGATCAATCGCGTGACCAAGGTCGTCAAGGGCGGCCGGATCCTCGGCTTCGCCGCGCTGACCGTGGTCGGCGACGGTGACGGTGCGATCGGCATGGGCAAGGGCAAGTCGCGCGAAGTGCCGGTGGCAGTTCAGAAGGCGATGGACGAAGCGCGTCGCAAGATGCGCAAGGTCTCGCTCAAGAACGGCACCCTGCAGCACACTGTTGTCGGCAAGCATGGCGCCGCCTCGGTGCTGATGCAGCCGGCTCCGGCCGGTACCGGCATCATCGCCGGTGGCCCGATGCGCGCAGTGTTCGAAGTGATGGGCGTGACCGATGTGATTTGCAAGTGCATCGGTTCTGCCAATCCCTACAACGTCGTTCGTGCCACGATCAACGGCCTGATGGCGATCAACACCCCGGCGGAGATTGCTGCCAAGCGCGGCAAGTCCGTCGAAGAAATTCTGGGGTAAGCGATGTCGGACAAGAAAATCAAGGTGACGCTCGTCAAGAGCGTGATCGGCACCAAGCAGTCGCACCGCGCCACCGTGCGCGGGCTCGGTCTGCGTCGACTCAACCATACGGTCGAGCTGGCGGATACCCCCGAGGTTCGCGGCATGGTCAACAAGGTGTCCTACCTGGTCAAGTGTGAGGGTTGATATGCGCCTGAATACCATCAAGCCGGGCGAAGGCTCGAAGAAGGCTGCGCGCCGTGTCGGTCGCGGCATGGGTAGCGGCCTCGGCAAGACCTGCGGTCGCGGCCACAAGGGGCAGAAGTCCCGTGCCGGCGGCTTCCACAAGGTCGGCTTCGAGGGCGGTCAGATGCCCTTGCAGCGTCGTCTGCCGAAGCGCGGTTTCGTTTCGCTGACGCGTGCGCGCAATGTCGAGGTGCGTCTGTCCGAACTGGACAAGCTGCCCATCGATGAAGTCGATCTGCTGACGCTCAAGCAGGCGGGCGTGATCGCGGCTGACGCACTGTCGGCGAAGGTCGTGCTTTCCGGCGCCATCAACCGCAAGGTTGTGCTGCGCGGTGTCGGTGCTACCCAGGGTGCCAAGGCGGCGATCGAAGCCGCTGGTGGTTCCGTGGCGGCCGAGTAAACAGGGAAAACGATTGTGGCGAATACTGCTGCCACGCTCGGAAAGCCGGGGCGGTTCGGCGACCTGAAGCGGCGCCTGCTGTTTCTGCTGGGCGCGCTGATCGTCTACCGCATCGGCGCGCACATTCCTGTCCCGGGTATCGATCCCGAGCGTCTGGCTGAGTTGTTCCAGTCGCAGGCGGGCGGCATCCTCGGGGTGTTCAACCTGTTCTCCGGCGGCGCGCTGTCGCGTTTCACCATCTTCGCGCTGGGCATCATGCCCTACATTTCCGCGTCGATCATCATGCAGTTGATGACGGTGGCGGTACCGTATCTCGAGGCGTTGAAGAAGGAAGGCGAGGCTGGGCGACGCAAGATCACGCAGTACACCCGCTACGGCACGCTCGTCCTTGCTTTTGCTCAGGCGCTCGGTATTTCGATTGCGCTCGAGGGGCAGCCGGGCCTGGTGCTGGATCCGGGGCTGATGTTCCGTTTCGTTACCGTGGCGACGCTGGTGACTGGCACGATGTTCCTGATGTGGATGGGTGAGCAGATCACCGAGCGCGGTATCGGAAACGGTATTTCGTTGATCATCTTCGCGGGGATCGTGGCTGGATTGCCGAGTGCGATCGGTGGGCTGTTCGAGCTGGTTCGTACTGGCGCGATGCATCCCTTCACGGCGCTCTTCATCTGCGTGCTGGTTGTGCTGGTGACCGGGTTCGTGGTGTTCGTGGAGCGGGGGCAGCGCAAGATTCTGGTGAACTACGCCAAGCGGCAGGTCGGCAACAAGGTGTATGGCGGGCAAAGCTCCCACCTGCCCCTGAAGCTGAACATGTCGGGTGTGATTCCGCCGATTTTTGCGTCGAGCATCATCCTGTTCCCGGCGACCTTGGGTCAGTGGTTTGGCTCGTCTGAGGGTATGTACTGGTTGCGGGATATCGCATCCACACTGTCTCCAGGACAGCCGATCTACGTGATGCTGTACGCGCTGGCAATCGTGTTCTTCTGTTTCTTCTACACCGCGCTCGTGTTCAACGCGCGTGAGACGGCGGACAACCTGAAGAAGAGTGGTGCGTTCGTGCCTGGCATTCGTCCGGGTGACCAGACGGCGCGCTACATTGACAAGATTCTCATGCGGCTGACGTTGGCCGGGGCGGTGTATATCACCCTGGTCTGCCTGCTGCCGGAGTTCCTGATCCTGAAGTGGAACGTTCCGTTCTATTTCGGCGGCACCTCGCTGCTGATCATCGTGGTGGTCACGATGGACTTCATGGCCCAGGTACAGGCGTTTGCGATGTCGCACCAGTACGAGAGTCTGCTGAAGAAGGCGAATTTCAAGGGGGCGGGCTTCCCGGGCAGGTAGAACCATGGCGAAGGAAGATGTCATTGAGATGCAAGGTGAGGTTACTGAGAACCTCCCGAATGCAACATTCCGCGTCAGGCTCGAGAACGGTCACATGGTGCTTGGGCACATCTCCGGAAAGATGCGGATGCACTACATCCGCATCCTCCCTGGGGATAAGGTGACCGTCCAGCTCACCCCCTACGACCTGACCAAGGGCCGGATCGTGTTCCGGACCAAGTGAAGATAAGAGAAACAGGAGCAAGACCATGAGAGTCCAGGCATCGGTAAAGCGGCTCTGCCGCAACTGCAAGATCATCCGCCGCAAGGGTGTGGTTCGCGTCATTTGTAGCGATCCGCGGCACAAGCAACGCCAGGGTTGATTAGATCAACTTAAGGCTTTAGAATTTAACGTTTTTCGCTTTGGGGTATACGGATGGCCCGTATTGCTGGGGTAAACATTCCCAATCACAAGCATGCCGAGATCGCGCTGACCGCCATCTATGGGATCGGCCGTTCGCGTGCTCAGAAGGTTTGCGACGCTGCCGGTATCCAGCGTTCGGTCAAGGTCAAGGACCTGACTGAATCGGATATGGAGAAGCTGCGTGACGAAGTCGCTCGGTTCGTTGTCGAGGGTGACCTGCGTCGTGAAGTGACGATGAACATCAAGCGACTGATGGACCTGGGCTGCTATCGCGGCGTGCGTCATCGTCGCGGCCTGCCGATGCGTGGTCAGCGTACCCGCACGAACGCCCGCACCCGCAAGGGCCCGCGCAAGGCGATCGCCGGCAAGAAGTAATAGGAACCGATAATGGCTAAGACTGGAACGAAGGTTCGTAAGAAGGTCAAGAAGAACGTCGCGGAAGGTATCGCGCACGTTCACGCGAGCTTCAACAATACGATCATCACCATCACCGACCGTCAGGGCAACGCGCTGTCGTGGGCGACCTCGGGTGGCGCTGGCTTCAAGGGTTCGCGCAAGAGTACCCCGTTCGCTGCCCAGGTGGCTGCAGAAGCAGCTGGCAAGGTGGCACAGGAGTGCGGTATCAAGAACCTCGAGGTTCGCATCAAGGGCCCGGGCCCGGGTCGCGAGTCTTCGGTTCGTGCGCTCAACGCGCTGGGGATCAAGATTTCCAGCATCACGGACATCACCCCCATTCCGCACAACGGCTGCCGTCCGCCGAAGAAGCGTCGTATCTGACAAGGAGTTGATAAGTGGCTCGTAATCTCGATCCCAAGTGCCGTCAGTGCCGTCGCGAAGGCGAAAAGCTGTTTCTGAAGGGCGAAAAGTGTTTTACCGACAAGTGCGCGATTGAGCGCCGTGCCTACGCGCCTGGCCAACACGGTCAGCGCTCGGGGCAGCGTCTGTCGGGTTACGGTGTGCAACTGCGCGAGAAGCAGAAGATCCGTCGTCTGTACGGTGTGCTCGAGCGTCAGTTCCGCCGTGTGTATTCCGAAGCTGACCGTCGTCGTGGCCAGACCGGCGAGAACCTGCTTCAGTTGCTCGAAGGTCGTCTGGATTCGGTGGCCTACCGCATGGGTTTTGGCGCTTCGCGTGCCGAGGCTCGTCAGGTTGTGCGCCACAACGGCGTTCTGGTCAATGGCAAGCGCGTCAACATCCCGTCGTATGTCGTTCGTCCGGGCGATGTCGTGGAGCTGACCGAGCGCGCCCGTGGGCACCTGCGTGTCAAGGCTGCGCTCGAAGCGGCTGAGTCGCGCGGGTTCCCGGAGTGGCTGGAAGTCGACGCCAAGGCTGGCAAGGGTACGTTCAAGGCCTATCCGGTGCGCAGCGAACTGCCGGCAACGATCAACGAAGGCCTGGTTGTGGAACTGTACTCCCGTTGATCGGGAGTCTGAGCCTCTTCTAGTTCCGAGGGAATGCTGATGCAAAGCAATGCACTGCTGAAACCGCGCATCATCGACGTCCAGAGCACCTCGCCTGTCCAGGCGCGGGTGACTATGGAGCCGTTCGAGCGCGGGTTCGGTCACACGCTGGGGAATGCGCTGCGGCGCATCCTCCTGTCGTCGCTGCCGGGCCATGCGGCCACGGAAGTGACGATCGAAGGTGTGCTCCATGAGTACTCGACGCTTGACGGCGTGCGCGAGGACATCGTCGACCTGCTGCTCAACCTCAAGGGCGTGGTGTTCAAACTGAATGGCCGTGCCGATGTAACCGTGCGGCTGGCGAAGTCCGGCGAGGGCGTTGTCACCGCGGCCGACATCGAGCTCGGTCACGACGTCGAGATCATCAATCCGGATCACGTGATCGCCCACCTTGCTCCGGGCGGAAAGCTCGACATGCAGATCAAGGTCGAGCAGGGCCGTGGCTATGTGCCGGGTAATGCACGTCCGCAGAGCGCCGAGAGCAAGAGCATCGGGCACATCGTGCTTGACGCTTCGTTCGGGCCGGTGCGTCGCGTCAGCTATCTCGTCGAGAGCGCTCGCGTCGAGCAGCGTACCGATCTGGACCGGCTGATCATCGATATCGAGACCAATGGTGCGGTCGACCCCGAAGAGGCCATCCGCTACGCCGCGCGCGTGCTGATGGACCAGCTCTCGGTGTTTGCCGACCTCGAGGGTACTCAGCCCGAGCGCGAGGTGGCGCCGTCGGTGACCATTGATCCGGTGCTCATGCGCCCGGTCGATGATCTGGAATTGACGGTGCGTTCGGCGAACTGCCTGAAGGCCGAGAACATCTACTACATCGGTGACCTGATCCAGCGCACCGAGACCGAGCTGCTCAAGACCCCGAACCTGGGTCGCAAGTCGCTCAACGAGATCAAGGAAGTACTGGCCTCCCGCGGGCTTACCCTTGGCATGAAACTGGAAAACTGGCCGCCGGCCGGGCTTGAAAAGCTCGGTTGAGACGCCGGGCAAGTGAGGAATTGAAATGCGTCACCGTAATGGTCTTCGCAAGCTGAATCGTACCAGCAGCCACCGCCAGGCGATGTTCCGCAACATGGCCAACTCGCTGCTGCAACACGAAGTCATCAAGACGACCCTGCCGAAGGCGAAGGAACTTCGCCGTGTGGTCGAGCCGATGATCACCCTGGGCAAGAAGCCCAGTCTCGCCAACCGCCGTCTGGCTTTCGACCGCCTGCGCGACCGTGACATGGTCGTCAAGCTGTTCGACGAGCTGGGTCCGCGCTACGCCGCCCGCAACGGTGGTTACCTGCGCATCCTGAAGTGCGGTTTCCGTGACGGCGACAATGCACCGATGGCTTACGTCGAGCTGCTGGATCGCCCCGACGTGGAAGCGGTCGAGGTCGAGGGCGCCGAGGCGGCTTGAGCCGTCGCGAGCAACCGAGTAAAAAACCGGGCAGCGCCCGGTTTTTTTTCGTGATCAGCAATCACGACTGTAACAACGGGCTTTGCTGAAGGGGCGAGCGTATGGGCGTGACATTGGTGACGGGTGGGGCGGGTTACATTGGGTCCCATACCTGCGTGGAATTGCTCGCGGCCGGGCGTGACGTGGTCGTGATCGATGATCTCTCGAACTCTTCGCCCGAAGCGTTGCGGCGTATCGAGGAGCTTGGCGGGCGCCCCTTGGCTGGGTTTGTCGAAGCAGACGTGCGCGATCGCCGCGCGTTGGAGGGCATTTTTGCCGCACACGAGGTGGAGGCGGTTATCCACTTTGCGGCGCGGAAGGCGGTCGGAGAGTCGGTAGCACAGCCGCTCGCCTACTATGACAACAATCTTCAGGGCTTGCTGAGTGTGCTGCAGGCGATGGATGCCGCGGACTGCCGGAGGATGGTGTTCAGTTCTTCAGCGACGGTGTATGGCGATCCCGCAAGCGTGCCTATCCGCGAGGATTTTCCCACTACGGCGACCAATCCTTACGGCTGGACGAAGCTGATGGGAGAGCAGATCCTGCGCGATCTGGCGAATGCAGATGGACGCTGGAACGTGGTTCTGCTGCGCTACTTCAATCCAGTAGGGGCCCACTCGAGCGGGAGAATCGGCGAAGACCCGGAGGGCTTGCCGAACAACCTGATGCCTTTTGTAAGTCAGGTAGCGGTGGGCCGACTCGAACGCCTGCGGGTGTTCGGTGACGACTATCCGACGCCTGACGGTACCGGCGTGCGCGACTACATTCACGTTGTCGACCTCGCGCTCGGGCACCTGCGGGCACTCGAGCGTATCGACACGCTGGCCGGTGTCACGACGCTCAATCTCGGCACTGGGCGCGGCTACAGCGTACTCGAGATGGTGCGCGCGTTCGAGCTTGCGTGCGGTCGGCCGGTGCCATACGACGTCGTGGCGCGTCGGCCGGGTGACATCGCCGCATGCTGGGCCGATCCAGCGCGAGCCCAGGCGATGCTGGGCTGGAAGGCCGAGCGGGGGTTGGCGGCGATGTGCGAGGATGCGTGGCGCTGGCAGCGCATGAACCCGCTGGGGTATCGAGGCTGAGTCAGGCGGATCTGGGCGTCGCGAGCAGGCGTGCGAGGTAACGCCCGGTGTGGCTCGAGGGGTGGGCTGCAACTGCTTCCGGCGGGCCTGCGCAGACAACGGTGCCGCCCCCTCCGCCGCCTTCCGGGCCCATGTCGATCAGCCAATCGGCAGTCTTGATGACATCGAGATTGTGTTCGATGACGACAACCGTATTGCCATGGTCGCGCAGACGGTGCAGGACCGTGAGCAGCATCTCGATGTCCTGGAAATGCAGGCCGGTGGTGGGTTCGTCGAGGATGTACAGGGTGCGGCCGGTGTCGCGCTTCGAGAGTTCTAGGGCGAGCTTGACACGTTGCGCTTCGCCGCCCGACAAGGTGGTAGCGCTCTGGCCCAGACGGATGTAGCCGAGGCCGACATCCTTCAGGGTCTCGAGCTTGCGCGCGACGGCGGGCACGGCAGCGAAGAAATCGAAGGCCTGTTCCACCGTCATGTCGAGCACTTCGTAGATCGTTCGCCCCTTGTAGCGGATCTCCAGGGTCTCGCGGTTGTATCGCTTACCGTGACAGACGTCGCAAGGCACGTACATGTCGGGCAGGAAGTGCATCTCGACCTTGATCATGCCGTCGCCCTGGCAAGCCTCGCAGCGGCCTCCACGCACGTTGAAGGAGAACCTCCCAGGTCCGTAGCCACGCGCGCGGGCCTCGGGCACGCCCGCGAACAGCTCGCGTATCGGTGTCAGCAGGCCGGTGTAGGTGGCCGGGTTCGACCGCGGTGTGCGACCAATTGGTGACTGGTCGACATTGATGATCTTGTCCAGGGCGTCCAGCCCTTGGATGCTCCGGTGGGGAGCGGCCTCGACGCTGGCACCATTGAGGTGGCGCGCTGCTGCGGCGGCCAGGGTGTCGTTGATCAAGGTCGACTTGCCCGATCCGGACACGCCTGTGATGCAGGTGAACAGGCCGATCGGTAGCGCTGCATCGACCTGCTTGAGGTTGTTACCGGTCGCGCCGAGGATGTGCAGCATGCGCTCCGGGTCGATCTGCCGGCGGGTGTGCGGCACCGCGATGCTGCGGCGGCCGGCGAGATAGTCGCCGGTGATGGAGGCTGGGTCGTCGATGACTTGCTGGGGTGTGCCGCGGGCGACGATCTGACCGCCGTGCTCCCCTGCGCCCGGGCCCATGTCGATCAGGTAGTCGGCGCTGCGGATTGCGTCCTCGTCGTGCTCGACAACGATCACCGTATTGCCGAGATCGCGGAGTTGGCGCAGGGTGCCGAGCAGGCGGTCGTTGTCGCGCTGGTGCAGGCCGATCGAAGGCTCGTCGAGCACGTACATGACACCAGTCAAGCCTGAGCCGATCTGGCTGGCGAGGCGGATGCGCTGAGCTTCGCCGCCGGACAGGGTGTCTGCAGCGCGGTCGAGTGAAAGATAGTCGAGGCCGACGTTGATGAGAAAGCTGAGGCGGTCGGCGACCTCCTTGATGATGCGCTCGGCGACCTGGGCGCGCGCGCCGGTAAGCTGCAGCTGGGTGAAGAAGTGCTGGCACTCGGCGAGCGGCAGGCGAGCGATGTCGTGCAGCGCACGGCCACCGATCAGCACGTGGCGTGCCTCGCTGCGCAATCTGCTGCCCTCGCAGGCCGGGCAGACCCGGCTGGCACGATATTTCGTCAGTTCTTCTCGCACCGCCTGTGAGTCGGTCTCGCGCAGGCGGCGCTCGAGATTCGGGATAATGCCTTCGAACGGGTGCTCCTTGAGCACCATGCGGCCATTGTCGGCCATGTAGCGAAAGGCGATGCGGGTGCGTCCGGAGCCATGCAGGACGGTCTCACGTACTGTGTCGGGTAGATCGATGAACGGTGTCTCGATGTCGAAGCCGTAGTGTGCTGCGAGGCTGGCGAGCATCTGGAAGTAGAACTGGTTGCGCCGATCCCAGCCCCGGATCGCGCCTGCGGCGAGCGAAAGTTCGGGGTGTGCGACGACGCGTGCGGGGTCGAAGAACGCGATGGCGCCCAGTCCATCGCAGCGCGGGCACGCGCCTGCCGGGTTGTTGAACGAGAACAGGCGTGGTTCGAGCTCGGCGAGTGCGAAGCTGCACACCGGGCAGGCGAAGCGCGCCGAGAACAGGTGAGCGGTGCCGCTGTCCATTTCCACGGCGAGCGCACGTCCGTCGGCATGCTGGAGCGCGGTCTCGAAGGACTCGGCGATGCGGCCACGCTGGTCGGCGCGGACCTTCAGGCGGTCGATCACCACCTCGACGTCGTGGCGGCGGCTCTTGTCGAGCGCCGGCATCGCATCGAGTTCCATGACCTCGCCGTCGACCCGCACGCGCACGAAGCCCTGGGCACGCAGCTCGGCGAACAGGTCCTGTTGCTCGCCCTTGCGCCCGCTCACCACCGGGGCGAGGATCATCAGCCTTGTCTCGGGCGGCAGCGCCAGAACGTGGTCGACCATCTGTGCCACACTTTGGGCCTCGAGGGCGTGCTCGGGGTGCTCCGGGCAATGGGGCGTGCCGGCACGGGCGTAGAGCAGGCGCAGGTAGTCGTGGATCTCGGTAACCGTACCCACCGTGGAGCGCGGGTTGTGGCTGGTGGCTTTCTGTTCGATCGAGATCGCGGGCGACAGGCCCTCAATGAGATCTACATCCGGTTTTTCCATGAGCTGCAGGAACTGGCGCGCGTAGGCCGACAGCGACTCGACGTAGCGGCGCTGGCCCTCGGCGTACAGCGTGTCGAAGGCGAGCGAGGATTTGCCGGATCCGGACAGGCCGGTGATGACCGTGAGCCGGTTTCGCGGCAGGTCGGCACTGATGTTCTTCAGGTTGTGCGTGCGCGCACCGCGGATGCGGATCTCGTCCATGGCAGATGCCTAGCGTGGGCCAGCCCGAAACTATACGAGAGAAGGGCGGCACCGGCCAGGCGGCCGGAGTGCTAAAATGCTCGGCTTTGACGACGCCGGTTTCCTCTGATGACCGTTCCTGCTCGCGATCCGATGACGCGCGACGAACGCCGCGCCGGCATGAGCCTGGCTGCGATCTTTGCGCTGCGCATGCTGGGGCTGTTCCTGATCCTGCCTGTGTTCGCAGTTCATGCCGCGACCATCCCGGGCGGCGACAACCTGACCCTGGTGGGGCTGGCGATAGGCGCCTACGGCCTCACCCAGGCCTGCCTGCAGATCGCCTACGGTGCCGCGTCCGATCGTTTCGGCCGCAAGCCGGTGATCGTGTTCGGACTCGTGCTGTTCGTGATCGGCAGCGTGGTCGCCGCGCTAGCAGACGACATCACGATGATCATCGCCGGCCGTATCCTGCAGGGGGCGGGCGCGATCTCGGCGGCAGTCACGGCGCTTGCTGCCGACCTCACCCGCGACCAGCACCGTACCAAGGTGATGGCCATGATCGGCTCGTCGATCGGGCTCGTGTTTGCGCTGTCCATGGTCGCTGCGCCGCTGTTGTATGCCGCGGTCGGCATGGATGGGATCTTCTGGCTGACCGCGGTGCTCGCCTTCGTCGCCATCGGCGTGGTGCTGTGGGTGGTGCCTGCGGCGCCGCCCGTGCCGCGCGCGACGGGGCGCCTGATCGACGTGCTCCGCGACGGCCAGCTCATGCGGCTCAACTTCGGCGTATTCGCGCTCCATCTCATTCAGACCACGATGTGGGTGATGGTGCCCTCGGCCCTGGTGGCGAGCGGCGGGCTGCCCATGCCCGAGCACTGGAAGGTCTATCTGCCAGCCGTGCTGTTGTCCTTCGTCGTGATGGTGCCAGCGGTGATCGTCGCCGAGCGCCATGACAAGCTTAAGCCCGTTTTCAATGCGGCGATCGTGCTGCTGGCGGTGGTCCAGCTGGGGCTGTGGCTGATTGGTGACGGTCTGATACCATTGGCATTGCTGCTGACGCTTTTCTTCATTGCGTTCAATGTGCTCGAGGCAACCCAGCCGTCGTGGATTTCGCGCATCGCAGCGCCCGGCGCAAAGGGCACAGCGCTGGGGGTGTATAACACCTTGCAGTCGATCGGCCTGTTCCTCGGCGGCGTGCTCGGCGGCTGGCTGGGCCAGGTCCATGGGCCGGGTGCGGTGAGCCTGTTCTGTGCCTTGCTCGCCCTTGCCTGGCTTGGTCTTGCGGCGTCCATGCGGCCGCCGCCGCTGCGCGCGCAGCCGGCAGCGGGCTGAAGCACCCGGGCCTGGCCTGGGGTCTGTCGTATTTCACGCGGGTGCAGCGCTTACATCGCCGCGCCCGGATGCACACTCAAAGGAGAACCGGATGGCATCCGTCAATAAAGTCATCCTGGTCGGCAACCTCGGTGCCGACCCGGAAAGCCGTTTCGCCCCGTCGGGCGACGCGATCTGCAATATCCGTCTCGCCACCACCGAGAACTGGCGCGACAAAGCCACCGGCGAGCGCCGTGAAGCGACCGAATGGCATCGGGTGTCCTTCTACGGCAAGCTGGCAGAGATCGCTGGCCAGTATCTGCGCAAGGGCAGCCAGGTGTACATCGAGGGCAGCCTGCGGACCCGCAAGTGGCAGGATCAGAGCGGCCAGGACCGCTACACCACCGAGATCCGCGCTGACGAGATGAAGATGCTGGGCGGCCGTCGCGAAGGTGGTGACGCACCGATGCGCGCAAGCGAGGGTGGCTGGGACGCGCCCGCGCCGGCCGCTGCCGCGCCGCGCGCACCCGCACAGCGCCCTCAGCCGGCAGCACAACCGCAGCAGCAGCCGGGCGGCTTTGGTGATTTCGACGACGACATCCCGTTCTGAAGCGGGAGGATGCGGATGCGCGCGCGTGATGTGCGTCCGCGACACTGCCGGAGCGCGAGGCTAGAGTCGGGTCGCCGATGCTGGCCTGCCGCGCGGCAGTGCGAGGAGGGAGTGCAATGTTGGACCTGATCAGTCACGCCGACGGCGTTCATGCGGTGGATTCCGGCTATGGCCGGCCGCAGCTTGCGGCCATCCATATCATCGTGCAGGACGGTCGCGCCGCGATCGTCGATACCGGCAGCAACGCCTCGGTGCCGCGCGTGCTCGGCGCGCTCGCCGCGCTCGGTATCGCGCCCGAAGCAGTGGATTGGGTGTTGTTGACCCACATCCATCTCGACCACGCCGGCGGTGCGGGCAGCCTGATGTGTGCGCTGCCGCACGCCAGGCTTGTCGTGCATCCGCGTGGCGTGCGCCACATGACTGATCCGAGCCGGTTGTGGGACGCCACCTGCGCCGTTTACGGGCCGGAGCGCGCGTTCGCGCTCTACGGACGCTTGGTGCCTGTCGCGGCCGAGCGCATCGTGCCGGCCACCGACGGTCTCGAACTCAAGCTGGGCGGTCGCTGCCTGCGCATCTTCGATACCCCGGGGCATGCGCGCCACCACGTCTGCATCTGGGACGACAGTGCGCGCGCCTTCTTCACGGGCGACACCTTTGGCCTGTCCTATCGCGAGCTTGATGTCGATGGCCGTGCCTTCATCATGCCGACGACGACGCCGACCCAGTTCGAGCCCGAGGCGATGCACGCCTCCATCGACCGCATGCTGGCGATGCAGCCGCAGGCCATGTACCTGACGCACTACAGCCGGATCACCGAAGTCGATCGCCTGGGCGCTGACCTCCACCGTCTGATCGACACCATGGTGGCGGTGGCGCAGGCTGCGCGCGGCGATGGCGTGGCCCGCCATGTCGAGATCCTTGCCGGCCTCGAGCAGATCATGCGCGAGGAGGCCGCACGCCAGAACTGGGCGCTCAACGAGGACGAGACGCTCGACCTGCTGCGCATGGACCTCGAGCTCAACGCCCAGGGTCTGGGCGTATGGCTCGACAGCCAGCGCGTCACCGCGGCCGAGACGGCCTGAGCGGGGCGCGATGCAAGGCGCAGGCGTCGATGTTGCCCGCCGCTTCGGCGGTATCGACCGGCTCTACGGCGATGGCGCAGTCGCCCGTCTGCAGGCCGCACATGCCTGCGTGATCGGTGTCGGCGGCGTTGGCTCGTGGGCGGCCGAGGCGCTGGCACGCAGTGGGGTGGGCCGACTCACCCTGATCGACCTCGACCACGTTGCCGAGTCGAACATCAACCGCCAGGTACATGCGCTCGAATCTACGCTCGGCATGGCCAAGGTCGGCGCGATGGCCGCGCGCATTGCGGGCATCAACCCGCTGTGCGCGGTCGAGCAGGTCGAGGACTTCCTGACGGCCGAGAACGCCGAGGACCTGCTGCAGTGCTTCGATGTCGTCATCGACGCCATCGACAACGTGCGCGCCAAGGTAGCGATCGCGGCCGTGTGCCGGCGCCGCCGAATCAGGCTGGTGATGGCGGGCGGGGCAGGGGGCAAGACCGATCCGGGCCGGCTGGTGGTCGATGATCTGGCGCGTACGGTGCAAGACCCTCTGCTGTCCAAGGTGCGCGCCCGCTTGCGCAAGGAACACGGTTTCAGCCGCGACCCGCGGCGCAAGTTCGGCATCGATGCGGTGTTCTCCACCGAGCCGGTGCGCTACCCCGAAGCGCGGGCCTGCTTGGGTACGGGCGCGGCTACCGCGCTCGCTCCGCAGGGGTTGGCCTGTGCCGGATATGGCTCGAGCATGGCAGTGACCGCCAGTGCGGGCCTGTTCTGCGCCGCACGCGCGCTCGATCATCTGCTGCAGGCGCGGGTAGCCTGCGCTACCCTTGGCGCAGCGGACCCAGACAACCCGGAGAGCTGTTCATGAATTCAAGTGTTGCGCGTGACACCGCCGTCGTCTTGTTCGGGCATGGTGCCCGTAATCCCGACTGGGCGGGGCCCATGCGCCGCATCCGTGAGGCGTTGCTGGCACGCCCCGATGCGCCGAGCGTGGAGCTTGCCTTCCTCGAGTTCATGACGCCGACGCTGCCGGAGGCGGTGGCCGCGCTGACTGCCGCGGGTGCGCGCAAGGTGGCGGTAGTGCCGATCTTCCTCGCCCAGGCGGGGCATCTCACGCGTGACCTGCCGATCCTGGTCGATGAGGTGCGCGCGGCCCACCCAGACTGCGAGATCGTGCTCGCCACCGCAGCGGGCGAGTCCGCCAGGGTGGTCGCTGCGATGGCGGACTACGCGGCTTCCTGTATCGACTGATTCCCCCGCACGCTTCAGCGTGCGCATGGCCTGCTGCAAGGCCATCGCATCAAGCGAGCGATCTTGCGGATGCAGCGGCATGATCGCCTTCACGAGCTCGCGGCTGGCGCCGCTCCTACGGCGGGTCTGCGGCGCTTGGGACCAAGGTAGGAGCGGCGCCAGCCGCG
>NZ_AMXA01000032.1 GCF_000310145.2 Thauera sp. 28
GCGCGAGGCTGCGCGTCGGCTCGCCGAGCAGCGCGAAGCCGAGCGTCGCGCTGCGCAGGCCGCTCTGGCTGCACAGGCGCAGCGCCAGCCTGCAGAGGGTGCCGCATCGCGGCCCGCGCGCCGTGCCGAGCCTGCGGTTGGCGAGGTGCGTGCGACGCCGACGCCGACGCCGACCGGCGTGCGTTTCGCGCAACTGCGCGGACAGTTGCGCTTCCCGGTGCGGGGCGAACTCGTTGGCCGTTTTGGTGCTCAAAGAGCCGGTAGCGGCACAACCTGGAAGGGTGTATTCATCCGTACCGGCGCGGGTGCCGAAGTCAAGGCCGTTGCTGGCGGGGAGGTGGTGTTCTCCGACTGGCTGCGGGGTTACGGCAACCTCCTCATCATCGATCATGGTGGCGACTATCTCTCGATCTACGGCAACAACGATGCCTTGCTGAAAGAGGTCGGAGATCGCGTGGCCGGTGGCGATACGGTTGCCAGCGTGGGCAGCAGCGGGGGGGGCGAGGATTCGGGTTTATACTTCGAGATCCGCCACCAAGGACAGCCGCTGGACCCGATGCAATGGGTGCGGCTCAACTAGCTTACGGCCACGGGACGCGCGCCCGGGTGGGCGAAACAACGGAGTTTTCATGGGCAGCAAGCTAAAGCAGTTCGGTCTGGTGATGACCGGCGTGGTCGCCGGCGTGATGATCAGCCTAAATTTTTCCGCAAACGCCGACCGTAGCGCGCCGATGCCGCTGCCGGTCGATGAGTTGCGTGCCTACGCCGACGTATTCAATGCGATCAAGCAGGGCTATGTCGAGCCGGTCGAGGACAAGAAGCTCATCACCGACTCGATCAGCGGCATGCTGTCGGGTCTCGACCCGCATTCGGCCTATCTCGATGCCGAGGCCTTCAAGGACCTTCAGGTCGGCACCCAGGGCGAGTTCGGCGGCCTGGGTATCGAGGTTGGCATGGAGGACGGCTTCGTCAAGGTGATTTCGCCGATCGAGGATACGCCTGCGTTCCGGGCGGGTGTGCAAGCCGGCGACCTGATCGTCAAGCTCGACGAAACGCCGGTCAAGGGCATGAGCCTGAACGACGCGGTCAAGCGCATGCGCGGCAAGCCGCGTACCGACATCACGCTCACCATCATGCGCAAGGGCGAGTCGCGTCCGATCGTGCTCACCCTCACGCGTGAGGTCATCAAGGTGCAGAGCGTGCGTTCCAAGGTGATCGAGCCTGGCTTCGGCTACCTGCGCATTGCGCAGTTCCAGGAGAACACCGCGGCCTCGGTGGTCGAGCATTTCAACAAGCTCGCTGCGGACGTTCCGCTGAAGGGACTGGTGCTGGACCTGCGCAACGATCCCGGTGGTCTGTTGCATGGCGCGGTGGGCGTTTCGGCGGCGTTCCTGCCTGCCAACACGCTGGTCGTGTCCACCGATGGGCGTACCGATGATGCCCGGCGCGAATACCGCGCCACCCCTGCGGACTACCTGCGCGGCACGCGGGACGACTTCCTGCGCCGGTTGCCGCCCGCAGCGAAGGACGTGCCGATGGTGGTGCTGGTCAACGCCGGCTCCGCATCCGCGTCAGAGATCGTCGCCGGTGCGCTGCAGGACCACAAGCGCGCCACCGTCATGGGGACGCAGACCTTCGGCAAGGGCTCGGTGCAGACCATCCTGCCGCTGAACAACAACACCGCCATCAAGTTGACGACGGCGCTTTACTACACGCCCAGTGGGCGCTCCATCCAGGCCAAGGGGATCGAGCCCGATGTCGTCGTCGAGGAAAGCGCCAATGGGTCGAGCCGCCGTGTGCGGGAGGCCGACCTCGTCGGCCACCTTGGCAACGGCAAGGGCGGCGAGGGTGAGGCCGCGAAACCGGAGGCTGGTCGTGGCGCCGATGCCGGTGCCGAGGAGGCCGAGCCGGTCCGATTCGAGCTCGCCGGCGAGAACGATCATCAGCTCCAGCAGGCTATCCGCCTTCTCAAGGGTGAGCAGATCGTCCAGAATCAGGAATAATCCATGATAAAGGGAGGGGCATGATGCGCAGGGAGACCGCCTATAAGCTTGCAGGCAGGCATCATGATCGTCCCGTGCCGGGCGCGGACATCCACAAGCAGCGTGAGATCCGCTTCAAGCCTTTGCCGCCGGGGCAGATGGAGAAGGCCTGGCGGGCGCTGCGCCTGCTCAAGGATCTTCACATCGAGCGCACGGCCGACCCGCTGTGTGTCGTGGTGCGCTACTCGGTGCTCGACTATTCGCTCGAGACGCTTGAGGACGCGCTGCGCGAGGCCGGCTTTGCACTCGAGAACTCGCTTTATGTGAGGCTGGTGCGGGCAATCGTGTATTTCAGCGAGGAGACCCAGCGTCACAACCTGCTCTCGCCCGAGCGCCTGATCAAGCAGTCGAACGAGGTCTATATCCAGGCATGGAACCACCATGCCCATGGTGACCACGATGACACTCCGCCCGAGTTGCGCGAGTACAAGTGAGTTCTGCAATGGATGACGAGCAACTGCTGCGTTACAGTCGGCACATTCTCCTGCCCGAGATCGGCGTCGAGGGTCAGCAGGCTTTGCTGGACGCGCGCATGCTCATCATCGGCGCCGGGGGGCTGGGGTCGCCTGCTGCCATGTATCTTGCAGCCGCCGGCGTCGGTACCATTGCGATCGCCGACGACGATGAGGTCGATCTCACCAATCTGCAGCGACAGATCCTGCATACGGCCGATATGGTGGGGGCGCCCAAGGTCGAATCAGCGCGCCTGACACTGAACCGGCTCAATCCGCTCACGCGCGTCGAGCCGCTCAAGTTGCGGCTGGAGGGCGAGTCCCTTGCTGCCGAAGTCGCGCGTGCGGACGTGGTGCTCGACTGTTCCGACAATTTCGCCACCCGGCATGCCATCAACCGCGCCTGTCTGCAGCACCGCAAACCGCTGGTCTCGGGTGCGGCGATTCGCTTTGATGGGCAGGTGTCGGTGTTCGATCTGCGCCGAGCCGACAGCGCCTGTTACCACTGCCTGTTTCCGGAGGGCGAGGATCTTGAAGAGGTCCGCTGTGCCGTCATGGGCGTGTTCGCTCCGATTGTCGGCATTGTTGGCACCACGCAGGCGGCCGAGGCGCTCAAGCTCGTGATTGGCTGCGGTACCTCGCTGGACGGCCGCTTGCTGCTGCTTGACGGCCTGGGCATGGAGTGGCGCAGCATCAGCCTCGGCAAGGATCCAGGCTGTGCAGTGTGTGCGCGTGCGGCCGCCTGACTGCGGGGCTGGTTACGCAGCGTGCGTTCAGCGTCTGGGGCGTGCGATGACGCGCAGGTCACGACCGATCGTGCGCATGTCGGTCACATCGAGTTGGGTGGCGTCGTCCAGCCGGGTCAGGGCGGGCAGGTTGAACAGCCCCTGGGCGGTGTCGCCGGCCAGCATGGGTGCGAAGTAGAGCAGCAATTCATCGACGCAGCCCTCGCGCAGTAAGGAGCCGTTGAGCTTCAGTCCCGCTTCGGCGTGTACCTCGTTGAAACCGAGGCGGCCGAGCTCTCGCATCAGCGCAGGCAGGGCTACTTTCCCGTTTGTGTCTGGCAGCACGATGATCTGGTGTCCGCTCTCGAGCAACGGCGCCATGCGCGCGTGCTCCTCGCACGCGGTGGCGATCAGGATCGGAGCACCCTGCAGAATACGAGCCGCTGCGGGAACCTCCAGTCGCGCATCGATGAGGATGCGCTGCGGCTGACGTTCACAGACTATGTCGCGTACGGTCAGTTGTGGATCGTCTTCGCGTACGGTGCCAATCCCGGTGAGGATGGCGCAGGCACGTGCGCGCCAGCGGTGACCGTCCCGTCGCGCCTCCGCGCCCGTGATCCACTGGCTGACGCCGTTGTTAAGCGCAGTCTTACCGTCGAGGGTGGCAGCGGCCTTGAGGCGCAGCCAGGGCCGGCCGCGGGTCATGCGCGACACGAAGCCGATGTTGAGTTCGCGCGCTTCGGTGTCGAGCAGGCCGTGTTCGGTGACGATTCCTGCCGCGCGCAGGCGTGCCATGCCGCGGCCGGCCACCAGCGGGTTGGGGTCTTCCATTGCTGCGACGACGCGGCTGACGCCTGCCTCGATGAGGGCGTCGGCACATGGCGGCGTGCGACCGAAGTGCGAGCATGGCTCGAGCGTGACATAGGCGGTGGCTCCGCGTGCGTCGGCGCCAGCCTGCTGCAAGGCGTGGATCTCGGCGTGCGGTTCGCCCGCACGTTGATGCCAGCCTTCGCCCACCGTCCTGCCGTCGCGCAGCAGCACGCAGCCGACGCGAGGGTTGGGAGAGGTGCTTTCCAGTCCGCGCCGGGCGAGCGCGAGCGCGCGCGCCATCGCGGCATGGTCAGTTGCCGAAAAGGTCATCTTCGGATGTGGCAGGCGGGTTTGCTGCACCGCGTCCCCGCTTGGGGCGACTCTGTACCTCACGGATCACTTCCGAGAACTCGTCGACATCGGCGAAGTTGCGATACACGGATGCAAATCGGATGTATGCCACCTTGTCGAGCTTCTTGAGCTCCTTCATGACCAGTTCGCCAATCTTCTCGCTCGGGACTTCCGGTTCGCCCATGGAGAGCAGGCGCGCTTCGATGCGGTCGACCGCAGCATCAATGGCCTCGATGGTGACAGGTCGCTTGCGCAGCGCCAGCTTCATGCTGCCGGCGAGCTTGGCGTGGTCGAACTCGCTGCGGTTGCCGTTGCGCTTGACGATATGCGGCATCTTCAGGTCGATGCGCTCGTAGGTGGTGAAGCGCTTGTCACAGCTCACGCAGCGGCGGCGGCGGCGGACGACGTCACCGTCCTCATTCTCGCGGGTGTCGGTGACCTGGGTGTTGGGGTCGCCGCAGAAGGGGCATTTCATGGCCGGGGGGGGGGCTCGTGGGCGGAGCGGGCCTCAAGTCGGCACGCGCCCCGCCCCGCAGCTTACTTGCCGTAGACCGGGAACCTGGCGCACAGCTCGGCCACCTGGCCGCGCACGCGCTCGATGACTGCCTGGTCTTCCGGGGCGTCGAGCACGTCGGCGATGAGGTGTGCAATACGCTCGGACTCGATCTCGGTGAAGCCGCGCGTGGTCATCGCCGGCGAGCCGATACGGATGCCCGAGGTGGTGAACGGCTTCTCCGGGTCGTTGGGAATCGAGTTCTTGTTGACCGTGATATGGGCGCTACCCAGCACGGCTTCGGCAGCCTTGCCGGTGATCTTCTTGTTGCGCAGATCAACCAGGAAGACGTGCGATTCGGTGCGACCGGAGATGATGCGCAGGCCGCGCTCCTCTCCCAGTACGCGCGCCATCACGCGCGCGTTGGCGATGACCTGTTCCTGGTAGTTGCGGAACTCGGGTGTCGCCGCTTCCTTGAAGGCTACCGCCTTGGCCGCGATCACGTGCATCAGCGGGCCACCCTGCAGGCCGGGGAAGATCGCAGAGTTGATCGCCTTCTCGTGCTCGGCCTTCATCAGGATGATGCCGCCGCGCGGGCCGCGCAGCGTCTTGTGGGTGGTCGAAGTGACGACGTCGGCGTGCGGCACCGGGTTGGGGTAGAAGCCCGCAGCGATGAGGCCGGCATAGTGCGCCATGTCAACCCAGAAAATGGCGCCGATCTCCTTGGCGATCTTCGCAAAGCGCTCGAAGTCGATGCGCAACGAATAGGCGGAGGCGCCTGCGATGATGATGCGCGGCTTGTGTTCGCGCGCGAGTGCTTCCATCTTGTCGTAGTCGATCTCTTCCTTGTCGTTGAGACCGTAGGCGACAACGTTGAACCACTTGCCGGACATGTTCAGCGGCATGCCGTGGGTGAGGTGGCCGCCTTCGGCCAGGCTCATGCCCATGATGGTGTCGCCCGGCTTGGCGAAGGCCATCAGCACGGCTTGGTTGGCCTGGGAGCCGGAGTTCGGCTGCACGTTCGCGGCCTCGGCGCCGAACAGTGCCTTGAGGCGGTCGATGGCGAGCTGCTCGGCCACATCGACATGCTCGCAGCCGCCGTAGTAACGCTTGCCGGGGTAACCCTCGGCGTACTTGTTGGTGAGCTGGGAGCCTTGAGCCTCCATGACCGCGGTGGAGACGTAGTTTTCGGAGGCGATCAGCTCGATGTGATCTTCCTGACGGCGGTTTTCTGCCTGCACGGCAGCCCAGAGTTCAGGGTCGACCTTGGCGAGGGTGTCTTGCGCGGAGAACATGGGGCGAAGTCTTCAGCGGTTGATTAAAAAGGAATTCTACCATGTGGTGCGCCGCCGCAAGCGAGTGGCCCCGGTGTTCGCTGGTGTGCCCCTGTGCGTCCGCCTCAGGGGTGAGGCAGTTCGTCCATGCTGCTGCCAAGATGGGTCTGGTCTGCCCAGCACTCCAGCCGCCACCCCTGCGCGTCGTGCGCGATCCAGTTGAGCGCCGCGTTCGGAATCGCGAAGTCGCGTGCGGCCTCGAGCGGCTTTCCGGACGCCAGCCGGTGGATGATGTCGAGCACGCCGCCATGGGTGACGACCAGCACTGTCTGCCCTGTGTGGGCGCGCAGGATCGCGTCCATTGCTTGACGCACGCGGGCATCGAACTCGGCCAGGCTCTCGCCGCCGCCGGGGAATGAGTAGGCCGGGTTGCGTCCTTTGAAGTGCCGCCAGACTTCAGGATGCTGGGCCTCGGCCTCATCGTAGGTCCGCCCCTGGAGCACTCCGTAGTGGCGCTCGCGCAGCCCGCTGTGAGGTAGCGGCTGCAGCCCGCAGGCGCTGGCTGCTGCAGCTGCTGTCTGCAGTGCGCGGGCGAGATCGCTGCTGTACAGCGCGTCGAAGCGGTGCGCGGACAATACGCGGGCGGTGGCGGCCGCCTGGCGGCGACCGGTGTCATTGAGCGGCACGTCGATATGCCCCTGGAGGCGCAGTTCTGCGTTCCAGGGGGTTTCGCCATGGCGTACGAGACAGAAGCGGGTCAGCACGTTCTTACCAACCGTCCTTCTCGCCGCCTTCCTCGCCCCAGCCTCCTCCGCCGCTCGGGGCCTCGATGCGGATGGTGTCGAGGTCGACCTCCACCTTGGCATCGAGATTGCCCGTGACCAGCTGCGGGAAGGCAATCAGCAGGGCGATCATGATGATCTGGATGATCACGAATGCGACCGAGCCCGCATAGATCTCCTGGGTGCGCACGCCCGGCACGCGCTGCCCCGTGACGCGGTCGATGAAGGAGGATACGGGGGCCACGCTGCGCAGGTAGAAGAGCGCGAAGCCGAAGGGCGGCGTGAGGAAGGAGGTCTGCAGGTTCATCGCGATCAGGACCCCGAACCAGATCAGATCGATGCCAAGCTTGTCGGCGACCGGCGCGAGCAGCGGGATCAGGATGAAGGCGATCTCGAAGAAGTCGAGGAAGAAGCCGAGGAAGAAGATCATCGCATTCACGAACAGCAGAAAGCCGATCTGTCCGCCCGGAAGCTGGTCGAACAGATGCTCGACCCACTGCTTGCCATCGACTGCAGTGAACGTGAAGCTGAACACCGTGGCGCCGATGAGGATGAACATCACGAACACCGACAGCTTTGTCGTAGCTTCGAGCGCCTCTACCAGCTTGCCGAAGCTCAGACGGCGACGGGCGAAAGCCATCAGCAATGCGCCGAGTGCGCCCATCGCACCACCTTCGGTCGGCGTCGCGATGCCGAGGAAGATCGTGCCGAGTACCAGGAAGATCAGCGCCAGCGGGGGCACGAGCACGAAGGTGACGCGTTCGCTGATGCGTGACAGCAGGCCAAGGCCGAGCAGCTTGTTGATGCCGGCCAGAACGAGTGCCAGCGCGGTGCCGAAGGTGAGCGCCACCACCGCAACCTCCTCGCGCCCCGGTGGAACCGCGCTGCCGCTGAGTTGCGGGTAGATCCCGGCGAAGCCGATGGTGGCCAGCGCGATCAGGACGCCGAACACAACCAGTGAGCGAAGGCCCGAACTGCCATCGGGTTGGCGGAACTTGAGCGCCTCGGGCGGCAGGGCAGGCACCAGCTTGGGCCGGAAGATTGCCACGCCGATGATGAACAGGGCGTACATCGACACCAGGATGAAGGCGGGCAGGAAGGCGCCCTTGTACATGTCTCCGACGCTGCGACCGAGTTGGTCTGCCATCACGATCAACACCAGCGAGGGTGGAATCGCTTGTGCCAACGTGCCGGAGGCCGTGATCGCGCCGCATGCGATCGGCCGGCTGTAGCCGTAGCGCAGCATGATCGGCAGCGAAATCAGGCCCATCGAGATGACCGAGGCCGAGACGACGCCAGTGGTGGCGGCGAGCAGTGCGCCGACGAAGATCACCGCCAGCGCGAGGCCGCCGCGCACTGGGCCGAAGACCTGACCGGCGGTGTCGAGGAGGTCCTCGGCCATGCCGCTACGTTCGAGCACGAGCCCCATCAGGGTGAAGAAGGGGATGGCGAGCAGGATGTCGTTCTGCATGATGCCGAACACCCGCAGCGGCAGGGCCTGGAACAAGGTGCCTGGCAGCAGGCCAAGCTCCATGCCGATGAAGCCGAACAGCAAGCCGCAAGCCGCCAGCGCGAACGCGACCGGAAAGCCCGAAATCAGGAAGAACACGACGGCGCCGAACATGATCGGCGCGAGGTTGGCAGAAATGAACTCGATCATTGTCCGGCCTTGGCTGCAGGTACGTCGGGTGCAGCGCCGGAGTCGGCGTGCGGGTCATGGGGCAAAGCCATCGGGTCGGGGCCAGCGCCGCGCAGGAAGGCGATGCGCTTGATCAGCTCCGACAGCCCTTGCAGGGCGAGCAGGCCGAAGCCGGCGGGAACGAGGGCATACAGGGGCCAGCGGATGAGGCCGCCAGCGTTCGACGATACCTCGCCGGTCTTGATTGCGGACATCACGATCGGCCAGGCAAAGACAGACAGCAGGTAGCACATCGGCAGCAGGAAGATGACGATTCCGCCGATATCAACCCAGGCGCGTGTACGCGCTGAAAACTTGTTCGACAGCACGTCGATGCGGACATGCGTGTTCTTGAGCAGGGCGTAGCCGCCGCCCAGCATGAAGACCGCCGCATAGAGGTACCACTGGATCTCGAGCATTGCGTTCGAGCCAATGTTGAGCGTCTTACGTACGATGGCATTGCCTGCGCTGATGAGGGTGGCTGCAAGCACGAGCCAGATCAGTGTGCGGCCGACGAGGTTGCTGATCGCATCGATCAGTCTGGATATCTTGAGTAGCGGTCCCATGGCAGGGCAGGCTTTCCTAAGGTGAATGCGTGCCGCGCGGACACGATTCCGCCCTCGTGTCCACGCGGCGCACGAGGGCGGTGATCATCAGGCAACGCCCTGCCGGAGCGGGTCATTGCCTCAGGTGTCGATCAGAGCTTCTGTGCCGCCATGTACTGGTCGTAGCTGCCATCCGCCAGCGGAATCCACTGATACTGGTCGCGCATGAAGCGCTCGTAGTCAGCGAACACCTTGCGCCAGTTGGCGTTGGTGTCGTTCAGTTCCTTGTAGACCTCGTTGCGTGCCTTGAGCGCGGCGTCCATGACTTCGCGCGGGAAGCGCTGCAGCTTGGCGCCTTCGGCGATGAGTTGCTTGAGCGCGGTCGGGTTGCGCGCGTCGTACATGGCCTGCATGTTGACGTGGGCGTGCGATGCCGCAATCTGCACGATCGTCTTGTACTCGGGCGACAGGGCGTTGTAGGCCTTGTCATTGACGTACAGCGAGATCTGCGCACCGCCTTCCCACCAGCCGGGGTAGTAGTAGAACGGAGCGACCTTGTGGAAGCCGAGCTTGAGATCATCGTAGGGGCCGACCCACTCGGTGGCGTCGATGGTGCCGCGCTCGAGCGCCTGATAGATCTCGCCGCCAGGAATGTTCTGCGGTACGCCGCCGAGCTTGCTGACGACGCGGCCGGCGAAGCCGCCGATGCGCATCTTGAGGCCGTTGAGGTCGGCCGGCGTCTTGATTTCCTTGCGGTACCAGCCACCCATCTGCGCGCCGCTGTTGCCCATCGGGAAGTTCACGATGTTGTAGCCGGCGAAGAACTCACGCATGAGCTTGAGGCCGTTGCCGTCGTAGAACCACGCCGTGAGCGAGCGCGAGTTCATGCCGAAGGGGATGGCGGTGTCGATGGCAAAGGTCTCGTCCTTGCCAAAGAAGTAGTAGCCGCAGGTATGGCCGCACTCGACCGTGCCCTGCTGTACGGCATCGACGACGCCGAAGGCCGGCACCAGTTCGCCCGGTGCATGAACCGAGACCTGGAACTTGCCGCCGGAGGCGTCCGATACCAGCTTGGCGAACACGTCGGCCGCGCCGTGGATGGTGTCGAGTGCCTTGGGGAAGCTCGAGGTCAGACGCCAGCGGACTTGTTCCTGTGCGTTGACGATGGCCGGTGCGGTGCCCGAGGCGAGGATGCCGGCAATGCCGGCGCTCTTGATGAATTTGCGACGCTCCATGGTTCCTCCTGTGGAAAAGCCTGTGTTCTGATGGTTCTCGGCTGACGACGATTATATGTAGCGCCTCGGGCGTCGAAAGCACGGAAAACCCTAATCGCCCCTGCGGCCGGGCAGGGCGTCGCCTTCAGCGGCCTGCAACCTTCATGTGCTCGATCAGTACCGAGCCGCACAGTTTGGCGCCGCGCGGCAGTGCATCGTTACCGATGGCGACGATGTTGCGGAACATATCGCGCAGGTTGCCGGCGATGGTGACTTCCTCCACCGCGTGCTTGATCCGGCCCTTTTCCACCCAGAAGCCCGCCGCGCCGCGCGAGTAGTCTCCGGTCACATAGTTGACGCCGTGGCCGAGCAGCTCGGTGACCAGCAGGCCCTTGTCCATGTGCTTGATCAGGCCTGCGAGGTCCTTGTCGCCGGCCTTGACGATCAGGTTGTGCGAGCCGCCGGCGTTGGCGGTCGTCTGCATGCCGAGCTTGCGTGCCGAGTAGGCGGAAAGGAAGTAGCCGTTGAGTACGCCATCGGTGACGACTTCGCGGTCGCGGGTGGCGACGCCATCGCTGTCGAAGGGGCTGGAGCCGAAGGCGCGTTTGAGGTGGGGGCGCTCGGAGATGCTGACCAGCGGCGAGAAGACCTGCTGGCCAAGGCTGTCGAGCAGGAAGCTCGACTTGCGGTACAGCGAACCGCCGCTCACCGCCTGCACGAAGTTGCCGATCAGCGCCACCGCCAGCGGGGCCTCGAACAGCACCGGCACCTCGCAGGTGCGGATCTTCCGCGCCCCCAGGCGAGCAATGGCGCGTTCGCCGGCGCGGCGGCCGATCTCCTCCGGCGACATCAGCTCGGCCGGGTCGCGGCGCGAGTCGTACCAGTACTCGCGCTGCATCGCGTCGCCCTCGCCGGCGATCACCGAGCACGACAGGCCGTGGCGGGTGGTGGCATAGCCGCCGATGAAGCCGTGGCTGTTGGCCGATACGAAGTGCGACTGCTGGATCGAGGTGTTCGCCCCCTCAGAGTTGCTGATCTGCGGGCTTACCGCGAATGCTGCGTCCTCGCAGCGTCGAGCAAGCACGATCGCCTCATTGACGTCGATCGCCCAGGGGTGGAACAGGTCAAGCTCGGGCATGTCCTTGGCGCGCGCCATCAGTGCCGCATCGGCCAGGCCTGCGCAAGGGTCGGGCGCGGTGAAGCGCGCGATCGACAGCGCCGCGTCGACGGTGGCCTTGAGCGCCTTCCTGGAGAAGTCCGAGGTGCTGGCGTAACCGCGCTGCTGGCCGACGTACACCGTGACGCCGACGCCCTTGTCGCGGTTGTATTCGATGGTCTCGACTTCGCTCTTGCGTACTGCGATCGACTGGCCGAAGCCTTCCGAGACGTCGGTTTCGCACGCCGAGGCGCCGCGCTTTCGGGCGTACTTGAGAATGTCGGTGGCGATATCGGCGAGGTGCGCCTGGGAGAAGGAGAAGCCTTGAGCGGACATGGAGCGGGCCGGGTGCGTGCAAAGGCTATAATCTTAACCCGATCAAGCCAGCCCCCATGTCCGCAATGCGTCCAGATTCGCGCCAGTCCCCCCATCCCGAGTCCGACGACGAGGCCTATGCCGAACCGCCGAGCAAGAGTAGCCGCAAGCGCGAAATGCTGGCCTTGCAGGATCTCGGCGAGCAACTCGTCGCGCTGTCGGTAGACCAGTTGAAGAAGGTGCCCCTGCCCGAATCGCTGTTCGACGCCATCCGCGCCGCCCAGGGCTTCAAGATGGAAGCGCGCCGTCGCCAGCTGCAGTACATCGGCAAGCTGATGCGCAAGATCGACCCCGAGCCCATCCAGGCCCAGCTCGAAGTCTTCGCCGGCAATTCCGCTGCCGAGGTGGCGAAGATGCACCGCCTCGAACGCCTGCGTGCGGACCTGCTCGAGGACGACAAAGTGATCGGCGTCATCGCCGAGACCTGGCCGGGCGCCGATCTTCAATACCTGCGCACCCTGCGCCGCAACGCGCTCAAGGAGCGCGAGGCCGGCAAGCCGCCCAAGGCCTTCCGCGAGATTTTCCAGGTGCTGCGCCAGTTGCAGCTCCAGGCCGAGGCTGAAACTGAAGCAGAGGGTACCGGACAGGATGATGCCGACGCGGGCGACGGTGCCGAGAGCGGTGGTCACGCTCAATCCTGACCCCAGATAAACCCATACCGAGAACTCCAGCATGAGCGAACACATCCGTATCGGCCTGGTGTCGATCAGCGACCGCGCCTCCGAAGGCACCTATGAAGACCAGGGTATTCCGGCCCTGAAGGATTGGCTGGGCAAGGCGCTGAGTTCGCCATGGACCGCCGAGGCTCGCCTGATTCCGGATGATCGCGCCACCATCGAACGTACCCTCGTCGACTTGGCCGATGTGGCCGGCTGCAACCTGATCCTCACCACCGGGGGTACCGGGCCGGCGCCGCGCGACGTCACACCGGAGGCCACGCTGGCCATCGGCGACAAGGAGATGCCGGGCTTCGGCGAGGAGATGCGCCGCATCAGCCTCAACTTCGTGCCCACTGCGATCCTGTCGCGTCAGGTCGCGGTGATCCGCGGCAAGAGCCTCATCATCAACCTGCCCGGCCAGCCCAAGTCGATCCGCGAGACGCTCGAGGGGGTGCGCGACGCGGAAGGCGCGGTGCGCCATGTCGGCATCTTCGCCGCGGTTCCGTACTGCATCGATCTCATCGGTGGGCCCTACATCGAGACCGACGAAGCCGTGATCAAGGCCTTCCGGCCCAAGCATGCGATCCGTCCCCGGCAGGCCTGAGGCCGACGTGGAGACGGTGGCCGAGCTGTGCTGGGAGGAGCCCTCCGTCGCGCCCGGGGCGTCGGCGGGCTGCACGCCGATCGCTCGCCGCGCACGCTGGCGCTCGGAGAATGGACTGCCGCCGCCGCACCGGGTGGTCGTCGCCGACGACACGATGAAAGCGGACACCGCCTGGCGTCTGGCCTGCGAGGGTACGGCAGTGCTCTGGCGCGGCGATTACCACAACGCCCGCCAGTTGTTGCAGGCCATGGGGCGCCGCGCCGATTCGCGTCCGCGCAAGCGCACGCAGGCGCCGGCAACGACGGCGGAGGCCTTTCATCTCCACCGCATGGCCCAGGCGCAGCGCGCGCGTACGCTCGGCATGCTGCTGATTCCGGTCGAGGCGGGCGGGCGCATCCCGCTGCGGCGCGCGCCCGACGTCGCTCAGGTGCTGGCCGAGGCGGTCGTGGGCACGCGCGATGCCGATCTGCTCGATGCGCCCTTCGTGATCTCGCTGCGCGAGCTGCTCGGCCTTGTTGGCGCGCACGAATGGCGCAGCAAGGGCGTGACGGTGGCGGCGCTCGGCGCGCTCATCCACCCATGGTATGGCGTGTTCTCGCCGATTCGCGGTGAATATCTCGACCTCGTCGCGCGCGCGCCCTTGCCGGCGAGCACGCTCGCCTTCGATATCGGCACCGGCACAGGCGTGATCGCGGCCGTACTCGCCCGCCGCGGGGTGGCGCGCGTGGTGGCGACCGACCAGGATCCGCGCGCGCTCGGCTGCGCCCGCGACAACCTTGCCCGGCTCGGCGTCGGCGAGCGGGTCGAGGTGGTCGAGGCCGATCTGTTCCCGCCCGGTCGTGCGCAGCTGGTGGTGTGCAATCCGCCCTGGGTGCCGGCCAAGCCGACGGCAGCAATCGAGCGCGCGGTCTACGACCCCGACAGCCGCATGCTGCGCGGCTTCCTCGAGGGCCTCGCCGAGCACCTGACGGCGGACGGTGAGGGCTGGCTGATCCTGTCCGACCTCGCCGAGCACCTCGGCCTGCGCACGCGCGCGCAGCTGCTGGGCTGGATCGAGGGCGCAGGCCTGCGTGTGCTCGGTCGAGAGGACATCCGCCCGCGCCACGCCAAGGCGGCTGACAGTGGCGATGCGCTGCACGCGGCGCGTGCAGCGGAGATCACCTCGCTGTGGCGGCTGGCTATTTCGGCATGATCCGGATCACCGGCCGCTGCAGGTGCTTGGCCGGCGGTGGCACCGACAGCTGACGCTGACGTTCCTGCTCGCGCCACCAGGCGCGCAGGCCGAGCAGCACGGCGAGCACCAGTGCATACACGAGCGGTTCGAGCACGTCGGCCTTCACCAGCCACCAGAAGTGCAGTACGCCGAGGATGGCGATGCCGTAGGTGGCGCGGTGCAGGGCCTGCCACCTGCGCCCGCCCATGCGGCGGATGGCGAAGGTGTTGGAGGTTGCCGCGAGCGGAATCATCAGCACCAGGGCCGCGAAGCCCACGGTGACGAAGGGGCGCTCGAGGATGTCGCGTGCGATCGCGGGCCAGTCGAGATACAGGTCGAGCCAGATCCAGATTGCAAAATGGCCGAGCGCATAAGCGAAGGCGAACAAGCCCAGCATGCGGCGCAGGCGCAGCAGCCAGTGCAGGCCGCTGAGGCGGCGCAGGGGCGTGACCGCGAGCGTGAGCAGCAGCAGCCGCAGCGCCCAGTCGCCGGTTGCGTGGGTGAGGGTTTCGATCGGGTTGGCGCCGAGGGTGTCGGCCTGCCAGCCGAGGGCGAGCTGCCCTGCGGGGATCAGGCAGAGCACGAAGACGAGCGCCTTGATCGCGTTCAGCGCGAGCGGCGAGGGGGTGCGCAGCATCAGTAGTGCTTCCTCAGGTCCATGCCCTGGTAGAGGCTGGCGACCTGTTCGCCGTAGCCGTTGAACATCAGGGTCGGCCGTCGGCGCAGTTCGCCGATACGGCGCTCGGTAGCCTGGCTCCAGCGCGGATGCGAGACCTCCGGGTTGACGTTCGAGTAGAAACCGTACTCCTGCGGTGCGGCGCGGTTCCAGGCGGTGGGCGGTTGCTTCTCCGTGAGGCGGATGGTGACAATGGACTTTGCGCTCTTGAAGCCGTACTTCCAGGGCACCACCAGGCGTACCGGGGCTCCGTTCTGGTTGGGCAGGGTCTCGCCATACAGGCCGACCGCGAGCAGGGTGAGCGGATGCAGTGCCTCATCCATGCGCAGGCCCTCGCCATAGGGCCAGTCGAGCACCGGGCGGCGGGTCATGATTTCGCGGTCGTAATGGGTCAGGAACTCGACGTACTTGGCGCTGCCGAGAGGATCGACCTCCTTGAGCAGGGCTGCGAGCGGGAAGCCCACCCAGGGGATCACCATCGACCAGCCTTCGACGCAGCGCATGCGGTAGATGCGCTCCTCGAGCGGCGCGAGCTTGATCAGGTCGTCGATGTCGAAGGTGCGCGGTTTGCCAGCCAGGCCTTCGACGCTCACCGTCCATGGACGCACAGCCATGCGACCCGCGTTACGCGCCGGGTCGTCCTTGCCGGTGCCGAATTCGTAGAAGTTGTTGTAGGTCGTGACCGACTGGTAATCAGTCTTCGCCTCGTCGGTGCTGAGTGCCGACGGTAGGCCGGCGAGGGCCGTATTGGTACTGCTTCGCGCGGCCCGTGCCGGGGATGTCAGTCCGTGCCAGAGCGCGGCGCCGGCGGCAAGGCCGACACCCGAGCGGGTGATGAAGGCGCGTCGGTTTTCGAACAGCCGACGGTCGGTGATTTCGGAATCGAGAATGTCTGAGGGGCGCTTGATGAGCATGAGAGTGGAGGCTGCACGAAAAAACGTTTGTGAAGTGTACGAACAGACGCGCTGAACGACGATCGGTTCAGTGCATCGTTGGCATAGCGGTGGCCGCATGTCGGCTCGGGGTGGTTTCGGCTAGAATCGGGCGCTTCCTTCAGTCAAGACGCCGAGTAGCCGAATGTCCGCCTCCATGAAGATCCACATCGACGACGTCCGCATTCAGGAGATCAAGGAGCTTGTGCCGCCCGCGCACGTGCTGCGTGAGTTTCCGGCCACTCCGAAGTCGGCAGAGGTCGCTTACGAGGCGCGCCAGGCCATCCACCGCATTCTCTACGGCGCGGATGACCGCCTGCTGGTGGTGATCGGGCCGTGCTCCATCCACGATCCCGATGCCGCGATCGAGTACGCCACCCGGCTCAAGACCGAGGCCGAGCGCCTCAAGGACGACCTGCTGGTGGTGATGCGCGTGTATTTCGAGAAGCCGCGCACCACGGTGGGCTGGAAGGGGCTGATCAACGACCCCGGGCTGGACAACAGCTTCCGTATCAACGACGGCGTGCGCCTGGCGCGCAAGCTGCTGTGGGAGGTCAACGAGCTCGGCCTGCCCGCCGGTACCGAGTTCCTTGACATGATCACGCCGCAGTACATCGGCGACCTCATCTCCTGGGGCGCGATCGGTGCGCGCACGACCGAGAGCCAGGTGCACCGCGAGCTTGCCTCCGGCCTGTCCTGTCCGGTTGGCTTCAAGAACGGTACCGATGGCAACCTGCGCATCGCCGTTGATGCGATCAAGGCCGCGCAGGCGCCGCACCACTTCCTGTCGGTAACCAAGGCCGGTCACTCGGCCATCGTGTCGACCCGCGGCAACGAGGACTGCCACGCCATCCTGCGCGGCGGCAAGGAACCCAACTTCGATGCGGCCAGTGTCGAGGCTGCCTCGCGCGAGCTTGCTGGCGCCGGCGTGTGCTCCAAGCTGATGGTCGATTTCTCCCACGCCAACAGCCGCAAGCAGCACCGCCTGCAGATCGAGGTTGCGCGTGACGTGGCCGGGCAGATGGCGGCCGGTGACGATCGCATCATGGGCGTGATGGTCGAGTCCCATCTCAACGAAGGCCGCCAGGACTTGGTGCCGGGCAAGGCGCTCGAGTACGGCAAGAGCATCACCGATGCCTGCATCGGCTGGGAGGATAGTGTCGAGGTGCTCGATATCCTCGCCGAGGCTGTGCGCCAGCGCCGCGTCAAGCGCGCAGCCGAGTTCGAGTGAGCCTCGGTTCCTGACGGCACGACGCGTCCTGCCGTCAGCGGGTCGCGCACGTTTACAGTGAGCGGGCGGAGTCGGGGCCATGGCCTTGCTTGAGCCGCGGCTGCGCAAGATCATCCATTGCGATTGCGACTGCTTCTATGCCGCGATCGAGATGCGCGACGACCCCGCGCTCGTCGGCCGGCCGGTGGCCGTTGGCGGGCGCGCCGAGACGCGCGGTGTGATCGCCACCTGCAACTACGAGGCGCGCGCCTTCGGTGTGCATTCGGCAATGCCGACGGCGCGCGCGCTGCAACGCTGTCCCCAGCTCATCCTGCTGGCGCCGGATTTCGAGCGCTATCGCGCAGCCTCGCGCCAGATCCTCGCCATCTATCGCGACTACACCCCGCTGGTCGAGCCCCTGTCGCTGGACGAAGCCTACCTGGATGTGAGTGGCGTCGAGCGCTGCCGGGGCTCTGCCACGCTGATGGCGCAGGAGATCCGGGCGCGCATCCATGCCGAGGTCGGTATTACCGCCTCAGCGGGCATCGCGCCCAACAAGTTCATCGCCAAGGTGGCGAGTGACTGGAACAAGCCCGACGGGCAGTTCGTGGTGCGGCCCGAAGAGGTGGATGCGTTCGTTGCAGCGCTGCCGGTGAAGAAGATCTTCGGCGTTGGCAAGGTAACCGCGGAGAAGCTCAGCCGGCTTGGCGTGAATACCTGTGGCGAGCTGCGGGCCTGGAGCGCGGCCGAGCTGACCCGTGAGTTCGGCAGCTTTGGCGCCAGCCTCTACCGGCTGTGCCGGGGCATCGACGAGCGCCCGGTGCAGCCCGACCGGGTGCGCAAGTCGCTGTCGGTGGAGACCACCTATACGCCGGACCTGCGCGATCTGGCCTCGTGCCGGAGCGCGTTGCTGGCGCTGCTGGAGGACTTTCGCCGCCGCTTCGAGCGGGCACAGGACCGGCCTCCGGTCCACAAGGCCTTCGTCAAGGTGAGGTTCGCCGACTTCAGCCGCACCACGGCGGAGTGCGTCAGTAGTGCGCCCGATGAGGGCGTTTGGCTGCGGCTGCTGGACGAAGCTCACGCCCGCAGCCCGCTGGCGGTGCGCCTGCTCGGGGTCGGCGTGCGTTTTGCGGCCGAGGCCGCGGACCCTGGCCCGGCACAGATCCCGCTTTTCGACCCTGCGCCGGGCGGATGAACGTCAGGCGTTCTTGCTCTTCTGCCACAGCACGTCGCCGCGGCCGCCGGCGCGGTTGAGCACGCGGCCGAGCACGAACAGCAGATCAGACAGGCGGTTGAGGTACTGGCGCGGGGCGTCATTGACCGCTTCTTCCAGTGCCAGCGCCACCAGCGCGCGTTCGGCGCGACGGCACACGGTGCGGGCGTGGTGGGCGTAGGCCGCAGCGCGGGTGCCACCGGGCAGGATGAAGTCCTTGAGCGGCTCGAGGTCGTCGTTGAAGCGGTCGAGCTCCTCTTCGAGGTGGGTCACCTGCTTGTCGGTGATCATGCTCATGCCCGGGATGCAGACCTCGCCGCCGAGATCGAAGAGGTCGTGCTGCACGTTGGTGAGCAGGGCGCGCACCTCCTCGGGAAGCTCCTCGCACAGTAGCAGGCCGATGATGGCGTTGGTCTCGTCCACCTCGCCCAGGGCATGGATGCGCAGGCTGTTCTTGGAGACGCGCTTGCCGTCGCCCAGGCCGGTGGTGCCGGCGTCGCCGGTACGGGTGTAGATCTTGGAGAGGCGGTTACCCATGGTGTGCTCGTGTCCCGTGGTTGGTTGACGTAAGCGTCAATTATAGGCGCCGCTTGCGCCTGCATGCCATGCGCTGAAATTGACTTGTTGCCGGGCGAGGACGTAGCATGCAATACGTTGTGTATTACAAAAATGGCAAGGAGCCGACACGATGACCCTGTCGATCCGTCTCGACCCCGAACTCGAGTCCGAACTCGCGCGTGCTGCGGCGCAGACCGGGCGCAGCAAGAGCGAACTGGTGAAGGCCAGCTTGCGGGAGTATCTCGCCCGCGTCGCGCCGCGCAAGACACCGTATGAACTCGGTAAGGATCTTTTCGGAGGCCCCGACGCAGGACCGGGCGACCTCGCCGAACGCCGCAAGGACTATCTCTCGGAGTCGCTGCGTGCGAAGCATGATCGTTGACGCGGGTCCGCTGCTGGCATTGTTCAACCCGGCCGACCGACACCATCAGGCATGCGTGTCCTTCCTGCGCGGCAACGAGGTTTCGCTGGTGACGACCTGGCCCGTGCTGACCGAGGTCATGCATCTGCTGCGCTACAGTGTGGACGCGCAGTTGCGCCTGCTGAGCTGGATCGATCGCGGCGGGCTGGCGATCGTCGAACTGGAGCAAGGTTGCGTTGGCGCCATCGCCGCCCTGATGGACAAGTACCGTGACCGTCCGATGGATCTCGCAGACGCCTCTGTCGTGCAGCTTTCCACACAGAGTGGCTGTCGCGAGGTGCTGTCGATCGACAGCGACTTCGACGTTTACCGGCTGCCGGATGGCGCCTGGCTCAACAACCCGCTGCGCGACAATACGCCTTGAATTGCGCCCCGCGCGCGCAACCGAAGAACACGGCTTGAACTTCTCTCATATCTGGACCCTTCATGAAATCCGCTGAAATCCGCGACGCCTTCCTCAAATTCTTCGAATCCAAGGGCCACCAGATCGTGGCCTCGAGTTCGCTCGTACCGCACGAAGACCCGACGCTGCTGTTTACCAACGCCGGGATGAACCAGTTCAAGGATGTGTTCCTCGGCTTCGACAAGCGTGCCTACACGCGCGCCACCACCTCGCAGAAGTGCGTGCGCGCCGGCGGCAAGCACAACGACCTCGAGAACGTCGGCTACACCGCGCGCCACCACACCTTTTTCGAGATGCTGGGCAACTTCAGCTTCGGCGACTACTTCAAGCGCGATGCGATTTCGTACGCCTGGGAGCTGCTCACCGAGGTCTTCAAGCTGCCCAAGGACAAGCTCTGGGTCACCGTGTATGCCGAGGACGATGAGGCCTACGACATCTGGACCAAGGAAGTCGGCGTGCCCGCCGAGCGCGTGATCCGCATCGGCGACAACAAGGGCGCGCGCTACGCTTCGGACAACTTCTGGATGATGGGCGATACGGGGCCTTGCGGTCCGTGCACCGAGATCTTCTACGACCACGGCGAGCACATCTGGGGCGGCCCCCCGGGATCGCCCGAGGAAGACGGCGACCGCTACATCGAGATCTGGAACAACGTGTTCATGCAGTTCAACCGCGATGAGCAGGGCGTGATGCATCCGCTGCCCAAGCCCTCGGTGGACACCGGCATGGGTCTGGAGCGCATCTCGGCGGTGCTGCAGGGCGTGCACGCCAACTACGAGATCGACCTGTTCCAGGCGTTGATCAAGGCCGCTGCCCGCGAAACCTCATCTGCCAATAAACCGGCCGACATGGACTCGCCGTCGCTGAAGGTGCTGGCCGACCACATCCGTGCCTGTTCCTTCCTGATCGCCGATGGCGTGATCCCGGGCAACGAAGGTCGCGGCTACGTGCTGCGTCGCATCATCCGCCGTGCGATCCGCCACGGTTACAAGCTTGGCGCGCGCGCCGCCTTCTTCCACAAGATGGTGCCAGACCTCGTCGGCGAGATGGGCAGCGCCTATCTCGAGCTCAAGGACGGCGAGCGCCGCATCGTGGACGTGCTGCGCCAGGAAGAAGAGCGCTTCTTCGCCACCATCGAGAACGGCATGGCGATCGTCGAGGCCGAGCTCGCGGCGATGGAGGCCGCGGGCAAGAAGGTCTTCGACGGCAACACCGCTTTCAAGCTGCACGACACCTACGGCTTCCCGCTCGACCTCACCGCGGACATCTGCCGAGAGCGTGATGTGACCGTCGATGCCCTCGCCTTCGACGCCGCGATGGCACGCCAGAAGGAGCAGGCGCGTGCCGCAGGCAAGTTCAAGATGGCGGCCAACCTGGACTACGACGGCCCCGAGACCGCCTTCCACGGCTACACGCTGCTGGAGGAGAAGGGCAACATCCTCGCGCTGTACAAGGATGGCGCACCGGTCAATGAGCTGCTCGAGGGCGAGATGGGGGTGGTGGTGCTCGACCACACGCCGTTCTACGCCGAATCCGGCGGCCAGGTCGGCGACCGCGGCGAGCTGCGCGGCGGCGCAGGCATCTTCGGTGTGGAAGATACGCAGAAGATCCAGGCCGCGGTGTTCGGCCACCACGGCGTGGTGCGCACCGGCAGGCTGTCGGTGGGCCAGGGCGTGAGCGCCCGGGTGGACGTGGCCGCACGAGCCGCCACCGCGCGCAACCATTCGGTCACCCACATCATGCACAAGGCCCTGCGCGAGGTGCTCGGCGCCCACGTGCAGCAGAAGGGCTCGCTGGTGGACCCCGACAAGACCCGCTTCGACTTCGCCCACACTGCGCCGATGACGGCCGAGGAGATCCGTGAGGTCGAGGAGTTGGTGAACCGTGAGGTCCTCGCCAACACCGACACCCGCGCCGAGGTGATGGCGCTGGAAGCAGCGCAGAAGTCCGGCGCGATGATGCTGTTCGGCGAGAAGTACGCCGACGAGGTGCGCGTGCTGTCGATCGGCAGCTCCAAGGAGTTGTGTGGCGGGACCCATGTCGAGCGTACTGGCGACATCGGCCTGTTCAAGATCGTCGGCGAGGGCGGCGTCGCCGCCGGCATCCGCCGTGTGGAGGCGATCACCGGTGAGAACGCGCTGCGCTACACCCAGGAGCAGGAGCGTCGCGTGCAGGGCATGTCCGCATTGCTCAAGGTCCAGCCCGACGAGGTCGCCGAGCGCGTCGCCGGCATTCTCGACAACGTACGCGCGCTGGAGAAGGAACTCGCCCGCCTCAAGGGCAAGCTTGCCGCCAGCCAGGGTGACGAGCTGGTGAGCCAGGCGGTGGAGCTTGGCGGCCTCAAGGTGCTCGCCGCGATGCTCGAAGGCGCTGACGTGCCGACCTTGCGCGACACCATGGACAAGCTCAAGGACAAGCTCAAGTCGGCCGCGATCGTGCTGGCGAGCGTGGGCGAGGGCAAGGTCAGCCTGATCGCCGGTGTCACCGCGGACCACACCGCCAAGGTCAAGGCCGGCGAGCTGGTCAACTTTGTCGCCCAGCAGGTCGGCGGCAAGGGCGGCGGCCGTCCCGACATGGCCCAGGCTGGCGGCACCCAGCCGGAGAACCTGCCGGCGGCGCTGGCGGCGGTGAAGGACTGGGTGGCGGCGAAGCTCTGAGCGGCTTCGCACGGTAGGGCACGGGCAGCGTCATCGCCGCCCGTGCAACACGTCATGCGCCGTACTTGCGTGCCAGCGTGTCGTGCAGGGCGACGAACTCTTGCGACAGCTTGTGCTTGGGATCGAGGTGGACCATCGGTTTGGCCTGCTCGTGCGATTCCTTGATCTTCACCGAAGCCGACAGGTAGGGCTGCAACACGGGCAGACCTTCATCGATGAGTTCCTGCACCACCTTTTGCGGCAGGGTGGCGCGCGGCTGGAACTGGTTGACCACGATGCCCTCGACCTGCAGGTTGCGGTTGTGGTCGGACTTGATCTCCTGCACGTTCTCGAGCAGCGCGTACAGGGCCTTGCGCGAAAACTCGTCGCAGTCGAAGGGGATCAGGCAGGCGTCGGCCGCGATCAGCGCCGAACGGGTGAAGAAGTTGAGCGCGGGCGGCGTGTCGATGTAGACGCAGTCGAAGTCCTTTGCCAGCTCTTCGAGCGCATCGCGCAGCTTGTAGATCTTGTAGCGCGACTCGAGTTTGGACTGCAGCTCCTCGAGTTGCGGATGCGAGGGCATCACGTGCAGGCCCTCGAAAGGGGTGGCGACGATGAAGTCCTCGGTGCTGCGCGGGTTGAGCTTGAAGTTGAGTGTCTGGTCGAAGAAATCCGCCAGTGTGGCTTCGAGGTCCTCGCCATTCGCGCCGAGGAGGTATTGGGTCGAGTTGCCTTGCGGGTCGAGGTCCACGACGAGGGTGCGCTTGCCCTGTTGCGCGCTGATCGCCGCCAGGTTGCAGGTGATGGTGGATTTGCCGACTCCGCCCTTCTGATTGAACACCACTCGCCGCATGCCTTTCTCCCCCTGTTCGTATGCGCCACGCCCTGCCTGCGGCGCGTCCGGAGCCCGCATTCTGCCAAAAACGGCCGCTGGCGGGGTGTGTGGCGGTGTCCATCGCCGTCGTGATGCGCCAGATCAGTCCGGCGCGATGCCAAATGGGGGCGGCTGCGCTAAACTTCCGCGACGTCAATCGAGGTCGTTCCTGCGCCGCTCGACGCGCAGCCACAAAAACAATTCCGCTTTTCCGAGAACATCCCGAACGATGCCCACGCAGCGCGACCGTCCCGGTCCGCTGTCGCCCCGCGGGCGAAGTGCTCGCCCGCGTTTCAGACACGACATACCTCAAGACTCGCAGAGGGGAGAACATGGACCAGGATTTCATCGCCGCCGCACTCGACTATCACCGCTCGCCGACACGCGGCAAGATTTCAGTCGTGCCCACCAAGGGGCTCACCAACCAGCGCGACCTCGCGCTTGCCTATTCGCCCGGCGTGGCGGCAGCCTGCGACGCCATCGTTGCCGATCCTGCGGAGGCCTTCGAACTCACCAGCCGTGGCAATCTGGTTGCGGTGGTCACCAACGGTACAGCGGTGCTCGGCCTGGGCAACATCGGGCCGCTGGCCTCGAAGCCGGTCATGGAGGGCAAGGGCTGCCTGTTCAAGAAGTTCGCCAATATCGACGTCTTCGATATCGAACTGGCAGAGAATGATCCCGACAAGCTGATCGAGATCATCGCCGCGCTCGAGCCCACGTTGGGCGGTATCAATCTCGAGGACATCAAGGCGCCCGAGTGCTTCTATATCGAGCAGAAGCTGCGCGAGCGCATGAAGATCCCGGTCTTCCATGACGACCAGCACGGCACCGCCATCATCTCTGCCGCGGGCCTGCTCAATGGCCTCAAGGTCATCGGCAAGGACATCGACAAGGTCAAGCTGGTGTGCTCGGGTGCCGGCGCGGCGGCGATCGCCTGCCTCGACCTGATGGTCAGCCTCGGTCTGAAGCGCGAGAACATCTTCGTCTGCGACTCCAAGGGGGTGATCTTCGTGGGCCGCGAGGCCAACATGGAGCCGACCAAGGCGCGCTACGCCCAGACGACCGATGCGCGCACGCTGGGCGATGCGATTGTCGGTGCCGACGTCTTCCTTGGCCTGTCCACCGCCGGTGTGCTCAAGCCCGAGATGGTCGCGAAGATGGCCGACCAGCCGCTGATCTTCGCGCTCGCCAACCCGAACCCCGAGATCCTGCCGGCCGACGCCAAGGCCGTGCGTCCGGACTGCATCGTCGCTACCGGCCGTTCGGACTTCCCGAACCAGGTCAATAACGTGCTGTGCTTCCCCTTCATCTTCCGTGGTGCGCTGGATGTGGGCGCGACCACGATCAACGAGGAGATGAAGCTCGCCTGCGTGAAGGCGATCGCCGAACTGGCCGAAGCCGAGGCCAGCGACATCGTCGCCAGCGCCTACGGTGGCCAGGAGCTGAGCTTCGGCCCCGAGTACATCATCCCCAAGCCCTTCGATCCGCGCCTGATCGTCAAGATCGCCCCCGCGGTGGCGAGGGCGGCGATGGACTCGGGCGTGGCGACCAAGCCGATCGAGGATTTCGACGCCTACGTCACCAGCCTCAACGCCTTCGTCTATCAGTCCGGCATCGTCATGAAGCCCGTGTTCTCGGCGGCCAAGGCCGTGCCGCCCGAGCAAAAGCGCGTGATCTACTGCGAGGGTGAGGACGAGCGCGTGTTGCACGCAGTGCGCGTGGTGCTCGACGAAGGCCTGGCGCGCCCGATCCTGATCGGCCGTCCCGAGGTCATCGAGATGCGCATCAAGAAGATCGGCCTCAACCTCCGGCCCGAGCGCGACTTCGAGATCGTCAATCCGGAATCCGATCCGCGCTACCGCGAACTGTGGAACGAGTACTACCGGTTGATGAAGCGCGACGGCGTGACGCCCGACCTCGCCAAGGCCAAGATCCGCCGCGATACCACCCTGATCGGCGCCATGCTGCTGCGCCGCGGGGACGCCGACGCGATGGTGTGCGGCACCTTCGGTACCTACGATTACCATCTCAAGCAGGTGGAGGACGTCATTGGCCTCGCGCCGGGCGCCAAGCAGTTCGCAGCGATGAACCTGCTGCTGCTGTCCAAGCGCATGCTGGCGATCACCGATACCTACGTCAATGAGAATCCGAGCGCCGCAGAGGTGGCCGAGATTGCCCGCATGGCTGCTGAAGAGCTGAGCCGTTTTGGCATCGAGCCGAGCGTGGCGCTGCTGTCGCACTCCAACTTTGGCAGCTCGGGCTCGGCCTCGGCACGCAAGATGCGCGAAGCCTGCGAGATCCTGCGTGCGACCGTGCCTGGCCTGAATGTCGATGGCGAGATGCACGGCGATGCCGCGCTCTCCGAAGAGATTCGCGACAAGCTGCACCCGGACTCCGACCTGAAGGGCGAAGCCAACCTGCTGGTGATGCCCAACCTCGACGCCGCCAACATCTCCTTCAACCTGATGAAGATGGCGAATGGCGATGGCGTGTCGGTTGGGCCGATCCTGCTCGGGGCGGCGAAGTCGGTGCACATCGTGACGCCGTCGGCGACCGTGCGCCGGCTGGTGAACATGACAGCGCTCGCCGTAGTGGATGCCAAGGAGTCGCGCAACGCCAGAGCTTGATTCGGGCGGGTGCTTTTGATGTGGGCGCAGGCGTCGCCCATGACATGGGGTGGCCGCGCGAGCGGCTGCCCCACATCGTTTCAAGGGAGCATGCGGTCTTGATTGCATTGCCTGATCTTCCGTCGCGTCCGCTCTGTGTGGTCGGGGCGGCGCTGTTGCTTGCCTTCTCGGCACCCGTGCATGCTGGCGATTGGTTGCTCGCGGCGACCGACACACGAGTCGTTCCCGGCCAACGCTTCGAAGTCGTCGTCGTCGCTGCGGGTAGCTCGGCACAGTGGCCGGATCGACTGCCGGCGCGTATCGAGCTGCCCGGCGGCTCGCCCCAGGTCGCGATCGAACTGGTGGCCATGGCCGCGGCTCCAGGGGCTGCGGGCCAGCGGCGCTACTTTGCGCGCTGGCCGATGGAGGTCAATGGCGTGGTCACGCTGGCCCTGGCTGACCAGCCGCAGGCGCGTTTGCTGCTGGCCGCCGCCGCAACGACCGCCACCGATTCAGCGGAGCTTTCGCCAGCGGGCGCACTCGAGCAGATGGCGCCCGTTGCCAGGATGGCTGCCGGCACGCCGCCGGTCGAGCCGTCGGGCCTCGCCTTCCATGAGCCGATGTATTTCCTGGTCGGTGGCAGGGACCCGGTGTCGGCGCGTTTTCAGTTCAGCTTCAAGTACCGTATCTTCGCCGAGCAGGGCATCGTCGGCGAGAATATCCCGGTGGCGACAGGGCTGTACTTCGGCTTCACCCAGACCTCCTTGTGGGATCTGCAGTCCGAATCCAAGCCCTTTCGCGACTCGAGCTTCCGGCCAACGCTGTTCTACAGCGTCGCAGCGACAGACGCCGAGGATCGCCTCGCGCTGACCTTGTCCGGCGGCTACGAACATGAGTCGAACGGCAAGGAGGACACGCCGTCGCGCAGTATCGACCTCCTGTTCCTGCGCGCCGAGGGGCGTTACCTGTTTGCCGACGGACGCACCTATCTCGGTGTGGCGCCAAAGCTGTGGACTTATCTCGATCGTGACGACAACCCGGATATCGCTCGCTACCGTGGCCATGGCGAGCTCGCACTGCGTCTCGGGCGCGATGACGGCTTGCTGTTCTCCGCACTGGTCCGGCGCGGGACTGCCGGCAAGATCGGTACGCAGTACGACCTGTCCTACCCCATCCGGCGCAGCGTGTTTTCCGGTGTGGGCGCATTCGTGCACCTGCAGGCCTACAGAGGGTACGGCGAGACCCTGCTCGAGTACGACGAGAAGAAGGACCCACAGTACCGACTGGGGATTTCGCTGGTACGCTGAGCGCCATCATGAGGAGCCGCCCATCTGGGCGGGCAACGACAAAGAGGAGATCACGCATGAGCCACGCGATTCGTTTTCACCGCACCGGCGGCCCCGAAGTCCTGCAGTGGGAGGCGGTTGTGTTGCCGCCTCCGGCGGCGGGCGAGGTGCGGCTGCGCCACCACGCGGTTGGACTCAACTTCATCGATACCTATCATCGCAGCGGGCTCTATCCGCTTGCGCTGCCCTCCGGTCTGGGCATGGAGGCGGCGGGCGTGGTCGAGGCGGTGGGCGAGGGCGTTACCGAGGTGAAGGCAGGCGACCGCGTGGCCTACACCAACGGCCCGCTCGATGCTTATTCCGAGCAGCGCAACATCCCGGCGCGCTTCCTGGTGCCACTGCCCGACGACATCTCCTTCGAGCAGGGCGCGGCGATGATGCTGCAGGGAATCACCGCACACTATCTGTTGCATTCGACCTACCCAGTGAAGGCCGGCGAGACGATCCTGGTGCATGCGGCCGCGGGCGGCGTGGGCTCGATCCTCGTACAGTGGGCCAAGCTGCTCGGCGCCACCGTGATCGGCACGGTGGGCAATGACGACAAGGCGGCGCGCGCGCTGGCACTTGGTTGCGACCACGTCATCGTCTATGCGCGCGAGCGCTTTCCCGAGCGCGTGCGCGAACTGACCGCGGGTAGGGGCGTGGCCGTGGTCTATGACTCGGTCGGACGCGACACCTTCCTCGACTCGGTGTCCTGCCTGCAGCGGCGCGGTACCATGGTGAGCTATGGCAATGCCACCGGGCCGGTTGCGCCGTTCGACTGCGCGCTGTTGCACAAGTCGGGCTCGGTGTTCGTGACCCGCCCCGGTCTGCCCGACTACATCGCCACGCGCGAGGAGTTGCTCGAGCGTGCAGCAGCGCTGTTCGAGGTGGTGCGCGGCGGCAAGGTCCGGATCGAGATCATGCAGCGCTTTGCGCTCAAGGATGCCGCACAGGCGCATCGTGAGCTCGAAGGGCGTAGAACGACCGGTTCCACGGTGCTGCTGCCCTGAGTACGGGCGAGGGGGCGGGTCGGGTAGAATTGGCGCCATGAATTCCGCAGCCAGTTCCCCGGGCGAGTCGAGCCTCGCCCCCAGCGCTCCGCGCTTCGTCCACCTCCGCCTGCACTCCGAATACTCGATCACCGACGGTATCGTCCAGCTCGACCAGGCGATCGCCGTCGCCGCGGCCGATGGCATGCCGGCGCTCGGCATGTCCGATCTTGCCAACCTGTTCGGCATGGTCAAGTTCTACAAGGGTGCGCGTGGCAAGGGCATCAAGCCGATCATCGGCGTAGATGCCTGGATCCAGAACGAAACCGAGCGCGACAAGCCGCAGCGCGTGCTGCTCATCTGCAAGAGCCGTGCAGGCTACGGCCAGCTGTGCGAGCTGCTGACGCGCGCCTATCTGGAGAACAAGCACCGCGGCCGTGCCGAGATGCGCCGTGCGTGGTTCGAGGGTGGTGCGGCGAGCGAACTGTTGTGCCTGTCAGGTGCGATGAGCGGCGACATCGGCGCCGCCATCGCTGCCGGCAACCGCGACCTTGCCGAGCAACTCGCGGCCGACTGGGCCCGCCTCTTTCCGGGTGCGTTCTACATCGAGGTCCAGCGCGCCGGCCATCCCGGCACCGAAGCATACATACGCCATGCGGTGGACATCGCCGGGCGGCTCGGCCTGCCGGTGGTGGCGACCCACCCGGTGCAGTTCCTCAAGCGCGAGGACTTCCGCGCCCACGAGGCGCGCGTGTGCATTGCCCAGGGCTATGTGCTCGCCGACAAGCGCAGGCCGCGCGACTTCACCGAGGAGCAGTACCTCAAGAGCCAGGCCGAAATGTGCGAGCTCTTCGCCGACCTCCCCGAGGCGCTCGAGAACGCGGTCGAGATCGCACGCCGCTGCTCGCTCACGGTACAGTTGGGCAAGAACTTCCTGCCGCTGTTCCCGACCCCCGAGGGCATGACGCTGGACGACTTTCTCGTCCACGAGGCCAAGGCCGGCCTCGAGCGGCGCCTCGCCCAGCTCTACCCCCATCCCGAAGAACGCGAGAAGCAGCGTCCGCGCTATGAGGAGCGGCTCAAGTTCGAGACCGACACCATCATCCAGATGGGTTTTCCGGGCTACTTCCTGATCGTTGCCGACTTCATTCGCTGGGGCAAGAAGAACGGCGTGCCGGTCGGTCCGGGCCGCGGCTCGGGCGCGGGTTCGCTGGTGGCCTATTCGCTCGACATCACCGACCTCGACCCGCTCGAGTACGCGCTGCTGTTCGAGCGCTTCCTGAACCCGGAGCGGGTGTCGATGCCCGACTTCGACATCGACTTCTGCCAGGACAACCGCTACCGCGTCATCGAGTACGTGCGCGAGCGCTACGGCAAGGACGCAGTCAGCCAGATCGCCACCTTCGGCACCATGGCATCGAAGGCGGTGGTGCGTGACGTGGGCCGTGTGCTCGACCTGCCCTACGGCCTGTGCGACCGCCTGTCCAAGCTGATCCCGATCGAGGGCGCCAAGCCCGTCTCGCTGAACAAAGCCTACGAGATGGAGCCGCAGATCGGCGAGATGATGAAGGACGGCAACGACGGCGAGGCCATCCAGACCTTGTGGGGCCTGGCGCAGCCGCTCGAGGGCCTGTCCCGCAACGTCGGCATGCACGCCGGCGGCGTGCTGATCGCGCCAGGCAAGCTCACCGACTTCTGCCCGCTCTACATCGCCGACGGCGATGACGCCACGCCGGTTTCCCAGTTCGACAAGGACGACGTCGAAGCCGTCGGCCTGGTCAAGTTCGACTTCCTCGGCCTGCGCAACCTCACCATCATCGAGCTCGCGCTGGAGTACATCGAGCGCATGACGGGGAACCGCCCCGACCTCATGAGCCTGGGCTTCGAGGACCCCGCCGCCTACCAGATCCTGAAGGACGCCAACACCACGGCGATCTTCCAGGTCGAATCGGACGGCATGAAGAAGCTGCTCAAGAAGCTCGCGCCCGACCGCTTCGAGGACATCATCGCGGTGCTCGCGCTCTACCGCCCCGGTCCGCTCGGCTCGGGCATGGTGGATGACTTCATCCTGCGCAAGAAGGGCCAGCAGGAGATCGACTACTTCCACCCCGACCTGAAAGCCTGCCTGGAACCGACCTACGGCGTCATCGTGTACCAGGAACAGGTGATGCAGATCTCGCAGATCATCGGCGGCTACACCCTGGGCGGCGCCGACATGCTGCGTCGCGCGATGGGCAAGAAGAAGGCCGATGAGATGGCCAAGCATCGCGCCACCATTGCCGAGGGCGCCAAGCACAAGGGCTACGACCCGGCGCTAGCCGAGCAACTCTTCGACCTGATGACCAAGTTCGCGGAGTACGGCTTCAACAAGTCGCACACCGCCGCCTACGCGGTCGTCACCTACCACACTGCCTGGCTCAAGGCGCACCACTGCGCTGCCTTCATGGCGGCGACGATGTCGTCCGACCTGGACAATACCGACACCGTCAAGATCTTCTACGAGGATACGGTCGCCAACGGCATCGCGGTGTTGCCGCCGGACGTGAACGAATCCGACTACCGCTTCGTGCCGGTGGACCGCAAGACCATCCGCTACGGCCTGGGTGCGGTGAAGGGCGTGGGTGAGCCAGCGGTGCGGGCGATCCTCGCGGCGCGCGAGAAAGCGGGTGTTTTCCGCGACCTGTTCGATTTTTGCGAGCGCGTCGACCGCCGCATGGTGAACCGCCGCGTCATCGAGGCGCTCATCCGCGCTGGCGCAATGGACACGTTGTCAGGCCACCAGGGCCTGGACCGCGCCCAGCTGATGGCCACCGTGGCACTGGCGATGGAAGCTGCCGAGCAGGCGGCGGCCAACGCCATGCAGGGAGGCCTTTTCGACCTGATGCCGGAGGCTGCGGGTGCGGCGCCCGAGTTCGCCAGGATCCGCCTCTGGACCGAGCGCGAGCGGCTCAAGGAGGAGAAGCTTGCGATCGGCTTCTTCCTCTCCGGCCACCCATTCAATGCCTTCAAGTCCGAGGTGCGTCGCTTCGTCCGCCGTACGCTGGCCCAGCTCGAGCCCTCGCGCGACCTGACCATGCTCGCTGGCGTTGTGATGGAGCAGCGCACCAAGGTTGGCAACCGCGGCAAGATGGCCTTCATTCTGCTCGATGATGGCACCCAGCCGCGCGAGGTCACGGTGTACTCCGAGGTTCTGGAGGCCAGCCGCGGCAAGATCGTCACCGACGAGGTGCTGGTGGTCGAGGCCAAGGTGAGCAACGACGACTTCTCCGGCGGGCTGCGCATCAACGCCGACCGCCTGCTCACGCTTGGCGAGGCGCGCAGCCGCTTCGCGCGCGCGCTGGCTTTGCGCATCAACGGCGAGGCCGCAGCGAGCGGAGGCCCCCTCGCTGCGGCGGGCAAACTGCAGACCCTGCTCGAGCCCTTCCGTGACGGCGGCTGTCCGATTCGCGTGCGTTACCGCAATGCTGCGGCCGAGGCCGAACTGCCCTTGGGCGAGGCGTGGCGCGTCAGGCTCGAGGACGCCTTGCTCGAGAGTCTGCGCGAGTGGCTGCCACCCGAGGCCGTCGAGGTGGTTTACCCGGCGTGAGCATTGCCACCGCGTTGTTCAGGCATAGGCCAGCTCCGGTTCCTTGCCGCTGAGTTGCTGGGCACGGATCAGCGCTGCGGTGAGGTTGTCGGTGACGTTTCCGTCGCCAAGCTGGTCCAGGAAGCCCGAGCGGAAAACCAGCGAGCCCGGCTGCGCGTTCAGGCCGCAGAGCACCAGGTAGGCGCCGCGTTTGCCGAGGTTGCGATGCAGGGTCTGCAGGATGTCCAGGCCGGTGGTGTCGATGCTGATGACCTTGTCCATGTCCAGAATGACCACGTCGGGATGTCCATCCTGCATCAGCAGCAGGTTCTCGAGCTTGTTGGCGGCGCCGAAGAACAGGCTGCCGAACATCTTGTAGGCGAGAATGCGTGGCGTACCGTCTGTACGTTCGACTGCACCTGCACCGTAGTAGTCCTCGAGTGCCACGCGCTCGATACGGGTGAGATCCGACATCCGGTAGATGAAGAACAGGCTCGCCAGCACCATGCCGATCTCGACTGCCAGCGTGAGGTCGAACAGCACGGTGATGAAGAAGGTGCCGAGCAGGATGGTGCGGTACTGCAGCGAGTAGCGTGTCAGCTCGCCAGGTGCGAAGGCGTGCCATTCGCCCATGTTGATGGCGACCACCACTACGATGGCCGACAGCGTGGCGAGCGGGATGTGGCTGGCCAGGGGGGCGAGTGCGAGCACGATCGCCAGCAGCACGCCGGCATGGATCACGCCTGCGATCGGAGTGCGGCCGCCGCTGCGGATATTGGTGGCGGTGCGCGCGATGGCGCCGGTGGCGGCGAAGCCGCCGAACAGCGGCGCGGCGACGTTGGCGATGCCTTGTGCCATCAACTCCTGATTGGGGTCGTGGCGGTCGTCGATCTGGCTGTCGGCAACGCGGGCCGACAGCAGCGACTCGATGGCGCCGAGTAGCGCAATGGTGAGTGCCGGTGTGATCAGCTTGCCCAGCGTGCCCAGGCTGAGTTCGGGCAGGCCGAAGCTGGGGATCTCCTGCGGAATGCCGCCGAAGCGGCTGCCGATGGTGTCGACCGGCAGGGCGAACAGGGCATTGACTGCCGTCATGACGATCAGCACTGCCAGTGGGCCGGGCAGGCGGCGCATCCAGGCAGAGCGTGCAGCCTGCCGGTTCCAGCCCACCAGAATGACGAGCGAGGCGGTGGCGACGGCGACAGTGGCAGGGTCGATGCTCGGCAGCGCGCTCCACAGCGCCGCCATCTTGGCGAAGAACTCACCCGGCAGATTGTCGACCTGCAGGCCGAGGAAGTCCTTGATCTGCGAGATGAAGATGACCACCGCGATGCCGTTGGTGAAGCCGATGACGACCGACAGCGGGATGAAGCGGATCATGTTGCCCAGGCGCAGCGCACCCATGGCGAACAGCAGCACGCCCGACATCATGGTGGCGATGAGCAGGTTCTGCACGCCGTGGTCGACGACGATGGCGTAGATGATGGGGATGAAGGCGCCGGTGGGGCCGCCGATCTGAACCTTCGAGCCACCCAGCAAGGAGATGAGCAGGCCGGCGACGATTGCCGTCCAGATGCCGGCCGTGGGCGACATGCCCGAGGCAATGGCGAAGGCCATCGCCAGCGGCAGTGCGAGCACGCCGACGGTGATGCCGGCGGAGATATCCCCGGCGAGGCCGCTGCGGCCATAGCCGGGCAGGGTGTCGAGGAGTTTGGGGCGGAACTGGATCTTCATGCTGTCTCCGGTGCAGGTCTGGACGAAACTTGCAGCACCGCCCGACGGGCGGCGCTAGGGAGACAGCCGCCCTCGACCTGCGTGATGCAGGACCATCCAGCGTTTCGAGGGCGTGAGCGGCATGAAGTCGGCGCCTTACTTGACCTTCATGCCAGGCAGGGCGCCGGCGTCAGGCGACAGGATGAAGAGCCCTGGGGTGCTGCCGTCGGTGTCCGAGGCCGCCAGCACCATGCCCTCGCTCATGCCGAACTTCATCTTGCGCGGTGCCAGGTTGGCGACCATCACCGTCATGCGCCCGACCAGCGAGGCGGGATCGTAGGCCGACTTGATGCCGGCGAAGACCTGGCGCGGCTTGGGGTTGCCGGCCTCATCCGTCTCGCCGATGTCGAGCGAGAGGCGGATCAGCTTGTCCGCACCCTCGACATGCTCTGCGTTGACGATCTTTGCGATGCGCAGGTCGACCTTGGTGAAGTCATCGATCGAGATGTGGGCCGAGGGTGTCTCGGCTGACCGCGCAGCGTGTTGCTGCTTCTCGGCGTGGCGCTGCTGTGAGGACGCAGCCTTGGCTACCGCAGCGTCCTTGGCCGGCGCCGCGGCAGGTGCGAGCGACTCGCGGTTGGCCTCGAGCAGGGCATCGATCTGCTTGCGCTCGACGCGCGTCATCAGGTGGCTATAGGCCTGGATGGCGTGGCCGGCGGGCAGTGCTGCCCAGTCGCCCCGCCAGTCCATCGCCGGGATGGCGAGGAAGGCCTCGACCTGCGCGGCCAGCGCCGGCAGCACCGGCTTGAGGTAGCGGGTGAGGTCGCGGAACATGGTCAGCGCGGTGCTGCACACGGCGTGCAGGCGGGCCTCCTGGCCTTCCTGCTTGGCGAGCTCCCACGGCTTGTGGTCGTTGACGTACTGATTGGCGACATCGGCCAGGCGCATGATCTCGCGCAGCGCGCGGCTGTAGTCGCGCTCGTCATAGGCGGCGGCGATGCGACCCTCGGTCCAGGCCGCTGCGAACTCGGCACAGGCGGCGGCATCGACTTCGCCCAGCTTGCCGTCGAAGCGCTTGCCGATGAAGCCGGCGCAGCGGCTGGCGATATTCACGAACTTGCCGACGAGGTCGGCATTGACCTTGGCGATCATGTCGTCGAGGTTGAGGTCGACGTCTTCCATGGTACCGTTGGACTTGCCGGCGAAGTAGTAGCGCAGCCACTCGGGGTTGAGCTTCTGAGCGATGTAGGAGTGCGCGGTGATGAAGGTGCCGCGGCTCTTGCTCATCTTGGCGCCGTCGACGGTGAGAAAGCCGTTGACGCACAACTGGCTGGGGGTGGCATAGCCGGCGAACTTCAGCATCGCCGGCCAGAACAGGGCGTGGAAATAGAGGATGTCCTTGCCGATGAAGTGCACCATCTCGGTGCCGGCCACGGCGGCGCGGGAGGCGTCGGTGTAATCCTCGACTGCAATCGTCTCGCCCGTGGCGGCGCGCTTCTCGGCGAGGTTGCGGAAGCTGGCGAGGTAGCCGATCGGCGCGTCCAGCCAGACGTAGAAGTACTTGCCCGGCGCGCCCGGGATCTCGAAGCCGAAGTAGGGCGCGTCGCGCGAGATGTCCCAGTCGGAAAGCTTGTTTTCGCCAGCTTCGCCGAGCCACTCCTTCATCTTGTTGGCGGCCTCCGCCTGCAGGCGGCGCTCACCGGCGGTGTTGGTGCCGCGCGTCCATTCGCGCAGGAAGGCGACCGCGCGCTCGTCCGAGAGGCGGAAGAAGTAGTGCTCCGAGGTCTTCAGCACCGGCTTGGCGCCGGATACCGCGGAGTAGGGGTTCTTGAGTTCGGTGGGGGCGTAGGCCGCGCCGCAGGCTTCGCAGTTGTCGCCGTACTGGTCGGCGGCACCGCATTTGGGGCACTCGCCCTTGATGAAGCGGTCGGGCAGGAACATCTCCTTGACCGGGTCGTAGTACTGCTCGATCGAGCGCGTGTCGATGAGGCCGCCGGTCTTGAGCTTGCCGTAGATGTCCTCGGCGTAGAAGCGGTTCTCGGCGCTGTGCGTGGAGTGGTAGTTGTCGAAGGCGACGCCAAAGGCGGTGAAGTCGCGCAGGTGCTCGCCGTGCACGCGGTCGATGAGCTGCTCGGGGGTCAGGCCTTCCTTTTCGGCGCGCAGCATGACCGGCGTGCCATGGGTGTCGTCCGCACAGACGTAGTGCACCGCATGGCCGCGCATGCGCTGGTAGCGCACCCAGATGTCGGCCTGGATGTAACCCACCAGGTGGCCGAGGTGGATGTCGCCGTTGGCGTAGGGCAGGGCGTTGGTGACGAGGAGCTTGCGGGACATGTTGGGCGTGCGCAGATTAAAGACGCCGAGTTTATCAAACGCAGCCGCCGACGTATGGTTCGCGGCGCGGCGCGCAGGAGATCAGGGCAACTGGCGCAGCAGCAGTTCGACTCGGCGGTTGCGCATGCGCCCCTCTTCGGTGGCGTTGCTGGTGAGCGGGTCGGCCTCGCCGCGGCCGTCGGCCTGCAGACGCTCGAGCCCGATGCCGCGCTGGCGCAGGTGTTCGACGACGGCCTCCGCGCGCGCGATCGACAAGCGCAGATTGACCATCTCGCTGCCCTGGCTGTCGGTGTGGCCGATGACCTTCACCAGCACGTTGAGGTTCTCGGCGAGGACGGGGGCGAGGGTGTCGAGCACGTGTGCGAGCGAGGGGCGGATCTCGGTGCTGCCCGAAGTGAAGCCGTCCGCGACAGGGATCTGCAGGTTGATGCCTGCAGCGTCGATGGGGCCGATCTGAATGGCGGGCAGCGTGCTGGCCACCTTGCCCAGTTCGGTGCGCAGTGCCTGCCAGTCCGGCGCTGCAGTGGCCGGCCGTACCAAGGCATGCTTGTGCACAGGGTCGCTGCCGGCCTCGTCGCCGGGTGCGAGGCCGGGGGTTGCGCAGGCGGCCAGAAGAGCCAGGGGAAGCAGGGCGAGGCATGACGGTTTGGGGGGGCGTGCTTTCATCATGGCTAGGGTGTGTGGTCGAGTCTGAAGGGAGCGCTCGCAGCAGGGGGAAACCCTGCTGCCGTCGCGGATGAGCGAAACGTTGCGCTCCGGTATGATGCGGCGGATTTCGCCAATGTTCGGCGATCCCGGATTATCAAGGAAAACGCGATGAGTCTTGATCAGGAAACCGTAACCGAAGCCCTCCGCCAGCTGATCGACCCGAACACGGGCAAGGATTTCATTACCGGGCGCAGCATCCGCAATCTGGTGGTCGAGGGCGGCAGCGTTCGCTTCGACGTCGAACTGGGGTATCCGGCGAAGAGCCAGCATGAGCCGATCCGGGCCTTGCTCGCGGATGCGCTGGCCAAGTTGCCCGGCGTGACCAGCGTAGAAGCGCGCGTCAGCAGCAAGGTGGTGGCCCATGCAGTGCAGCAGGGGGTAAAGCTGCTGCCGGGCGTGCGCAACATCATCGCAGTGGCTTCGGGCAAGGGCGGTGTCGGCAAGAGCACGACGGCGGTCAACCTGGCATTGGCGCTGGCGGCCGAGGGCGCGCGCGTGGGTATCCTCGATGCCGACATCTATGGGCCATCGCAGCCCCAGATGCTGGGCATCGGTGACCAGCGTCCGGTGTCGGACGATGGCAAGACCATGATCCCGCTCGAGGCCTACGGCCTGCAGGCGATGTCGATCGGCTTCCTGATCGAGCAGGATACGCCGATGGTGTGGCGCGGCCCGATGGCAACGCAGGCCCTCAACCAGTTGCTCAAGGACACCGCCTGGCACGACCTCGACTATCTCGTCATCGACATGCCGCCGGGTACCGGAGACATCCAGCTCACGCTGTCGCAGAGCGTGCCCGTAACCGGGGCTGTGATCGTCACCACGCCGCAGGACATCGCCTTGCTCGACGCACGCAAGGGGGTGAAGATGTTCGAGAAGGTGGGGGTGCCCATCCTCGGCGTGGTCGAGAACATGAGCATCCACATCTGTTCGAAGTGCGGCCACGAGGAGCACATCTTCGGGCAGGGCGGGGGCGAGAAGATGTGTGCCGATTTCGACACCCCCTTCCTTGGCGCCTTGCCGCTCGACATCCAGATCCGCTCCGAGGCCGATAGCGGGGCCCCCACCGTGGTGGCCGATCCGGACGGCCGCATTGCTGCGCTCTACAAGCAGATCGCGCGCAAGGTCGCGGTGCGTATTGCAGAGAAGGCCAAGGACATGACCCACAAGTTCCCTAACATCGTGGTCAAGAACAGCTGAGTTCACGGGCCGGGCGTGCGGGATGCTGCAGGAGGGCAGCTCGCGCGCGATGCCCTTTCCTGCGGCGCGCGCTTGCCCTACACTCACGCGCTTTGAAACCGGCCCCCGGGGCCGCACTGGAAACGCGCCGATGTCCATCAAGTCCGACAAGTGGATCCGCCGCATGGCCGACGAGGCCGGCATGATCGAGCCGTTCGCGCCGGAGTTGGTGCGTAGCAACGACAGCGGCCGCATCGTCTCCTACGGCACGTCAAGCTATGGCTACGACGTGCGCGTGGCCAACGAATTCAAGATCTTCACCAACATCAACTCGACCATCGTCGATCCGAAGGATTTCGACGCGCGCAACTTCGTCGATTTCACTGGCGACGTATGCATCATCCCGCCGAATTCCTTTGCGCTGGCGCGTACGGTCGAGTACTTCCGCATTCCGCGCAGCGTGCTGACGGTGTGCCTGGGCAAGAGCACCTACGCGCGCTGCGGCATCATCGTCAACGTCACCCCGCTCGAACCGGAGTGGGAGGGCCATGTGACGCTCGAGTTCTCCAATACCACGCCGCTGCCGGCCAAGATCTACGCCAACGAAGGCGTTGCGCAGATGCTCTTCTTCGAGTCGGACGACGTGTGTGAAACGTCCTACAAGGACCGGGGTGGCAAGTACCTCGGACAGACTGGCGTGACCCTGCCCAAGATCTGAGCGCTGGCGTGTGCCACCACTGCATGAACGGGGCCGCCTGACGGCCCCTTGTGCTTTTTCGAACCACTTTCGGTAACGTGCAGGCAACGCTCGACGAGTAAATTGCCTGTTTTGTCCGTCCCGCAAGGACCCCGCTGGAGAGGACCAGGATGAAATTCCATTTCCCCATCATCATCATCGACGAGGATTTCCGCTCGGAGAATACGTCCGGACTGGGGATCCGCGCGCTTGCCAAGGCGATCGAGGACGAGGGCATGGAGGTGCTGGGCGTCACCAGCTACGGCGACCTGACTTCGTTTGCCCAGCAGCAGAGCCGCGGATCGACGTTCATTCTGTCGATCGACGACGAGGAGTTCTCGTCGCCCGAGGCCTCGGCCAAGGCGATTGCCGATCTGCGCGCATTCGTGGTCGAGATTCGCTTCCGCAATGCGGACATCCCGATCTTCCTGCACGGCGAGACGCGCACCACGCGGCACATCCCCAACGATGTACTGCGCGAGATGCACGGCTTCATCCACATGTTCGAAGATACGCCGGAGTTCATCGCTCGCTATGTGGTGCGCGAGGCGAAGAACTACCTCGATTCGCTGGCACCGCCGTTCTTCCGTGCGCTCACGCACTACGCGGCCGACAGCTCGTATTCATGGCACTGCCCGGGGCACTCGGGCGGCGTCGCCTTCCTCAAGAGCCCGGTGGGGCAGATGTTCCACCAGTTCTTCGGTGAGAACATGCTGCGCGCGGACGTGTGCAATGCGGTCGACGAACTCGGCCAACTGCTCGACCACACCGGCCCGGTGGCGGCCTCGGAGCGCAACGCGGCGCGCATCTTCAACTGCGATCACCTGTACTTCGTCACCAACGGCACATCGACCTCGAACAAGATGGTGTGGCACACCACGGTCGCGCCCGGTGACATCGTCGTGGTGGACCGCAACTGCCACAAGTCCATCCTCCACTCGATCATCATGACCGGCGCGGTACCGGTGTTCCTGACGCCGACGCGCAACCATTACGGCATCATCGGACCGATTCCGCTCGAGGAGTTCTCGGTCGAGAATATCCAGAAGAAGATCGAGGCGAACCCTTTCGCACGTGAAGCCAAGAGCAAGAAGCCGCGTATCCTCACCATCACCCAGTCGACCTATGACGGCGTGGTGTACAACGTCGAGACGATCAAGGACATGCTCGACGGCGAGATCGATACGCTGCACTTCGACGAAGCCTGGCTGCCCCATGCGGCGTTCCACGATTTCTACGGCGATTACCACGCCATCGGCGCCGATCGTCCGCGCTGCCGCGAGTCGATGGTGTTCTCGACCCAATCCACGCACAAGCTGCTGGCCGGCCTGAGCCAGGCCTCGCAGATCCTGGTGCAGGACTCGCAGACGCGCAAGCTCGATCGCGACATCTTCAACGAGGCCTACCTGATGCATACCTCGACCTCGCCACAGTACGCGATCATCGCCTCCTGCGACGTCGCTGCGGCGATGATGGAGGCGCCTGGCGGGCCGGCGCTGGTCAATGAGTCGCTGTCGGAGGCTGTCGAGTTCCGCCGCGCAATGCGCAAGGTCGACGCCGAGTTCGGCGATGACGACTGGTGGTTCAAGGTGTGGGGGCCGGAGTTCCTGGCCGAAGAGGGTATCGGTACGCGTGAAGACTGGACCCTTAAGGCGGGCGAGCGCTGGCATGGTTTCGGAGACCTGGCCGATGGCTTCAACATCCTTGACCCGATCAAGGCCACGATCATCACGCCGGGCCTCAACATGGACGGAGACTTCGCCGAGCATACGGGCATTCCGGCGGCGATCGTCACCAAGTATCTCGCCGAGCACGGCATCATTGTCGAGAAGACCGGGCTCTATTCCTTCTTCATCATGTTCACCATCGGTATCACCAAGGGCCGCTGGAACACCATGGTGACGGAGTTGCAGCAGTTCAAGGACGACTACGACCGCAACCAGCCGCTATGGCGGGTGATGCCCGAGTTCATCGCCAAGCACCCGCGCTACGAGCGCGTGGGCCTGAAGGATCTCTGCGACCAGATCCACAGCTTCTACAAGGCGCATGATGTCGCGCGCCTGACCACGGAGATGTACTTGTCGGACATGGTGCCGGCAATGAAGCCTGCCAATGCCTTTGCGAAGATGGCTCACCGTGAGATCGAGCGCGTGGCTCTGGACGAGCTCGAGGGTCGGGTCACCGCGATGCTGGTAACCCCTTATCCGCCGGGTATTCCGCTGCTCATCCCGGGCGAGCGCTTCAACGCCACGATTGTGCGCTACCTCAAGTTCGCGCGCGATTTCAATGCCCGCTTCCCTGGCTTTGAGACTGATATCCATGGTCTCGTGAAGGGCGAAGATGGGCGCTACCACGTCGACTGCGTTGCCGACTGAGCGCGCTCGTAGCCGCAACACGTGAAAAAGGGCCGCTGAGCGGCCCTTTTTCATTTTCTTCGCGGGCTCAGCAGCGCTGGTATTCGACGAAGTCGAAGTCGTACTCGTTGTCGGTATCGGCCGTGCGTGCGTCGCGACGCAGTTCGATGAACTGCGAGCGGTCCAGCATCGGGAAGTGCGCGTCGCCGTCAACGTCTGCCCACACCTCGGTCAACACCATGCGGTCGGCCTGCCTGAGCAGGGTGTTGTAGAGCTGAGCGCCACCAATCACGAACAAGGTGCTGGCGCCGGCTGCGGCTGCAATGGCGGCTTGAGGGTCATGGAAGACTTCGGCGCCGTCCGCGGTGAACGCGGGGTCGCGGGTGACCACCATGTTGCGCCGTCCGGGCAGCGGGCGTCCCAGGGACGTCCACGTGTTGCGGCCCATCAGGATGGGGTGTCCCATGGTCAGGGTGCGGAAATGCTGCAGGTCAGCCTTGAGGCGCCAGGGCAGTCCGTTGTCGCGCCCGATCACCCCGTTGCGGGCGACTGCTGCGACGATCACGATCTCGGGGGTATTGTCATTCATATGGCAACAGGGGCCTTGATGTGCGGGTGGGGGTCGTAACCATCGAGGGCGAAGTCCTCGAAGCGGAACGCCAGGATGTCTTTCACCTGCGGGTTGAGTACGAGCCGCGGCAAGGCGCGCGGCGTGCGGCTGAGCTGCTCGCGAGCCTGTTCGAGGTGATTCATGTAGAGATGGCAATCTCCACCCGTCCAGACAAAATCGGCGACTTCGAGTTCGCACGCCTGTGCAACCATGTGGGTCAGCAAGGCGTAGGAAGCAATATTGAAGGGCACGCCGAGGAAGATGTCCGCACTGCGCTGATACAACTGGCAAGACAGTTTGCCGTTCGCGACGTAGAACTGAAAAAGGGCGTGGCAGGGCGGCAGTGCCATGTTGTCGACCTCGCCTGGGTTCCACGCGGACACGATGTGGCGGCGGGAGTCGGGGTTGCGCCGGATGCCCTCTACCAGACGGGCGATCTGGTCGATGCTGCGACCGTCGGCTGTCTCCCACCGGCGCCATTGCTTGCCGTACACCGGGCCAAGCTCACCATCGGGCGCTGCCCACTCGTCCCAGATCGACACCCCATTCTCCTTCAGGTAGCGAATGTTGGTATCGCCTTGCAGGAACCACAGCAGTTCGTGAATGATCGAGCGCGTATGGAGCTTCTTGGTCGTGACCAATGGAAAGCCGGCGCGCAGATCAAATCGCATCTGCCAACCGAACACGGACAGGGTGCCTGTCCCAGTGCGGTCAGTTTTTGCATCACCGTGCTCGAGCACATGCCGCATCAGATCCAGGTACTGTTGCATCGCTTCATCTCGTGTAAAAGCGTGATTTTAGCCCGCAATGAAAACGTCGCCAGCGATCCGTGTCGGTGTGTCCCGGTGGGCCTACGGCGGAGTGATGATAGGGCCTCCCGCGCGCGGCGTGCGGATGCCCTGGCGACGGGGCGCAAGCCCAGGCGCCGAGCGGCGTGCAGGGCGAACATTGTGCTAAGCTCGACTATATGAAATATGCGCAGGTCCGACTTGCGCGAAGCCGGAGGCTGTCCGCGTACGAGCCGCCGCGATCTGGGGGGCAGGGGTGGATAATATGGCAGCGACGCTCGATTTCACGCCTGCCGGGGTGTTGGCGGGTGGAGGTAATCCTGTCGCTGGGCTGGAGGCAGCCACAGCCACCCTGCGTGCCCTCTACAAGCCTGGTAGTCCGCGAGCCGAGGCCGCCGGCTTCTCGGTGGCATCCGCCTTTGACGATGCGTTGCGTACGGCTATCGAGCGCGCAGCGCCGCTCTCGGTGGCGCGTGGTGTCGAGCGCGACCCGAGTCGCGGTGCAAATTGGTGGGGGCGGTGGCTTGCCGGTGTTCGTGACGCATCAATGGCTGTCTGCGATGCCTACTGGTGCATATCACCGGAGGCGTTGGCAGCGGCGGGGAACGGAACCGTTCGTCTGCGTCTTGCCGGCAGTCTCGTAGAGGCCATCAAGTGGTCGGCCTGCGATCGCTTCAGTCCGGACGAGGTGCTCTGGCAGCGCCTGTCAGGCTTGCTCGTTGAAACCGTCAGCGCGGACGCAGGCCTGATCGTGGGCGACGTGCCCGGGGTGGCGCGAGAGTTTCTGCGTGCTGTTGCCTATCACAGCGTTGGTCTTGATCAGCTGGAGCTGGATCGAGCGCTCGCCATGGTCCATCTCGTCGATACCTGCGTACCTTTTCTGTCTCTTGGCTCTGCCGTATCGGGGGCGCCCCAGTACGTGATAGACCTCGGTGCCGGGGGCGCACCGCAGCGGCGGTATTCGACTGGCGCTGTCAGTCAGCTGTGCTTTGCTCCCTGGGGGGCCGACGAGCTGCTGGTTGGTTTCGAGCGGCAGCTCGCTGAAGGTAACGTGCCGCTCGTTTTTGGCAAGCTTCCCCGTGAGCTGATGCTGGAGGCCGTAAGGAGGCTGCGCAATCAGTGGTCCAGGACGCCCCCGGTTCGCTTGCGCAAGCGTTATGCGCAGGATGCTACGGTGGAGATCACACGCGGACTGATGGAGTTGCGTCAGGTGCTTGCTGGTGAGGTGCGGCAGCTCGCGAGAGTCTGGCGGGTCTGCGACCTCAGTCGGAGCGGCCTGCAGATAAGGGCTGCAAGCGACCCCTCTGGTGCTTGGCCTGACGTCGGTGAGTTGCTTGGAGTCCGCTTCACCGATGGCGAGGGCTGGCAACTCGCCGTCGTCAGGCGCCTTCAGATGTGGCCCGATCATGCCCGCCTCGGACTTGAGCTGGTGTCACGTCATCCGGTGCTGGTTGTACTGGATGATGGTCGGCTCTCAATTGAGGCGCTGCTGTGCGATCAGCCTGCGCGCGGGGAGGCTGTGCGCCTGCTGCTGGGGCCGGAAGAGGCGGTGGGCACGGAGACCGTGTTCATGAAGCACGGTGGGGGGGTGCTCAAACTACGCTTGCTTGGGGAGCAGCCCTCGCCGTTTGGTGACGCTCGAGGTTACCGGCTGCAAGTGTTTCAGGTTGGCTGATAGTCATCCGCCCTTGGTGTTCGAGCAGGCATCGACTGAGCGGCGCCGGTCGCGATTGGATGCCCAGGCTCGCTACCTTGCTGAAGTTCGGCTGCATGCATCCATTTAAAACCTTGATCGTTATTTTTCTTGACGGTATGGATTGGGTGTCTATAATGCGCACCTCTTCAGCGCTGCAGCGGTTTC
>NZ_AMXA01000033.1 GCF_000310145.2 Thauera sp. 28
AGGCATGGCTAGCGGCTGGCGCCGCTCACACAGGGGGGCGGGAGGCGTGTGCGCGGTGCTGTAGGAGCGGCGCAAGCCGCGAGCCTTTCATCGGCTAAACTGGCGGACGAACACGCAAACAGGAGCCCACCGCCCATGATCCAGGCCACCATCGTCCCCGTCACCCCCTTCCAGCAGAACTGCAGCATCCTGTGGTGCGAGAAGACGAAAAAGGCCGCGGTCGTCGATCCGGGGGGCGACATCGACCGCATCCTGGCGGCTGTCGCCAAGCTCGGCGTGAGCGTCGAGAAGATCCTCATCACCCATGGTCATATCGACCATGCTGGCGGCACCGCGCAGCTGGCGCGCAAGCTTGGTGTGCCGGTCGAAGGCCCGCAGGCCGAGGACCGCTTCTGGATCGAGGGCATGCCGCAGCAGAGCAAGATGTTCGGCTTCCCCGATGTCGAGACCTTCGAGCCCGAGCGCTGGCTCGAGGACGGCGACACGGTGACGGTCGGCGAGGAGTCCTTCAAGGTCATCCATGCCCCGGGGCACACGCCGGGCCATGTCGTGTTCGTGCATGAGGGCGCGCGCCTGGCGATCGTCGGCGATGTCTTGTTCGCAGGCTCGATCGGGCGCACCGACTTCCCGCGTGGCGACCACCAGACGCTGATTCGTTCGATCCGCGACAAGCTCTTCCCGCTCGGCGACGACATCACCTTCATCCCCGGCCATGGCCCTACCTCGACCTTTGGCGAGGAGCGCGACAGCAACCCCTTCGTCGGCGCCTACGGCTGAGCGGCTGCCCGCTGCGGGCGGGCTGATGCCGCCGGTGTTGCGGATCGCTCCCGCGCGCGATTGTTCTCGCCTGCATTCCGGCGCAATATCCCGCGTGAAGTCCAGTCCTGCGCGAGGGCTGGAAACAAGAACATTTCAGGGAGCATTCGATGAGCACTCAAGGCGACAACAAGAAGCCCTACCAGTGGCGTTTCTTCCGGTCCGGCGGCTTCGACCAGGTCCGCATCGAGACCGCGGACGACCTGCGCCACCTCGGCGAGCTCGATCAGAAGCTGTGGTCGGTGCTCGCGTGCCCGACCTCAGGGCTGGAGTTCGACACCCGCACGCTGCAATTGCTCGATGCCGATGGCGACGGGCGCATCCGCGCGCCCGAGATCGTTGCCGCGGTGCGCTGGGTATGTGCGGTGCTCAAGGAACCCGAGGTTCTCTTTCGCGCTCCCGCTGCCCTGCCGCTGGCGGCGATCGATGGCGAGCACCCCGAGGGTGCTCGCCTGCTCGCCACCGCACGCAAGGTGCTCGCCTATGTCGATAAATCCGATGCCGAGTCGATCTCGGTGGAGGACCTCGCCGACACCACCCGGCTGTTCGCGCCCGACCATTTCAATGGTGACGGCGTGGTGCCGGCCGGACTCACCACCGATGCCGGGGTCGTGAAAGCAATCGGCCACATCATCGACTGCTTCGGCGCAATCGATGACCGCAGCGGCACCCCTGGCGTTGACGCCGGCAAGGTCGAGACCTTCTTTGCCGCTGCGCAGGCGGTGTCCGACTGGCAGGCGCTGGCCGAGGCCGACCCGGCGCAGATCCTGCCGCTGGGCGCGGGGACGGCCGCTGCTGCTGCCGTGTTCGATGCGGTCGCCGACAAGGTGGGGGACTTCTTCACGCGCTGCCGCCTGGCCGCTTTCGACGCGCGTGCGGCGGACGCGCTGAACCCCGCGGACAGCGTATACCAGGGCCTTGCCGAGCAGGTGCTGGCTGCAGGCAGCGACGGTGTGGCGGCCCTGCCGCTTGCCCGTGTCGAGCCTGGACGTGCGCTGCCGCTCGCCGCGGGCTTGAATCCGGCCTGGGAGGCGCGTATCGCGGCGCTGCGTGAGCAGGTGGTCGCGCCGATTCTGGGTGATCGCGATGCGCTGTCGCAGGCCGAATGGCAGGACCTCGCCGCCCGCTTCGCGGCCTGGCGCGATTGGCAGGCGGCGCAGCCGGCGAGTCCGGTGGTGGCGATCCCGGTTGACGAACTGCGTGCGCTGCTCGGCGGTAGCGTACAGGCCGATCTGCTCGCCCTGATCGAGCAGGACCTGAGGGCCGAGACCGCTGCTGCTCAGGTCGATGCGCTCGAGCGCCTTGTCCGCTACCAGCGCGACCTGGTCACGCTGCTGCGCAACTTCGTCACCCTCAGCGACTTCTATGGCGCGCAAGCCAAGGCCATTTTCCAGGCCGGCACGCTTTACCTCGACCAGCGCAGCTGCGACCTGTGCCTGCGCGTGGCCGACATGGGGCGGCACAGTGCGCTGGCGCCGCTTTCGGGCACCTACCTGGTGTATTGCAACTGCGCCCGCCAGGGCGAGGCGCCGATGACCATCGTGGCGGCGATGACCGGCGGCGATGCCGACGAGATGATGGTGCCTGGCCGCAACGGCGTGTTCTACGACCGCCAGGGGCGCGACTGGAACGCCAGTGTGGTCCAGGTGGTCGAGGCGCCGATCAGCGTGCGCCAGGCCTTCTGGTCGCCTTACAAGCGTGTTGCACGCATGATCGGCGAACAGATCCAGAAGTTCGCCGCCTCGCGCGACAAGGCGGTCGAGGAGCGCGCTGCAGCCGGCGTCGCCGATGCCGGCGCGAAGGTCGAGGCGCCAGCGGCCGCTCCGGCTGCACCGGCCCAGGCCTTCGACATCGCCAAGTTCGCCGGTATCTTCGCCGCCATCGGCCTCGCCCTCGGTGCGCTGGGGACCGCGCTGGCCGCCGTGGTGTCGGGCTTTCTGTCGCTGCCGGCGTGGCAGATGCCTCTGGTCGTGGTCGGCATCGTATTGCTGATCTCCGGGCCGTCGATGCTGATGGCCTGGCTGAAGCTGCGCCAGCGCAACCTCGGACCGCTGCTCGACGCCAACGGTTGGGCGGTCAACACGCGTGCGCGCATCAACATCCCCTTCGGTGCCGCGCTGACCGGGGTCGCTGCGCTGCCGCCTGGGGCCGCGCGCTCGCTGTCCGACCCCTACGCCGAGAAACAGCGCCCCTGGGGAACCTGGATGTTCCTGTTGCTGGTCATCGCGGTCGCCATCTTGCTGTGGCGCCAAGGTGTGTACGACCAGTTCCTGGGCTGAGCCAGCTGGCCGAGCCCTAGGCTCACCCCGCAGGAGCGGCGCCAGCCGCAAGGGTTTGAAGGCGACGGGGCGTGTCGCAAGCCCCGAAAAGCTCGCGGCTGGCGCCGCTCCTACAGCAAAGCCACCCGCCGCGAGCCTTTCGGGGTCCGACCGCCTGCCCCTGCGGTGCTTGTGTGCGACGGGGCGTCGCGAGTCGTTGATCGGCTATGCTTCGCCCCCATCATGCTCGCCTTCATCCAGGTCCTCACCAGCGGCATCGCGATCGGCTGTGTATACGGCCTGGTCGCGTTGTCCTTCGTCCTGATCTACAAGGCCACCGAAACGGTGAGCTTCATGCAGGGCGATCTGCTCATGGTCGGGGCCTTTGCCGCACTTGGCCTGCATCTGGGGGCCGGATGGCCGCTGTGGCTGGCCGCGGCGCTGGCGGTGGCGTTCGTCGGTGTGCTCGGTGCCGGGCTCGAGCGTACCGTGTTGCGTCGTGCGATTGGTCAGCCGCACCTGGTGGCGGTGCTGCTGACTTTTGGCCTGGGTATGATGATGCGCGGCAGCGTGGCCTCGCTGCCGGCGGCGGCGCAGGAGGTACACCGCCTGCCTTTCGCCGCCGATACCTACGCCATCGGCCCCCTGGTGCTGGCTGCAAGCCATGTGTGGGTGGTGGTGGCCACCGTGGTGCTTGCGGCGGCGCTCGCGGCCTTCTTCCGCTATACCCGTGCCGGCCTTGCGCTGCGCGCCTGCTCCGAGGATGCGCGTGTCGCCGCTCTCATGGGGGTGCCGGTCGCACGCATGCACACGCTGGCGTGGTCGCTGGGTGCCGCGCTGGCAGCGGTGGCCGGGCTGCTGCTTGCGCCGGTCACCTTCATCCACCTCAATATGGGCCTGATCGCCTTGAAGGCGTTCCCCGCGGCGGTGCTGGGCGGGCTCACCAGCCTGCCCGGGGCCTTGCTCGCGGGCATCTTCCTTGGCGTCGCCGAGGCCGTGGCCGGCCTTCTGCTGCCCGAAGGGGCGAAGGATGTTGTCCCCTACGCGTTGCTGATGAGCGCGCTGCTGCTGTTTCCCAACGGCCTGGGGGCAGGGCTGCGCCGCGGGGGCGGCCGGTGAGCGGCCTGCGCACGGCCTGGCGCCATCTGTGGCCGTGGGCGCTGATCCTCGCCCTGGCAGTGCCTGCCATGGGGGCGGACTACGCCCTGGGCAAGGCGACCCTCGTCATCACCTATGCGATCGCCGGGCTGGGCGTGGTCATCGTCGTTGGTCAGGCGGGGCAGATCGCACTCGGGCAGGCGGCCTTGGTTGCGCTTGGCGCCTATGTTCAGGCAGTGCTGGTCGGGCATGGCCTGGCGCCGCTGCTGGCGATGCCTCTTGCCATTGCCGCCGGTGCGCTCGGTGGTGCGCTCGCCAGCTTGCCCGCGCGCCGGCTCGGCGGACTGTACTTCGGCATGAGCACGCTGGCCTTCGCCCTCATCGTGGAGGAGGTGCTGGCGCGCTGGGACTCGGTGACACAGGGTGCGGCCGGCATGGCGGTTGCGGGCTTCTCGGTGTTCGGCTGGCGCGCAGACGCCACCCTGGCGCAGGCGCTGGTGAGCCTGGGGGCGCTGGCCGCAGCGCTGCTGCTGTGCGCGCGCCTGGTGGATTCGCGCCATGGCCGTGCCTGGCGCGCGGTACGCGACGACGAGGTGGCCGCTGCAGCCTGCGGCGTGTCGCCGGCCGCGGCCAAGATGCAGGCCTTCGTCGTTGGCGGGGCACTGTCGGGCCTGGCGGGCGCCCTCTATGCGCACTGGATCGGTTTCATCAGCCCGGAGCAGTTCGGCCTGGTGTTCTCCTTCGAACTCCTGATGCTGGCCTTCATCGGCGGCGCCCGCCGTCTTGGCGGGGCACTCTGGGGGGCCTTGGTCATCGTCGCCATCCCGCAGCTGATCGCCGTGCTGCGCGACCACCTGCCCGGCGACTGGGCGCGGGCCGCCGGCCTGGAGCTGGTGCTGTTCGGGGCGGTGATCGTGGCCGTGGTCCTGCTGCGTCCGTCCGGCATTGCGGGCGCCAGGCCGTAAACTCGAGTAGATGCCGCAATTGACGCCCGTTCTGCATCGCCAGAGAATCGGCGCAGTCGAACATGGCTTGTTCGCCGCCCGGCAGTGTTGGCGTGGCGGCACGGCCTGGCCACCCACCGGAGACCCGCATCTTGAAGACCCTGCGTTCCTTCGCGCTCGCCGCACTGTCCTGCCTTGCCCTCAGCGCGCCGGTATCGGCAGCGCCCGGTGTGAATGCCAAGGAGATCGTCGTCGGCACTGTTTCGGACCTCTCTGGTCCGATCGCGATGCTCGGCGTGCCCGTGCGCGACGGCATGCTGATGCGCTTCGACGAGGTCAATGCCGGCGGTGGCGTCCATGGCCGCCGGATCCGCCTGGTCGTGGAGGATGCGGGCTACGATCCCAAACGCGCCGTGCTTGCCGCGCGCAAGCTGGTGCAGCGCGACCAGGCCTTTGCCTTCATCGCCAACATGGGCACGCCGGTAGTGATGGCGACCATGCCGATCATCGTCGATGCCGGCCGCCTGCACCTGTTCCCGTTCTCGCCCCACCGCGCGACCTACGAGCCGCTGCACCCGCTCAAGTTCCAGAACTTCGCGCCCTACTTCGACTACATGGAGGCGGCCACCCGCCACATGGTCGAGCAGCGCGGCTATGCGCGCACCTGCCTTCTCTATCAGGACGACGACTACGGCCTGGAAGTGATGAAGGGGGTCGAGGCCGCGCTCGCCCGGCTCGACCGCGAACTGGTCGAGCGCACCAGCTACAAGCGCGGCGCCACCGATCTGTCGAGCCAGATTGCACGCTTGCGTGCCGCACGCTGTGATCTCGTCGTTCTCGCCACCGTGGTGCGCGAGACGGTGGCGGCAATGGCCGAAGCGCGCAAGATCGGTTGGGAGGTGGACATGCTGGTGACGGCCTCGGGCTACTCGGCGCAGACTCACGAACTGGGCGGTGCGGCGGTCGAGGGCCTGTATGGCGTGTCGGTGCTGCCCCATCCCTATGTCGAAGGCGCCAACAGCCAGCTCGCCGCCTGGGTCGAGCGCTACCGCGCGCGCTTCAAGGCCGAACCCAATGTTTGGAGCGTGATGGGCTACACCCTGGCCGACCTCTTCGTGCGCACCGCCGAGGCCACCGGCCCCGAGCTGACGCAGGAGGCCTTTGCGCGCACCCTCGAGCGCATGCAGTTTTCCCGCGACTATTTCGGCAGCCCGAGTTACCGCTTCACGCCCGAGGACCATCTCGGCAATCGTCACGGCCGCCTGGCGCAGATCCGCGACGGGCGCTGGGTGCTGATCAGCGATTACCTGGAGTAAGTGGTGCCCGCGGTGAGGGTTGAAGGCGACATGGCCTGGTCGATATCCAGGAAGCTCGCGGCTTGCGCCGCTCCTACGGTAGCCTGTCGGGGCCGATCGCCCCGGTAGGAGCGGCGTTAGCCGCGAGGGGTTGAAGGCGACATGGCCTGGTCGATATCCAGGAAGCTCGCGGCTTGCGCCGCTCCTACGGCAGCCTGTCGGGGCCGATTATCCCGGTAGGAGCGGCGTCAGCCGCGAGGGGTTGAAGGTGACGTGGCCTGGTCGATATCCAGGAAGCTCGCGGCTTGCGCCGCTCCTACGGAAGTTCGCACGCGCCACGCTGACGTGCGAATGGGGTACGCTTGGGGGCGTCCGCTCACTCCCGCCAGTATCGATGAATACGCCCCGCACGATCACCGTCGCCTTTACCGGCGCTTCCGGCATGCCCTATGGCCTGCGCCTGGTCGAGTGCCTGCTGCAGGCCGGCTGCCGTGTGTGGTTGCTGTATTCGCAGGTGGCGCAGATCGTCGCCCGCCAGGAGATGGGTTGGAGCCTGCCGGCGCGCGCGGCCGAGGTCGAGGCCGAATTGTGCGCCCGGTTTGGTGCCGAGTCCGGCGCCTTGCGGGTGTTCGGCCGCGAAGAATGGTTCGCGCCGCCAGCGTCCGGGTCCAATCCGCCCGATGCCATGGTCGTGTGCCCGTGCACGATGGCCACGCTGGCCGCGGTCGCGGGGGGGCTCAGCCAGAACCTGATCGAGCGTGCTGCCGACGTCGTCATCAAGGAAGGCCGCAAGCTGGTGCTGGTGCCGCGTGAAACGCCGTACTCGGCGATTCATCTCGAAAACATGCTCAAGCTCGCCCGCATCGGCGTCTGCATCCTGCCCCCCAACCCCGGCTTCTACCATCATCCGCAGACTGTTCAGGACCTGGTTGATTTCGTCGTTGCGCGCATCCTCGATCAGCTCGGCGTGCCGCATGCATTGATGGCGCGCTGGGGAGAGGATCGCCTGCAGCACCATGATGGCGGGGCTGACCAGGGCTGAATCACGACCCGGGTTGCCATCAAGGCCGGCCCGTAAGGAGGCGCAACATGAACGAGCCCGTCCGGCTGCCGTTGTTCCCGCTCAAGACCGTACTCTTGCCCGGCGGCGTGCTGCCCTTGCGCGTGTTCGAGCCGCGTTACATGGACATGGTCACGCGCTGCATGCGTGAAAGCACCAGCTTTGGCGTCTGCCTCATCGCAGTCGGTGAGGAGGTGGGCGAGGCGGCGGTGCCGCATCCGGTGGGAACGGAGGCGCGCATCGAGCAGTGGGATATGGCGCAGGCCGGGGTGCTCAACCTGCTTGCGCGCGGTGGTGCGCGCTTTCGCATCGAGGATCACGAGGTGGAGCGCGACGGCCTGCTTGTGGCCAGTGTGCGCTGGCTCGAGGAGCCTCCCGCGCAGCCGGTGCCCGATGCCCAGGCCGACATGCTGCCCTTGCTGCGTACGGTCGTCGCCGAACTGGGCGAGCGCCTGCCGCCGCCTCACCATTTCGAAGATGCAGGCTGGGTGGGCGCGCGCTACACCGAGTTGCTGCCCATCCCGCTGCTGGCCAAGCAGAAGCTGCTCGAACTCGACGACCCGCTCAGTCGCCTGGAAATCCTGCAGCAGTTCCTGCGTGAGCACGGATTGCTGCCAAACCTTGCCTGAACGGGAGCGGGTGCCGCTGATGCGGCGCTGCGATCAGTTCGCGAACAGATCCGGCGCCGTCAGTGCGTCGAGGATGCGCCTTACCGGCGTCGGCAATGCTGCAGCATCGAGCTCGCCAAGCGCCTGCCAGCTCATCGTGCCGGCCTCGCCGGCCATGGTGGGGGGCGCTGCGGGCTCGGCGTGCAGCACCACGGGCTGGAGCTCGAGTACGAAATGGGTGAAGGCGTGGCTGAGCGGCGCCAGCCCGTCACCCGGGGTGCAGCGCAGGCCAAAGCGCTCGTACGCCCAGGCGAGGACGTCCGTGCTGTGCTCGGGAATTTCCGGCAAGGCCAGCAACCCACCCCAGATCCCCGCCGGTGGACGGCGTTCGAGCAGGACACAAGCGTCGCGCACCACGACCGCGTAGCGTGCGCTGCGCCGTGGTACGGTCTTGCGCGGGCGTGGAGTCGGTAGTTCGGCGATGCGACCATCGCGATAAGCGACGCAGTCGTCCTGGAACGGGCAGCGCACACAGGCCGGTCGTGCGCGCGTGCACAGGGTCGCGCCCAGGTCCATCTGGGCCTGGATGTAGCGGCCGATGTCGCGCTCGGGCAGCAGTGATTCCGCGAGCGTCCACAGCCGGTTTTCGACCGCCTTCTCCCCGGGGAAACCGTCCACGCCGAAAATGCGGCTCAGCACGCGCTTGACGTTGCCGTCGAGGATCGCACCGCGTTCGCCGAAGGCGAAAGCCGCGATCGCCGCAGCAGTGGAGCGGCCGACACCGGGCAGGGTGGAGATCTCGGCTGCGGTGGTGGGAAAGCGCCCGCCATGATCGCTCATGATGCGCTGCGCTGCACGATGCAGGTTGCGCGCCCGTGCGTAGTAGCCGAGCCCGCTCCACAGCGTCATCACGTCCTCGACCGGGGCGGCGGCCAGCGCCGTGACGTCGGGGAAGCGGGCCAGGAAGCGCTGGTAGTAGGGGATCACCGTTTCAACCTGGGTCTGTTGCAGCATGATCTCGGACAACCAGATCCGGTAGGGGTCGGTGCCGCCCTGCCAGGGCAGGTCATGGCGGCCGTGCTCGCGCTGCCAGGCAGTGAGGCGGGTGGCAAATTCACTCATGTAGCGGTTTTTCCGTGTGTTTTTCTCGCATCGGGGCAGTTGCGGTGTCGACGTTGTCGGCCGGCGCAGCGATAATCCGCGCTTCTTTCGCAATGCAGCAGAGCGCGGGTCGACCGTGCCAACCTTCTCCCATGACCCAACAGCAATTTTCCGGCGTCGACTTCCCGCGCCGCTTCCGCAACGCGCTCGGCATGTTCGCCACCGGCATTACCGTGGTGACGACGCGTACCCCGGCGGGTGAGCCGATCGGACTGACCGTCAATTCCTTCAATTCGGTGTCGCTCGACCCGCCGCTGATCGTGTGGAGCCTGTCGAACGACCTGCCAAGCCGTGGGCTTTTCGAGGCTTGCGAATACTACGCGATCAACGTTCTTGCCGAGGACCAGGTCGAACTCTCGCAGCGTTTCGCCAGCCGCCTTGACGACAAGTTCGCCGGCCTCGACTTCGAGACCGGCGTTGGCGGCGTCCCCTTGCTCAAGGGGTGCTGCGCGCGCTTCGAATGCCGCAACACTCAGCGTTACGAGGGCGGCGACCATCTCGTCTTCATCAGCGAGGTGCTCAGCTTCGACCGCGAGGAGCGCAAGCCGCTGGTGTACTTCGGCGGTGCCTACCGTCGCCTCGCGGACTGAAGCGCGCGGACGCGCTTCAGCGCGCCGGACTGCCCTTGCGTGGGCGGCGCTCGTCAACGAGTTCGACGCGATGAGGTAGCGAGGGGTCGAAGGCCAGCGCGAGCAGGGACAGGCGCAGCAGGGCTGCGTCGTGATCCTCGTTGCCGGCGCTCGGGCAGGTCGCCTCGCGGCAGAATGCGCCATCCGGGTGGAAGTTCCACGCGCCGGCAGGAACGATCGCGCAATCGGCAATCCGATCTTCCTCGAGTCTTACCCAGCACAGCAGCACGCCACGCGCGGTGTCCACCCGCGCCATGCCGACACCCGGGGCGACCTGAGTGGCATCCGCCAGCGGTGCGACCTCTTCATCGAGTGGGTAGCGCATGCGGCTCGCGCAGTCGCCGACGTCGATCGCCTTGGCGAACAGGCGGGCCGATACGCGATGGCCGCGTTCCAGCAAGACGCGCACCAGCGCGGATGCGGCGTGGCGCGCGAGCGGGCTGGTCTCCGCAGGCTCGCCGGCGTACTCCGGCTGGCGCACGAAGCTGGCATCGGGCCACGCGCCGACCGTCCCCACCCATGCCGCCGCGCTCAGCGTACCCAGCATGGACACGGGCTTGGGAACTGGTGCGCCCGATGGGCCGAGGGCAATCAGTTCGCTGAGCACCGCGCCCAGGCTGCCGCCGGCCTGCAGGCGCTCGAGGAATTCGCCGATGCCATGCGGCATGCGGATCTGGTTGAAGAAGCCGGCCAGCATTTCGCGTGCGACAAGGTCGAGCAGTTCGCCGCCCAGCGCGAACGCCGCCGGGCCGTCGGTATGCGGGTCGAGCGTCAGGCGGCGGTGGAACTCCGCGAAGCGGCTGTGGCGCGGCTCGAAATCGAGCAAGGGGGGCCATTCGATCAGCAGCCGGCGCAGGTGGGCGTCGGCCGCCTCCGCGGCCAGCGTGCGCTCGATGGCGAGGCGGCTGTCCACGTCGGGCTCGGGCCTGCCTTGGGCGGCCGCACAGGCCATGCTGAGGGCGCAGGCATGGGCTCGGGGGCTGTGGCTGGCTTCGTCGAGCAGGCGCTGTGCGGCGTGCTCGGGCGTAAGCCCCAGGACAGTGGCCCCCATCCAGGCGCACGGGGGCAGCGACACCGCAACCCGGGTAATCTGCCCCTTCGCATTGCGCGACGCGCGGATGTGGATGACGTCGCTGTCGCCAGCGTCCTGCTGTTCCATGCTTGGTGTCTTTCTGTTGTGACTTCAGTTGCAAGCATAGCGCGACTGGCCCCGGGACGGCAGCTGTATTGTGCACTGCGGCATGCGTGATCGGCTCAGGCGCGGATACGCGGCCGCAGGAACCTGCATCCATCCTGCACGCTCCGGATGCGCCAGAATCCGCGGCGGTGCTAGAATCCGCGGCGTAGATCGCGATATCCCACATCACACTCACACCAATCGAGGAAAAGCATGAACAAAGGTGAATTCGTCGAGGCTCTGGCCGACCGTCTGGATGTTTCCCGCGCGCAAGCCGACCGTGCACTGTCCGCCGTGCTCGACATCATCGCCGAGCAGCTGGGCAAGGGCGAGAAGGTTGCCTTCACCGGTTTCGGTTCCTTCGAGGTTTCCGAGCGTGCCGCCCGTACCGGCCGCAACCCGCAGACCGGCGCCACCATCGAGATCGCCGCGTCGAGCGTGCCCAAGTTCACTGCCGGCGCCACCCTCAAGGCCGCGGTCAACAAGTAAGCAGCAGCCGTATTTCCGGGGCGCAAGCCCCCGCAGGCTGGGCAGGCGCGACAGTGCCTCCCCAGCCTTTTTCTTTTGTTTCAAAGATTTCTAGAGACAGTCGAGCGATTGGCGGTTATACTCCGCGTCGTTGTGCAATGCAGCAGCAGGGCCACCGGCGCAATCCGCGACGGACAGGGGATCAGGTAATCTCCACTCCATGGCCCGAGGGACTGTAACCACAGCCCCATCGCCCCCGACCTCCCGCCGATTTCATTCGTTCTTCCGATCGTCTGGCTCGTGACAACCGGTTGGTGCCGATGCGCGGTCTTTCCGACATTGTCGGTTTGACCGGCCACGCCCATCGCGTTCGCCATACCAGCGACTCCGCATCCTGCCTCGGCATAGCCCGGCAGGCTGTGGCGCGATGTCCTCGCGGCCCACTCAATGGGCCCGGACCCGCCGTCCCTCTTGCCTTCAAGAGGCCGGCACGCAATGAACAGGAAGTATCAGATGACGTTCCAGACCCTCGGCCTTGCCGCAGAACTCCTCAAGGCCGTCGAGCAGACCGGCTACACCACCCCTACGCCGGTGCAGATGCAGGCCATTCCCGCAGCCATCGCGGGCCACGATCTGCTGGTGTCCAGCCACACCGGTAGCGGCAAGACCGCGGCCTTCACGTTGCCCGCGCTGCACAAGATCATCGATCGCCGCCCGGCTCCGGGCAGCGGTCCGCGCGTGCTCGTGCTCACCCCCACCCGCGAGCTTGCGCTGCAGGTGGAGAAGGCCGTGCAGACCTACGGCAAGGCGCTGCGCTGGCTCAACACCGCCTGCCTGGTCGGCGGCGCGCCGATGTTCGCCCAGCTCAAGCAACTGCAGCGTCAGTGCGACGTGGTCGTCGCCACCCCCGGCCGTCTGCTCGACCACCTCAACCGGCGCAAGGTCAAGCTGTCGGACGTCGAGGTGCTGATTCTCGATGAGGCCGACCGCATGCTGGACATGGGCTTCGCCGAGGACATCGACGCCATCGTCGCCGCGACGTCTTCCAAGCGCCAGACCCTGCTGTTCTCGGCTACGCTCGACGGCGTGGTCGGCAGCATGGCCGAACGCATGACGCGCAATCCGCAGCGCATCGAGATCGAGGTCGCACAGCAGGACCGTGGTCAGATCGAGCAGCGCCTGATGTTCGCCGATGACCTTGGTCACAAGAACCGCCTGCTCGAGGCACTGCTCGGTGCAGAGGGCCTCAACCAGGCCGTGGTCTTCACCGCGACCAAGAGGAGCGCCGACGAGCTGTCGCTGTCGTTGCAGGAAAAAGGCATTGCCGCTGCTGCGTTGCATGGCGACATGCACCAGACCCAGCGCAACCGCACCCTCGACCGCCTGCGCCAGGGCCGCATCGGCGTGCTGGTGGCGACCGACGTCGCCGCGCGCGGCATCGACGTTGCCGGCATCAGCCACGTCATCAACTTCGACCCGCCGCGCCAGGCTGAAGACTACGTGCACCGCATCGGCCGCACCGGCCGTGCGGGGCGCGATGGCGTGGCGATCACGCTCTCCGGGCCGCGCGAAACCGGCCTCATCCGTGCCATCGAGCGCTTCACGGGCGATCGCCTTGCGGTGCACACCATTCCCGGCATGGAGCCTTCGCCGCGCAAGCCTGCCGGCCCGCGTCCGGCTGGCAACGGTGGTCGCCGCTTCGGCAGCGGCGGTGGCTTCGGCCGTCCGGGTGGTGACGCACGCCGCAGCGGCGGCGGCTTTAGCCGCGACGGCCACCCCTCGCGCAGCGAGCGCAGCCACGGCGACCGCCGCTCGCGCGGCTGAGCGTAAGGACGCTCAGTCGGGAATCGCCGAACTGTCCGCCACCACAACGGCGAACAGGTCGGCGAGCGCGGCGAGCGCAGCAGACTGCAGGCTTGCCGCCTCGACCACGCTGCCGTCGGCTGCGGGTAGCGCCCGGGTTGCAGTGGCTGCGGCGGGTACGGTCACTGCATAGCCGAGGTTGAAGGCACCGCGCGCGGTTGAGTTGATGCACATGTGCGTCATGAAGCCGGTGATCACCAGGTTGTTGACGCCAGCGGCTTTCAGGTGCGCATCGAGGTCGGTGCCGACGAAGGCGTTCGGGTAGTTTTTGACCACCACCGCCTCGCCGGCAGCCGGCGCGACCTTATCGGCGATTGCGCCGCACTCGGCGCTCGGGTCGTAGGGCGAGCCCGGACCGGCGTCGTGCTGGATGTGCACGACCGGGATCTTCAGCGCACGCGCACGCGCCAGCAGCCGCGCGCACTCGTCCAGCGCCGGCTCTACCCCCTGGAGTTGCATCACGCCGTTGCGGTAGGTGTTCTGGGCATCGACGATGACCAGTGCCGACTCCGACAGACGGGCCGGTGTTGCCGGCAGCCCCGAAAGCGCGCGCAGGGTGGTGGAAGCGATACTCATCGACAGTCTCCTTGTGTGGTCGAGGAACAATCCAATCAGGCTACCCGCGGCTTGACGTCTGCGTAAATGTACATTCCTGCCTTACACTGCGGCATTTTTGCAGGGGCTGTCGGGCATGAACTGGGACGATCTGCGCATTCTCGTCACCCTCGGCAGGGAGGGTACGCTGGCCGCCACGGCGCGCCAGCTCGGCGTGGATCAGACCACCGTTGCCCGCCGCCTGCGCGCGCTCGAGCAGAGCCTGGGGACGCCGCTGTTCGAGCGTGACGAAGGCCTGTGGCGGCCTACCGCAGTCGGTAACCGGGTGCTCGAGAGAGCGGGCCGGATCGAGGAGGATGTGGCGGGAATCGGCCGCCTGGCCGAGGCCGGTGCGGGCAAGGTCGGCGGCGTGCTTCGCGTCACCGCAGTGAGTGCGCTGATCGCCGACTGGCTGGTGCCGCGGCTGGCGGATTTCTATGCCCGCCACGGCGAGGTCCGGGTCGATCTGGTGGCCAGCAACGACAACCTCAACGTTGCGCGGCGCGAGGCCGACATTGCCATCCGCCTGGCTCGTCCGGCGAGCGGCGACTTTCTCATGCGCAAGCTGGCGGACATGGGCTTCGCGCTCTACGGCGCAGCGCGCGGCGATCTGGCAGTCAGTGCCGGCGATTGGGTGGCCTATGGCGAGGATCTCGATCACACGCCTGAGATGCGGCGCCTGCAGGCCATGCTCGGCAGCGGGCGCATCCGGCTGCGTACCAATGACGTGCGCGCCTTGCTGCAGGCCGTCGCTGACGGTATCGGCCATGGTCTGCTGCCGTGCTTCGTGGCCGACCGCCACCCCGGCCTGGTGCGCCTGTCCGGTTCGGCGCCGATCCTGAGCCGGGAACTGTGGATGCTGATTCATCCCGATGCGCGTCCGCTGGCGCGTGTCGCCGTGATGGCCGACTGGCTGGTGGAGCGCTTCGCCGCCGATGCGGATGGTCTGCAGGGACGGCTGGGCGCCGGTCGGCCCAATGCATGATGGCGCCGATCGCGGTGGCGGCCGACGGTATCAGCAGATCCGCGGCAGTGGTTCGCCCGCCAGCCAGTCCAGCATACGCCGTCCGCCCAGGCAGGTGCGCAGCTGCACGAAACCTTGCGGATCGATGCACACCTCGCCGATGCAGGCTGCCCCACCACCGAGGGGATGGGCGCGCATCGCCGCCAGCAGCGAGGCAGTGGCGTGGGGTGCGCAGATCAGCACCAGCTTGCCCTCGTTGGCAAGATTGAGCGGGTCGAGCCCGAGCAGCTCACAGGCGGACTGCACCGCCGACGACACGGGGATGCTCGCCTCGTCGACCAGCATGCCGACACCCGACTGCGCGGCAATCTCGTTGAGCGTGCTCGCCAGCCCGCCGCGGGTGGGGTCGCGCAGCACGTGGATGGCGCTTGCGTCGGTCGCAGCGTAAAGCGTTTCGACCAAGTCATGCAGTGCGGCGCTGTCCGAGCGGATTTCGGACTCGAAGGCCAGCGCTTCGCGCTGCGCCATGATTGCCATGCCGTGATCGCCAAGGGGGCCTGAGACCAGGATTGCATCGCCGGGCTGCGCCCGCGCGCCGCCCGGATCGCGCCCTGCGGGCAGTGCTCCGACCCCGGTGGTGGTGATGAAGATGCCGTCGCCCTTGCCGCGCTCGACCACCTTGGTATCGCCGGTTACCACCGCCACGCCTGCAGCTCGCGCCGCCGTCGCCATCGAGTCGACAATGCGTGCGAGCTCGGCGAGCGCGAAGCCCTCTTCTAGGATGAAGCTCGCCGCCAGGTAGAGCGGCCGCGCACCCATCACCGCGAGGTCGTTGATCGTGCCGTGTACCGACAGGCTACCGATGTCGCCGCCGGGGAAGAACAGCGGGCTGACCACATGGGCGTCGGTCGCCAGTACCAGGCGCTCGCCCGCGGTGAGGGCCGGCAGTACTGCAGCGTCGTCACCGCGTGCAAGGTAGTCGTTGGCGAAGGCGCGTGCGAACAGTTCGGCTATGAGCTGGGCCATGGCCTGGCCGCCCGCGCCGAAGGCGAGGTCGACGCGGCCGTGCTTGAGGTCGATGGGCCGGCGATAGGCCGGATCGGGTGTGCTCATGGCTGTGTTCCAGTCGTGGCGGCTCGCTCCCGGTCGCGGAAGCGGCCATAGCTGAAGTGCGCGGCGCAGGCGCCCTCGGCAGAGACCATGCAGGCGCCGAGCGGGGTTTGCGGCGTGCAGACGGTGGCGAACAGTGCGCAGTCGCTCGGGCGTTTAGCGCCACGCAGGATCGCTGCGCACTCACAGGCCCTGTGGTCGGGTACCGGGCGGTCCTCGAGGGCGAACTTGAGCTCCGCGTCCCAGCGCGCGAAGGCGGGGCGGATGCGCAGCGCCGAATGCGGCAGGCTGCCGAGTCCGCGCCAGGCGAAGGCTTCGCGTCTTTCGAACACACCCTCGACCAGCGCTTGCGCCTTGCGGTTGCCCGTAAGGCTGACCGCGCGGGTGAATTCGTTCTCGACCGCCACGCGCCCTTCATTGACCTGGCGTATCAGCATCAGGATGGCCTGCATGACGTCGAGTGGCTCGAAGCCGGCGATCACGACCGGCGTGTGATGGTGCTCTGCGACAAAGTCGTAGGGCGCACTGCCGATCACGGTGGATACATGCGCGGGACCGAGGATGCCGTCCAGGTGCGGGGCGTCGTCCCGGCCTGTCGCGGCCGCGCCCAGCAGGGCGTCTATTGCTGGCGGCGTCAGCACGTGGTTGCAGATCACGCTAAAGTTGTCGACCCCAAGGGCGCGGGCCTGTTCGATCACCACTGCGGTCGGGGGCGTGGTGGTTTCGAAGCCGATGGCGAAGAACACCACTTCGCGCCGCGGTTCGCGCTGCGCGAGGGCGAGTGCATCCGCGGCCGAGTACACCATGCGCACGTCCGCGCCCCGTGCCCGGGCCTTGTGCAGCGACAGTCCGGCCGAGGCCGGCACGCGCAGGCAGTCGCCGTAACTGCACAGGATCACGTCGGGGCGTGCCAGCGCCAGTCCGATCGCTATGTCGATACGGCCGATCGGCAGCACGCACACGGGACAGCCAGGGCCGTGGATCATGTGCACATTGGCCGGCAGCAGGTCGGTGATGCCATAGCGCGAGATTGCATGGGTGTGGCCGCCGCAGAATTCCATGAAAGCGTAGTTGCGCCGGGGGCGGGCGGCATGCGCGATCGCACGTGCCAGTCCGGCCGCCAGCTGCGGGTCGCGAAACTCGTCGACGTATCTCATGCCGGTAGTGCTCATGGCTGACCGCCCTGCGGCGTGTGGTGCGTGCTCCTTGCGGTCTCCGGTTCCTTGTCTGCCTCGGGTAGCTGTCCGGCAGCGGTGAGCAGCGCGAGTGTTTGCGCGGCTTCCTCCGGGTCGAGGCGGTTGAGCGCGTAGCCGACGTGCACGATCACGTAGTCGCCGACCGCCACGTCATCCACCAATGCCAGCGAGATTTCCTTGCGGATGCCGCCGAGTTCGACGCGGCAGTTGCCGCCGGCGACCAGTTCGACGACCCGCGCGGGGATGGCGAGGCACATGTTCAGGTTTCCTTGAGGGTGAGTCGATGCCGGGCCACCCAGGCTTGACCGAGCGCGATGCCGGCATCGCCGGGCGACAGTCGGCGCGCACCGAGCACTGTGAGTCCGCGTGTGCTCAGAGCGGTGTCGAGCATGGCCGACAGCACGCGATTGTGCATGCAACCGCCGCCCAGCACGACGGTGTCGCAGTGCTCCAGTGCGAGCGCGTGCTCGATCCAGTCGGTCAGCGCCGCGGCCAGGGTGACGTGGAAGCGAGCGGCGCCGCGCGCGGCATCGGCCTCGTCGGCCAGCAGCAGCAGCAGCGGGTGGAGGTCCAGCTCCAGGTCCGGTGAGATGCGCCAGCCGTCAGCCAGTGCGGGCAGCTCGCCGTACGCGCGGGCAAGGCTCTCGAGCGCGACTGCGGCCTCTGCATCGGTGTGCATGACCTCGCACACGCCCAGCAGCCCGGCGGCGGCGTCGAAATGGCGGCCAAGGCTAGTGGTGGGCGGACTCAGCGTCGGGCGTGACAGCACTTGGGCAAGCAACGCCGCTGCCGGCTGGTGCGAGAAGCGGTGGGCAATCTCGCTGCCACGGCCGCAGGCATAGAGCAGCGCCGAGGCCATGCGCCAGGGTTCGCGTGCGGCACGGTCGCCGCCGGGCAGGCGCAGTGGACGCAGGTGGCCGATGCGCTCGCAACGTGCTCCGCGCACACGCAGCAGTTCGCCGCCCCAGGCCTGGCCGTCGCTACCCAGGCCGACGCCGTCGACAGCCAGGCCCAGTACGGGGCGCGTGTCGAAGCGGCCATGCTCGGCGAGCACGGCGCCGATGTGGGCGTGGTGGTGCTGCACGGCGAGCGCCGGCACGCCCAGGCGGTTGGCGGTGGCGAGCGCGACGCGGGTGGAGTGGAAATCGGGGTGCAGATCGTGGGCGACGACGAGCGGCGGCACGGGCGTGGCGGCGAGCAGGGCGGCGACCGCGGGCTCGACGCGGCGGCAGGCGTCGGGCGTATCCAGATCGCCGAGGTTGGGGCTGAACAACGCGCGCTCGCGCTCGAGCAGGCAGGGCGTGTTGTTGAACCAGGCACCCAATGCCAGGATCGGGCCTGCGAGCGCGGCGCCGTCGCCCGTGCAGCGTAGTGACTGCAGGATAGCGTCGCCTGTGTCCGCGAGCGCGGTCCGGCCCTGCCGATGCGCCTCGTCTGGTTGCTGCGCGCGCTGGGGCGGCCTCATGCCGAGGCCCGCTCACGCTCGATCCACGCCAGCCAGGCGTCGATGCCGTCGCCTCGGGTGGCGGAAGTCAGGATCACCTCGAGCCGCGGATTGACACGATGGGCGTATTCGATCGCGCGCTCGACGTCGAAGCTCAGGTAGGGCAGCAGGTCGGCCTTGTTGAGCAGCATGAGGTCGGCCGCGGCGAACATGTCCGGGTACTTGAGCGGCTTGTCCTCGCCTTCGGTCACCGACAGGATCACCACTTTGTGCGCCTCGCCGAGGTCGAAGGCTGCCGGGCAAACGAGGTTGCCGACGTTCTCGATCAGCAGCAGCCCGCGCTCTGCGAGCGGCAGGCGGGGCAGGGCGCGTGCCACCATGTCGGCGTCGAGGTGGCAGCCCTTGCCGGTGTTGATCTGCAGTGCGGGTACGCCGGTGGCACGGATGCGCTCGGCGTCGAACTCGGTCTGCTGGTCGCCTTCGATCACCGCTGCGGGCAGGCGCCCGCCAAGCGTCTCGAGCGCACGCACCAGCAGGGAGGTCTTGCCCGAGCCCGGGCTGGACATCAGGTTGAGGGCAAGGATGCGGCGTTCGGCCAACCAGCTGCGGTTGGCCGCTGCAATGCGCTCGTTCTTGCCCAGGATGTCGCGCTCGACGCGCTGCAGCCTGGCGACCGAGGCGCGATCGGTGCTTTCGTGGTCGAGGCCCGCCGGCGAGGCGGCCGGCCGCCGAGTATCGATCGCTCGCCAGGCCTGCGTAGTCCCGGTGCCCGCCCGTTGCACGCGCTTGTTGCGGTCACCGCCGAATACCGACCCGATACGCGCCTCGCTGCCACCGCATCCGCAGACGCCACACATGATCTGCCCCCCGCTGTTCGTTCCGTCCCTTGCGCCGTCCTACTCGAGCTCGACCGCCTGCACCCGCATGCGGTCCCCTTCTAGCACCTCAAGCCCGTACGCGCCGCAGCTGGGGCAGGGCGTGTGGCGCTCGTCGATCGGCGCCAGCGTGCCGCACTGCCGGCAGCGGCCCCGGCCGGGAACCTCGATGACATCGACCTCGGCGCCCTCGGCAATCGAGTCGCTCAGCACCTCATCGAGGCAGAAGCGAAGGGCGTCGGCGTCTACCGCCGCCAGTGCGCCGATCTCGAGCACGATGCGACGCACCCGTGTCGCAGCTTCCATGGTGGCCGTCTCTTCGACGATGTCACGAATGCCTTCGGCGAGCGAGAGTTCATGCATGGTGGTGGTGATGCCCGGTCATGCTAAAGTCGGCGGGTTTCACGGCAAGCGACGCGCTGGCGCGTGCGAGCCGTTGCGGTTGGTGATCCTGTGGCCGTGAGCGGTTTCGAGCCTGCGCGTGCCTCATAGACCGGAGTTTATCCCATGGTCCGAACTTATCTTCAGCTTGCGCTGACGGCATCCCTGCTGGGTGGTTGTGCGCTGTTCGGCGGGACGCCCGCGGGCAATGGTGCGCCGGATGAAGGGCGTGCCGCGGCCGTCCTCGAACTCGACCCCCAGCCGCCCCTGCACTACCGCTGCGGCGAGCTGGCGGTGAGCGTGCGCAGTTTCGGCGAACTGAGCACGCTCAGTACAGGTGAGCGCAACTTCACCCTGCGTCCGGTGCGTACCGCTTCGGGCGCCAAGCTGGTCGCGGTCGATGACGAAACCACCAGCTTCTGGAGCAAGGGCGATGCGGCGATGCTCGAACTCGCGGGCGTGGCTCAGCCCGAATGCCGGCTCATTGCCGACAAGCGCTTGTTCCGTGCTGTCGGCAATGAACCGGGCTGGCGGCTGGATGTGATCGAGGCAGGCCTTGACCTGCGCATGGATCATGGCGCGACCCACGTGTTCGCTCCCGGCCCGCTGGTCATCGATGCCGCCGGTGCGCGCAGCTACCAGGCGATGTCGGCGGGCGGCGAACTGGGGGTGCTGGTGTTCGACCGCGTCTGCGTCGACAGCATGAGTGCGATGCCGCACCCCAATACCGTCGAGGTGCGCTGGCAGGACCGTGTGCTGCGCGGCTGCGGTGGAGAGCCGGCAAGCCTGCTGGTGGGTGGCACCTGGCGTGTGCTCGATATCGACGGCCGCAGCACCGGCGACCCGCAGCGTGTCACCCTGGACTTTGCCGAGGATGGCCGCGTTGCCGGGCTGGCGGCCTGCAACCGCTACACTGGCGCCTACGTGCTGTCGGGCGAGGGCCTGCGCCTGGGGCCGTTTGCCGGCACCAGGATGGCCTGCCCGCCTGCTGTCATGGACGAGGAGATGCGCTTCCATGCAGCGATCGGACGCGTCACCCGTTTCGGTGTGGATGAGCAGGGCGGGCTGCTGCTGTATGCCGGTGACGACGTCGTGATGCGCGCCACGCGCGATTGACTGCCTGCAGTGCGCGTCAGCCAAGTTGGCGCGCCTTGACCCGAGAACCCGAGCTGGAGCAACGATGCCCTTGCGCAACACCGTGCCGCACCCCTTTCCGCTGTCCCGCCTTGCCTTGTGCGTGCTTGCTGCTGGCCTGCTCGGCGGCTGCGAATTCAAGCCGCCCGCAAGCGAGGCGCCGCCTGCCGCGGTGCTGAGCCCCGAGCAGGAGGCCGCGCGCCAGGCGGCGCTGGAGGCGCAGCAGGTGCGCGAGCAGGCCTTGCTGGCACGCTATCAGATCGCCGGCGATGGCACCGTGACCGATACCGAAACGGGCCTTACCTGGATGCAGTGCAGCCTCGGCCAGAGCTGGAGCGAGGGGCGCTGCCTGGGCGAGGCAAAGCTCTTCAGCTGGACGCATGCGCTGCGTGCGGCCGAGGGCTTCGAGTTTGCAGGCCACGCCGACTGGCGGCTGCCGACCCAGCCCGAGCTGCTCACCTTGGTGTATTGCAGCACCGGCAGGCGCAACGCGGTGAACGCCGAAGGCTATGGCGGCAGCTGTGCGGGCGACTACAGCAAGCCCACCTTGCTCACCGCAGCCTTCCCAGACACGCCCGCGGGCAACTTCTGGACATCGACGCCGCACGAGCGCTATGGCTACGCGTCCTGGGGCGTGGCCTTCGGCAGCGGCGCGACCGGCGTGGGTACGCACACCGACTATACCCACGCCCGCCTGGTACGCGGCACCTTGCGCACCAGCCAATAGGCGAGCGCAACGCGCCCGTGCAAAAAAGCGCCGCACCTGTTGCCAGGGCGGCGCCTCGATCTTGTACGCATCCGCGTGGATGCGGCGTCCCGGCCTTGTCTCAGCGCTTGGCGGCGCGTGCGGCCTCGACCTCTTCCGGGCGCAGACGCGCGGCGAGCTTGTCCATCACGCCGTTGACGAACTTGTGGCCGTCGGTGCCGCCGTAGCCCTTGGCGAGCTCGATCGATTCGTTGATCGCCACCCGGTAAGGGGTGTCGATGTTGTGGCGCAACTCGTAGGTGCCGAGCAGCAGGATGGCGTGCTCGATCGGCGACAGTTCGGCGAGCGGGCGCGACAGCAACGGCTCGAAGCAGCCGCGCAGCTCATCGGCGTCACCGATTGCGCCGCGCAACAGCGTGACGAAGAGCTCGCGATCGGTGCGGTCCAGGCTTTCGCTCTCGGATTCGAGGTGGCGCTGCACGGTGGCGCTGGAGTTGCCCGACAGCAGCCACTGGTACACGCCCTGCAGGGCCATCTCGCGCGCGCGGCGGCGCGCCATCTTGCTCGTCGGGTTGCCTGCGCCTGCGCCCGTGCCCTCTGCGGCGGGGCCGCCGTTGTCGATCTCGCTCATCGCACCACCTTCAGCAGATTGGCCATTTCGACCGCCGCGCGGGCGCAGTCTGCACCCTTCTCGCGCATGCGCGCGATTGCCTGGTCGTCGTCTTCGGTCGTCAGCACGCCATTGGCGATCGGCAGGCCGGTGTCCAGGCCGACGCGGGTCACGCCCGCGCCCATTTCGTTCGACACCAGCTCGAAGTGGTAGGTCTCGCCGCGGATCACCGCGCCGAGCGCCACCAGGGCGTCGTACTTGCCACTCCTGGCCATGGTCTGCAGCACCAGCGGGATCTCGAGTGCGCCGGGCACGGTGACGATGCGGACGTCGCCCTTGGCGACGCCGAGGCGCAGCAGCTCGTCGGTGCACGCCGACAGCAGGCCCTCGCAGATGTCGAGGTTGAAGCGTGCCATGACGATGCCGACGCGCACGCCCGTGCCGTCGAAATTGGGGTCGATCTCGTCGATGCCGTCGTAGCGGGTGCCCTGGCGGGCGTTTTCGGGTTGGTTGCGTTGCATGCTGTTCCCTGTAATTCGATCAGTTCTTGTCGACGAAGCCGGTGATCTCCAGTCCGAAGCCGGTCATGCTGGGGATCTTGCGCGGGCTGGCGAGCAGGCGCATCTTGCCGACGTTGAGCGCGCGCAGGATCTGGGCGCCGACGCCGAACAGGCGTGCGTCCCACTTCACCGGCGCGCGGTCCTGGGCGTTGTCCAGGCTGGCGAGCAGCTCGCGGCCCGACTGCGGGCGGTAGAGCATGACGATGACGCCGGCCTCGGCCGCCGCCAGGCTTGCGAGCGCGTCATTGACCGGGAAGCTGTGGCGGCCGCTTGCGGGGTCGAGAAAATCGACCACCGAGATCGGCTCGTGCACCCGCACCAGGGTCTCGCGTTCGGGCGTGATGTCGCCGCGCGACAGCGCGAAGTGCACGTCGCCCGAGGTCTTGTCCTCGAAGGCGGACAGGCGGAAGCGGCCGTGCGGCGTGTCCACCTCCTTGTCGATCACCTTTTCCACCAGGTGCTCGGTGGCGGCGCGGTACTCGATGAGGTCGCGGATGGCGCCGATCTTGAGCCCGTGCGCCTTGCCGAACTCGATGAGGTCGGGCAGGCGCGCCATGGTGCCGTCGTCCTTGAGGATCTCGCAGATCACCGAGGCGGGCTCCAGGCCGGCGAGCTGGGCGAGGTCGCAGCCGGCCTCGGTGTGGCCGGCGCGGATCAGCACGCCGCCCTTCTGCGCGGTGAGCGGGAAGATGTGGCCGGGGGTGACGATGTCTTCCGGCCTGGCATGGCGGCCCACCGCCACCTGCACGGTGCGGGCACGGTCGTGGGCCGAGATGCCGGTGGTGACGCCGGTGGCGGCCTCGATCGACACGGTAAACGCAGTGCCGTGCGGGGTGCGGTTGTCGCGCACCATCTGCTGCAGGCCGAGCTGGCGGCAGCGCTCGTCGGTGAGCGTCAGGCAGATCAGGCCACGGCCGAACTTGGCCATGAAGTTGATCGCCTCGGGGGTGACGAACTCGGCCGCCATCACGAGGTCGCCCTCGTTCTCGCGGTCTTCTTCGTCCACCAGGATGACCATCTTGCCGGCCTTGATGTCGGCGATGATCTCGGTAATCGGCGCGAGTGCGCTCATGCTGTGTCCTTTGTGTGCGTTCTTGCGGGCCTTGCCGTGTGGCATGGGGCGGGGCGGGAGGGCTTTCAGCCCTGCGCCGCTTCTTCCCGCTTCCACTCGAGCATGCGCTCGACGTAGCGGGCGATGAGGTCGATCTCGAGGTTCACGCGGCTGCCCGGCGCGAGGTGCTTGAGGTTGGTCATCGCCACCGTGTGCGGGATCAGGTTGATCCAGAAGTCGCGGCCTTCGACACGATTGACGGTGAGGCTGACGCCATTGACCGTGATCGAGCCCTTCTTGGCGATGTAGCCGGCGATCGCCGCCGGGGCGCGGATCACCAGTTCGTGGCTCTCGCCGATGGGGGCGAACTTCACCACCTCGCCCACGCCGTCCACATGGCCGGTGACCAGGTGGCCGCCGAGGCGGTCGGCCAGGCGCAGCGCCTTTTCCAGATTGACCTCGTTGCCGACGGCGTCCAGGCCCACCGTGCAGTTCAGCGTCTCGCGCGAGACGTCGTATTTGCACAGGGCGCCGTTCATCTCGACCACGGTCAGGCACACCCCGCTGTGAGCGATGCTGTCGCCGACGATGACGTCAGCCAGGTCCAGGCCGTTGGTGTCGACGCTGAGGCGAATGCCGTCCGCGAGTGGCTCGATGTGTTCGATGCGGCCGACGGCCGCGACGATGCCGGAGAACATGAAGGGTTTGAACCGAAAGGGGAAAGGCGGGATTGTAGGGGAAAACGTGGGGCTTGGTTCCGGACGCCGCTTACTCGACCCGGTCGATCCAGTACTCGGGCGCGCGATGCTGGTGCGCAAAGGCGATCACATAGAGGTGATCCGCCTCGACCGAATAAAGCAGCTTGTAGGGAAAGCGCGTCAGCAACAGGCGGCGGATGCCTTCTTTCTCGACCGCGCAGGACAGCGGCCACTGCCGGATGCGCAACAGCGCTTGCCGCGTGTCCTGCTTCAGGCGCTGTCCAAGCCCTTGTTGCTGGGCTTCGTAGTAGGCGTATGCGTCCTCGTACTCCAGCCGTGCTTCCGGCGAGAACAGAACACGCATCAAAGCGGCCCGAGGATGTCTTCGGCGGGGATGCCTTCGACCCGGCCCGCGCGGTAGGCTGCGAGGCGACGAGCAGCTTCTTCCTGCCACAGGCGATCAATCGCAGGGTCCGGGCGGTCAAGGCTGTGCAGGATCTCTTCGACAAGTGCGAAGCGCTCTTCAGGTCTCAGCTGGCGGGCTTTGGCTGCAAGTTCATGGGTCAGCGTGTTCATGGTGTTGCAAGTTTGCGTGTTCGGTCGTGCAAGTTTAGATCACAGCGCCCGATCCAGCACCGTCGCGAACGGCTCCGCCTTCATGAAGCCGACGACCCGCATGCCCTCGCGCTCCTGGCCCCCGGCGTCGAAGAAGATGATCCCCGGCGGACCGAAGAGGCCGAAGCGCTTGAGCAGCGCCTTGTGTTCGTCGGTGTTGGCGGTGACGTCGGCCTTGAGCAGCAGCATGCGGCCCATGCGTTCGGCCACGCGCGCGTCACTGAAGGTGAAGCGCTCCATCTCCTTGCACGACACGCACCAGTCGGCATAGAAGTCGAGCATCACCGGGCGGTCGGCGGCGGCCAGCCGCGCGTCGAGCTCGGCGATGGAGTCCACCTTCTCGAACTGCGGCACATTGACCGGTGCCGCAGCCTGCGCGCGCAGCACCGACAGCGGCTGCAGCGGGTCGCGCGAGCCGGCGAGTGCTCCCACCAGGATCGCTGCGCCGGACAGCAGCAGCACCACGCCCACGCCCTTCCAGAAGCGCTGCCAGCCCTTGGCGTTGTGCGGCAGCGGGTCGATGGCGTGCAGGAAGATGCCGGAGAACAGCAGCAGTGCTGCCCAGCCCAGCATCATCGCCAGCGCGGGGATCACCGGCGTGATCATCCACAGCGCCACTGCCAGCAGCATCACGCCGAAAGCCTTCTTGACGCCTTCCATCCACGGTCCGACCTTGGGCAGCAGGCTGCGCGAGGCCACCCCCACCGCCAGCAGCGGCGCGCCCATGCCGAGTGCCATCACGAACAGTGCCCAGCCGCCCAGCACGGCGTCGCCAGTTTGCGCGATGTAGAGCAGGGCGCCGGCCAGCGGCGCGGCCACGCACGGGCCGACGATGAGCGCCGACAGCACGCCCATCACCGTCACCCCGCCCAGGCTGCCGCCCTTGTTGTGGCTGGCGGTGTCGGCGAGCTTGCTCTGCAGCGCCGAGGGCAGCTGCAGCTCATAGAAGCCGAACATCGACAGCGACAGCAGCACGAAGACGAGCGCGAACACCGACAGCACCCACACGTTCTGCAGCGCGGCGCTCAGCATGGTGCCCGACAGGCCCGCGGCGACGCCCGCCAGCGCATAGGTGACCGCCATGCCCAGCACGTAGGCCAGCGACAGCACGAAGGCGCGCATGTGCGACACCTTGTGGCCCTGGCCGACGATGATGCCCGACAGGATGGGGATCATCGGAAAGGTGCACGGGGTGAAGGCGAGTAGCAGGCCGAAGCCGAAGAAGCTGAGCAGGATCAGCGGCACGCTGGCCCCTGAAAGCATGCGCGCGATGTCGCCGGTCTCGTCGCTGGAGACGGCGCCGCTGGCTGCGGCTTCGGCTCCCGGCTGTGCGGTCTGGTTGCCGAAGCCGCCGCTGCGCAGCTTGTCCAGGAAACCGCCGCTGGGTTGGATCGGGGGCGCATCGAGGTCGATCGACACCTGCTGCGTGGTCGGCGGGTAGCAGATGCCGCCATCCCAGCAGCCCTGGCTGGTGGCGAAGAGCTCGAAGCGGCGCACGCCCTCCGGCACCTGCACCGGCAACAGCAGGCGGAGCTCGCCGCGATGGGTCTCGACGTTGCCGAAGAAGTCGTCCTTCTTCCACTTGCCTGCAGGCTTGTCCACCGGGCCGAAGCTGATGCCTTCGGGCTCGGCCTCGAAGCGGAACTTGTCGCCGTAGAGGTAGTAGTCCTTGGCGATGGTGAACACCACTTCCACCGTTTGTCCGTCGAGCGCCTGTGCCCGCGGCACAAAGGCCTTCTCGGGAGCGATCGGGTTGGCCTGGGCGGCGGGGGCGAGCGCGAACAGGCTCGCGACCAGGGTCAGGAGCCAGAGCAGGCGGCGCAGGCTGAGCGATGAGCGTGTGGTGGAAGGCATGAGTGGGGCGTCAGGGAATAATCTCGGGGCAGGCTGTGGTCGAGTTCGTGCTCGAGGCAGGCGGTGGGCAGCAGCGCCCGACGGTGGCGCTTGAGCTCGGGCCCGGGACACGATTCACCACGATGCGCCCGTCACGTATCCGGAAGGGCGGTTTCGGTGGCGACCCAGCCGAGGTAGGCGTCCAGGCCTTGCTCCACAGGGACCGCCACGATCTCGGGAAGTTCGTAGGGGTGACGGGCGCGGATGGCTGCCTCCAGCGCTGCGTAGCGTGCGGCTGTGGTCTTGAGCAGTACCGGCACCTCGTTCGCGGTCTCGAGTGCGCCCTGCCAGCGATACACCGAGGTGCAGGGCGCGAGAATGTTCGCGCACGCGGCCAGGCGGGCTTCGACCAGTTCCGCAGCCAGCGCGGCTGCCGCGCCATGGTCGGGCAGGTTGGTGAGGACGAGCAGCACGCGCGCATCGTCACCCGGCGGCAGGGGTGGGCTTGCAGTCATCGACGTTGGTCAGCGAGGAGAACGCCGGCATTGTTCCAGAAAAAGTACGCGGGCGACCTGCGCAGGATCAAGCCTGCAGGGCGAATCGCCCGGATCCTTCCCAATACGCCGAGGATTGCGCCCGGGCGTTGCGTTCCCACAGGGCGCGCCGCGCCTGTTCACGCCGTAGGAGCGGCGCCAGCCGCGAGCTTTTGAGGGCGAGCAGGCGGGTTGCAATCGCCTTGTCTCAAGGCGCTGTCCGGATTCGCCCGGCCAGGCTCAGCGCATCCCCTTCCACCCGCATCACGATGATTTCGCCCGAGGCCGGGAACACGCCCGATAGCGCGGTGATGTTCACCTGATGCGTCACCAGCACCAGCGGCTTGTCTGCGCTCGCCTGTGCGGCGATGAGCGCGCGGGCGGCACGGGTGTGCGCAGCCTCCTCGCCGCGGTCGGCAAAGAAGGAGTTGAGCGCGGCGTCTGGCGTGACCTCGCCCAGCGCCAGCCCACGCGCCGTATCCAGGGCCCTGCACCATTGGCTCGAGAACACGGCCGCCGCTGCGATGCCGTTGGCGCGGAAGCGCTCGCCGATCGCCCGCGCCTGGGTGTGGCCCGCCGCCGACAGGTTGCGCTGCGTGGCGCAGTCATCCACACGGAAGCCCGCCGGGTCACCAGTGCCGGGGGCCAGCGCATGGCGCATCAGCGCGACGTGCCCGCCCGTACGCAGCGCTGCCCACAGTGCGGCTTCGTCCGTGGCGGCATCGGCATGAGCCGTCGTCGGCAGCAGAGGGGCGAACAGCGCCAGGATCAGCAGGAGTGGTCTCATGGGTGGTCATCGTCGAGGGGTGAGTGTGGGTGAGTGCTGGGGAGTGGCAACGCTCGATGGACCATGGCAAGGGGTCGAAAGTGCCCCTCGATACTTGATCTTCAGCAAAGACGCTGGTCATGCATTTGTATTACGTTGCGTCCGCCTCAGGGCGATCGGAATCGGATGCTTGTTGCGGAGATGCTCATGTTTTTTCTCGATTGGCTGTTTGGCAAGCGTCAGGCGCGGTCGGCAGCGGCCGCGCCGGCAGGGCGTGAGGATCTGTCGGCGGCGGCACAGGCCGGAGGGTGCGCGCCAGGGACGTCGATCCGCTACAGCCCGGAGCTGATCGACCGCCTCGTACGCGACCACCGCAGCCTGTTCGATCGCTTTGGCGCGATCCGCAGCGCCGCGCGCGAAGGGCGGTTGAAAGAGGCGGAGGCCTTGCTGGACCGGTTCCGGGCCGATCTGCACGATCACCTGCTGGTGGAGAACGTCCGGCTCTACGTCTATCTCGAGCATGCGCTCGCCAATGACCCGGTCAGCCATGCCCTGATTCGCGAGTTCCGTCACGACATGGATGAGATCGGCCGAAGCGTGGTCGCATTCCTTGCGCGATACGCGCAGATCGGCAGCAGCCCGGCGCTCGCCGAAGCCTTCGTGGCCGAGTTCGACGTCGTCGGCAAAGTGCTGGCCGACCGCATCAAGCGCGAGGAGGAGGTTCTTTACCCGCTGTACGCGCCGGTGGGCTGACCGGCGGGTTGTCCGCACTCAGTCTTGGGCCTGTCCGCCTGATGGGAAATTGGGGTCTGTCCCCTATTTCCTGTCCCCTAAGTGCTCTATAGTGCACCATTCGTACGAACTAATCATACTTTTGGTGTAACTCCAGGAGGCTACGTCATGGGCACCGTGCGCAAGACGATTACCTTGACCGACCAGCAGGACAACTGGGTCAAGGCACAGATCAACGCAGGTCACTACACCAACGATAGCGAGTGCATCCGCGATTTGATCCGCCGCGAGCAGGAGCGCAGCGCCGAGATCGAGGCGATCCGCGCCGCGCTTATCGAGGGGGAAGCCAGCGGCGAGCCGAGACGCTTCGATGCTGCGGCCTTCAAGCAAAGGATGCTTGCCGAGCATGGCTGAATATCGCCTGACCCCGGCGGCTGAGCGCGACCTCGAGGCAATCTGGGTCCACACGGTTCGGGAATGGGGCGTTGAGCAGGCCGTGCGCTACATCGACTTGCTTACGATGGCGTTCGCCAGGTTGGCTGCCTCGCCGAGGACGGCTCCAGCCTGTGACCACATCCGGTCAGGCTATCGGCGATGGAGCGTTGAGCGACACATGATCTACTTTCGAGCGACCGACTACGGCATCGCCGTAGTTCGTGTCCTGCATGAGCGGATGGACGCGCCTCGCCACCTGTGATCAAACGCTGCGCGAAGTTGCTGCCGCCTGCGCGGGAAGTCGGCAGTTCGGCCGGGCTTGTCCCTTTCTCGCCCGCAACCGCTGCCATCATCTGTCCATGTGGTCGTCTGGAGGGGCGTCATGCGTACGGTTGCAGTGGTCGAGGCCAAGAGCCAGTTTTCAGCGCTGCTGTCACTGACCGCCACAATAGGGGGAATTGGGGTCTGTCTCCTATTCCCGTCTGAGGGGGTAAATGAAGGATCCGAGCTCTTTCGCCCGACTACTCGCCAACTCTCTCGGAGCGTTCAATTGCCGCGAATATCATGCCGAAGCCTGCCATCATGAAGGCCATTGGTGTGCCATGGTAGAAGACGCCATCCACGATTGAAAGCGCCCATAGACCCATTGTCAGCGCAACGCCAAGTACGAGTTCAGCCGGCATCTTGCCATGTCCGAGCTGAGCGCAATACATGCGCAGTCCCTTGGTAGTGAGCCATCCGAGAGACAACAGAACCAACAGTGCGCCGATTGCTCCCCACTCAATCAATAGTTGCAGGAGGCCGTTGTGCGCCTGCACGGCTCCTCCCTTGGTCCAGACGGCGAGGAAGCCTTCGCCACCCCAGCCCAAGAGTGGGCGCTCGGCAATATAAGGCAGCAAATGAGACCAGATCGTGAGTCGACTGGTACTGAGCTGATCAAGGGACGCCGCTGTCGCAGAGCGCTCGAAAGCTCCCAGCCAGCCCATCGACCGCTGGCCGATGTCAAAGTGCGCGGATAGCGCCAGCGCGAGCACTGTGCCGACGAGCAGCGTGCCCCACCCTCTTGCGTGCCGTCTCGGAGAAAAGTGTAGAGACAGCGCAAAAAGTCCCACAAGCGCGGCAAGGAAGGCACCGCGACCGCCACTCCAAAGGAGTATCGAAAGCGCGACTACGTATGCAGCTAAAGCCAATCTTCCTTGCACGCCTCGATACTGGAGCGCCCCCCAGCTTGAGACGATGACGCCGACGCAGAGGAAATACCCGGCATGGCGTATGTGATTGAACAACGGGGGAGCATGAAACCATGGGTACGCATACGGATCCTCGGTCGATATCCAGCGCACGGCCAGGGCCACGAGGTAGAAGATTGTCGCTGCAAGAATCGCGTTTACAAAACAGTTGATTGCCCATCTTCTCGACATGAACCAGGCCGCACAGAACGCGCCAAATGCCATGTGGGCGCATGCACCGATCACGCGGCTCCAGTCCGACGTTTCTATCGCGTCGTATTGTGCGAGCCCGTTCGAGATGATCAACGACAGTGCTGTGAGTGCGGCCACCGATGCATAGGAGGCAAGTCTGGATAGGCTGCCGCGAAGATAGTAGATTGATGCTGTCGAGAAGGTGATCTGCAGGGTTGCAATAGTGATGTTGTTTTCCTGGATCGTACTGGAGTTGAACAATCCAAGGCCAAAAAAGCATGCGAACAATAGTAGAAGCTCTGTCGTGCGCATATCTCCAGGCGCTTGACTGCGTTGGTCGAATGTCTTCATCGTGACCGTATCCATGCTTCTAAATGGACCGAGGTCCTGGTCTTGCCTGGAATCACTGTGCCGGCGTCTTGAAGCGTACCCACGGAACTGAGCCAGAGCGGAAATTCTCCTCGCGCTCCTTCAGATTGAGCATGTTGGGTGCGTGGTCACCAACGATGATTACATCAACGTCCCTTAGCGACTCATGCCTCAGTTGTTCTGCGAGCCCGGCGAAAAAGTCAGCCTGCAGGCGTATCAGCCTGCAAGTTTCCGTTTCTTCCGGGAGGTTCAGTGCAGTGCAGTCGGCGGCGGGGCCGCGGAGATCCCGAAGGTCATAAGGGGCATGCGTGTTCAAGGTGAGCCAGTACATGAAGCGCTTGCCAGGTTTACTGAAGAAATTCTCCAGGACGGGCAGCATGTCAAGGTCGCATGCGCCGGGGAACGAGTAGCAGCGACGCGGCCAGATCCGGTCTTCGAAAAACGTCGTTTCCTGAAAGCCAACTCGAGGGTACCAATGCCGCCTGTCGTACATGAGGCTGGTTGCACCGTGCATTGCACCCGTGGTGTAGCCTGCGTCTTGAAGCATGTTTGGTAGGCAGTTCTCAAAGCCGACCTGTGTCTTACGAAGATCAAAGTGCAGAGGGGTAAGTTTGCACAGTTCTCGCAACTCGCCCGCGATAGTGAACCCATGGAAAAGCATTTCCCCGCTTTGATACTTCCCCTCTGATAGCGAGATTAGCGGCGCTAATAGAGTCTCGTTGACTCTGGGGCTATTCGTCGAGCCCCAGGATTCAACAACGATAAGCAGCAGTCGGTCCTCGTTGCCCAGTTGATTGAACCACGGCTGTGATGCTCCATCGGGCCCTGGCTTCAGCGCACTGCCGTCGCCGTTCAGTTGATCCAGGAAGGCGGACGATCGCATTGAGATGAGGGTGGATGTTTGACTCGCAATCGCCGGGGCTTCCAGTTTCCTATAGGTCGCCATGCGGTCGCCATCGCCGCTAGTGCTCATTAACAGCCACGCTGATGCTGCAAGAATGTTCAGCGTAATCAGAGCGGTCAACGGTGTGATGCGTTTTCCTGCGATGGAGAGAGTCACCAGTTTGCCGGCGAATATCACCATGACTGCCATCATGATCAGAAGGTGATCTGTTGATGCCAGCGCCGTGAATTTCAGTAGATAGAGAAGATCGGAGAGCCTAGGAAACGGGTAAAGCTGGCCGAGCAGAACCAATGCGTCAGTCAAGAGAAACAGCGCGGCCAGAGTCAAGCCAAGGCTTGGCAAACCAAAGGCGATGAGGACGACTGCGATCGCATAATCTAGGTTGATCCATGCGCGATCCGTGCCGGTCAAGTTTGCAGCTATCAGAAATCCGGCATTGAGCGCCAGTGCTAGAGCGATCGACAATGCTGGATTCTCGACCATTCCAATATTTTTGATTCTGAGCAATGCATTAAGCATTTATTTTGTCGCCGCTTGACTGACTTGTCTGGGCTTTAAATTGCCGCATTTTCAAGTCGAAGCCATTGCTTGAGGACGAATTGAATCTATAAAGTTGAGCCGCCGAGCGTGTATCTCGGCGGCTCAACTTTTCACAGCGCTTAAATCAGGCGAGTGATGCTACGCATCCACAACTCTAAGCTTAGCTGCCAAGTCGGCAGGAGGTGGTCGTCCAGTCACACGTGATAGTGACGTCGGTATTCCCCTTTTCGCCTTTGGCAGTCAAGTTGCCGGTCAGCTCGGCGACCGTCGTCGGGGTCTCTTGACCACCCACTCCAGTGCATGCTCTCCACACAGGAGCATTGAGATCCATGCTGGCAGTCACTGCCGCAGCGCGTGACTTGACGTAGGCGTTTGCCTCTGCAAGGCACGAATTGTCAGACGACTTCTTCACGTAATCCTGATACGCCGGCAGTGCCACTGCGGCCAAGATACCAATGATCGCCACCACGATCATCAGTTCGATCAGGGTGAAACCTTGTTGTGCCTTTTTCATGTCAGTGCTCCTTGAGAGGGAAACCACGGTAAGTCCGCTTGCGTACTCTTTAGCAACCCCCGTGCCAGCCCAGAAAACCCTGGTTTTCGTGACGCATTGCCGCCGATGTGACACGAATACAGGGCGGAATGTGACAAACACCCCGAGGCGGGCTGTCAACATGTGACAAAGGGGCGTGCGGCTCGGCGCGTCTGGCATGGGTGCCCGAACCCTGAAAGCCTGTGTGAAAACTGGGGATCAGGTCTTTCATCTGCTCACCCCGCCCGCTGCACGGCCACGCCGACCTTGTGTGTCGCCCGCGCCAGCGTGTCGTCCGCTGTGCACAGTGTCGCGCTCAAGCGCATGCATACGGCCAGATGCAGCGCATCGCGCGCACGTAGTCTGCTGCGGCAGTCGGCAATCCGGCCTCTGGCGCGGCCGAAGTCCGCGGTATCGACCGCTTCCACAGCGCGTCTTGCTCTGAGGAGGTTGTCGAAGCGCTCGAGCCCTTCGCGATCGAAGTCCGTGGAGACATCGCCTCTGCGCGCCATGATCCCCGCGTCACCCCGCCGGCGGCTGGGTGTTGGCGAAGCTGGGCCGCGCAAACAGGCGGTCGGCGAAGGGAACCAGCCCGGGGTGGCGGCTGCGCCAGTCGAGGTCGGGAAAGCGTAGATCGAGGTAGGCGAGGGCGACACCCACGGCGATGTCGCCGAGCTGCATGGCGCTGCCGTTGAACCAGTGGCGGTCGTCGAGGCGGCGCTCGAGTTCGGCCAGGCCGCGGTCGATCTTGTCTTTCTGGCGTTCGATCTCGCGTGCGCTGCGTTCGCCGTCGGGGCGGCGCGATTCGAGCAAGGCGGCGACCGCGGCATCGGTCACGCCGTCGGCGAGGGCCTCGGTCTGGCGTACGCGCACGGCGTCGAGCGCGTCGGCCGGCAGCAGGGCAGGCGGCGCGGCGAGGGTTTCCAGGTAGCCGGCGATGACCGGGGAGTCGAAGAAGGTTTCTCCGGTGGCGGTGATCAGCACCGGCACCTTGCCCAGCGGGTTGAGCGTGGGGATGCGGGTGTTGACCTCCCAGGGCGAATCCACCACCAGCTCGAAAGGCAATGCCTTTTCGGCGAGGATGATGCGGATCTTGCGGGCGTAGGGGCTGGTGAGCGAGGCGAGCAGTTTCATGGTGGCGTGTCTCCCTAGGGGTGAAGAACACGATACGCCACGCCGCAGGCCGCCGACATTAGGGAAACCGGAGAGCTTGTGGGCGAACGCCCGGCGGCAGCGTAATCGAGGGCTGACCCCGTTTCCCGTTTTCTCCCAACTGCGTTCCCCTGCCGTACAATGCAATTGTTTCTCAACAGGCAACGACCGTTTCCATTGTGAAAACAGAATCTGGCCTTTCCGACCTGCTCTTCCCTAACCAGTACCGGCGCAGGGTGTTGGGGTTGCTGCTCATGCGACCCGAGCAGCAGATTCATTTACGCGAACTTGCCCGGGTAATTGGGGCCGCACCCGGAACGCTCAAGAAGGAGCTGGATGCGCTTTGCGACGCCGGGCTGCTGCGTGCCGAGCGTGTGGGCAACCAGGTGCGGTTTTGTGCGAACACCGCGCACCCGGTGTTCCCGGAGTTGCAGGCCTTGATCAGAAAGACCATTGGCCTGGCCGATGCCTTGCGGCTCAGCCTCGCTCCGCTCGTCGACCGGATCGATGCGGCTTTCATCTTCGGCTCCATGGCTAGCGGTACGGAGCGTGCCGGGAGCGACATCGACCTCATGGTGGTTGGCGATGCCGGCTTCGCTGAGATCGTGGATGCGACCTATGAGGCGCAAGCTGCGCTCGGACGCGAGATCAACCCCAAGGTGATGAGCGCAAGCGAATGGCAGGCGAAGAGGTCGGAGCGCAATGCCTTCCTCCAGGATGTGTTGAACAAGCCCAGAATCATGCTGATCGGAGATGCCGATGCCCTCTGAGGCCGCGCTCGAGGCTTGGGGGCGCAGGGAAACCCCGAAGCCTTGCATTCGCTCAGGTCTCCCGCCGCTCCCTTACCCCGCACCTGGGTGCGCCGCTCAGGCGGGATCGACGTTGCGTGCGATCAGCTCGCGGATGAGGTGCAGCTTGCCGTGGAAGAAGTGGTCCGCCCCCGGGACGACCACGATGGGCTGCTCCTGCGGTCGCGCCCAGTCGAGCACGTTGGCCAGCGCCACGGTTTCGTCGTGCTCGCCGTGGATGACCAGGGCGGGGATGTTCTTCGGCAGCGCGGGGGTGTCGTAGCTGCGTCCGCTGCCGGTGGTGTCGCCCGCGGCCATGCCGACGAGGACGAGCTGGCGCGGCGGTGCGATGCCGTCGGCCAGGCGGTTGGCGACGCGTACCTGCACGTAGCCGCCAAAAGAGAAGCCGCCCAGCGCCAGCGGCTTCGCCCCCCAGCGCGATTCGGCCCAGCTGATCACCGCCAGCATGTCCTCGGTCTCGCCCTCGCCATGGTCGTGCGTGCCCTCGCTCTTGCCCACACCGCGGAAGTTGGGACGGATCACGGCGTAGCCGAGGTCGCGGTAGGCCCGCGCCAGGGTGTGCGCCACCTTGTTGGTGTTGGCGCCGCCGAAGAGCGGGTGCGGGTGGCATACCAGGGCGATGCCCCTGACCGCCTCGGGGGCGTCGATGAGTGCTTCGATGTGGCCGGCGGGGCCGCGCAGCAGGGCGGGCTCGGTGGGCAGCGGCCGGCTCATGCCGCGCCCTCGGGCAGGCGCAGGCGGTCGACGATGCGGCCTTCGCGCAGGTGGCTGTCGATGATCTCGTCGATGTCTTCCTTGTCGACGTAGGTGTACCAGACGTTGTCCGGGTACACGACGATCACCGGGCCGTCGTCGCAGCGTCCCAGGCAACCCGCCTTGTTGACGCGCACGCTGCCCTGGCCCTTGAGACCGAGCGCTGCGGTGCGTTCCTTGGCGTAGGTCTGCAACTCGCTGGCGCGATGGTCGTTGCAACAGGACTCACCTGCCGGACGCTGGTTGCAGCAGAAGAAAACGTGGTGTTTGAAGTAGCTCATGCCATCTCTCTTGGGCGGGGCAGCGGCGGGGGCGCTGCGCTGGCGGCCATTATAGGTGGCGCCGGCGCGGGTGTGCCGGGCTGGCGAGGCGTTCGCCGCGCCACAGCCCGAGCGCGGACAGATAGGCCAGTGCCAGGTAGGGCCACAGGCTGTCGACCAGCTGGGTGAGGCCGTGGAAGTTGAGGAAGTTGCTGTAGCTGGTGAGCTGCTGGTTGTAGGGCAGGTAAGGGTTCTCCGGGATCAGGTTGACCAGCGCCGTGGCCAGCAACAGGCCGGCGCCGGCCAGCGCGTGCTGTGCATAGCGCGGCAGCAGCAGGCAGGGCAGCAGCAGGGCAGCGCCGATCATCATGCCGCGTTCGGCGCCGGGGGTGAGCCAGGCCAGCGGCGCGGCGGGTTCGAAGAAGGTCCACGTGGCAAGCGTCTTGGCGAGCACGCCCAGGCCGAGCACCAGCAGTACGGGGGCCGGGTTGGCGCCGCGTGTCATGCAGCGCGCGAACAGGCCCACGGCGAGCAGTGCGCTGGCGGTGAGCGCGGTGTCGAAGGCGATGAAGCGTTCCGGGCTGAAGGGCAGGGGGGCAGGGATGCCGAGCAGGCTGCGCAGGTCTCCACTGGAGAACAGCAAGTCGTTGGCGGTGAGTTGGCCGAGCAGCCACAGGCCCAGCAGCACCAGCCCGGCCTCGCCGCTGCGTCCGCCGATGACGTATTGCGCCCGCCAGCGTTGCAGCCGGCCTTGCGGGCCGAACAAGGCGCCGCCCCAGCGTGCGCCAAGCAGTGCGCCCACCAGTGCGCCCGCGATGTTGCCGCCCAGGTCGAGGTTGCTGGCGACGCGGGTGGGCAGGTAGTTCTGCGCCGCTTCCAGGCCGAAGCTGAACAGGCCTGCGAGTACCGTTGCCACCGCCAGCTTGCGCGCCATGCCCCAGCCTTGCGGCAGCGCGGCGGCGAACAGGAAGCCGAGCGGCAGGTAGCCGAGGATGTTGAACAGGAAGTCCTCGACGATGAAGTAGCGCGGCCATGGCGCCCACAACCAGTCGAACGCCGGCAGCCCGCTGTCGCGCCATCCGGTCAGCGGATGCAGGCAGGCATAGGCGACGAGCAGGGCGTAGGCGAGCGCCAGGGCGCGCGGCAGGGATGATGATGTGCTGGCGGGCATCGTTAGAGGGCAGACGAGCCCACGAGTGTAACGGCAACGGAGGGTGGACAAGGCAGGGTAGGTGAGGGTTGCCGGGCAATGACACGACTTGCTGCATCGGCGCAGGGCGCTCGGACGATGCAAGGCTCGCCGTTGGCGCAGCGCGATGGTGCCAGGCACCAACCTGGTGCGCGTGCGGGCGGGCGTGGTGCGCCAGTCCGCGAAAAACCGTCCCCTGCTGCTGGCGATGCCTTGTGCTGCGGTTGGTTTGTCGGTTGCACGAATCTTGCTGTCGAGCTTGTATCGACCACCTGCACGCCGCGAGGGCTCCGTGTCCATCCACGTCAAACTGAACCACGTCACCCACTACCGCTACGACCGTCCCGTGGCCCTGTCGCCGCAACTCGTGCGCCTGCGCCCGGCGCCGCACTCCCGCACCCCCATCCATGCCTATTCGCTGAAGGTCGAGCCGGGCACGCACTTCATCAACTGGCAGCAGGACCCGCAGTCGAACTATCTCGCCCGCCTGGTCTTCCCCGAGAAGACGACCGAGTTGCGCATCGAGGTGGATCTGGTGGCCGAGATGTCGGTCATCAACCCCTTCGACTTCTTTCTCGAGCCTGAAGCGGAAAAGATCCCATTCGCCTACGACGAGGGGCTTGGCGTGGAGCTGGCGCCCTACCGCCTGCATGCGCCCGCGGATGCGCTGGGCCCGAGGTTCGACGACTATCTGGCCGCGATACCGCGCACGCCCCGGGCCAGCGTCGACTTCCTGGTCGCCCTCAACCAGCGCCTGCAGCAGGACATCCGCTACCTGGTGCGCCTCGAGCCCGGCGTGCAGACGCCGGAGGAGACGCTCACCCTGGCCAGCGGCTCGTGCCGCGACTCGGCCTGGCTGTTGGTGCAGTTGCTGCGCCACCTCGGGCTGGCGGCGCGCTTCGTGTCCGGCTACCTGATCCAGCTCACGCCCGATGTGAAATCGCTCGACGGTCCATCGGGCACCGAGGTCGATTTCACCGATCTGCACGCCTGGTGCGAGGTGTACCTGCCCGGTGCGGGCTGGGTCGGGCTCGACCCGACATCGGGACTGTTTGCCGGCGAGGGCCACATCCCGGTGGCGTGCACCCCAGAGCCCTCGTCCGCTGCGCCGATCACGGGCTTCACCGACGAGTGCGAGTGCGAGTTCGAACACCACATGCGGGTCGAACGCGTGTGGGAGGCGCCACGCGTCACCAAGCCCTACACCGACGAACAGTGGGCGGCAATCGAGGTCCTGGGGCAGCGCATCGACGGCGACCTGAACGTCAACGACGTTCGCCTCACCCAGGGCGGCGAGCCCACCTTCGTGTCGCTCGACGACCGCGACGGCGCGGCCTGGAACAGCGATGCGCTCGATCCGCAGCAGCGCGACACGAGCAAGCCGAGCAAGCGCACCCTGGCCGAGAACCTGATGTTCCGCCTCAAGGACCACTATGCGCCGCAAGGCCTGCTGCATTTCGGCCAGGGCAAGTGGTACCCCGGCGAGCAGCTGCCGCGCTGGTCGCTGAACTGCTACTGGCGCCGTGACGGCGAACCGATCTGGCGCAACTCGGCGCTGTTTGCGCGCGAACTCTCCGGCACCGCGGTGGACGAGGCCATGGCGGCGCGCTTCCTCGCCCGCGTCGGCGAGCGCCTGGGCGTGGATACGCAATGGATGATGCCGGCCTTCGAGGACGCCTGGTACTACCTGTGGCGCGAGCGCCGGCTGCCGGCCAATGTCGATCCGCACGACGCGCGCGTGGATGATCCGCTCGAGCGCGCGCGCTTGGCCAAGGTCTTCGACCAGGGGCTCAAGCAGGTCATCGGCCACGTGCTGCCGATCGTGCGCCAGCACATCGGCATCGCGGGTCGCAGTCCGCGCTGGCAGAGCGGGCCGTGGTTCCTGCGTGCCGAGCGTCTGTACCTGGTTCCCGGCGATTCGCCGATCGGCTACCGCCTGCCGCTGGATTCGCAGCCGTGGGCGGCCAAGGGCGACTACCCGTGGGTTCACGCCGCCGACCCCAACCAGGCCTTCCCGGTGCTGCCCGCCCATGCCGAACTGCGCCAGCAGTTGCGCCCGTCCGGCGGTGCGGCCAGCGCCACCATCGGCGCCGACAGCGGCCTTGGCTTCACTGCCCACGGTGGCGGCTGGACGCCCGGCCGCGTCGAGCATGCCGGCTTTCATGAGACCGAGGGCGCGCACGGCGGGGCGGCCATGCCGCTGCCCGGCGCGGCCGAGGCCGAGCTGGCGACGCGTGACGAACGCATCGATCCCGCTCGTCGCCCGAACCCGCACGAATCCGCCGCCTGGATCACGCGCAGCGCGCTGTGTGCCGAACCGCGTGGCGGCCTGCTCTACCTGTTCATGCCGCCGACGGTGGCGCTGGAGGACTACCTCGAGATCGTCACCGCCATCGAGGACACCGCGGCCGAGTTCGAGCTGCCGGTGGTGCTCGAGGGCTACGAGCCGCCCGCAGACCCGCGCCTGGCGAACTTCCGCATCACCCCCGACCCGGGCGTGATCGAGGTCAACATCCACCCTGCGGCGAGCTGGGACGAGCTCGTGGAGCGCACTACCACGCTCTACGAGGAGGCCCACCAGTCGCGCCTGTCGACCGAGAAGTTCATGCTCGACGGCCGCCACACCGGCACCGGCGGTGGCAACCACTTCGTGCTCGGCGGCGCCACGCCGGCCGATTCGCCTTTCCTGCGCCGGCCCGACCTGCTGCGCAGCCTGGTGAGCTACTGGCACAACCACCCCAGCCTGTCCTACCTGTTCTCCGGCTTGTTCATCGGCCCCACCTCGCAAGCGCCGCGGGTGGACGAGGCTCGCCACGACTCGGTGCACGAGCTGGAAGTGGCCTTCCAGCAGTTCCCCGCGCCCGGCGCGGCGGTACCGCCCTGGCTCATCGACCGTCTGCTGCGCAACCTGCTGATCGATGCCAGCGGCAACACCCATCGCGCCGAGTTCTGCATCGACAAGCTCTACAGCCCGGACACTGCCACCGGCCGCCTCGGCCTGCTGGAATTGCGCGCCTTCGAGATGCCGCCGCACGCGCGCATGAGCCTCGCCCAGCAGTTGCTGCTGCGCGCGCTGATCGCACGCTTCTGGCAGCAGCCCTATGCGCCCGGCCGGCTGCGGCGCTGGGGCACCGAACTGCACGACCGCTTCCTGCTGCCGCACTGGGTGGCGGAGGACTTCCGCGACGTCGTCACCGAGCTGCGCGAGTTCGGCTACCCGATCGAGTTCGACTGGTTCGCGCCGCACTTCGAGTTCCGCTTCCCCAAGTACGGTGAGTTCGCCGCGCGTGGTGTGCATGTCGAGTTGCGCATGGCGCTCGAGCCCTGGCATGTGATGGGCGAGGAGGGCGCGCCCGGTGGTACCGTGCGCTATGTCGATTCCTCGGTGGAGCGTGTGCAGGTGAAGGTGTCCGGCCTCAATGACGATCGCCATGTGCTCACCTGCAACGGCCGCGCCGTGCCGCTGCAGCCCACCGGTGTGGTCGGCGAGTTCGTCGCCGGCGTGCGCTACCGGGCCTGGCAGCCGCCGTCCTGCCTGCACCCGACCATCGGCGTGCATGCGCCGCTGGTGTTCGACCTGGTCGATGGCTGGATGCGGCGCTCGATGGGGGGCTGCGTCTATCACGTCGCGCATCCGGGCGGGCGCAACCACGAGACCTACCCGGTCAATCCCTACGAGGCCGAAGGCCGGCGGCTGGCGCGCTTCACCACCACGGGGCACACCCCGGGGGCGATCGAGCCCGTGCCTGCGCAGAGCAACGCCGACTTCCCCTTCACCCTTGATCTGCGCCGCAGGGGCGGCTGAGCGCGTCCATGCAGGTCAAGCTACAGCGCCCGCCCGAACTGCTCGCCGGCTACACGGCACGGCCCGACCGCTACGACGAGTTGTGCCAGCGCATCGGCAGCGTGGTGGTGGTGCGGCCGCATTGGCGCGACTTCTTCCACGGCGTGGCGGCGATGCCGCCCGAGGAGCTGTCGGCGCGCCGTGCCGCCTTGCGCCGTCAGGTCCATGAGAACGGCATCACCTACAACGTCTATGCCGATCCGCGTGGCTTTCAGCGCCCGTGGGAGCTGGATCTGCTGCCCTTCATGCTGCCGGCCTCGGAGTGGGCGCAGATCGAGGCTGCCGTCATCCAGCGTGCCACCTTGTTCAACCACATTCTCGCCGACCTCTACGGCGAGCAGCGCCTGCTGCAGGAAGGGCTGATCCCGCCGGCGCTGATCTACGGCCACAGCGGCTTCCTGCGTCCGCTGGTGGGGGCGAAGCAGCCGGGCGACCTGTTCCTGCACCTGTACGCCGCCGACCTTGCGCGCTCGCCTGACGGGCGTTGGTGGGTGGTGGCCGACCGCACCCAGGCGCCGTCCGGGGCCGGCTACGCGCTGGAGAACCGCAGCGTGCTGGCACGTGCCCTGCCCGAGCTCTACCGCGCGACCGGGGTGCAGCCGCTGGTGCCCTTCTTCGAGCGCTTCCGCGACAACCTGGCGGCGCTGGCGCCGGCTGGCGCCCTGGGAGATGACGAGGATCCCCTCATCGTCGTGTTGACGCCCGGCCCCTACAACGAGACCTACTTCGAGCACGCCTTCCTGGCGCGCGAGATGGGTTTCCCGCTCGTCGAGGGTCAGGACCTGACCGTGCGCGACGAGGCCGTCTTCCTGCGCACGCTCGACGGCCTGCAGCGGGTGCACGTGATCCTGCGCCGGGTGGACGACATCTGGTGCGATCCGCTCGAGCTGCGCGAGGATTCGGCACTGGGGGTTGCCGGGCTGGTGGCCGCGGTGCGTGCGGGCAAGGTGACGGTGGCCAATGCGCTCGGCAGCGGCATCCTCGAGACCGGCGCCCTGCTCGGCTATCTGCCGCACCTGTGCGAGGCGGTGCTGGGACAGAAGCTGCGCATGCCTTCGGTGGCGACCTGGTGGTGCGGCGAGCCCGCGGCACGCGACTACGCCCTGCAGCATCTGCGTGAGCTGGTGGTGAAGCCGGCCTACCCGAAACTGGGCGCGGGACCGGTGTTCTGCCGCGACTTGCCGGAAGCCGAGCTGGCGGCGCTGGCCGCCCGCATTGCCGCCCGCCCTTTCGACTTCGTCGCCCAGGAGATGGTGAACATCTCGCAGGCCCCGGTGCTTGCGGTCGATGGCGAGGCGCCCGGCGAGCGCAGCGCCGACGGACGGCGTTCGGCGGACTTCCCGGGCTGCAGCATGGTGGCCCGCAACGTGGCCTTGCGCGTCTTCGTGGCGGCCGGGGCCGACGGCTTCCGGGTGCTGCCCGGCGGGCTGACGCGCGTGGCTTCGGGCTCCGACATGCGTATCGTGTCCATGCAGCAGGGCGGCAGCAGCAAGGACGCCTGGGTGCTGAGCCCGACCGCGGTGGAGCGACCACCGCAGCACATCGTGCCCGGCCAGCTTGCGCCCCCTCCGGGCGGGCTGCGCAGGCTGGGGCTGTCGAGCCGGGTGGCGGAGAACTTCTTCTGGCTCGGGCGCTACAGCGAGCGGGCCGATGCCGCTGCGCGCCTCGGCCGCGAGACCCTGGCCCGCTTGGGCGGACTCGCGGGCGGCGCGGCTGCGGCGCCTGTGCTGCAGGGTGGTCGGCCGGAGCGCGTCTCGCAGGCCGCGGCGGCG
>NZ_AMXA01000034.1 GCF_000310145.2 Thauera sp. 28
GGCTCGCGCCGCTCCTACAGGAGGGCACCGCGGTGTCCGTTCCCGCCGTAGGAGCGGCGCCAGCCGCGAGGGGTTGAAGGCGACGGGCGTCGGGCGAGTGCGATGCCGGATCGCTGCCGTGGTGCCGAACGATGTGCATGCTGGCTGGTGCGCGTTAGAATCACCGTCTTTACCGCAGATTTTCCGGAGCGCCGCCATGCCCCAGTATCGTTCCCGCACCTCGACCGCCGGCCGCAACATGGCGGGAGCCCGCGCCCTGTGGCGCGCCACCGGCATGAAGGACGAGGACTTCAGCAAGCCGATCATCGCCATCGCCAACAGCTTTACCCAGTTCGTGCCCGGCCACGTGCACCTGAAGGACCTGGGGCAGCTCGTTGCGCGCGAGATCGAGGCCGCTGGCGGCGTCGCCAAGGAGTTCAACACCATCGCCGTCGATGACGGCATCGCCATGGGGCACGGCGGCATGCTGTATTCGCTGCCCTCGCGCGACCTCATCGCCGACAGCGTCGAGTACATGTGCAATGCCCACACCGCAGACGCGCTCGTGTGCATCTCGAACTGCGACAAGATCACCCCGGGCATGCTGATGGCCGCCCTGCGCCTCAATATCCCGGTGATCTTCGTCTCCGGCGGCCCGATGGAGGCAGGCAAGGTGAAGTGGGAGAACAAGGTCATCTCCCTCGATCTGGTCGACGCCATGGTCAAGGCCGCGGACAAGAACTGCTCCGACGAGGAAGTCGACGCCGTCGAGCGCTCTGCCTGTCCGACCTGCGGCTCGTGCTCGGGCATGTTCACTGCCAACTCGATGAACTGCCTCACCGAAGCGCTCGGACTGTCGCTGCCCGGCAACGGCACCACGCTCGCCACCCATGCCGACCGTGAGAAGCTGTTCAAGGAAGCCGGCCGCCGCATCGTCGACCTGGCCCGCCGCTATTACGAACAGGACGACACCTCGGCGCTGCCGCGCTCCATCGCCAGCTTCAAGGCTTTCGAGAACGCCATCAGTCTCGACGTGGCCATGGGCGGCTCGACCAACACCGTGCTGCACCTCCTGGCAGCCGCGCACGAAGCCGGTATCGACTTCACGATGAAGGACATCGACCGCATCAGCCGCCGCGTCCCCTGCCTGTGCAAGGTTGCGCCCGCCGTGGCCGATGTGCACATCGAAGACGTGCACCGCGCCGGCGGCATCATGGGCATCCTCGGCGAGCTCGATCGTGCAGGGCTGCTGCATCGCGACGTGCCGACGGTGCACAGCAAGACCATGGGCGACGCCCTGTCGCGCTGGGACATCCTGCAGGCGCATGACGTCTCCGTGTTCGAGCTTTTCCTCGCTGCGCCGGGCGGGGTGCCGACGCAAGTGGCGTTCTCGCAGAATCGCCGCTGGAAGGAGCTGGACATGGACCGCACGCGCGGGGTCATCCGCGACAAGGCCAACGCCTTCAGCCAGGACGGTGGACTTGCCGTGCTCTACGGCAACATTGCCGAGAAGGGCTGCATCGTGAAGACCGCCGGCGTGGACGAGTCGATCTGGAAGTTCACCGGCAAGGCGCGCGTGTTCGAAAGCCAGGACGACGCAGTTGACGGCATTCTTGGCGAACAGGTGCAGGCTGGCGACGTGGTGGTGATTCGCTACGAAGGCCCCAAGGGCGGCCCCGGCATGCAGGAGATGCTCTACCCCACCTCCTATCTCAAGAGCCGAGGTCTGGGCGCGCAGTGCGCGCTGCTCACCGACGGCCGCTTCTCCGGTGGTACCTCCGGCCTGTCGATCGGCCATGCCTCGCCTGAGGCGGCCTGCGGCGGTGCGATCGCCCTCGTCGAGGACGGCGACATCATCGAGATCGACATCCCCAACCGCAGCATCAACCTCGCGGTCACGGCCGACGAGCTCGCCCGCAGACGCGCCGCGATGGAGGCCAAGGGAGCTGCTGCATGGAAGCCGGTCAAGCGCGAACGCGTCGTCTCGGCAGCGCTGCAGGCCTATGCTGCGCTCACCACCTCGGCCGATACCGGCGCGGTGCGTGACGTGACCCAGGTCCAGCGCTGATTGACCCGTCATCGCCCGCTCACTAACATCGCCGCCATGGATACAGAACTCGCCCAGCTCGAAGCCCAACTCGAGCAACTGATCAGCCTCCACGAACGCCTGCGGGCCGACAATGCCGAGCTGCGCGGGCGCGTCCTGCGGCTGGAGACCGACAACCGCCAGCTCTCCGACAAGGTCAGGTTCGCCGCCGAGCGTGTCGAGAGCTTGCTAGAAAAACTGCCGGAGGCCTGAGGTCATGTCGATGGAGCATCTGGATGTGATGTTGCTCGGGAAGGAATACCGCGTCTCCTGCACCCCCGAAAGCAAGGACGAGTTGCTCGCCACGGTCGCCTACCTGGACGACAAGTTTCGTGAACTTGGCGCCAAGACCAACGCCGCGGGCGAGCGGCTAGCGGTCATGACTGCACTCAACCTTGCACACGAGTTCCTGCAGTTCCAGCGCGGCAATGGGTTTGACATGCCGGGCACGAAGCGTAGAATCGGACTCATGAAAGCGCGCCTCGACGGGGTGCTGGCCCAGCAGGAAAAGCTCTTCTGACGTCTGATTCAGAATTGCTTCTGCGCAGGTCGGCAGGCTGGTCGGGCACGTAAGATCAATCCCCTGCAGTGTTCGTTGAAGTCGTAGATTCCTTGAACCAATAGTCGAGAGACTCGGTTGCCGACCATCGATACCGCTGTGTGAACGCCCCTTGCCGGGTGATCCTGATGCGGAAGGAACGCGACCTCCCTGAACCCTAGGTTCAGGATGCCCGGCGGAGACGGCACAGGCGGGGGGCCACACGAGAAGGCGCGGTGAGCGATCACCGTGCCTTCTTCACGTTAACGGCCGGCGATCGTGCCTGACGCGAACAACGGCAAGGAGAATCCGATGGATGTGAATGCCTGGTGGCTCGCCTACCCCCTGCTTGGCGCGGTGGTGGGCTTCGTTGCTGGCCTGCTCGGGGTGGGCGGCGGCGCGGTGATGGTTCCGATGCTCACCACCTTATTCCTTGCCCAGGGATTTGCTCACGAGTCCGTGGTGCACATGGCGCTCGGAACCTCGATGGCAGCCATCGTGCTGACCTCCATCTCCAGCTTGCGCGCCCACCAGTCGCACGGTGCGGTGCGCTGGGACATCGTGCGCCGGATCACCCCCGGCATCCTGCTTGGCACCTTCGGCGGCACCTTCATCGCGTCGCGTGCCGATACCGTGCCGCTGGCGATCTTCTTCGCCCTGTTCACCGCCTACGTGGCCGTGCAGATGCTGCTGAACATCAAGCCCAAGCCTGCGCGCGAGCTGCCTGGGGTCGCCGGGATGAACGCCGCAGGTGTCGGCATCGGCGGCATTTCGGCCTTGGTGGCGATCGGTGGTGGTTCGCTGTCCGTGCCTTTCATGACCTGGTGCAACGTCAAGATGCAGCACGCGATCGGCACCTCAGCGGCGATCGGCCTGCCGATCGCCGTCTCGGGCACGATCGGCTACCTCGTCAATGGCTGGGGCGCCGAGGGCACGCCGGCACTGACCCTTGGCTACATCTACCTGCCGGCGCTGGTTCTGGTGGCTACGGTCAGCATGCTCACCGCACCCTATGGTGCGAGTCTGGCGCACCGCCTGCCGGTGGCCACACTCAAGAAGATCTTTGCCGGCTTGTTGATGGTGCTGTGCGCGAAGATGCTGCACAGCATCTTCGCCTGAACGCCCGGGGGGCCCGGGTTCAGGGCGTCTCGCGCAGCGCGTCCTGCAGCGCCTGCAGGTTGCTGCGCATCATCTGCACATAGCTCGCTGCCGGCCCGCCAGCGCCCGACAGGGCGTCGGAGTAGAGCGTGCCGCCCATCCTTGCGCCGCTCTCGGCGCGGATGCGCTCGATCAGGCGTGCATCGACGACATTCTCGATGAACACCGCGGGGATGTTCTCCGCCTTGAGTTGGCGGATGAGCCTGGCAACGCCCTTGGCCGTCGGCTCGGCATTGTTCGATACGCCCACCGGCGACAGGAAGCGCACCCCGTAGGCGCGCCCGAAGTAGGCGAAGGCGTCGTGCGAGGTCACGACCTTGCGGCGCTCGGCCGGAATCGCCTCGAATGCGGCACGCAACTCGGCATCGAGTGCGCGCAGTTCGCCGTCGTAGCGTTCGGCGTTGGCGCGGTAGGTGGCCGCGCCCGCGGGGTCGGCAGCGGTCAGCGCTGCAGCGATGTTGGCCACGTACTGGCGGGCGTTGCCCACGTCCTGCCAGGCGTGAGGGTCGATCGCCTTGCTGCCGTGCTTGTGGCCGTGCGAATGCTTGTGACCGTGGTCGTGGCCATGGTCGTCGGCCATCTCCAGCGTCACCACGCCGTCGCTGGCAACCACGATCGTGCCCTTGTAGCCGCCCGAGCGCGCCAGGCGGCTCATCCAGTCATCGAAGCCCAGGCCATTGACCACCACCAGCGCTGCCGAGCCGATCTCGCGCGCATCCGAGGGGCGGGGCTGGAAGGCGTGGGCGTCCTCGTCCGCGCCCACCAGGCTGCGCACCTTGACGCGCTCGCCGCCGACCTGCTGCACGAAATCACCCAGGATGCTGAAGCTTGCGGTGACGTCCAGCGGCTGCTGACCGTGTGCCGGACCGAGGGCAAGGGCAAGCAGGCCGCCGGCGATGGCGTGGGCGAGACGGCGTCCGGCGGTTGTGGGCTGAGGCTTCATCGTGGGGTCTCCTGGGAAAGGGGCATCGGGTCTTGCGGCGCCTTGTGCGTGCAGCGCTCAGCGTTCGAGGTGGTTGCGCACCGGCAGGCGGCCGGCGAGCAGGCCACCGGGTGCAGCGAGCAAAGAGATGAAGTAGACCACGCCGCACACCAGCACGATTGCCGGGCCGGCTGGCACGTCGGCATGGAAGGACAGCAGCAGCCCGGCCACGCCGCTGGCGAAGGCGAACAGCACCGCAAGCAGCAGCAGCATGGGCAGGCCGCGGGCCCATAGCCGCGCAGCGGCCGACGGCAGGATCATGATGCCCACCGCCATCAGCGTGCCCAGGGCGTGGAAGCCGCTCACCAGGTTCACCACCACCAGCATCAGGAAGCCGTAATGCGCCACCGGTGACCAGCGGCTCACGCCGCGCAGAAAGGCGGGGTCGAAGCACTCCATCACCAGCGGGCGGAACAACAGCGCCAGGCACACCAGGGTCACGCTGGCGATGCCGGCGATCAGCAGCAGCGAGGCATCGTCAAGCGCCAGCACCGAGCCGAACAGCACATGCAGCAAGTCGAGGTTGCGCCCGCGCAGCGACACGATCATCACCCCCGCGGCCAGCGACAGCAGGTAGAAGGCCGCCAGGCTGGCGTCCTCCTTGAGGATGGAGGCGCGCGTGACCAGGCCCGCGGCCAGCACCACGACCAGTCCGGCGACGATGCCGCCGACCGTCATCGCGCCGAGCGAGAGACCAAAGGCGAGGTAGCCCAGCGCCGCTCCGGGCAGGATAGCGTGGCTCATTGCGTCGCCCATCAGGCTCATGCGGCGCAGCAGCAGGAACACGCCCACCGGCGTGGCGCCCAGCGCCAGCGCCAGGCAGCCGGCCAGGGCGCGGCGCATGAAGGCAAAATCGGTAAACGGATCGATGAGGAATTCGGTCACGGGGAAAGGAAGCAGGTTGGTACCGGGTCTGGTCCGAGGTGGAACTGGCGCGTAATGCGGGCGAGGGCGTTGTCGGTAAGCTCAGTGCCTGTGGTCGTGCCCATGGGCATGGTCGTGATCATGGGCATGCACGTGGCCAGGGGCTGCCGCACCGTCTCCCGTGCTCGGGGGCAGCGTGGGCACGGCTTCGATGTGGCACTCCGCAGCGTTGTCGTCGAAGGCTTCCGACAGGCGGCGCGCGCGCGCCAGCAACTCGGGCGTCAGTACCTGAGCGGTGGGACCGAAGGCCACCGGCTCGCGCGACAGCAGCAGGGCGGTAGGGAAGTAGCGGCGCACCTGTTCGAGGTCGTGCACCACGGTGAGGATGGTGCGGCCTTCGGCGTGCCAACCCAGGATCAGCGCCACCAGGTCTTCGACGGTGCGGCTGTCGATGGCGGCGAAGGGCTCATCGAGCAGGATCAGCGGCGCATCCTGCAGGATGAGGCGCGCAAAGCGCGCGCGCTGCAACTGGCCGCCTGACAGCGAGCCGATCGGGCGCGCTTCGAAGCCCGTCAGGCCAACCGCGTCCAGCGCATCGCGTACGCGCTCGCGCTGGCGGCGCGACAACCCGCCGAAAGCGCCTACCTCGTGCCATAAACCCATCGCCACCACGTCGAACACCGACACCGGGAAGCTGTGGTCGATCTCGCCGCGCTGCGGCATGTAGGCCAGGCCGTGCGCGGGCAGGGCGGGCATCACGATGCGGCCGCCGATCGGGCGCAACTCGCCCGCAATGCCCTTGAGCAGGGTGGACTTGCCGGCGCCATTGGGGCCGACCACCGCCACCAGCGCGCCGGCGGCGATCTCGCCGGACAGGTGGTGCACCGCGGGGTGGCGGTCGTAGCCCAGGGTGAGGTTGTCGAGCTGGATCATCGGCATGCGCGCGGCGTCCATGTCAGCGCAGCGCCCACAGGATGGTCAGCCACAACAGGGCCAGCGCGCCCGCGCACACGCCCAGGCGGGTGGCCAGGCTGGTGCCGAGCAGGCTGGGGGCAGGCGTGCCGCGGTCGGCAGCGCGTTGGGCGGCGAGCCTGGGGGTAGCAGCGTGCTCATGTCCGCCGGGAATGGCCGCAGGGGGGGTGTGGACATGGGCTTCGAGGCGCATGTTCAGGGCGCCCCTACGCCGTTGCGGCCGCAGTCGGCGCAGGCGCCGTGCAGTACCAGCTCGGCGCGGTCGAGCTCGAATCCGGCCGGCAGCGCTGCGCTCGCCGTCGCGGGGATGTCCTCCAGGCACAGCACCTGCCCGCAGCGGTCGCAGTGGAAGTGTGCATGGCGGTGATCGTCGCCGCGGCGGATCTCGAAGTGCCAGGCGCGCTCGCCGCTGGCGATGCGGCGTGCAATGCCCTGTTCCACCAGCCACTCGAGCGCACGGTACAGCGTGACCCGGTCATGGGCGATGCCGCCCGCGTCGAGCGCAGCGGCGACCTCGTCGTGCGATAGCGGATGGCTCGCCGCCTGCAGCACCTCGATGACCGCGATGCGGGTGCGTGTGACGCGACCGCCGTGGGCCGCGATCAGTTCGCGAGCCGGCACGGGTGTGTGGCTGTGGGCAGTGTGCTGGGGCATGGTGTATCCGGAACGGTTTGCGGGCGCTTCGGTCTGGATCTGGTGCTGTATTTGATGCAACATTGTAGCATTAGATGAACCCGTAGCATTCACGCGCATCCAAGGCGGGAGATGCGCTGCGCCTGGTTCCGCCGTAGGAGCGGCGCCAGCCGCGAGCTTTTCGTACCACCCGTGGGGCATGTCGCCTTCAACCCCTCGCGGCTTGCGCCGCTCCGACGGGGGCACCCGCGGCGCCTGCCCATGCGGTAGGAGCGGCGCCAGCCGCGAGCCTTTGATTGACCAACTGCCCTCAGAAACCCGTTCCAGACAACCTTTCGAGCCCGGAGGCGCAACACGATGACCCGAATCCCCGCCCGCAGTACCTTGTCCGCGCTTGGCTGCGCAGCCCTGTTGGCAGTGTCGCCGCTGGCCCAGGCGCAGCATGCCCATGGCGCCCATGAGCACGGCGTTGCCCACCTGAGCGTGGCAACCGATGGTGGCGAACTGCTGATCGAGCTGACGACCCCGCTCGACAACCTGGTCGGCTTCGAGCACGCGCCGCGCACGGCCGCCCAGCGCAAGGCCATGGCTGCTGCCGAGCAGCGTCTGCGCGAGGGTGGGGCGCTGTTCGCACCATCGACCGCGGCCGGTTGCGCGCTGCGGGAGGTCAGCGTCGAATCGCCCTGGCCGCAAGGCGGGGAGCAGGCGGACGGTCACAAACACGACCACAAACACGACCACAAACACGATCATGACCACGGCGATGATGGCCATGCCGACCTCGTCGCCAGCTACCGCTTCGAGTGCTCGGCCCCGGCCGCACTCGAGCGTATCGACACCGCCCTCTTCGACGCCTTCCCGCGCCTGCGCGAGTTGCGCGCGGCGCACGCATCCGGCCGCGGCCAGGGTTCGGCGGTGCTCAAGCCCGGCGCCGCTGCCCTGAAACTGTGAGCGCAGCCGCCGTGCCTGCGGTCCGCCTCGCCGGCCTGCGCTATCGCTGGCCGGGTGCGCCGGCCGACTGCCTCGACATCGAGCGCCTCGACATCGCCAGCGGCGAGCGCGTCTTCCTGCGCGGGCCGAGCGGCAGCGGCAAGACTACGCTGCTGTCGCTGGTCGGCGGTGTGATCCTTCCCCAGGCCGGCTCTGTCGAGGTGTCCGGGCAGGTGCTGGCGGCGCTGTCGTCGGGTGCGCGCGACCGCTTCCGTGCCGACCATGTCGGCTTCGTGTTCCAGCTCTTCAACCTGCTGCCCTGGCTGTCCGCCCTCGACAACATCCTGCTTGCCTGCCGCTTTTCGCCCCAGCGCCGTGCGCGGGTGGCGACCGCTGGCCGCACGCCGGCGGCCGAGGCAGCACGCCTGGCAGCGCGGCTCGATCTCGACCCCGGCCTGCTCGCGCGCCCTGCGGCGCAGCTGTCGGTCGGCCAGCAGCAGCGCGTGGCCGCCGCACGCGCACTCATCGGCCGTCCCGGCCTGGTGGTGGCCGATGAGCCTACATCCGCGCTCGATGCCGACCGCCAGCAGGCCTTCATTGCGCTCCTGCTCGAGGAGTGCGCAGCAGCCGGTGCCGCCTTGCTCTTCGTGAGCCACGACCAGCGCCTGGCGGCTCACTTCGACCGCGTGCTCGAACTCGACCACATGAACCGCGCCTCGGCAGCGTGCGCGGCGGAGGGCGGCGCATGAGCACCGTGCTCGGCCTCAGCCTGCGCAGCATCGCCAACCGCCGTCTGTCGGTCGGCCTCACGGTGATCGCGGTGGCGCTCGCGGTGGCGCTCCTGCTCGGTGTCGAGCGCCTGCGCAACGATGCCCGCGCCGGCTTTGCGCAGACCATCTCGGGCACCGACCTCGTGGTCGGTGCCCGCAGTGGCCCGGTACAGCTGCTGTTGTACTCGGTCTTTCATCTCGGCAACGCCACCAACAACGTGTCGTGGGCGAGCATCGAGCACATTGCCGCCATGCCGCAGGTCAGCTGGCTGGTACCGATCTCGCTTGGTGATTCCCATCGCGGCCACCGTGTCATCGGCACCACCGTGGGCTTCTTCGAGCATTACCGCCATGGCGACCGGCGCGCGCTGCGTTTCGAACAGGGGCGTGCCTTTGCCGATGCGCCCGCCGAGGTTGCCGGCATCTTCGAGGTCGTGCTCGGTGCCGAAGTGGCCGCGCGCTTCGGCTACCGGCTCGGCCAGCAGATCGTGCTCAGCCACGGCACGCTGGGTGGGCAGGGCGGCCCGCGCTTTGCCGACCACGACGACAAGCCCTTCACCGTCGTCGGCATCCTGGCGCGCAGCGGCACGCCGGTCGATCGTGCGCTGCTGGTGAGCCTGGAAGGCATCGAGGCCATTCACATCGACTGGCATGGGGGCGCGCCCATCCCCGGTCTGCGCATTGCCGCTGAGCATGTGCGCAAGTTCGATCTCCAGCCCAAATCGGTCACCGCTGCCCTCGTCGGCCTGCACAGCCGTACTGCAGTGTTCCGCGTGCAGCGCCAGATCAACGGCCATGGCGACGAGGCGCTCACCGCCATCCTGCCCGGCGCCACGCTGCAGGAGCTGTGGGGGCTGGTCGGCATTGCCGAGAAGGCGCTGCTCGCGGTGTCGGCGCTGGTGGTGGCAGTGGGGCTGGCCGGCATGGTGGCGGTCGTGGTCGCCAGCCTGGGCGAGCGTCGCCGCGAGCTCGCCATCCTGCGCGCGCTCGGGGCCAGCCCGCGCCAGGTGTTCGCGCTGCTTGCAAGCGAGAGCGTGATGCTGGCGCTGGCGGGTATCGCGCTTGGCCTGGCGCTGCTGTATGGTGCGAGCGCGGCGTTGGCGCCGTGGTTGAGTGCCAATCATGGCCTGCAACTGACGCTCGGCTGGCCGACCTCTGGCGAATGGCGCCTGCTCGCGGCGGTGCTGGGGGCCAGCCTGATGGCGAGCCTGGTGCCGGCCTTGCGCGCCTACCGCTATTCGCTTGCCGACGGCATGAGCATCCGCGTCTGACTGCCGGCGAGCGTCCTCACGATGTGAATGGGTTCTACGATCGATGACTGCATCCAAGCTGTGCGCCGTGGTCGGCGCCTCCTTCCTCCTGTTGGCGGCGGTGCCGCAGGTTCAGGCGCAGAGCCAGGCTGCTGGTGCGCCGCAGTACCAGGTAGGCGACCGCCTGGCGGCGCCTGCCGGCAGCGCGAGCGGGCCGTTCCGCGAGCTCAGCTGGGATGAGCTGATGCCCGCCGACTGGAAGCCCGAAGCACTGTTTGCCGACATTAACCTCGACGAGCTCGGCGACAACGACCCGCGCGCCATGGAGGTGCTGCAACGCATCCGCGAGGAGTGGGACCGCGCGCCGGTCGTCGAGCGGCTTGCCGGCGAGCGTGTGCGCATCCCCGGCTTTCTTGTCCCGCTCGAGACCAACGGCGAACAGATCAGCGAGTTCCTGCTCGTGCCGTACTTCGGCGCCTGCGTGCATGTGCCGCCGCCGCCGGCCAACCAGCTCATCCACGTCATCCCCGACAAGGCGGTGCCGGCCGGCTACAACATGCTGCCGGTATGGGTCGAGGGGGTGATGGCGGTGGGGCGGATCGATTCCGACATGGGGGTGGCCGGCTACCAGCTGAGGGGGATGAAGGTCGAGGAGTACATCGACACCGAGCCGCTGCCGGACTGAACCGCAGCAGCAGGCGCCAATGTGACCGAATTAACGCTGCAAACCCCGGGTTTGACTCAGTTTGGGCGCTTGCCCATAGAATGCGTCCAATTGTTCATCATGGATGACCTTCTGCGTGCAGCAAGCCTCGATCACCCTGGCGCCAGGCGCTGAGCCGGCATCGACCCCGGAACCGTCGCCGCGCGGCACGGATGCACTGCTCGCTTGCCTGCTGGTCGTGGCCCAGGCGCATGGCTTGTCCGTCACCCGCGAAGCCGTGCTCGCCGGCCTGCCGCTCGAGGGCGGGCGGCTCGGCCCGGCGCTGTTCGAACGCGCGGCAAGCCGGGCCGGGCTGTCGAGCCGCATCGTGCGCCAGGCCCTCGAGCACGTCGAACCCGCGCTGCTGCCCGCAGTGCTGCTGCTCGAGGACGGCCAGGCCTGCGTGCTCATGCGCGTGGACGCAGCCGCCGCCGTGGCCGAGGTGGTGTTTCCCGAGCTTGGCGACAGTGTGGTGACGATGGCGCTCGCCGAGCTGCGCACGCGCTATGTCGGCGTCACCCTGTACGCGCGCCCGCGCCACCGCTTCGACGCGCGTACGCCCGAGGTCCGCGGCACGCGCGCCGGGCACTGGTTCTGGAGCGTGATGGCCGAGAACCGGGCGCTCTACCGCGACGTGCTGCTCGCGGCGCTGGTCATCAACGTGTTCGCGCTCGCGCTGCCCTTGTTCTCGATGAATGTGTATGACCGCGTCGTCCCCAACAATGCCATCGAGACCCTGTGGGCGCTCGCCATTGGCGTCATGATCGTCATCTGCGGCGACTTCGTGCTGCGCATGCTGCGCGGCTACTTCGTCGATCTTGCCGGTAGCCGTGCCGACGTCAAGCTGTCGGCGGTGATCATGGAGAAGGTGCTTGGCCTGCGCATGGAGGCCCGGCCCGACTCGGCCGGCTCCTTCGCCTCCAACCTGCGCGCCTTCGAGTCGGTGCGCGACTTCATCAGCTCGGCGACGGTCACCGCCTTCATCGACCTGCCGTTCGCGCTGCTCTTCGTCATCGTCATCGGCTGGATCGGCTGGCCGATGGTGATCCCCTTCGTCGTCGGCATCACGCTGCTGCTGCTTTACTCGCTCACCGTCCAGCGCCGCATGCATGCGCTGGCCGAAACCACTTACCGCGCCAGCGCGCAGCGTAACGCCACCCTGGTCGAGGGCCTGGTCGGCATGGAGACGGTGAAGGCGATGGGGGCCGAGGCGGTCATCCAGGGCAAGTGGGAGAAAAGCGCAGCGCTGGTCGCAAGCGTCGGCGCACGCCTGCGCCTGCTCGCCGCCACGAGCTCGAACGGCGCCCTGTGGGTGCAGCAGATGGTGAGCCTGTCGACAGTCATCATCGGCGTCTACCTGATCAGCGAGGGCGAGCTCACCATGGGCGGCCTCATCGCCTGCTACCTGCTGTCCTCGCGCGCGATGGCGCCGATCGGCCAGGTCGCCGGGCTGCTGGTGCAGTACCACTCCGCAGCGACCGCCTTCGAATCGCTCGAGGAGCTGATGCAGCGCCCGGTCGAGCGTCCGCAGGACAAGCGCTTCCTGAGCCGTCCGCTGCTGCGCGGCGACATCGAGTTCCGCAACGTCAGCTTCGCCTACGGCGAGGGCGAAATGCCGGCCCTGCGCGAGGTTTCCTTCACCATCCGTACCGGCGAGCGCGTGGGTATCCTGGGCCGTGTCGGTTCAGGCAAGACCACGCTCGAGAAGCTCATCCTCGGGCTCTACCAGCCCACCGGCGGCGCCGTGCTGGTCGACGGCATCGACCTGCGCCAGCTCGACCCCGCCGAGCTGCGCCGCAACATCGGCTATGTGCCGCAGGATGTCACACTGTTCTACGGCTCCCTGCGTGACAACATCGTCATCGGCATGCCGGAGGCGGGCGACGACAAGGTGTTGCGTGCCGCGCGCATTGCGGGCATCGCCGACTTCGTCGACGCCCACCCGCACGGTTACGGCATGCTCGTCGGCGAACGTGGCGAATCGCTCTCCGGCGGGCAGCGCCAGGGCGTGGCCATCGCCCGTGCGCTGGTCGCCGACCCGCCCATCCTGCTGCTCGACGAGCCTTCTGCCTCGATGGACCACGCCAGCGAGGAGGCACTCAAGCAGCAGCTGCGCGCGCACGGCGCCGGCAAGACGCTGATCGTGATCACGCACCGAACCTCGCTGCTCGATCTGGTCGACCGCATCATCGTCATCGACGCCGGTCGCATCGTCGCCGACGGGCCCAAGGCCCAGGTGGTCGACGCCCTGCGCCAGGGCCGTATCGGGAGGGCTGGCTGATGTTGCCGCGCATGCAGCGTTCCCTGTTCGACAAGGTTGGCGAGGTGTCCCAGGGCTCGACGCAGCTCGGCGGTGGTGCGCTCGACCGCCTGGTGCGCAGCGCCGCCCGTGGCGACCGCCCGGGCGCCGATGACTGGATGGGCGAGGCCGACTGGGCCCGCCTGCAGCAGGAGCCGCTGCGCGCACGCGGCCTGCTGTGGATCATCGCCCTCGTGCTGGTCGCGCTGGTCGTGTGGGCGGCGCTGGCCGAACTCGATGAGGTCACGCGCGGCGAGGCGCGTGTCATTCCGTCGTCGCAGCTGCAGGTGGTGCAGTCCTTCGATGGTGGCGTGGTCGAGGAGATCGCCGTACGCGAAGGCCAGGTCGTCGACACCGGCGAGCTGCTGTTGCGCATCGACCCCACGCGCTTCGTCTCGACCCTGCTCGAAAGCCGCGCCACCGCGCAGGCGCTGCAGGCCAGGGCAGCCCGCCTGGAGGCGCTCACGCGCGGCGGCGAGTTCGCCGTCGCTGCAGAGCTCGAGCGCGAGATCCCCGACATCGTCGCCCACGAACGCCGCATGTTCGAGACCAGTCGCGAGGGTATCAACGCCCAGATCGCCATTGCCCGCCAGCAGCTCAGCCAGCGACAGCAGGAACTCAACGAAGTGCGCGCACGCCGCGATCAGGCTGCACGCGGCCTCGATCTTGCGGTGCGCGAGCTTGACGTGACCCGGCCGCTGGTACGTTCCGGCGCGGTGTCCGACGTCGACATCCTGCGTCTCGAGCGCGATGTCGCACGCATGCGCGGCGAGCGCGACCAGGCTGCGGCGCAGATCTCGCGCGTGCAGGCCGCAATCACCGAAGCCGAAGGCAAGATCCAGGAGGTCGAGCTGGCGGTGCGCAACCAGTGGCGCGCCGAGCTCTCCGACACCATGAGCAAGCTCGGCAGCCTGTCCGAGGGCGCCCGTGGGCTCGAGGACCGCGTCAAGCACGCCGAGATCCGCTCGCCGATGCGTGGCACCGTCAAGCGCCTGCTCGTCAATACCGTGGGCGGCGTGGTACAGCCCGGCCGCGAGGTGGTCGAGATCGTCCCGCTCGACGACGCTCTGCTGCTCGAGGCGCGCATCAAGCCCAGGGACATCGGCTTCCTGCGCCCCGAGCAGCCGGCCGTGGTCAAGTTCAGCGCCTACGACTTCGCCATCTACGGTGGGCTCGACGCCGTCGTCGAGCACATCTCGGCCGATACCGTGCTCGATGACAAGGGCAACGCCTTCTACATCGTGCGCGTGCGCACACTGCAGAACGAGCTCGGCGAGGGGATGCCGATCATCCCCGGCATGGTCGCCGACGTCGACATCCTCACCGGCAAGAAGAGCGTGCTCGCCTACCTCGCCAAACCCGTGCTGCGCGCCAAGGCCAACGCACTGACGGAGCGCTGAGCATGACCGAATACTTCATCAGCCCCAGCGCGCGGGCGCTCGACGCCTGGCGCAAGGCTTTCTCGAGTGCGGTGGTGCTTGGTTCCGCCGAACAGCTGCCGGCACTGGCCGCGGATGACCTCGTCTGGGTCGATGTCGAACTCGACGATTGGGCCGGCACGGTACGCAGTCTGACCGCGAGGGGCGTGCGCGTGGTCGTCGTGTCGGCCCTGCCCGCGGACGAGCAGGCCCTGCTTGCGCTCGACAGCGGCGCGCGCGGCTACTGCCATGCATTCGCGGCCGCCGGCTTGTTCCACGAGGTGGCGCTCGTCGTGCGCCATGGTGGTCTGTGGGTTGGTCCCCATCTATTGGCGCGCTTGATAACCGGGCTGGCGCCGCAACTCGCCCAGGCACCCGAGGCGCCAGCTGCACCCGCGCTCGATGAGCTCAGTCCGCGCGAGCGTGAGGTGACGATCGCTGTTGCCGAAGGGCTCACCAACAAGCAGGTCGCCTTGCGTCTCGACATCTCCGAACGCACGGTCAAGGCGCACCTGGCGGCGGTCTTCGACAAGCTCGGCGTCCCCGACCGCCTGCAGCTCGCCTTACTCGTCTCCCGCGTCGGCGCTCAAGCCCAAGCGTGACGTAGTTCGCAGCCTGTCCACCTGGACAATGGCGCCTGTGCCGATGCCTCCGTACGCTTGCCAGCATCATGATTCTTGGTGCCCGGTCGCATCACGCGGCCAAGCGGCGCATAACGGAGAGCGAACGAAATGGCTGAAGCCCAGGTGGTTGGAAACGTCGTCTACGTCAGTGGTCAGGTTCTCGCCCGCAACGCCGATGGCGAACTGCGCGTGCTCAAGGTCGGCGATACCGTCCTCGAAGGTGAGGTCATCATCACCGGCCCCGGCGCCCGCGTCGAACTCTCCCACGCCGACGGCGCCACCACCCTCGTCCCCGAAGACAGCAGCGTCCTCGTAGCCGCCGACATGGGCGAGGCCGGTCGTGCCGACGCCCGTGCAGCCGCTGTCGAAGACGCCACCATCGCCCAGGTCATCCAGGCCATCGAAGCCGGGCAGGACCTGGGCGAAGTGCTCGAGGACCCGGCAGCCGGCCTGGCTGGCGGCGGCGCGGGCGAAGGCAGCAGCTTCGTGCGGCTGCTGCGCATCAGCGAGGACCTGGAAGGTGCGGGGCCGGTCGTCGATGGCAACGCTGAGGGCGATCGTCTCGAGTTCACCGCAGGCGCAGTCGATGGGCGGGCGGGTGCTGCGGCTGATGACGACGGCGCCCCCGTCGACGCCCTGGCTCCGAGCGTCGTGGTGACGATCAATCCGGACGGGACTGTCAGTATTGTCTTCAGCGAGCCGCCGGTGGGCTTTGAGTCGAGCGACGTCGTTGTGACCAACGGTTCGATTTCCAACCTGGTGCAAGATCCGACCGACCCGACGCGCTGGACGGCTGATCTGACTCCGGCGGCTGGTTTTGAAGGTACGGTCACGGTCGAGATTCCCGCCGGTAGCTACACCGATGCGGCGGGCAATTCGGGCGGTGGCGGCAGCGACAGCACCGTGGTTGACACGCTCGCCCCGAGCGTCAATGTCACCATCAACCCCAACGGCACGGTCAGCTTCGTGTTCAGCGAGGCGCCGGTGGGCTTCGAGGCTGCCGATGTGGTTGTCACCAACGGTTCGATCTCGAACCTGGTGCAAGATCCGACCGACCCGACCCGTTGGACTGCCGACCTGACCCCAGCCGCTGGCTTCGAGGGCAATGTCACCGTCGAAGTCCCGGCAGGCAGCTACACCGACGTGGCTGGCAATGCCGGTAGCGGCGATAGCGACAGCACCGCGGTGGATACCTTGGCCCCGAGCGTCAATGTCACGATCAACCCGGACGGTACCGTTAGCTTCGTGTTCAGCGAGCCGCCGGTGGGCTTTGAGTCGAGCGACGTCGTTGTGACCAACGGTTCGATTTCCAACCTGGTGCAAGATCCGACCGACCCGACCCGCTGGACGGCCGATCTGACCCCGGCCGCGGGCTTTGAAGGTACCGTGACCGTTGAAGTCCCGGCAGGCAGTTACACCGACGTGGCCGGCAACGCCGGCAGTGGCGATAGCGACAGCACCGCGGTGGATACCTTGGCCCCGAGCGTCAATGTCACGATCAACCCGGACGGCACGGTGAGCTTCGTCTTCAGCGAAGCGCCGGTGGGCTTTGAAGCTGCCGATGTGGTCGTCACCAACGGTTCGATCTCGAACCTGATGCAAGATCCGACCGACCCGACGCGCTGGACGGCTGATCTGACTCCGGCGGCTGGTTTCGAGGGCAACGTCACCGTCGAAGTCCCGGCCGGTAGCTACACGGACGTGGCTGGCAATGCCGGTAGCGGCGATAGCGACAGCACGGCAGTCGACACGCTCGCCCCGAACGTCAACGTCACGATCAACCCGGACGGCACGGTGAGCTTCGTCTTCAGCGAAGCCCCCGTGGGCTTCGAGGCTGCCGATGTCGTCGTCACGAACGGCAGCATCAGCAACCTGGTGCAGGACCCGACCGACCCGACGCGCTGGACGGCTGATCTGACTCCGGCGGCTGGTTTCGAGGGCAACGTCACCGTCGAAGTCCCGGCAGGCAGCTACACCGACGTCGCCGGCAACGCCGGTAGCGGCGATAGCGACAGCACGGCAGTCGACACGCTTGCCCCGAGCGTCAACGTCACGATCAACCCGGACGGCACGGTGAGCTTCGTCTTCAGCGAAGCCCCCGTGGGCTTCGAGGCTGCCGATGTCGTCGTCACGAACGGCAGCATCAGCAACCTGGTGCAGGACCCGACCGACCCGACGCGCTGGACGGCTGATCTGACCCCGGCCGCCGGCTTTGAAGGCACGGTGACCGTCGAAGTCCCCGCCGGTAGCTATACCGACGTCGCCGGCAATGCCGGTAGCGGCGATAGCGACAGCACCGCGGTGGATACCTTGGCCCCGAGCGTCAATGTCACGATCAACCCGGACGGTACCGTTAGCTTCGTGTTCAGCGAAGCGCCGGTGGGCTTTGAAGCTGCCGATGTGGTCGTCACCAACGGTTCGATTTCCAACCTGGTCCAGGACCCGACCGACCCGACCCGCTGGACCGCCGACCTGACTCCGGCCGCGGGCTTTGAAGGCACGGTGACCGTTGAAGTCCCCGCCGGCAGCTACACCGACGTGGCCGGCAATGCTGGCAGTGGCGATAGCGACAGCACCGCGGTCGACACGCTCGCGCCGAGCGTCAATGTCACGATCAATCCGGATGGCACGGTGAGCTTCGTGTTCAGCGAAGCCCCGGTGGGCTTTGAGTCGAGCGACGTCGTTGTGACCAACGGTTCGATTTCCAACTTCGTCCAGGACCCGACCGACCCGACGCGCTGGACGGCCGACCTGACTCCGGCCGCCGGCTTTGAAGGCACGGTGACCGTCGAAGTCCCCGCCGGCAGCTACACCGACGTCGCCGGCAACGCCGGCAGTGGCGATAGCGACAGCACCGCGGTCGACACGCTCGCGCCGAGCGTCAATGTCACGATCAACCCGGACGGTACCGTCAGCTTCGTGTTCAGCGAAGCGCCGGTGGGCTTTGAAGCTGCCGATGTGGTCGTCACCAACGGTTCGATCTCGAACCTGGTGCAAGATCCGACCGACCCGACGCGCTGGACGGCTGATCTGACTCCGGCGGCTGGTTTCGAGGGCAACGTCACCGTCGAAGTCCCGGCAGGCAGTTACACCGACGTGGCTGGCAATGCCGGCAGTGGCGATAGCGACAGTACCGCGGTCGACACGCTCGCGCCGAGCGTCAATGTCACGATCAATCCGGATGGCACGGTGAGCTTCGTGTTCAGCGAAGCCCCGGTGGGCTTCGAGGCGAGCGACATCGTCGTCACCAACGGTTCGATCTCGAATCTGGTGCAAGATCCGACCGACCCGACCCGCTGGACGGCTGACCTCACGCCGGCCGCTGGCTTCGAGGGCAACGTCACCGTCGAAGTCCCGGCAGGTAGCTACACCGACGTGGCTGGCAATGCCGGTAGCGGCGATAGCGACAGTACGGCAGTCGACACGCTCGCGCCGAGCGTCAATGTCACGATCAACCCGGATGGCACGGTGAGCTTCGTGTTCAGCGAGCCGCCGGTGGGCTTTGAGTCGAGCGACGTCGTTGTGACCAACGGTTCGATTTCCAACCTGGTCCAGGATCCGACCGACCCGACGCGCTGGACGGCTGATCTGACTCCGGCCGCCGGCTTTGAAGGCACGGTGACCGTCGAAGTCCCCGCCGGCAGCTACACCGACGTGGCCGGCAACGCCGGCAGTGGCGATAGCGACAGCACCGCGGTCGACACGCTCGCGCCGAGCGTCAATGTCACGATCAACCCGGACGGTACCGTCAGCTTCGTCTTCAGCGAGGCACCGGTGGGCTTCGAGGCTGCAGACGTTGTCGTCACCAACGGTTCGATTTCGAACCTGGTGCAGGACCCGACCGACCCGACGCGCTGGACGGCGGATCTGACTCCGGCCGCGAGCTTCGAAGGCAACGTCACCGTCGAAGTCCCGGCAGGCAGCTACACCGACGTCGCCGGCAACGTCGGTAGTGGCGATAGCGACAGCACCGCGGTGGATACCTTGGCCCCGAGCGTCAATGTCACGATCAATCCGGATGGCACGGTGAGCTTCGTGTTCAGCGAAGCGCCGGTGGGCTTTGAAGCTGCTGATGTGGTCGTCACCAACGGCTCGATCTCGAACCTGGTGCAAGATCCGACCGACCCGACGCGCTGGACGGCTGATCTGACTCCGGCCGCCGGCTTTGAAGGCACGGTGACCGTCGAAGTCCCGGCAGGTAGCTACACCGACGTGGCTGGCAATGCCGGTAGCGGCGATAGCGACAGTACGGCAGTCGACACGCTCGCGCCGAGCGTCAATGTCACGATCAACCCGGATGGCACGGTGAGCTTCGTGTTCAGCGAGCCGCCGGTGGGCTTTGAGTCGAGCGACGTCGTTGTGACCAACGGTTCGATTTCCAACCTGGTCCAGGATCCGACCGACCCGACGCGCTGGACGGCTGATCTGACTCCGGCCGCCGGCTTTGAAGGCACGGTGACCGTCGAAGTCCCCGCCGGCAGCTACACCGACGTGGCCGGCAACGCCGGCAGTGGCGATAGTGACAGCACCGCGGTCGACACGCTCGCGCCGAGCGTCAATGTCACGATCAACCCGGACGGTACCGTCAGCTTCGTCTTCAGCGAGGCACCGGTGGGCTTCGAGGCTGCAGACGTTGTCGTCACCAACGGTTCGATTTCGAACCTGGTGCAGGACCCGACCGACCCGACGCGCTGGACGGCGGATCTGACTCCGGCCGCGAGCTTCGAAGGCAACGTCACCGTCGAAGTCCCGGCAGGCAGCTACACCGACGTCGCCGGCAACGTCGGTAGTGGCGATAGCGACAGCACCGCGGTGGATACCTTGGCCCCGAGCGTCAATGTCACGATCAATCCGGATGGCACGGTGAGCTTCGTGTTCAGCGAAGCGCCGGTGGGCTTTGAAGCTGCTGATGTGGTCGTCACCAACGGCTCGATCTCGAACCTGGTGCAAGATCCGACCGACCCGACGCGCTGGACGGCTGATCTGACTCCGGCCGCCGGCTTTGAAGGCACGGTGACCGTCGAAGTCCCGGCAGGCAGCTACACCGACGTCGCCGGCAACGCCGGTAGCGGCGATAGCGACAGTACGGCAGTCGACACGCTCGCGCCGAGCGTCAATGTCACGATCAACCCGGACGGCACCGTCAGCTTCGTGTTCAGCGAAGCCCCCGTGGGCTTCGAGGCTGCAGACGTTGTCGTCACCAACGGCTCGATCTCGAACCTCGTCCAGGACCCGACCGACCCGACCCGCTGGACCGCTGACCTGACCCCGGCCGCCGGCTTTGAAGGCACGGTGACCGTCGAAGTCCCCGCCGGTAGCTATACCGACGTCGCCGGCAATGCCGGCAGTGGCGATAGCGACAGTACGGCAGTCGACACGCTCGCGCCGAGCGTCAACGTCACGATCAACCCGGACGGCACGGTGAGCTTCGTGTTCAGCGAAGCGCCGGTGGGCTTCGAGGCGAGCGATGTCGTCGTGACGAACGGCAGCATCAGCAACCTCGTCCAGGACCCGACCGACCCGACGCGCTGGACGGCCGACCTCACGCCGGCCGCGGGCTTCGAGGGCAATGTCACGGTCGAAGTCCCGGCCGGTAGCTACACCGACGTCGCCGGCAATGCCGGTAGCGGCGATAGCGACAGCACCGCGGTCGACACGCTCGCCCCGAGCGTCAACGTCACGATCAACCCGGACGGCACGGTGAGCTTCGTGTTCAGCGAGCCGCCGGTGGGCTTTGAGTCGAGCGACGTCGTTGTGACCAACGGTTCGATTTCCAACCTGGTCCAGGATCCGACCGACCCGACGCGCTGGACGGCTGATCTGACTCCGGCCGCCGGTTTCGAGGGCAATGTCACGGTCGAAGTCCCTGCCGGCAGCTACACCGACGTGGCCGGCAATGCTGGCAGTGGCGATAGCGACAGCACCGCGGTGGATACCTTGGCCCCGAGCGTCAACGTCACGATCAACCCGGACGGTACCGTCAGCTTCGTGTTCAGCGAAGCCCCGGTGGGCTTTGAGGCGAGCGACATCGTCGTCACCAACGGTTCGATCTCGAACCTGGTGCAAGACCCGACCGACCCGACGCGCTGGACCGCCGACCTGACCCCGGCCGCTGGTTTCGAAGGCAATGTCACGGTCGAAGTCCCCGCCGGCAGCTACACCGACGTCGCCGGCAACGCCGGCAGTGGCGATAGCGACAGCACCGCGGTCGACACGCTCGCCCCGAGCGTCAACGTCACGATCAACCCGGACGGCACGGTGAGCTTCGTGTTCAGCGAAGCCCCCGTGGGCTTCGAGGCTGCAGACATCGTCGTCACCAACGGTTCGATCTCGAACCTGGTGCAAGACCCGACCGACCCGACGCGCTGGACCGCCGACCTGACCCCGGCCGCTGGTTTCGAAGGCAATGTCACGGTCGAAGTCCCCGCCGGCAGCTACACCGACGTCGCCGGCAACGCCGGCAGTGGCGATAGCGACAGCACCGCGGTCGACACGCTCGCCCCGAGCGTCAACGTCACGATCAACCCGGACGGCACGGTGAGCTTCGTGTTCAGCGAAGCGCCGGTGGGCTTCGAGGCGAGCGACGTTGTTGTGACCAACGGTTCGATTTCCAACCTGGTCCAGGACCCGACCGACCCGACGCGCTGGACAGCTGATCTGACTCTGGCCGCTGGCTTCGAGGGCAACGTCACGGTCGAAGTCCCGGCGGGCAGTTACACCGACGTGGCCGGCAATGCCGGTAGCGGCGATAGCGACAGCACCGCGGTCGACACGCTCGCGCCGAGCGTCAATGTCACGATCAATCCGGACGGCACGGTGAGCTTTGTGTTCAGCGAAGCCCCGGTGGGCTTTGAGGCGAGCGACGTCGTCGTCACCAACGGCAGCATCAGCAATCTGGTGCAAGATCCGACCGACCCGACGCGCTGGACGGCTGATCTGACTCCGGCGGCTGGTTTCGAGGGCAACGTCACCGTCGAAGTCCCGGCAGGCAGTTACACCGACGTCGCCGGCAACGCCGGTAGCGGCGATAGCGACAGCACCGCGGTCGACACGCTCGCCCCGAGCGTCAACGTCACGATCAACCCGGACGGTACCGTCAGCTTCGTCTTCAGCGAAGCCCCCGTGGACTTCGAGGCTGCAGACGTCGTTGTGACCAATGGCAGCATCAGCAACCTCGTCCAGGACCCGACCGACCCGACGCGCTGGACCGCCGACCTGACCCCGGCCGCCGGCTTTGAAGGCACGGTGACCGTGGAAGTCCCCGCCGGCAGTTACACCGACGTCGCCGGCAATGCCGGCAGTGGCGACAGCGACAGCACGCTGATCGATACCAGCGCGGCGATTACCGTCAGTCTTAATAACGTCGGTAGTGCCAATGTCACCGCGGTGCCGATCACCGGTACTACCACCAGTGTGGAGCCCGGCCAGACGGTCACGCTCGTCATCAGCGACAACGACCCCGCCACGCCGGATGTGACGGTCACGACCACGGTCAATGCCGACGGCAGCTACAGCACCACGGCCAACCTCAGCGCGCTCACCGATGGTCCGCTCACGGTCACCGCCACGGTTACCGACCTTGCCGGCAACACGGCTGTGGATAGCGACAACGGGGTGAAGGCCATCGCCGACACGCCCAACCTCGCGCCCATCAACGACATCTTCATCCTCACGCCCGGCAGCACCGTCATCTCTACGGGTGGTAGCGACACGGTGGTCACGCCGGGCGACAACAACTCCGGCAACGGTGTGTCGAGGGCCGATCTCGAGCGCGAGCTTGGCCTGCCCAATGGCTACCTGAGCAACCGTTTCAACCCTGTGGGCGAAAACGTCACCCACAACGGCAACGTCACCGTGCTCGACGGCAAGGTCACCGAATCGCATCACGCAATGACGGCCGGCTCCACGGTGAGCTGGAACTACATCTTCACCAACGGCGAGAACCTGCCGTTCGAGGTTCAGAACGGCTTCAACGATCTGGTCGTGCTCATCGTGACCGATCCCTCCGGCGCCAAGCAGTCGATCCTGGTCAACGCCTCCGAGGTCAAGTTCCCGGAGAGCAGCGTCAGCGACAGCTTCACCTTCACCGCCAGCGCCGATGGCCAGTACAGCTTCCAGTGGCTGGTGCTCAACGGGGGCGACCGCCTCAAGGACTCGTCGCTGCAGCTGTCTGCGCCGCGCTTTGGCGCGCCGGGCGATGCTGCGGCCTACGGTGCGCCTGTGCGCCTGCCCGTGTTTGCCGAACTGGCTGACAAGAGCGGGTCCGAGGTGCTCACCGTCGTCGTCTCCGGCGTTCCTGCCGGCGCCCGCTTCACCTCGGGTACCGACAACGGCGACGGCACCTGGACCTTCACTGCGGCCGAGCTCGGCAACCTGCTGCTGATGCCGCCTGCAGGCTTCTCCGGCTCGATGGCGCTCACCGTCACTGCGATCGCACGTGAGACCGCGAATGACGACACTGCGGTCAGCCAGCAGACCGTCAACATCACCTTCAACCAGACCGACTCCACCGTCACCAACAGCACCGGTGCGGGCCAGACGCTCAACGGCACCAGCGGCGACGATCTCATCCGCGGCTATGCGGGCGAGGACACCATCAACGGCGGTGCCGGCGACGACCTCATCTTCGGCGGAGCCGACAATGACACCCTGCGTGGCGGGACGGGTAACGACTGGCTGTATGGCGGGCAGGGCGACGACATCCTGTACGGCGATGCCGGCAACGACGTCCTTGTCGGCGGTACGGGCAACGACACCCTGTATGGTGGTGCCGGAGCCGACGTGTTCAAGTGGCAGTTCGGCGACCAGGGCAGCACCAGTACGCCCGCGGTGGACGTGGTCAAGGACTTCAGCGTGAGCCAGGGCGACGTGCTCGACCTGCGCGACCTGCTGATCGGCGAATCCCATCAGGGCATCGACGCTGGCAACCTCGCCGACTACCTCGACTTCAGCTTCGAGCCGGGCGCGGGTTCCGCCGCCGGGACGACCGTCATCGCGGTCAAGACCCAGGGAGCGGCAATGACGGGGCCGGACCAGATCATCCGCCTCGAAGGTGTCGACCTGCTGGGCGGCCTGGCCGACGACAATCAGATCATCCAGAACCTGCTCAGCAGCGGCCGGTTGATCACCGACTGACCATGTCCCAATGGCCTGCCGGCGCAACCCGGCGGGCCACCGCAAGAGGCTCAGGCATGCCTTACGTAGAACGCAACGCCGCTGGAGATATTGTTGCCGTCAGTGTCACCGAAGACGCGATCCACCGTCACCTCGTCGACGCCGAAGACCCGCAGCTGCGGGTCTTCCTGCACAAGCTCAGCGCCACCCCCGGGCTCGCCGAGACGGATCTGCACATGGTCCGCGTGCTCGAGGATCTCATCGACCTGCTCGTCGAACGCGCGGTGATCCGCTTTACCGACCTGCCGCCCGCGGCCCAGGAGAAGCTCAGCGCACGGCGCAGCGCACGGGTCTCGATGCGCAGCCTGCACCTGCTCGACGACGCCGACGGACAGGTGCTCTGACCTACCGCGTCCGCCGCGCCCTGGCCCGCTGTCCGCAGGCCCGGGCGCTCATGCTTGCGCCTGCACGCCTGGTCCGGTCACCCCGTCCACCCCCAGGCGTGTCAGCGCCGCTTGCTCCTGTGCCGTGCTCACGCCCTCGGCAATGACCTGCACGCCGATGCTGTGCGCCAGCATGCACAGGCTGCGCAGTACGTTCTGGTTGCCGGGCTCGGTGTCGATGCTGCGCACCATGGACGCATCCACCTTGATGTAGTCCAGGCCCAGGTCGTGCAAGTCACCGATGCGCTTGAGCTCACGGCCGCAATGCTCGATGCCGATCCGGCAGCCAAGCGGCTTGAGCATCTGGCACAGCTCGCGGAACTCCGCAGGATGCTGCACCACGCCGTACTCCGGCACCTCGACCCACAGCTTGCGTGCAGCCTCGGGTCGGCTGTCGAGCAGCGTCTGCAGATGGTTGCGGAAGGCTGCATCGCACAGCGACTCGGCCGATATGTTGATGCCCAGCGCGGACGGTTCCTGCTCCACGTCCAGCAACGCACGTCGCACCACCTCGGCGTCGATCCGGCTCACCAGCCCGAGGCGCGCCGCCCAAGGCATGAAGTAGCCCGCGCTCTGCCACTCGCCACCCATCTCCAGGCGCACCGGCGCCTCCTGGTGCAACACGGCGCCGCCTGTCGACAGCACCGGGAAGCGTGCCAGCATCATCCGCGACTTCAGCACGGCATCCTCGATCGCGCAGCGCCAACCATGCAGGTCGGTATGCGGCAGGGGCGGCCGGTCGGGGTCGGCGATGCGGATCATGCGCGCGCCGTCCTGCTCGGCCCCCGCCAGTGCCCCGTCGGTATGGGCGAGCAGCGCCTTCAGCGCCGTGCCTGGTGCAAACGCGCATGCCCCCAGCGCAAAGGCCACCTCCAGGGGCTCGCCTTCGCCAGCGTGGGCGATCGCGCGGTCGATCTCCACCTGCATGCGCTGGGCGACTGCGGCGGCATCTTCCTCGCCGCAGGCCAGCAGCGCAAAATCGGTACCGTTCAGTCGTCCTGCCTCCCAGCCCGGCTGCGACGACGCCAGGTGCAGCAGGTGATGGCCGAGCGTGCGCAGCAGGGCATCGACCGCCGGTCGTCCCAGGCGGCGGTTCAGCGCAGCCATGTCGGCAATGCGCGCGATCACCAGCGTGCCGCCGGCACGCGCATCCTCACGCTCCAGGGCGCTCTCCACCTGGCGCAGGAACTGGGCACGGGTCATCAGGCAGGTCAGTGCGTCATGCTGGCTCTGGAAGCGCAGCGCCTCCAGGCGCTCGGCCTCCTCACTCAGCATTTGCCGCACCCTGCCCGACAAGGCGTTCATCGCCCCCACCACGCGGCGGAACTCCAGCGTCCCCGGTTCGGCGGTGGTGACGAAGCGACGCTCGCCGATCGCGCTCGCCTGCGCGACCACATCGTCGAGCGGGCTCAGAATGCGCTTGAGCAACACCGTGCCCAGCGCACCGCATACAAGCCCGCCGGCAGCAAACCACAACAGCAGGTCAAGCGTCGATCGCCACAGCGACTCATAGGCGTAGCGGTCGTGGCTCTCGACCTGCAGCGTGCCGAACTGGCGCCAGCCATCCTGCACCTGCGCCACGCCCGCACCGGCATGCATCGGGATCAGCTGGCGGAACCAGGCAGGCGCCACCTCGGCCCCGCCAGTTTGCGCCTGCTCGGCGATCGTCTCGCCGTTGGGCGCGGTCAGGCGGATCAGCCGGTAGTGGCCGGTGTCCATGCGCGCCGCCAACTGCAGCTCGATGCTCACCGGGTCCTTCGGCAGATGAGACAGCGCCAGCGCCAGCGCCCCTGCGTTGTCGATGTTCTTCACCGTCATCGCCTGCACCAGGTAAGCCCGCGCCGACAGGGTGCCCACGACCAGGCTTCCTCCCAGCGCGAGCACGGTCAGGCAGACGGTTGCGATCCACAGCTTCTTGATCAGGGACATGATGGGTGCATCCTTGCAGAGATCTTCATTTTCTCAGTTCGAGCCCTTCGCTCGCCATGCGCTCGAGCACGCTGCGCCAGCGCGACAGGCGCGCCGTCGGGTCTGCGGACGAGGTGCTCGCGCCCTGTACCCACAGGCCTTCGCTGGTGAAGCTGAAAATCGGAAACAGGTCGGGGCGGCGGCTGGCCGGGCGAATCTCGCCCACCAGGTTGTCCAGGATCAGCGGCTCGGCGTCGGCCGATTCGAAATAGCCCACCACCATATGAGCTTGCGACACCGTGCTTTGCGGCCCGCCGATGCGGGCTCGCACGTAGATCAGGCGCAGCCGCTCGGCCGGCATGCCCAGCGCAATCAGGCTGGCGTACTTGGCGATTGCAAAATCCTCGCAATCGCCTGCGCCGCGCGCAAGCATCTCAAGCGGCGTCGCCCAGTAGTCCGCTTGCCGCCAAACCACGATGTCATCCTCGAAGCGCACCCGGCGGTTGAAGAACCCATTCACGCGCGCCAACTGGTCCGCCGTCTCCAGCGCCGCCGCCTCGCCCAGCATCGCACGCCAGTCGCGCACCTGCTCGGCCACTGCGTCGCCGTGGCGGGCGAGGGCGATGCGCTCCATGTGCTCGAAGTCGGCCTCGGCCAGCACGCGCGACAAGCCGCCCGCCAGCGCCAGTATGGCGAGCAGGTAACAAACCGTCCTGGAAAGGGCGACGAGAGTCAGGGGCATGACATAATGCTGGCCGGGTGCTCACGATTATGCGGGATCGGCCGTGATGCGGCACAGCGCTGACCGCGCCACGACGTGACCCAGGACACGCCGGAGCCGGTAAATGCGCATGGCTTGTGCATTGCGTCACCGATTGCCGTCGATCCACCCACAACGCACGACCCGGATTGGGTCTAATGCGCACGTACCCCGAATCGCTCTCCGTTCGAAACCAAGGTTCTAATAAATGAACAACAAAGCTCTTCGCCGCACGCTCGGCATGATCGCACTCCTTGCGGTGCATGGCACTGCACAGGCAGCTTCCGCCCCAGTCCCCGACGCGCTGCGCGACGCCGTGCTCAAGGTCGTCGCCACCAACCCCGACGTGCAGGCACGCTGGCACGCCTTCCGCGCCGCCGGCGCCGAGCAGGACGTTGCGCGCGGCGGCTACCTGCCGCAGGTCGACCTCAACGCCGGCGTTGGCCGCGAACGTGTCGACCGTCCGCGCGAAGCCGTTGACAGCTACACCCGCCGCGGCGCCACCCTGTCGCTCAACCAGATGCTGTACGACGGCTTTCTCACCCGCAGTGAAGTGTCCCGCCTTGGCTACGCTCGTCTCGCCCGCTACTACGAAGTTGTCGATGCGGCCGAAACTGCCGCGCTCGACACGGTGCGCACCTACGCCGACGTGCTCCGCTACCGCGAACTCGTGCAACTGGCCAAGGACAACTACGTCGAGCACCGCCGCGTGTACGACCAGATCGCCGAGCGCGCCGCCGCCGGCGTCGGCCGCCGCGTAGACCTCGAGCAGGCCAGCGGCCGCCTCGCGCTTGCAGAATCCAACCTCCTCACCGAGGTCAGCAACCTGCACGACGTCAGCGCGCGCTACCTGCGCCTGGTCGGCGAAGAGCCTGCCGAGCGCCTCAGCGCGCTTCCCGACACCCTCGCCGGCAGCGAAGGCCTGCCTGCCACCGCCTCCGACGCCGTGCGTGCCGCGCTCGTCTCCAGCCCCGCCATCAACGCCGCAGTCGAGAACGTGCGCGCCGGCCAGGCAGAAGTCCAGGCTCGCCGCAGCGCCAACCAGCCGCGTATCGACTTGCGCGCCCGTCAGTCGCTCGACAACAACCTCGACGGCGTCAGCGGTAGCACGCGCGAAGGCGTGGTCGAAGTCGTGCTCAACTACAACCTGTTCCGCGGTGGCGCCGACCAGGCCCGCATCCGCCAAGCGGCAGAAACGCTCAACCAGTCCCGCGACCTGCGCGAAAAGGCCTGCCGCGACCTGCGCCAGACCCTGTCCATCGCCTACAACGACAGCGCCCGCCTGCGCGAGCAACTCGGCTACCTCGACCAGCACCAGCTGGCCATTGCCAAGGCGCGCGAAGCCTATCGCCAGCAGTTCGACATCGGCCAGCGCACGCTGCTCGACCTGCTCGATACCGAGAACGAGTACTTCCAGGCTCGCCGCGCCTACACTGGCGCCCGCTTCGACCTCCTCACCGCCCAGGCGCGCACCCTCGCCGGCATGGGGCAGTTGCTGCCCAGGCTGCAAGTCGCCCGCGAAGGCTTGCCCTCGGCTGCCGAACTCGGCCAGGACCGCGACGGCATCGACCCCGCCGAGCTCTGCCCGCCGGACGCCCCGTCCATGCTGCAGGTCGACAAGGACGCGCTGTTTGCCGAGGCCCTGCGCGAGGCCGGCGCCCGCAGGCCCTGAGCCCACCCGGCGCGGGGGGCACCTCGAGTGCTCCCCTCAGCGCCCTTTGAACACCGGCGCGCGCTTGTTCAGGAAAGCATCCAGTCCTTCGCGGTAATCCTCGGTCGCCAGAAAGTCGAACGCAGCGCGCCGCTCGGCCTCATCCAGCGGCGCGCCGGTCATCAGCCGGCGCACCCACTGCTTGTGCCAGCGCGCCACCAGCGGTGCCCCTGCGCAGATACGCTCAGCGCTCAGCGCCGCCTCCTCGAACACGCGTTCGTCATCCACCACCCGGCTCAGCAAGCCCTTCTGCAAGGCCTCGCGTGCATCCAGGATGCGGCCCTCGAGCAGGATCTCCAGCACCACCGCCGGCCCCACCAGCGCCAGCAGCCCGGCCATCTCCCCCGGGTACATCGAGAACCCCAGTCGGTTGATCGGCGCACCAAAGCGTGACGACTCGCCAGCGATACGGATGTCGCAGCAGCCGGCAATCTCCAGCCCGCCGCCCACGCACGCACCGCGGATCGCCGCCACCGTCGGCACCGCACAGTCGCGCAGCGCGTTGAGCGCGCTCGCCACCAGATCCTCGTGGTAGTGCATCGCGTCATCCACCGTCGCACGCACGGTCACGAACTCTTCGATGTCGCCGCCGGCGGCGAAGGCCTTCTCGCCCGCGCCACGCACAATCACGCAACGCACGCCATCGTCGGCCGCAACGCGCGCCATTGCGGCGGAAAGCCCGCGCCACATTGCGGCATTCACCGCATTGAGCTTGGACGGGTTGCACAGCGTCACGGTGGCGACGCCTGCGCTGATTTCACAATCGATTCCTGGGTTCATCGGCAAGCCTGACTATCGTCGATCAAAATTTTCCATACGGGGTAGTATGGGATCTTATGGATGATATATCATCCGCCGCTGCTGATAACCCCGCGTCAGACGGAGCGCTCGGCAAAAAGGAGGGTGGAGGGCAATGCAGTTCTACGTTGCTTATCCATGAGGAGGGAGAAGTGTCTGTCTCAATGTATGCGCATATTCGGCGCAACCCACGCTTCAAGGAACTGGTAGCCAAGCGGACCCGTTTTGCGGGCATCCTCGCGGTCATCGTTCTGGCCATGTTCTATGGCTTCGTCCTGCTCGTCGCGTTCGCGCCCGGGCTCATCGGCATGCGCCTCTCCGAGGGCAGCAACATCACCTTCGGCATCGTTGCCGGTCTCTTCCAGTTCGTCTTCTTCTGGGTGCTCACCTGGGTGTATGTCCGTCGCGCCAACGGCGAATTCGACGACATCAACAAGGAAATCATCCAGGCGGCCTGGAAGGAGGAGAAGTGATGAACGCAAGCACCCTGTCGCGCCTTGGCGCCGGCCTCCTCGTACTCGCCCTCCCTGCGCTCGCGCTCGCCAAGGGCGACATGGGCCAGATGGAGAAGCAGGCCCTCAACTTCCACGCCATCGGCATGTTCTTCGTGTTCGTGGTGCTCACCCTGGGCATTACCTACTGGGCGGCCAGCCGCACCAAGTCGACGGCCGACTTCTACACCGCGGGCGGCGGCATCACCGGCTTCCAGAACGGCCTGGCGATTGCTGGTGACTACATGTCCGCGGCCACGCTGCTCGGCCTCACCGCCATGATGTACATGCAGGGCGTCGACGCCTACATCTACATGCTGTCCTTCTTCGTCGGCTGGCCCATCATCCTGTTCCTGATGGCCGAACGCCTGCGCAACCTCGGCAAATTCACCTTCGCCGACATCACCGCCTACCGCCTCAACCAGGGCAAGGTGCGCACCATGGCCGCGGTCAGCTCGCTCACCGTGGTGTGCTTCTACCTCGTCGCGCAGATGGTCGGCGCCGGCCAGCTCATCAAGCTGCTGTTCGGCCTCGACTACAACATCGCGCTCGTCGTCGTCGGCGCGCTCATGATGATCTACGTCACCTTCGGCGGCATGGTCGCCACCACCTGGGTGCAGATCATCAAGGCCGTCATGCTGCTCATCGGCGGCACCACCGTCGGCGTGCTCGCTTTCAGCCAGTTCGGCTTCAGCTTCGACGAGCTCACCACCCGTGCGATGGAAGTGCACAAGCTGGGCGCCAAGCTGCTGTCCCCGGGCAGCCTGCTCGCCGACCCCATCACCGCCATCTCGCTCGGCCTGGGCCTGATGTTCGGTACCGCCGGCCTGCCGCACATCCTGATGCGCTTCTTCACCGTCACCGACGCCAAGGAAGCGCGCAAGTCCGTGCTCTACGCCTCGGGCATCGTCGCCTACTTCTTCAACGTCATCGCCATCATGGGTCTGTGCGCCATCCTCATCGTCGGCACCAACCCGCAGTTCTTCGAGGGTGGTGAGATCGGCGGCAAGGTCGTCGGCGGCGGCAACATGATCGCCATGCACCTGGCCCAGGCCGTCGGCGGCAACCTGCTGCTCGGCTTCCTGTCGGCAGTGGCCTTCGCAACCATCCTCGCGGTGGTGGCCGGCCTGGCGCTGGCTGGCGCGTCGGCGATCTCGCACGACATCTACTCGCGCGTCATCATGAAGGGCAAGGCCAACGAAGCCACCGAGCTCAAGGTGTCCAAGTACGCCACCATCGGCCTGGGCATCGTCGCCATCCTGCTCGGCATGGCCTTCGAGAAGATGAACATCGCGTTCATGGTCGCGCTCGCCTTCGGCGTTGCCGCATCGGCCAACTTCCCGGTGCTCATCCTGTCGATGTACTGGAAGGGCCTCACCACGCGCGGCGCCCTCATGGGTGGCTACTCCGGCCTCATCAGCGCGGTGCTGTTCGTGCTGCTGTCCAAGTCGGTGTGGGTCGACGTGCTGCACTTCGAGTCGGCCATCTTCCCCTACACCCAGCCCGCCCTGTTCTCGATGCCCATCGCCTTCTTCATGACCTGGCTGTTCTCCACGCTCGACAAGAGCCAGGAAGCCAAGGACGAGAAGGAAGCCTTCGAAGACCAGTACGTGCGCGCCCAGACCGGCGTCGGCGCTGCCACGGCCGCCGCGCACTAAACCGCACGCGCTCCAAGCCCTCGCGGCTGGCCCCGCTCCCGTAGGAGCGGCGCCAGCCGCGAGTCTTTTGGGGCCCACCCAACGCCCA
>NZ_AMXA01000035.1 GCF_000310145.2 Thauera sp. 28
CGCAGCGGCCGGAGCCGGCGCTGCAGCGGCCGGGGCAGCAGCCGCAACGGCAGGCGCCGGCGCAGCCGCTGCGGCACCAGCCGCCTCGACCTTGATCAGCACGCTGCCTTCGCTGACCTTGTCGCCGATGCCGACCAGCACTTCCTTGACCACGCCGGCGTGCGAGGACGGCACGTCCATCGTCGCCTTGTCGGATTCCAGCGTCGCGATCGCATCATCGACGGCGATCGTGTCGCCTACCTTCACGAACAGCTCGATCACCGGCACGGCGTCGAAATCGCCGATGTCCGGAACCTTCACTTCAATGAGTTGGCTCATGTTCTAGTCTCCTTGCGCGCTCAGACCGACATCGGGTTGGGCTTGTTCGGGTCGAGGTTGTACTTGACCAGGGCTGCCGCAACCTTGTCACGACCGATCACGCCGTCGTCGGCCAGCGCCTTCAGCGCCGCCAGGGTCACCCAGTGACGATCCACCTCGAAGAAGTGGCGCAGGTTCTCGCGGGTGTCCGAACGACCGAAGCCGTCAGTGCCCAGCGTCACATAGCTGCCCTTGATGAACGGACGGATCTGCTCGGGAAGCATGCGGATGTAGTCGGTGGCCGCGATGACTGGGCCTTGCGCGCCTTCCAGCTTCTGGGCAACGTGCGACTGCCTCGGCTCCTCCATCGGGTGCAGCAGGTTCCAGCGCTCGACGTCCTGGCCGTTGCGCGCCAGTTCGTTGAAGCTGGGCGCGCCCCAGATGTCGGCCTCCACCCCCCAGTCCGCCTTGAGCAGGTCGGCGGCGGCGATCACTTCGCGGAAGATCGTGCCCGAACCCATCAGCTGCACGCGCGGACCGGTGCCGGCAGCGCCCTTGCGGAAGGCGTACAGGCCCTTGAGGATGTCTTGCTCCGCGCCGGCCGGCATCTCGGGATGTTCGTAGTTCTCGTTCATCACCGTGAGGTAGTAGTACACGTCCTCCTGCTCGGCGAACATCCGGCGCATGCCGTCCTGCACGACCACCGCGACCTCGTACTGGAAGGTCGGGTCGTAGCTGATGCAGTTCGGGATCATGTTGGCCATCAACAGGCTGTGGCCGTCCTCGTGCTGCAGGCCTTCGCCGTTCAGCGTGGTGCGACCGGCGGTACCGCCGATCATGAAGCCGCGGGTGCGCTGGTCGGCTGCCGCCCAGCACAGGTCCATGGTGCGCTGCAGGCCGAACATCGAATAGAAGATGTAGAACGGCACCATCTGCACGCCATGCACGCTGTAGGCGGTGCCGGCGGCGATCCAGTCAGCCATGGCGCCGGCTTCGTTGATGCCTTCCTGCAGCACCTGGCCGGTCTGGCTTTCCTTGTAGAACATGAGCTGGTCATGGTCTTCCGGCACGTACTTCTGGCCTTCCTGGTTCCAGATGCCGTACTGGCGGAACATGCCTTCCATGCCGAAGGTGCGGCTTTCGTCCGGCACGATCGGCACGATGTGCTTGCCGATCTGCTTGTCCTTGAGCAGCGTGTTCATGATGCGCACGATGGCCATCGTGGTCGACAGCTCGCGGCCTTCGCCCGAGGCCTTCAGCAGCGCGGCAAAGGCATCCAGCGCGGGCACGGCCAGCGGCGCGGCCTTGGTGCGGCGCTGCGGCAGGAAGCCGCCCAGGTCCATGCGGCGCTGCATCATGTACTTGTATTCGGGCGAGCCTTCGTCGAACTTCAGGTAGGGCAGCTCTTCGAGCTTGTCGTCCGGCACAGGCAGGCCGAAGCGGTCGCGGAAGCGGCGGATGGCGTCGACGTCCATCTTCTTCTGCTGGTGCGAGATGTTCATCGCCTCGCCGGCCTGACCCATGCCGAAGCCCTTGATGGTCTTGGCCAGGATCAGCGTGGGCTGGCCCTTGTGCTCGGAGGCGGCCTTGTAGGCGGAGAAGATCTTGAACAGGTCGTGGCCGCCACGGTTCAGGTTCCACACCTGGTCGTCGGTCCAGTCGGCGACCAGGGCGCGCAGCTCGGGGGTGTTGAAGAAGTGCTCGCGCACGTAGGCGCCGTCCTTGGCCTTGAAGGTCTGATACTCGCCGTCGCACAACTCCATCATGCGCTGCTTGAGGATGCCCTTCTTGTCGCGCGCAAAGAGCGCATCCCAGGCCGTGCCCCAGATCACCTTGATGACGTTCCAGCCCGCACCGAGGAAGCCCGATTCGAGCTCCTGGATGATCTTGCCGTTGCCACGTACCGGGCCGTCGAGGCGCTGCAGGTTGCAGTTGATGACGAACACGAGGTTGTCGAGCTTCTCGCGGCCGGCCATGCCGATCGCGCCCAGCGACTCGACCTCGTCGGTCTCGCCGTCACCGAGGAAGGCCCACACCTTGCGCTGCTCGGCGCGCGTGGCGTCGATCATGCCGCGGCTGGCCATGTACTTCATGAAGCGCGCCTGATAGATCGCGCACAGCGGGCCCAGGCCCATCGATACGGTGGGGAACTGCCAGAAGTCGGGCATCAGCCAGGGGTGCGGATAGGACGAGATGCCCTTGCCGCCCACTTCCTGGCGGAAATTGTCCATCTGCTCCTCGGACAGGCGGCCGAGCATGAACGCGCGCGCATACACCCCAGGCACCGAGTGGCCCTGGAAGTAGATCATGTCGCCGTCGTGCTGCTCGGAGGGCGCGTGCCAGAAATGCGAGAAGCCGACGTCATAGAGCGCCGCGGCCGATGCGAACGAGGCGATGTGGCCGCCGACGTTGGTGTTCTTGTTCGCCCGCACGACCATCGCCATGGCGTTCCAGCGGATGTAGGAGTGCAACTTGATCTCCATGTCCGGATCGCCCGGGTAGGGCGGCTGCTGCTCGGCGGGGATGGTGTTGATGTACTCGGTGGTGGCCGAGTAAGGGATGTTCACCCCTTCCTGGCGCGCCGTCGCGATCAGCGTCTCGATCAGGTAGTGGGCGCGGGCAGGACCTTCGTTCGCTACAACACCTTCCAGCGCTTCGATCCATTCCGCAGTTTCACGGATGTCGATATCCCCTTGTGTGCTCATGTTGTCTCCTCTGATTGAATTGCCCGTCGGTGCTTCGCTGCCTTGCAGGGATGATTCCTGCGGTGGCGCGCCCCCTCCGGTATGCTCGGACTTCCGGCCTGCTTGGTCTGACCAAGAAATTTTGATAATGCTATCCTTAATATCTATGGAGCCGCAAGGGTCGCTGCTTGCACCTCTCAGGCGCGCTGCAGCGCAGCAATCAAGGACGTACAATCCGCGACGTCCGCCGCGTGCCTGGAGCGCGCTCAACTACCGATATCCAAGGAGGAGTCGCCATGTCGTCGAGCTCATCATTCAGCGCCGTCGTGCAGCCGAGGCGTGCGCGCCTGTCCGATACCATTGCCGAGCAGATCGAGGGGCTGATTGCGAGTGGAGAACTCAAGCCTGGAGACAACTTGCCTCCCGAGCGAGATCTTTCCAAGCAACTGGACGTGTCTCGTCCCTCTTTGCGCGAGGCGCTGCTCGTCCTCGAAAGCAGGGGGTTGCTGCAGGCACGTCGCGGGGGTGGCTATTGCGTGACTGATGTGACCGCTCCGATCATTACCGATCCGCTGGTGCACCTGCTTCAGCGCCACCCCTCAACGGTTGATGACATCCTGGAACTACGCCACGGTATCGAGTGCATCGCAGCTCAGTTCGCGGCTCTTCGCGCCACGGATACAGACATCAAGAAACTGAATGGGCTTGTGACGCGCATGCGAAAGCGGAGGGGCGAATTTGATGCATTCGAAGATGCCGAGCGAGATGTCGAATTCCACATGGCAGTGGCCGAGGCATCTCACAACATCGCGCTGGTGCACGTGACGCGCGGCATCTTCAACCTCATGCGTATGAACATGCTGCGCTCGCGGGAGGCGCTCTACCATCAACAGGACAATGTCGGACTGCTCGATGCGCAGCATGCGGAGATCGCCAAGGCAATCGCTATCCGGGATCCGGCTGCCGCACGAAAAGCGGCGAACCTGCACTTAAGCTTTGTCCAAGCCAGCTTGCGGGAGGTGGCGATGACGGACTTAGAGCAGCAAGGGGCACGCAGCAAGCGTGTGCGATCTCAACAGCGGGAAGCGGGTACAGACTAGCGTTTCTCAAACGGCAACCGTCTAGCCGAATCGATAAATGAATCGACTGCCAAGGTCAAGAGGTGGTTGCGCTCGGACGCCTTCGCCGAAATAGTAGAGGCCTGTGAAAATGTTGATCAGCGCAGAGAGCGTGTGGCCACCGCTGAGCGGAGAAAATTGCGCTCTCGCTGCTGGATCAGCTGATAGTCGGGTCAATGTCAAAATGCATGATGTTTGAGGACCAATCCTTGATCGAAGCAGTGTTGCCCTCCGCCCGCAAGCTTGGCCGCCTCAACCGTCGGCAACGTAAGAAGCTGAGGGTTGGCGAGTTCCGGGAACTCGTGTTCGAGGTTCGATTGCGCTTTGCTGCCCCCATCGATGGGACACCGTATGATGAATTCCTCGACAGGGTGTTCGCGTTCGTAGAGTCACGCGAGCTTTTGATCGGTGGGCTCGGCGGCCAACTGCCTCTGTTGGAGACAACCGCAGTCGTTTCTGCGCGCAGGTTCGATCCTCTCGCGGTTGCCGACCGCGACGCCTTGCTCAATTGGTTGAATGAGCAAAGCGAGATAGCCAAAGCTGAATGCAATGGTGCTCCTGAAGCACTGCAGTCGAATGACGTGGAGGGAGATACACGGCGGGACTAAGAGGCCGTAAGCGGCCAATCAAGAGACATAGAGGCTGGAAATTCTGGCCAACGCGAACGGCAGGTAACCAATTCTGGACCGGTCGGCTGTGCTTCTTCGAACCTCAGGCAAGTCGTCGGCCTTATGTGGAGCTCCACATAAGGCCGAACAGCCGCCTTCGGCCGCCCCCCACAGTCCCTATCACGCGTCACCTGAAAGCAGCTTCGCACACCATGAGAGCCGCCATGCCCGCCACCGCCCCGGTCGCCAACAGCGGACAGCAGGGCTCCCATACAGGCGGCGAGCATGGGCAAATGATCAGGCTGGCATGAAGATCAGCCACCAGCGCTGCGTAACAGCGCTGCCGGTGACATGCGCAGTTGGCGCAGGAGATAGTGAGCGCCGAACCCAAGCGCCCCCACGCTGATCACCGCCGCAAGCAGGCTGCCGGCGAACCAGCCCAAGGGCGCATCGAGTTGGAGCCGGTAGTGCAGCAGCAGTGCGCCCAGCGCACTACCGGCCACGCTGGCGAAGGCCGTCGTCAGTGCCGCGAGGAGCAGATACTCCAGATACAGGGCGTGACCGATGGCACGGACTCTGGCGCCGAGGGTGTTGAGCAAGGTGGCGAGATAGATCTGCCGTGCGCGACCCGCGGCGATGACGCTGACCAGTACCAGCAGGCTGGCGCTCAGGGTGACCGCTGCAATCGCGCTCAGACCTGCCGCAGCACGGCCCAGGATGGCGCGCGCCTCGTCGAGGAGCAGGTCGGTGCGCACCGTGACCACGTTGGGCTGTGCAGCGGCGATGCGGTTCTGCGTGGCGACCGCATCCGCCCCGTTCATGTAGGCCAGGCCGACGTAGCGGGTGATGAAGGGATCGAGCGCGCCGTCCGAGAAGATCGCCTCCAGCCACAGGCGCGACTGGAAGCGCTTCTGGGCATAGATCGCGACGAGCTCCGCGCTGATCCGCTGGCCGAGAATCTCGAACGCCAGCGTGTCGCCGACCTGCAGGCCGAGCTGATCGGCTTCGCGGTCTTCCATCGCCACCCGTGCCGGACCGCGGTAGTCGTCCGGCCACCAGGCGCCGCGGGTGACGACCACCTGGTCGAAATTGTTCTGCAGGGTGCTCATCTTGTGCTCGTCACGCGCCTCCAGACGGCGGCGCGGGTCGGCACTGTCACGCAGTGCCTCGTCGTTGACGGCGGCGAGGCGGCCCAGGACCAATGGCGCGAGATCGACCTGTTCGAGCGACGGGGCTTCATGCACCAGCGCTTCGAAGTCGTCCTTGTGTGCGGCGGCGATATCGTAGAACACCAGCGCAGGCGCGCGCTCAGGGACGGTCTCCTCGATGGTGTGCAGCAGCGCAAGCACGACCAGGGTCGACGCGACCAGCAGCGTGAGCGCGGAGCCGAGTGAAAGCAGGGTTGGACGCAGCGGCGAATCGGCCCGGTACAGGCCGGTGACAGCCATGCGCAAGGCGAACCGGCCCACCAGCCAGGGACTACCGGCCAGACGCCGTGCCAGCATCCGCAACAGTCGCACCAGCCCTTCGAGCAAGGCCAGCACCAGCAACAACGCGGCGACAAAGGCAAGGCCGAACAACGGGTCGGGCATCACGACCAGCAGAAAGCCGACCGCCACCAGGGCGCAGAGCGCGGTGAGCCACCAGGCACGAGCCGGCGTGCGGGTGGTGACGCCGAGCACGCCGCGGAACAGGGCGGCAGGCTCGATGGTGAGCGCCCGGCCCAGCGCGGGCAGCGCGAAGAGCAGCGCGGTCAGCACCCCCATCAACCATGCGGCGGCGAGCGGTGCGATCAGCACCGTCCACGCCCCGGCGAGCGGCAGGCGTTCGGCCACCACGCTACTGCCAATCACCGCGAGCAAGGCGCCCAACAGCACGCCGCCCAGAGCCGACGCGCCGGCCAGGATCAGGATCTGCAACAGATACACAGCCGCCAGCCGGCCGTCGCGCAAGCCCACTGCGCGCAGTGTGGCGAGGGTGCCGAGCTTGCCCTGCAGGTAAGCCTGCACGCTGTTGAACACCCCCAGCCCACCGATGAAGAGCGCGCTGAAGCCGATCAACAGCACGCCCGAGCCGATCTGTCCGAGGACTTCACCCAGCCGGGCATTGCGCTCGATGAAGGTGCGCACCTCAGCCTCGCTGTCGGGGAAGGCGCTCATGAACGCTTCGCGCCAGGCGTTCGGCGCGAGTTCGCTGCGCACCCGATAGCGATACTCGGGGCGGCTGCCGGGTTGCAGCAACGCGGTATCCGCGAGGGCGGCGGCAGAGATCAGCACGGGCGGGCCGCTCCAGTCGGCACGCAGGCTGCGGTCGGGCTGGCGCGCGATGATGGCGCGCACTTCCAGCAGGCTCTCGCCGAGCTCGATGCGCTCGCCTACCGTCAAGGCCAGCCGTTCGGCGAGCACGCGGTCAACGGCCGCGCCATGCACGCCGCCCCGAACGGCGAGTGCGTCATTCAAGGCTTGTGCCGGCAGGAGTTCCACCGTGCCGTAAAGGGGATAGGTGTCGTCGGTGCTCTGCAGTTCGACCAGATGCGCATCACCCGCCGCGGTCATCAGCATGGTGCGAAACTCGATCAGGCGCGATACGGTGCCGCGTGCCTGCATCCACTCCAGCATCTCTTCGGGCAGCGGCACCCGGGTGCGGACCTCGACATCGCCGCCGAACAGCACGCGGGTATCGGCCAGCAGGCTGGCGCCAACCTGGCGATACAGTCCACCACTGGCCGCGATCAGGGTCACGCCCAGCGCCAGACAGGCGCAGAACACCCATAGCGTGCGCCCGCTGCCGCGCAGATCGCGCCAGGCGAGCTTAAGCAGGGTGGGCATCGGACACCGCCGCAAGCGGTTCATTCTCTACGAGTTGCCCCCCGGACAGACGGAGCACACGGTCGCACCGTGCGGCGAAGCGCATGTCGTGGGTGACCAGTACCAGGGTCGTCCCGCTCTCGGCGTTCAGATGGAGCAGCAGTTCGCCGATCGCGGCACCGGTGCGGTCGTCCAGGTTGCCGGTGGGCTCGTCTGCGAGCACCAGCTTGGGTTGATGCACCAGCGCGCGGGCGATCGCCACGCGCTGCTGCTCGCCACCGGAAAGCTGTCCGGGGTAGTGATCGAGCCGCCCGCCCAGCCCTACGCGATCGAGCATCGCCCGGGCACGCTCGCGCGCATCCCGCCGGCCGGCAATTTCCAGCGGCAGCGCGGCGTTGTCCAGTGCACTGAGGCTGGGCACCAGATGGAAGGACTGAAACACGATGCCCATGCGGTCGCGCCGCAGGTCGGCAAGTTGATCGCGATCCAGCGTCTCCAGCGCACGACCATCAAACAGCACCGACCCCGCTGCGGGCCTCTCAAGTCCGGCGAGCAGCAATAGCAACGAGGTCTTGCCGGTGCCCGACGGGCCGGCGATCGCCACGCGTTCGCCGGCGGCGATGCTGAGGCTCACGTCGCGCAGGATGTCGATGCGCGATTCACCCAGGGTGTAGTGCATGCTCAGGTTCTGGAGTCGGATCATCAGGGCATTGATCTCATGGGCGGTTTGGTACGGCAGGCGATGCCCCGGCCTGCTGCGGGGGTCGGGCCATCCATGACATGGCCCTGTGTTCGTCCCGCGCGCCGGCATTTCGTTCCGGGCACCACAGAGGACGGCCCCATGCCGCGCAAGCGCACATCCGGTGAAGGCATTTTCTGCTAGTCTCGCCGCTTCTCAACTGCAGCGTCCGGCACACCGGTACGCGCCTTTCATGAACGACCCTGAGCCTCGATCTTACCTTTCCTCTCGCTTCCACCTCTGCGCCGGCCTGCTGCTTCTCGGCCTGGCGCTTCCGGCAGCCGCAGACACCGGCCTGGTTGCCGACCCATCGAGCAGCGACGTCATCCTGCTCCTCACCTATGTGCTGCTCGCACTGCTGTTCTCCTTCATGTGTTCGGTGGCGGAAGCCGTGCTGCTCAGCATCACGCCGTCCTTCATCGCTGAGCTCGAAAGCTCCGACCCCAAGCGCGCCGCCCTGCTCAAGAAGCTCAAGGGCGAGAACATCGACCGCTCGCTGGCCGCGATCCTCACCCTGAACACCATTGCCCATACCGTGGGGGCCATCGGCGCCGGCGCCAAGGCTACGGCAGTGTTCGGCAGCGCCTGGTTCGGCGTGTTTTCGGCCGTGATGACCCTGCTGATCCTGTTCCTCTCGGAGATCCTGCCGAAGACCCTGGGTGCGGTGTATTGGCGCAGTCTGACCGGGATCACCGCGCTGTACGTGAACATCCTGATCAAGAGCATGTATCCGCTCATCCTGGTGTCCGAGAAACTCACCAAACTGATCGCACGCGGGCAGACGGTGCATGTCTTCAGCCGTGACGAGTTCATCGCCATGGCCAACATCGGGCAGGAAGCCGGACACATCAACGACCGCGAATCGCGCATCATCCGCAACCTGTTTCGTTTCGGTTCGCTGCGTGCGCAGGACATCATGACGCCGCGCACAGTGATGGTGGCCCTGCCCGAGGGCCTGAACATTTCCGACGCCTTGCAGGCGAAGATGAGCACGCCCTTTTCCCGCATCCCGGTCTACGCCACCGACCTGGACGCCGTGACCGGTTTCGTGTTGCGCGAGGATCTGCTGCTGGCGCAGACGCAGGGCACGGGCAACCGGCCGCTGACCGCTCTGCGCCGCGACATCCTGGCCGTCGCCGGCGCCACCCTCTTGTCGACCCTGCTCGAACTGCTGCTGGACAAGCGCCACCACATCGCAGTGGTGATTGGCGAGTACGGTGAGACCAAGGGCGTGGTCACCCTGGAAGACGTGGTCGAAACACTGCTCGGCATCGAGATCGTCGACGAGGGCGACAAGGTCGATGACATGCAGCATCTCGCCCGGCAACTGTGGGTGAAGCGAGCACGCGCGCTTGGGCTGGAGGTGAATGCGGAAAACGGCGCGCCTCCGACACCGCCGTCGCACTGATTCAGCACAAGAGTCCGCCATGGATATCCTGATACTCGTCACCCTCATCCTGCTCAATGGCGTATTCGCCATGTCGGAGATCGCCCTGGTCACGGCGCGGCGCGCACGCCTCGCACGACTGGCCGAGGATGGCGACCGGGCTGCGGCCGTCGCCATCCAGCTCGGCGAGGACCCGAACCGCTTTCTGTCCACCATCCAGATCGGCATCACCTCGATCGGCATCCTCAGCGGCATCTTCGGTGAGGCTGCGCTCGCCGGTCCGCTGGCCGAGTGGCTTCAACGCCTGGGCGTGGCCGAGCGTCCGAGCGAGATCGGCGCGACCACCCTGGTCGTCGTGATGATCACCTATGTATCGATCGTGATCGGCGAACTGGTACCGAAGCGCCTGGGCCAGCTCGACCCGGAAGGTATCGCCCGCCTGGTGGCGCGGCCGATGAGCATGCTTGCAGGCGTCTCACGCCCCTTCGTTCGCCTCCTGTCAGGCTCGACATCCCTCATGCTGCGTCTGATGGGCCAGCGCGAGACGCTGGTGTCGACGGTGACCGAGGAAGAGATTCATGCCCTGCTCGACGAGGGTTCGGAGGCCGGCGTGATCGAGAAGAGCGAGCACGAGATGGTGCGCAATGTGTTCCGCCTCGATGAGCGGCAGATCGGCTCGTTGATGGTGCCGCGTTCGGATGTCATCTGCCTGGACGTCAACCGCCCGCTCGACGAGAACCTCGCCCTGGTCGCAGAATCGGCGCATTCGTGCTTCCCGGTGTGCCGCGGCAGTCTCGACGATATCCTGGGAGTTGCAAGCTCGAAGAAGCTCTTTGCGCAGGTGCTCCGCGGCGAGCCGGTAGACCTCACGAAGGATCTGCAGGAGGCGGTCTATGTGCCCGAATCGCTGACCGGCATGGAACTGCTCGATCGCTTCAGGAGCTCGGGCACCTACTTCGTGTTCGTGATCGACGAGTACGGCGAGGTCCTCGGCATGGTCACCCTCCACGACGTGATCGAGTCGGTCACGGGCGAATTCGTGACCCAGGACGACGAGGATGCCTGGGCGGTGCAGCGCGAGGACGGCTCCTGGCTGCTGGATGGGCTCATTCCCATCGTCGAGATGAAGGACCGGCTCGGCTTCAAGCAGGTGCCCGAGGAAGACAAGGGCCGCTATCACACCTTGTCGGGGATGATGATGTGGCTGCTCGGCCGCCTGCCCGGCACCGGCGACGTGGCCACCTGGGAGGGCTGGCGCCTGGAGGTGATCGATCTGGACGGCAAGCGCATCGACAAGGTTCTGGCAGTGCGCCTGCCGGAGCTTGATACAGAGACTCCGCTCGAAGGAGAGCCGGATGACAGTGTTCGCGAGCAACCCCCGATCGAGGCCCGGTGAGGCCGTGACTCGCTGGGCGCACCGACCATGATCGACCAGGTCGCCGAACGCCTGGTGCGCCGAGTCATCCTGGGTTTTCTGCTGGGCGGGCTGTTGCTGCTCGGCTACGCGGTGCTGCATCTGTTCATCGTACCGGTCGCGTGGGCGATCATCGTCGCCTACGCGACCTGGCCGCTCTTCCTGCGCCTCCGCGATCGCCTGACACGCTATCCGGGTCTCAGCGCCTTCCTGATGACAATGCTGCTGACGGCGGCCTTCGTGCTGCCCGCGCTGTGGATTGCCGTGCTGTTGCGCGGGGAGATCGGCTCGGCCATCGCCGCGCTGACCGCTCAGCTCCGCCAGGGGCCACCAACGCTGCCCGAGTTCATCCATACGCTACCGTGGCTGGGGACGTATCTGCAGGGCGTACTCGACGACGTGGTGCGTGACCCGGAGTCATTTCGGGAACAGATGACCAACTGGGTCAGCCAGGGGGCGGACCATCTGGTGGGGCTGGTGGGCGACGTCGGTCGCAATGCCGCCAAACTGGGCTTTGCGCTGATCACCGTGTTCTTCCTGTTCCGCGACGGCGAGACAGTGCTGAATCAGGTCCACCGCGTGCTGTACCGGTTCCTGGGTAGCCGTATCGACAACTACCTCGCAGCGGTCGGCAACATGACCAAGGCCGTAGTCTGGGGGCTGGTTGCCACCGCGCTTGCGCAGGGATTCGTGGCGGGTCTGGGTTACTGGTGGGCGGGCATGCAGGCGCCGGTGCTGCTCGGCGCGATCACCGCGCTGATCGCCCTCATCCCTTTCGGCACACCGTTCGCCTGGGGGGCTGTGGTCGTCTGGCTGCTGATCCGCGGCGACACTGTCGAGGGGCTCGGCCTGCTCGCCTGGGGCGTGCTGGTGGTGAGTTGGGTCGATAACCTGGTGCGCCCGCTGGTGATCAGCAATGCGACGCGCATCCCCTTCCTGCTGGTCATGTTCGGCGTGCTGGGCGGGCTGGCGGCGTTCGGGCTGGTGGGGCTGTTCCTCGGCCCGGTGGTCCTGGCGGTACTGATGGCTGTGTGGCGGGAGTGGATGGAGGAATCCGATCTGCGCCTGCCGATAGCGCCGGGCGCCAGGACCGACGAAGCACGGAATTCGCCGGACGTTCCGTCATCTTGAGTGCAGTCCTGGCATTGGCCTGCACGAATGGCGTCCGATCCAGTCGAACCATGCCCACCACCCTCTCCTGCACCCTCGCGCTGCCCGCCACCTTCCGGCCGGGCGACATTCTCGCCTTCCACCGCCGCGACGCGCATGAAGTGGCCGAGTCGGCAGACGCGGCGTCCTTGCGCAAGGGACTGGTGTGGAACGGCCTGGCGGCGTGCCTGGCGCTGCGCTTAGAGCCGGGTCGGGCGGTGGCCGAGCTCGCCATCGACGGCGCGGCGGCTGCGGAGTGCTCGGCGCGGTTCCAGGCCATGGTGCGGCGCATGCTCGGGCTGACCCAGGACATCGAGTCCTTCGAGCGCCAGCACCGTGCGCACCCGCAGGCCGGCGCGCTGATCGCTCGCCAGGCCGGCTTGCGCGTGGCGGTGGCGGCGACGCCATTCGAGGCGCTGAGCTGGGCGGTGACCGGGCAGCAGATCAGTCTGGGGGCGGCGGTTGCGTTGCGGCGCAAGCTGATTGTGGCGGCGGGGGTGCGCCACACCTGCGGCCTGATGTGCTACCCGGACGCCGGCCGGGTAGCGGCGCTGACGGTGGCGGCGCTGCGCGCCGAGGGCTTCTCCGCGGCCAAGGCAAACACCCTGCACACCCTTGCCCACCTGATGGCGGACGGTACGCTGCCGCTCGACGCCTGGCTGCACACGCTTGCGGTGGACGACATCCGCAACCAGCTGATGAGCGTGCGCGGCGTTGGCCCGTGGACGGTGGATTACACCTTGCTGCGCGGTTTCGGCTGGATGGACGGCTCGCTGCACGGCGATGCGGCCGTGCGGCGTGCGCTGCAGGCACTGCTCGGTGCGCCGGACAGGCTCGGCGAGCACGATGCGCGCCGCTGGCTGGCGGGTTTTTCGCCGTGGCGCGCGCTCATCGCCGCGCACCTGTGGGCGGCTGACTCGGCGCTGCCGGCGCACACGGGCAGCGGCCGCCGGGCGCCCTGACTACGGAAACTGCGCCCGCTCGCCGAAGTACTCCACCAGCCGGTCGAACACCAGACGGATGCGCGCCGCCACCGGGCCGCGCTGCGGGCGGTACACCGACAGGCTCCAGGGCTCGGGCGCGAGTTCGGGCAGCACCTCGACCAAGCGCCCTGCGCGCAGGTGCGGCGCCGCCAGGTAGGCGGTGAGCTGGCCGAAGCCGACGCCGGCCAGCACCGCCTCGGCCTCGGCACCGGTGTCGTCGGTGGCGAAGGTGGGTGTGCGCGGCAGCCATTGCTGGCCGCCGGCCAGGAACCACGCCCACGGCCGCCCGGTGTTGGGGTCGATAGCGACGGTGGTGGGGCGCTCGGCCAGGTCCTGCAGCGTCGCCGGGGCGCCGCAGCGCGCGAGCAGTTCGGGCGCGGCGACGATGTGGAAGGACACGCGCGACACCGCGCGTGCGACGAAGCGGCTGTCGCGCAACACGCCGACACGGATGCCGATGTCGATCTGCTCGTCGACCATGTCGGCAAACTGGTCGGAAAAGCGCAGGTCGAGCTGCAGCCCGGGGTGCTGCGCACACAAGGCGCCGAGCACGCGCATCAGCCCGTGGCGGCCGAGCGCCCGCGGCGCGGTGATGCGCACCAGGCCGGCCAGCTCGCTGTCACGCGCCTGCTCGGCGCCGTGGAAGATCGCATCCACGCTCTGCAGGCTGTGGCGCGCGCGCGCCGCAAGCTGCTCGCCGAACTCGGTGATGCGGTTGTGGCGGGTATTGCGGTGGAAGAGCAGTTCGCCGACGTGGTCTTCCAGCTCCTTCACGGCGCGGGTGACCGCCTGCGGCGACACGCCGAGGCGCTTGGCGGCGTCCTTGAAGTTGTGCGATTCGGCGGCGGTGCAGAAGATGCGCAGCATCTCCAGGCGGTTGAGCATGCTCGGAATCCAGTTTGGCCAGGGCCAGGCCGAAGCCTGGAGTATTCCAGAAACTGGAAGCGTGAAATCTCAAATTAATCATTTATCGGATTTAGCGGCATGGCGATACTTTGCCGGTCGCAGGCCGTGGGCCCGCTTGCCATCAGGATGTCCGCCATGACCATCAAATCCCGCGCCGCGGTTGCCTTTGCTGCCAACCAGCCCCTGCAGATCGTCGAGGTCGACGTCGAGCCGCCCAGGAAGGGCGAGGTGCTCGTGCGCATCGTCGCCAGCGGCGTGTGCCACACCGACGCCTTCACGCTGTCGGGCGACGACCCCGAAGGCATCTTCCCGTCCATTCTCGGCCACGAGGGCGGCGGCATCGTCGAGGCGGTGGGCGAAGGCGTGACCTCGCTCGCCGTGGGCGACCACGTGATCCCGCTGTACACGGCCGAATGCCGCGAGTGCAAGTTCTGCAAGTCGGGCAAGACCAACCTGTGCCAGGCGGTGCGCGCCACCCAGGGCAAGGGCCTGATGCCCGACGGCACCACGCGCTTCTCCTACCAGGGCCAGCCGATCTACCACTACATGGGCACCTCGACCTTCTCGGAATACACCGTGGTGCCCGAGATCTCGCTCGCCAAGATCCCCAAGGACGCGCCGCTCGACAAGGTCTGCCTGCTCGGCTGCGGCGTCACCACCGGCATCGGCGCGGTGCTCAACACCGCCAAGGTGGAAGAAGGCGCCAGCGTGGCCATCTTCGGCCTCGGCGGTATCGGCCTGGCGGCGATCATCGGCGCCAAGATGGCCAAGGCCGGGCGCATCATCGCCATCGACATCAACCCCGCCAAGTTCGACATCGCCCGCGAGCTGGGCGCGACCGACTTCGTCAATCCGAACGATTTCGACAAGCCGATCCAGGAGGTCATCGTCGACATGACCGACGGCGGCGTCGATTACTCCTTCGAGTGCGTGGGCAACGTCAAGCTGATGCGCGCCGCGCTCGAGTGCTGCCACAAGGGCTGGGGCGAATCGACCATCATCGGCGTGGCCGGCGCGGGGCAGGAGATCAGCACCCGGCCGTTCCAGCTCGTCACCGGCCGCGTGTGGCGCGGCAGCGCCTTCGGCGGCGTCAAGGGCCGTACCGAGCTGCCGAGCTACGTGCAGAAGGCGCAGAGGGGCGAGATCCCGCTCGACACCTTCATCACCCACAACATGCCGCTCGACGACATCAACCAGGCTTTCGAGCTGATGCACGAAGGCAAGAGCATCCGCACGGTGATCCATTTCTGACGCGGGAGAGCAGATCGTGAGCCTGGAGATCCTCAGCACCCAGAAGAGCTTCGGCGGCTGGCACAAGCGCATCCGCCACCACTCGGACGTGCTCGGCTGCGACATGGTGTTCGCGGTCTATCTGCCGCCCCAGGCCGCGCAGGCAGGCGCCCGCCTGCCGGTGCTGTACTGGTTGTCGGGGCTCACCTGCACCGACGAGAACTTCATGCAGAAGGCGGGTGCGCAGCGCATGGCGGCCGAGCTCGGCCTCATCATCGTCGCCCCTGACACCAGCCCGCGCGGCGCCGAGGTGCCCGGCGACCCGGACGGGGCCTGGGACTTCGGCCACGGCGCCGGCTTCTATGTGAACGCCACCCAGGCGCCGTGGTCACGCCACTACCGCATGTACGACTACGTGGTCGAGGAGCTACCGGCGCTGATCGAGGCCAACTTCCCCGCCTCCGACCGCCGCGGCATCAGCGGGCATTCGATGGGCGGCCACGGTGCGCTGGTGTGCGCGCTGCGCAACCCGGGGCGCTATCGCTCGGTGTCTGCCTTTGCGCCGATCAGCAACCCGATGCAGTGTCCCTGGGGCGAAAAGGCCTTGTCGCGCTACCTGGGCGAAGACCGCGCGCAGTGGCGCGAATGGGACACCTGCGCGCTGATCGCGCAAGCCCGCGAACGCCTGCCGCTGCTGGTCGACCAGGGCGAAGCCGACGGCTTCCTCGCCGAACAGCTCAAGCCCGAGGCCCTGCACGCCGCCGCCACCGCCGCCGGCCACCCGCTGACGCTGCGCCTGCAGCCGGGCTACGACCACAGCTACTACTTCATCGCCAGCTTCATCGACGACCACCTGCGGCATCACGCAAGGGCGCTGGCGGGGTAAGCACGACGGACGGTCGCTTTCGCCAACCATCGGCGCGGACGCGGCTACGCGAAAGGATTCAACACATCCACCCCGAGGGTTTTGAAATCCGCAACATTGCGTGTGACAACGGTGAGACCCTGCGTCCGCGCAGTCGCGGCGATCATCGCGTCCTCGTAGAGTGTGTCGGACTGGCGGTGCATCAGCCTCGCCCATTCCCTGAAGGCCGCAGCATCCATCGCCAGCACGTTCCAGGCGCTGGCCACGCGCTCGAGCCAGGCTTCGATCTCGGCGGCCTTGGCCCGATCCTGTTCGCGCGTGCGTTCAATCCCGGCCTGAATCTCGCCGAGCGTGACCACCGACAGGAACAGGCTGGCGTCCTCCACCGACTGCAGCCAGGCGACTACGGCGCCGTGGGGCCGCGGCCTGCGTAGTTCGGAGACGACGTTGGTATCGAGCAGGTACATGTGGATCAGCCCAGATCCACCGGCGCGCGGCGCCTGACCATGCCGCGCTCGGGAACGAGCTCTTCGATGCGCGCCTCATCCGCCAGCAGCAGGGCCTTGAGCGAGGGCTGCGCCGCGGCCTGCAGGCGGCGCCACTCCTGCACCGGAATCAATACCGCGGCCTCGACACCTCGCCGGGTGACCATCTGCGGGCCCTCGGCCAGACAGCTGTCGAGGAACTCGCTGAACCGCGCCTTCGCGTCCTGTACCGGCCACACATGCATGATCACGCCTCCTGACTAGCTTTGTGACTAGTTTGTACTGATGGGGATGGGCCGTCAATTCCTCATCGCATGGTGCTCGGGGCCTCACCCGCCCCGAGGCGCGTGTCAGCGCGGCACGCTTCCATCCTTCTGATAATTAGGCGAACGCGGCCCGTACAGCATGCCGCTCGGCCTGCCTGCCGCCAGCAGGCGGTTACTGGTGATGCCGGCGATGGGATGCGACTTGTTGGTCACGCTCTCGACGATCTGGGCGACCACGGCCTGCACGAGCAGGCCGACCAGGCCGCCGCTGGAACTGCGGCCTTCGGCGCTGGAGGCGGTGGCCTCGCCCTGCCACAAGGACTGCCCGCTGCGCAGATCGACCAGCCTGGCCTCGGCGGTGACGCGGCTTTCGCTCGCCAGCACGGCGTAGCTGGTGCCGTACTGCTTGATGTTGATGTAAAGCGCGGCGTCGGCACCGAAGATTTCGCGCAACTTCTGCGGTGCCACCTCGTGCATCTCGGGCGGGTTGTACAGCCCGTTCTGGCGGAAGGTCTCGTCCACCAGGCTGACCGGGAGCACGTAGTAACCGGACTCTGCCAGCGGCAACGTGACCTGCGACAGCATGCTGTAGGTGGCGGCCACGTCGGGCGAGCTGTTGAGCGGCGGCAGCACCAGGATGGAGGCCGGGCGGCTCTGCTTGAAAGCGCTGTAGTCGTAGGGCGTGGGTGTCGCGCAGCCGGTGGCGATGAGGGCGGCGGCAAACGCGGCGGCCAGCCCGGTCTGCGCCGAGCGGATGGAAGGGGTTCGGAATCGCATCGTCGGGCGCCTCAATTCGTTCGCTTGAACTTGCCGAGCAGGAAGTCGATGTAGCCGGCGCTTTCCGGATAGAGCGCCTTCTCGGCTTCGAAGTACTTCACCATCTGGTCGCCCTGCTCGCTTTCGGCGTACAGCAGGCCGAGGTGCGCGTTGTAGCCCGGCGGCACCGGCCTGCCGGCGGCACGCGCCTTCTCCAGGCCGGCTTCGAGGCTGGCGATCTGCTCCTGCGGCCCGACCTCCTTGGTGAAGTGGCCGTAGAGCGCGGGCTGGTAGTCGCCCCAGTAGTAGAGCGGCTGCGGGCCGGTGGCGCAGCCGACCAGCAGCAAGGTGGCGGCGAGCGCAAGCACGGCCGAGCGCCGTGCAGACAGGAAACGCATCATCGTGGAGCTTCCGTTGCGTGCCGATCAGCGGCCGGGTTGCCAGGCGCCGGACTCGATGCCCTCGACCAGGCGGTTGACCGCTTCGCGCATGGCGAGGTCGAGCACCTTGCCATTGAGCGTGGAGTCGTAGCCCGCGGTACCGCCGAAGCCGACGACCTCGCGGTTGTCGAGGCTGTACTCGCCTGCGCCCTGGGCCGAATAGACCACTTCCGAGGTCTCGACGTTGACCACGTTGAGATTGACCTTGGCGTAGGCGATCTGCGACTTGCCGCGCCCGAGGATGCCGAACAGCTGCTTGTCGCCGGTTTCCTTGCGGCCGAACTCGGTGACGTCGCCGGTGATGACGAAGGTGGCGCCCTTGATGTTCTGCGCCGACTTGGCGAGCGCCGCCTCCTGCTTGATCTCCGCCATGTTGTCGCGGTCGAGCACGTTGAAGCGCCCGGTCTGCTGCAGATGGGTGATCAGGACGGTCTTGGCCTGGCTGCCGAGGCGGTCGACACCATCGGTGAAGATGCCGCGCATGAAGCTGGAGCGGTTATCGAACTTGCCCACGGCGATGAGGCTGCGCTGACCGGTGTATACCGTGCCGGCCGAGGCCACCTTGGCCACCTCCAGCGTGCGCGACTGCTCGGTGGCGCAACCGCCGAGCAAGGCTGCGCCGCCAAGCAGCGCAATACCAACGGCGAGGGTGCGGAAAGCGGGTTTGCGAGGCATCTGGGCGGGCTCCGTAATATGTCAATGGAAAAGCCCGGCATTCTGCCGCAAAGCGCAGCCTTGTGCATGCGCACATGATCGAGGCACAACCCGGACGCCATCGCCCTCAACCCCTCGCGGCGGGGAATCAGGCCCGGGAGCACTCCGATGGTGCATAATCATGGCCTGCTTTGCCCCCTGGCCGACGACCACGCGCCGTTGCCGTGCGATGCCATATCGCTCGCCCACTCTGCGCTGCCCCCGGGCCGGGCCAACGCACTGCCCGCTGCCGACATGAACACTGCCACCCTCTCCGCCGCCCCTGCCCAAACCGCAGACGGCATACGCACGCTGTGGCTGCGGTTCATCCTGCCGCTGGCCCTCATCTCGCTGCTGATGAGCGTGACCGGGGTGGTCGGCTACCGCTACCTGAGCGAGGAGATCCGCCGCGAGACGCACCGCACGCTGGCGGTGATCGCCGAGCAGAAGCGCCAGCAGATCGAGAACTCGCTGCACGAGACCCGGATCGACGCCGAATCCTACTTCTCGGCCGATTCACGCTTCGAAAGCCTGTACGCCACCTGGCTGGCGGGCGGACGGGGCGACGGCGTCCGCCTCGAGCGCATGCGCGAGCATCTCGTCGAGATCGCGCGCCGCCGCGGCTGGGGCGGGCTGGCCATCGTCGATGCCGGACTGCGGCCGGTGCTGAGCATCGGCGGCACCGATATCGGGCCCTTGCATGCACTGGCGGCAGACATCCTCGCGCGCCCCCGGGTCGAGCTCATCGACCTGCACCGTGACGCCGCGGGCGAGGTGCAGTATGGCGTGCTGGCCCCCATCGGCGAGCCGGGTGCAGCGCGGGGCGTGGTGTATCTGACCTGGAAGGCGAGCGCTGCGCTCTACCCCCTGGTCGAATCCTGGCCCGTGCCGACGCACACCGCCGAAACCTATCTCGTGCGCCGCGACCCGGCCGGCGTGCGCTTTCTCACGCCCTTGCGGCACGCCCCCGAGCCGGCCCTGGCGCTCACCCGCCCGCTCGACGCGCCTGCGCTGCCCGCAGCGCGCGCGGTGGAAGGGCAACTCGGCATCCTCGAGAATGGGCGCGACTACCGCGGCGTGCCGGTGCTCGCCTATGCGGCCGCGGTCGGCGGCACGCCGTGGCTGATGCTCGCCGAGATCGACGAACGCGAAGCCTACGCCGGCATCCGCACCATGGCCTGGGCCACCGCGCTGGCGATGGGCCTGGGCCTGGTGCTGGTCTATTCCGGCGGCTACCTGCTATGGCGGCGCGACCAGGAACGCCAGGAGCTTGCCGCACTGCAGGCTCAGCGCGCGGCCGAGGCGCGCTTCCGGGTGATGTTCGAGCAGGCGCCGCTCGGCGTCGTGCTGCTCGACTCGGAAAGCGGACGGATCACCGAGGCCAACCGGCGCTTTGCCGAGATCGTCGGCCGCCCGGTTGCGGAACTGACCGGACTCGACCCCGCACGCATCACCCACCCCGAGGACGTGGAAGCCGGCCTGAGCGAGCTCGATCGCCTGCGCCGCGGCGCCAGCACCGGCTACCGGCTCAGCAAGCGCTACCTGCGGCCGGACGGTTCGACGGTGTGGGCGAGCCTGACCTGCGCGCCGGTGCGGGTGTATTCCGAGCCCGCACCGCGCTACCTCGTCATCGTGGAGGACATCAGCGCGCGCAAGGAGATGGAAGAACGCCTGCGCCAGGCTACCGCCACTGCCGAGGCGGCCAATGCGGCCAAGAGCGAGTTCCTCGCCCACATGAGCCACGAGATCCGCACGCCGATGAACGCGGTGCTCGGGCTGGCCCAAGTGCTCGAGCGCGAGCCGCTCGCCGCCAACCAGCGCGACATGGTCGAGCGCATTCGCAGCGCGGGCCAGTCGCTGCTCACCATCCTCAATGACGTGCTCGACCTGTCCAAGATCGAAGCCGGCCAGTTGCGCATCGAGCCGCGGCCGTTCGACCTCGGCGTGCTGCTCGCCAACGTCGACAGCCTGATGGGCCAGGCTGCGCGTGCCAAGGGGCTGGCGCTGCATGTGGACGCCCCCGCCCCGCTCGAGCACGCGCTCCTCGGCGACGGCTTGCGCATCGAGCAGGTGCTGTTCAACCTCACCGCGAACGCGATCAAGTTCACCGAGCGCGGCGAAGTCACGGTGCGGGTGCGCGCGCATGACTGCGGCGCAGCAGCACTGCGGCTGCGGGTCGACATCCTCGATACCGGCATCGGCATCGCTCCGGAGGCGCTCGGCCGCCTGTTCGCACCGTTTGCCCAGGCAGACGCAGGCATCGCGCGCCGCTTCGGCGGTACCGGGCTGGGCTTGTCGATCTGCAAGCGCCTGGTCGAACTGATGGACGGCGAGATCGGCGTCGACAGCCGGGTCGGCGAAGGCAGCCTGTTCTGGTTCGAGATCCCGGTGACACGCGTCAGCGCCGACGAGATACGCCGGCTCGCGCCGCGCCGGCATGCACAGCCGCGCGGCCCGCGCCTGCAGGGCGCTCACCTGCTGGTGGTCGACGACAGCGCAATGAACCGCGACCTGGTCGAACGCGCCCTCCGCCTCGAGGGTGCGACGGCGACCCTGGCCGCAGACGGCCAGCAGGCGGTGCAGTTGTTGCGCACCCGCCCCGACGGCTTCGACGCGGTGCTGATGGACGTGCAGATGCCGGTGATGGATGGCCTGAGTGCAACGCGCGCAATCCGCAGCGAGCTCGGCCTGGGCACGCTGCCCATCATCGTGTTCACCGCAGGCGTGCGCGAGGACCAGCGCGCCGCCGCCCGCGACGCCGGCGCCGACGACGTGCTGCCCAAGCCCATGGACCTGGACCAGATGGCCGAACTGCTGGCGCATTGGGTAACGCCGCGCCAGGCCTCGCCCGCCGCTCCCGCCCCAGCGCCCGCAGAAACAGCCGCAGCCACACCGGGCGACGGCTTTCCGGCCATCCCTGGCATCGACCGCGAACGCGCCATGCAACGTCTCGGCGGCGACGCGTCGATGTTCTGCAGCCTGCTGCAGATGTTTGCCGAGGACAACGCCCGTGCCGTGGCCGACGCACGTGCCGAACTCGCCCGCGGCGATCGCGCCAGTGCCGGACGCCGGCTCCATACCCTGGCGAGCAACGCCGGCTTCCTGTGCGCGCTCGATCTCATGCAGGCCGCGCGGGCACTCGAGGACGCCGTCGACCGTAGCGAGGCAAGTGCAGAGGCACTGGACGCGGCGCTGTCGGCACTGGAAACCCAGGTCGCCACGCTGATCGCCGACAGTCTGCCCTGGCAAGCGGGCTGATCGCCACCGGCACGCGCCTGGCGCGGCCGACTTCGCACTCAGCGCCGGTCGGCGGCGACGAACTGGCGGACGAACGCCGCTTCGGGTACCGGTCTGCCGCTGTAGAAGCCCTGGTGCAGATCGACACCGATTTCGCTGAGGTGCACCAGTTGGGCCGAGGTCTCGACGCCCTCGGCCACGACCTCCAGCTCCAGGCTGTGCGCCATGGCGACGATCGCGGGGATGAGCGCCGCACCGTCGCCGTAATTGCCATCGTCATCGAACAGCGCGGCCACGAAGCTGCGGTCGATCTTGAGGCTGGTAAAGGGCAGGCGGTGCAGGTAGGAGAGCGATGAGTAGCCGGTGCCGAAGTCGTCCAGCGCCAGCCGCATGCCACGCTGGCGCAGCGTACGCAGCGCGGCAACATGGTCGCCCTCGGCGCGCAGCAGCATCGATTCGGTGATCTCCAGCTCGATCAGGGCCGGGTCGACGCCATGGCGCTCGACGGCGGCAAGCACGCGCACGAGCAGGTCGCCGCTCCAGAACTGGCGCGGCGACAGGTTGATGGCCATGCGCAGGGGGTAGGGCAGGCTGTCGCGCCAACGCGCTGCGCAGGCCGTCGCGTTGTCCAGCACCCAGTCGCCGATCGGCACGATGAGCCCGGTCTCTTCCGCGACCGGGATGAAGCGATCGGGGGCGATCCACTCGTCACCGTCATGCCAGCGCAGCAGCGCCTCGGCGCCGAACAGGCGACCGGTCGCGGTCTCGAACTGGGGCTGGTAATGCAGCTCGAAGCTGCCGTGTTCGATCGCCCGGCGCAGGCGCGCCTCCATCGTTGCCCGGTGCAGCACGCGCTCCTTCATCTGCGGAGTGTGCCAGCGGACCGTGCCGCCGCCATCGCGCTTGGCGGCGTACATCGCGGTATCGGCATTGCGCAGCAACTGCTCGGCGTCGGCCGCGTCGTCCGGGAACATGCTGAGGCCGAGGCTGGCACCGACGTGAAGGTGGTTGCCGTCGGTGACGAAGGGCGACTCCAGGAGTTCGAGCAGCGCCCGCGCCCGCGACTCGGCAAGCTCGCGGCCAGCAACTCCAGGCATGAGCACGATGAACTCGTCGCCCCCCTGGCGCGCCAGCACCTCGCCGTTGGCCAGGCCGCCAACCAGGCGCTCCGCGACGGCTTGCAACAGGTGGTCGCCGAGACGGTGGCCCAGCGAGTCGTTGATGTCCTTGAAGCGGTCGAGGTCGATGAACACCAGTGCCACCTGGCCACCCGCGGCTGTCGCTGCCGTCAATGCCTCGGCCAGACGCTCTGCGAGCAGGAAGCGGTTGGGCAGGCCGGTGAGCTGGTCGTGCTCGGCCAGATAGGCGATCTGCGCCTCGTGGCGCTTGCGCTCGGTAATGTCGGTGACCGAGCCCGACATCTGGTAGGCAACGCCGCGGCGGTCACGCACGGCGATGCCACGCGATGCGATCCAGCGGTACTCGCCGCTGTGCGAGCGTACCCTGTACTCACAGTAGAAGAACGGCGTCCTGCCTTTGAGATGCTCGGCCACGGTGCGGTTGTAGTGCGCGCGGTCGTCCGGGTGCACCAGCGCCAGCCAGGCGTGCGTATCGAGCAGGAAGTTCTGGCTGTAGCCAAGGATCTCCAGCAGGCGGTGGCCAACGTCGAGACGCTTGCTGACCGGGTCCCAGTCCCAGAAGCCGTCGTGCGCGGCCTGCATCGCCAACTGATAGGCGCGCTGAGTCGCCCGCAGGCGCTGCACCTGGGCGCCCGTACTTACCGCGACGTAGAGGAAGACAACGGCCAGCGCCAGGTGCACGCCCGGCGGCCAACCCCAGTGCCGGAACAGGAGGAAGAGCAGAACCAGCAACAGCAAGCCGGCGACACGCACGGCAATCGCCCGCCCGCCTGCGAGCAGCCGAGCCGCTGAATCGGTCGCCAGCAGGTTCATCGCCATGCCCGTGGACGCGCTGCAAGGGCCATGGCGCAAGGGCCGAAATCGATCATCGTCCTCCGCCGCAAAGCGGGATCGTGAACAAAAAATGGGCGGTGTCAGCCGACACCGCCCGCAGAAGCTTAACGAGGAATGGGACGCCTTGCAGCATCAATCGCCCACGCGCCGCGGGCCCTTTGCAAGCGTCATTGCACCCCCTTTCGCCGCAGCCGAGGCGGCGAAAGGGTTCCGCAGCGATCAGCCGAGATCGAAGCGGTCGGCGTTCATCACCTTCGTCCAGGCAGCGACGAAGTCACGCACGAACTTCTCCCTGCTGTCGTCCTGCGCGTACAACTCGGCGTAGGCGCGCAGGATGGCGTTGGAGCCGAACACCAGATCGACCCGGGTTGCGGTCCATTTCTTCGCGCCGCTCTTGCGCTCGACGATGTCGTAGCTGTTGCGCCCGGTGGGCTTCCAGCTGTAGCGCATGTCGGTCAGATTGACGAAGAAGTCGTTGGTGAGCGCGCCGACACGATCGGTGAACACGCCGTGCTGGCTGCCGCCGTGGTTGGTGCCGAGCACACGCAGACCGCCGATCAGCACGGTCATCTCGGGCGCCGTGAGCCCGAGCAGCTGGGCGCGGTCGAGCAGCATCTCCTCGGGCTGCACGACGTAGTGCTTCTTCTGCCAGTTGCGGAAGCCGTCATGCTCCGGCTCGAGCACGGCGAAGGACTCGACGTCGGTCTGCGCCTGGCTGGCATCGCCGCGCCCGGGGGCGAAGGGCACCTCGACATCGAAGCCAGCGGCCTTGATCGCCTGCTCCAGGCCGACGTTGCCGCCGAGCACGATGACGTCGGCCACGCTGGCGCCGGTCTCGGCGGCGATCTTCTCGTAGGCGGCGAGCACCCTGGCGAGGCGCGCCGGCTCGTTGCCTTCCCAGTCCTTCTGCGGCGCAAGGCGGATGCGCGCACCATTGGCACCACCGCGCTTGTCCGAGCCACGGAAGGTGCGCGCGCTGTCCCAGGCGGTGGCGACCAGGTCGCCGACCGACAGGCCGGCAGCAGCGATCTTCGCCTTCACCGCCGCCACGTCGTAGTTCTTGTTGCCGGCGGGCACCGGGTCCTGCCAGATGAGATCTTCAGCCGGCACGTCGGGGCCGATGTAGCGCGCCTTCGGCCCCATGTCGCGGTGGGTCAGCTTGAACCAGGCGCGGGCGAAGACTTCTTCGAAGTAGGCCTGGTCGTCGCGGAAGCGTTCGGCGATCTTGCGGTACTCGGGGTCGAACTTGAGCGCCATGTCGGCGTCGGTCATCATCGGCTTGCAACGGATCGACGGGTCCTCGACGTCGACCGGCATGTCTTCCTCGGCGATGTTCACCGGCTCCCACTGCCAGGCGCCGGCAGGCGATTTCTGCAGCCACCAGTCGTGCTTGAACAGCATGTCGAAGTAGCCGTTGTCCCACTGCGTGGGCTTGGACGTCCACGCGCCTTCGATGCCGCTGGTCACGGTGTCACGGCCGATGCCGCGGGTCTTGTGGTTCACCCAGCCGAAGCCCTGGTCCTCGATGTCCGCGCCTTCCGGTGCAGGGCCGAGGTTGGCTGCGCTGCCGTTGCCATGCGCCTTGCCGACGGTGTGGCCACCCGCGGTGAGCGCGACGGTCTCCTCGTCGTTCATTGCCATGCGGGCGAATGTCACGCGCATGTCGTGGGCGGTCTTGAAGGGGTCGGGCTTGCCGTCGACACCCTCAGGGTTCACGTAGATGAGGCCCATCATCACCGCGGCGAGCGGATTCTCGAGGTCGCGCTCGCCGGAGTAGCGCGAGCCCTCGCCGCCGCTGGGGGCGAGCCATTCCTTCTCGGAACCCCAGTAGATGTCCTTCTCGGGGTGCCAGATGTCCTCGCGGCCGAAGCCGAAACCGAAGGTCTTGAAGCCCATCGACTCGTAGGCCATGTTGCCGGCGAGAATGATGAGGTCGGCCCAGCTCACCTTGTTGCCGTATTTGCGCTTGATCGGCCACAGCAGGCGGCGGGCCTTGTCGAGGTTGCCGTTGTCGGGCCAGGAGTTGAGCGGGGCGAAACGCTGGTTGCCGGTGCCTGCGCCGCCACGACCGTCGGCGATGCGGTAGGTGCCGGCCGCGTGCCAGGCCATGCGGATCATCAGGCCGCCGTAGTGGCCCCAGTCGGCCGGCCACCACTCCTGGCTGTCGGTCATCAGCGCCTTGAGATCCTTCTTGAGCGCCTCGACGTCGAGCTTCTTGAGTTCTTCCCGATAGTCGAAGTCCGCGCCCAGCGGGTTCGACTTGCTGTCGTGCTGGTGGAGGATGTCCAGATTGAGCGCGTTGGGCCACCACGCCATCACCGAGTTGCTGGAAGCCGTGTTCGCGCCATGCATCACCGGGCAACCGCCGGCCGTGTTGTTGTCATTCCCGCTCATCATGTTCTCCTGTAATGGTCCATCTCACCTACGGAAAAAGGCAGTGCAAGCGACTCGCCCAAGCTGACGCCCCGAGGCCTGCAACACACACGACCGATAAGGTCGCCGTGCTCCCCGACTGCCCATGACTTCAGCTTAGCAAAGGAATTGGCAATTGAAAGCAATAACATCGATTGCAATACACTATCGACACCGATCCCGGCAATCGCCTGGAGCAGCCAGCGAGGCCTAGGTCTTCACTCTGATCCGGCTGCCCCGGATGCCCTGCACGACGTCGACCGCAACATCGATCTGCTGTTTCATCTCCTCCACGTGCGAGATCACCCCCACCATGCGGCCGCGCTGCTGCAGGTCGATCAGCGCCCGCATCGCCAGCTCCAGCGACTCCGGGTCGAGGCTGCCGAAGCCCTCGTCGATGAACAGGGTGTCGAGCTGTACACCGCCGGCGTAGCCCTGGACGACATCGGACAGGCCGAGCGCAAGCGCCAGCGAGGCCATGAAGCCCTCCCCGCCGGACAGCGTGGCGGCCGGGCGGCTGCGGCCGGTGTACTCGTCGACGACCTCCAGATCGAGGCCGGCGGCACGACGCGCATCGGCAACGTCCTCGCGACGCTGGAGCTGGTAGCGGCCGCGGCTCATCGCCGTCAGACGCAGCGAAGCCGCACGCAGCACGTCATCGAGCAGTGCCGCGAGCACATAGCGCTGGAAGGTGAGATTGCGTCCATTGTTGCCGTTGGCGATGTCGGCAAGATGACCGACGATGCGGTACTCGGCCTCGATTGCGCCGGATTCGCGCGCGATGAGGTCGAGACGCGCAAGCGTGTCGGCGAGGGCGGACAGGGCGCCGCGGGCCTGGGCGATGCGATCGAGCACGGCCTCGACCGCGGCACGGGCCGCAGCGGCACGGGCTTCGAGGGCATCGAGATCGGGGCGCGCCAGCCCGGCAATGGCGCTCAGGGCGCGCTCGGCACGTTCGCGGGCAGCTGCATGGCGCTGTTCAGCCTCGCGGATCGCAGCGTCCAGGGCAGCGATGCGCTCGGCAGGCAGCAAGGCGGCACGCCACGCAGCCTCGCCACCCGATTCGCCACCGCCCTCCGCCGCGAAGCCCGCGGTGACCAGCGCCTCGGCAAACTGGAGGCGCGCCTCATCGACGCGCGTCGCGGCCGCGGCCACGCTCTCGGCCAGGGTGGCGCTCTGGGCCTGCAACGCAGCGACACGGCGCGCTGCCTGATCATGCATTGCCTGTGCCTGCTGCAGCACGCGTTCGAGCTGGGCACGTCGCGCCTGGGCCTCCGCCAGCGCAGCCTGCAGCGCAACCGGGCTGCGCAAGGCCTCGGGCACGCCGGCGCGACGCTCCTCGGCCACCTGCGCAGCGGCATGTGCGGCGCTGGCGGCCGAGACGGCTTGCGTACGCGCCTGTTCGGCCGCTGCCGCGACGTCGGCAGTGGCCTGCTCTACGGCGAGCAATTGCGTGCGCAATGTGGCGAGCTCGGTCGCCGCTGCGTGCGCGGCGTCGAGCTGATGGCGCAGCTGTGCAGGTTCGGCATCCGCGCGATCCGGTTCGTCGTCACCCGCCGGGGCCAGTGCCGACGCCCGCGTGTCCACTTCGGCCGCTGCCGCGGCGCATGCCAGTTCGGCGGCATTGAGCGCCTGGCGGGCGGCATCGAGCGCACTGTCAGCCGCGCGCGCCTGCTCCGCAGCCGCCTGCAGCGCCTGTTCGGTGGGCAGTTCATCCGCATGCACGGCGGGCGCAGGATGGTTGGCGCTGCCGCATACCGGACAGGGCTCGCCGTCATGCAGATGGCGGGCAAGGATGGCGGCCTGGGCCTGGCGCCAGCGCATGTCCAGCGCGGCGAAGGCGGCGCGGGCGGCACTGGCGCCCTGCATGGCGGAATCGCACGCCTGGCGGGCCTTGGCTGCGGTGGCTTCGTGGCGGCCGAGTTGGGTACGAGCGGCAGCCAGCGCCGCAAGCGCACGGGCACGCTGCTCGGCCTGCTGCAGGCGCAGTTCGAGGCTGGCAGCCGCGCCGGCCAGCGCTTGCAGGTTGTCGATGCGAGCGAGGAGCGCGCTGCGCTGGCTGGCCAGCGCCTGCTGGCGGGCATCGGCGGCGGCGAGCACCTTGTCGGCGGCGAGCCGGGCGGCCGCGCAACGGCCCGCCTCTGCGTCGGCCTGGGCCAGGCGGGTGACGGCCTCGCCGAGCGCCTCCAGGCGCAAGACCTCGCGCTGGGCGGCGTCGCGCTCGGGCGCACGCGCATGCTCGGCCTGCAAGGCAGCCTCGGCGCCGCTCAGCTGCTGCGCTGCGGCCGCCGTGTCTGCCGCGGCCTGCGCTGCGCGCGTGCGCGCCTCGTCGGCACTGCGGCGGGCGGCG
>NZ_AMXA01000036.1 GCF_000310145.2 Thauera sp. 28
CGCGGGGGGGCCCCCCCCCCGCCGCGAGCCTTTCGGGAGCCCCCGCAAGCGCCGCCGCGGAGCAAAAGCTCGCGGCTAGCCCGGCTCCCGCAGGGGCCGGTGCCGCGCCGGCAGCTGCCGCGCCCGCCGCGGGCGGCTTGGTCGAGGTGAAGGTGCCGGACATCGGCGATTTCGACGCCGTGCCCGTCATCGAACTGTTCGTGAAGGTCGGCGACACGATCAAGGTGGATGACGCCATCGCGACGCTGGAATCGGACAAGGCCACCATGGATGTGCCGTCTTCCGCCGCCGGCGTGGTCAAGGAAGTGCTGGTCAAGGTCGGCGACAAGGTCGGCGAAGGCAGCGTGCTGCTGAAGGTCGAGGCCGCTGGTGCAGCGGTCGCCGCCATTCCCGTCGCCCCAGCCGCCGCGGCAGCTCAGGTCGCCGCGCCTTCGCCCGCGCCGCTGGTCGACGGCGCCCCCGCCGTCAGCGCTCCCGCCTCGATGCCCGCAGCGGCACCGTCCGCGGTCAAGGTCGGCGGAAAGGTGCATGCCAGCCCCTCGGTGCGCGCATTTGCCCGCGAGCTCGGCGTCGATCTCGGCCAGGTCAAGGCCACTGGGCCGAAGGGCCGCATCCTCAAGGAAGACGTCGCCGCCTTCATCAAGGGCGCGATGACGACCGGCGTGGTGCCGGGCAAGACCCCGGCCGTCGCGGCTGGCACCTCTCTGGGCGGTGCTCAGTTGGGTGGACTCGACCTGCTGCCGTGGCCGAAGGTCGATTTCGCCAAGTTCGGCGAGATCGAGGTCAAGCCGCTGTCGCGCATCAAGAAGATCTCCGGCCAGAACCTCGCCCGCAACTGGGTGATGATCCCGGCGGTGACCTATCACGAGGATGCCGACATCACCGACCTGGAAGCCTTCCGGGTGCAGATGAACAAGGAGTACGAGAAGTCGGGCAAGAAGCTCACCATGCTCGCCTTCATCATCAAGGCCTCGGTGCGCGCGCTGCAGGAGTTCCCCGAGTTCAACACCAGCCTCGATGGCGACAACCTGGTCTACAAGAAGTACTTCAACATCGCCTTCGCGGCAGACACCCCCAACGGCCTGGTCGTGCCGGTGGTGAAGGACGCCGACAAGAAGAGCGTGTTCGAGATCGCCGCCGAAACCGGCGCGCTGGCCAAGGCTGCGCGTGACGGCAAGCTCAAGCCCGCCGACATGTCGGGCGCCTGCTTCACGATCAGCTCGCTGGGCGGCATCGGTGGCACCTACTTCGCGCCGATCGTCAATGCGCCCGAAGTCGCCATCCTGGGCGTCAACAAGTCGGTGATGAAGCCGGTTTGGGACGGCAAGGCCTTCGTGCCGCGCCTGACCTTGCCGATGTCGCTGACCGCAGACCACCGTGTCATCGATGGCGCGCTGGCCACCCGCTTCAACGTGTACCTCGCGCAACTGCTGGCGGATTTCCGCCGCGTGATGCTGTAAGGAGATCGCCATGAGCCTAGTTGAAGTGAAGGTTCCGGACATCGGCGATTTCGATTCCGTGCCGGTGATCGAGCTGTTCGTCAAAGTCGGTGACAGCATCAAGGTCGATGACGCCATCTGCACACTCGAATCCGACAAGGCAACGATGGACGTACCGTCCTCGGCTGCCGGCGTGGTCAAGGAAGTGCTGGTCAATGTTGGCGACAAGGTTGCCGAGGGCGCGGTGCTGCTGAAGGTCGAGGCCGCCTCCGCCGTAGGCGCGGCGCCAGCCGCGAGCCCTTCGGGAGGCCCCGCAAGCGCTACCGTCGAGCAGAAGCTCGCGGCTGGCGCCGCTCCCACAGGGGGGGCTGCTGCCGTCGCTGCGGCACCGAGCGCTGCCTCGCACGGCGGCGCGGCCGATGCCGAGTACGACATGGTCGTGCTCGGCGCCGGCCCGGGCGGCTACTCGGCGGCCTTCCGCGCTGCCGACCTCGGCCTCAAGACCGCGATCATCGAGCGCTACGCCAGCCTCGGCGGCGTGTGCCTGAACGTCGGCTGCATCCCTTCCAAGGCCCTGCTGCACGTCGCCGCGGTGATCGAGGAGGCCGAGCATGTTCACAGCGCCGGCATCAGCTTCGCCAAGCCGTCGGTCGATGTCGACGCGCTGCGCAAGCACAAGGACGGCGTCATCGGCAAGCTCACCGGCGGCCTGGCCGGCATGGCCAAGGCACGCAAGGTGGATGTGATCCGCGGCTACGGCCATTTCCTCGACCCACATCACCTCGAAGTCGAGGAAACCACCGGCACCAGCCAGGACAAGACCGGCGCCAAGAAGGTGGTGAAGTTCAAGCAGTGCATCATCGCAGCCGGTTCGGCCGCGGTGCACCTGCCCTTCATCCCGAAGGACCCGCGCATTGTCGACTCCACCGGCGCGCTGGAACTGCGCCAGGTGCCGGGCAAGATGCTGGTCATCGGTGGCGGCATCATCGGCCTGGAGATGGCCACGGTGTACTCGACGCTCGGTGCGCGCATCGACGTGGTCGAGATGATGGACGGCCTGATGCAGGGTCCGGACCGCGACGCGGTGAAGGTGTGGGAGAAGCAGAACGCCCACCGCTTCGACAAGATCATGCTCAAGACCAAGACCGTCGCCGTCGAGGCGAAGGACGACGGTCTGTGGGTCAAGTTCGAAGGCGAAGGCGCCCCTGCGGAGCCGGTGCGCTACGACATGGTCCTGCAGTCGGCGGGCCGTGCGCCCAACGGCAAGAAGATCGGCGCCGACAAGGCGGGCGTGATCGTCGGCGAGCGCGGCTTCATCCCGGTGGATGCGCAGATGCGCACCAACGTGCCGCACATCTTCGCCATCGGCGACATCGTCGGCCAGCCCATGCTCGCCCACAAGGCGGTGCATGAGGCGCACGTCGCGGCCGAAGTGGCCGCCGGCCACAAGGCGGCCTTCGACGCCACCGTGATCCCGGGCGTGGCCTACACCCATCCGGAAGTGGCCTGGGTCGGCTACACCGAGGCGCAGGCCAAGGCCGAAGGCAAGAAGGTCGACACCGCCAAGTTCCCCTGGGCGGCGTCCGGCCGGGCCATCGCCAACGGCGCCGACTACGGCTTCACCAAGCTGATCTTCGACGCCGAGACCCACCGCGTGATCGGCGGCACCATCGTCGGGCCGTCGGCCGGCGACATGATCGGCGAGGTCTGCCTGGCCATCGAGATGGGTGCGGATGCGGTCGACATCGGCAAGACCATCCACCCGCACCCGACCCTGGGCGAGACGGTGGGCATGGCGGCCGAAGTGGCCCATGGCAGTTGTACCGACCTGCCGCCGATGCGCAAGAAGTAATCCAGGAGTGCGTCTGAAAAGCCCCCCGCTCCCCTTGTTCGAGGGGAGCCGGGGGCTTTGACTTTGCCGCGATCGACCGGACTCAGTCCAGCGCCACCTGCGCCTTGAGCCAGAAGGTACGGCCAGGCTCGTTGATCGGCGCGCCGCTCGGCGCGATGTAGCCCGGAATTGCCGCACCGCTCTTGGACAGATGTTCGCGATAGGTGCGATCGAACACGTTGTCGATACCCGCGGTCATCAGCACATGCTTGCTGTGACGCCAGCCCGCATTGAGCGACAGGGTCGCGAAGCCCGGCGTAGTGCCGGTATCCGCACCATTGGCAACGATGCCACCGTAGCCGATGTGGACGCGATCCTGCTTGGCCACCAGGCGCACCATCGCCCCGTACGAGAAGCGACCGTCATCGTAGTCCACGCTCACGCGGCCCTCCAGGGGCGGTTGCTGCGCAAGCGCCTTGTTGTCGGTATCGTTCGTACCCCGCACCCACGCAAGCGTACCGACTGCCTTCCAGTTGGAGGCGAAGCGCCAGGTGAGGTCACCCTCCAGCCCATACACCGTGGCATCGACGTTGCGCACGGCCACTGGCGCCGGCATCCATTTGATCAGGATGTGGTCATCGATCTTGCCGTAGAAGCCGGAAACCGACCCTGCCAGATCGCCCGCAGCCCACAGCGCACCGATATCGAGCTGGGTGGTCTTTTCGGGCTGCAGGGTATCGAATGTCCGGGTACCCCCGGCGCCAGACGCACGCATGTACTCCCAGAAGTCGGGGAAGCGGCTCGCATGCCCGAGGCCGGCATACCATGTGCCACGCCCTTCATCGAATGCTGCCTCGTAGCGGACGAAGCCCGAGCCGAGGGTATCTGCCTGGTCTCGCGAAACGCTGTGCTTGCGCACTTCGTGGCGGTCGGCACGCACGCCGCCAATGAGCCGGCTATCGTCATCAAAGCTGTAGCGCAGTTCTCCGAACACGCCGTGGCGCTCGAAGCTGTAGTCCTTCGTGCGCGCTACCGCATTGCGATCAGGGAAGGCCGGCGCAGCGACCGACACCATGCGACCGGTATGGGTGTCATCCTTGAGATCGGCGCCCAGCACCAGTTCGACATTGTCGGACGGTGTCAATGTGAGCGCTGCCCGCGCGCCCCAGGTCTCACGGTCGGGGTTGCTGACATTGCGCGTCGCCATGGGCCGGCGCAGGCTGTAGTTGTCCATGACGTGGTCGATGTAGCTGTAGAACAGCTGCGCTTCGACACGGCTCACCAGCGGCGAGAGCTTGCGCTTGTCCAGCTTGAGGTTCACATGCTCGCGTGCGAACTTCGAGCCGTCCATGCCACGGTCTGCGTAGGCGGCCTCACCATCGCTGCGCCCGAAGGCCAGTTCAAGGAGCGTATCGTCGTCGGGCGTCCATCCAAGCGCGGCATCGGTACTCCAGCGCGTGTAGGACGAATGCACCTCTCGGCCACTGCCGTCCTTGTAGTTGTTGCTGTCCGAGCGCGTCGCACCGATGCGCGCGAAGAAGTCGGGGTTGCCTGCCTTGGCATCGAAGACTTGGTCGTTGCGCCCCCAGCTGCCCACCGTGAGACTGCCGTTGGCGCGCCAGCCGGCCTCAGCCAGGCGCGGATTGTCGCGCTCGAAAAGCACGATGCCGGCCGAGTTGCCTGATCCGTAGAGCACGGTCTGCGGCCCTTTCAGGACCGTCACGCGATCGAAGGACTCCGGGTACACATAGGCTGTCGGCGGATCCATACGGCCGCCACACCCACCATGCACCTCATATCCATCCTGCACGATTCCGAGACGCGACCCCGACATGCCGCGCAGGACGGGGTCGCCATCCGCCCCGCCCTTGCGGATGACGGAGAAGCCCGGGATGGCCTTGAGGTAGTCGGCGCCGTCGTGCGCAGGCAGCGGCTGGCGCGGCGCTTTCGGATCAGTAGTGACGGTAAGCGGGGCCTCGGTCACGGGTGCAGTGACGACAACGCTGCCAAGCATGGCATCCTGGGCGCTCGCGAGCGCCGGGAGTGCAAGGGAGATGGCGACTGCAAGCGGCAGGCGGCGGAGATTTTTGTTCATTTCAATGCTCTCGATATCTGGGGCAGCCGTGCCGGACGCGCCTGGCGCAGGCATGAGTCCGCCCCTCCGGGCGCCCTTGGGCGCCTGGATGATGGCTTCATGTACAGAGGTGAGGTGCTAGGGGCGCGACAGAACGCCGGGCGGGAAAATCAGCCCATTGTCACGGAGGCGCCGAGGCGGGCTCAGTGCTTGCCGTGCTGCATCTTCATCGGCGCATTGAGCGCACGCGCAGGGGCGTTCAGCTCGATGGACTGGCGGCTGCCGTCCTTGTTCTCGACGACGATGGTCAGCGGCACCTGCTCGCCTTCCTTCACCTGCGCCTTCAGGTCCATCAGCATGACGTGGTAGCCGCCGGGCTTGAGTTCCACGACCTGACCGGCCGGCAGCTCGAGCGCGTCGATCCGGTTCATCTTCATGACATCCTTGTCCATCAGCATTTCATGGATTTCGACGACACCGGCCACTGGCGAATCTGCAGCAACGAGGCGCGCGCCGGTGTCGGACTTGAGCTGCATGAAGGCGCCGGTGGCCTTTTGCTGCGGCACGGTGGCACGCACCCAGGGCTCGGCAACGGTAACCTCGGCGAGGGCGTGGAGGGAGCTCAGGGCGAGCAGAGTGGCAAGGGCAATCTTCTTCATGACTGAATTCTCCAGAATGGGGCGCATACGGCATACGGTTGAGGCGGAACGATCGGCTCGCGCCGGATTAACCGGGATCTACCCTCCCAGACGCGTGACACGGCGGTGCCCACGCATACTCGGGAGGCGAGTGCTCAGGCCTGTAGCGGAGGCGCACGCGGACGCGACGGCGACCATGCAATGAGCGGACGCGGTGCGTGGAAGAAAAGCCATGGATGAGACCTGCCCGTCGCGTCCGGCCCTGGCTTGGCGATGGCGATGGCCGGCAACAAGGCCACGCCGGCATGGGCGCCACAGTAAGGACACTGCTTGAAGGCCTGCAGGGGATCGCCATCGTCCCCACCAGCCGGGCCCTGTACTGAATACATGCCGAACTGATCTGCGCCGACCGCGACCCAACCCGATCCTTCAGCCGAGCAGACCTCGATCAGGTACCGTCCATCTGCATCCGGCCCCATCGCCCGGCTGATGGTGGGCGCGAGCGCCGCCATCATCATCGCGAAGATCGCGAGCCAGGCGAAGAGGGGTTGATTTAGGCGCCGCATGACGAGTCGATGGATTCGGTCTGTGCTCTGGAACGGAACGGAGTATACCGGCAGGCGCTGCCCCACAATTGATTCCAGTCAGTTCCCGCACACGGCAGGCTGCAAGCTGCGGCAATACGCCGCAGGCCGCAGCTCATCGCGCCTCGTCTTCAGACCGAGATACCGGCTCGGGCACGCACCCAGGCGATGAACTCGTCAAGCGGCAAGGCCCTGGAGTACAGGAAGCCCTGGATGAAGTCGCACCTCATCTCGGCCAGCACGCGCGCCGTGTCCGCACGCTCTACACCCTCGGCCGTCACCTTCAGGCCAAGGCGATGGGAGAGATCGATGATGGAGTCCGCAATCTCGCGGTCACGCGCGGAGCTCACTAGATCGGTGACGAAGCTGCGGTCGATCTTGACCTCCTGCACTGCCAGTTGCTTGAGGCGGCTCATGCCGGAGAAGCCCGTCCCGAAGTCGTCGATGGAGAGACTCACCCCGAGCTCGCGCAGGCGCTTGAGCACATCGGTCACACCAACGCCCTCCGCCTCCTCGAGCATGCTGGTTTCGGTGATCTCCAGGCAGAGCGCGGCTGCAGCCACATTCCATGTCTTGAGCGCCTGCTCGATCAGGTCGGGGACCTCCGCGTCGTAGAGATCGGTGGCCGAGAGGTTGATCGACAACTCGATATCGAGCCCGGCCATGCGCAGCCCGTGCAAAGTGCGCGCTGCGTGCTGGAACAACCAGCGGTTGAAGGTGTGGCGCAGCCCGAGTCGATCGATCAGCCCAAGGACTACGGGCGGAGGCACGGCTTCGCCGCCGCTGTCGGACCAGCGCAGCAAGCCCTCGGCACTGCGGCATTCGCCACTGGCGACGTGGATCTTGGGCTGCAGATGGAGCTCGGGCGCACTGCCACCGAAGAAGGCCTCGCGCAAGTCGCGTTCGAGCCGTGCCGCATGCGGCGAAACCCGATCCATCGACGGATCGTAAACCTGGCTGCCCGACCCATTGCGCTGCGCCATCAGGCAGGCGATTCGTGCCGACTGCAGGAGGTGAAAGGCATCCTGGCCGTGGATCGGCGACATCGCCGCACCGCTGACGACCTTGACCTGCAGGTCCAGCCCCTCCACCTGCACCGGCTCGCGGCCAAAGGCTTGATCGAGCTTGAGCATGGCCAAGGTCAGCACGGCGGGACTCGACAGCGCGGGCAGCAAGATCAACCACTCGTTGCCGTCAAGGGCAAACAGCAGATCCTGCGCCCGCAGGCTGTTCAGCAGGCGGCGCTCGAGTGCGCGCTCGAACTTGCGCACATGCTCCAACGGCAGGCGCAGGATCAGCGGATCGGGGATCACGGCAAAGGCTATGACCCCGACACCACAATCCGTGGACTTCTGCTCGACCAGCCGCGCGGAAAGTTCGGACAAGGCCGCCAGTAGACCGGGCGGGATACGGACGTTCATGCTCAGACCAGAAAGAAGTCGGCAGGGTCGATACCGTGCGCGTTGGGCGGCAACGCCTGCACGATCCGATACGGCTCGCCGGAGTGCGCCAACGGCTGCATGATGAGATCCAGCGTGCGCGGAAAACGATCGATCGTCTTGTCTGGTGCGAGCAGCACCAACACCCGGGGCTGCAGCCGGCGTACCTGGTTCTGCTGGACCACCACGCCCACCTCTCCGGTGTTGAGTTCGACCAGTGTGCCGATCGGGTACAGGCCAATGCACTGGAGCAACTGGTCGACCAAGGCGTCGCGGAACTGAGTGCCACGCAGCTGATTGAGCGTCTCCATCGCCCTCTGGCTGGATACCGCATCGCGATAGACCCGGTCTCGGGTCATCGCACAGTAGGTGTCGACGATGCCGGCGATCTCGGCGGACAAGGGGATTCGCATGCCCGCCAGGCCGCGCGGATAGCCCGTGCCGTCGAAGCGCTCATGGTGAGCGGCGATGATTCCCAGCACCTCGGAATCGAAATCCTCGTTCGCCCGCAGCAGGTCGACCGTGTTGCTGACATGCGCCTTTACGAGTTCGAACTCCCGGTCGTCGAGCGGGCCCGCCTTGCTCAGGATCGCATAATCGATCTGGACCTTGCCGATGTCCTGGAGCAAACCCGCCAGCCCCACCTGCCGTACCTGGCGGCTGCTCAGGCCAACGAAGCGCGCGAACACCATTGCATGGACAGAGACATTGAGTGCATGGTCGTAGGCGTAGTGGTCGGTGCGCTTGAGGCGGGTGAGCCACAGCAGCGCATCGGGGTTGCGCTCCACACCGGAGGCCATCTCGCCGACGAGGCCGTCGAGGCGTTCGACATCGACAGCGCCCGCGCTGTCGATCTCCATTCGAGCTTCACGCAGGGCGCGATAGACGTCATCGACGATCGGGGCCGAATAGAGCAGCTCCGACTCGAGGCGGCTGCGCCCATCCTCGCTGCGAATACGCGGGACATGGGCTACGCGCGTCGTATGGATCCGGCCATTGAAGCTGCGGGCAACATTGAGGAACTGGCTTGCCTGGAGGCGGGACTCGACATCGCTGGGATGGCTGCGCGGCAAACCGTCCAGCCCCAGCAGACGCGCGCTCACATCGATCACCTTGCTGCTGTGATGCTCGCCTACCGGCAGGGTGTGATCGACCACCACCTCGCGGCAGTACTCCTGCAGCGCACGCATCTGGTCGACGTTCTCTAGCAGAAAGCCCTGCAAGCGGAACGGCGTTTCGATCCACGGACGATCGATCTCGGCAATGAACATGCCGATCTTCACATCACGAGTCGACAGCGTGCGCTTCAAACGATGGCTCCCATAACGTGGACTTACCGCTGCCCCTATTCAGGCAGCGGTCAAAGCCAGTTTGACGGACATCCCGTCACCCCTGCATGAACAGGGCAGCCGACGCGGCAGGCCTGCGGCAATCGACTGCAGTATCAGCCCAGCCAGCGCCGCGCATTGCCGAACATGCGCAGCCAGGGAGAAGCATCGGGACTATCCTTCACCAGCCACTGTGGCGCCCACGACATCTGCAGCGTGCGGGCGGTGCGCTCAGGGTGCGGCATCATTACCGTGAAACGCCCGTCTGCAGTCGTGAAGCCGGTGACGCCCGCCGGCGAACCGTTGGGGTTGGCCGGGTAGGCTTGCGCAGGGTTGCCGTGGTTGTCGACGAAACGCAATGCCAGCAGCGCCTTGTCCTGGTCGGCCTCGCTGCGGAACACCGCCCTGCCCTCGCCGTGGCTGACAACGATCGGCATGCGGCTGCCTGCCATGCCCTGCAGCAGGATGGACGGGCTGTCGGTAACCTCGACCATCACGAAGCGAGCCTCGAACTGTTCGCTGCGGTTGCGATGGAAGGTCGGCCAGGCCTCGGCGCCCGGGATGATCGGTGCGAGGTGAGCCATCATCTGGCAGCCGTTGCACACGCCGAGCGCGAAGGTGTCGCTGCGGCGGAAAAAGGCCTCGAACTCGTCGCGCAAGCGGGCGTTGAACAGGATGGACTTGGCCCAGCCCTGGCCGGCGCCGAGCACGTCACCGTAGGAGAAGCCGCCGCAGGCGGCCAGGCCATGGAAGTCGGCGAGGTCGATGCGGCCCGCCTGGAGGTCGGACATATGCACATCCACCGGCGTGAAGCCGGCACGCTCGAAGGCGGCTGCCATCTCGAACTGGGAGTTCACCCCCTGCTCGCGCAGCACCACCACCTTGGGACGCACACCGCTGGCGATGAAGGGTGCGGCCACGTCCTCACGGACGTCGAAGGACAGCGCCACCGACAGGCCGGGGTCGGTCGCATCGGCCAGGGCGTCGAATTCCTGCTGCACGCACTCCGGATCGTCACGCAGCTTGGCGATGCGGTAGCTGGTCTCCGACCAGGCCTGCAGCAATTCGACGCGACTGCCCTCGAACACCAGCTTGGCGTTGCGACGCAGGCGGATCTGGTCCTGGGTGTTGGGCTCGCCGATGAAGTGGTAGGCGAGGCCCGCAGCGCGCAACTGCTCGGTAACACGGGCGCGCTCCTCGCGGCGGATCTGCACGACGGCGCCAAGCTCCTCGGCGAACAGGCCCGCGAAAAGGCGGTCGGCGAAACGGCCCTTGAGGGTGTCGGGCTTCTTCTCGAGGCCATCGACATCCATCATGTAGGGGTCGTAGCACACGGTGTCGAGAATCAGCGACAGGCCGCACCTGGCGGCGAAGGCCATCTCGCACACGGTCGCGAAGAGGCCGCCGTCGGAGCGGTCGTGGTAGGCCAGCAAGAGACCATCGCGGCGCAATTGCTGGATGGTTTCGAAGAAGGCCTTGAGCTGGACGGGGTCGACATCGGGCGCATGCTCGCCGACCGAATCGTAGGCCTGGGCGAACACCGAGCCGCCGAGGCGGTTCTTGCCGTTGCCGAGGTCGATCAGCAGTAGCTCTGTCTCGACGCCTTCCGGCAGCTGCAGCTGCGGTGTGAGCGTGTTGCGGATGTCATGCACCGGCGCGAAAGCAGTGGCGATCAGCGACAGCGGGGCGACGACCTGCTTGTCCTCCTCGCCCTCGCGCCAGGCAGTGCGCATCGACAGCGAGTCCTTGCCGACCGGGATCGACACCCCGGCGCTGATGCAGAACTCGGACACCGCCTGGACGGTGTCGAAGAGCCTGGCGTCCTCACCGCGATGGCCGGCAGCGGCCATCCAGTTGGCCGAGAGCTTGACGTCGCCGAGCTTGGCGATGTCGGCGGCGGCGATGTTGGTGATCGCCTCGCCGATCGCCATGCGACCCGAGGCTGCTGCATCGACGCAGGCCAGCGGCGTGCGCTCGCCCATGGCGAAGGCTTCGCCGCGGTAGCCCTGGAAGCTCATCGCGGTGACCGCGACGTCGGCCACCGGCACCTGCCACGGGCCGACGAACTGGTCGCGCGCGGTCAGGCCGCCGACCGAGCGGTCGCCGATGGTGATCAGGAAGCTCTTGCTGGCCACCGCCGGCATGCGCAGCACACGCATCCCGGCTTCCTTGAGATCGAAGTCGGTGGTGTCGAAGGGCGGCAGATGCACGGCGCGGCGAGACACGTTGCGCGTCATCTTGGGCGGCTTGCCGAGCAGCACCTTCATGTCCATGTCCACCGGCTTGTTGCCGAAGTGGCGGTCGGACACCGTGAGGTGGCCATCTGCCGTGGCGGTGCCGAGCACCGCGAAGGGGCAGCGCTCGCGCTCGCAGAAGGCCTGGAACAGCGGCAGGCTCTCGGGCGCGATCGCCAGCACGTAGCGCTCCTGCGATTCGTTCGACCAGATCTCGCGCGGGCTCATGCCCGGTTCCTCGATGTGCACCTCGCGCAACTCGAAGTGCGCGCCCAGGCTGGCGTGGTCGGCCAGTTCGGGCATGGCGTTGGACAGGCCGCCGGCGCCGACGTCGTGGATGGCGATGATCGGGTTCTTGTCGCCCTGCTGCCAGCAGGCGTCGATGACTTCCTGGCAGCGGCGCTGGATCTCGGGGTTGCCGCGCTGCACCGAAGCGAAGTCGAGGTCGGCGGTGTTGGTGCCGGTCGCCATCGACGAGGCCGCGCCACCACCGAGCCCGATCAGCATGCCCGGGCCACCGAGCTGGATCAGCAGCGTGCCCGGCGGGAAGGTCGGCTTCTCGGCCTGCTGGCCCTGGATGCTGCCCAGGCCGCCGGCGATCATGATCGGCTTGTGGTAGCCACGCACCTCGCCCTGCACTTCCTGTTCGAAGGTGCGGAAATAGCCGGCGAGGTTGGGCCGGCCGAATTCGTTGTTGAAGGCGGCGGCGCCGATCGGGCCCTCGATCATGATGTCGAGCGCGGAGGCGATGCGCTCGGGCTTGCCATAGGGTTTCTCCCAGGGCTGGCCGAAATCGGGGATGTTGAGGTTCGACACCGTGAAGCCAGCCAGGCCCGCCTTGGGACGCGAGCCGCGACCGGTTGCGCCCTCGTCGCGGATCTCGCCGCCGGCGCCGGTGGCCGCGCCCGGGAAGGGCGAGATCGCGGTCGGGTGGTTGTGGGTCTCGACCTTGGCGAGGATGTGGGTGTCCTCGTCGTGGTAGCGGAAGGCGCCGTCGGCATCCGGGTACAGGCGGGCGATGCGCGCGCCCTCGATCACCGAGGCGTTGTCCGAGTAGGCCACCACCGTGCCCTCGGGATGGGCCTTGTGGGTGTCCTTGATCATGCCGAACAGGGTTTTCTCCATCGGCCGCGCGTCGATCACCCAGTCAGCGTTGAAGATCTTGTGCCGGCAGTGCTCGGAGTTGGCCTGGGCGAACATCATCAGTTCGACGTCGGTCGGGTTGCGCCCCATGCGGCTGAAGTTCTCGACCAGGTAGTCGATCTCGTCCTCGGACAGCGCCAGGCCAAGCTCGCCGTTGGCCCGCTCGAGCGCGGCGCGGCCGCCGGCGAGGATGTCGACGGTGGTGAGCGGCTGCGGCTGGTAGTGATGGAAAAGGGCCTCGGCCTCATCGACGCTGTTGAGGATCGACTCGGTCATGCGATCGTGCAGCAGCGCCAGCAGGCCCGCATTACCCTCGACCCCGCGCGCCTCGATGGTGTAGGCGATACCGCGCTCGATGCGCACGACCTTGTCGAAACCGCACTGGTGAGCGATGTCGGTCGCCTTGGACGACCACGGCGAAATCGTGCCCAGGCGCGGCACCACCAGGCGCAGCGTGCCGGCGGGCGGGGCCACGGTGGCCGGGTGGGCGTCGAGCAGGTCGACGAGGCGGGCATGCTCTTCTGCACTCAACGCCGCGTTGAGCTCGATGAAGTACCAGTGCTCGGCGACCAGCGCATTGAGCTTGGGCAGGACCTCGCCGACGGCGCGGCCGAGACGTTCCAGGCGGGAAGAGGACAGCGCCGCAGCGCCACGCAGCTTGAGGATCGAGGTCATGTTTGTCAGGAACAGGTCGGGGGAACGGATGCCCACGCATGGGAGCGCCGGCAAGCTCCGCATTATAACCGAGGCACCTCTCCCCCTGCCGTCGAGCACGCGTCCAAGCAGCGCAATCGCCTTGACGATCGCCCGCAGGTCGAAACCGATCGTCGAGCATGGAAAAGGTCGCGACGCTTCCTGCAACTGCCCTGCTCCACGCACCCTTGCCATGCGTGCGATCGTTGTAGACTGCTGCCCTCAACCGATCGCGAGGACCACGATGGCCGACATCAACTACCTGTGGGCACCGCCCGCCCCCTTATCGCTGCCGGTACGCGGCACCAGTGCGCGCTTCCCGGTCAACAGGCTGTTCTTCGTCGGGCGCAACTATCAGGCCCATGCACGCGAGATGGGAACCTCGGTGGATAAGGCGAGCATGCGGCCGGTGTACTTCACCAAATTCGCCGCGATGCTGGCCGAGTCGGGTACGACCGCCCCCTACCCGCCCGAGACACAGGACTACCACCACGAGATGGAGCTGATCGTCGCCCTCGGCGAAGATGGATTCCGGGTGTCGACACAGCAGGCTGCGGGCATGATCTACGGCTATGCCTGTGGCCTGGACATGACCCGACGCGACCTGCAGGCCAGCGCCAAGGCCAAGGGCAACCCCTGGGACGTCGCCAAGAACGTAGAAGCCGGAGCAGTCGCCAGCGAGATCGTACCGGCCGACGGCCGCGTCCTCACGCATGGCGAAATCAGCCTGAAGGTCAATGGCCAGCAGCGCCAGCACGGTGACCTCGCGGACATGATCTGGACCATCCCCGAAATCATCGCCGACCTGTCGACCTACTACCACCTGAAGGCTGGCGACCTGATCTACACCGGCACGCCCGAAGGCGTGGGACCGGTGCAGCCGGGCGACCATCTGGATGGCTGGATCGAAGGCGTCGGCGCACTGAGCTTCGACATCGGCCCGGCGGAATAGGCCCGCGCGCTGCGCCCCTGGACAGGAGAGCGGCGCTGGCTCAGCCTTTGGGTGCAGGGCTGAGCCAGCCGCGCAACAGCCTGGTCAGGCGCGGCATGACCACCCAGGTCATGGTGGCGACGATGAGTGCGGTAAGGATCGCCGTACGCGGCAGAAAAGGCAGCGGCTGCAGCCATGGCAGCACGAACCACAGGAAGAAGGACACCGTGGGGAAGATGCCGAGCCAGGTCACGACTGCCATCTTCATGCGCGGCGGGTGCATGGTGGCTGGCACCACTGCGGGCTCGAACCAGGCCTCCAGACCGCTCAACTTGCGGAACTCGGGCTCGCCCTCGGCCACCGCCTTCATGCGCTCGAGCAACTCGAGGCGCGCATCGCTCATGTCCCAGGCCTGCAGTTCAGCCTCGGACGCGAAGCGCACCACGGTCTGATACTCCCCACCCGGCGTCTCTGGCGGAATCAGGTCGCCCCCCAGGAAACCCTTGTGCGCGCGCATGCTTGCGAACATCTCGCGCAGCATGGCTTCGTATTCCGCCTCATGCCCCGGACGGGCACGGCGGCGGGCAATGCGGGTCACGCGGACGGTCTCTGCTTTGGCGGGGGCATTCGTCACTGTCAATCTCCTGTAGGGGCGCCACGACACGGCCTATCCAGGCCGCATCGATGGGGACAGGTGCACTCTACAGCAACAATCTCGAGATTTTAATCAAATAAATCCATCTTCCCTTCAAGCAGGCTGAGAGGGGCACGCATGCATGCGCAGGGCGCTGCGGGGAATCGAAAAACCCCGGCCGCCTTGTCTGGCGGCCGGGGCTCCCCTGACATCAGCACCAGCCGGGCCGGCGCGCAGGCGTCAAAGCGGCATGATGAGCTTGAACCAGAACTTGTCGCCCTTGAAGCGGTTCTCGGCCTCGGCCTCATGGTGCCACTGGCCTATGAAATGAACCCCTTGCTTGTTGGTGTAGGTCACGCTCGGGCCGATGGCGAAGACCTCACCCTTGCGACCAGCCGACCACGCACCACCCGGGCCGGCAGGAATGGTCTGGCCGTTCACCTTGTCGTTGGTGGTCTGCTTCAAGTAGTAACCCGACAAACCGACACCCCAAGGGCCAAAACGCTTGCCGACGAGATAGTCCATGTGGAACTCGTCGCCCGAGGAGTACTTCATCTTCGGCGCTCCAGGAGCCGGACGGAAGTCCTTGTTGGATGTCTTGATGTTGTACATGAACTTGGCCGACACCTCCCAGCCTGTGTCGCCCATGTAGGTGAAGGCGAAGATAGGCTCTACGCTCCAGTAGTTGGCACCGATGCTCGTGCGCGGATCACCCGACTTGTAGGCACCGGTTGGCAGGTTGATATCCAGCGCCGCAGCCCAGTGCCAGTTCTTTGTGTGCCAGGACAGGATAAAGGGATTGACGGTGATGTCACCGAGCCCGAGCTTCGACTTGCCGCCGAAACCGATGTTCACATCCTGATGCACCACCGGCACGATCACATGCCAGCCCCAGTTGCCGCCCAGGATCTTGTGCTCCGTCGTCTGCACGAAGCGGAAGGCGTTGAACCAGGCATCGACACCAGCGCCAGGGACCTTGTTGCCGCCGCCGTCGACCAGGTCGCCGCTGTAGTAGCCGAAATAGTTGATGAAGTAGTTGCCCGGCGGCGGGACCGCGCCAGCCAGCCAGGTCTCGGCCCCGTTCGGGTACTGGTCGCCACCTTCCTTGGCTTGAGCGCCACCGATGGCCAGGCCTGCAAGGGCGAGCGCCGCCCATAGCTTGTTCAGCTTCATGCTCCGATCCTCCTCATGATTGTCGTTTTACAGCAGGTGCTGTTCTTGTCGCGGCGGCCTCTGCGGGCCGCTCGTGAATGCGCTTGACGGTTCCCGTTGGCTTAGCGCCCCAGGTCTTTCGCCGACACGCCGCCGATACCCCAGTTTGTCTTGGGCACCTCACGGATGACGACGCGAACCGTCTCGACCGGCGCGCCGACCGCCTCGACCAGCGCCTGAGTGACCTTGGCGATCACCGCCCGCTTCTGGTCCTCGGTACGGCCTTCGATCATGGTGATTTCTGCCAGCGGCATCGTGTTCTCCTCCGGGTTGTCGTTGCGGTTCAGGCCGCCAGGCCGCGCGCCTTGGCCAGGTTGAGCGCCGTATCCTCGATCATGTCTTCCTGGCCGCCGACCATGCCGCGCCGGCCCATCTCGACCAGGATCGCGCGCGCGGGCACGCCGTACTTCTTCTCGGCGCGCTTGGCGAACAGCAGGAAGGAGCCATACACGCCGGCGTAGCCCAGCGTGAGCGCATCGCGGTCGATGCGGATCGGGAAGTCCATGATCGGCACCACCAGGTCCTCGGCCACGTCCTGGATCTTGAACACATCCACGCCGGTCTCGATCCCCATCAGGTCGCACACCGCGATGAACACTTCCATCGGGGTGTTGCCCGCACCGGCCCCCAGGCCAGCGGCCGCGGCGTCGATGCGGCTGGCACCGACTTCGAGCGCGGCCAGGCTGTTGGCCACGCCCATGGCCAGGTTGTGGTGGCCGTGGAAGCCGAGTTCGGTCTCGGGCTTGAGCGCATTGCGCACCGCACTGAGACGCGACTTGACCGTGTCGGGCAGCAGGTGGCCGGCCGAGTCGGTGACGTAGATGCAGTTGGCGCCGTAGCTCTCCATCAGCTTGGCTTGCTTGACCAGGCCTTCGGGGCTGTTCATGTGCGCCATCATCAGAAAGCCGACGGTGTCCATGCCGAGCTTGCGAGCGTAGCCGATGTGCTGCTCGGAGACGTCGGCCTCGGTGCAGTGGGTGGCCACGCGGATGGTGGAGACGCCCAGTTCGTGTGCCATCTTGAGGTGATCGACCGTGCCGATGCCCGGCAGCAGCAGCGCCGACACCCTGGCCTGCTTCATCAGCGGGATCACGGCGGACAGGTACTCCTCGTCGCTGTGGGCCGGGAAGCCGTAGTTCACCGAGCTGCCGCCCAGGCCGTCGCCGTGGGTGACCTCGATCAGCGGGATGCCCGCCTCGTCCAGGCCGCAGGCGATGGTCTTCATCTGCTCGAGCGTCATCAGGTGGCGCTTGGGGTGCATGCCGTCGCGCAGGGTCATGTCATGCACGGTGACTTTCTTGCCGCGAAGTTCCATGTTCATCTCTCCTTGTGGCCGGGGCGCTCAGGCCACCATCGTGGCGCGGTTGGATTCAAGCTTGAGGCGACCGGCCAGGATCTCCTCGGCGAACATCTCGGCGGTGCGCGCACCGGCCGCGGTCATGATGTCGAGGTTGCCGGCGTACTTGGGCAGGTAGTCGCCCAGGCCTTCGACCTGGAGGTACACCGAGACGCGCTTGCCGTCGAACACCGGGCCATTGACCAGGCGGTAGCCGGGCACGTACTTCTGCACCTCGCGGATCATGGCGTGGATGGATTCGGTGATCGCCGCCTGGTCGGGTTCGGTCTCGGTCAGGCAGTGCACCGTGTCGCGCATGATCAAGGGCGGTTCGGCCGGGTTGAGGATGATGATGGCCTTGCCCTGCTTGGCGCCGCCCACTTGCTCGACCGCGCCCGCGGTGGTGCGGGTGAATTCGTCGATGTTCTTGCGCGTGCCGGGGCCGGCGGATTTGCTCGACACGGTGGCGACGATCTCGCCGTAGGCCACCGGCTGCACGCGGGAGACGGCGGCCACCATCGGGATCGTGGCCTGGCCGCCGCAGGTGACCATGTTGACGTTCATCTCGCCCTTGCCGACGTGTTCCACCAGATTGACCGGCGGCACGCAGAAGGGGCCGATCGCCGCCGGGGTGAGGTCGATCATCAGCACGCCCAGTTCATTGAGCTTGCGGCTGTTCTCGGCGTGCACATAGGCCGAGGTGGCATCGAAGGCGATCTGCACGCCGTCGGCCAGCACGTGCGGCAGCAGGCCGTCGACGCCCTCGGCGGTGGTCTTGAGGCCGAGCTCGCGCGCACGCGCCAGGCCTTCGGAGCTGGCGTCGATGCCGACCATCCAGACCGGCTCGAGCACCGGGCTGCGCTTGAGTTTGTACAGCAGGTCGGTACCGATGTTGCCCGGACCGATCAGGGCGCATTTGATCTTGTTCATGACGTCTTCCTGTTTCTTGAATCTCGAGAGAATGCAGACCGTGCGGCGGTCAGGGGAGAGGGAGAGGCACGGCGGACCGCCGCACGACTGCAAACCTTGGACTGGAGGGGAGCCAGCCACTCATTACAGCGGAACATCGTCAGCGCCAATGGCGATCAGCCCTGCCCGCGCACAGACACTGTCCTGCTCCTCCGACGCCCCGGATACGCCGATACCGCCGACGAGCTGCCCATCGACACGGACAGGCAGGCCGCCGCCAAACACCACCAGGCCGGGGCGCGCCGAGAAGCCGAACTTCATGCCCTCGTTGTCACCGACAATCTTCATCCAGTCTGCAGTGGGGAAACCAAAGCCTGCAGCGGTGTGCGCCTTGTCGATGGCGATCCCGATCGACTGCGGAAAGGCGCCCGGCATGCGCAGGAATGCGACCAGGTTTCCTGCCGAGTCGGCGACGCCGACGTTGATGCGGACGCCAAGCTCGACAGCGCACTCGACCGCCGCGCGTACGGCTACATGAGCTGACTCCCAGCTGATCGTGGCTTGCTGAACTGCAATCTTCATCCTCGGTGCTCCTGGCAATGGCGGGTCACTGTGACGGCTTGACGAAGGTAATCGAGCATTTTATCGACGTCAAGCATTTTTCTCGAGATTTGATTAAGCCTGCGAACAAGACGCCAGTGGGCTAGAATCCAGCTACATCGCACCATTACCTTCAGCCATCATGAGCGAAGCCGCCCTGTTGTCGAATGCCGCTGCCGAACCCAAAACCCTGGTCGAGGGCGCCTACCAGCGTCTGCGGCGCGACATCATCGAAGGCGTCCATGCACCCGGCGAAAAACTCCGCGTCGAGCACCTCAAGGACCAGTACGACGTCGGCGCAGGAACCCTGCGTGAGGCCTTGCTGCTGCTGGTGACCGACGCGCTCGTGGTGACACAGGGCCAGCGCGGATTCCGCGTCGCGCCCATCTCCATCGCCGACTTCGAAGACATCACCCGCACCCGCGTGCTGCTCGAGACCGAGGCCCTGCGCCAGTCGATCACGCTCGGTGGCGACGACTGGGAAGCCAGCGTCGTCGCCGCATTCCACCGCCTGTCGCGCGCAGAAGAGAAGTTGGCCGACCACGACCCGGGCACCACCGAAGAGTGGGAGAAGCGCAACCGCGCCTTCCACGAGGCGTTGATCTCGGCCTCGCCCTCGCGCTGGATCCGCCATTTCCAGAACATCCTCTATCAACAGTCCGAGCGCTATCGCAGGATCAGCCCGTTCCGCCAACCCATCGAGCGCGACATCCACGCCGAGCATCAGGCCCTGTTCGATGCAACGCTTGCGCGCGATACGACGCGCGCAACCTCCATCCTGACCGAGCACATCCTGCGCACGCTCGATGCAGTCAAGCGCATGCCGACGGATTTCTTCACCGGCAAGAAGAAGCTCTGAGCCCGCCGTGCTGACCGCCCCCGCGACGCATGCCGCGCCGCGGGGCCAGAGCCTGTGGGAAGCAGGCGAAGCGCTCAGGACACGACCGTCAGGAAGCGTTCATTGAGCTTGCGGTCGTGGTAGAAGATCCCCGTGCCGACCTCGTCCCACGTCCACCGGACGGGCTTCCAGTCGGGATAGCACTGGTAGCCGCCGCAGAAGGTCTCGAAGCGGTTGCCGGACGGATCGAAGGCATAGATCGTGGTCCCGCGGGTGATGCCGTGACGCGTCGGACCAATGTCGATCGATACCTTGTTCATCGACATGATGTCGGCCGCACGCAGCACCTTTTCCCAGCTTTCGAGCAGGAACGAGACGTGGTGCAACTTGCCCGGCTCGGGGTGACGCACGAAGGCGATGTCGTGTGCCTTGGTCGAACACGACAGCCAGATCGCCAGGTCGGTCTTGCCGTCTTCCATGATCACGTGCTCGACGAGATAGAAGCCGAGCACCTTGCAGAAGATGTCCTGCACCTTCTCGATGTCCGGACCGTAGAGCAGGCAGTGATCGAGCCGGATTGGCGCGATGCCACGCTCGGCCTCATCGGTCCAGGGCGGCGGATTGGTGTAGGTGTCATCGGTGCCGTAGTCGCTCTTCTCCCAGTAGAGCTCGATCTGGTGCCCTGACGGCACCTCGAAACGCACGCGCTCGCCGGTCTCGAGCAAGTCGCCAGCGGGGATACGCTCGGTCATCAGGCCATAGGCTTGAAGGTCCCGATCGAGCTTGTCCAGGGTGGCCTGGTCGGCGACCTTGAAACCGAAGAAGTCGATGCCGGCCGTATCGGCCTCGCGCAGGATCACGCTGTTGTGGTCACGCTCGTCCCAGGCCTTGAAATACACCCGGCCCTGGCTGTCACGGCCCGTCTCGATCAGGCCGAGCACCTTGCCGTAGTGGTTGATGCCTTCTTCAAGGTCCAGAACGCGGATCTGAGCGTGGCCCGGACGCAGAACGCCAGTCATTGCCATAGGTATGTCCCTCCTTCGTGATTGTTCGCCCCGGCCGACGGCCGGCGGCGCCTTGCATTGCCTCGATGTTGCGCGCAGCGGTTGAGGCCCTTTCCCCTGCGCAATCGGATGCCGGCCACGCCGGCGCCTCGCACTAGATGCGCTTGAACAGCGGGCTGCGAACCTGCTGGACGTCGGCCGCGGAGAAGAACTTCTCCATGAAGATGTCGCGCTCGAACAGCCGTCCCTGCATGAGTGCGGTGATGCAGGCGTCGATCATCAGCGGCGGGCCGCACAGGTAGGCCTTGTGGCCGCGGAAGTCATTGTTGAAGTGCGTCGCCGCGGCCTCATGGACATAGCCGCGCAAACCGTTCCACGCCGAGTCGGCCGGCTCGTCGGACAAGGCCGGGACGTAGGTGAAGTTCGGGTACTTCGCGGCGAGCGCGAGGAACTCGTCGTGGTAATAAAGCTCGCTGCGGTTGCGCTGCCCATACACCAACGTCATCGGCCGCGTATCGCCCGCTTCGAGCAGATCGAGGATCATCGAGCGTGGGCTGGACAGCCCCGAGCCGCCGGCCATGAACAGCAGCGCCTCGGGCGCCGACTTGCGCACGAAGAAGCGACCGTAGGGACCGGACAGGCGCACACGCTCGCCGACCTTGAGCTGCTCGTGGATCCAGGTGGTGCCGCGGCCACCCGGGACGACGCGGATGTTGAGCTCGACCTCGCGTCCGCTCGAAGGCGGGTTCGCCAGCGAGAAGGCACGGCTGTACTCGCCGCCTTCGAGGAAGAAGTTGATGTACTGGCCAGCCTGGAAATGCATCGGCTCGTCAGTCTCGATGAAGACCGCCTTGATCGTCGGTGTGAGCGTTTCGATGCGGGTCACGGTACCGGGGAAGTCGCGCACCGGGATCGACTCCGCGTCTGCCTCCTCCTCGATCTCGGCCTCGATCGTCACGTCGGACTCGAGACGCGCACAACAGGCCAGGGTCTTGCCCTCGTCACGTTCGAAATCCATCAGCGCGAAGCTCGACGCCTCGCCGTGGTCGACCTCGCCGTCGATCACCTGCACCTTGCAGGTTGCGCACAGGCCGTGGCAACAGGCATGGGGCAGCCAGATGCCGGCGCGCAGTGCAGCGTCGAGGATGGTCTGGCCCTCCTCCACTTCGATCGTCTGGCCGATTGGTTCAATGGTCAGTTCGTAGCTCATGATCCGTTCCCGTTCCTTTCCGTTCTCCACCGGATGCCGATGGCGGCCCGCCAGAACGGGCTGCCATTTCTGCTCGGCGTCAGCTGCACGACCCCTTGATGCCAGCAAGTCCAGGCGTGCGGAAGCGGATCACGTCCTTGTGCTTGAGCCCGTTGTCGGCGAGCGACTTGTCGAAGTCGAGCACGACCGGTTTGCCCGACTTCAGCCACTCCACCGTGCTCCAGTCGATCCGGGCGAAGTCCGGGTGGTAGCCGAAGGCGGCCTGCATCGGGCCGGCGACGACGTCGCCGAAGCGCATCGTCGGTGGGAACGGGAAGCAGAACGGGGCACAGAACAGCAGGTGGTCCTCCCAGCCGATGTAGAGCAACTGGGCACCATGGAACTTGTCCTGGGTGTCGGCGGGAGCGAATTCGTATTTCGAAACAGCGGCAACAGCCATGTCTTGTCTCCTAGCTAAGTCCTTGTTGCGCCGAGCACCTTCGTACCCGGCGCGGTGGACGATCAAGCGTTCTTCGTCGCCTGGCCACGCCATTCGGCGAAGTTCTTCTTGTCCTCGGAAATGTCGAAGTCGAGGTTGTCACGACCGAATTCGAGGTTGTAGTACTTCAGCACGGCTGCCAGCGGATCGAAGCCCTCGACGGTGGGATCGGTACCCTCGGGGAAGCAGTTGCCCTGATAGATCTGGTGAACCGGCAGCCAGGACTGGACGTACTTCTCGGGCTCGTGCTCGAAGATCTCCTTGCAGTGGTCGGAACAGAAGTGGTACTTGTCGCCCTTGTAATCGACCTCGCGATAGCAGATCTTGGTCGGGTCGCCCGGCTCGGTGAACAGCATCGGAATCTGGCAGGTCTGGCACAGCATCGGCAGCGTCTTGTTGTAGAAGCGATTGCCCTTGGCGGCCTGCTCGCGCCAGAACTCGTAGCGCGGGCGGTAATGCTTGTCGAAGCTCTCCGGGTACTTGCTCGACAGCCACGCCATCTCGTCCTCATCCGGCATCCAGGTGTGGAAGTTGGCAGCGGCGGCGTAGTTGTAGAAAGTGCTCCAGGCCTGGTGCGAAAGGTGATCCTTCTCGAGCGCGATCTGCTCGGCGCACTTGGGCATGGTGATGCCGTAGCGGGCGAGGTCCTTGAACAGCGCACCGCCGTTCTCCTCGAAGTACACCTCCCAGGCTTCCTTCCAGCTCATCGTGCGCTTGGGCAGCATGTAGTCCATCATCATCGCCACCAGGGTCAGGACGCGATAACCGCGCCAGGTCCACTTGTCGATCCAGCGCTGCACGATCGGCACGTTGGCGGGGTCCTGCTCGAGGATGAACTTGATCACCTCCAGGCCGAGGGTCATGTGGCGCGCCTCGTCGGACTGCGCCGAGAAGCCGAAGGTCATCGTACCCATGTCGCCGTTGTAGGCGGCGCCCGAGACGAAGGGCACGAACAGCAGGTTGGTGAGCACGTACTCGAACGAGAAGCCGATCGAGACCATGAACTCGAACGGGCCCGCGGTGATGGCGTCGTCGAAGAAGCTCTTGGGCACCGACAGGAACCACACGCGGTCATGCATGTGGTGGAAGTCGTGCATGCCGTTGTAGTACTTGTTGTAGTTCGAGATCGAGTGCACCTGGGTCTGGGCATGGCGGATCTCGTCGAGCGACTGCATCAGGCAGGCGACGCGCGGCCCGGGGCCGGGGAAGGCGCGGCCGGCATGCGCAAAGCCACGGTGCGCAACATACTCGAGCGGGCTGATGCCGCTGATGAACAGCTTGACCGTGTTGACGTAGCGCGCATCGGTGACGTTGAGGTGGCCGTTGTTCTGGTTGAAGGCGTCGATGATCGCGTACAGCTTGCGCTCCTTCTCGGCCTGGTACTTCCAGTAGGCGTCCATGGTGAGGCGGAACGGATCCTCCCACTTGTCCCAGTCGTGGATCTTGATCCCCTCGTACTGCATGTAAGGGTAGATGTCCTCCATCTTCTGGTAAGACGGCGTCCAGTCCAGACCGCGCGTCATCACCGCGTAGCGTTCCTTCAGGCCCAGCTTCTTCTTGGCAACTTGCATGTCCATGTGCGGAGTCTCCTATGTCCCTCAGGCCTTCCAGAAAAGGCGGATTTCGTCGTCGGTCTGATCGAGGTTGCCCGACATCGTGATCATGTTGACCTGCAGCGACTGCAGGTCGTAGTCGTTCCCGGTGATCTCCTCGATCGTTTCGCGGCGAACGATGAGTTCGCGCTCGGCGTTGATCTTCACCATCGCGGGCTGCTCATCAACGACAGCGCCGGGGTTGTCCTGCAGGATCGCCTCGATGATCGGGCGGGTTTCCTCGTTGGTCTGCAAAGCAAGGAATACGGTCGACATTCGGGAGCTCTCCTCAGAGGGTGACGCCGGCCTTGGCCATGCGCGCATTGAACTGCTGGACCACCTCGGCCAGGGCCTCGTCGGCGCGATCACCCAATGCAATGCGGCCAACGGGCAGCAGCGCGGCAGCAGCACGGTCGCGCCAGTGCGTCAGCCAGCCGGCCATGACAGCCTTGTTCTCCGCCGACTCGCTGGCCGCGATCTTCACTGTGGCATCGACCCACTTACGGGTTTCGGCAAACCAGTCGGTCATGAACTGAGTGAGCATCGCCACCGGCGTGCCGCCCTGCGACGAGAGCACATCGTCGATGATGGTTTCGTACACCAGCGCGTACAGGAGGCCGTCGAGCGCAGCGTTCTGGGCGACGAACAACTCCACCGGGTCCTTGATGACGAAGGTGTCCTCGACGTAACGGCGCAGCCCCTGCCAGGCGTCGTCCTCCACCCAGGCCCGCTTGGCCTCCTCGAGCGACTCGACATCGCCCAGCAGCAAGCCGACACGGGTGATGTACTGCGCGATGCCGAGCTGGTCCATCGCGTGATAGATATGTGGCTGCGAGAAACCGGTACCGTAGCTGTAGGCACAGACGCTGGCATTGTTCATGTTCGAACCCCAGGCGACATGGCGCAGCGGCAGCAGCACCTTGAGCACGGTCTCTCGCACCGATTCGGGCAGCGTCGCAGCCAGACCACGGTTCTCGACGAAGTCGAAGTTCGCCTCCGCGGTATCCTGCTGCTTGGCGCGCGCCATGGTGTAGGCACCGTAGTAGAACTGGCGTGGATCCTTGAACGCGTACCAGTCCGCCATCTTGATCGCGGTACGCGAGGCATCGTAGATGTCGTGCTCAGGGTCCCAGGTCGGCCGGTAGTGGAAGTTGGCCGTTTGCTGCATGTCGAGCGTGCCTTCCTGATAACGCGACGCCGGTTTGTCGCCCCCAATTCGACGTGCGATGTTGTCGAAGGTGTGCCGCAAAGGCTTGATGGACACCGTGCGCAAATCGATCTGCATGAACTCTCCTCCTTATGATTCGTAAGCGATTCAACGGAATCGCTGGTGGGTTGCCTGGTGCAGGCTCCAGTTCCAGTCGGCGTTCTCGGCCGCGTCCGAGGCCTCGCGAGGACCGAGATGGATGACCTCGTTGGCTTCGCAGAACGCCTTGAACGCCTCGGCTGGAAGCAACATCTCGGCGAACAGATCCGGCTCTCCGATCGCAAACTCGAACTCGATGAAACCGTCGGGTCTCCGCTCGATGAGGCGCACGTACTTTCTACTGACGTCGATCACAGGCGCTTGCTTGTCCATTTGCCGAGGTACCTCCCGTTCGAACTGGTGAATGCTGGGGTGCTTCTGCAGGGAGCTAAACAAATTCCGTGCCAATCTCACAACTCCGAGCATTTACGCGCACTAAGCCAGGTTCTCGAGATTTACAGCGGAGACGGAGGAAGATTCCTGTTGATGAAATGCTCAATCAGAAAACTCGCTTGATCATTTGATCAATTCCATTTATTGCCATGCACCATGAAAAAAGGGCTGGTACGCCAACACGTACCAGCCCTTTCGCAACCCGACCAGGCCCGGACTACGCCTGCCTTGGCCCATCCACCGCGGGCCTCTTCAGCGCCTTCAACATCTTGCCCTCCACCTTGAGCTCGAGGTCGCTGTCAGGGAACAGCTTGCACGCAAGAACAATCCCGACCGCCTCTTCCGCCTCACTTACGCAGGCCCTGCTCATCTTGCGCGTGTGGTAACGGCCGGTGGTCACCCGAACCTTGCAGACGCCGCAGCCACCACCGCGACAGCCCACCGGAATGCCCTTGCGCCCCAAGACCTCCATCGCCCGCAACACGTTATCGTCCGCGCCACAGCGCACGAACTCACCGCTGTCCTCGATCAATACCGAAAACTTCTCTACCACTTTGCTCCTCCTCCTCGCCTTTCTTGTCGTACAGGTGTGAGCAGAACGTGCACCACACCTTCTCGCCACAACCCCACTCAAGAAATATACCACCCAATTCCTTTTTCTCGAGATTTTGCTTACTATTCGAACAGCGCTGGAGTTCTCCTGTACCCGTGTGTCAGGTAAGCTCCCGAATGACGTGTCGCGTACCGCTACGCGAACACCAAGGGCTCGCCGGAGAGTGAGCATTGAGGCAGGACGAGGAGGAGAGGCTTGAGTTCCATCCATTACCCGGAGAGCACCGACCTACGCGGCCTGCTCAAGTTTGCCCCGGAAGAAGGACTGATCTGGCTGGGCGAGCACCGCATGCTGCTGCTGCATGCCGGCGCACTCTCGGAGTTACGCAAGGAGCTCATCGCGTCGGTCGGACAGGAGCAGGCACGGCGCATCCTCACCCGCATGGGCTTCGCATCGGGTATGCGCGATGCGAAGCTATCTCGCCGCACGCGCGGCTCGGCCGACCCCGCCGAGGCCTTCGTAATGGGGCCTCAGCTCCACATGCTGGAAGGCTGTGCCCGGGTTGAACCCGTTCGTCTCGAGATCAATCAGCCGGGCTGTACCTTCTACGGCGAATTCATCTGGCACCACTCGTGGGAAGCAGAAGCACATGTCCAGGCTTTCGGCGAGGTCGAGAACCCGGTGTGCTGGATGATGATCGGGTACGCCTCGGGCTATACGAGCGCGTTCATGGGCCGTTTCATTCTGTTCCGCGAAGTCGAATGTGCTGCCACAGGTGTCGAGCACTGCCGCATCGTTGGCAAACCGGTTGAGGAATGGCCGGATGCCGACCAGCTGCGCCCCTATTTCGAGGCCGACTCCATCGTTGGGCGCCTGCTTGAACTGCGTGAGGAAATCGAAGCCATGCGCAGGACCATCGCCTGTCCGCGCAAGACCCCCGATCTGATCGGCAACTCGGCCGGCTTCCTTCACGCCTATGACCTCGTCGCGCGCGCTGCGGTCACCAACGTTTCCGTACTGTTGCTCGGCGAAACAGGCGTAGGCAAGGAGCGCTTCGCACGCACGCTGCACGAGCTCAGTCCCCGCAAGGATGCCGCCTTCGTCGCGGTTAACTGCGCAGCGCTCCCGGACGAGCTGATCGAGTCCGAGCTTTTCGGGGTTGAACGAGGAGCGTTTACAGGCGCCCACGCTTCACGAGCAGGCAAGTTCGAACGCGCTGACGGTGGCACCCTCTTTCTGGACGAAGTCGGAGAACTCCCCCTCTCCGCCCAGGCAAAGCTGCTGAGAGTACTCCAGGAGGGTGAAATCGAACGCCTCGGCGATGAACGTACTCGGAAGGTGAATGTTCGTCTGGTAGCAGCTACGAACGTCGACCTGCTGCGTGCGGTGAATGCGGGCACTTTCCGTCGGGACCTGTTCTACCGCCTCAACGTCTACCCAGTCACGATCCCACCACTACGCGAGCGGGTGGGAGACATCCCCACGCTTGTCGAAGCAATGATGCGACGCTTCGAGACACTGCACGGCAAACGCCTGTCAGGCATCAGCGACAAAGCAATGCACGCCCTGAAGAACCACAGCTGGCCCGGTAACGTGCGCGAACTGGAAAACGTGATCGAGCGCGGCGTGATCCTCGCACCGCTCAATGGCCTTGTCGAAGTGGAGCACCTTTTCATCGGCGCAGCACCGGAATCCGGCTTACAGCAACAGCTGAACGCGAGCGGAAGTCTTGACACCATGCAGCAGACAAACAGCATCGACCTACCCGACGCCGTACTCGACAGCGGCATCGAGCTCGATGCATTCGAGCAAGCCCTGCTCAATCGAGCGGTAGAACGCGCTGGCGGCAATCTATCGGCAGCGGCCCGCCTGCTTGGCATGACGCGTCCTCAGCTGAACTACCGCCTGAAGAAGAGGTTGTGCTGAGGTTCGGGCTTTGGAGGCATCGCCGGGAGGCGTGGCGGTTGCGGGACTGATCTGCCTGGTGTCGATGCAGGCTTTTGCGGCTGTTTTCGAGCGCGTTGTGGGTGGCGTTTATGTTTATTCGGCGCGTTGACGTAACAAAGCCCTGCTTTCTTTTGAGAGCAGGGCTTTGTTTTGTGGGTTAGTCTGACGATGACCTACTTTCACGAGGGCGG
>NZ_AMXA01000037.1 GCF_000310145.2 Thauera sp. 28
GCGCGATCACGGTCTCGCAGTTGAGGATGCTCTTTCGTTGCACCTCGGTGGGGTGGGCGGTGAGCACCGGCGACACCAGCGCACCGTCGAAGAACGCGACCAGACCTGCAGCATCGGTCACGCCGCTGTCGAACACCGCCTGCAGCGCGTGCGGCAGGCTGCCCTCGCGCGGGGCCGAGCCCGCCACCAGGTGCGCGCGCGAGCGCCGGATGTGGTGCTGGTCCTCGGCGATGTTGGCCAGGTGCGAGAAGTAGCTGAAGGCGCGCACGACCTGGATCGTCTGGTCGCGCGACAGCGCATCGAGGATGTCCTCGAGCTCGCGCCGGGCCGCAATGTCGTCGTCGCGGCGAAAGCGCACCGAGTTCTGGCGGATCTGTTCGATGCAGTCGAAGGTCGCATCGCCCTCCTGCTCGCGCACGGTGTCGCCCAGGACACGCCCGAGCAGGCGGATGTCCTCGCGCAATGGGTGGTCCTTGGTCAGCAGGGGGTCAGCGTGCATCGTGTTCTCCAGTGAATCAGGCAGGTTCATGTTCAGGACTGGGCAAGGGCGCCCAGGCGCAGCACTGCCGCCACGTTACGCGCTGTCAGCTCGACGTTGGCGGCGGCTTCACCGAGCGCCTCATCCAGCGTGCATGGCCTGCTGAGCACGCTGAACACGGCATCGATGCCGTGTGCGTGGACCACTCCGACATTGGCACCGAGCGAACCGGCGATGCCGATCACCGGCTTGCCGTGGCGCTTGGCGACACGAGCGACCCCGATCGGGGTCTTGCCATGGACCGTCTGGAAGTCGATGCGGCCTTCGCCTGTGATCACCAGATCGGCATCGCGCACATGGGCATCGAGATCCACTGCGGCAGTGACGATCTCGATGCCGGGCTTCAGGCTGGCGCCGAAAAAGGCCAGCATCGCCGCCCCAGTGCCACCGGCTGCGCCCGCGCCAGGCACGCTATCGACCGCCACGCCGAGGTCGCGCTCGACGATGCGGGCCAGGTGGGCGAGGTTGGCGTCCAGGGTCTGCACCATCGCTGGCGTGGCGCCCTTCTGCGGGCCGAACACCGCCGAGGCACCGCGTGCACCGGTGAGCGGGTTATCCACGTCGCACGCAACCTCGATGCGGCACTCGGCCAGGCGGGGGTCGAGTGCGGAGACGTCGATGCGCGCGAGCGCGGCGAGCGCACCGCCGCCAGCGCCGATGTCCCGCCCCTGCGCATCGAGCAAGCGGGCGCCAAGCGCCTGCACCATGCCCGCACCACCGTCGTTGGTGGCACTGCCGCCGATGCCAAGGATGAAGCGGCGCGCGCCGGCGTCGAGCGCTGCGCGGATCAGCTCCCCGGTGCCGCGCGAGGTGGTGAGGCGCGGATCACGACGTGCCGGAGGCACCAGGGCGAGGCCGCTGGCCGCGGCCATCTCGATCACAGCGGTGTCGCCATCGCCGGTAAGGCCGTAAAAGGCTTCGACGCGATCACCAAGCGGCCCCGTGACGGTGACCTTCTCGCGGCGCCCATCGGTCGCGGCGACCATGGCATCGACCGTACCCTCACCGCCGTCGGCCACCGGCACCAGAACGTACTCGGCATCGGGAAAAACCTGGCGGAAGCCCGCCTCGACGGCGTGCGCCACTTCCAGCGCCGAAAGGCTCTCCTTGTACGAATCGGGGGCAATGACGATCTTGTTCATGGGCTGTCTCCGGTCACTGCGGCCTGGATGTCCGCTGACAGAGAGCTTAGTGGCTTTCACACACCCTCGCCTCCACTTAAATCACAATAAAAACGGTCTCATAAGAGTATAAATTGTGATTAATTACAAACTCAGGCTTCGATCGAGTTCGAGGCCGATGAACAGCAGCAGGCAATCGCCAAGGCGCGAGAGGTCTAGCCCAGTGAGCTCGCCAACCTTGCGCAGGCGGTAATCGAGCGTGTTTCGATGCACATGCAGCGCTGCCGCACTCGGTACTGCCTTCATGTCGTGGGCGAACCAGGTCGCGAGCGTGCGCCGCAGCTGGCCTTCGCGGTCATGTTCGGCCAGCCTGCGCAGGGGTCGCTGCAGTTCCTCCGCGCGCCAGCCCTCGCCCAGGCCGGAAAGCAGGACGGGCAGTGTGAGCTCGTCGTAGCACAGTACGACGTCCTGCGGACGGTGGCGTCGACCTGCCTGAAGAGTGGCGCGCGCAGATTGCCAGGCGCGCGCCAAGCCCTCGCTACCGCCAAAATGGCCACCGAGGGCGAGGCGCACGGGACCGCCAGCCACATCCACCAGGCGCAGCTGTAGCTTATCGAGCAGCGCGCGTAACCCGTCGGGCTGCCGGATGACGTCCGCCTGCGGCCACAGCACGGCCAGTTCGCGCAACGAGACGGCCGCACACAACAGCCCGGGCACGGCCGATGCCAACACACGGCGAAGCCGCTGCTGACAGGCGAGCAAGCCATCCGCATCGAGCGCTTCGTCGGCCAGCTCGACAAGTATTGCCGCCCGCGGCTGCGCAAGGTCGATGCGGAGCTGATGTGCCCACACCTCCAGGCCTGCCGCAGCGGGTGCGACACCGATCAGTTGCAGCACGAGTTCGTCGCGCAAGCGCTCGTCACGCGCGAGCGTCTGCAGCCACTGCGCCTGCTCGAGCATGGTCTCGGCCGCCATGCGCACCAGCTCGGCATGCTCGCGCATTGCCGCCGGGTCACCGCTCAGGCCAACCACACCGACGACTCTGCCCTCTGCGCGCAAGGGCAGGTTGATGCCTGCCCGTGCGTCCTGCAAGCGGCTCGCCATGGCCTCGTCGATCTCGATCGTGCGCGCCTGGGCGAGCACGAGCAAGGCGCCATCGTGGCGGGTACCGATTCGCGTGCGGTCGCCGCTGGCGATGATGAGGCCGCGCTCGTCCATCACATTGACGTTGGTGCGCAGGATCTGCATCGCGCGATCGACGATGGACTGCGCAAGTGACGCATCGAGCAGGAACATGGCTACAGGCCGGCAACTGATGAGCACCACATGCTGCCGCGCAGCGCGGGGACAGACAAGTAGCGATCGATCGCCTCAAGTCGGATCAACACACTTGCCTGGGACGCAGACATGAATCGGAATGTATTCCAGGCCGATGCACCGCGAAGCCATCCGGCGATGAGCCGAGATCCCGCCAGACATGCGTATCGGAGCCCATTCCAGCACGCGTCCCGCTGCCACCGCGGGAAACAAATTGAAACGCTGCTCGGGAATTTCACGCGCTGCGGCTGTTCATACTGCTCGCATGAAACAGCATTCCGCCAAACGCCGTGCTGTTCTCCAACAACGCAAAGGAGGCAATCATGAAGATGCGAACCCTCATTCCCGCTGTACTGATCACCATCGCCGCAACCGGCTGTGCAACCTGGGATGGCATGTCCTCACGCGAGAAGAGCGCCGTGATCGGTGCAGGTGTGGGCGGTGTCGCCGGTGCGGTGGTCACCGACGGTGGCATCCTCGGCACGGTCGGTGGTGCCGCGATTGGCGGCGTGATCGGCGATCAGGTCGGCAAGCAGCGCTGAAGGACGAGGGCGGGCCATCGTGGTTCGCCCACCTGTGCTTGATCTCCCTCGCCCCCTCGCGGCTGGCGCCGCTCCCACGTGGAAAGCCGCGCGGCCCATAAGCCCCTGTAGGAGCGACGCAAGTCGCGAGCTTCTGGGGCGGCACCCTCAGCGTGATCGCCTTCGACCCCTCGCGGCTGGCGCCGCTCCTACACGGAAAGCCGCGCGGCCCATAAGCCCTTGTAGGAGCGACGCAAGTCGCGAGCTTCTGGGACGGCACCCCCAGCGTGATCGGCCTTCGACCCCTCGCGGCTGGCGGCACTCCATCTGCGTCGGAAGCTCCTGATTGCTTGGTAGAATTGCGCTTGTCCCGCCTCGCTCATCGCGCGCAGGCGGTTTTCTTTTCGCCGACGAGCCACGATGACCACCACCCCTTACCCGCCCGAGCTGCTGCGCGATGTCGAAAAGCGCCGCACCTTCGCCATCATTTCCCACCCCGACGCGGGCAAGACCACGCTGACCGAGAAGCTGCTGCTGTTCGGCGGCGCCATCCAGCTCGCCGGCACGGTGAAGGCGCGCAAGTCCGCCCGCCACGCCACATCAGACTGGATGGAGGTGGAGAAGCAGCGCGGCATCTCGGTGACCAGCTCGGTGATGCAGTTCGAGTACCAGGGCCATACCATCAACCTGCTCGACACCCCGGGCCACGAGGACTTCTCGGAAGACACCTACCGCGTGCTCACCGCGGTGGACGCCGCGGTGATGGTGATCGACGCCGCCAAGGGCGTCGAGGCGCAGACGATCAAGCTGCTCAACGTGTGCCGCCTGCGCAACACGCCGATCATCACCTTCGTAAATAAGCTCGACCGCGAAGTGCGCGAGCCCTTCGAGCTGCTCGCCGAGATCGAGGACGTGCTCAAGATCACCTGCGCGCCGGTGACCTGGCCGCTTGGCATGGGCAAGGCCTTCCGCGGCGTGTATCACCTGCTGCAGCAACAGGTGCTGACCTTCACCCCAGGCGAAGAGCGCCGCAGTGACGGCGAGATCATCAAGGGCCTGGACAATCCCGAACTCGACAAGCGCTTCCCGCTCGAGGTCGGCCAGTTGCGCGAGGACGTCGAGCTGATCGACGGCGCCTCGCCGCCCTTCGATCTCGACGACTTCCTTGCCGGCAAGCAGAGCCCGGTGTTCTTCGGCTCGGGCATCAACAACTTCGGCGTGCAGGAGATCCTGCAGTCGCTGATCGACTGGGCGCCGCCGCCGCAGGCGCGCGATGGTGGCACGCGCATGGTGCAGCCGGCCGAGCCCGCCTTCACCGGCTTCGTATTCAAGATCCAGGCCAACATGGATCCGAAACACCGCGACCGCATCGCCTTCTTCCGCATCTGCTCCGGCCGCTACAGCGCCGGCATGAAGGTCAAGCACGTGCGCGCAGGGCGCGACATGAAGCTCGCCAACGTGCTCACCTTCATGGCCAACGAGCGTGTGATCATGGAGGACGGCGTGGCCGGCGACATCGTCGGCATCCACAACCACGGCCAGCTGCAGATCGGCGACACCCTGACCGAAGGCGAGAACCTCGGCTTCAAGGGTATTCCGTACTTTTCCCCGGAAATGTTCCGTGCGGCCCGCCTGCGCGATCCGCTCAAGTCCAAGCAGCTGCAGAAGGGCCTGCAGGAGCTGGGCGAGGAGGGTGCGATCCAGGTCTTCGAACTCGAAGGCGGCCAGATGCTGCTCGGCGCGGTCGGCGTGCTGCAGTTCGAGATCGTCGCCCAGCGTCTGAAGGACGAGTACAAGGTCGATGCGATCTTCGAGCCCGCCGACATCCACACCGCGCGCTGGCTGACTTTCCCCGACGACGTCACCCGTCGCAACTTCGAGCGCGAGCAGGCGCTACGCCTGGGCAAGGACATCGACGGCAACCCGGTGTACCTCGCCACCAGCCGCTACAACCTGGAAGTGACCGCCGAGAAGTGGTCCAAGGTGATGTTCCACGCCACGCGCGAGCACGGCGAAGTGCTGGGCTGAAGCAACCGCCGCAAGGTGGCAGGCCAAGCCTGCCACCCCATCAGGCGATGAGCTTACGCGCGAAGCTCTCGACCTGCGCCCAGTCTGTGAAGTCGGTGACCGAGCGCGGGTCGGTCGGCCCGCCGGTCATCCACATGATCAGGCGAATCAGGCTGCGGTCGAATACCCCATAGCGCGGATACTCGATCTTGCCGCCGAACACCGCTACCCGTTGCGGCTTCCAGCCGATCTGGCGCAGGAACTTGCGCACATAGGGGTTGGTGTCTGCATCGCGCTTGTGCGGCTTGCGCGCCACCGCATTGACCGAGAAGAAGGCATTCGGCCGCCCCTCGAGCTCGGTTCGATAGCGCTCGATGAAGGTCTTCACTGCGGGACGGTGGGCGCCATAGCGGATGCTGGCACCGATCACGACGCAGTCGCAAGTCGCCACCTGCGTCGCCGACACCGACCCGATCTCGACCACCTCCGGCGTGTGGGCAGCCGCACGCGCGATGTCCGCGATGCGCTCGCAGATCTCGAGCGTATGGCCATCCACCGTCGAATAGGCTATCAGCAGCCGCATGGCCTTAGTTGCCGGCGATGATGCCCTCGACCACCTTCTTGCCCTCGGAATACAGCGCGACCTGGCCGTCCTCGAGCTCCACGTTCATGCACCCGGTGTTGCCCTTGAGCTTGCCATCCAGCCATTCGCGGCAGTAGCGAGCCTCATCGTCGACCCACCAGCGCGCCTTGGCACCGGTGGTGTCGGTAAGCGTGCCATCGGTTCCGAACTTGAGTGTGTAGGCCGATTCGGTACGCAGATAGACGCCGATGAAGGTCGCTCCACTCAACAACTGCTCGACCTCTGCCTTGCTGGTGACGAAGTTCTGCGCCATCGCGCCGGCCGACATCGTCGATAACGCGAGAGCCATCGCCAGGGAGCGCCCCATCTTCAAGTGCTTGAGCTTCATGTCTGATCCTCAGGGTTTGTTCGGTTCTGCAAGAACCTGATTCTGCACCTTGCACGGCCACACACAATGAGCGGAATCAAACCTCGGTGAGTGAACAAACTGTGCACAGGCACTGGCGCGGATTGTGGATAACGATGGCTGTCATCGTTCGGGCGTTTTTCATCAACAAACCGTCCTAGCTTCACCGAGCGTCTGTGCACCTTCTTCTACATACTTCAAGCCATTGTTTATTAAGTTGAAAAGTGGCTTATCAACAGAAAACGTCGGTACACTATGTTTACAGTCTTTATTTATATTTAAAAACTGTGTACACCAACATCCGTATCCTCCATAAGCCCTTGAAGACCGGCTGCAAACGAATCAGACCTGTTGCCTGCTTCGGAAACGACCAACCAGGCTCTTGAGATTCTCGGCCTGTTGCAGCAACTCACCAGCCGCACCACTGCAGTCGCCGGCGTTGTCGTTGGTACGCCGCGTGACACCATCGATCTGCCCCAAGCCCACGTTGACCTCGTCAATCGACGATGACTGCTGCTGCGACGCGCCGGCAATACGGGAGATCAGTCCAGAAACGCGTTCTGCACTGAGCACGATATCGTTGAGCGTTGCTGCGGTGCGGGCGGCGATCTCGATACCGCGCTCGGTCTTGGCAGCCGACTCCCCGATCAGTGTTGCAGCCTGGCCAGCGGCTTCGGAACTGCGCGACGCGAGCTTGCGGACCTCGTCGGCGACCACTGCGAAGCCACGCCCCTGCTCGCCAGCCCGCGCCGCCTCGATTGCCGCGTTGAGGGCCAGCAGATTGGTCTGCATGGTGATCTCGTTGATGGCATTGATGATGTCGTTGATGCGCTCCCCCGCTGCACGAATCTCACTCATGGCCCCGGTCATCTCGGCCATGTGCTCGCTGCCTGCGCGCGCGGCAGCCTGGGATTCCTGAGAGTAGCGCTCGGCCTGCGTCGCATTCTGCGCATTGAGCTTGATCTGCTCGCTCATCTGCCCGATCGAGCCTGCGATCTCGGTTATCGATGCGGCCGAGCGAGCCGCTCCTTCGGACAGGGTCTTGCTGAGACCAGCCACCTTTCCTGCATTGCCGTTGATCCGCTCGGATCCTCCCTGCAACTCGAATACCAGGTTATTGAGGCCATTGAGCATCTGTCGCAAGGCCAAGCCCAGCTGGTCGCGCTCGGAGGCCAAGGGGACATTGAGGTCGAGATTGCCTTCACTGATCTGTTCCGCAAGCCTGGCCTTGGCGAGCAAGCTCTGCGACATCTCGTCGAGCGCTGTCGCCAGTTGTCCGACTTCGTCCTTGGATTCATGCCTGAATCGGCGCGAGAAATCACCCGCCAGCACTGCTCGGGCAAAATCGGCGGCGGCGCGGATCGGGCGCGCGATGCTGCCGGCGACGAACCAGAGCAATGTGGTTGCCACCACGGTGACGACCAGCCCGACCATGATCTGCCAGATCGTGCTCGATTCGCCACGTTGCTGGATCTCCTGATCGAGCTGCTGGGCCTTGGCGAGCACTACCTCCTGCGGCACCGTCACCAGCACCGCCCAGGGCCGCTCAGTGCGCCCGAGCACGATCGGTGCAATGGCGCTCATGGTGCCGCCGCGTTCGTCGATCCAGCCCCTTGCACGGCCTTCCTTGACGTCCTTGAGCAGCCCGGCGTCGTCTGCATTGCTGCGCGCGAAGGCCTGGCCGATGCGATCCGGGTGTTCGCTGTCGGCAACGACAAGGCCGACATTGCTGATGATCGTGACTTCGCCCTGCCCGCCGAAGAGTTCGCGATCCGCCTGCTCGGCGAGTTTCTGCACAAAGTCGAGGTTGTAGTCGGTACCCGCAACGCCCATGAAGCGCTGGTCGACCATGATCGGGACCGATAGCGTCGTCAGCCAGACCGACTTGCCCTGCACGATGTAGGGGAAAGGATCGAGTACGCTTTCACGGTGGTTCTCGCGCGGTCCGATGTACCAGCCGCCCTTGAGCACGCCGTTCGGATGGCGGTCCATGGTGTCGTATTCGACCAGGGGCTGGACGGCGATCCGACCGTCCTGGCCACGGTTCCAGTACGGCGTGAAACGCCCGGTCTGGCGATTGTTGCCGTCCTCGCCGGTACGGAACATGGTATCCAGGCCATCGAGCGCGTCAGGCTCCCAGTTCGAGTAGGTGCCGTTGAACTCAGGGTTGTTGACGAGGACGTGGTACAGGACGGCGTTGATACCGTCACGATCCAGAGTGCCGGCCTTCTTGCCCACCTCGAAGACATGCGCCATGGTCCGCGCGGCGTCCAGCGCGAGGTCGAACTTGCTTTGAATGACGCCTGCGTGTGCCCAGGCCAGATTCTTGAGGCTTTCGGCAGTGTTTTCCTGGATCAGATCGCCAACGCGCGATGAGACCAGTTCGCGCGTATTGCGCTCTGAAACGACACCGTAGATCACCAGACTGATCGCCGTGCCCAACAGGCAAGCGCTGCCGAGGGCGGCGATCCGCCCTTGTATCGATTTCATGAATTTGCTCCAAAACTGAGTTCCAGCTTGCCTGTGGCCCGAGCCCTGTTGCTCCTGCTGCTCCAGGAACGCGTCAGCGCTCGCCTTCAAGCTGCAGCAGCAGGAACCATGCCCAACTCACGCAAACCGGAGCCTCAGCCTGGAAGCGCCTTCATGAATCGTCCCGGGCAAGACTCAGAACGGAGGATCGTCTGCCGTCACGGCCGCCGGGGACGGAGCAGGAGCGAGGGAGGAATCGACCTGGGATTCGACCGCCATGTTCGCGAGTTCGCCGCCCAGGGCACGCACGACTGCAGGCAGCAGATGCACGAGCTCACCCGTCATGAGTGCGAACTCGGCGTTGAACAAGGCCTCGGCATCGTCAGCATCGCCATCGACCTGGTCGCGTACGATGTCCAGGAAATCCACGCGCTTGATCTCCAGCTTCTCGGTGAGCACGAAGCTGACGCGGTCATCGAAGGTCAGTGCAAGCCGGGTCGGCAGCTTGCCGGCTTCGAGGTGGCCCTTGACCTCGTCTCCCTCTAGGGTGTGGCGCACATAGCGCACTGCGGCCTTGTCCTCGCTCACCGAGCGCAGTTCGCAATCCTGGTCGATCGTGAACCCCTCGGGGGCTTCGCCGCCCGCCAGCCAGTCCGCCATCGCCGACATCGGCGAGAGCTCGGTGCGCAGGAGCGTGAGCGGGAAGCTGTCGAGGGTGTGGCGCAGTTGCTCGAGCATGTCTTCGGCCTTGCTCTGGCTGGCCGCATCGATGACCAGCCAGCCATTGACCGGGTCGATCCAGGCATACATGCGGCGGCGGCGGGTGAATGCGCGCGGCAACAGTTCCTGGGTGATCTGCTCGCGCAGTTCCTTCAGTTGCTTGCGGCCGAGCTTGTAGCCCTGCTGCTCGGCCAGTTCCTCTGCGCGCTCATCGGCCTCCTGCTTGACCACGGCCGAAGGCAGCAGGCGATGCTCGAAGCCCAGGCAGACCAGCCATTGCCCGCCCACGGCATGCACGAGGACTTCGTTGCCGAGCGGCGACAGCCAGCCGCGGCTTTCCATGTCCTGGCTGCCGCAGGGGTGGAAGGGCTTCTTGGCAAGCTGCGCTTCGAGACGCTCGAGGCCGATGTCCCAGCCGGCAGGCAGGCGATAGATCTGCAGGTTCTTGAACCACATGAGGATGTTTCCTGTTGATGAGATGCAATCGAGTACCCGCTCCGGCCACGGCGCATGGCCATGGCGGAAGCGGATGGAAGTGAGGTCTGCGTGCAGCCGTGGTTCGGCTACTGCTCCAGGCCGCCCGACTCGGCGATCATGCGGATGACGCGCACGGTATCGACGTCGGAGCGGTGGTAGGCCGCACGTACGAATTCGGCGTAGCGTGCGTCCTCACCGCCTTCGGGCAGGGTGGTCTGGTAGCGGAAACGCAGGAAGAGCGCGCCGGGCTGGGGCTCCTCGATGCTGATGGTGAGGCTGCCGCCGGCATGGTCCGCAGTGGCCTCGGACTCGAAGCAGATCCACTGCAGGGTCTCGAAGGTAACGCGGTCGCGGATGACGACCGCGCCGAAGTCGAGATCACGCACGAGCATGTCGTCGCGGCGCTCGACGATACGGCAGGCTTCCAGCCCGGGCAGGAAGGCACGCGCATCCTCGGCACGGCACAGCAGGCCGAACCACAGCGCTTCGCGCGTGAGCGGGTCCTGCAGGGGGTTGTTGAGGTCGTTGACCTCGATCAGGTGTTCGAACTTCACAGGCTTCTCCCGGGCGCCCGATTACATCGCGCGGGCAAGCCGGGAGTTTACCCGCTCGCGCCCCGAGCCGGGATACCATGCGCGCCATGCAACTCGAACGCCTACTCCATGCCCAAGGCTTCGGCAGCCGCAAGGAATGCCGCGCCCTCATCCGCGCCGGTCTAGTCAGTGTCGCCGGCACCCCGTGTGAAGACCCGCAGGCCGACTTCGACCCCGGCAGCCAGGACGGTTCGCCCGGACTCGAGTTCTGTGTGGGTGAGGCGCCGTGGCGCTTCCGCGCCCAGGCCTACGTCGTGCTGCACAAGCCGGCCGGTTACGAATGCTCGCACAAGCCGACCTTCCACCCCTCGATCTTCACTCTGCTGCCACCGCAGCTGCTGACGCGCGGCGTGCAGTGCGTGGGCCGGCTGGACCAGGACACCACGGGCTTGCTGCTGCTGTCGGACGACGGCCAGTTCATCCACCAGTGGAGCTCGGGCAAGAAGCGCACGCCCAAGGTCTATGAGGTGACGCTCAAGCACGCGGTGGGCGAGGACTTTGTCGTGCAGCTGCTGGCCGGCGTCGAACTCCACGATGAACCCGCTCCCATTGCTGCTGCCGCCTGTGAACTCACCAGCCCGACCACGCTGCGGCTGACGATCTGCGAAGGCAAGTACCATCAGGTCAAGCGCATGATCGGCGCTGCCGGCAACAGGGTCGAAGCCTTGCACCGCAGCCGGGTCGGCGGCCTGGACCTGGACGCGGCGCTGGCGCCCGGGCAGTGGCGCTGGCTGGAAGCAGCCGACCTCGCGCAGCTCGCCGACTATGCCTGAAGGATCGCGGCCCGGGGCGTCACGAAGACGATCCGGGCCGCTGCCGAATCCATGTGATCCGCGTGCAATGCCGGATCAGAAACGCATCTCGAGGTTGACGCCCGCCGCCCACGAGCGCTCGCGCTCGCGCTCTTCGCGTTGCGGCCAGAAATGGCCGACCAGGAACTCGCCGATCAGCCAGTCGCGATAGACCGGCTGTACCCACTTCATGCGTGCGCCGTATTCGCCGATGTTCTCCCGCTTGCCGGTCTCGCCGGTCACGAGCAGTTCGCCGGAAAGCATCCTGTCGTCACCGAAGCTGCGGAACAGGCCGAGTGCGCTACCCCAGGCAAAGTCGTCGGTGATCTGAGAGATCGTCGCCGAGTTGTTCCAGTGCAGCGACAACCTGGGGTTGAAGGCGTGTTCGTAATCAAGCGAAGTGGTGGAGCCAAACTTGTCGCGCGTGGTCCAGAACACGGTCTCGCGGAACTCGATCCTGTCGGCATCGCTCAGCGCCCACTGCTTGCGGTAACGCGCCTGCGCGTAGGCTTTCAGGCTGCCACGCACACCGACCCGAAAATCCAGGTTCTTGCGCAGTGCCACGCCCAATCCGGCAAAGCCCGTCTGGTCGTCTCGCCGGCGCTCCAGCAGCAGCTGTTGCTCGCGCGTGAAGGTCTCGGACTGGTCGGTGATCAGCTCGCGTTCGTTCTGGCGACCGATGAACAGATAGGCGCGGTCCTTGAGGTTGGGCAATTCGAAGCGCGCACGGAAGCGTACCCCCGTATCCCAGCCATTGTCCTGGCGCCATAGCGTGCGCAGGCCCAGGCGGCCGTGTGTGACTTTGCCACCGTCCTCGAATGGCCGGTCACCAAACCAGTCGTTGACGGTTTCGCCCAGCCACAGTGAGAGACCCCTGACGTGGTGACGGCTGGTATCGAGCAGCCCGTCCTCCGCATGCAGCGCGTCCGCGCTTGGCTTTATACCGCTACCGGCAGCCTGGGCACCCGAGCAGAGCAGGCCGATCAGGAGCGGAATGGCGATTCGTTTGATCAATGTCGGATCCTCTTGTATTGCCTCCAGAACGGCGAAACCGTGCTGGGTACCTGCCTTGGCTGAATCGTTCCCGATTCTAACCGCAGGATGGTGCGAGGTCTGCATGCACTCCAACTGGATGGATTTCCGGAGGCCGGGACTTGCACGGTTGCTGCTGGCAGGGTGTAGGTTTGTTCTTTTGTTTTTATATTGATTTAAATAATAAAGAAGTTAACAGTAGAGCGAAATCTGTGGATAAATCGGCGGGTGCCAAGCACAGCAAGGGTGTTGCCGGTCTAACAAAGCGTTGAGAAATGCTTGTATGGCCTGTGGCTTCATTGTTCATCGATTCTGCTTGTTTTCCTTTTGCCCCGGTTGTTCACAAGCACGCCTCTTCTTACCCTCAGGATTGTTCAGCGCATGGATGTGAGATTGCAGCACGAGCGGCCAAAGTGGGAGATCTTCTGTCAGGTTGTGGATAACTTTGGGGATATCGGCGTTTGTCTGCGTCTTGCGCGCGATCTTGCCGATCGCGACGGCAAGCGGGTTCGTTTATGGGTGGATGATTGGGCCGTGCTCGGCCGGCTCTGCCCGGCTGCGGCTGCGGCCGCAGCCGATCCCGGGCGCGGAGTCGAAGTGGATGGGGTGGTGTTCCGCCACTGGGTGCGGCCTTTCCCGGACGTCGTGCCTGGCGAGATCGTCATCGAGGCGTTTGCCTGTGAGCTGCCCGAAGTTCATCTGCAGGCGATGGCGAAACTCGCCGAGCGCCCGGTATGGATCAACCTCGAGTATCTGTCGGCCGAAGACTGGGTTGCGGGATGTCACGGCCTTGCTTCGCCGCATCCCCGCCTGCCTCTGGTAAAGCACTTCTTCTTCCCTGGTTTCGACGAGGCAAGCGGCGGCCTGCCGAGAGAGACCGGCCTGATCGGCCGCCGTGAGCGTTTCAGGTCCGATCCTGCGGGTATGGCGGCATGGCGCGCCGAGCGTGGATTGGGCAGCCTTGCGGATGACACGCTATGGATCTCGCTGTTCGCCTACGAGCAAGCTGCCCTGCCCGGCCTGCTCGAGGCCTGGCAACAGGGCACGCGCCCGGTCGCCCTGCTGGTGCCGGAGTCGCGCATCCTTGGCAATGTGGCCGCCGGCCTTGGGCTCGATACGCTGCACGCCGGGCAGCGTATCGAGCGCGGCCGGCTCACGACATGTGTGCTGCCATTCACTGACCAGGCGGGTTACGACGCCTTGCTATGGAGCTGTGCGCTGAACTTCGTTCGCGGCGAGGACTCATTCGTACGCGCCCAATGGGCTGCAGTGCCGCTGGTGTGGCAGATCTATGCACAGCAGGATGACGCCCACCTCGTGAAGCTCGAGGCCTTCCTGGCGCGTTACTGTCATGGCTTGGAAGAAGGTGCAGCCGCTGCCCTCGGAGACTTCTGGCGGGCCTGGAACGGGGCTGACGACATCGCGCCTGGCCAAGCCTGGCACGCACTGGAGCAGGCCCTGCCCGTGATCGCAGGACATGCGCGGTGCTGGAGCGATCGGCTGGCATCGACAGCGGATCTCGCCAGCCGCTTGACAAAATTCTGTTTCCACATCCGCAGCGCCGCGAGGTAAAATCGCGGGCTAATTTTTTCAAGGACATGCGGCCGCGCGCCGCGTCGAACAATTCAGGAAACAGCATGAAAACCGCTCAGGAACTCCGCTCGGGCAACGTCATCATGGTCGGCAGCGACCCGCTGGTGGTGCAGAAGGCCGAATACAACAAGTCCGGCCGCAACGCCGCAGTCGTCAAGATGAAGCTCAAGAACCTGCTCACCGGCGCGCCGTCGGAGTCGGTTTACAAGGCTGACGACAAGTTCGAGGTGGTCGTACTCGACCGCAAGGAAGTCACCTACTCCTACTTTGCCGACCCGATGTACGTGTTCATGGACGCCGACTACGAGCAGTACGAAGTCGAGGCCGAGAACATGACCGACGCCCTCAAGTATCTCGAGGACGGCCTGCAGTGCGAGGTGGTGTTCTACAACGGCAAGGCGATTTCGGTCGAGCTCCCCAACAGCGTGGTGCGCGAGGTCGTCTATACCGAACCCGCCGTCAAGGGCGACACCTCGGGCAAGGTCATGAAGCCGGCCAAGATCGGTACCGGTTTCGAGTTGCCGGTGCCTGCCTTCGTCGAGATCGGCGACAAGATCGAGATCGACACCCGTACCGACGAGTACAAGAACCGCGTCAAGTAAGCGCGTTTCATCGCTTCATCAAAATGGGCCCGCAAGGGCCCATTTTGCTTTCCGGATGTTGCAGTGTGCAATTTGCGCGTTGTCTTCCGTGTCGGAATGCGTAACCTCATCGATGCACCCTTCACTGTCCATCCTTGTCCTGCGAACACCATGAGCGTAATGCGTCCCCTCCTGTCCGTCCTCGGTATGAGCCTGCTGTTGGGCTGTGCCCCGGAACCTGTCGCACCTGAGGCTTCCAAGGCCCCTGAGGCGGTCGAGCCAGCTGCGGTTGCGGATCAGTCCAGGCCAGACGCGCGGGAGGCTGGGCGTGAAGCCGTCGAAGCTGCACGTGAGGCGGCTGCCAAGGCGGGAGAGGCGGCGAAGAAGCTTGGCGAAGCCGGCGCCGCGGCGGCCCAGGCCGTGGTCGAGTCCACCGAGGACAAGCTGCGCAAGGGTGCCGAGGCCGCGGCCGGCACTGAGCCGATGGTGCGCGATGCCAAGGAGGCTGCCGAGCAGGCGGCGCAGCGCATTGCCGACGCCACGCGAGATGCTGCGCAGCGCCTCAAGGAGGCTGGCAAGGGTGCGATCGACAGCGTGCGGCAGCGCTCCGGGACTGCTGCCGATGGCGAGGATAGCGACGTAGATGCCGTTACCGAACAGCAGCCGGCGCCCGTCGAGGAGCGCGATGTTGCGCGGCCTGTGGAGTCCGAAGCGCCGCGCTGAGCGGGGGCACGCCGGCTGGCAGGGAGCGCACCGAGTGGTTGCTTCCGTGCGATGAGTCGGCGGTCGTGTCGGGGTTCGACCTGGTATCGAGGATGACCTGTGCAGGGCTGAACCAGCGCGCCAGATGGCGGTCGTGGGTAACCAGCAGCACCGCGCTTTGTCGCGCTTCAGCGCTTCTCAGCAGCACCTCGAGGGTCTGCTGCTGGGTCAGCAGGTCGAGTCGGGAGGTCGGTTCGTCGGCGAAGATCAGTGACGGTTCGAGGAGCAGCGCGCGGGCAAGCGCAACACGCTGCAACTCGCCTCCGGAGACGCCGCCGGGCGGCCGTTCAAGCAGCCTGGCGCCCAACGCTCGGGCTGGGCGGCGACCAGGGCTTGCGTTTAGGGGGGTGTGGCTTACTCAGGACCTGGGTACATGCGCCGGACTCCACCCGTTCGCCATTCTGCAGGCCCGCTCCAGCCAGCCGCCGCGCCAGGCTGCGACGATACCGAGAAGGACGCCGGGGATGGCGGCACTGAGCACGCTGAGCGCGGCCAACCCCAAGGACAGCTGCCCGGCATGGGCGAGACGGGCGACCATGCTGCGGCCCAGGTGATCGGTACCCAGTCAGTTCTTTTGTTAATGATAATCGATATTGATTGTAGTCAGTGAGTCCGGCTCACCAAGCCGCATCGAATGCAGCCAGCACGCGAGGCGGGCTGGACACGGCGGGCGAGCGGTGGACGATTCCGCGCCCGGTGTTGTCCTGCCAGAGGCTGCCCTTGAGCAGGGCAGCGGCATAAAGCGGAATGGACTCGATGCAGTGGTCCGGACGCAGCACTCCAGAGTGCGTGTCTGCAAGTCCGGCAGATGCAGCGCCAAGGCGGCTGCGGTCGATCGACTGTTCCTCGACCCACTCGGTGCCGGGGCCGCGGTAGGTGCATAGCATGCGCACGCCGACCCGATCGACGTGCAGGCGCGGACACATCGCCTTGTGGATGACCTCCAGGCGCACGCCGATGGCCGGAGCATCGAGCAGTTCGGCAAGCATCTCGGCGAGTTGGGCGAGATCGTCCGCCAGCGCATCACGCCCGCTGCCCGTTGGCAGTGTGTCGAGAACAGGGGTTTGGCCAGGGGTGATCAGCTGCCGGAAGCCGCATCCGAGTGCGCCCGCATTGCGCTCGAGCCAGTTGCCGATCGTCGGATCGGGGGTCCTGCGCCAAACGGCGAGCTGAATCGCTGGATCGAAGATGCGAGTCAGGCCGAAGGCGTCGTCGCCGATTGCAGCACAGCTGGTCACCAGGTTCGGGAGCGCGGCGGTCATGCGGATTCTCTGGGCAGGTTAGGGCGATCAAACTACAGCAAATGCAATAATATAACATTGCATTTGCTGGCCCAAAGTAGCCCCAGCGTCCTGGGCATGAGTGCCGAGGAGGTCTCGTAGAGGTATCGGGCTATCGCGTCGCTGTCATCCCGCGGGAACCTTTCTCCCTGCTCCATGAGTCCGAGACGAACCTCCGCCGACTAAAATGGCGGCTCACGCCTTCGCCCCGCACTCATGTCCGCCTCCGCACCCCGCTACACCCCTGTCGACGCTCCCGCTTCGATCGCAGCCGCCATCCGCATCCGTGGCGCGCGTCAGAACAACCTGCGCAACCTCTCGCTGGACCTGCCGCTCAATCGCCTGACGGTGGTCACCGGCGTGTCTGGCTCGGGCAAGTCCTCGCTGGTGTTCGACACGCTGTACGCCGAGGGCCAGCGGCGCTACGTCGAGACCTTCTCGCCCTATGCGCGCCAGTTTCTCGACCGCATGGACAAGCCACAGGTGGATCGCATCGAGGGTGTACCGCCGGCGATCGCGATCGACCAGACCAACCCGGTGCGGACCTCGCGTTCGACCGTGGGCACGATGACCGAGCTCACCGACCACTTCAAACTGCTGTATGCGCGCGCCGCGCACCTGCACTGTCGTTGCTGCGGCAAGCCGGTGCGGCGCGATTCGGCCGACAGCATTGCTGCGGAGCTGCGCGCGCGCGCGGCGGCGGAAGGTGATCCCCGGCTGGTGGTGTGTTTTCCGGTGACGGTCCCGTCCAACTTCAGCGAGACGGAGGTGACCGGCCTGCTCAATGCGCAGGGCTACACCCGCATCCAGGAACGCATCGCCGCGGGTGGCGCCGAGAGCAACGACGTCCTGCAGGTGGTGCAGGACCGCTTCCGCGCGTCGAATGCCGAGGATGCTCGCCTGGCCGAGGCGCTGGAGACGGCGCTGGCGCGCGGCCATGGCCGGTTGTCGGTGTATGCGTCGGGTGAGGGCGTCAAATCCGGGACACCGAATGGGACGGGGACACCGGGCGAGGCGGTGTGGCGCTATTCCTCCGGCCTGCATTGCGCGGACTGCGACATCCACTATTCCGAGGCCACGCCCGGTCTGTTCTCGTTCAACTCGCCGATCGGCGCCTGCGAGACCTGCCGCGGCTTCGGGCGGGTGATCGGGGTGGATTTCGGTCTGGTGGTGCCCGACGAGTCGAAGACCCTGGCCGAAGGCGCGGTGAAGCCGTGGCAGACCGAGAGCTACCGCGAGTGCCAGGCCGACCTCGAGAAGATGGCGAAGAAGTATGGTGTGGCGATGGACATCCCGGTGCGCGACCTGCCACCGGAGCATCGCCAGTGGTTGTTCGAAGGCGACCCGAAGTGGAAGAACTGGGACAGCTCGTGGCCGCGCTACTGGTATGGCGTGCGCCACTTCTTCGACTGGCTGGAGACCAAGGCCTACAAGATGCACATCCGTGTGCTGCTGTCGCGTTACCGCAGCTATACGGAGTGCCCGGCCTGCCACGGCGCGCGCTTGAAACCCGACGCCCTGCTCTGGCGCCTGCCGACCAGCGCCCCTACAGGGGGCGCGGCGACCGGGCTGGCGATCCACGAACTGATGGCGATGCCGGTCGATCGCATCCGCGAGGCGGTGGCGGCGCTGCGCATCCCGGGCGTCCCTGACGAGGCCACCGAACTGGTGCTCGGCGAGATCCGCAGCCGGCTGAATTACCTCACCGACGTCGGCCTCGGCTACCTGACCCTGGACCGCCAGTCGCGCACCTTATCGGGCGGCGAGGTGCAGCGCATCAACCTCACCACCGCGCTCGGCACCTCGCTGGTGAACACCCTGTTCGTGCTCGACGAGCCTTCGATCGGGCTGCACCCGCGCGACATCGGCCGCATCCTCGGCGTGATGACGCGGCTGCGCGACGCCGGCAATACACTGGTGGTGGTCGAGCACGACCCTCAGGTGATGGTCGCCGCCGACGAGTTGCTGGAGATCGGCCCAGGCCCGGGCGAGCGCGGCGGCAACATTGTCGCGCGCGGCACGCCGGCCGAGATTGCTGCAAATCCGGACTCGGTGACCGGCCCCTGGCTGGCGGGGAAGAAGCGCATCGACGTCGATCGCCCGCCGCGTCGGGTCGATGACGCCACCCCGCGGCTGACGCTGGTCGGAGCGCGTCAGCACAACCTGCGTGATCTTCGTGTCGGCTTCCCCTTGCAGCGTCTCACTTGCCTGACCGGCGTCTCCGGCTCGGGCAAGTCGACGTTGATCCAGGACGTGCTGTTTCCAGCGCTGGCGAAACACTTCGGCGAGGCGGTCGAATCACCCGGGATCTTCGACCGTCTCGACAATGTGGATAACTTGCGCGGCGTGGTCATGGTGGACCAATCGCCGATCGGCAAGAGTTCGCGCTCCAATCCGGTGAGCTATGTCGGCGCGTGGGACCCGATCCGCGCCCTGTTCGCCGCCCTGCCGGAGGCGAAACAGCGTGGCTACACGCCTGGCACCTTCAGCTTCAATGCCGGCCATGGCCGCTGTCCGACCTGTACTGGTTCGGGTTTCGAGCACGTCGAGATGCAGTTCCTGTCCGACGTCTGGCTGCGCTGCCCCGACTGCGACGGCAAGCGTTACAGGCCGGAAGTGCTTGAATTGAAATGGAAAGAAATGTCCGTTGCTGATGTGCTCGAACTTACGGTACATGAGGCGCTGGACGTGTTCCGCGAGCACCCCAAGGTGCTCGCCGCGCTCGCGCCGCTGGCCGACGTCGGCCTCGACTACCTGCGCCTCGGCCAGCCCGTGCCGACGCTTTCCGGCGGCGAGGCGCAGCGCCTCAAGCTCGCCGGCCACCTCGCCGAGGCAGCGCAGAAGAAAGCTGTACGCAAATCCAGGCCTGTGGATAACTTTGGGGAAAAGCGTGGGGAAGATCGCGACCCCGGGTTGCTCTTCCTGTTCGATGAACCCACCACAGGACTTCACTTCGAGGATGTGGCCAAGCTGCTCGGCGCCTTCGACAAGCTGCTGCAGGCGGGGCATTCACTCATCGTCATCGAACACAACCTGGACGTGATCGCTGCCGCGGACTGGATCATCGACCTCGGCCCGGAAGGTGGCGAAGGTGGCGGCGCGGTCGTCGTGGAAGGCCCGCCGGAGTTCGTGCGCGCGCATGCAGATTCGCACACCGGCGCCGCACTGCGCGATTATGCCGAGGCCCTGGCCCGCACCCGCACCCGCACCCGCAGCGGTGAAGCGCCCCTTTGTAGGAGCGGCGCCAGCCGCGAGGGTTTGGCGCATCTCCAGACGGAAGAACCGCTCGCGGCTGGCGCCGCTCCTACAGGGGGGAAGCGATCCCTCGTCGCTGCCGAACCGCGGGTGGATTACCGCCCGATTGCCGCGCCGGCGATAGAGATCCGCCACGCCCGCGAGCACAACCTCAAGAACGTCAGCCTGCAGATCCCGCGTGACCAGTTCACCGTGATCACCGGCCTGTCCGGCTCGGGCAAATCCACACTGGCCTTCGACATCGTCTTCGGCGAGGGCCAGCGGCGCTACCTGGAATCGCTCAACGCCTACGCGCGCCAGTTCGTGCAGCCGGCCAGCCGGCCCGACGTCGATGGCCTGTTCGGCATCCCGCCCACGGTGGCGATCGAGCAGCGCACCAGCCGCGGCGGGCGCAAGAGCACGGTGGCGACGCTGACCGAGATCCACCCCTTCCTGCGCCTGATGTACGTGAAGCTGGGCACGCAGTTCTGCCCCGATTGCAACGTGCCGGTGACGCCGCAGAGCTTCGAGGCCATCGTCGCCCAGATCCAGCGCGAACTGCGCGGCGCCTCGGTCGAAGTGCTGGCGCCGCTGGTCGTCAACCGCAAGGGCCTGTACACCGACCTCGCCAAGTGGGCGCGGAGCAAGGGCCACACGCAGCTGCGCGTCGATGGCGAATACCTGCCCACCGCCAAGTGGCCACGGCTGGACCGCTACAAGGAACACAACATCGAGCTGCCGACCGGCATGGTGGTGGTGCAGCCCGAGCACGAGGCCACGCTGCGAGAATTCGTCCGCCAGGCGCTGGAGATCGGCAAAGGTGTGATCAAGGTGCTCGAGATCGGTAAGCTCGGTGCGGCGCCGATCACCTTCTCTACCCTTCGCGCCTGCCCGAGCTGCGGCACCGGCTTCCCCGAGCCCGATCCACGCCTGTTCTCGTACAACGCCAAGCACGGCTGGTGCCCCAAGTGCTACGGCACCGGGCTGAAGACCGCAGCGCGCATCGAGGACCCGGACGCGCTCGACCTGGGCGATGCGGAAGAGGTCATCGTCAGCGACGAGCCCTGCCCCGCCTGTGACGGCGCGCGCCTCAATCCGGTGGCGCGTGCAGTGCGCTTCCGCGAGCTCGGCCTGCACCAGCTCGCGGCGCAGCCGGTGGACAAGGCTGCCGGCTTCTTCACCGATCTGGCGCTGAACGAGCGCGAAACCGACATCGCCCGCGACCTCGTCAGCGAGATCCGTGGGCGGCTGGCCTTCCTGCAGCACGTCGGCTTGGGCTACCTGGCGCTCGACCGTGCCGCGCCCACGCTGTCCGGAGGCGAAGCGCAGCGCATCCGCCTGGCGGCGCAGCTCGGTTCCAACCTGCGCGGGGTGTGCTACATCCTCGACGAGCCGACGATCGGCCTGCATCCGCGCGACAACCGCCTGCTGCTCGACACCCTGGAGGCGCTGCGCGACCGCGGTAACACCCTGCTGGTGGTCGAGCACGACGAGGACACCATCCGCCGCGCCGACCACGTCATCGACCTCGGCCCCGGCGCCGGGGTGCGCGGCGGCCGGGTGGTGGCCGAAGGCGGCATCGACGACCTGCTGGCCGCGCCCGAATCCGCCACCGGCGCATGCTTCCGCCACCCGCTGCAGCACCCGCTGCGGCCGCGCCGCGCGGTGCCCGACGACCATGCGGCGATCCGCATCGAAGGCGCCAGCCTGCACAACCTACGCAACGTGACGGTGCGCATTCCGCTCGCGCGCCTGACGGTGGTGACGGGCGTGTCCGGCTCGGGCAAGTCCAGCCTGGCACGCGACGTCATCCACGCCAACCTGCGCACCCGCCTTGGAGACCCCGAGGCCACCCGTGCCCGCCGCCGCGGCAAGGCACAGCCCGAAGAGGTCGACCAGGCCCTGATCGGCTGCAAGGGCGTCCATGGCTGGCAACAGGTCGGCCGTGTGCTGGAGGTCGACCAGACCCCGATCGGCAAGACCCCGCGCTCCTGCCCGGCGACCTACGTCGGCTTCTGGGACGCGATCCGCAAGCTCTTCGCCGACACTTTCGACGCCCGCACCCGCGGCTGGAACGCTTCGCGCTTTTCCTTCAACACCGGCGCCGGGCGCTGCCCGGTCTGCGATGGCGCCGGCCAGACCACCGTCGAGATGAGCTTCCTCCCCGATGTGAAGACGCCCTGCGAGGGCTGCGGCGGCGCACGCTTCAATCCCGAGACCTTGTCGGTGCGCTGGAAGGACAGGACCGTCGCCGAGGTGCTGGCGATGCCGGTGGACGAGGCGGTGGATTTCTTCTCCGCCCATCCCGCGATCGCCCACCCGCTGCAGCTGCTGCAGGACGTCGGCCTTGGCTACCTGACCCTGGGCCAGCCCAGCCCGACGCTGTCGGGCGGCGAGGCGCAGCGCATCAAGCTGGTGACCGAACTGGCCAAGGTGCGCCGCCGCCCGGGTGACTCCGAAGACACGGGTGGTGTGCCGCTGCCGGCCGACAAGCACAGCCTGTATGTGCTGGACGAGCCGACGGTGGGCCTGCACATGGCCGACGTCGACAAGCTGATCCGGGTGCTGCACCGCCTGACCGATGCTGGCCATACGGTGCTGGTGATCGAGCATGACCTCGACGTCATGGCCGAGGCCGACTGGCTGATCGACCTCGGCCCGGAGGGCGGCGATGGCGGCGGCCGGGTGGTGGCCGAAGGCCCGCCCGAGGTGGCGATGGCGACGCCGGAGTCGCACACCGGGCGCCATCTGCGCGAGTTCCTGGCGCAGCGCAAGGCTGGATGATGTCCTGTGCGCCGGAACCCGCGCGCCGACGCCGGGTCTGTGCTCGGGCAGACGATCTTGCGGCGCGCAGCCTTCTTCGCAACACCACGCATTTTGATCATGGAACGACACACACATGACGACACGTAAAGTCCGCGTCTGGGACCTGCCCACCCGATTGTTCCACTGGCTGCTGGCCGTCCTCGTGGTTGCGGCCTACGTTACCGGCCAACTCGGCGGCAGCTTCATCCAGTGGCACGGCCGCGTCGGCATTGCCATCCTGGGGCTGCTAACCTTTCGCCTGGTGTGGGGCTTCATCGGCTCCACCTATGCCCGCTTTGCGGACTTCGTCCCGGGCCCCGCTCATCTGTGGGCGCACCTGCGCGGTCACTGGAGCGGGCTTGGTCACAACCCGCTCGGCGCCCTGTCGGTGCTCGCCCTGCTCGGCGTGATGAGTTACCAGGCGGTCACCGGGCTGTTTGCCAACGATGACATCGCTTTTTCCGGCCCCTTGCGCGCGCTGGTGAGCGGCGATACCAGCGATTGGTTGAGCGGCCTGCACCGGCAGAACTACTGGCCGATCATCGTCCTCGTCGCGCTGCACGTGGGGGCAGTGCTGTTCTATGCCGTGTTCAAGAAGGACAACCTGGTCAAGCCGATGATCACCGGCGACAAGGAGGTCGATGAGGCCGATGCCCAAGCCGCGCAGGGTGGCGGCATCGTGGCTTTGCTGCTTGCGTTGGCGATCACGGCTGCCGTGCTTTACGCGGCGACGGGCAGCTTCATTGCGCCACCGCCACCGCCTCCGGTACCCGCCTGGTAAGGTCGTCCCTTGCCTGGCGTAGAGAACGACAAAGCCACCCTTGGGTGGCTTTGTCGTTGGAGGACAAGTACCGTGCCGGGTCAGTCGGCGCGGTACTTGTCGTGACAGGCCTTGCAGGTGGCGCCCGTTTCGCCGAAGGCCTTCTGCACCGCGGCCTTGTCACCGCTGGCGGCAGCCTGTGCCAGGTTCGCTGCAGCGGCGTTGAAATCCATCGCCAGCTTGCCGACATCTTCCATGTTCTGGAACAGTTCGGGCTTGGCGCGCGTCTTGCGGTCGCCGATGTCCTTGTCGGTGCCCGGGCCGTACAGTGCGCCCATGCCCGAACCCGCGATGGCTGCGATGGCGTTGGCAGCGGCCTGCACCTGCTGCGCGTTGAACTCGCCTTCAACGTTGGCCTTGATCTTGCCCATGTTCCAGCTCATGAAGCTGTAGCCGGCCTGGCGGAACTTGATCTGGTCTTCCGGCTTGACCTGAGCGGAAGCGGTGGCTGCAACGGACAGGGCGATGACGCCGAACAGGATGGATTTCTTCATTGACGACCTCTTAGCGTTGTGGGAAGGGTAATGCGTGTCGGCAGCGGCACAGCGGGCATGTGGGTTGCTGACTGACCGCCTTGCGACAGTGCGCCTTGCGGATTGGTTCAGCACATCGCATATCGACAAGCGATGATATTCCGCTCGTATGAGCGGAGGCAATCGCGTGCGTAGTGTTAAAGCCTGCCGCGACGGCGTCGTAATAAGCAGTCTATAAGCAAGAAACAGCAAGCAAGGGATATGTCCCTGCGGACAAGGAGATGAATGATGCGCCGTCTGGCTGATACACCGATCTGGCTTCGCCTCACCCTGGTGATCTGGCTCATGCTGGTCGTGGCCTGGGGTGGGATGATCGCGTGGGAGACACGGGTCAACCGCAACATGGCGATCGAGCAGGCCAAGGACTTTGCCGGCAGCATCAATGAGATGACCATGGCCGGCCTCACCGGCATGATGATCACGGGTACGGTCGGTCAACGCGACGTGTTCCTTGACCAGATCAAGGAACTCAGCGTCGTGCGCGACCTCAAGGTGATCCGTGGTGAGGCAGTGAGCAAGGTCTTCGGCGACGGCGGCTTGCCGACGGTCGGTGGCGATGCCGACGAACGCCTGGCCCTGGCCGAGGGCCGGACCACGATGCGGGTCGAGCACAATGCCGAGCATGGCGAGCATCTGCGTGTGGTGATCCCGTCTCTCGCCTTGCGCGACTGGCTGGGAAAGGATTGCATCGCATGTCACCAGGTCGCCGATCGCACACCGCTCGGTGCGGTGTCGATGCGGATTTCGCTCGACAAGGCCAATGCGGCGGTGATCGATTTTCGCAACCAGAGCATCGTGTTTGCCTTCCTCGTCTCCTTGCCGCTGATCGGTTTCGTCTATCTGTTCATCCGTCGCTTCGTCAGTCGTCCGCTGTCTCACCTCAATGAAGGCCTGGCACAGATTGCGCAAGGCGGTGGTGACCTGACCCGGCGCCTGGAAGTGGGTGGCCACGACGAGATCGGGCGCACCGCGCTCACCTTCAATGAAATGCTGGCAACCCTGGCCGCACTGGTACGCCAGGTCGCGCAGTCGGCCTCGGCAGTCACCAACGCGGCCGGGCAGCTGGCCGGAAGCGCCACTGCAGTTGCCCAGGGCTCGCAACGCCAGCGCGCCACATCGGCAAACGCGGCGGAGACCGTCGACGCCATGATGGGCAACATCTCCAGCATTGCCGAGCGCACCGAGGCCGTGCGTGCGCGTTCGCATGACAGCTTGCAGCGCGCTCGGGAAGGGCAGGAGAGCCTGCGGCGACTTGTCGGCGAGGTGGGCCAGGTCGAAGCCACCGTCAAGCAGATGGCCGATGCGGTGAGCGACTTTGTTGGCTCGACGCAGGCGATCTCGCGCATGACGAGCGAAGTGCGGGACATTGCCGAGCAGACCAACCTGCTTGCACTCAATGCGGCGATCGAAGCGGCGCGGGCAGGCGAGCAGGGCCGTGGCTTTGCCGTGGTGGCCGACGAAGTCCGCAAGCTGGCAGAGAAATCCGCGCGCTCGGCAGGCGAGATCGATGCCTTGACGCGCGAGATCAGCAGCCGCTCGGATTCCGTTCAGGGTTCGATCGAGGATGGCCTGCATCACATCGAGTCGAGCCGCGCAGTAGCTGAAACGGTGAGCCAGGTGCTCGATTCGGCCAATGTGCTGGTCGTAGAGGTCGTGGACGGGCTGGACCACATCGCGCAGGCCACCGGTTCGCAGCGGGTATCGAGCCAGTCGGTGACTTCCAGCATCAGCGAGATCGCCGGCATGGCCCAGGACAACGGCCGCACCGTCGATCAGACCGTGGAGGCTGCACGCCACCTGGAGGCGCTGGCAGCCCAGCTGCAGGATTCGGTGTCGCGGTTCCGCTTCTGAGCGCTGGCGGGGGGCTGCAGCACGTGTGCTGCAGCCCCCCG
>NZ_AMXA01000038.1 GCF_000310145.2 Thauera sp. 28
CTACACGGCGGGTCTGCGGCGCTTGGGACCAAGGTAGGAGCGGCGCCAGCCGCGAGCTTTTCGTCGTTCACATGGAGGTTGTCCGCGCGGGAAGAGGTTCATGCACGCGCGTCGTGGCGGATGGCTTGACGCTCATGTCTATAAGAATATACTTATAAACATGAAAATGATCATGCTCCCCCCTCTTGTACGCGCCGTGCTGGTCGCGTGTGCTCTTTCAGTGCCGGACGCGGCCACTGCCGACGTGCCGACCGTGCGGATCGGCGCGCAGGTGCAGGATCTTGGCTTCGTCAGCGAGGCCAGCATAGAGGCTGTCCATCAAGTCACCGTTGCTGCGCAGGTGCAGGGGCGGGTCCTTGCACTCTCCGTCGACACCGGCGACCGTGTCCGCCGCGGCCAGGTGCTGGCCCGCATCGATGCGGCCGAGGCGGCGGCTGCGCTTGCGGCTGCGCAGGCCGGGGTGGGGCAGGCCGAGGCCGAAATGGGCAATGCCCGTAGCGAACTTGCCCGTGCACGCGGCCTCGTCGAGCGCCAGTTCCTCAGCGCGTCCGCGCTCGATGCCGCGCGTACCCGCCTCGAGGCTGCCGAGGCGGCCGTCAAGGCTGCCCGTGCCCAGCGCGAACAGGCTGCCACCGTAAAAGGCCAGTTCGAGATCGTGGCGCCGCTCGACGGCGTGGTGTCGGCGCGCCATATCGAGACCGGCGAGATGGCCCAGCCCGGACGCGCGCTATTTACCCTTCACGACCCGGCACGCATGCGCGCCGTCACCGATGTGGCGCCGCAGCGCCTGGCCGCGCTCGGTGACGGGGCTGCGCGCGCGCGCGTGACGCTCGGGGATGGCGGCCGCGTCGTCGATGCCGAGGCGGTCACCTTGCTGCCGGCGGTGGATGCGCGCACGCACACGGTGCGTGTCCGTGTCGAATTACCCGCAGGCACAGACGGATTGATGCCGGGCAGCTTCGCGCGCGTGCATTTCGTGGGGGCGGCGGGCACGGCAGAGGCTTCCGTGGTGGTTGTGCCGCGTGCGGCCATCCTGCGCCGTGGCGAGTTGACTGCGGTGTATGTCGCTGACGGAGCAGGCGGCTTCGCGCTGCGCCAGGTCCGCCTCGGGCGGGGTGTGAACGGCAGCGAGGCGGTAGAGGTGCTGGCCGGCCTCAAGGGTGACGAGACGCTCGCCCTCGATCCCGTACAGGCTGGCCTTCGGGCGCGCGCAGCGGCGCCCGCACGCTGAGGAGGTGATCATGGACACGCCTCTCGGCATCGCTGGCCGCATCGCGGCCGGCTTTCAGCGCAATGCCATCACGCCGCTGCTGGCCTTGGTGCTGCTGCTCGCCGGCATCTTTGCCACCCTGGTCACACCCAAGGAGGAAGAGCCGCAGATCGACGTCACCATGGCCAATGTGCTGGTGCCGTTTCCGGGGGCGTCTGCGCGCGACGTCGAAGCCCTTGTCGCGCGTCCTGCCGAGCAGGTGCTGTCGCGCATCGCCGGGGTCGAGCACGTGTACACCGTGTCGCGGCCGGGCATGGCGGTGGTCACGGTGCAGTTCGAGGTCGGCGTGCCCAACCAGACCGCGCTCGTGCGCCTGTATGACACCGTGCACTCGCACGCCGACTGGCTGTCGCCGCAGCTTGGCGTCGGCACGCCGCTGATCAAGCCCAAGGGCATCGACGACGTGCCCATCGTCAGCTTCACGCTGTGGACCGCGGATGCCGAGCGCGCCGGCTTCGAGCTGCAACAGGTTTCGCGTGCGATCGAGACCGAGTTGAAGCGTATCCCCGGCACCCGCGACGTGCTCACTATCGGTGGCCCCGGTCATGTCATCCGGGTGAACATGGATACCGTGCGCATGAACGCGCACGGTGTCACTGCGCAGGACCTGCGCGCCGCCCTGCAGCTGGCCAACGCCTCGCAGCCCGCAGGCAGCCTGGTGGCCGGCAACCAGGAGGTGCTGGTTCAGACGGGCACCTATCTGGAGTCGGCCGAAGACGTACGCAGCCTGGTGGTTGGCGTGCACGACCAGCGCCCGGTCTTCCTGCGCGATGTCGCCGACGTCATCGATGGGCCCGATCAGCCTGCGCAGTACGTGTGGTTCGGCACCGGCGCGGCCGCGCAGCAGCGCGGCATCGAGCAGCAGGGCATGTTCCCCGCGGTCACCCTGGCGTTGTCGAAGAAGCCTGGCGCCAACGCCGCCGACGTCGCCCGCGCGGCCATGCAGCGACTGGACAATCTGCGCGGCAGCCTGATCCCCGATGGGGTCGAGGTCACCGTCACCCGCGACTACGGCAAGACGGCCAATGACAAGGCTGCCCAACTCATCGGCAAGCTCGCCTTCGCGACCGCTGCGGTGGTGGCGCTGGTCCTTTTCGCGCTCGGTCGGCGCGAGGCGCTCATCGTCGGCATCGCGGTCACGCTCACCCTGGCCGCCACCTTGTTCGCGTCCTGGGCCTGGGGCTTCACCCTCAACCGGGTGTCGCTGTTCGCGCTCATTTTCTCGATCGGCATTCTGGTCGATGACGCCATCGTGGTGGTCGAGAACATCCATCGCTGGCATACGCTCGAGCCCGACACGCCGCTGTGGAAGCTGATCCCCAAGGCGGTGGACGAGGTCGGCGGCCCCACCATCCTCGCCACTTTCACCGTGATCGCGGCGCTGCTGCCGATGGCCTTCGTCAGTGGCCTCATGGGGCCCTACATGAGCCCGATCCCGATCAATGCCTCGATGGGCATGTTCATCTCGCTGGTGGTGGCCTTTGTGGTCACGCCCTGGCTGGCGCAGAAGATGCTGAAGAACGTCGATGCGCACCAGCACGGGGGCGAGGATCGCATGACGAAGCGGCTCGATGGCCTGTTCCGTCGTCTCATGACGCCCTTGCTCGACGCCCGCCGCGGCGCGCGCAACCGCCTGCTGCTGTGGCTCGCAGTGCTGGCGCTGATCGGTGCCTCGGTGGCGCTGCCGGTGGTGCAGCTGGTGGTGATGAAGATGCTGCCCTTCGACAACAAGAGCGAGTTCCAGGTGGTGCTCGACATGCCGGTGGGTACGCCGGTGGAGGATACTGCGCGCGTGCTCAACGAGATCGGCGTGCATCTGGCTGCCGTGCCCGAGGTCACCGACTGGCAGTCCTACGCCGGCACCGCCGCGCCGATCAACTTCAACGGCCTGGTGCGCCAGTACTACCTGCGCAGCGCCCCGGAGCAGGGTGACATCCAGGTCAACCTGGTCGACAAGTCTGCGCGCTCGCGCCAGAGCCACGAGATCGCGGTCGCAGTGCGCGACGCGGTCAGCACGATTGCGACCCGCAACGGCGGCAACGCCAAGGTGGTGGAGGTGCCGCCCGGGCCGCCGGTGCTGTCGCCGATCGTCGCCGAGATCTACGGTCCGGACTACGCCGGGCAGCTGGAGGTGGCGCGCCGGGTGCGCGCGGCCTTCGAGGCCACGCCCGACATCGTCGGCGTGGACGACACGGTAGACGAGGATGCGCCCAAGCTGGTGCTGCGCGTGGATCAGGCCAAGGCCGCGCGCATGGGCGTGGCCCAGGCCGACATCGTCGAGGTGGTACGCCTCGGCCTCGCCGGCGAGAACGTCACCCCGGTACATGGCGGCGACAACAAGTACGAGATCCCGGTGCGCGTCCAGCTGCCGGCGGTGGAGCAGTCCGAGCTCGCCAGCCTGCTGGCGATGCAGGTGCGCGCACGCCAGGGCGACAACGCCGGTCAGCTGGTCAAGGTGTCCGAGCTGGTGCAGGTTGCCGAAACCCGGCGCGAGCAGATCCTGTACCGCAAGGACCTGCTGCCGGTGGTGTATGTGACCGGTGACATGGGCGGCAAGCTCGATTCGCCGCTGTACGGCATGTTCGACATCCGTACACGTGTCAATGGCATGGCGCTCGCGGGTGCGCCGGGCCTGTACGGCACGCTCGGCGAGTGGTTCATCAGCCAGCCCGACGACCCCTATGCCGGATACCAACTCAAGTGGGACGGCGAGTGGCAGATCACCTACGAGACCTTCCGCGACATGGGGGCGGCCTACGCGGTCGGCCTGGTGCTGATCTACCTGCTGGTGGTGGCGCAGTTCAGGAGCTACCTGGTGCCACTCATCATCATGGCGCCGATCCCGCTCACCATCATCGGCGTGATGCCCGGGCATGCGCTGTTCGGCGCCCAGTTTACCGCGACCTCGATGATCGGCATGATCGCGCTCGCTGGCATCATCGTGCGCAACTCGATCTTGCTGGTGGACTTCGTCAACCAGCAAGTTGCCGCGGGCATGGAACTCGGCGAGGCAGTGATCCGTGCCGCGGCGGTGCGTGCCAAGCCGATCGGACTCACTGCGTTGGCGGCGATGATCGGCGCGGTGTTCATCCTTGACGACCCGATCTTCAATGGCCTCGCGATAAGCCTGATCTTCGGCATCCTGGTGTCCACCGTGCTCACCCTGGTGGTGATCCCGGTGCTGTACTACGCGGCCATGCGCAGTCGCATCGGCCGCTTGCAGGATCTGCCGAGTCAGGCCTGATCTGAAGGGCGCACGCTGCTGGACAGGATGACGGGGCTCACGTCCCTGTGCCCGGCGCCGTGCGCTTGTGCACGCCGGACGGCTGATGCTTCGAGCGGGGAAGACACCTGTGGCAGCGGCAAGCGCTAGAATCACGCGATGCTCATCAGCTCCGGGATGCATATGGCCACGAATGACGTACCGCCGCACCAGGATCGACGCCTCAATCGGCGCTTGCCGCTGGGGTGCCCCGCCTACATCGCGTTGCGTAACGGCGAACGGGTAGACGCGACCTGCATCGAGATCGGCGTGGGAGGCATGACGCTGCATGCGGCCTATGTGCCGGGGCGCAACGAGGTCATCGATGTTGCCGTGCTGGGGCCGCTTGGTTCGCCGACACCGGACCGCCCGCCGTTGATCACCAAGCTCGAGGTTACGCGCTGCAATGCGCTCGGTGATGGGCGCTACGAGATCGGCGGCCAGATCGTGCGCGTGGTCGACTGAGCGCGCGCACCATCGGCGCGGCCTTTCTCAGCGTGCCGCCTCCCGGCGGACCAGCATCCACAGCGCAAAGGCGAAGGTGGCGGTGAAGGTTACCAGCGACCAGTTGGCGATCGACAGTCCGAGGAAGGTCCAGTCGATGGCGACGCAGTCGCCCGCGCCACGGAAGATCATTGGCAGGGCCTCGCCCAGAGGGAAGCTCTCGAGCATGAATTCCAATCCTGGACCACACTCCGGGATCTCAGGCGGAAAGAGCTGCATCCAGCTCTGGCGCGCGGCGATGCCGCCGCCGCCAAGCGCGCCCACGGCGATCAGCGCCGCGTACACGCGGCTGCCGCTACGGCCCGGGCCGTGCAGGCCGCCGACCAGGGCAACGAGTGCCACGCCCAGGAAGGCATAACGCTGCATGATGCACATCGGGCAGGGTTCCAGCCCCCCTACGTGCTGCAGGTAGAGTCCGAAGCCAAGCAGGCCGATGGCGGTGCCGAACAGGGCGAGGTAGAGCACGCGCGCCGGCAGGTGCAGCAGGGTGTGGATCAGGGACATCGGGTATCGGTTTCCTGGGCGGGCGCCCATTGTAGGTCATGCGTCCTCGGAGCGTGGTGTCGCGGTTTCGGTTCCCGCCGCGGTCCCCGTGCCCAGTGCAGCCTGCAGCATGTCCAGAAAAGCGCGTGTCTTGGCCGGCATCAGCCGTCTTCCCGGGAACACCGCCCACGCCGTGTGGGTGGGCAGACACCACGCCGCGAGCACCCGGCGCAGTTCCCCGCGGCGCACGTAGGGGGCGGCGAAGTAGTCTGGTACCGCGGTAATGCCTGCGCCGCCGCGGGCCAGTCGGATCATTAGCTCGGGTGAGTTTGCAGTGATGCTGCCTGGTGGCGTGCCTTGCCAGCGTTCCTCGCCCCGCATCAGCGTCCAGCCTAATGGGGCGCCTCCGCGTCCGAGCAGCCGCAGCGCGCGGTGCTGGTTGAGTGCGTCAGGGCGCTCGGGTTCGCCATGCTCGGCGAGGTATGCGGGGGCAGCATAAAGTCCGGCAGGGAACACGGCCAGGCGGCGCGCGGCGAGCACGGTGTCGTCGGGTAGTTCGCCCATGCGGATGGCGATGTCGAAGTTCTCGCCGAGCAGGTCGACCCGCCGTGGCGACAGGTCCAGTTCCAGCGCCACCGCGGGGTGCAGGGCGCAGAAGGCGGCCAGGGCGTCGGTGAGCAGGAGGTTGGCGAAGTCGCTCGGCATCGACACGCGCAAGCGTCCGCTGGGGCGGGCCTGGCGGCTTTCTGCGAGGGCCTTTACAGCGTCAATCTCGCTTGCGACCTGGCGTGCATGCTCGAGCAGTGCCTCGCCGAACTCGGTGACAGTCAGGCGTCGGGTCGTGCGCAGCAGCAGCCGTTCCCCTAGCTGCTCCTCGAGCATGGAGATGCGGCGCGAGACCGTGGACTTGGGCAGGCCGAGGCGGTCGGCAGCGGCGGTGAAGCTGCCACCCTCTGCCACGCGGGCGAAGATCAGCAGGTCGGCGGGGTCGTATTGTTCCAATTTTGAGACAATGTTGCTCTAAATGGGGGGTTAATCAATTAAATGGGCACGATTAGACTCTCATCACCGTCTTGCAACAAGACCCTGACCCCAAGCGTCCCAAGGAGAGAGAACATGAACATTCTGCAGATCAACGGCAGTGCCCGCACTGAAGGCGCCAACTCCACCCGTGTCGCCAGCGACATCGTTGCCCGTCTGAAGTCGACCCACCCCGAGGCGCTGATCGTGCTGCGTGACCTGGCGCGCGATCCTGCCCCGGTGATCGATGAAGGCGCGCTCGGTGCGCTGTTTACCCCCGCCGACCAGCGTACGCCGGAACAGGCGGTCCGCGTGGCCGAGAGCGACGCCTTGATTGCCGAGGTGCAGGCTGCCGACGTGATCGTGATCGGCGTACCGATGTACAACTTTGGCATCTCGACTCAGCTCAAGAACTGGATCGACGCGATCGCTCGCGCCGGTGTCACCTTCCGCTATACCGAGAGTGGGCCCGAGGGCCTGCTCAAGGGCAAGAAGGTGATCGTCGCCTTCGCTCGCGGTGGCCGCTACCGCGGTACGCCGGCCGACACTCAGACGCCCTTTCTGCAGACGGTGTTTGCTTTCCTGGGTATGACCGATGTGCGCTTCGTGTATGCGGAAGGGCTGAACATGGGTGACGAGTCGGCCCGGCAGGGCTTTGCCGAGGCTGAGGCGGATATCGCCGTCGCCTTGGGGTGAGCTTCGGCAACTGCGGCGGACCTGTCCGCCGCAGCATTGCCAGCGGTAGGACAGACATGAGGAGAGCAGACATGAGTGCAACGACAGCAGGTGCCAGTCCTGTGGTTACGGTGGCGCAGCCGCGCACGGTCGAACGTCTGGTTACCGGCGTACCGACCTCCGATGGTGCAGGCGTGAAGCTGACGCGCGTGCTGACACAGTCCCTGCAGCGCCGTCTCGATCCTTTCCTGATGCTCGATGCCTTCGGCAGCGATCGGGCCGAGGATTACATCGCCGGCTTCCCCGATCATCCACACCGCGGCTTCGAGACGGTGACCTACATGATCGCCGGCCGTCTGCTGCATCGCGATAGCGCCGGGAACGAGGGTTTGCTGGAAAGCGGTGGCGTGCAGTGGATGACGGCTGGCCGGGGGGTGATCCACTCGGAGATTCCGCAACAGGAAGACGGCCTGATGGCGGGCTTTCAGCTGTGGTTGAACCTGCCGGCGAGCGACAAGATGAGCGCACCTTGGTACCGGGATTTCGCTGCCCACGAGTTGCCACGCGTGCGCACCGCAGCCGGGGTCGAGGTCACCGTGATCGCGGGCGAGAGCCATGGCGTGGGCGGTGCAGTGACGCGCACCGCCACGGCGCCGCTCTATCTGGACATTCACCTGCCTGCGGGGGCGCAGTTCGAGCAGCCGCTGGCGGTGGAGCACAACGCCTTCATCTACGCCTATCAGGGTGAGTTGACGGTTGCGGGGCAGGTGGTGCCCGAGCACACCATGGCCATCCTTGCCAACGAGGCTGCCAGCGATGGTGTGCGGCTGGAGGCCAGGGCCGATGCACGTGTGCTGCTCGTTGCCGGCCGCCCCCTGGGCGAGCCGATTGCCCAGTACGGCCCGTTCGTGATGAATACCGAGCAGGAGATCTATCAGGCCGTGGCCGATTACCGCGCGGGCCGGTTTGCGGCCTGATCGACAGGCGTGTTCAGTGCGGCAGCAGGGCGGCGAGTTCGCGCTCGAGCAGTGTGGCGTCGCCCTGGTTGAGTTCGATCAGGCGGCGCAGGTGGGTGATGCTGTCGAGGTCGATTGCAGTGCATGCGAGCCCTATCCGGCCCGCGCTGCAGTGCGCCACATGGCCGTCCATGCGCACCACGGCCTCGCCGTCATCGAGCACGAGCTCGAGGCTGCAGCTGGCGCCAGAAGTGATCGCCGCCCCGTCCTGCAATTGCAGCAGTGCGCCCTTGAGTGAAAGGTCGAGGATCTCGCAGGCCTCGGTGTGTCCGGCGACGCTGAAGCGGGCTCCGTGGTGAAAGCCGATGCGGGCGAAGTGTCTGTGCTCGGGCGTGTCCATGTCGCGATCAGTCCTTGGGTTGGCTTGTGTGTTGCGCCCGCGCGGTGTTCAGTGCGCGAGCGCTCTCAGCGCCGCGACCTGCGCGGTGATCGGGGCGGGTATGGGGGCGTCGCCCGCGAGCATGGCGCGGATGAGTGCTGCGTTGTCGGTGACGCCTGGCAGGTCTGGCAGCCCGGGCAGCGGTGGGGCGCCGCCTTCTTCGCCCGCGACGGCCAGCCGCGTCTCACCGTCGACGTAGGCCTTCATTTCCGGGCAGCGGCGAGGATTGGCGTAGATCTCGCCCTCGGTGCCACGTAGCAGCATCGAGCGCCCACCGTCCAGGCGCAGGAAGGCATCCATGCGCTCGAGGTACTCGGGGTGGGTGACCGCCACCACGCGCACGCTGCGTCCGCGGCAGGGGTCGATCAGCTTGGCCATGGTGTGGCCGCTGGCGCGCACGCCCATGCGGGTGCGCAGGGCAAGCAGGGGGTCGAGACCCGGTAGCAGGCGCTGGAGGCTGATGCACGCCAGGCGGCGGTCCGCGAGCTGTGCCGCGGCCTCGGCGGTGTCGGCCGCCGGGCGCAGGTCGAGCTCGTCAAGCAACTCGAACGGGCTGACCCGGGTGTCGAAGTCGTGACGCCCCTGGATCAGCACCGGAACGCCCTCACGTGCCAGCAGCATCGCCACCAGCGGCATCAGATTGGCCTGGCGGCGTGCGCCGTTGTAGGTCGGCAGGACGACGCAGCGGGGGCCTGCCGGTACCTGGACCTGGGCGCTGCGCGCGTCCATCGCCTGCTTGAAGCCGAGCAGTTCGGGCAGGGCCTCGCTCTTGATGCGGAAGGCGATCAGGATGGCGCCGAGCTCGAGTTCCGGAATGCGACCGTCGAGTATGTCCCCGAACAGTGCGGCCGCCGTGTCCGTGTCGAGGTCGCGTGCGCCCTTGGCGCCCCGCCCGATTTCCTTGATGATTGCGCCGTAGTTCATGGCCCGGATTATGGCGGGCTTCCTGCCGCCCTGCCAGCGGCAACGGCGGTGTGCGCGTGCAGGCCTCGCTTGGCTTCCGGTGCATGCCATGCCGAACCTACCCCCCACGGAGATCTATCGAATGGAAGTTGGATTCATCGGACTCGGCCTGATGGGCCGGCCCATGGCGCTCAACCTGATCAAGGCAGGTCATCGCGTGCATGTCTGGAGCCGCCGTCGCGCGTCGATGGAGCCGCTGCTGGCGGCCGGCGCGGGTGATTGCGAGAGCGCGGCCGATGTCGCCAGACGGGCGGCAGTGACGATCAGCATGGTGGCCGATGCGCCCGACGTGGAGCAGGTGACGCTCGGCCCGGCAGGCGTGGCCGAGGCGGCAGGGGCGGGTCACATCCATATCGACATGAGTACCATCGCACCGGCCGCAGCGCAGTCGATCGCAGCGCGTCTGGCGGCGCGCGGCGTGACGGCGCTCGATGCGCCGGTGTCGGGAGGAGAGGTCGGCGCCATTGCTGGCTCGCTCACCATCATGGCCGGCGGTGATGCCGATGCCTTTGCGCGCGTGCTGCCCCTGCTCGAGGCCATGGGGCGCTCGATCACCCGCATCGGTGACGCCGGTGCCGGCCAGGTCGCCAAGGCCTGCAATCAGATCCTTACCGGCGTCGGTGTGGCGGCAGTGGCCGAAGCGCTCAATTTCGCCACGCGCAGTGGGGTCGACGCTGGGCGCGTGCGCGAGGCTTTGCTGGGCGGCTTCGCGTATTCGCGCATTCTGGAGAACCACGGTCAGCGCATGCTGGAGCGCAACTTCAAGCCTGGCTTCAAGGCCTGGATGCACCAGAAAGACATGCGCATCGTCATGGAGGAGGCGCACCGGCTCGGGCTCGCCCTGCCATCGGCTGCGGCGACGACGCAGCTGTTCAATGCCATGGTCGGCAGCGGCCTGGGCGAGGATGATTCGGTTGCCGTGCTCAAGCTGCTCGAGCGCATGAGCGGCGCTGCGGCTGAGTGAAACAGGAGGGCATGGGCATGAGGATCGGTTTCATCGGCCTGGGCGCAATGGGCGAGTCGATGGCACGCCATTTGCGCGCTGCCGGGCACCCCCTTGCGGTGTGGGCGCGGCGGCCGGAGTCAGCGGCTGGCCTGGTCGCCGAGGGGGTGCCCTTGTGTGCCACCCCGGCCGAACTGGCGGCACGCAGCGAGGTGGTGGTGACCATCGTCACCGCGAGCGCGGACGTGGAGGCGCTCGCCTTCGGCGGGGACGGACTCGCCGAGGGTTTTGCCAAAGACGCCATCCATCTCGACATGAGCACCATCGCCCCTGATACGGCGCGTCGCCTGGCCGAGCGCTACGCGCGCCAGGGCGTCGACTGGGTGGATGCGCCCGTCTCCGGTGGGCCCCAGGGCGCGCGTGATGCAACGCTGGCGATCATGGCCGGCGCCCATCCCGAGGTGCTGGAGCGCGTACGTCCGCTGCTCGAGGTGCTCGGCAAGCGCATCGTGCACATCGGTCCGCCGGGCGCCGGCCAGGTGGCCAAGGCCTGCAACCAGATGATCATGGTGTCAGTCGTCCAGGCCTGCGCCGAGGCCATGCGCCTGGCTGCAGCCCACGGCGTCGATCTGGCGGCGGTGCGCACGGCGCTGTTGGGGGGCTCGGCGTCCTCACGCATGCTGGAGATCATGGGCGACAAGATGGTGCGCCGGGACTTTTCGGCCGGGATCGAGGCACGGCTCCACCATAAGGACTTCGGTATCCTGATGAACGAGGCGGCGACGGCAGCTGTGCCGCTGCCGATCGCGGCTCAGGTCTGGCAGCAACTCAACGCGCTGATGACGCAGGGGATGGGGCGCGACGACATCTCCAGCCTGCTGCGGGTGCTGGAGGCCACGCAGGCTCAGGGCCGATTGCGGACTTGAGTTCCGAGTCGCGGCCGAGGCCTTGTGCAGGCGTGGTTGCGCTGCAACATCTGCTTGCGCAACAGCCTGTCTGCATGACCGCGATAGCCGGGGCGTCACGGGGGTGCGTGCTAAAATGCCTGATCAAAAAGGACAATAGACATGATCAGGCAACGTACCCTCAAATCCATCGTCAAGGCCACGGGTGTCGGCCTGCACGGAGGACGCAAGGTGAACCTGACCCTGCGCCCGGCGGCGCCCGACACGGGCATCGTGTTTCATCGCGTGGACCTCGAGCCGCCGCTCACGCTGCCGGCCGACCCCTATGCGGTGTGCGACACCCGCATGTGCTCGGGCCTGGAGCAGGGTGGCCACAAGGTCGGTACGGTCGAGCACCTGATGTCGGCGCTCGCCGGCCTGGGTGTCGACAACCTGCATGTCGACGTCGATGCGCCCGAGATCCCCATCCTCGACGGCAGCTCGGCGCCCTTCGTCTTTCTGTTGCAGTCGGCGGGCATCGAGGAGCAGAAGGCGCCCAAGAAGTTCATGCGCGTCAAGAAGGCGGTCGAATATGTCGAAGGCGACAAATGGGTCAGGCTCGAGCCGTATGACGGCTTCAGCCTGTCGTTCTCGATCGTGTTCAACCACCCGGCCATCGACAGCACCTCCACTCGCGTGAAGGTCGACTTCGCCGAGCAGTCCTACGTGCGCGACGTTGCGCGTGCACGCACCTTCGGCTTCATGCAGGATGTCGAGTTCATGCGCGCCAATGGCCTGGCGCTGGGCGGTAGTCTGGAAAACGCGATCGTCATGGATGAGTATCGCGTGCTCAACGCCGAGGGGCTGCGCTACGCAGACGAGTTCGTCAAGCACAAGGTGCTCGACGCGATCGGTGATCTCTACCTGTGCGGCCATCCGCTGCTGGCCGCCTACTCGGCGCACAAGGCCGGCCATGCGCTCAACAACCAGATCCTGCGCGTGCTGCTCGAAGATCAGGAGGCTTGGGAGATCGTCACCTTCGAGAAGGATGCGAGCACACCGGCCGCCGTCTCCCACCAGTTTGCGCCGTTGGCGCAGGCTTTCGCCTGAGCGTCCGCAGATGAAGGTCGCGACCCCGTGCTGATCATGCGCCTGCTGCTGCTGCTCGCCGTGCTGGCGATCGGCGGCTCGGTGATTCTGTGGCAGCTCACCGGCAATCCGCGCTACAAGGCCTGGGCGTGGAAATCCTTTCGCGCTGCGGTCGTGGTGGTATTCGTCTTCTTCGCCCTGTTCGCGATCGAGCGCGTGCTCGCGCCGATGGTGTGATCCTGTCGTCGCGGCGCTGTGGCCCGCGGCGCTCGTCTACTGGCGGCTGCGGCGCACCAGGCGCTCGAGTGATTCGCGCAGCGGCGAATCGGGCGGCAGGCTTTGCGCGAACTTGCTCAGATTGTCCTTCGCGTCGTTCGACAGGTGGCGCTCGGCAGGTGGCGGGCGCCATTGCACCTGCTCCGGCGTACCCACCTTGACCTTGATGGCCTGCACCGCATGTCCTGCTCGGACCAGGTGCTCGACGAGGCTGGGCAGCATCTGCCGCAGGCGCACGGCCGCCGCGCCGCCGCGCGCGCTGACCGTGAGCGTGCCGTCCTTCAGGTTCGCCACCTGGCATTGGCCGACGAGCTGAGGCGGCAGGCCGCGTTCGAGCGCCCCCTGCAGGCGGCGCAGGCGGGCGGCATGGTCCTGCAGGCGGGCGAGGGCGTCGCCCTGGCCGAGGAAGCGGTGCAGCAGTTGGGACATCGTGCGCGGGGTGGACAAGCGTCATCAGGTGATCGAGTCCGACATGATAAACTGCCGCCTTTGCCGAATTGACGTCGACCCCCAAACATGATCTCCGGCCTGCTCAAGAAAATCTTCGGTAGTCGCAACGACCGCCTCGTCCGCCAGTACTTCCAGACCGTGCGCAGGATCAACGCACTCGAGCCAGAGATCTCCGCACTCTCCGATGAGGCGTTGCGGGGCAAGACCGCGGAGTTCAAGCAGCGCGTGGCCAACGGCGAAACGCTCGATGCCCTGCTGCCCGAGGCCTTCGCGGTGGTGCGCGAGGCCGGCAAGCGCGTGCATGGCATGCGCCACTTCGACGTCCAGCTCGTCGGCGGCATGGTGCTGCACAACGGCAAGATCGCCGAGATGCGCACCGGCGAGGGCAAGACCCTGGTCGCTACCCTGCCGGCTTACCTCAATGCGCTGTCGGGCAAGGGCGTGCACGTCATCACGGTGAATGACTACCTGGCCAGCCGCGACGCCGAGTGGATGGGGCGGATCTACGGTTTCCTCGGGCTCACCACCGGCTGCAACATGTCGCGCATGTCGCACGACCAGAAGCAGGCCGCCTACGCCGCCGACATCACCTACGGCACCAACAACGAGTTCGGCTTCGACTACCTGCGCGACAACATGGTGTATTCGCTCGGCGAACGCGTGCAGCGCGGTCTGAACTTCGCCATCGTCGATGAGGTGGACTCCATCCTGATCGACGAAGCGCGTACGCCGCTGATCATCTCCGGCCAGGCCGAGGATCACACCGAGCTCTACCTCAAGATGAACCAGGTCGCGCCGCTGCTGAAGAAGCAGGAAGGCGGCCTCAACGACAAGGACGAGGTCATCGAGGCCGGCGACTACACGGTCGACCTCAAGGCCCACCAGGTGCTGCTCACCGAGCAAGGCCACGAGACCGCCGAGCAAATCCTTGTACGCATGGGCCTGCTCGCCGAGGGTGGCGGGCTGTACGACCCCGCCAACATCCTGCTGGTGCACCATCTCTATGCTGCGCTGCGCGCACATGCGCTGTACCACAAGGACCAGCAGTACGTGGTGCAGAACGGCGAGGTGGTCATCGTCGACGAGTTCACCGGCCGCCTGATGCCGGGCCGGCGCTGGTCGGACGGCCTGCACCAGGCGGTCGAGGCCAAGGAGGGCGTGCGCATCCAGGCCGAGAACCAGACGCTGGCCTCGATCACCTTCCAGAACTACTTCCGCATGTACGGCAAGCTCGCCGGCATGACCGGTACGGCCGACACCGAAGCCTTCGAGTTCCACTCCATCTACAGCCTCGAGACCGTGGTCATTCCGACCAACCGGCCGATGCAGCGCAAGGACGAGAACGACAAGGTCTATCGCACCGCGAAGGAGAAGTGGGATGCGGTGATCGAGGACATCCGCGGCTGCGTCGAGCGTGGCCAGCCGGTGCTGGTCGGTACCACCTCGATCGAGACCAACGAGTTCCTCTCCGGTCTGCTCAAGAAGGCGAAGATCGATCACCAGCTGCTCAACGCCAAGCAGCACGATAGCGAGGCGCAGATCGTCTCCCAGGCCGGTCGTCCCGGCGTGGTCACGATCGCCACCAACATGGCGGGCCGCGGCACCGACATCGTGCTCGGCGGCAACATCGAGAAGCCGGTGGCCGCGCTGCGCGAGGACTCGAGTGTCCCGCCCGAGGAGCTCGAGGCCCGCGTCAGTGCCCTGCGTGCCGAGTGGGCCAAGGTGCATGAGCAGGTGCTCGCCGCCGGCGGCCTGCACATCATCGGCACCGAGCGCCACGAGTCGCGCCGCATCGACAACCAGCTGCGTGGCCGCTCCGGCCGCCAGGGCGATCCTGGCTCGAGCCGCTTCTACCTGTCGCTTGAAGATCCGCTGATGAAGATCTTCGCCGGCGAGCGCCTCAACGCCATCATGGTGCGCCTGAAGATGCCTGAGGGTGAGGCGATCGAGCACGCGATGGTCACGCGCTCGCTCGAGTCCGCGCAGCGCAAGGTCGAACAGCGCAACTTCGATATCCGCAAGCAGCTGCTCGAATACGACGACGTTTCCAACGACCAGCGCAAGGTGGTCTATCAGCAGCGCAACGAACTGCTCGAGAGCGAGGACATCTCCGACACCATCCGCGCCATGCGACAAGGCGTGCTGCACGACATCTTCCGCCGCTATGTGCCGGCCGAGAGCGTCGAGGAGCAGTGGGAGATCCCGGCGCTGGAGCAGGCCCTGCTCGCCGAGTGCCAGCTCAAGCTGCCGGTGGGCGAATGGTTGAAGGCCGAGCCCAGCCTGGACGACGAGGCCATCCTCGAGCGTATCGTGCAGGCGGGCGAGGAGGCCTATGCGGCCAAGACCGCGGTCGTCGATCCGGCGGCGTGGCACCAGTTCGAGCGCAACGTCATGCTGCAGAGCCTGGATACCCACTGGCGCGAGCATCTGGCGGCGCTTGACCACCTGCGCCAGGGTATCCACCTGCGCGGCTATGCGCAGAAAAACCCCAAGCAGGAGTACAAGCGCGAGTCCTTCGAGCTGTTCGAGGGGCTGCTCGACACCGTACGTGCCGACGTCACCAAGATCCTGATGACGGTGCAGATCCGCACCGAATCTCAGCTCGAACAGGCCGAGCCGCCGCAACAGGTCGAGAACGTGAAGTACCAGCACGCCGATTACGACGAGGCGCTTGCCAACACCGAGGCGGGGCAGGGCGGCGCGCAGCCGCAGGTCAATGCCGCGCCCAAGGTCGGGCGCAACGACCCCTGCCCCTGCGGCTCGGGCAAGAAGTACAAGCACTGCCACGGCAAACTCAACTGATCTGCACCGGAGACACGCATGGCCGTCAATCTCGCCACCCCGAACCCTGCCGAACTCCTGCCCGTCCAGGGCGTGCGCCTGGGCGTCGCCGAGGCCGGCATTCGCAAGGCCAACCGTCGTGACCTGACGGTGATCGAGCTCGCCCCTGGCAGCCGTGCCGCGGGCGTGTTCACCCGCAACCGCTTCTGCGCTGCGCCGGTCCAGGTCTGCAAGGCGCATCTGCCGGGCGGAGCCGTCCGTGCCTTGGTGATCAACACCGGGGTGGCCAATGCCGGTACCGGCGAATCCGGCGTCGCCAATGCCCAGGCCACCTGCGCCGCGCTGGCTGCGGAGATGGGTATCGACGCCAGCCAGGTGCTGCCTTTCTCCACGGGCGTGATTCTCGAGCCGCTGCCGATGGAACGCTTGGTCGCCGGTCTGCCCAAGGCGCTCGCCGACCTGCGCGCGGACGGCTGGTTCGATGCCGCGCACGCCATCATGACGACGGACACGCTCGCCAAGGCGGTGTCGCGGCAGGTGCAGCTCGGTGGAAAGGCCGTGACCCTCACAGGCATCAGCAAGGGCGCGGGCATGATCCGGCCCAACATGGCGACCATGCTTGGCTTCCTGGCCTGCGACGCGGCTGTTTCTCAGCCGCTGCTCGACGCTCTGGTCAGGGAGGCCGCCGACCTGTCCTTCAACAGCATCACCGTCGATGGCGACACGTCCACCAACGACTCCTTCGTGCTCGTCGCTACCGGTGCCGCCGGTAACGATGAGGTCGTCGATGCTGCGAGTGCCGAGTTCGCGGCCCTGCGTGCCGCGATCATCGACGTGTCGATCGCGCTCGCCCAGGCCATCGTGCGTGACGGCGAGGGTGCGACCAAGTTCATGAGCATTGCAGTCGAGGGCGGTGCGGATCGCGACGAGTGCCGCAAGGTCGCCTATGCAGTCGCGCATTCACCCCTGGTCAAGACCGCTTTCTTCGCCTCCGACCCCAACCTCGGCCGTATCCTGGCGGCTATCGGCTACGCTGGCATTGACGATCTCGATGTGTCGAAGTTGCGCGTGTGGCTGGGCAACCCCGACGAGGCCGTGCTGGTCGCCGAACACGGTGGGCGCGCAGCCAGCTACGTCGAGGAGGCCGGCTCGCGGATCATGAAGCACGCCGAACTGACGATCCGCATCGATCTCGCGCGTGGCAGCGCAGCGGCCACGGTGTGGACCTGCGATTTTTCCTATGACTATGTCAAGATAAACGCGGACTACCGGAGCTGAATCCCTGCTGTGTGCCCCGACCCGCGTGTGTGCGCCGTGACCTGTGTCACTCGCAGTGGCGCAAGGCGTAGCGGTCGGGCAGGACATCGGGGCACAATCGGGTCCTTGGCGTTCGGCGATGTGGCCTGGACGCTGAAGCAATATGTGCTGTGAGGACCTGCATGCGGGCGTATAGGTTACCGGGTGAAGTATGTGTGAACGCCGTACGCGTACTGGCTGCGCTCGCCGTGGCGCTGCCCCTCGCCGTTCAGGCCAGCAGTGACCCTTTTTTCGACGATATTCCGCTTGTCCTGACGGCTACGCGGCTTGCGCAGTCGCCGCTCGATGCGCCAGCCGCGGTCACGGTGATCGATCGCGAGATGATCGAGGCTTCGGGCTTCACGCGTATTCATGACCTGTTGCGCCTGGTGCCGGGCTTTCTGGTCGCCGATGTGGCGAGTGGCTCTCCTACGGTGGCCAGCCATGGTCTGGGCGACGCCTACGATCGCCGCGTCAAGGTGATGATCGATGGCCGCACGATCAACAGCCCCTTGTGGGGTGACACCAAGTGGGACGGATTGCCCCTGCGGGTCGATGACATCGAGCGCCTGGAGGTGGTGCGTGGCCCCAACGGCGCTGCCTATGGCGTCAACGCCTTCCAGGGCGTGATCAATATCATCAGCCGTTCGCCGGCAACCGAGGTGGGCAAGGCGGTCATCCTGCGTGCCGGCAAGGACGGATTCCACGACTACGGCGTTCGCATCAACGGCAACGGTGCCGGCGTGCTGGACTGGCGGTTGTCGGCTTCGCGCCGCTCGGCGGTGAACTTCGAGCCGCATCTGGAGAGCCGCCCTGGGTTCCAGCGCTGGCACGATGCCGAGAAGATCACCCGGACGGTTGCCAACTTCAGTGCGACCCTGCATGCCACGGGCCGCGATCAACTGGCCTTGCAGTTCGGCGTGAGCGAGGGGCCCAGTTGGCGCGGCAGTCCCGATTACGTCGACTTCCCCTCGCATGTCGAGCGCGACCGTTCGCTGTATCTGCAGGCAGGCTGGGTACGGCAGCTCGACGCCGAGCGCTCGTTGAGTCTTCAGTACTACCATCAGAGCGAGCGCGAGCAGGGTCGGTGGACGGTTGGGCCGTTCGTGTACGACGGTGTTTCCTATCGCTTCGATGCCGACCGTGACAGCGAGGTTCGCCGCGATGATCTCGAACTCCAGTACAGCACGCGGCTGTCGTCTTCGCTCAGCGGCATGCTCGGGCTCGGCGTGCGTGCCGAACGCGCGCGTTCCTTCAGCCTGCTGGGCAGGCGAGATTGGCTCGACGCCACGCACGGGCAGCTCTTCGGAAACCTGGAGTGGCAGCCGCTCGCAGCCCTGCGGATCAATCTGGGAGGGACGCTCGAGCATCACGACTACAGTGGTCGCCTGTTCTCGCCCCGTTTTGCGGCTAACTATGCGCTCGACGATTTCTCTGCGCTCAGGCTTTCCGCGGGAAGGGCCTACCGTGCCCCCAGCCTGATGGAGTCGCGCGCCTTCCAGACCTACCGTGAAGGCGATGTGATCCGCCGCATCCTGTATCGCGCGCAGGGCTCGTTGCAGAGCGAGCGCATGCGCTTCATCGATCTGGGCTACGTCGCGCAGTATGCGCCTCTGGGGATCACGCTCGATACGCGGGTGTTCCGCGAGTATCACGAGCGTTTCATCGATGACCGCAGCTGCAGGACCTTCGCCGATGGTTTCGATTTCGACGAATTGCCGGCCGAGTATCGCGAGTTCTGGCGTGCCGAGACCTGCGCAGGAGCTGAGGGACCGGATTTTCAGCCCATTGTCCCCGGACAGAAGGCCTTCTACTTTTTCAATGGCAACGATTTCCGCATGACCGGCGCCGAGTTCACGGTGGACTGGCGTCGTGCGGGCTGGGGGCGGATCGTGCTCTCTCAGGCCTTCGTCCGCATCGACAAGGGCGAGCCTTACACCGATCGGGACATCCCGGATAGTGCGCCGCATGCGACGACCTCGGTGCTGCTCATCAAGGATCTGCCAGACCGCTGGCGGGCCAGCATCGGGTACTACCGCAACGGTGAGTACTACTGGATGAACGGTGGCGATTACATTCCGCGTGGCGACCGTTTCGACCTCAAGCTCGCACGCCGTTTCGGTGGCCCCGGTAGCGAGAGCGAGTTCTCCGTGACTGCCCTCAGCGCGACCGGGAAGTACCCCGATTTCCACAACGGCAAGTACCGCCATCAGCCGTTCCTGTTTGCCACCCTGAGGCTTGGTTGGTGAACACCGAGGACGATCGGGCGCCGCCGCTGCCGGGCCGTCGCCGGCAACACGCGAGGACGGCCGATGCTGTCCGCTGCGCCTTCGTCCGCATGTTCGCCTGCGTGCTGCTGATGCTGTCCCCGATGGCGCATGCGCTCGATCTGGTGCTGCTGGCGCCGGGGGACAAGGGGCCTGCGCAGCAGTTCGTCGAGGCGCTGCGCAAGGCGACCAAGCCGGGCGTGCATCGCGTGCGTGAGGTCACCGCGCTCGATGAGGTGGCGCGAGACGGCGCGCTCGAGCGCACGGATGTCGTGATCGCAGCGGGCCGGCAGGCGGTGGAGGCGGCCTTGCGACAGTCCGACCGACCGGTGTTTGCCGTCCTCGTCGGTCAGCGCGACGTCGAACGCTTCAGGCGCGAGTTTCCGCAGCGCAGCCTGGGCGCGATCGTGCTTGACCAGCCGGTGGCGCGACACCTCGCCCTGGTGCGCGCGATCCTGCCTCAGGCGTCGCAGCTTGGTGTCCTGCTTGGGCCCGACAGCCGTTTCGTGGAGCCGATGATCAATCAGGCCGCGACCGCTCAACAACTCGCCCTCGATATCATAGGCATCGCCGATTCGACCGAGCTTGTCGGCGCGCTGCAGGTCCTGCTGGAGCGTAACGCCGCACTGCTGCCCTTGCCGGACAGCCTGGTGTCCAGCCCGGCGGCGGCGCGTGCCATCCTGCTTACCAGTTATCGCCACCGCCGTCCGGTGTTCGCTTTCTCGTCGGCCTATGTCAGCGCGGGCGCGCTTGCGGCGGTGTTCAGCTCACCGGAGCATATCGCCTACGACCTCGCCGACCTGCTCAATGCCGGCCTGCACTCTGCCGAGGGGCTGGGCGGGATTCACCACCCTGAGCGCTTCGAGGTGGAGGTGAATCGGACGGTGGCCAAGGCGCTTGGCATCACCGTGCCCGACGAACAGATCCTGCGTGAGCGCATTGCCGGGGGAGGGGCGCGGCGATGAGCTGGATGCGCAAGATTTCGCTCGGCGTCAGGATGGCCCTGATCCTGTTCGTGCCCAGCCTGGCCTTCGTCGTGGTACTTGGCAGCCTGTTTGTCCACCAGAGCCATCGCGAGCTCGACGAGGCCAGCCTGGCACGGGGGCGGGCGATCGTGAGTTTTCTCGGGCCTGCCGCCGAGTACGTCCTCGTGTCGGGCAATCCGGTGGCCCTCGACAGCCTGATGGCACGCGCGCTTGCGCAGGCGGAGGTCGCTGCGGTTGCCTTCTACGACGCTGACGGCGAGTTGCTTGGAGTGGCCGGTCAGGGGCTGGTCGGCTTGCCGTCGGCGGCGCGCATGGTCGAGGCCGACGAGGTGGTGGTCGAAGCTCGTGGCGGGCGGCTGCAGTTCGCCACCGCGGTACTGAGCCTGGCACCGCAGGTGGATGACTATTCGACGCCGCAGCAGGCGTTGCGGACGGAGCGGCTTGGCTGGGTGCAGGTTGATCTGGATGTCACGGCACGTGAAGCGGCCAAGCGGCGCCTGCTGTTGGTTGTCGTCGCGGCCGTTCTGGTGGTGCTCGTGGGGGCGTTGGCTATGGCGTGGCGTCTGGCACGCTCGGTCGGCCTGCCGGTGGCGGCCCTCGTCAAGGCTGTTCGCCGGATGGCGTCGGGTGATCTCGATGTGCGCGTGTCGGCACAGTCGACGAGCGAGGAGCTGAGGGCGCTCGAGGCCGGCTTCAACGCCATGGCGGATTCGATTGCGCACAGCCAGCAGACGCTGCAGGCACGCATCGAGGAAGCGACGGCCCAGTTGGCACACCAGGCACGCCATGACCCGCTCACCGGACTGCCCAACCGGCGCGCTTTCGAGGAATCGATCGAGCAGGCGGTGTCGATCCACAGGCGCGCAGGCGATGTAGTGACGCTGCTGTACATCGATCTCGACCGCTTCAAGCCGGTCAATGATACTTGCGGCCATGCGGCCGGAGACCGCCTGCTGAGGGAGCTGGCTGGCTTGTTGCGTGCGCGCCTGCGTGCGCAGGATCACGTGTTCCGCATCGGTGGCGACGAGTTCGCGGTGATTTTGCGCGGTTGCGGTCGTGAGGACGCCCACCATATCGCAACTGCGTTGTGCGATGCGGTCGCCGCCTACGAGTTCGTGTGTGCGGGGCGGAGCTTCAAGGTGGGGGCGAGCATCGGCATGGCGCGTATGGAAGGCATGATCAATGACGTTTCCGCGGTGATGCAGGCAGCCGACCAGGCGTGCTACGAGGCAAAGCATGCCGGCCGTGGCCGTGTCATCGAGTACCAGCGCTCTTCGGACTGAGCGCGTTCTGCATGTGCGTGCTTGTCGGAGCAGTGCGGGGGAGTTCATTGGGGGAGACGACATGAAGCATATTGGTCGATCCAAGAGCGGGACCCTGGGCATGGCCATGTGCGGCCACGCCGTGTGCGGCCGACGTTTCTCCCAAAGCGCTCGCGTGGTTCGGCGCGCGTTGAGCCTGTTGCTGGCGGCAGGAATGGCGACACCCTTGGTCGGCACTGCGGATGACGGCGTGTTCTTCAGCGCACTTCCGATCGTGGCCTCGGTCAGCCGCTTGCCGCAGCGCCTGGAGGATGCCCCTGGCGCGGTAACGGTGATCGATCGCGCGATGATCCGTGCCTCGGGTGCACGTTCTCTGCATGAGGTGTTTCGCCTGGTGCCCGGCTTCCAGACCTTCACGCCCAGCGACAAGCCGGCGCGGGTCAATTACCACGGCATTACCGACGACACGGACTACTCGCCCCGCGTGCAGGTGCTGGTGGATGGCCGTTCTTTGCATTCGCCGCTCTTTCGCGGCGGTATGAACTAGGAGCTGGTTCCAGTGGCGCTCGAGGACATCGAGCGCATCGAGGTGGTGCGGGGCTCCAATACCGTCTCTTACGGCACCAATGCCTTCCTGGGGGTCATCAACATCGTTACGGTCGAGCCTGCTTTTGCCCAGGGGCTTTCGGTCAGCACACAGCGGGGCAGCGGCGGCGTGCGTGATTACAGCGTGCGGGGCGGCGGCGGTCTGGGTGAAGGCGGCGCCTTCAGGCTGAGCGTCCAGGAGCGTGCCGACGATGGACTGGACCATCGCGACGTACTGCCAGCCGATCGTGACTGGCGCGATAGCAACCGCAGCAGGCTGTTCGATTTCCGGGCCGATCTGCAGCTCGATGCACGCAGCTTGCTCGAGTTGCAGATCGGCCGCGTCGAGGCGCGCCAGCTTGTCGGGCGGCTCAGCGTCGCTGCAGACGGTACCGCGATCGGCCCCCGAGCCTCCGACCCGCTGCGGCGCGCGGATCAGTCATCGACCTGGGTGCAGGCGCGCTGGCTGCACGCGCTGTCAGAGTCCGCCGATCTCTCCTTACGCTACACCCATCATGTCGATCGGCTCGACGCTGGCTTCGACGTTGCTGGCCGGCCGGAGTTGGGGCGTATCAACCCCAACGGTGGCCGCGGCGTCCGCCATGAATTCGAGGCGCTCCATACCTTCCTCCCGGTGGATTCGTTACGCATGGCCTGGGGGGGGAGTTGGCGCCATGACACGCTCGAGTCGGCGACCATGCTGCATGGAGTTGGCCGTGTCAGCCGCGATGTCGGGCGTCTGTTCGCCAACCTGGAGTGGAAGCCGTTGGGTTGGTTTACCGGCAACCTTGGCCTGTCGCACGAGTACGACTCGCTGGCCGGTGCGCATGTGGCGCCACGCGCGAGTGCAAGCTTCCATATCGACGAGCAGAACACCGTTCGCGTTGGTTATGCCAGGGCCTGGCGCACGCCGGGGACGCTGGACTACAAGGCCAGCCAGCTTGCCAGCAACGGGAGCATCGAATGGGCGGGTACCCCGGGCTTGCCCGCCGAGGGGCTGGACAGCTGGGAACTGGGCTACCTCGGCGATTGGCGCGCTGCGCGCATGAGCCTGGACCTGCGTGTCTTCCACGAGCGCGTGTCGGATCGTATCCACCGCATCCGTACGGTGGCGGGTGGGCCGCTGACGGCGCAGGCCGTGCATGAGCTGAAGATCAGGGGCCACGAGCTGCAGTGGAAGTGGCAGCCCGTAGATGCGACACGGATTGTTGTGGGGCATGCCCACATCGACATCGATGCTGACTTCAGCACGCTCGGCAGAACACTGCATGCAGCTGCCGGCAGCCACTTGTTCGGATCTGGCGCCGAGCGCTATTTCGCCCTCTCCGAGCGCTCCGCGCCGCGACGGGCTACCTCGCTGCTGTGGATGCAGCGCTTGCCGATGGGGGTGAGCCTGGCGGTGGCGCGCTACTGGGTGCACGACATCAAGTGGACCCGCAATACCGACACCGACAGCTATCAGCGTACCGACCTGCGCCTGTCCTACCCGTTTTCAGGTTTCGCCCGCGGCGGCGAGATCGCCTATACGGTGCAGTCCCTCAACGGTGCGCATGCCGAGGAACGCATGCAGCGCATCGTCGACCGGCGCCACTGGGTATCCCTGCGCCTGGACTTCTGAGCCGCGCCCGGTGGGTCTCAGTGCAGGGCGCGTGGCATGGCCAGCATGAATGGCGGAATTTCAGCCTCGAAGCGGTGTTCGTCCTCGGCAAGCATCTGATAGCGCCCGTGCATGGTGCCGACCGGGGTTTCCAGTACGCAGCCGCTGGTGTACTCGAAATGCTCCCCAGGTGCGAGCAAGGGTTGTTCGCCGATCACGCCCTGGCCATGAACCTCCTGCACCTTGCCGTTGCCGTCGGTGATGACCCAGTGGCGGGCAAGCAGCTGTGCCGGCACGGTGCCAAGGTTGCGGATGGTGACGTGGTAGGCGAAGACGAAGTGGTCGTCCTCGGGGCGGGACTGTGCAGTGACGTACTCGGCAACGGCAGTCACCTCGATCTTGTAGCGCTCCGGCGTGCTCACGGTGGTTTGTTCTCTTCTGGGAAGGGGGAGGCGTTAAAATAGCACTTTTGTCCGGAAGCTCCGTCATGTCGAATGCCTCGCCGTCCCCGCTCACCGCTCTGTCCCCGCTCGATGGCCGTTACCACGGCAAGGTGGCCGGGCTGCGCGACCATTTCTCCGAACACGGTCTCATCCGCAACCGCGTCAAGGTCGAGGTTGAGTGGCTCAAGGCGCTTGCAGCCGATGCCGCGCTGGCGGAGATCGCGCCCTTCTCGGTGGCAACCGTGGCTGAGCTCGACGCCGTGGTCGCAGACTTCTCGACCGCTGACGGCGAGGCGGTGAAGGCGATCGAGGCCACCACCAACCATGACGTCAAGGCCATGGAGTACTGGCTCAAGAAGCGCCTGGGACATAACGCCGAGGTGATGAAGGTGTCGGAGTTCATCCACTTTGCGTGCACCTCTGAGGACATCAACAACACCTCGCATGCGCTGATGCTGGCCGAAGGCCGCGACCGTGTTCTGCTGCCCGCGCTCGATGCCGTAATCGCCCGTTTCCGCGAGCTCGCCCATGCCCTGGCCGACCTCCCGATGCTGTCGCGCACCCATGGCCAACCTGCCAGCCCGACCACGCTCGGCAAGGAGATGGCGAACATCGCCGCGCGCCTGATGCGCGTCCGCGCTGCGATTGCCGGCGTCGCGATGACTGCCAAGTTCAACGGTGCGGTCGGTAACTACAACGCACACCTGTCGGCCTGGCCCGAGTTCGACTGGGAAGGCTTCAACCGCCGTTTCATCGAGTCCCTGGGGCTGACATTCAACGAGTACACCATCCAGATCGAGCCGCACGACGCGATGGCCGAACTCTTCGACGCCATCGCCCGTAGCAACACCATACTGATCGATGCCTGCCGCGACATCTGGATGTACATCTCGCTCGGCTACTTCAAGCAGAAGCTCAAGGAAGGCGAGGTCGGCTCCTCGACCATGCCGCACAAGGTCAACCCGATCGACTTCGAGAATGCCGAGGGCAACTTCGGTCTCGCCAATGCGGTGCTCAAGCACTTCTCCGAGAAGTTGCCGATCTCGCGTATGCAGCGCGACCTCACCGATTCCACCGTGCTGCGCAACATGGGCGTGGGTTTCGGCCACACCGTTCTCGCGCTCGACAGCTGCCTGCGCGGCCTGGGCAAGCTCGAGGCCGACCCGGCGCGCCTGGCGGCCGACCTGGACGAGTGCTGGGAGGTGCTCGCCGAGCCGGTGCAAACGGTGATGCGCCGCTACGGCATCGAGAACCCCTACGAGCAGCTCAAGGCCATGACCCGCGGCAAGGGCATCACCCGCGAGGCGCTGCACGACTTCGTTCGCACCCTGGCCATCCCCGCCGAGGCGCGCGAGCACCTGCTGGCAATGACGCCGGCGAGCTACGTCGGCAAGGCCGCGGAGCTGGCGCGGCGCATCTGAGAGCCACCCTTGCGTGACGTGGGCGCAGCGCCTGCAAAGGCTCGCGGCTGGCGCCGCTCCTACGGCACCCCGCCGCGGTCGATCGCCCCGTAGGAGCGGCGCCAG
>NZ_AMXA01000039.1 GCF_000310145.2 Thauera sp. 28
CGGTGCGCGCCTGGCGCTGTCGGCGCGCGGCGTCGAGCGGCTGCAGGCGGTGCGCGCGGCGTGCATGGCGCGCGGGGTGGCCGCGTCCGACTGCGTGGTCGAAGCGCTCGATCTCGCGCGCGACGGTGACTTCGCGCGTGCGCAGGCCGCCGTGCTGGCGCGCTGGGGTGGCGTGGACCTGGTGGTGTTCAACGCCGGCACCTATCGCCCGCTGCGCGCCTGGGAACTGAGCGCCGAGGCCGTGCGCGAGACGGTCGAGCTCAACCTGGTGGGCACGCTGTGCGGCGTCGGCGAGCTCGTGCCCGTGCTGCTGCGCCAGGGCAGCGGGGCGATCGCCCTGGTCGGCAGCGTCGCCGGCTACGGCGGGCTGCCCAAGGCGACCGTCTATGGCCCGACCAAGGCGGCGCTGATCAACCTGGCCGAGACGCTCTACCTGGATCTTTCGCCGCGCGGCGTCGATGTCTTCCTGATCGACCCCGGCTTCGTCGCCACGCCGCTCACAGCCGCCAATGACTTCCACATGCCGGCCCTGCAGACGCCGGTCCAGGCGGCGCAGGCGATCGTAGACGGCTTTGCGCGCGGCGACTTCGAGATCCACTTCCCGAAGCGCTTCACCCGCGTGCTCAAGGCGCTGCAGTGGCTGCCGCGGCGCTTCTATTTCCGGCTCGTGCGGCGAGCCACTGGACTATGAGGTCGACGCACATGGGCTCCGAGGGCATGGCGCCCGCCACTGCGGACGCCGCCGCGAGCGCGGCTGGCCGCGTGGCGTGTTTCTACGAAAAACTCGCGCCGCACTCGCTGGCCGGTGTCGACACACTCTATGCCGCCGACGCGCGTTTCAAGGATCCGTTCAACGATGTCGTCGGTACCGCAGCCATTCGCAGAATCTTCGAGCACATGTTCGATACCGTCGATGCGCCGCGTTTCGTGGTCACCGAGCGCATCGAGCAGGGTGCGCAGGCCATGCTGGGCTGGGATTTCCATTTCCTGCTGCGCGGCCGGCCGGTGGTGGTGCATGGCGTGACCCACCTGCGTTTCGATGCCGGTGGCCGCGTGCTGCTGCACCGCGACTACTGGGACGCCGCCGAGGAACTGTACGAGAAGCTGCCGTTGCTGGGGGCGCTGATGCGTGCGCTGCGCAGGCGACTGTCGGCAGGCTGACGCGGGCGGGTGCCCCGAGGAGCGCAGGGGAGGGTGGGGCTGGCGGAGGTGCAGTCGGACAGCGCCATTCCAGTGTGCCTTGATGGCGGACAAGCGCTGCGGCGGCTGCGGCCGAATGCCGCAGCGGGTTCCGGTGGGCAGGCGATGGGTCTATCATCGAGCGCTGATTCTGCAGTCAAACAGGCAAGCCCATGTCGTCCGCTCTCTCGTCATCAACGCTTTTTGCGCGCCTGCGTGCCCTCGTTCTGCCCGCCCTGGCGCTCGGCGTCCTCGCCGCCTGCACGCCTGCCGAGCCGGTGTTCCGCAGCACCGACATCACCGGCGCCGACTATGGCAGAAACTTCCGCCTCACCGACCATCACGGCCAGGAGCGCACGCTGGCCGATTTCAAGGGCAAGGCGGTCACCATCTTCTTCGGTTACACCCAATGCCCGGACGTATGCCCCACTGCGCTGGTGGGCATGAGCGAGGTGATGGGCCTGCTCGGCGCCGACAGCGACCGCGTGCAGGTGGTCTTCGTCACCGTCGACCCCGAGCGCGACACGCCCGAACTGCTTGCCGAGTACGTGCCGGTGTTCGACCAGCGCTTCCTCGGCATGTACGGCACGCCCGAGCAGATCGCTGCCATTGCCAAGGACTTCCGCGTGTTCTACCGCAAGAGCGGCGATCTGGCCGGCCACTACACCATCGACCATTCCGCCGGTACCTACGTTTTCGGTCCCGATGGACGGTTGCGCCTGTACATGAGGCACGGCGAGGAGCCGCAGGTGGTCGCGGCGGACATCAAGGCGCTGCTGGATGGGAAGTAGCAGCGATGTGCGAGCGTGGCGCATGAAAGCACAACGGCAGCCTTCGAGCTGCCGTTGTTGTCTGGAGAGTGCCTTGGCGCTGTAGTTACACCACTGCCGCCAGCATCCCCCGCATCTTCTGCATGGCCTTGGCTTCGATCTGGCGGATGCGTTCGGCTGAGACGCCGTATTCGGCCGCCAGATCGTGCAGGGTGGCGCTGTCGCCTTCGGCGAGCCAGCGCCGCTGCACGATGGCTCGGCTGCGGTCGTCGAGGCTGGCGAGCGCATTGCGCAGGCCGGTGTCCTGCAGGTGTGCCAGCTGGGCCTCGGCGATGAGCTCGGAAGGTTCGGCCTGCGGGTCGGGCAGGTAGGAGATCGGCGCGAAGCGCTCGTCCTCGTCGTCGCTGCCGGCGTCGAGCGGAATGTCGCGGCCGGTGAGCCGCGTTTCCATCTCCACCACTTCCTCGGGCTTGACGTCGAGCTGGGCCGCGATCGCCTGCACCTCGGCAGGCTGCAGCGTGGTGCTGTCCTTCTTCATGCCGCGCAGGTTGAAGAACAGCTTGCGTTGCGCCTTGGTGGTGGCGATCTTCACCAGGCGCCAGTTCTTCAGGATGTACTCGTGGATCTCCGCCTTGATCCAGTGGATCGCGAACGACACCAGGCGCACGCCGCGGCTCGGGTCGAAGCGCTTGACGGCCTTCATCAGGCCGACGTTGCCCTCCTGGATGAGGTCGGCGTGGGGCAGGCCGTAGCCGAGGTAGCCGCGCGCAATGGCGACGACGACGCGCAGATGCGACATCACCAGCTGCCGTGCCGCACCCACGTCGCCCTCGTCGCGTAGCCGCGTCGCCAGTTCCACCTCCTGCTGTTCGCTCAGCATCGGCATGCGATTCACGCTCTGGATGTACTGGTCCAGGCTGCCGGCGGCGGGAACGGGGAAGGTCAGGGCGTGTGACATGGGCTTGGGTCCTCCTTGTGCGCCTCAATATTAGCACTCGGGGCGTGAGAGTGCTAAGGGGCGGCGGGAGTTCCGGGGTGGCCTGCTTCAGTCTGTGTCGGAGGCTACCCAGTCCTCGACGCGCAAACCCGCAATCCGCCTGAACTCGCGCGTATTGTGGGTGATCAGTGTGGCGTCTTCGGCCAGCGCATGGCAGGCGATCCACAGGTCGTTCGCGCCGATCGGTGTGCCTGCCTCCCTGAGGCGGGTGGCCTGTTCCGCGTAATGCCTGCAGATGGCGGGGGTCGGCGGGATAGCGCACCGGTACCTGGCGCGCCAGAGCGTTCAGCCGGCGTAGCACCTCCGTCTTGCGAGTGCTGCGCTCGGCGCCCTTCAGCAGTTCCGCCCAGGTCACGAAAGACATGCACAGGACGTCGCTCTCGGGGAGGGCGTCGATGCGCTGCGCGATGCCGGGCGGCTGGTTCTTGATCAGGTAGATCAGGATGTGGGTGTCGAGCAGGTAGATCACAGCGCCTTGCGCTCCTGCGTTTGCAGCGGCGCTTCCTGTTCGGCCTCGAGCGCGGCGATGAAGTCCTCGTCCACTTCGCCCAGCGCCTTCAGGGCCTGCATCAGGGCGGTGCCGCGTTGCACGCGCAAGGGGTGGATCACCAGATCGCCCGCTTCGTTGCGCGTGATGCTGACGCGGTCGGTGTCGAGGCGGAACTCTGCGGGTATGCGTACAGCCTGGCTGTTGCCGTTGTTGAACACTCGGCTGGTCAGCGTTCCCATGGTATTACCTCTTGTATCTACGTTTGTGTGTGCACTTAAATGTCCGCGTCGCAACAACGCAAACGCCCATGGCTTGTTTTGCCTCGGTGGCAGGGACGGTGCGCATGGTGGCCACTCCTCTTCGTTCTGGTGAGCTTGAATTGTATGTTTTGTACAAAATGTGCCGAATTCTCTATTGAATGAACCCGTGCATGCTGCCTGCTTGCAGCCTTGTTGCATTTGCATCCAACCATGGTCATGATCATGGTCATCGATTATCCAGGGAGCACGACCATGCAAACCATCCAGGCCTCCGAATTCAAGGCCCGCTGTCTCGCCCTGATGGATCAGGTGGCGGCCTCCGGCGAGATCCTTGTCGTCACGAAGAACGGTAAGCCCGTGGCCGAACTGCATCCCTATCAGGGCGCGCGCGCATCTTCGCCTTTTGGTCTGCATCCAGGCTTACGTATCCTGGGCGACATCGTGTCACCGGTTGCCGACGATGACTGGGAGGTGCTGTCGTGATCGTTCTCGACACGCACGCCCTCATCTGGATGGACGCCGACGATGCCGCGCTCGGCCCGCAGGCGCGGGCGCGCATCGAGCAGGCCTGGCGTGCTGGCGAGGTCGCGGTGAGTGCGATCAGCTTCTGGGAGTGCGCGATGCTTGCACAGAAAGGCCGTATCGTTCTGCCGCTCGCGATCGAAGGCTGGCGGGCAGGCCTGCTCAGCGCGGGGCTGCTCGAGATCCCGCTCGATGGCCGCATTGCGCTCGCGGCCGCGGGGTTCGCCGACCTGCATCGCGACCCCGCGGACCGCTTCATTGCCGCCTCCGCCGCGGTGCGCAACGCGACGCTGGTGACGGCGAACGAGAAGCTGCTGGGCTGGAAGGCGGCCCTGCCGCGGCTCGATGCGCGGCGCTGATCCGGCGTTCTGTTGCACGCCCGCAACAACAAAGCCCGGAATGTGGTGTTTTCCGTCGCCCGGACTTGCATGCCCGGGCTCAGGTTTGCAGAATCGCCCCAACTTCTCGCCAGAGAGGTGAGTAGGGCCGAGGCAGGTGCCGCGGTCTCAACTTCAAATTTGAGGAGAAATACATGCAGAAGAAACTGATCGCGCTGGCTGTTGCTGGCCTGGTTTCGGCTCCGGCCTTCGCTCAGTCGAACGTGACCATCTACGGTGTGGCCGACGCCTACATGGCTTTCGGCGACCACGGTGCTAACGACATGTCGGCCGTCAATAGCGGTGGCCTGTCGGGTAGCCGCATCGGTTTTCGTGGCACCGAAGATCTGGGCAATGGCCTGAAGGCTGTTTTCACCTACGAGCAGGCTGTAAATTTTGACGGTAGCGATAACTCCGACGGAACTCGCGGTCTCGGCGGTAACTCGCGTCAGTCGTTTGTCGGCCTGTCCGGCGGCTTTGGTACCGTCAGCCTCGGTCGTCAGTACGCCCCGGGCTTCGATCACATCGTCGACGCTTTCGGCAATTCGGCCATTCTCTCGCCTGCTGCGATCCTCATTGGCGGCGAGGGGTCGACCATCGACGCCGGTAGTGGCGCGCGCTGGAACAATTCGGTTGCTTACAACGGTTCGTTCTCGGGTCTCGGCGTTCGCGCGATCTACTCGATGCGCGCCAATGAAGTGCATGCTGATCCCAACGATGACGACGCTTTCGGTCTTGGTCTGAACTATAACAACGGCCCGCTGCGCGTTGCTGCGATTTACCAACTGGTTCAGAGCAACACCGCCGATCAGAAAGAATGGTCGCTGGGTGGTAGCTACAACTTCGGCGTTGCCACGCTGACCGCACACTACCAGGACGCCAAGTCGCTCAACAACACCAAGGGCAACGACGTTGATCTGTGGCAGGTTGGTGTGATCGTTCCGGTCGGTGCCGCTGGTAACGTCCATGTCGGTTACGGTCAGGCTGATTACGACAATCGCAACGCTGATGCCAAGTCGTACTCCATCGCCTACACGCACGCTCTGTCGAAGCGTACCACCGCTTATGTTGGTTACAACCAGACCGACAACGACACCGGCGTCGCCAAGGGTGTTGTTGCTGCTCCGACGGGTGTGACCGGCGACAAGGCCAACGTCCTCGCCGTTGGTATGCGTCACACCTTCTAATCTGTCCTCCAGACAGGTTTGAAAGTAAAAACGGGAGCTTCGGCTCCCGTTTTTTTTGTAGTGGGGTAGTGGGGTTGGGGTCAGGTCTTTCATTTGGGGGTTGGAGGGTTGGGGTCAGGTCTTTCATTTGCTCATTTTGGTCTGGTATCGTTTTTTGATACCATAAGATCGTGAAGCGCAAACACCAGCGCACCCTTGAACTGATCCATGTCCGGCCGGTCTCGGCCAATGTGCGCTGGGGGGACATCGAGGCTTTGTTCCGGGAGTTGGGTGCCGAGATTTCGGAGCGCGAAGGTTCTCGGGTGGAGGTGTTCTTGTTCGGTGTGGTGCGTGTCTTTCATCGCCCGCACCCGTCCCCGGATACCGACAAGGGCGCAGTCGCAGCAATTCGGAAGTGGCTTGAAGAAAACGGAGTGCAACCATGAACACCATGAACATCGGGGGCTACGAGGCCGTGATCACCTTCGATCCGGACATCCAGATGTTTCGCGGCGAGTTCGTCGGTTTGAATGGTGGTGCGGATTTTTATGCGGCAGATGTGGCCGGACTGAGGCGCGAAGGTGAGGTGTCCCTCCGCATGTTCCTGGATGCTTGCGAACGGCGGGGCATCGAGCCACGAAAGCGTTTCTCGGGCAAGTTCTCGCTGCGCGTCGATCCCGCTGTGCACGAGGCGGCGGTCGTCGCTGCCGCTGCGCACGGGCAGAGCTTGAACCAGTGGGCAGCCGAGGCTATCAGGCAGGCCGCCCGGGCGGGGTGAGGGGTTTCTCGTTCTCGCGTTCTCGCGTTCTCGGGGTCAGGTCTTTCAGTTGATCATCACAGAGCCGAGTGATGCGTGACGGGCTTGCGGGTAGGAAATGGCATAAGCATAATTCGAGCTCTCCTTTCAAAGGACGGGCATCATGGCGCGGCCGTTGCGAATCGAGCTTGCGGGCGGTGTGTATCATGTGACGTCGCGCGGCGACCGGCGCGAGATGATCTATGGTGATGACGTCGACCGGCGGGCGTGGCTCGATCTCTTCGGCGAGGTCTGCGAGCGCTTCAACTGGCGCTGCCATGCGTGGTGCCAGATGGGTAACCACTACCATGTCGTCGTGGAGACTGCCGAAGCCAACCTGGCGCGCGGCATGCGGCAGCTCAACGGGGTGTATACGCAGGCGGTCAATCGCCGCTATGGCCGCGTCGGTCACGTTTTTCAGGGGCGCTACAAGGCGATCCTCGTGGAGGCGGACGCCTACCTGGTGGAGCTCGCGCGCTATGTCGTGCTCAATCCGGTGCGTGCCGGCCTGTGCAAGGATGCGGCGGACTGGCCGTGGAGCAGTCATCGCGCGCTGCTCGGCCGGGTGGAGGCCCCGTCATGGTTGGCGACGAACTGGGTCCTTGGCCAGTTCGGTGAAGTGCGGACGCGCGCCATCGGCCGCTACGAAGACTTTGTGCGCGCCGGTGTTGGTCTTCCGCCGATCTGGGAAGGCCTGAATGCGCAGATCTACCTGGGCAGCGCGGATTTTGCAGGTCGCATGGCGAGCAGGTTTGCCGACGATGACAACTTGAGCGAGGTGCCCAGGATGCAGCGTCGCCCGAAGGGTGTGGCCCTCGACGCCTACGTCGAGCGTTTCCCCTCGAGAGACCGGGCCATCCTCGAGGCGGCTGATTCCGGTGAGTTCACCTACGCCCAACTCGCTGCTTTCTTCGGCTTGCATTACAGTTCGATCAGCCGCATCGTCAGCAAGGGGCGTGTGTTACGGCGGCCTCAACGGACTGTGAGTAAATGAAAGACCTGACCCCGCTCGCAGGTTTTCGCCACGCACTCGCCAAGATGTTTCGAGATATCTCCACACCAATCTTTTTCCGTCTCCTGTGGTCAGTCTTGCGCCCGCATGAGGTGCGGCGTCCGATAGACCCAGTCAGGAGATGAGTCCGATGCGCAAGCTGTTTGTCGCTTCCACTTTTGCCCTTGCCGCGACCGCGGCGCAGGCCGATCCGGCCGTGATGTTCGGTATCAACTACAATTTTGGTGGCGGTGGGCCGGGGTTGTCGGTGAAGGTGCTGACGAGTGACCGCGAAGATCGTACGGTGGGATCGGTCGGTGCCAGTTACTATCCGATGATGAATCGTGTCGGCCTGGATCTGGGTGTCGGGCGTACCTTCCAGAACGGCGCGGCGACGGTCGGGTGGGATGTGATCAACAGTGCACCGCAGGCCAGCATTGGCTATGTCGATACCCGGCGCTGAGCGGCAGGGAGTGTCGGCGATTGATTCGTGATCTACTGGCAATGAGGGCTGGAGGCGGCGAGCGCGACGCTGTGGTGCTGCGGCTGTGTGCATCGCCCAACTACGATGCACGACCCGAGGGGGTGGTTCCGAATGTCGTCGTGGTGCACGCCATCAGCCTGCCACCCGATTCTTTCGGCGGTCCTGGGGTAGAGCAGCTGTTTACCAATACGCTCGACCCGGCCGAGCATCCCTATTACGCGGACATCCAGCATCTGCGCGTGTCGGCGCACTATTTCGTCCGTCGTGATGGCGAGGTGGTGTGCTTCGTCGCCCCCGAGCACCGCGCCTGGCATGCAGGCGTGTCGTGCTGGAATGGGCGTGAGCGCTGCAACGATTTCTCGATAGGCATCGAACTCGAAGGCTGTGACACACAGCCATTCGAGCCCGTGCAGTATGTGCGCCTGGCCGGATTGATCGCCGAGTTGCGCACGCGCTACCCGATCGAGGCCGTGGTGGGGCACTCGGACATCGCCCCCGGGCGCAAGACCGATCCCGGGCCGTTCTTCGACTGGCAGCGGCTGGAGCGGCTGCTGTGCATGGGTGATGACATGCGGGCGCCAGGGCACCCGCATGTCAAGTTTTGACAAAATGTTTGTCGAAGAATAGAATTCGCTTCCTGTTGCATCGCAACAATTCAATCAATCTCGGTGCGGCGCCTCTCTGAGAGGGAGACGCAGTTTCATGGACGCGCGCACCGCGGGGTCTGTCGTCTGGTTGCGGCGGCGGGCTTTAACACCTACTGGCGACCGAGCCGGCCATCTGCCGGCGTGGCCAATCGGCCACGCGGCATGCGCGCTGCCCTCAAAGGGTGGCGCGGGCGCAGCACTCCAACAGGGTGCGGCCAGGGTGGCGGCTCAGGCCACAGCATGGAGGACACCATGAAACACGCAACTCGATTCAATGCGCTTGCGCGCAGAACGGGCGGTGCGGCGACCAGCCTCGTCTACGGTGCACTGTTTTCTGCCGGCCTCCTGGGTACGGTCCATATGGTGGCTGCCAATGGCGCTGCCGATGCCGGTGCGCCCCTGCAGTTCAGCGATGCGTTTGCGCTCCCGGCGGCGGAGCCGACCACCTCCGAGCTGTCGATGGTCTCTGGCCTTGGCTTGCGGGTAACGCCGCCGGTCAGTCCGGCAGTGACGCTCGCCGATGTCTCCTACACGCCGTCGGTGCCGTTCAGGCGTGCGACCGAACAGCCTGTCGAGCCCGCGCTCAAGGCCTTCAGTCCGGCAGTGACCGGGTTGGAGATGTTGGGCGAAGATCCGTTCGCGCAGGAAGAAGGCGAGCTGTCGATCGAGATGGCGCGCGTGCGCGACTGGATCACCGAGAACTATCGTGTATCCGAGACGGCCATCGTCCCCGCACTGGCAGCCGCCGAGGCTTCTGCGCAGGAACTCGGCTTCGACCCCTTGTTGATCGTGGCGATGATGGCCGTGGAGTCGAGCTTCAACCCGCGTGCGGTCAGCAACATGGGGGCGCAAGGGCTGATGCAGGTGATCCCGCGCTACCACCAGGACAAGCTCGGCGCCAACCGCGGCAAGAACGCGCTGTTCGACCCCGAGGTGAATGTGCGCGTGGGTACCCTGGTGCTCCACGAAGGCCTGCAGCGCTATGGCAGCCTGCAGCGCGCGCTGCAGTATTACAACGGAGCCTTGAAGGACCCGCAGGCCCGCTACACACGCAAGGTGATGTCGCTGAAGAAGCGGCTCATGCTGATCGCCGGGCGTGACGTGGTCCGCACCAGCCTCGAGCAGGCGAGCTAAGCCCGCGCCTGCTCATTACAGCGCCCTGCCGGCCGATCAGGCCCGCAGGGCGCTGATGCGTTCAACGGCCTCGAGCAGGCGTGATTCGCGCGTGGTGTAGGCGATGCGCAGATGGCGGCGCGGCAGGTGGTGGCCGAAGTCGAGCCCGGGCGTGGCTGCCACGCCTGCCTCTTCGATCATGCGGCGGGCGAGCGCTTCGGAGTCGTCCGCGAGCTTCGAAATGTCGGCGTAGATATAGAAGGCGCCTTGCGGCTCGGTCGCGATCGTGAAGCCGATTTCCTGCAGCGCGGGCAGCAGTACGTTGCGGCGGGCGGCGAACTCCGTCCGCCGTGCCTCCAGGATCTCCAGCGTGGCAGGCTCGAAGGCTGCGAGGGCCGCATGCTGCGCGGGCGACGAGGGCGAGATGAAGAAGTGCTGGGCGAGCTTCTCGATCTCGCGCACGAGGGGCGTGGGCGCCACCAGCCAGCCGAGCCGCCAGCCCGTCATGCCGAAATACTTGGAGAAGCTGTTGACGACGAAGACGTCATCGGCCGCGTTGAGTGCCGGGTGTGCCAGTGCGGTGGCGGAGTCGATGCCGTAGGTCAGGCCCTGGTAGATCTCATCGACCAGCAGCAGGCCGCCGCGCCGGCGGGTGACCGCGTGCAGGGCGGCGATCTCGTCGATGCCGAGCAGGGTGCCGGTGGGGTTGGATGGCGTGGCCACCATCAACCCGCGGCTGCGTGCGGTCCAGGCTGCGTCGACCCGGGCCGGAGTGGGTTGGTAGCGGGTCTGCGCGTCTACCGGCAGTGCCTGCGCGACACCTTCGAAGGCGCGCACGAGATGGCGGTTGGAGGGGTAGCCGGGGTCAGGCAGCAGCCATTCGTCGCCGGGGTCTGTGGTGGCAGCGAGCGCGAGCATCAAGGCGCCGGAGGCGCCGGCGGTGATGATGATGCGCTCGGGTGCGACCTCGGCCTTGAAGCGATCCTGGTAGAAGCGTGCGATCGCCTCGCGCAGCCTGGGTAGGCCGAGCGCCGGGGTGTAATGGACGTCGCCGCTGGCAAGGAAGCGGGTGGCAGCCTCGATGACGGGTTGCGGCGTGCCGAAATCGGGTTCGCCGACCTCCATGTGGATGATGTCGCGCCCCTGGGCCTCGAGCTCGCGCGCCCGGCGCAGCAGCTCCATGACGTGGAAGGGCTGGATGTCGGCTGCGCGGCGGGAAAAAGCTTGCATCGTGGGCTCCGGCGATGACGGGTAGTGAGAGCGGCGCCATTCTGCGCCGAAATGAAAAAAGCGCCGACCTGCGGCGCTTTTTTCGGTCGGGCGTGCGGTGGATCAGTCGGCGTTGAGTGCGAGCTCGAACAGTTCGCGCTTGAGCACGAGCTGGCGCGGCAGGCGGTCCTGCAGCTTGTCGAACCACTCCTTGTGCGAGCTGAGTTCGGTGCGCCAGGCGTCTGCGTCGACCTTGGTCAGGGCGTCGAATTCCTCGCGGGTGATCTCGGCGTCGGTCCAGTCGAGGTCTTCGAAGCGCGGCATCCAGCCGAGCGCGGTTTCCTTGGCGGCGATCTTGCCCTGGCAGCGCTCGACGATCCACTTGAGCACGCGCATGTTCTCGCCGAAGCCCGGCCACATGAACTCGCCCTTCTCGTTCATGCGGAACCAGTTCACGCAGAAGATCTTGGGCGTATCTTCGACGACGTGGCCCATGCGCAGCCAGTGGTTGAAGTAGTCGCCCATGTGGTAGCCGCAGAAGGGCAGCATGGCGAACGGGTCGCGGCGCACCACGCCCTGAGCGCCGAAGGCAGCGGCGGTGGTCTCGGAGCCGAGCGTAGCGGCCATGTAAACGCCGAAGTTCCAGTTGAAAGCCTGGTACACCAGCGGCACGGTGGTGGCACGGCGGCCGCCGAAGATGAAGGCGGAGATCGGCACGCCGGCGGGATCTTCCCAGGCCGGGTCGATCGACGGGCACTGGTTCGCCGGCGCGGTGAAGCGCGCGTTGGGGTGCGCGGCCTTGCGGCCGGTTTCCCGGGCGATCTCGGGCGTCCAGTCCTTGCCCTGCCAGTCGATCAGGTGCGCGGGGGCTTCCTTGCTCATGCCTTCCCACCACACGTCGCCATCGTCGGTGAGCGCGACGTTGGTGAAGATGATGTTTTCCTTGAGCGTGGCCATGGCGTTGAAGTTGGTCTTCTCGGAGGTGCCGGGGGCGACGCCGAAGTAGCCGAACTCGGGGTTGATGGCGCGGAACTTGCCGTCGGGGCCGGGCTTGATCCAGGCGATGTCGTCGCCGACGGTGGTGATCTTCCAGCCGTCGAAGGACTTGGGCGGGATCAGCATGGCGAAGTTGGTCTTGCCGCATGCCGACGGGAAGGCGGCGGCGACGTAGGTCTTCTCGCCCTGCGGCGATTCGACGCCGAGGATCAGCATGTGCTCGGCCAGCCAGCCTTCGTCACGCGCCATGGTGGAGGCGATGCGCAGCGCGAAGCACTTCTTGCCGAGCAGGGCGTTGCCGCCGTAGCCCGAGCCGTAGGACCAGATCTCGCGCGTCTCGGGGTAATGCACGATGTACTTGGTGGTCGGGTTGCACGGCCAGCGGCTGTCCTTCTCGCCCTGGGCGAGCGGGGCGCCGACGGTGTGCACGCAGGGCACGAACTCGCCGTCGGTGCCGAGCACCTCGATGGCGCCGCGGCCCATGCGCGTCATGGTGCGCATGTTGGTGACGACGTAGGGGCTGTCGGAGATTTCGACGCCGATGTGGGCGATCGGGCTGCCGAGCGGGCCCATCGAGAACGGCACCACGTACATGGTGCGGCCGTGCATCGCGCCCTTGAACAGGCCGTTCAGCGTCTCGCGCATCACCGCCGGGTCTTCCCAGTTGTTGGTGGGGCCGGCGTCTCCTTTGTCCTGCGAGCAGATGAAGGTGCGGTCCTCGACGCGGGCGACGTCCGAGGGGTCGGACCAGGCGAGGTAGGAGTTCTTGCGCTTTTCCGGGTTGAGCTTGATCAGCATGCCGGATTCGACCATCTCTGCGCACAGGCGGTCGTACTCTTCCTGGGAGCCGTCGCACCAGACGACACGGTCAGGCTCGGTCAGGGCGGCGATCTCGCCGACCCACTGCTTCAGGCCTTCGTGGCGGACATATTCGGGGGCAGCGGCAATGGCCGCCTGGGCGTGGTTCTGAGACATGTGTACAGCTCTCCCGTGCTGTGATGCGTAACCATTCCCGTCGGTCGGCCATCGTTGAAGCAGGTGCTGCCTGGCCGGCGGGCTGCTCGGGCGCCGGCTGGGGCGCCCCGACGTACCGATGCGATGCGTTTGCGGGTGAAACGTGCGCGAACGAATTGCAATCGGTGAAAGCCCGTAATTATGCCATGAGGAGCGCAGACTTATGAATGCGCTCGTAACTATCGGTGAGCAAACGCATGGCTATCATGGAAGTGCGCACGCAGGCCGGGCAGTGTTTGTTTCACGATGCAAAGACGTTTTTCGTAATGCGAAAGATTGGCCTTTGCGGTATGCTGCGCAGGATCGTGCGCGAGTCGTCCTGCTCCGTCGTCTTTTGGGGTGGGGCGCGTTGCTCGCGCACTCCACGCCGAAGAACAGAAAGGAAGAGACCATGGACGAACTGATCCGCGCTGCCGCGCTCGATTACCACCGTTATCCGCGCCCCGGGAAAATCTCGGTGACACCGACCAAGGTGCTGTCGAACCAGCGCGACCTGTCGCTGGCCTATTCGCCCGGCGTGGCGGCCGCCTGCGATGCCATCGTCGAGGATCCGGCCCAGGCCGCCGAGCTCACCGCGCGCTCGAACCTGATCGGCGTGGTCACCAACGGCACGGCTGTGCTCGGCCTGGGCAACATCGGCCCGCTCGCGGCCAAGCCGGTGATGGAAGGCAAGGGGGTGCTGTTCAAGAAGTTCGCCGGCATCGACGTCTTCGACCTCGAGATCGATGAGCCCGACGCCGACAAGCTGATCGACATGATCGCCGCGCTCGAGCCCACCTTCGGCGGCATCAACCTCGAGGACATCAAGGCGCCCGAGTGCTTCTACATCGAGCAGAAGCTGCGCGAGCGCATGAAGATCCCGGTCTTCCACGACGATCAGCACGGCACCGCGATCGTGGTCGGCGCCGCATTGCTCAACGGCCTGCATCTGCAGGGCAAGGCGCTGGACAAGGTGAAGCTGGTGACCTCGGGCGCGGGTGCGGCGGCGCTGGCCTGCCTGGCCTTGCTGGTCAAGCTTGGCATTCCGGTCGAGAACATCTGGGTGACCGACATCGAAGGCGTGGTCTATGAGGGCCGCACGGTGCTCATGGATCCGATCAAGGCGCGCTATGCGAAGAAGACCGATGCGCGCAAGCTCGCCGAGGTCATCGAGGGCGCCGACGTCTTCCTCGGTCTGTCGGCGGGCGGCGTGCTCAAGCCCGAGATGGTCGCGAAGATGGCGCCCAACCCGATGATCCTCGCGCTTGCCAACCCCACGCCCGAGATCCTCCCCGACGAGGTGAAGAAGGTGCGCAGCGACGCCATCATCGCCACCGGCCGTTCGGACTACCCGAACCAGGTCAACAACGTGCTGTGCTTCCCCTTCATTTTCCGCGGTGCGCTGGACGTCGGCGCGACCACCATCACCGACGAGATGCAGCTCGCCGCGGTGAAGGCGATCGCCGAACTCGCACGCGTGGAGCAGAGCGATATCGTCGCGGCCGCCTATGGCGAGAAGGTGGGCGGCTTCGGCCCCGAGTACATCATCCCGCGCCCCTTCGATCCGCGCCTGATCGTCAAGATCGCCCCCGCAGTCGCTGCGGCAGCCGAGGCTTCGGGCGTGGCGACACGGCCGATCAGCGACTGGGACGCCTACCGCGGCCAGCTCAACAACTTCGTCTGGCATTCGGGCCTGATCATGAAGCCGGTGTTCGCCGCCGCGCGCAAGGACCCGAAGCGCATCATCTTCTCCGAGGGCGAATCCGAGAAGGTGCTGCGTGCCGTGCAGCAGGTGGTCGACGAGGGGCTCGCGCGTCCGATCCTGATCGGCCGCCCGGACGTGGTGATCCACAACATCGAGCGCTTCGGTCTGCGCATGGCGGCCGAGCGCGACTTCGAGATGGTCAATCCGGACTCCGATCCGCGCTTCAACGAACTCTGGCAGCACTACCACAGCCTGATGGAGCGTCGCGGCGTCTCGGTCGAGTACGCCAAGAAGGAAGTGCGCCGCCGCACCACGCTCATCGGCACGCTGCTGCTCAAGTTCGGCTACGGCGACGGCCTGATCTGCGGCACCTACGGCATGCACCGCCTGCACCGCGAGTTCGTCGAAACCGTGCTCGGCCGGCGCGAGGGGGTCAACAACCTGTACACGGTCAACCTGCTCAGCTTGCCTGGACGCACCCTGTTCCTGGCCGATACCTATGTCAACTACGACCCGACGCCCGAACAGGTGGTCGAGATGACACTGCTGGCCGCCGAGGAGATGAAGCGCTTTGGTGTCGAGCCGCGCATCGCCTTGTTGTCGCATTCGTCCTTCGGTTCGGCCGACTCGCCGACCGCCGAGAAGATGCGCACGGCCTTGCGCCTGCTGCACGAGCGTCACCCCGAGTTGCAGGTCGAGGGCGAGATGCACGGCGACTCGGCGCTCGACGCCAAGCATCGCCTGCAGATCTTCCCCAACGCCAGGATGCGCGAAGATGCGAATCTGCTCATCTTCCCCACCCTGGATGCGGCGAACATCGCCTTCAACCTGTTGAAGAACGCGGCGGGCGAGGGCATGACGGTGGGGCCGATCCTGCTCGGCGCATCCAAGCCGGTCCATATCCTGACGCCGTCGGCGACCGTGCGCCGCATCATCAACATGACGGCGCTCACCGTCGTGGAGGCGGGACAGGTCGGCTGATTCGCATCGGTCGTCCGCCGTACATGCTTGCATGACGATCGCCCGCTGCCTCATGCTTGAGGCAACGGGTGATCGGAGGCGGGCGGATGCGGATGCAGGAGGGGCGGGCGGCGTTGGTGCTGACCGGCGGTGGTGCACGTGCGGCCTATCAGGTCGGTGTGCTGAGCGCCATTCGCGAGCTCCGGGGCGCGTCCCCTGGCAATCCCTTTCCCATCCTCTGCGGCACCTCGGCCGGTGCAATCAACGCCGCCGCGCTGGCCTCGCATGCGGTCGATTTCAATCGCGCCGTCCGCCATATCGAGCGCATCTGGCGCAACCTGCATGCCGAGCAGGTCTATCGCGTCGATGCGCCCGCCTTGCTTGGCAGCGGCATCCATTGGGGGTCGGCGCTGTTCGGCGGCTGGTTGTTGCGCCAGACGCCGCGCTCCCTGCTCGACAACGCGCCGCTGCGCGGACTGCTCGAGCGCGCGCTCGACTTCCGTGCCATTGACCAGGCGATCAAGAGCGGGGCGCTCTATGCGCTCAGTGTCACGGCTTCTGGCTACTCCAGCGGCCAGAGCCTGGCCTTCTTCCAGGGTTCGCTCGACATTCACCCGTGGCGGCGCGAGCAGCGCATGGGCGTGCGTACCGAGCTGACTATCGAACATCTGATGGCGAGCAGCGCCCTGCCTTTCGTGTTTCCGGCGGTCAGGATCCATCGCGAGTGGTTCGGCGATGGTTCGATGCGCCAGCTCGCGCCGGTGAGCCCTGCCATCCATCTGGGGGCGGAGCGCATCCTGGTGGTCGGCGCGGGACGCACGGCGGAGGAGGGGCGGCAGCGCGCCGAGCGCTATCCCTCGCCTGCGCAGATTGCCGGCCATGCCTTGTCGAGCATCTTTCTCGACACGCTTGCGGTCGATCTGGAGCGTCTCGCACGCATCAACGACACGGTGTCCCGTCTCGAGCCTGCCCAGCGCCAGTTCGCTGGCATCGGTCTGCGCGCGATAGAGACCCTGGTGATCCAGCCCTCGCAGCGGCTCGATACCATCGCCGGGCGTCATGGCCATCAGCTGCCGCGCCTGCTGCGCATGGTGCTGCGTGGTCTGGGGACGATGCGCCGTGAGGGCTCCACCCTGTTGTCCTACCTGCTGTTCGAGCCGGGCTTCACTCGCACCCTGATCGAGCTTGGCTACGACGATGCGATGGCGCGCAAGTCCGAGTTGAGCGATTTCCTGCGCATCGGCTAGCGGCGCGCGCCCGCAATGTGCCGAAACGACGGCCGCACGCGGTCGCCGAATGTGGGAAAATGTGACGACACAATTCGAAATTACTTGAAATCAGTTTTGTATCTGCTTATTTTTCATACGAAACGCTTTCGGGTTTCTTTCCGTCTTTTAGGCTTGCCGCTCACCATGAAGCTCAGACTCCTCGTTGCCAGCCTTGCCGCGCTGTTCGCATTGCAGTCGGGGGCCGTGCTGGCCTCGTCCACGAAGTCTCAGTCCGCTGGCAAGACCGCTGCGAGCAAGCCCGCGCCCAAGGCCAAGGCTCCGGCGAAGGCGGCGCCCAAGAAAGCGGTGTCCAGCAAGCCTGCGCCCAAGAAGGCGGTTGCCAAGCCCGGTACCAATGCCAAGCCCGCGGCCAAGAAGGTGGTGGCGCGCAAGGCCGTACCGGCCGCGGCAGCAGCAGCAGCGGCTCCGGCCGCGCTGGGGGCCGACGAGGATGCGCCGCTTGCGCTGGACGCCAACGGCCTGCCATTGCTGGGTTCGAGCGCTTTCTATGTGATCAACCAGAACACCGGCGAGGTGTTGCTCGAGCGCAATGGTTCCGCGGTGGTGCCGATCGCCTCGATCACCAAGCTGATGACGGCGATCGTCGTGCTCGAGGCGGGCCAGAGCCTGTCCGAGCGCCTCACCATCACCGAAGGTGACATCGACCGCCTCAAGGGTACTGGCTCTCGCCTGGCACTGGGCACGACGCTCAGCCGCGAGGAGATGCTGCAGCTGGCGCTGATGTCCTCGGAGAACCGTGCCGCCTCGGCGCTGGCACGCAATTACCCCGGTGGCGAGAGCGCATTCGTCGAGGCCATGAACGTGAAGGCGCGGTTGCTCGGGCTGTGGGATACGCGTTTCCGCGACAGCACCGGACTGAATCCCGGCAACGTGTCCAGCCCGAAGGATCTCGCCCGCCTGGTTGCCGCGTCGGCCGCGTTCCCGCTCATTCGCGAGTTCTCGACTGCGCACGAGCGCTATGTTGACGTGCGCGGCCGCATGCTGCGCTTTGGCAACACCAATGGCCTGGTGCGCAGTCCCGAGTGGGCGATCAGTGTGTCCAAGACCGGCTACATCTCCGAGGCCGGGCGCTGCCTGGTCATGCAGACCTGGTTGCAGCAGCAGCCGGTCGTGATGGTGCTGATGGATTCGAGCGGGCGCTACACGCGTACCGCCGACGCCAAGCGCGTGCGCAAGTGGCTCGAACAAGGCATGCCGCAACGCCTCGCTGTCGCGCCGCAACGCGCTGGCGGCTGAGCCGCCCCTTGCGCCGGGCGGCGCGCCGACAGGATCAGCGAGTACGTGGTGCGCTGAAGCCGAGGGCGCGCGAGATCTCGTCGGCCGTTTCGCGCACGAGTGGCGCCCAGTCCGGGTTGAAACGATCCGACGGGGTCGACAGCGACAGCCCGGCGATCAACTCGCCGCTGTCGTCTCGGATGCCTGCCGCGATACAGCGCACACCGGCTTCGACTTCGTCGAGGTCGAAGCCGACGTCGTGGCGGCGGACGCGATCGAGTTCCTTTTCCAGCGCGGGCAGGGTGGTGATAGAGGCCGGCGTCGATGCGGGCAGGCCGGTGCGGCGAGCGTAATCGCGGATGCGTTCGGCGCCATCCTCGGCCAGGAACAGCTTGCCGGTTGCCGTCGTGTGCAGCGGCGCGCGAGCGCCGACGATATGCACCACGCGCACCGACGCGCGACCGCTGGACGTTCGCTCCACATACACGATCTCGTCGCCGGCGCGCACGCCCAGATTGACGCTTTCGCCGGTTGCTGCGTGCAGCTTGAGCATGAAAGGCATTGCGGTTTCGCGCAGCGAGATGCGCGACTTCACGAGGCTGCCCAGCTCGAGGAGGCGGATGCCCAGGCGGTAGACGCCGGCTTCCGAGCGCTCGACGAAGCCGGTGCCGGTCATGGCGCCGAGAATGCGGTGCGCTGTGGAGGGGTGCAGTCCGGTCTCGAGCGCGAGCTGTTTGAGCGGCACTGGGTCGGCATGCTGCGCGAGTACGTCGAGCAGCTTCATCATGCGCTCGATGACCTGGATCGAATTCTTGCCTTCCGGGAGGGCGGCGTCGGGCTTGGGTGCGGACAAGGCGGGGCTCTGCTTGGACAATGTCGGAACGGTCGTTTGTTGGAGGGCGATGGTAACCGGGCATGCTGATTTCGCCTAGTGAAATACAGTGCCGTGTGGTGACCCGATTGCTTCAAAGATATACTTTGGCCGGAATGCGCGCGGGCCGGACGTTTGCAGGTGATCATCGAGCGGCGTCGCCACTGCGATGCTTCTCGCCCGGCGTCGTCTCCCGCCTGCCCTCTCCGTTCGTTGTCCCCCGCTTCCGGATGCCCTGATGAGCCTGGTCCTGATCGTGCTGCTACCCTTCGTCGGAGCCCTGTTGCCGGCGCTGATGATCCGTGCCGGGCGCAATGCCTGTGCGACCAGCACCTTCACCTTCACGCTGCTTGCCTTCGCGCTGCTGTTGTCGCATGCGCCGGCGGTGTTCCGCGGCGAGGTGGTGCAGGCGGGCTGGGACTGGTTGCCGGCGCTCGGGCTCAACGCCAACTTCTTCCTCGACGGCCTGGGCTTCTTCTTTGCCGGGCTCATCCTTGGCATCGGCCTGCTGATCATCGTCTATGCGCGCTTCTATCTCGCCAAGGACGACCGGATGGGCAGCTTCTACACCTACCTGCTGCTCTTCAAGGGCGCCATGGTGGGCATCGTGCTGTCGGACAACATCCTGCTGCTGCTGGTGTTCTGGGAACTGACCAGCCTGTCGTCCTTCCTGCTCATCGGCTACTGGAAGCACCTGCCCGAGGGCCGCCAGGGTGCGCGCATGGCGCTTGCCGTCACCGGTGCAGGCGGACTGGCGATGATCGCCGGCATGCTGATCCTGGGCGACATCGCCGGCTCCTACAATCTCACCGACATCCTGCAGCACAAGGACGCCATCCAGGCTTCGCCGCTCTACCTGCCGGCATTGCTGCTGATTCTCGCCGGCTGCTTCACCAAGAGCGCGCAGTTCCCCTTCCACTTCTGGTTGCCGCATGCGATGGCGGCGCCCACGCCGGTGTCGGCCTACCTTCACTCGGCAACCATGGTGAAGGCGGGACTGTTCCTGATGGCGCGCATGTGGCCGGTGCTCGCCGGCACGGTGGAATGGTTCTACATCGTCGCCACCACGGGGCTCATCACCATGCTCGTGGGGGCGGTGATCGCGCTGTTCAAGGACGACCTCAAGGGCCTGCTCGCCTTCTCCACCGTCAGCCACCTCGGCCTGGTGACCATGCTGCTCGGTTTCGGCACGCCGATGGCGGCCGTGGCGGCGGTGTTCCACATCCTCAATCACGCCACCTTCAAGGCCGCGCTGTTCATGAACGCCGGCATCATCGACCACGAGGCCGGCACGCGCGACATCAAGCGCCTGGGCGGCCTGCTGCACCTGATGCCGGTCACCGCCACGCTGGCCATGGTCGCGGCAGCGTCGATGGCGGGGCTGCCGCCGCTCAATGGCTTCCTGTCCAAGGAAATGATGCTGCACGAGGCGGCAGCGACCGCCTGGCTGGGTAACGGCTGGGTGGTGCCGGCGCTGGCCACGCTCGCGGCCTGCTTTTCGGTGGCCTATTCCTTGCGCTACATCGTCCATGTCTTCTTCGGGCCGCAGCGCAGCGATTACCCGCACACGCCGCACGATCCGCCCGCCGGCCTGTGGCTGCCGCCAGCCCTGCTGGTGATGCTGGTGGTGCTGATCGGGCTGCTGCCGGCGACGGTGGCGGGGCCGCTGGTGGCCGTGGTGGCGCAGGCGGTGATCGGTGGCGCGCTGCCTGACTACCATCTGGCGCTGTGGCATGGTGTGAACATCGCGCTCGCGCTGTCGGTGGTGGCCGTGGTGGTCGGCCTGGGGGCGCTGCGTGCCTATCCGCGCGTGCGCGCAGTCTGGCAGGCGGGGCCGCATCCGGAAGCCAAGGCGATGTTCGACGCCGTCATGGCGGCTGCGCTGGCGCTGGCACAGCGCGTGACCCATGGCTTGCATAATGGCTCGCTGCAGCGCTACCTGGCGTTTGCCATCGGTGCGATGACGCTGGCAGGCTTCGCGACCTTCATCGGCGCTTCTCACGAAGCCGGTACGCGCGAACTGCTGCCGGCGGAGCCGGTGGCGGTGGTCGCCTGGCTGCTGCTGCTCGGCGGCTGCGTGCTGACCGTGATGTTCTTCCGCCAGCGCCTGCTGTCGGTGCTGGTGGTGGGCACCGTGGGCCTGATCGTGTGCGTGGCCTTCATCTACCTGTCCGCGCCCGACCTTGCGCTGACGCAGATCTCCGTCGAAGTCACCACCGTCATCCTGATCCTGCTGGCGCTCTATTTCCTGCCCAAGGCGAGCCCACTGAGCTCCACCGTCAGCGCCGACCCGCTGCGCCACCTGCGTGACGGGGTGCTCGCGCTGATCGCGGGCGGCGGCATGGGGCTGGTGAGCTGGGCCATGCTCACCCGCGATGGCAGCTCGCTGTCCACCTACTACCTCGAGAATTCGGTGTCGGGCGGCGGCGGCACCAACGTGGTCAACGTGATCCTGGTCGACTTCCGCGGCTTCGATACCTTCGGCGAGATCATCGTGCTCGGCATTGCCGCGCTCGCAATCTACGCGCTGCTCGACGGTGCCCTGCATGGCCGCGTTGCCCGCCGCCTGAGCGCGTGGACGCCCGACCTGCCGGTGTCGGTCGACCGCCACCCGATCATCATGGTGGTCGCCACCCGGGTGATGCTGCCGCTGGCGCTGCTGGTGGGGGCCTACATCTTCCTGCGCGGCCACAACCAGCCCGGTGGCGGCTTCATCGCCGCGCTCGTGGTGTCGATCGCGCTGATCATGCAATACATGGCAAGCGGCTTCGGCTGGGCGGCGCAGCGCGTCAGGGTCAATTACCACGCCATGATCGGCGCCGGCGTGCTGATCGCGGCGGGGACGGGGATTGCCTCCATGGTGCTCGACCGTCCCTTCCTGACCTCGGCCTTCGACCACTTCCACTTGCCGCTGGTCGGCGAATTCGAGCTGGCGAGTGCGATGGCCTTCGATACCGGGGTGTTCCTGACCGTGGTCGGTGCGGTGATGCTCGCGCTGGCCAACCTGTCGCGCATGGGGCGCTTGACCGGGCAGCGGCCGGTCAACCGCACGGCGATGGATGTCGATCCCAGCATGGGCATGAGCAAGGAGCACAACTGATGGAATTCCTCGTCGCCACGGCGATCGGCGCGATGACGGCCGCGGGCGTCTACCTGGTGCTGCGCGCGCGTACCTTCCCGGTCATCATCGGCCTCACCCTGCTCACCTACGCGACCAACCTGTTCCTGTTCGCGACGGGCAGGCTTGCCGTCAATCTGCCGCCGGTGATCAGCGCCGATGCCGCGGCCTACACCGATCCCTTGCCACAGGCCCTGGTACTGACCGCCATCGTGATCTCCTTCGGCATGACCGCCGTCATCGTGGTGATGTCCCTGCGCGCCTATCTAGAGACCGGCAATGACCACGTCGATCTGCCCGGCGACGCCTCGCCCGAGGCACGCGAGGACGACTGGAAGCTGCTCGGCCGCAAGCAGGGCGAGCCGGCCGCGCGTGCCGCTGCGGGCCTCGAGGAGCGCGCATGAACCACTGGCTGATCCTGCCCATCCTGATGCCGGCCATCCTCGGTGCCGTGCTGGTGATTGCGGCGCGTCATGACATCGTGCTCTCGCGCGTGTTCTCGGTCCTGTCTGCGGGGCTGCTGCTGGCGGTTGCCCTGGTGCTGCTCGCCATGGCCAGCGATGGCAGCGTCCGCGTCTATGCGCTGGGCAACTGGGTGGCGCCCTTCGGCATCGTTCTCGTGCTCGACCGCCTGGCGGCGCTGATGCTGGTGTTGACCGCAACCCTGGGCCTTGGCGTGTTGCTATATGCGATCAACGGCTGGGATGAGCGCGGCAAGCACTTCCACCCTCTGTTCCAGTTCCAGCTCATGGGGCTCAACGGCGCCTTCCTTACCGGCGACTTCTTCAACCTGTTCGTGTTCTTCGAGATCCTGCTCATCGCCTCCTACGGGCTGATGGTTCATGGCGGGGGCGGCCTGCGGGTGAAGGCGGGCGTGCAGTACGTGGTGACCAACCTGGTCGGCTCCTCGCTGTTCCTGATTGCGGTCGGCCTCATCTACAGCGTGACCGGCACGCTCAACATGGCCGACCTCGCGCTCAAGGTGCCGCAGGTGCCGGCAGGCGACCAGGCCCTGCTGCAGACGGGGGCCGTGTTGCTGCTGCTGGTGTTCGGCGTCAAGGCGGCGCTGGTGCCGCTTCACTTCTGGCTGCCCGGCACCTATGCCAACGCGCCGGGGCCGGTGGCGGCGCTGTTTGCGATCATGACCAAGGTGGGCGCCTACTCCATCATCCGCCTCTACGTGCTGGCCTTCGGTGCAGATGCCGGCGACGCAGCCTGGCTGGCGGCGCCCTGGCTGCTGCCGGCCGGTCTGCTCACGCTGGTGCTGGGCATGACCGGTGTGCTGGCGGCGCGCAGCCTGGGCCAGATGGCGAGCTTCGCGGTGATCGGTTCGATGGGCATGCTGCTGGCGACGGTCGCGGTATTCACCCCGCAGGCCATGAGCGCTGCGCTGTTCTACCTGCTGCACTCCACCCTTGGGGCAGGGGCCTTGTTCCTGATTGCCGACATGGTGGCCGAGCGCCGTGGCATGCACCGCGACCGGCTCACGCAGGCGCCGCGCTTCGCCCAGGGTGCCCTCATCGCCGGGCTGTTCTTCGCCGCTGCGATCGCGGTGGCCGGCATGCCGCCGCTGTCGGGCTTCCTTGGCAAGCTGCTCGTCCTCGACAGCGTGCGCAGCCACCCGCAGGCCGCCTGGTTCTGGACGCTGATCCTGGCGACCTCGCTGCTGGCCGTCGTCGGCTTCGCGCGCGGTGGCAGCCTGGTGTTCTGGAAGAGCCATGCACTCGAGGCGCCGCCGCCAGCCACGCTGCGCGCGGCCCCTGCATTGCCCTTCGTGGCGGTGGGCGGCCTGCTTGCCGGCCTCGTCGCCCTGACCGTGCTTGCCGGGCCGGTCCATGCCTGGCTTGATCTCGTGGCGGCGCAGCTGTTTGCGCCGGCCGGCTATATCGAGGCGGTGCTCGGTGCCGCAGGAGGCGTACGCTGATGGCCGAGAAAGCGAGCGTGGACAAACGCCCCTTCATCCAGCGCTGGTTGCCGCATCCGCTGCTGACCGTAGTGCTGATCGTTCTGTGGATGCTGCTGCTCAACAGCTTCAGCTTCGGCGGGCTGGTGATGGGTACGATCCTCGGTGTGATCATCCCGATCATGACGAGCAGTTTCTGGCCGGAACGGCCGCCGGTGAAGGCCTATGGCAAGGCCTTCGCCTACATGGGGCTGGTGGCCTGGGACGTCGTAGTGGCCAACCTGCAGGTCGCGCGCCTGATCCTGTTCCGCCGTAGCGACCAGCTGCGCGTGCGCTGGGTGACGCTGCCGCTCGAGCTGCGTTCGCCCGAGGCGATCACCGTGCTCGCCGGCACCATCACGATGACGCCGGGCACGGTGTCCTGCGACTTGTCGGCCGATGGCCGCAGCCTGCTGGTGCATTGCCTGGACGCCCCTGACGCGGAGGAGGCGGTGCGCCAGATGAAGGTGCGCTACGAGGCCCGCCTGAAGGAGATCTTCCCTTGATCGAGTACGCTCTCAACTTTGGCTATGCGGCGGTGTCGGTTGCCGTGCTGCTCAACCTGTGGCGCCTGCTGCGCGGGCCCTCGCTGATGGACCGCGTGCTCGCGGTCGACACGATGGTGATCAACATCATCGCACTCATCATCCTGTTCGGCATCCAGCAACGCACCACGGTATTCTTCGAGGGCGCGTTGCTGTTCGCCATGTTCGGCTTCATTTCCACCGTCGCCTACTGCCGCTTCATCCTGCGCGGCGACGTCATCGAGTGAGCGGCCCATGAACTTCCTGCTCGAACTGCTGATCTCGGCGCTGATCGTGCTCGGCGGCATCTTCGCCCTGGTGGGCTCGATCGGTCTGGTCAAGCTGCCCGATCTGCTGACCCGCCTGCACGCGCCGACCAAGGCGACGACGCTCGGGGTCGGTGGCGCGCTGGTGGCCTCGATGCTGTTTTTCTTCGGTATCGAGGGCACGCTTTCCATCCACGAGGTGTTGATCAGCGTCTTCCTGTTCCTGACCGCCCCGATTACCGCCCATTTCATCGCCAAGGCCCATCTGCACGAGCATGTCGAACTGCGCGAGGACCTGCCGCCCACCGGGCGCGAGCAGGGCTGGAGCACCTTCGACGGCTTGCCCGAGGCCGAGCACAAGGATCACGTGTGAGCTCCGTACGCCGCAACCCACCCAAGCCCGCGCCCTCGACCATCGAAGGCACGCTCAAGCTGCGCCCGCGTGCCACGCAGGGCGAGGCTGCTCCCCCTCCGGCAGCGAAGACAGCAGCCGAGAAGACCGTGGCCGAGAAGCCTGCGCGCAAGCCTGGATCGGCACGCCAAGCCCAGGACGAGCGCTCGCCACGTGGCGAGCGTACACAGCGCGCCGAAGAGCGCCCGCAACGGTCCAGGGAGCGGCCGCCGCAAGCCGATCGCCCGCCGCGCGCCACCTCGGTGC
>NZ_AMXA01000040.1 GCF_000310145.2 Thauera sp. 28
GGCGCCAGTCGCGAGCCCCGAAAAGCTCGCGACTGGCGCCGCTCCTACAACGGCGCTTGCGGCCCGGCTTACTTCTTCTTGCTGCCGCCGGACTCTGCGCCGAAACGGGCGTTCAGGTACTGGGCAAATTCGCCACCTGTCTCCGGGTGACGCAGGCCGAACTCGATCGTGGCCTTCAGATAGCCGAGCTTGGAGCCGCAGTCGTAGCGTACGCCATTAAACTGGTAGGCCAGCACGGCTTCTTCCTTGAGCAGCGAGGCGATGGCGTCGGTCAGCTGGTACTCGCCACCGGCGCCGGGCTTGAGTGCGCGGATGTGATCGAAGATGCGCGGGGTCAGGATGTAGCGCCCCACCACCGCCTGCGTCGTCGGTGCTTCTTCGGGCTTTGGTTTTTCCACGATGCCGGTCATGCGCTGCACCTGCCCGTTCTGGGTCTCCGTGCTGACGATGCCGTAGCTGCGGGTTTCCTCGCGCGGCACGTTCATGGTGCCCAGCACCGAGCAGCGGTGGTAGTTGTACACATCAACCATCTGCTTGAGTACCGGCGTATCGTTCTTGTTGTCGAGCAGATCGTCGGCCAGGATCACGGCGAAGGCCTCGTCGCTCACGACATGGCTGGCGCACATCACGGCATGCCCCAGGCCCAGCGCTTCGGACTGGCGGATGTAGATGCAGTTGACCCCTTTCGGCACCGTCTTGCGCACGATCTCGAGGAGTTCCTTCTTGCCGCGTGCCTCAAGTTCGGTCTCGAGCTCGTAGGCCTTGTCGAAGTGATCCTCGATCGAGCGCTTGGTACGCCCGGTAATGAAGATCATGTCGGTGATGCCGGCTGCCACCGCTTCCTCGACCGCGTACTGGATCAAGGGCTTGTCCACGATCGGCAGCATCTCCTTGGGGCTGGCCTTGGTTGCGGGCAGGAAGCGTGTGCCCATGCCGGCAACCGGAAAGACCGCCTTGGTGACCTTCTTCATTGTTTTCTGACTCCCATATTGACTGACCGGGCTTTATAGCGAGCCCGAAACGACCCGAAATGACTATGATGTGATTGTGCGGTGCAGCAGCCCGCCATGATGCCTCAAGCCGGGACCGGCGGTATCAACGATCTGTATCCGATTCGTTCAGGAGCGTGCGCAATGCCTGCTCGTCGACCACGGTGACGCCTAGCTCGAGAGCCTTGGTGAGCTTGGAGCCGGCCTCAGCACCGGCGACCAGATAGTGGGTCTTCTTCGATACCGAGCCCGCAACCTTGCCGCCTCTCGCCTCGATCTGCGCCTTGGCCTCGTCGCGCGTCATCGACGGCAGCGTTCCGGTAAGGACGAAAGTCTTGCCCACCAGTGCGCCGACTGCACCCCCGGCTGGTGCCCCCTCGGTCCAATTCACGCCGGCGGCCCGCAGTTGCTCGATCACCTCGCGGTTGTGCGGCTCGGCAAAGAACTCGGCAATCGAACGCGCAACGATGGGCCCCACGTCGGCAACCTGCTGCAAGGCATCCACGTCGGCCTCCATCAGCGCGTCAAGCGCGCCGAAATGGCGCGCGAGCTCGCGCGCGGTGGCCTCGCCCACGTTGCGGATGCCAAGCGCAAAGATGAAGCGCGCGAGCGTTGTCGAACGGCTCTTGTCGATCGCCGCCAGCAGGTTGTGCGCGGACTTCTCGCCCATGCGCTCGAGGTTCGCCAGTGCAAGCAGACCAAGACGATAAAGGTCGACCGTCGTCTTCACGATCGCTGCATCGACCAGCTGGTCGACGAGCTTCTCCCCCAGGCCCTCGATATCCATCGCACGCCGGCTGGCAAAGTGCAGCAAGGCCTGCTTGCGCTGCGCGGGGCAGAACAGCCCCCCCGTGCAGCGTGCGACCGCCTCGTCCTCGCCACGCACGACGTGGGAACCGCACACCGGGCAGTTCGGAAAGCGTTCAAGGAGCACGAAGCGCGGTAGTGCCGTCTGCCGGCGCTCGGACACCGGTGCCACGACTTCCGGAATCACGTCACCGGCACGGCGCACGACCACCCAGTCGCCGATGCGCACATCCTTGCGATCGATCTCGTCCTGATTATGAAGGGTCGCGTTGGTGACCGTGACGCCGCCCACGAAAACCGGCTCCAGTCGCGCAACGGGCGTCAGCGCGCCGGTTCGACCAACCTGCACCTCGATATCGCGCAACAAGGTGATCGCCTCCTGCGCCGGGTACTTGTGCGCGACGGCCCAACGCGGCTCGCGCGTGACGAAGCCCAGCCGTTGCTGCAAGGCGAGCGCATTCACCTTGTACACGACACCATCGATGTCGAAACCGAGGCTGTCGCGCAGGCCGGCGATCCTGGCGTGGAAAGCCGCGAGGCCCTCGGCGCCGCTCACCACCGCGCGGTGCGCGCATACCGGAAGCCCGAAGGCCTCGAGCGCATCAAGCACCTGTGCATGGCTGTCGGGCAGCAGCCAGCCGTCCACGTCGCCCACGCCGTAAGCGAAAAAAGACAGCGGCCGGCGGGCGGCGACCGTGGGGTCGAGCTGCCGGATACTGCCTGCGGCGGCGTTGCGCGGGTTAACGAAGACCTTCTCGCCTGCCGCTGCCTGGCGGACATTCAGGCGTTCGAAATCGTCGCGCCGCATGTAGATCTCGCCACGCACCTCCAGCACCGGAGGGGGCTCGCCGCGCAGACGCAGGGGAACGGCCTTGACCGTGCGCACATTGCTGGTGACATCCTCGCCGGTTTCGCCATCGCCGCGCGTGGCGGCCTGCACGAGCAGGCCGTTCTCGTAGCGCAGGCTGATGGCAAGTCCATCGAACTTGAGTTCGGCAGCATACTCGACGGCGGGTGCCGCCGGCGCCAGGCCCAGCTCGCGCCGCACCCTCGCGTCGAAACCCTCAGCCCCGCTCGCTTCGGTGTCGGTCTCGGTGCGGATCGACAGCATCGGAATGCGGTGGCGTACCGCCGGAAAGGCAGCCAGAGGCCGCCCGCCCACGCGTTGAGTGGGCGAGTCTGCGGTCTTCAGATCGGGGTGCCGGGCTTCTATTGCCTGCAACTCGCGGAACAGGTCGTCGTACTGGGCATCGGCGATGGTCGGCGCGTCGAGGACGTAGTAGGCATGGTCATGCTGCGCGATCAGGGCGCGCAACTCGGCCGCGCGCGCTTCGAGCGCGCGCAATGCATCACCCTGCGCCCGGGCATGTTCAAAGAGATCCATCAGACTGCAAACAGGCGTTGGGCAAGGGAGCTGCCGGCAGGGATGTCATTGGCCGCCATGCGCCCCTGGAACTGCTCGATCTGTACCCGGATGAGGTTGGCCGCCTCGTCACCGAATGGCGCACGGTTGTCGTCGACCACGACGCCACCGAGCTGCTCGGCCAGGTCGACCGCGATGCGCATCATGCGGTCGAACACGGCGCGGCCGTCGCTCACGCGTGGAACGTCGATCACCAGGGTCAGGCCCTGTGTCACGATCTGCCGCATTGCGTCGGGCGCGAACAGGCCCGGCTCCAGGTTGCCGAGGGAAAACAGGCTTGCCCCGCGCTCATCGAGGGCATGAAAGCAGCCATCGTTGGCGAGGCTGAGACCGTGGCGTTCGGCGAGCTGCTGGATCGCACGGCCCTCAAACTGGCCGTCGCGTGCAACGACGTTGACACCGATCTGGACGTCCACGTCGGCGCAGAAGCGGTCGAGTTCGGTCGCATTGCGCAAGGTATCGGCGCGCTGCGGCAATCCGGGCGGCAGAGCCATCACCGCATCCGCCACACGCTGCACACCACCGGTGAAGCGCAGGAAATCGCCTTCGCCGATCGAGCCCTGGCGATCTACCAGCTGCAGCGCAGCGCAAAACCAGTGGCAGGCGCCTGCACTGTTCGGACCGAGCGCTTGCCAGACGTTCTGCGCATCGTTGAACCCGAACCAACGCACGGGCTTGTTCACGCCCGCGAGCTGCTCGGCCTGCGCCGCCCAGACTTTGTGCACATCGAGCGCCTCGATGGCCTCCAGGCGGATGACGCAGTCGGCGCGCTCATCCAGAAAGTTCGGAATCTCGGGCACGCTGCGCTTGACCGGCGCCTCGCTGAAGCGGCGCGGCGACTCGTCGAGCCCAAGTCCCGGCTCGCGGCGCTCGTCGGCTGCAGCACCGTCGGTGCGCGGCTCGAGCAAGACGTCGCGGTGCTCGGACTTGAACGCACGTTCGGCCTGACGGCGATGCTTGCGCTCCTGCCACTTGTTGTAGCCAACGATCAAGACGACCGCGGCAAGCCCTGCTCCAATCAGCGCAATCTGAAGTTCGCTGTCCATGTATGTTCCCGAATGACCCCGTGTATTCCCATGCCTCAGGCTGCCGCCGGCTCCGCCAGGCGCAGCGCTTCCTCGATGTCCACTTCCACCACCCTCGACACCCCTTGTTCCTGCATCGTCACGCCGACCAGCTGCTGTGCGAACTCCATCGTGATCTTGCTGTGACTGATGAAGATGAACTGTGTCTGCGATGACATGCGTTTGACCATGTTCGCGTAGCGCTCGGTGTTCGTATCGTCCAGCGGGGCATCGACCTCGTCAAGCATGCAGAACGGCGCCGGATTGAGCTGGAACATCGAGAACACCAGCGCGATCGCCGTCAGCGCCTTCTCGCCGCCGGACAGCAGGTGTATCGAGGTGTTCTTCTTGCCCGGCGGTTGCGCCACGATCTGGATGCCCGCATCGAGGATTTCCTCGCCCGTCAGCACCAGTTCGGCACGCCCGCCGCCGAAAAGCTGCGGGAAGAGCGTGCCGAACTGCCGATTGACCGTATTGTAGGTGTCCTGCAGTTGCTCGCGTGTTTCGCGGTCTATACGGCGGATCGCATCCTCGAGGGTGTCGATCGCCAGCAAGAGATCTTCGGTCTGAGTGTCGAGATAGCCCTTGCGTTCCGAAGCCGTCCGCAATTCATCCAGTGCAGCGAGATTCACCGCCCCAAGCTCGGCAATCTCCCGCGCCAGGCGCGCCACCTCGCGCTGCAGGCCGTTCTCCTTGAGCTCTGGCGTAAGCAGCGGCGCAAGCGCGTCCTCGTCGGCGGCGACCTCGCGCAGGCGCTCTTCATGCTGGCTCACTGCAAGTTCGGCCGCCTGTACCGCCAGGCGCAGTTCGCCGACCCTGACCCGCACTGGCGCCGCCTCATGTTCGGTGCGCATACGCAGTTCCTCGGCCTGACGCAGGGCCGCACTGGCCTCCTCGAGCGCATCCCTGCGTACCCCGAGCGCGGCCTCGCGGCTGCCACGCAGCGCAAGCGCCTCGTGCAGGGCTTCCACGCTGCGGCGATCGTCGGCCGCTTCGAGTTCGCCCCGACGCACCACCGCCTCATTCGCGATACGCGCGAGTTGCTCGTCCGCAAGCTGTCGGTTGCGTGCAATGTCCTCGAGCTTGCCGTCGCACTCGCGTGCCGAAAAGCGTGCCTCCTGCAGGTCGCGGCCAGTTGCCTGCTCGAGCGCACGTGCTTCACGCAGCGCCTGCTCGCGCTCGCGCAGGACCTCGCCCGCCGCATCCAGCCGTGCGCGTTGCATGTCGGCGAGCTCGACCGCGCGAGCCTGCTCCAGCTCGGCTCGCGACAGATGTTCGCGCTCGATCGCCTCCAGCTGAACGATGTCGTCGAGGTCGCGCGCAAGCTGGCCACGGCGCTCATCCGCGCGACTGCGCGCCTGGCTGAGCTTGAGCAGCTCGACCTGTTCGGCATGTACGCCTGCCTGCCGCGCCTGCAAGTCCCGGCGTAGTTCCGCGACACGCTCCTGCAGTGCGGCAGCATGCGCTTCTGCAGCCGCCAGCGCGTCATGGGCAATGCTGGCTTCGTCCTCGAGGGTGGCCTGCTCCGCTGCGAGCATGTCGATCTCGCGCTGGCGCTCGATCACGCCATGAGTACGGCTGTCCACCGCGAAGTGACGCAATGCGTTGCGATCCAGCACCTGCCCACGCGGGCCGACCAGCGTCACGCCCGCGGGCAGTTCGGCCCGCCGGGGTAGCCACTCCTCGAGGTGCTCGGCTGCCCAGCTGCCGTGCAGGAAGCCTGCGATCAGCGGTCGCAAGCCGGGATCGGTGACGTCGACCAGCGCCTCCAGCGGCCGTAGGCCGGGGGCGGAAAAGTCCGCAGCTACGCCACCCTCTGTCGCCGGCAAGAGCACAATGGCCAGCGATTCGGGCGGAGCCTCGTCGAGCACAACCCGCGCAGCCGCCAGCGCCGCCTCGGCGTCGACAGCAAGCAGCGCCGCCAGGCGTTCTCGCAGCACCGCCTCCACCGCCGTATCCCAACCCTGCTCGACGCGTAAGTGTTTCCACAAAGGGGTCAGGCCATCCAGCCCATGACGCTTGAGCCAGTCTCCCAGCTTGCCCTGCGCCTGCAGTCGGGCCTGGAGCTGCGCCAGCGCATCGCGACGGGCACGCAGCTCGGTCAGCCGGCGCTGGACCATGCGCTCATGGTCCAGCGCCGCCTTGAGCCGGGCCTGGATATCCGGCAGTCGTGCCTGTTCGTTGGCAAGCGCTTGCTGCAAGGTCTCGAGCTCATCTTCCATGTACTCCAGGCGAGCCTCGCGTTCCGCTATCGCCCGCTCATCGGGGCCGACGATCGCACCCTGCTCGGCCTCCAGCCTGGCGCGCCGCTGCGCCAATGCATCGAGCGCACGAACGGCACTGTTGCGGTTGGCGTCCTCGACGCGCAGCTGTTGCTCGGTGTGGGCCAGTTCGCGCCGTGCTGCGCCGACGGTGGTGTCGGCCGCCTGGCGGGCGGCGTCGAGTTCGGGCAGGCGCTCACTGACCTCTGCATGACGCGCCTCGGCGTGCTCGGCACGCAGGGCGGCATTCTCGGCGAGCGCCTCCCAACGCGCCTGATCCTCGCCCAGCGCACTGGCGCGCGCGCGCCAGTGCGCATCGTCGAGTTCGAGCTGGGCAAGCCGAGCCTCCAGCCGCTTGCGGGCCTCGCCGACGTGCTGGAGTTCGGTCTCGAGGCGTGCCACCTCCGCACTCACTGCAAACAGATCGCCTTGCGCGACATGCACGGCTTCCGACGCTGCGAACTGGGCATCGCGTGCCGCTTCGACGCGCCCCTCGAGTTCCTGCAGGCGCGCGTTGTCGGCGTCGATGCGCGCGCTGGCTTCACCCAGCTCAGCGCGGCTGCGCTCGAGTTCGGTGCGCGCCTCGTTACGCTTGAGCAACCAGAGCAGCTGCTGCTTCTGCACATGCGCACCGTTGAGGGCGTTGTAGCGCGCTGCCACTTCGGCCTGCGCCTCGAGGTGGGCGATGCGTTCGCCCAGCTCCATGCGGATATCGTCGAGGCGGGCAAGGTTATCGCGCGCGTCGCGCAGCCGCCCCTCGGTCTCCTTGCGGCGCTCGCGATACTTGGTCACCCCAGCGGCTTCTTCCAGGAAGCCGCGAATATCCTCTGGCCGCGCCTCGATGATGCGCGAGATCATGCCCTGCTCGATGATCGCGTAGGCTCGCGGCCCGAGCCCGGTACCCAGGAAAAGGTCGATCACATCCTTGCGCCGGACATGGACGCCATTGATGTGGTAGGTGGACTCGCCCGAGCGGTCGAGCACGCGCTTGACCGAGATTTCTGCATAACGCGACCACTGCCCGGCCGCCTTGCCCTCGGCGTTGTCGAACACCAGCTCGACGCTGGCGCGCGATACCGCCTTGCGCGTGGTCGAACCGTTGAAGATGACGTCCTGCATCGACTCGCCGCGCAGCGCCGACGCGCGAGTCTCACCCAGCACCCAGCGCACGGCATCGATGATGTTGGATTTGCCGCAACCGTTCGGTCCCACCACGCCGACCAGGCTACCCGGGGTGAGCACGGTCGTCGGATCGACAAAGGTCTTGAAGCCGGCGAGTTTGAGCTTGGAGAGGCGCACTTCGGGAAACAGGCAGGGGCGAGAGCGTGGCAGCGCCGCCACGGACGGGCGCAGAGGCTTCGCATGATAACATTTCCGCCCCTACCGACTTCGCGCGGACGCGCCCGGCGCGTACCCGATCCGTATCAAAGTGAATCCAAACCTCGCCCGACTGCAGCCCTACCCGTTCGAGAAGCTGCGCGCACTGTTTGCCGGCATCGAGCCACCCGCGCACCTGAAGCCGATCCGCCTGTCGATCGGCGAGCCGCAGCACCCCACCCCCGGCTTCATCCGCCAGACCCTGGCGGACAACCTGGGCGGGCTGTCCAGCTATCCGGCGACGCTGGGCTCGGATGCCCTGCGCGGCGCGATCGCCCACTGGCTCGAGCGCCGTTTCGGGCTGCCGCAGGTCGACCCCGCCACCCAGGTCATACCGGTGGCGGGTACGCGCGAGGCGCTCTTCGCCTTCGCACAGTGCGTGGTCGATGGCAGTCGCCCTGGCGCCAAGGTGCTGTGCCCAAATCCGTTCTATCAGATCTACGAAGGCGCTGCCCTGCTTGCCAACGCCGAGCCACTCTTCATCAATAACCTGCCCGAGAACGGCTTCGGTTCGGACTTCGCGGCGATCGACGACGCGACCTGGCGGGACATCCAGCTCGTCTACGTCTGTTCGCCCGGCAACCCCACCGGTCGCCTGCTCAAGCTCGACGAGTGGAAGACCCTTTTTGAGCTGTCGGACCGTCACGGCTTCGTCATCGCGGCCGACGAATGCTACTCGGAGATCTACTTCGACGACCACGCCAAACCGATCGGCAGCCTGGAAGCCGCATGGCGCCTGGGGCGCACCGACTTCCGCAATATCGTCATGTTCTCCAGCCTGTCCAAGCGCTCCAACGTCCCCGGGATGCGCTCGGGCTTCGTCGCCGGCGATGCGCGCATCCTCAAGAACTTCCTGCTCTACCGGACCTACCACGGTTGCGCCTTGAGCCCCGCGGTCCAGGCCGCCTCGGTGGCAGCATGGAACGATGAGACCCACGTCGAGGAGAACCGCCGTCTCTATCGCGACAAGTTTGCTCGCGTCACGCCCATGCTGCGCCCCTACCTTCCCGTTCAATTGCCCGATGCCGGCTTCTACTACTGGGTACGTACGCCATTGCCGGACACCGAGTTCGCCCGCAGGCTGCAGGCTGAATATAATGTGACGGTCCTGCCCGGCAGCTATCTCGCGCGCGAGGCCCAGGGCGTCAACCCGGGCGCCGGCTTCGTCCGCATTGCGCTGGTGGCCGATACACACGAGTGCGTCGAAGCCGCCGAGCGCATCATCGATTTCTGCAAAACCCTCTGAGAGAGAAACCCCCAATGCACGCTCTGCAACAGATCATCGACGACGCCTTCGAAAACCGCGCCAGCCTTTCGCCCACCTCCGCTCCGGCCGAGATCCGTGACGCGGTCGAGCAGGTGATCGCAGGCCTCGATGCCGGCACCCTGCGCGTGGCCGAGAAAAAGGATGGCCAGTGGGTGGTCAACCAGTGGATCAAGAAGGCGGTGCTCATTTCCTTCCGCCTGCGCGACAACGAAGTGGTGCAGGCCGGCGGCCTCAACTTCTTCGACAAGGTCGCGACCAAGTTTGGCGACTACACGCCGGATCAGTTCCGCGATGGCGGCTTCCGCGTCGTTCCCCCGGCCGTGGCCCGCAAGGGCAGCTTCATCGGCAAGAACGTGGTGCTGATGCCCTCGTACGTGAATATCGGCGCCTACGTCGACGAAGGCACGATGGTCGACACCTGGGCGACCGTCGGTTCGTGCGCGCAGATCGGCAAGAATGTGCACCTGTCTGGCGGCGTCGGTATCGGTGGCGTGCTCGAACCGGTGCAAGCCGGCCCGGTGATCATCGAGGACAACGTTTTCGTAGGCGCCCGCTCCGAGGTCGTGGAAGGCGTCATCATCGAGGAGAACGCCGTGCTGTCGATGGGCGTGTACATCGGCCAGAGCACCAAGATCTATGATCGCGAGACCGGCACCGTCACCTACGGCCGTGTGCCGGCCGGCGCGGTGGTCGTTCCGGGCAGCCTGCCCTCGGCATGCGGCAAGTACAGCCTGTACTGCGCGGTGATCGTCAAGAAGGTGGATGCCCAGACGCGCGCCAAGACTGCCATCAACGAACTGCTGCGCGGAGCGTAAGCCGCACATCGCAGCCGGGGGCTGCGTGCCCCCACGCACAACCTTCGCAGGAGTCCGAAGCCATGATTTTCGACAGCCTTTTCCAGCTCATGGCCGAAAAGAAGGCCTCGGACATCTTCATCACCGCAGGCGCCCCGATCCACATCAAGATCCAGGGCCACACCATGCCGATCAACCAGCAGGTCATGGACCCGCTGATGATCCAGCGCATCATCCAGGAAGCGATCACCCCTTCGCAGATCGCCGCGCTCGAGCGCGACCGGGAACTCAACCTCTCGTTCGGGCGCCGGGACCTGGGCAACTTCCGTATCAACGTCTTCTGGCAGCGCAATTCGATGGCGATCGTCGTGCGTTACATCCAGAGCGACATCCCGGAAGTGCAGTCACTCGGCCTGCCTGCGGTGCTGACCGAGGTGGTGATGGACAAGCGCGGCCTGATCCTCGTGGTCGGCGCCACCGGTTCGGGCAAATCGACCACGCTGGCGTCGATGCTCGACCACCGCAACCGCAACCGCAGTGGCCACATCCTCACGGTCGAGGACCCCATCGAGTACCTGTTCAAGCATCGCAAGTCGGTGGTCAATCAGCGCGAGGTCGGGATCGATACGCTGAGCTGGAACGAAGCTCTGCGCAACGCGATGCGCCAGGCGCCTGACTGCATCCTGATCGGCGAAATTCGCGACCGCGAGACCATGCAGGCCGCCATATCGTACGCACAGACAGGCCACCTATGCCTGGCGACCCTGCACGCGAACAACGCGTACCACGCGCTCAACCGCATCGTGAACTTCTTCCCGATCGAGAACCGCCAGCTCCTTTACCTCGATCTTGCCGTCGCGCTGCGCTGCATCGTCTCCCAGCGCCTCGTGCGCAAGCCTGACGGCAAGCGCGTACCCGCGGTCGAGATCCTGATGAACACGCGCCACATCAGCGAGCTGATCGAGCGCGGCGAGCTCAACGGCATCAAGGAGGCCATGGAGCAATCCCTGGCGCCAAGCTCGCAGACCTTCGAGCAGGCGCTGTACCAGCTCTACACCGAAAAGACGATCACCCTGGAGGAGGCACTCGCCAATGCCGACTCGCCAACCAACCTCCACTGGCTGATCAACAATGCCCAGATCAACGAACCCGAGTCGCCCTCGTTGAAGAGCGCGCGCGAAGGCAAGGCGCTGGACTTCGAGGGCATCAACGAAGAGGGGGCGTCCTTCAAGGAATTCACCCTCGACATGAGCAACAACTGAGCGTCAGGGGCGCGGCATGCCGCGCCACCGCGCCATACTCCCCCAACCGACTCTTCACATGCACGCCAACCATACCCCGACGCTCACCCTCGCCTGCGAGCTCATCGCCCGTCCCTCGGTCACCCCTGAGGACGCCGGCTGCCTCGACCTCATCTCCGCACGCCTGCAGGCGCAGGGTTTTACCTGCGAACGCATCGACACCGGTGGCGTGTCGAACCTGTGGGCGCGCCGCGGCAGCCAGGCACCGGTGCTATGCCTCGCCGGCCACACCGACGTGGTGCCGCCCGGCCCTGCCGCAGCCTGGGATACGCCCCCGTTCGAGCCGAACCTGCGCGACGGCCTTCTTTACGGGCGTGGCGCTGCGGACATGAAGACCTCGCTCGCTGCTTTCGTAACCGCAATCGAACGCTTCGTCAGCGCCTGCCCTGATCATGAAGGCAGCATCGCGCTGCTGCTGACCTCGGACGAGGAAGGGGTCGCCACCCATGGCACGGTCAAGGTGGTGGAGGCATTGGCAGCCCGCGGCGAGCGCATCGACTACTGCATCGTCGGGGAGCCGACCTCGGTCAGTACGCTTGGCGACATGATCAAGAACGGCCGCCGTGGTTCGCTCTCGGGCACGCTTCGCGTCAAGGGGCTGCAAGGGCATGTAGCCTACCCGCAGCTCGCACGCAATCCCATTCACCTCTTCGCCCCGGCACTGGCCGAACTCGCCGCCATCCGCTGGGATGAGGGCAACGAGTTCTTCCCGCCGACCACCTGGCAGGTGTCGAACATCCACGCCGGCACGGGTGCCAACAACGTCATTCCGGGCGTGTGCGAGGTGCTGTTCAACTTCCGCTTCGGCTCGGTGTCGACTGCGGATGATCTCAAGCGTCGCACCTGCGAGATCCTCGACCGCCATCGCCTCGACTACGAGATCGACTGGCATCTGTCCGGCAAGCCCTTCATCACTGGCCGAGGGCAGTTGGTAAGGGCACTGTCGGCTGCCATCCACGACACCGTCGGCGTCACCACCGAGCTGTCGACCACCGGCGGCACGTCGGACGGCCGCTTCATTGCCGATATCTGCCCGGAGGTGGTCGAGTTCGGGCCAGTCAACGCCACCATTCACAAGATCAATGAGTGCGTCGCCATTGACGCAGTCGAACCGTTGTCCGCGATCTACGAACGCACGCTTGCTGCCCTGCTCCAGCCCGCGGGCTGACTCCTATCGGGCACGACCAACCTCTTCGCCGGAAAAACCATGCAAGACAATCACTTCGAGCAAGCGCAGGACGAACATGATCATGAGCACGACCATGGCCACGAACATGGACCGCTCGCCGAGCTGGTCACCGTGCGCGACTGGCTGCGCTATGCCGTGACGCGCTTCAACCGTGCCGGCATCTTCTGCGGCCATGGCGTTTCCGACACCTACGACGAGGCGGTCTGGCTCATCCTCGGCACGCTCGCGCTACCGCTGAACAGGCTCGAACCCTTTCTCGATGCGTGCATACCGAGCGAGGAGCGCGTTTCAGTGCTCGAAGCCATCGAACAACGCGCGGACGAGCGCATCCCCACGGCTTACATTCTTGGCGAAGCCTGGCTGGGTGACTTCCGTTTCACCGTCGATCCGCGCGTCATCGTGCCGCGTTCATTCTTTGCCGAGTTGCTTGAAGATGGGCTCGCCCCCTGGATCGAGGAGCCCGAAGCGGTGCACAGCGCACTCGACATGTGCACCGGATCGGCGTGCCTGGCCATCCTGATGGCTCATGCATTCCCCAACGCGGACATCACCGGGGCGGACCTGTCCGAGGATGCGCTTGAACTGGCGCATCTGAACGTGAACGACTATGGTCTGAGCGAGAGGGTCGAGCTTGTCCATAGCGACGTGTTCTCCGGACTTGAAGGTCGCAGCTTCGATCTGATCCTGAGCAATCCACCTTACGTCACGGCCGAATCGATGGACGAACTGCCTGCGGAGTATCTCCACGAGCCGCAGATGGCCCTCGCCGCGGGCGAAGACGGGCTGGATGTCGTGCGTACCCTGCTCGCTCAGGCACGCGATCACCTCAATCCGAATGGCATCCTCGCTGTAGAAGTCGGGCATAATCGCCACCTCGTCGAAGACGCCTTCCCCGACCTGCCCTTTACCTGGCTGTCGACCGCTGGCGGGGATGACTCGATCTTCCTGCTTCGCAGGGAGGACCTCTAGATCGCCTTGCCCGGTTCGAGATCGGGCGGGCACGAGCCACAAGGAATCCAACATGGCAACTGCGCGCCCCATCCTGCTTGTCGAAGACAACCCCGACGACGAGACCCTGACCTTGCGCGCATTGGGTAAGAACCAGATAGAGGCGCCTGTCGTGGTCGCACACGATGGCGTCGAGGCCGTGGATTACCTTTTCGGTCTCGAGGCCAATGGCAGCCGCCACGCGAATCCGCTGCCCGTCGTCGTCCTCCTTGACCTGAAGCTTCCCCGCATCGACGGGCTGGAGGTGCTGCGCCGGATCCGCGCCGACGAGCGCACAGCCACCCTGCCAGTGGTCGTGCTGACCACCTCCTGTGAGAGCCTGGACCTGCGCCAGGCCTATAGCCTGGGCGCCAACAGCTACATCCGCAAACCCGTGGATTTCGAACGCTTCGAGCGCGCCATCGGCCTCATTGGCCATTACTGGCTGGACCTGAACGAGACCACTGACAGCGCGGCACGCAGCGCCTACTGAGGCGCTGTCGCGCGCGCACTCAAGCGAGCTCGTCGATCCAGGCCTGCTGAATGCCTTCGAGGATGCGCTCGCCACAGCGCTTGGGGTCGTCGTCGAACTCCGGCAAGGCCAGCACCCAGTTCATCAGATCGACGAAGTTCACCCGCGTCGGGTCAACATCGGGGTGTGCGTCGGCAAGCTGAATGGCGATTTCTTCCACCTCGGTCCACTTCATGTCAGTGCTTTCCTTCGCGAGCCATGTTGATCGTATAGCGGGGAATCTCGACCACGAGCGCAGCCTCGCCGACCACGGCCTGACATGACAGGCGGGATTGCGGCTCGAGTCCCCAGGCCTTGTCGAGCAGGTCCTCCTCGTCCTCGGTTGCCTCGTTCAGCGATTCGAAGCCCTCGCGCACGATGACATGACAGGTCGTGCAAGCACAGGACTTCTCGCACGCGTGCTCGATGTCGATACCGTGCTCCAGCAGGCTGTCGCAAACGGTTGTGCCGGGAGTCGCTTCGATCACACTGCCGTCGGGGCAGAGTTCGACGTGAGGTAGGACGATGATCTGGGTCATGATGTGTTCGGATCAGAGTTCGAGTTCGTCGACCTTGTGGCCGGCGAGCGCAGTGCGGATGCTGTTGTCCATGCGGCGTGCAGCAAAGTCGTCGGTGGCGCGCGCGAGAGCGTCGATGCTCGCCTTGATCGCACGATGGTCGTCGCCGGCAAGCAAGGCGCGCAGGTTAACGATCGCTGTCAGGATGGCGTCACGTTCGTGCACTGCCAGCAGTCCGCCATCCTTGTCCAGCGCGTGTTCTGTCGCCTCGATCACACGCTCTGCCTCGACCTGTTGCTCGCGCAGCGCGCGCGCGCGCATGTCTTCGCCAGCGTGCTCGACACCCGATCTCAGCATGCCGGCGATCTCCTCGTCGGACAGCCCATAGGATGGCTTGACGAGTACGCTTGCCTCGACGCCCGAGGACATCTCGCGCGCGGACACCGACAGCAGACCATCCGCATCAACCTGGAAGCTGACACGAATACGGGCTGCGCCCGCCACCATCGGTGGAATGCCGCGCAGTTCGAAGCGAGCGAGCGAGCGGCAGTCGGCGACGAGCTCGCGCTCGCCCTGGACGACATGGAAAGCCATCGCGGTCTGGCCATCCTTGAAGGTGGTGAATTCCTGCGCGCGAGCGCTGGGGAGCGTCGAATTGCGCGGAATGACCTTCTCGACCAGCCCTCCCATGGTCTCCAGACCGAGCGAAAGAGGAATGACATCGAGCAGCAACCAGTCGTCCTCCGCCGCACGGTTGCCGGCAAGTACGTTCGCCTGCATCGCGGCGCCCAGCGCGACGACCTTGTCGGGGTCCAGATTGGTGAGCGGCTCCTGGCCGAAGTAGCGCGCCACGGCACGCTGGATGTGGGGCATGCGGGTGGCGCCGCCGACCATGACCACGCCCTTGACTTCGTCCGGAGCGAGCCCCGCGTCACGCAAGGCCTTGCGCACCGGGCCCAAGGTCTTCTGCACGAGGGGCTGGGTCATTTCCGCGAACTCGTCGCGGCTGACGACAAGATCCACCTCCTCGCCCGAGGCCAGCCTGACGTGGACGGGTGCCTGCTCGCAGGCGGTGAGAAGCTCCTTCGCCTCGCGCGCCTTCATCTGCAGACGACGTGCATCCTCGAGCGAAGGCGGCGAGATGCGCGCCTTGTCGAGAATCCAGCAGAACAGACGGTGGTCGAAGTCATCGCCGCCCAGGGCCGCATCGCCATTGGTCGACAACACCTCGAAGACGCCGCGCGAGAGCTTGAGGATGGACAGGTCGAATGTGCCGCCGCCGAGGTCATAGACCGCATAGACGCCTTCGGCAGCATTGTCCAGGCCATATGCGACTGCCGCGGCGGTGGGCTCGTTGAGCAGGCGCAACACGTCGATCCCGGCCAGGCGCGCAGCATCCTTGGTCGCCTGGCGCTGTGCATCGTCAAAATAGGCCGGCACCGTGATGACCGCCCCTACGAGCGGCCCGCCAAGGCTGGCCTCCGCACGCTCGCGCAACCGACGCAGGATCTCGGCCGAAACCTCGACCGGGCTCTTGACGCCTTGCACGGTCCTCAGGCGCACCATGCCGGGGCTGTCCTCGAAGTCGTAAGGCATGGCTTCGATGTGCGCAACATCCTTGAGCCCACGACCCATGAAGCGCTTGACCGAGACGATCGTGTTACGAGGATCGACCGCCTGGGCTTCGAGCGCAGCCCGGCCGACCTCAAGGCTGCCGTCGCTGCGGTAACGGACCGCCGAAGGCAGCATCGTCCGCCCACTCTCATCGGGCAGGCACACGGCAATCCCGTTACGGACGGTCGCAACGAGCGAATTGGTGGTACCGAGGTCGATGCCTACCGCGAGCCGGTGCTTGTGCGGCTCGGGAGACATGCCGGGTTCAGCGATCTGCAACAGGGCCATCAGCTAGTTTCCGTGCGTTCTTTTCAGTTCTCGAGGGCGATCAGCGCCTCGTCGATTTCTTGCTGGAGCTTGTCGATGAACATGAGCCGGCGCACGGTGTCGGCCGCTCCTTCGAAGTCGTGATCGTCATCGAGTTGTTGGGCGAGTTGCGCGCGCACTTCGCGCGCATGGGCGAGCAGGCGCCGATGCAAGTCCTCGAGTTCGCTGATCTCGGCGGCCGCCCCTGCCTCCTCGACCGCCTCGCGCCACTCCATCTGCTCCATCAGGAACGCCGGCGACATGGCGGTATTGGTCTCGAGCGCCGTATCGACGCCAGCCAGCTCAAGCAGGTACTGAGCGCGTGCAAGCGGCTTGCGCAAAGTGCGGAAGCCCTCGTTCACCCGCGTCGCCCACTGCATGGACAGCCGTTTCTCGAGGTCGGACAGGTGGGCGTGGCGATCAGGGTGCACCTGAGCCTGCAGGCCATGCCACGCCTGCTCGAGCGCGGTTTCGTCGAGCTTGAAACGGCGCGGCAGGCCGAACAGGGCGAAAAAGTCCTGCGTAAGGTCGATGCTCATCGTGTGCGGCTCAGACGTTGAAGCTCTCGCCGCAGCCGCACTGGTCCTTGACGTTCGGGTTGTTGAACTTGAAGCCTTCGTTGAGCCCTTCCTTCACGAAGTCCAGTTCGGTGCCTTCAAGATAGGCCAGGCTCTTGGGGTCGACCACAACCTTGACGCCATGGCTCTCGAAGACGAGGTCCTCGTCCTCGGTACCGTCGACAAACTCAAGCTTGTAGGCCATGCCCGAGCAGCCGGAGGTCTTCACGCCGAGTCGGATGCCGACACCCTTGCCACGCTTGGCAATGAAGTTCGACACGTGACGAGCAGCGGATTCTGACAGCGTTACGCCCATGGTTCCTCCTGTGTTCGTAAACAAGCTCAGGCTTCGTGTTTCTTCTTGTAGTCGGCAACCGCCGCCTTGATCGCATCCTCAGCGAGGATGGAGCAATGGATCTTGACCGGCGGCAGGGCGAGCTCTTCGGCAATCTCGGTGTTCTTGATCTCGAGCGCCTGGTCCAGCGTCTTGCCCTTGACCCACTCGGTCACCAGCGAACTCGACGCAATTGCCGAGCCGCAGCCGTATGTCTTGAACTTGGCGTCCTCGATGACGCCGTCCTTGCCGACCTTGATCTGCAGCTTCATCACGTCGCCACAGGCCGGCGCGCCCACCATGCCGGTGGCCACGCCCTCCTCGTCCTTGCCGAACGAGCCGACATTGCGGGGGTTTTCGTAGTGGTCGAGGACCTTTTCACTGTAGGCCATGTTCTTTCTCCGTCAGGGGATATCTACTTTATTCCGACCGCGGCCATCTGCCGCGGCGCTTTCGAGTTTCAGCTTCGTTCGAGCCGTGTTCGCAGCGATCTCAGTGCGCGGCCCACTGCACGGTGTCGAGGTCAACGCCATCCTTGTACATCTCCCACAGCGGCGACAGCTCGCGCAGCTTGCCGATCTTGCGACGCAGCAGGTCGATGGTGTAGTCCACTTCTTCTTCCGTGGTGAAGCGCCCGATCGAGAAACGAATGGAACTGTGGGCAAGCTCGTCATTGCGCCCCAATGCGCGCAGCACGTAGGAGGGCTCCAGGCTCGCCGAGGTGCAGGCCGAACCCGAGGACACGGCGATCTCCTTGATGGCCATGATCAGCGACTCGCCCTCGACGTAGGCGAAGGAAATATTGAGGTTGTGCGGAACGCGCTGCTCGAGGTCGCCGTTGACATAGGTTGCCTCGATGTCTGTGAGCCCGGCCAGCAACTTGTCGCGCAAGCGGCGAATGCGCTCGTTCTCCACACCCATCTCCTCGCGCGCAAGACGGAAGGCTTCGCCCATGCCGACGATCTGATGCGTGGCCAGGGTGCCCGAGCGCAGGCCGCGCTCATGGCCGCCGCCGTGCATCTGCGCCTCCAGGCGCACACGCGGCTTGCGCCGCACATACAGCGCGCCAATGCCCTTGGGACCGTAAGTCTTGTGGGCACTGAAGCTCATCAGGTCCACCTTGAGCGCAGCAAGGTCGATCCCGATCTTGCCCGTCGCCTGCGCGGCGTCCACATGGAAGACGATACCCTTCTCGCGGCACAGCTCACCGATCTCCGCGATCGGCTGGATGACACCGACCTCGTTGTTGACAAACATCACCGAGATCAGAATGGTGTCGGGACGAATCGCAGCCTTGAGGGCCTCCAGATCGACAAGGCCATTCTCCTGCACGTCGAGATAAGTCGCCTCGAAGCCTTCGCGCTCGAGTTCGCGCACGGTGTCGAGCACTGCCTTGTGTTCGGTCTTGAGGGTGATGACGTGCTTGCCCTTGCCCTTGTAGAAGTGCGCAGCACCCTTGATGGCCAGGTTGTTCGACTCCGTCGCACCCGAGGTCCAGATGATCTCCTTGGGGTCGGCATTGACCAGCGCGGCGACCTGCTCGCGCGCCGTCTCGACGGCCTCCTCCGCAGCCCAGCCGTAGGCGTGGGAGCGGCTGGCCGGGTTGCCGAAGTGCTCGGTAAGCCAGGGAATCATCTTTTCCGCCACTCGGGGATCCACCGGGGTCGTGGCCGAGTAGTCGAGGTAGATCGGGAACTTCATTCAGTCTCTCCGCAGAGTCGTTGTTCGAGTATTGGGTGTCGTGCCGGGCAGTCGCGGTCAAGCTGCAACCGAGGCCAGATTCCTGAGATTGTCGGTCACACCTGCAAGCGCGGCCAGGAATGCGCGCACCTGCTCCGCCGTCGTGTCGCGACCGAGGCTGATGCGCACCGCCGCTCGCGCCAGGCCGCGCTCCACACCCATCGCCAACAGTGTGTGAGAGGGCTCGGGATTGGCGCTCGAGCAGGCCGAACCGCTTGCGCAGGCAAAGCCCGCACGATCGAGCTTGGCAACCAGGGTTTCGCCGTCGATCTGACCGATGGCAAAGAAAACGGTATTCGGCAGCCTCGGGGCCTGAGCCGAGAAGATCGATGCACCGCACTGCAGCAGCCCACGCTCGAGTTCTTCACGCAGCGCGCCAAGCCGCTGCGCTTCTTGCGCCTGGGCCGCCCGTGCACGCTCACAGGCCACTCCGAAGCCCACGATCGCGGCCACGTTTTCGGTGCCCGAGCGCAATCCGCGCTCCTGGCCGCCGCCTGCGATCAGGGGCGTGAGCTCGACCCGCTTGTCGACGATCAAGGCTCCCGCCCCGAGCGGGCCGCCGATCTTGTGCGCCGACAGGCTCAGCGCATGCACGCCGAGCGTGCGGAAATCGACTTCAAGCTTGCCCACGGCCTGTACCGCATCGGTATGAACCCATGCGCCCACCGTGCGGGCCTGCGCAGCCATGCGTGCAAGGTCCTGCACGACGCCGGTCTCGTTGTTGGCCATCATCACCGAGACGAGGCGCGGCCGGTCTGCCAGGACTGCTTGCCAGGAGGCTTCATCGACCAGCCCCTGCGCATCCACGCCGATCTCGCGCAGCGCCCATCCACCACGCTGCAACTGGCGAGCTGGCTCGCGTACGCAAGGGTGCTCGATGGCACTGATCGCAAGCAGCGCCGGCTTGAACACACCCGCCGCGCCCTTGAGGAAGAGGTTGTTGGCTTCCGAGCCACCGCTGGTAAAGACCACCTCGGTAGCATGCGCACCGACCGCCGATGCCACGCGCACCCGCGCCTCGTCTATCGCGGCGCGCGCCTGGCGGCCGTACTCATGCCGGCTCGATGCATTGCCGAAGCGCGCCTGCTCACCCACACCCAGCCAGGGCAGCATCGCCTCGCGCACGACCTCGTCGAGCGGCGTGGTGGCGTTCCAGTCGAGATAGACCGGTGCGAAACTCATCGACGAACTCTCAGGCAACCGCGCTTGCATGCAGCGCAAGCGTAGCGCGACGGCGGATGTTCTTGAGCACCGCCATGTCGGCATCAGGGCGCACCTGACGATTCACCAAGGCCTCGAGCGTGACCGAGTCGAGATAGGCGTACATGCGCTTATTGAGGTTGGCCCACAGGTCGTGCGTCATGCAGCGATGCGCATCATGGCAATTTTCCTTGCCGCCACACTGGGTGGCATCGAGCGGCTCGTCCACGGCGATGATGATGTCGGCCACGGTAATGGCGTCCATCTCGCGCGCAAGCCGGTAGCCGCCACCGGGGCCGCGGACGCTACTGACGATCTGATGTCGGCGCAGCTTGCCGAACAACTGCTCGAGGTAGGAAAGCGAGATGTGCTGACGCTCTGCGATTCCGGCGAGCGTAACCGGCCCCTCGGCCTGGCGCGAGGCCAGATCGATCATCGCCGTCACGGCGAAACGTCCCTTGGTCGTCAATCTCATGTCGGCTCCTGGATGTCCAACGGCCCCGCTGCGACTGCATGAATGCCGCGCACTGCGAATACCTTAACGTTTCGGTCGACTATACGTATCCCGACAAAAACGGTCAACTACTCGCCAGCCAGGCTACGAGGCCTTGTACGCTCAGTCCACCATCCTCGACAAACGGCTTGCGTCGAAGTCATCGGCCCGCTCGACCGCTTCGTCAAGTTTCACCCCGGCCGCCTCCAGCCTGGCGATGATGGCCTGCAGGCGCCTGTCGGTCTCCACCGAGTGATCCAGCAACCCGTGCAGCGCCTTGGACACTGGATCATCCATGTCGCGCGTCACGCCGTAGGCACTGAAACCCATCTGCTCGGCCTTGTTCTCGCGCGCGGCATCACGCTCGGGATCGATCAGGCGCGCAGGATTGCCCACTGCCGTCACGCCCGCCGGAACGGGCTTGACGACTACTGCGTTGGAGCCGACCTTGGCACCATCGCCCACGGTAAAACCGCCAAGCACTTTTGCACCGGCGCCGATCACGACGCCCTTGCCAAGCGTCGGGTGTCGCTTGGCGCCGCGGTAGAGCGAGGTTCCGCCCAAGGTCACGCCCTGGTAGATCGTGCAGTCGTCACCGATCTCCGCAGTCTCGCCGATCACCACACCCATGCCGTGATCAATGAAGACGCGACGCCCGATCACTGCCCCGGGATGAATCTCGATACCGGTCAGAAATCGCCCGATGTGGCTGATGAAGCGCCCCAGCCAATGCCATTCCCGCGTCCACGCGGCGTGCGCAAGGCGATGGAACATCAACGCATGGATGCCCGGATAACACGTAAGCACCTCCAAGGTCGAACGCGCGGCGGGGTCGCGCTCACGGACACTGGCGAGGTCTTCACGCAGGCGGCTGAACATTTTCGAGAAACACTCCGGATAGGATTGCGGCCGGGAAGGCACGGAACCAATTCCCGACTATTTTAATCGACTTTAGGCGATGAATTCAAAGCCCGGTCATCCGGGGCGAGTTGCGACGCCTGGACAGGCGCACGCGACTGCGCCCAAGCCTAGCCACGTCGCCGGGGTTGCTCGAAGGTCGTCAGCATCCCGCGCAGGATGGCCACCTCTTCACGCTCGAGACGGACGCGATTGAACAGGCGGCGGATGCGCGGCAGCAGGCGCTTGGGGTTGGCCGGGTCATGAAAGCCGCTTGCCGTCACCGCGCGCTCGAGGTGGGCCATGAAGCCCTCGAAATCGGCGTGGGTTGCGGGCTCGCCAAAGGTGTCGGGCTCAAGCACGGTCTCGGCACCGATCGCCGCCATTCTCAACTCATACGCCAGCACCTGTACCGCGGCCCCCAGGTTCAACGAAGAGAAGTCGGGATTGGTGGGAATGGTCACCGGCAGGCTGCACAACCCCACCTCCTCGTTGGTCAGGCCACTGGTCTCGTTACCAAAGACGAGCGCCACCGGTCCGTCGGCGCAGCGCCCGACGATTTCAAGCGCCGCGTCGCGAGCCTGCATGCGCGGCAAGGACAGCTCCCGCCGACGCGCGGTGAGCGCTGCCGAGAAGACGGTGTCGGCAAGTGCGTCCTGCAAGCAGTCCACTACCCGCGCCGTCGCCAGGATGTCGCCGGCGCCGGATGCGCGCGCGCTGGCGACCTCGTCGGGAAAGGACTCCGGCGCCACCAGCCACAACTCGTGCAAGCCCATCACTTTCATCGCACGGGCGGCGGCACCGATGTTTCCGGGGTGCGTGGTGCGCGACAACACGATACGGATGCGGTCAAGCGCAAGTGGGCGATTCATATTAAAATTCTGTGTTTTCCGAGTTCTGCCGGTCAGCCCGACTGACGCGGCGCGCGCCAGGCGCGCTACCGCACTGAAGGCCCCGCATTCTTTAACCGAGACCGCTTCGCATGCATCCCACCCTGAACATCGCCGTCAAGGCCGCCCGTCGCGCAGCGACCGTCATCAATCGGGCCTCGACCCAGCTCGAACTGCTGGCAGTGCAGTCCAAGTCGCCGAACGACTTCGTTACCGAGGTCGACCACGCTGCCGAAAAAGCCATCATCGAGGTGCTGCGCGACGCCTTTCCAGGGCACGGGATTCTAGCAGAGGAGTCGGGTGAGTCCGGCCCCCTCAATGGTCAGGAGAGCGAGTTCAACTGGATCATCGATCCGCTCGACGGCACGACCAACTTCATCCATGGCTTCCCGCAATACGCGGTGTCGATCGCACAGACAAAAAACGGCGTGCTCGAACACGCAGTGATCTACGACCCGAACACCAACGAGATGTTCACTGCCTCGCGCGGCAGCGGCGCCTTCCTCAACGATCGCCGCATTCGCGTGTCGCGACGTGCGCGCCTCAATGAAGCACTCATCGGCACGGGCTTCCCGTTCCGCAAGTTCGACCAGATCGACGCCTACCTGGCGATGTTCAAGGAGCTTACCCAGAAGACAGCGGGTATCCGCCGCCCGGGCGCAGCTGCGCTCGACCTCGCCTATGTCGCCGCCGGACGTCTGGACGGCTTCTGGGAGATGGGCCTGTCGCCGTGGGACATGGCAGCCGGCGCGCTGATCATCCAGGAAGCTGGCGGCCTGGTCTCGGACCTCTCGGGCGAAGGCAACTTCCTCACCACCGGCAACGTCGTCGCCGGCACACCGAAGATCTTCGGCCAGCTGCTGCCGATCATCCAGGCCTACCGACCGGCCAGCATGCAGGCCTGAGGTTTCGCTAAGCCCCGGGGATGCGCAAGGTGAGCGTATCCCCGCGCTGGGTGAATTCGAGGTGGCGCAACACCGACATTCCGAGCAGGATCTCTGCTCCCTGCATCCCGGGGTTTAGATGGCCGCTCACGTTACGTACCTCGAAGGGCCCGAGCGCCAGGGTGTCGATGCGGGTCTGGTGCACCGTGACGTTGCCATTGGCGGTAATCACCGAGCCCGCTGCGCCGGGCCGCAGCCCGAGCTGGGGGCCAAGATGGGCGGGCACCGAGACCTGGGTCGCACCGGTATCGAGCAGAAAAACCACCGGCTGGCCGTTGATCTCGCCCGGCGCCAGGTAGTGGCCGAAGCGGTTGCGCTTGAGCACCAGCTCTTGCGCCCCCTGAGTGACGACCAGGTTGCGGTTTGGATTGTCGCGGCGCTCAAGCACCGAATCGAAACTCACCCAGCCCAGCGCCAGAAAGGCGAGCGTGGCCAGCACGCCAAGCTTGCGGCCAAGGCTGCGGGTTTCCTGATCGCGGTCGTTCATGGCTGTCTCCCCTGGGGGCGGTATTCGATCTGTCCGGGGCGATAATCTCTCCCTCACTCACGACAATACAGCGCGCAAGAGGTTTCTGTTGGCAGCACGCACTCCCATCGATTCGACCACCCACGCCGGCACAGCATTGAGCGAAGCCGAAATCGCCGCCCACACTCCCATGATGCAGCAGTATCTGCGCATCAAGGCCCAGCACCCGCGCACCCTGCTCTTCTACCGCATGGGCGACTTCTACGAGCTCTTCTTCGAAGATGCCGAGAAGGCAGCACGGCTGCTCGACATCACCCTCACCACACGCGGGCAGTCCAGCGGCAAGCCGATCCGCATGGCGGGCGTGCCCTTTCATGCCGTCGAGCAGTACCTCGCCCGCCTGGTCAAGCTGGGCGAGTCGGTGGTGATCGCCGAGCAGGTCGGCGAGCCGGGCACGACCAAGGGGCCGATGGAGCGTGCGGTGAGCCGCATCGTCACGCCGGGAACGCTGACAGACGCCGCCTTGCTCGACGACCGCCGCGACGCCCTGCTGCTGGCGGCGAACATGCATCGCGGCGTGCTCGGCCTGGCCTGGCTCAACCTCGCCAATGGCGATTTTCGCCTCATGCAATGCCCGTCGGACGCGCTGCAGGCGCAGTTCGAGCGCCTGCGCCCGGCCGAGGTCCTGGTGCCGGACGGGCTCGCCCTGCCGCTCCTGGACAACCTGGCACCGGCGCTGCGCAGGCTCGCCGACTGGCAGTTCGACGCCGACACCGGGACACGTCTGCTCACCGGCCATTTCGGTACGCGCGATCTCGTCGGCTTCGGCGTCGAAGACCTGCCGGTGGCGCTCGGCGCCGCATCTGCGCTCTACGACTACGCCCAGGCCACTCAGCGCCAGACCCTGGCCCACGTCACCGGCCTCACGGTCGAGCGCGAGTCCGAATACCTGCGCCTGGACGCCGCCACCCGGCGCAACCTGGAACTGACCGAGACCCTACGCGGCGAGGCGGCCCCCACACTGCTCTCGCTGCTCGATACCTGCATCACCAGCATGGGCTCGCGCTGGCTGCGCCACGCCCTGCACCACCCGCTGCGTGAGCGCAGCGTGCCGACGGCGCGCCACGCGGCCGTGGCCGAACTCATCGGCGAGGCCGCCGCCTACGGCATCGACAGCCGTGACGGGCGGCGGGCGGCCAACGTGCGCGGCGCGCTGCGCGGCGTCGCGGACGTCGA
>NZ_AMXA01000041.1 GCF_000310145.2 Thauera sp. 28
GGCTTGCGCCGCTCCCACTGTGATGCCGGTCACTCCGTGGGAGCGGCGCAAGCCGCGAGCCTTCAGGGCAGGGCGCAGCCCCCGCGCTTACTCGGCGAACTCGGCGGAGGTATACACCTCCTGCACGTCGTCCAGGCCGTCGAGTGCGTCGAGGAGCTTCTGCATGCGCGCAGCCTCGTCGCCGGCGAGCTCGATCACGTTCTCGGGCTTCATCGTCACCTCGCCGAACTCGGCGGTAAAGCCGGCCTGCTCCAGAGCCTCCTTGACGCTGGTGAACTCCCAGGGGCCGGTGATCACCTCGATCGAGCCGTCGTCGTTGGTCTGCACGTCCTCTGCACCGGCCTCGAGCGCGGCTTCCATCAGCGCGTCCTCGCTGGTGCCGGGGGCGAACAGCAGCTGGCCACAATGCTTGAACTGGAAGGCCACGCAGCCGTCGGTACCCATGTTGCCACCGTACTTGGAGAAGGCGTGGCGCACGTCGGCGACGGTGCGGGTCTTGTTGTCGGTAAGGCAATCGACCATCACCGCCGAGCCGCCGATGCCGTAGCCCTCGTAGCGGATCTCCTCGTAGCTCACGCCCTCGAGTTCGCCGGTGCCCTTCTTGATCGCGTTGTCGATCTTGTCCTTGGGCATGTTCACGCCCTTGGCCTTGTCCACCGCCAGGCGCAGGCGCGGATTGAAGCCCGGGTCACCCCCGCCCATCTTGGCGGCAACGGTGATCTCCTTGGCCAGCTTGGAGAACGCCGCACCGCGCTTCTCGTCCTGACGACCCTTGCGGTGCTGGATGTTGGCCCACTTGGAATGACCCGCCATAGAAAACCTCTGTGCTGCATCTGCGATTGAAGAGGGGCGCATTATACCGCCGGGCCACGCGGGCGGGCCGTGGCCACGCTGGCGCTGCTACACTTTTGCGATCGACCGATTCCGACCCGAGGAGCATGCCATGGCCGAACCGATGCTGATTGCCCGATCGCCCCAGGACGCCGCATTCAAGGACATCCTGCTGCTGCCGCGGCTGGCCAACCGCCATGGCCTGATCACCGGCGCCACCGGCACCGGCAAGACAGTGACCCTGCAAAAGCTCGCCGAAGCCTTCGCCGGCATCGGCGTGCCGGTGTTCATGGCCGACGTGAAGGGCGACCTTTCGGGCATCGGCGCGGCCGGTACTGCGGCGCCCAAGCTGCTGCAGCGCCTGGAGGCGATCGGCATCACCGAGTATGCGCCACGTGCGAACACCGCGGTGTTCTGGGACGTGTTCGGTGAGCAGGGCCATCCGGTGCGCGCCACCATCTCCGACATGGGCCCGCTGCTCATCGCCCGCCTGCTCAATCTCAACGACATCCAGACTGGCGTCCTGACGCTGGTGTTCAAGATCGCCGACGACAACGGCATGCTGCTGCTCGATCTCAAGGACCTGCGCGCGATGGTGCAGTTCGTGGGCGAGAATGCGAAGAGCTTCACCACCGAATACGGCAACATCTCCCCGGCCTCGATCGGCGCCATCCAGCGCAATCTGCTCGCGCTCGAGCAGCAGGGCGGCGACGTATTCTTCGGTGAGCCGATGCTCGACATCCACGACCTGATGCAGACAGATGCCGAGGGCCGTGGCGTGATCAACGTGCTGGCCGCCGACCGGCTCTACAACTCGCCCAAGCTCTACTCGACCTTCCTGCTGTGGATGCTCTCCGAGCTCTTCGAGCAGTTGCCGGAGATCGGCGACCCCGACAAGCCCAAGCTGGTGTTTTTCTTCGACGAGGCCCATCTGCTGTTCAACGATGCGCCCAAGGCGCTGATCGAGAAGATCGAGCAGGTGGTCCGCCTGATCCGCTCGAAGGGCGTGGGCGTGTATTTCGTCACCCAGAACCCGCTCGACGTGCCGGAGACCGTGCTTGGCCAGCTCGGCAACCGCGTGCAGCACGCCCTGCGCGCGTTCACACCGCGCGACCAGAAGGCGGTCAGGACCGCTGCCGACACCATGCGGCCGAACCCCGCCTTCAACGCGGCGCAGGCGATCACCGAGCTTGGCGTGGGCGAGGCACTGGTGTCTTTCCTCGACGACAAGGGTCGCCCCGAGGTCACCGAGCGCTGCTTCGTGATCGCGCCCGACTCGCGCCTGGGGCCGCTGACCGAGGCCGAGCGGCGCGCGGCGATCACCGGCTCGGTGGTTCATGGCCACTACGAGCAGGTGGTGGACCGCGAGTCCGCCTACGAGATGCTGCGCGCGCAGGCGGCGGCGTCGGCAGCAGCGGCCGAGCAGCAGGCTGCAGCGCGCCAGCAGGCGGCGTCCGGGTCGGGGGGAGGAATGAATGAGATCCTGTTCGGCTCTACCGGACCGCGCGGTGGGCAGCGCGACGGCCTGGTGCAGATCGCCGCGAAGACGGTCACCCGCACCATCGGCAGTTCGATTGGCCGCCAGATCGTGCGCGGGCTGCTGGGTTCGCTGCTGGGCGGCGGCAAGCGCTGAACTGGCCCAAGTAGCCGGGTCCTACCAGGGGCCGCAGCGCTGCTTGCCGTTGACCCAGACGCAGCTCAGGTTGCGCCCCGAGTGCTTGGCCGTGTAGAGGGCGCGGTCCGCTGCGTTGACCAGGCTGTCGGTGTCGGTCATCTTCGGCTCGCGCGCGGCCACGCCGATGCTGACGGTGACACTGATCATGCTCTTTCCCGTATCGACGCGCAGGTTCTCGATGACGCGGCGAAGGCGCTCGGCAGCGAGCAGGCCTGCCTTGATGTCGGTGTTGGGGCAGATGACCAGGAATTCTTCGCCGCCCATGCGGCAGACGCTGTCGTTCTTGCGCGCCGAGCGCTCGATCGCCTGGGCTACCTGACGCAGGGTCGTGTCACCGATGGCGTGGCCATAGGTGTCGTTGATCGTCTTGAAGTGGTCGATGTCCAGCACCAGCACGGCCAGTGCTTCACCCGAGCGGTCGGTTGCCGCCCATGCCTTGGACAAGCTGTTCATGCCCGCGCGCCGGTTCGGCAGGCCGGTCAGCAGGTCGGTCATTGCCGCATGGGCGAGCCTGCGGTTGCTGATCGCGAGTTCGGCGGCGAACTGCTTCAGCTTGGCGCGGTCCCGGTCCCAGTCTTCCAGTAGCTGGTTGTGGTGGCGGGCGGCGAACAGGCGCGCGCGCAGCATGAGCATGTCTACCGGCTTGGCGAGGAAGTCGTCCACGCCGCCCTCGAAGGCCTCCATGACCTCCTGCTCGTTGTTGCTGGCTGTGAGCATCACGATGTACATCGTCCGCCCCCACTCCGATGCGCGAAGTGCCCGGCACAACTCCAGCCCGTTCAGCCCCGGCATCTGCCAGTCGGTCAGGACAACCTGAGGCATGGTCTCGAGTGCGAGCGCGAGCGCTTCGCGACCATTCGATGCGCACGTGACCTGATGCCCCAGGTTCTTCTCCAGTGCTGCGTGCAGGGCTGTCCGTGTGGTGGCGTCATCCTCGACCAACAGCACGCGCATTGCGTATTCGTTGGTTCCGCGCTTTGCCTGGGCGTCCGTCATCAGCGCGAAGGCGGGCGGCGCAGCGGTCGATACCTTGAGCAGCTCGCCCCATTCGCGCCAGCGTTGCATCAGGCTGTCGATGGTGCGCCCCATCTCTTCGGCATCGAGGCCGAACTTGCTGCCCAGCAGCAGCAAACCGGGGATCTGCTCGCCCCGCTCGTTTTCCGAGGCGGTTCCAAGGTTGGCGACACAGCGTGCGAGATGGAACAGGTGCACCAGTTGATGCGGCCTGGAGCCGGGGGCGAAGCCCGAGTCGTCGGGTGATTCGTGGTAGTAGATCGGCTCGACCAGGGCCATCGGCAGGCCCCAGTCGGCGAGCATCGCAGCGGAGAGCTCGGTGTGGTCGGTGTGCAGGTGCTCGCGCTCCAGTTCCACGAGCCGGCTTGCGGCGTCCGGGTGGGCAAGCAGCGCACCGTATTCCTGTGGGTGGGCCGTCGCCAGGGCGAGCCGGCCGACTTGTGCCAGCAGGCCGCAGGCGAACAGTTCGTCTGCGGCGCCGCCGCTGGACACGCTCGCGAAGGCCTGCATCGCAACGCCCATCAGCAGGGAGTGGGACCAGAAGCCTGCGTAGTCGAATCCGGGGCAGGGGCCGTCCTGATGTTGATCGACGAGTGAGAAGCCCAGCGCAAGGTTGCGCACGGTGCCCAGGCCCAGGCGGGCGATCGCATCGGTGACCGAAGCAACGGAACGTCCGCCACTGGCCGCCGAGTTTGCCTGGCGCAGGAGACGGCCGGTCAGGGCGGGGTCGGTCTGGGCGACGCGGGCGATGTCCTTGAAGTCGGCATCACTGCTGCGGCACAGGTCGAGAATTGCGAGCGCTACGCCCTTCGGGCTGGGGAGTTTGCCGTTCAGCGGAATGCGCTCGAGCTTTCTCATCTTGAGGTTGACGCGATGCGATGTTCGTGGAGACCGCGCAGCATAACCGATCCGCCGATAGGCGCGCAGCGCGGATCCGGCAGCAGCAGCGATGGGCAGGACTTGGAGTAGGATTGCAGCACAGGCCTGACGGCCGCGGGTTGTGGGGCTGGAGGGGCCGATGACGGTTCGGGGAGGCAGCGTCTTCGTTGGATGGGTCGCCGTGATGGCTGCGCTCGTCGTTGCCGCACGGCTGGCACCGTCGGCCATGTGGGCGAGCATCTTCGATAACCTGCAGTGGACGTTTGCCTTTGGTGGGTCTGCATGGCTCGCCTGGCGGGGGCTGGCGGGCGCAAGGGTCATCGACCGACCCTTGCGGATAGGTCTGTTTGCCGGTGCCTTGATGATCTTCGCGGGGCAGTTGGTCTGGATGGTGCAGGTGGCGTCGGGGTGGAATCCATTCCCGGCGCCGGCGGATGCAGTGTTTCTGCTTGCGCCGGTGGCGTGGGCGGCAGGCTGGTTGGCCGCGCTCGTCAGGGGCTTGCCGCGCGAGCGCTTGTTGCCGTCGCTGCTCGACATCGGGGGGGCTATGAGTGCCCTCATGGCGGCCGTACTCACCCTTTACTTCCCTTCCGGGGCCGACCTGGCCTTCGGCAGCCTGATCGTGCTGGCGCTCTATCCTGTCCTGTTCCTGCTGGCTGCAGGACTCGCGGTGCTGGTGGTGCCCGCCTTGCAGTTGAGGCCTGATCGCTTCCATCTGCTCGTGCTTGTGGGAACGACAACCTACGGTCTGAGCTGGATGCACTGGAACCTTCTGGCACTGGAGGACGCGTTGGTGCCTGGCAGCCTTTTCAATGCCGCCTTCACCCTGTCCGCGGTGCTTTTCGGTTTGGGTGCTTGTCGCTTCCGGATCGAGGCCGACTTACGCGGCGATGAATGCTGGCGCGAGCGTACGATGGCGTACCTGCCCTTGGCCGCCATGGCACTTGCGCTGTTGAGCCTGGTGCTGCTGTTCTTGCGCAGCGGGGACGATGCCGGCGTGGCCCAGCGCGTCATCTTTGCCTGCTGTCTGTTGGCGCTCACGCTGACGACCGTGCGCCAGACCCTGGTGGTCGGTGTTCTCGAACGCCTGCGCAATGCTGAGAACGCCATCCTGCGCAACGAGGCGCAGATGTACCGACTCGCCAATTTCGACACTCTGACCGAACTGCCCAATCGCCGCCTGTTCGAGGATCGTCTCGAACACAGCCTGCGCGAGGCGGCGCTGAGTGGGGGGCAGGTGGCGGTGCTGCTCATCGATCTCGACCACTTCAAGCAGGTCAACGACACCTTCGGCCATCGTTTCGGCGACCGCCTGCTGCGTGAGACCGCGATGCGCCTGCAGTCCTGCCTGCGCAGCGATGCAACGCTGGCGCGCATGGGCGGCGACGAATTCATGGTGATGGTCGAGCGGATGCATTCGCGCACCGATGTCGCGGCCCTTGCTCAAGCCTTGCTCGATAGGGTCGACTGTCCGTGGGCAGATGCAGCCATGGCGCAACAGATCGTCGGCGCGAGCATCGGCATCAGCCTGTATCCCGACGATGCCGCCAATGCGGTCGAGCTCATCCGCAACGCCGACTCGGCACTCAACGAAGCCAAGTCCGCCGGGCGTGGCACCTATCGCTTCTATATCGAGGCCTATACCGAGGTCACCCGGCGCAAGCTCGAGCTGCGCAACAGGCTGCGCCTTGCGCGACCGGACCTCGAGTTTCATGTTGTCTATCAACCGCAGTACGACGCCTTGCGCAATCTGGTTGGGTTGGAGGCGCTGCTGCGCTGGACGGTGGACGGAGCGCCGGTGCCGCCGGACGAGTTCATTCCCATCGCCGAGGAAAGTGGCCTGATCGTCGCGATCGGGGAGTGGGTGCTGGAGACGACCTGCAGGCAGATCCTTGCCTGGCGTGCGCAGGGGCGCTGGGTACCGCCGGTATCGGTGAACGTATCGGCACGCCAGCTCATCGAAGCGGAGATTGCGCAGCGTTACGTCCAGATTGTGCATGCAGCCGGCGTCGCTGCCGCGGATCTCGTCCTCGAGGTGACCGAGACCCAGCTCCTGGAAGATCGCATGCTGCCGTCCGTCGAGGCCTTGTCCCGCGCCGGCTTCAAGTTGTCGATGGACGATTTCGGGACGGGGCAGTCATCCCTGGTCAAGCTCAAGTTGTTGCCGATCACGGAACTGAAGATCGACAAGGCCTTCGTCAGGGACATTGCGACCGACGCCGGAGACCGTGAGATCTGCGCGACCATTCATGCCCTGGCGATCACGCTTGGGCTGGAGGTCGTCGCCGAGGGTGTGGAAACCGAGGATCAGTTCGAACTGCTCGTTGGCATGGGGTGCCAACGCTTCCAGGGCTGGCTGTTCGCGCCGGCCATGCTGCCGTCGGCGGTGTCGCTGCCGTCTGAGGCTGCACAACTCACGGCAGGCAGCGCAACTGCCCCTGCACGATGATGCACGAGCGGTTTCGCCCCGACTCCTTGGCGCGATAGAGCGCGCGATCGGCGGCGTTGACCAGGCTGTCGGCATCGATCATCGACGCTTCGCGGCTGGCCACGCCGATGCTGATCGAGGTGCGAACTGGGCTCCCTCCCGCGTCGATCTTCATCGACTCGACCGTGCGCCGCAGCCGGTCCGCTGCGAGCAGGGCGGCCTTGAGGTCGGTGTTCTCGCAGATCATCAGGAACTCCTCTCCGCCCCAGCGGCATACGGCGTCGTTCTTGCGTGCCGCGCGCTGGAGCTCCTGGGCGACCGCGACCAGAACCTTGTCGCCGACTGCATGGCCGTGGGTGTCGTTGATGCGCTTGAAGTAGTCGATGTCGAGCACCAGCACCGAGAGCGGCTGTTGGGAGCGGCTGGCCGCCGGCCAGGCCTTGGCGAGCGCTTCCGTGCCTGCACGCCGGTTGGGCAGGCCGGTGAGCAGGTCGGTCATGGCCGTGTGCTCCAGACGACGATTGCTGATCGCAAGCTCGGCGGCAAACTGCTTGAGCTGTGCGCGGTCGCGCTCCCAGGCCTCGAGCAGCTGCACGTAGTGGCCCGCGGCCCGCAGCCGGGCGCGCAGGGTGCGCACATTGACCGGCTTGGTCAGGAAGTCGTCCACGCCGGCTTCGAAGGCCTCGGTGATCTCGTCTTCGGCGTCCAGTCCGGTGAGCATGATGAGGTACATCGTCTGCCCCCACTCGGTGGCGCGCAGCGCGCGCGTGAGTTCGAGGCCGCTCATGCCAGGCATCATCCAGTCGGTGATGACGATGTGGGGCTGCGCGTCTACTGCGACTGCGAGTGCCTCCGCACCTGTTTCGGCACTGATGACCGTATGCCCCAGCACGTCGCGGAGTACGCTCTCAAGGATGCAGCGCGAGGTGGCATCGTCATCCACCAGCAGCACGCGCAGGGCAGCGGGGGTGCCGGACAGCTCGGGGCGGCGCGCGTCTGCGGCGGACATCTGGGCGAAGGTGGGCAGCGCTGCAGCAGGAACCTTGAGCAGGTTGCCCCACTCGCGCCAGCGCGGCATCAGCTCGTTGATCGCGTGGTCCAGCGCATCGGCATCCAGGCCCAGCTTGCCGCCGAGCAGCAGCAGTGCGGCGCTGCGGTTGCCGTATTCGCTTTCCGGCGCGAGGCCGAGGTCGGCGATGCAGCGGGCGAAGTGGAAGACGTTGGCCAGTTGCTGCGGTCTCGAGCCGGCCAGGAAACCGGAGGCATCGGGGGCTTCGTGGTGGTAGATCGGTTCTACCAGTGCGCTGGGGATGCCCCATGCGGTCAGCAGGGCTGCGGTCAGTTCGTTGTGGTCGGTGTGCAGGTGCTCGCGTTCACGCTCGACGAGCGGGCTGTGTGCGTCGGTATCCTGCAGCAGGCGGCCATAGGCGGCCGGGTATACCGTGGCCAGCCCGAGGCGGCCGACCTGTGCAAGCAGCCCGCAGGCGAACAGTTCTTCGCCCGACCCGAGGTTCATCGTCGTACCAAATTGCTGGACGGCGATTGCCATCAACAAGGAGTGTGACCAGAACGACTGGTAGTCGAAACCCTGGCAGGGACCATTCTGGTGCTGGTCGACGAGTGAAAAGCCCAGTGCCAGGTTACGCACGGTGCCCAGGCCGAGGCGGCGGATCGCCTCGAGTACCGACGCCACCGGGCGCCCGCCGCCCATTGCCGCGGAGTTGGCCTGGCGCAGCAGCCTGCCTGCGAGCGCGGGGTCGGTCTGGGCAAGCTGCGCCAGGTCGGTGAAGGTCGCGTCTTCCCGGCGGCACAGGTCGAGGATGGCCAGCGCAACGCCTTTCGGGCTGGGCAGATCACCGTCCAGCGGAATTTGTTCGAGCTTCTTCATCGTCAGCGAGCTTGGGCCCTTGCAGAGACTGATAAAATAACCGATTCAAAGGGTGTGTATTATGCAAATTCGAAGAGAGGAGCCGCTGCGACCGTGATCTTCCGCCGTCTGCAGGTCTGCTTGGCCGGATTCGGCATCCTGTTCGCGGCATCCGGGGGGGGTGCGGCAGCGCAAGACCTGACCGCGCTGCCGCTCGAGGCGCTGTTGCAGCGCGACTTCATCTCCGCCTCGCGGCTTGCACGCCAGGTGAGCGATGCCCCGTCCGCGGTGGCGATCGTCACCGCAGATGATATCCGCGCCTATGGCTATCGTACGCTGGCCGAGGTCATCGCCAGCATGCGCGGCCTCTATGTCACAGACGAGCGTCGCTATCAGTACATGGGTGGCCGGGGCTTCGGCGATGCCGAGGACTACGCGGGGCGCGTGATGCTGCTGGTCGATGGCTATGCGGTCCAGGACAATCTCTTCGACCAGGCCTTCATCGATGAGTCAGGCCTGATCGACCTCGAACTGGTCGAGCGCGTGGAGTATGTGCCGGGGACCGGATCGGTCACCTACGGCAACAACGCACTGCTTGGCATCATCAATGTGGTGACGCGAAAGGGGCGTGACTTTGACGGCGCGCGGGTGTCCGCCCAGTTCTCCAGCCAGGGCGCCAGCGGTCAGCGCGCCACCTGGGGCAAGCGGCTCGAGAGCGGTGCGGAGGTCCTGCTCTCGGCGTCGATGCTCGACATCGACGGCCGCAATCTCTACTTCCCCGCCTACGACACCCCCGCCACCAACCGCGGCGTCGCCGAGGGCCGCGACGGCGAACGCAACCAAAGGGTGTTCGGCAAGCTGTCGTGGTCCGGGTGGACGGTGCACGGGGCATGGGTCGAGCGCAGCAAGGGCGTGCCGACGAACCCCTCGCAGTACACCGCGTTCAACACCCCCTTCCCGATCCGGGACGAGAGCGCGTTCATAGGCGTGCGCCACGAGACGGATCTGGGCCTGCGGCTGCATTCGTCGTCCAGTCTGATGCTGGGCCGCTACGCGTACTGGAACGAACGCGAGTATGCGAGGGAAGAGTGTACAGAGGACGAGCCGCGGATCGTGTCGTGCGAGAACGATGCTGGCGGTGTGCCCTATGGCTACTTCGACGGCGAGAAATTCGGTGTCCGCGACTACAAGGGCGCTTGGTGGCGCTTCGACCAGAAGTTCGTCGGGCGCTGGTTCGCCGGGCACACCCTGGTTTTCGGGGCGGAGCTGCGCAAGGACCACCGCCAGGCCTTCAGCGTGCGCTACCTGTCACCGAGCCGCGAGGTGCTGAGCCAGAACGAGGGCGCGCTGTCGCGCCGGATGGCGAGTGTCTACTTCGCGGACGACTATCGCTGGAGTGAGCACTGGACCTTGAACATCGGCGCACGCTATGACGACGCCGACGATCTCGACGGCAATCTCAGTCCGCGTGTGGCGCTGATCTGGTCCCCCGACGCGCGCACGTCGGTGAAGGTTTCCTACAGCGAGGCCTTCAAGATGCCCAATGCGAACGATCGCTGGACATCCGGTGACACCGCCGTGCCCGAGTACGTCGCCGCCACCGAGTGGGTGCTGCAGCACCAGCTGTCGCCGCAAACCCGCGTGACCGGCTCCCTGTACCACTATCGGCGGAGCGATCTGCCGGTGTATAGCGCAGCGGTCGATGACTACGTTGCTGAAGGCAGCAGCCGGGCGCGCGGCGCCGAAGTCGAGATCGAGCACCTGTGGGCGCGAGGAGCCCGCCTGCGCGCCAGCCTTGCCCGACAGCATACGCGCGACGTCGATGGGCGCGATGCGGTCAATTCGCCCGACCTGCTCGGCAAGCTCAATTTCACCTTTCTGCTGCCGGACGAAGCGCTGCGCACCGGTTTCGAGATGCAGTATCTCGGTCCACGCCTGACGCGCGAGCGGCGCATGCTCGGTGGCGTCACGCTCGCGAACCTGACGCTTTCCACCGAACAGGCCTGGCATGGCGTATTCGCGTCCCTGAGCGTACGCAACCTGTTTGACCGCCGCTATGAGACGGTTTCCGGCCTCGGCTGGCGGCCCGACAGCGGCGTGGCGCAGGACAGTCTGCGCATGGATGGCCGCAGCCTGTGGCTGGAACTCGGCTACGCGCTATGAGGTTGCGCGCGCTCGCCTGCCTGCTGCTGGTCGTCTCCGCCGTGTCGGGGGCGCGGGGCCAGGCCGTTCCCGAGCATGAGCTCAAGGCGACCTACGCCTACAACTTTGCTGCGCTTACGCAGTGGCCCGCGTCGGCGCGGACAAGCTTCAATCTCTGTGTTCTTGGCGACGATGAGCTTGCGCTTGCGATGCGGCGACTCGAGGGCAAGGTCCTGCATGGACGCGTGGTGTCGGCGGTGCCGCTCGCGGCGCTGTCGGCGATCCGCGATTGCGATGTGCTCTTCGTTGGCGCCGGCGAACAGGCCAACCTGTCTCGCATCGTCGACGCGCTGGGCGACGCGCCGGTGCTGACGGTCAGTGATGCGCCGTCGCTGCAGGACGTCGCGATCCGCATCGTTCCCGAGGGCAGCCGGCTGGCCTTCGAGGTCGATGTCGAGCGCTGCCGGCGCGCCGGTCTCAAACCGGGTGCCGCCTTGCTCGATCTGGCTCGTAAGGTGCGCCTTCCTACCGATTGAACAGGGCAGGCGTTCGGTTCAATGGCCAAGCGTCTGCTGCAGCCTGCGGATTCCGTCGAGCGTGCGGGCGTACTCGTGGCGTAGTTCGTCGAGCCTTGCGTGCGCCTCCTCCGCGCGCCCGTTCTTGCCCATCATCTCGAACTCCTTGAACAGCGCGGCAAGGGATCTTGCTCCGATATTCCCCGAACTCGACTTGAGGCTGTGTGCGGCTTGGCGCAGCCCCGCGCCGTCGCCTGCTTCAACGGCTTGCTCGAGCGCCGCGAGCAGCGGGTTGCTGCTTTCGAGGAAGACACCGAGGATGCGCTGGACCAGCGTCATACCGCCGTTCGGATCGAGGGCGCGGAACTGCTCGATGAAGGCAGGATCGATCACCGCCTGCGCGCTTTCAGGATCGCTCGGAACTGCAACGGGCGGGGCTGAGGGGAGCGTGCCGGCCGATGGCGCCGCCAGCCAGCGCTTGAGCATGGCCCGCAGTTGCTCCAGCGCGTAGGGCTTGGCCAGGAAGTCGTCCATGCCGGCGGCAATGCAGCGCTCGCGGTTACCTTCCATCACGTTCGCCGTCAGGGCCACGATCGGTACGCGCGGCTGGCGGCGTTGCGCGCGAATTGCCGCGCTGGCCTCGTAGCCATCCATCACCGGCATGTGGCAATCCATCAGGATGAGATCGAAGTCTTCCCTCGATGCAAGGCGCAAGGCCTCCTCGCCGTTCTCGGCGAAGCACACCGACAGGCCGAGGCGTTCGAGCATGGCCTGCCCGACATGGCGGTTGACCGGGTTGTCCTCCGCCAGCAGCACGCGCCCGGCAAGTGACGCCGCCGCGGCGTCGGCCTGTGTCCTGGTGGCGGCCTGCTGGCCGGGTGCGCGCAGTGCGCTCGACAGTACCTCGTGCAGCTCGGCCTGGCGGATCGGCTTGTGCACGCAGCGCAGGATGCCGGCGCGCTCACGTTCGCGCACGCTCGCGCTGGAGTAGCTCGAGGTCAGCACCACCAGGCGGATGGCGGCAAGCGCCGGCGTGTTGCGGATCTCGGTCGCAAGCCTCAGGCCATCCATGCGTGGCATGTGCATGTCGAGCACCGCAATATCGACCTGTTCACCCGCCGCCGCCGTGCGTGCGAGCAACTCGAGCGCAGCATCGCCATCCGCCGCGCAGTCGACCTGCATGCCCCAGGCCCGCAGCTGGCGCAGCAGGATCTCGCGGTTGGTGGCGTTGTCGTCCACCACCAATGCGCGGATTCCGGCGAGCTCGACGCTGCTGCGCAGTGACGCCGGGCTGCTGAGGCCCTTGGGCAGGACAAGGTCGACGTGGAAGCGTGCGCCCTCATGTGGCGCGCTGTCGAGACTGATCTCGCCGTGCATCAATCCGAGCAGGCGGCGGCAGATCGCCAGGCCCAGCCCGGTGCCGCCAAACTGGCGCGTGGTGGAGCCGTCGAGCTGTGAGAACTGGTCGAAGATGCGCTGCTGGGCATCGACTGGGATGCCGATCCCCGTGTCCTCGACGCTGATGCGCAAGTGGCAGTCGTGCTCGCTCTCGTCGAGCAGGCGGGCACGCACGACGACCTCGCCGCGGGCGGTGAACTTGACCGCGTTGCTGATCAGGTTGCCGATGACCTGGCGCAAGCGGAAGGGGTCGCCGCGCAGGCCGCGGCGGACCTCGGCTGGCAGGTCGGCGACCAGCTCCAGGCCCTTCTTCTCGGCGGGCTGGGCAAACATCGCCAGCGTGCCCTCGAGCAGATCTCCGAGCTCGAACTCCACCGCCTCGAGCTCGAGATGGCCAGCTTCGATCTTGGAGAAGTCGAGGATGTCGTTGATGATGCCAAGGAGGTGGCGGCCGGAGTGCTCGACCGTCTCCGCGAAATGACGCTGCTCCTGGTTCAGTCCGCTGTCGAGCAGCAGTTCGGTCATGCCCAGCACACCGTTCATCGGCGTACGGATTTCGTGGCTCATCGTCGCCAGGAAGTCGCTCTTGGCCTGGCTGGCCGCTTCTGCTGCCTCCTTGGCCCGGCGCAGTTCTTCGGTGCGGCTGGCGACCTCGTCCTCGAGTTGCTCCCGGTGGGCGGCCAGGCGCGCATCGCGCTCGGCGATCTGGCCGAGCATGCGATTGAAGCCGGCGGCCAGCGAGTCGAGTTCGATGACGCTGCTTGGGGCTGCGCGTGCGCTGTAGTCCTCGTCGTGTGCGACCTTGTCCATCAGTGACGACAGTGACGACAGCGGTTGCAGCACCGCATGGTTCAGCCGCCTGAGGGTGCGGGTGGCGAGCAGCAGCGCAAGCGCGGCGGCCAGCGCGGCGATCGACCCATGGGCGAAGACCTGGATGTAGAGCGGGCGCAGGTCGAGGTCGAGGTCGAGCACGCCCAGGACGTTGCCGTTCTCGATGATCGGCTGGGTCATGCGCAGCGTGCCGAGATCGAAACGCGCCTGCTCGGTGGCCAGGCTGTAAGCCTTGCGGCCCTGGGCGGTGAACTCGCCGAAGCGGGCGAATTCTGCGCCGTCGACGTCGAAGATGGCCGCGCCGCGCACGTCGGGCAGGTGCTCCAGTGCGGTAAGAATGCGGCCAGCCGAGGCGTTGTCGAGGAACATCAGGCTTGCGGCGGCGTTGTCGGCGAGCACGCGTGCCATCACGCGGGTGTTGCTCTCGAGTGCGAGTGCGCTGATCACCAGGCCGCCGAGCGTGATCAGGACCGCCAGCAGGGCCACGGCAGCGCCCACCGCGCGCTGGCTGACGCGGCGCAGTTTCTCGCCGAGCGTCATGCGCTGCTCATGGTCAGGGGAGGGAGACTGCAGGTTCATTGCTGGATCTCGGATGCGAGCTTGAGCAGTCGGGCGCTCAGCCCCACGCCGTGGTTGCGCGCTGCGGCAAGGTTGACGGAAAAACCAATGCGGTTGCCCAGGGTTTCGATGTTGAGCATGACGCCCTTCTGCATCGCGCCCGGGCTGTCGGCGATCGTGAGCACGGGAAGGCCATCGATCCGGTCCTGCACGCGATTCAGGTTGCCGATCATCGAGCGGGTGATGAACACCATGTCGCAGCCGCCCAGGCCGTCGACCCGCAAGGTGCGGCGGATCTGCAGTGGGCGGGTGCCGACGGTGCGCTGTTCGAGCGCATCGAGGTGTGCGCCGAACGGATCCTCGCCGTAGATGCAAAGATGGAGTGCCGGACGATGGCTGTCCGGCCAGGTAGCGAAGCTGGCGAAGTTGATCAGGAAGGCGGCTTTGAGGCTGTACTCGTCGTCTCCTTCCGGCGCCTGGGCGAAGCCTGCGGCTGCGGGCAGCACCGCCAGCGAGATCCCGCACAGCAGGCCCGCGAGTGCGCGACTCGCACCGGCACGGAGGGTCTTGAAGGCGTGGTGTCGTGAGCCCATGTGCGCGGGTCAGAAGCGGTAGTCGAGACGCAGCCTGATGCTGCGGCCATCCTGGCCGATGGCATGCATCTGATGAGTGCGCTCACCTGCACCGGGGTGGGCATAGTCCTTGTCGAAGAGGTTGAGCACGCTCAGCGACAACTCGGCACCAGGAATCCAGCGCTCGGCGACGACATGCAGGTTGGCCAGCCAGTGTGCCGGGACCGTTTCACCGTTGGCGGTGCGGCGCATGCCGTCATAGGCGAGTTCCACGCCAGTGCGCAGGCGGGTGCGGGGCAAGGGACTGGAGAGGTTGACGCGGCCGAGAACGCGTGGCGAGTTCTGCACCCAGGCGCCGTCGGCGTCGACGGTGTTCTGCGCCGAGACGCTGCCGCGCATGCGGGCGCCGTTGTGCCACGCCTGCTCGGCGGAGAGCTCCAGGCCGCGGCTGCGGAGCTTGCCTGCACTCCGGTACTGGACGATGCCGTCCTGGCCCTCGTTCAGTGCGATGAGGTCATCGACCTGCCATTGGTAGAGCGAGGCGCGCAGATGCAGTTCGCGACCGATGCGGTGGTCGATCGACAACTCGACGGTGTCGACCGTTTCGCCGCCGAGGTCCGGATTTGCTTCCATGTAGTCGCCGTCAGAGTAGTAGCTCTGGTAGGCGTTCGGTGCGCGGTGGGCACGGCCGTAGAGCAGCTTCAGCGTGGTCCGCGGCGCAGTGTGCCAGATCAGGCCGGCGCGCGGGCTCAGGCGAGTGCCGATGCGGTCGTTGCGATCCATGCGCAGACCGAGGGTCAGCGTCACGTCTTCGCCGATCTGCCAGTCGTCCTGGGCGTAGAGCCCAAGCCTGTAGCCCTTGCGACGGTCACGCCAGTTGCTTGCGGAGGATGTGTCGGAGAGATCGACGACGTGCTGTTCGATACGGCCGTTGCGCTGGTAGTCCAGCCCCAGCATCAGCGTGTGTGCGGCGAACGCGGTCGACAGCAGCTGGACTTCGGTGCCTTGCCAGTCGGCCAGGCCCGGATAGCCATAGGGCTGACCGGAATAGAGCAGAGTGCTGTCGTAGCGGTGGCTGCCGGCGAACAGGCGCGCCGAGATCGACAGGGTGGCCGACAAGGTGTCGCGATAGTCGAGATTGGCAAACGTCGTCCGGTCGCGCTGGAAGCTGCCGGGTGAGAAGCGGTCGGTGCCGTAGGTGGCGACCGCGTCGTCCTTGAGGCGGTCGCCATGCATGAGGGCGAACGACCACGGGCCGCGGCTGGCCTTGAACAGGAACTCGTCGTCGCGCTCGCCGTCCAGTCCGCGCGCGACGCCACGTTCGCCGTCGCCGAAGGCGAGGGTCAGGTCCTCGCCGTCCGAGCGCAGGGCCGAGGCCGAGATCAGCAGGTCGACGCCGTTGTCCAGGCGCTTGCCCCAACTCACGCGACCCTCACGAGTGGCTCGAGGAGACTGCAGGGCGAGCGCCAGTTCGCCGCCGTCGAGCCCCGCCCCCTTGCGGGTGACGACATTGATGACGCCGAACATCGCATTCTGCCCGTAGAGGGCGCCACCGGGCCCGGGGATGAATTCGATGCGCTCGACCAGATCGAGGTCGAGCGGAAAGGTCCTGCCCAGGGGGGCGCTGTCATACAGCGGCTCGTTGGCGCGCACACCGTCGATGGTGAGCAGCACACGCGTCATGTAGTCGCCGGGCAGGCCGAAGCCGCGCACGCCGAGGTAGCTGTACTGGCGGTCGTAGGTCTTGAACACACCAGGCAGGGTCGCGAGCGCCTCGTCCAGGGTGCGCCAGCCGAAGCTGCGGATCTCTTCGCGGCTGATCACCGTTGCCGCTGCGGCAACCTCGCTCTGGCGCTGCTCGTACTTCGCTGCGCCGACCACAGGTTCGGCCTTGATCACCTCGAACGGGCTCGGGCGTGGCACTGGCGTCGTGAGCAGTTCCTCGAGATCACGCGCATCGAGACGGGCTGCGGCCGACGCCAATACCGCAAGCAGCAGCGCGCGGCGCAGCCTGCCGCCCGGCGCGGGCACCCCAGCGCACCCGCGCTGGGTTGTCGCGCTGGTGCGCTGGGGCGGGGCGGTCGATGGCGGTGTGGTGTCGTTCATTGCCAGGCTGTCTCGGGGCGGTCGCGGCAGTCGGCGCCCCTGGACATCAATTTACGCCATCCGTGCCGGGTTCCTTAAGCAAGAAACTCACGCAGCACATCATTTCGCGCCGGCGCCGGGTCAGTCCTGCCGCAGGCTGCGCCCCAGCCGGGTGCAGATCTCGATGGTCGGCCCGGCCATGTTCATGCTGTAGAAGTGCAGCCCGGGCACCCCTTCGGCGATCAGCCGTTCGCACAGGCGTGTGACCACATCGAGGCCGAGGGCGCGGATCGATTCGCTGTCGTCGCCGTAGCTCTCGAAGCTCTTGCGCATCCAGCGCGGGATCTCGGCACCGCAGGCATCGGCGAAGCGGGCGAGCTTGCTGAAGCTGACGATCGGCATGATGCCCGGCACGATCGGGATGGTGATGCCCATCTTGCGCGCCGCCTCTACAAAGTTGAGGTAGGCGTCCGGGTTGTAGAAGAACTGCGTGATTGCCGAGTTGGCGCCGGCGTCGACCTTGCGCTTGAAAGCGGCAAGATCGTCCTTCGGGCTCTTGGCCTGGGGGTGCCACTCGGGATAGGCGGCCACCTCGATGCTGAAGCGGTCGCCGGTTTCGGCGCGGATGAACTCGACCAGTTCATTGGCGTAGCGGAACTCGCCTGCAGCGCCTGCGCCCGAGGGCAGGTCGCCGCGCAGCGCCACGATGCGGCGGATACCGGCGTCTGCGTACTCCTGCAGGATGTCGCGGATGCTGTCGCGGGTGGAGCCGATGCACGACAGGTGTGGGGCGGCCTCATGGCCAGCGGCGGCGATCTCCTTGACCGCGGAGAAGGTACGCTCGCGCGTGGAGCCGCCGGCGCCGTAGGTGACGGAGAAGAAGGCGGGTTCGAGGGCGGCGAGCTGTGCGCAGGTGGCACGCAGCTTGTGGGCGCCTTCGGCGGTTTGCGGGGGGAAGAATTCGATCGAGAGTTCGGTGTTCATGGCGTGTCAGGTGTCGTGGACATCCGGTGTGCGGATGGCATGGAAGAAGAACTCGCGGTTGCCATCGCCACCCGTGATGGGTGAATCGAACCAGTCGAGGATGATCAGTCCGGCCTCGTGTGCGGCCTTACGCAGGCGCTGTTCGACGCCGGCATAGAGTGTCGTGTCGCGCACGATGCCGCCCTTGCCCAGCCCCTGAGGGCCGACCTCGAACTGCGGCTTGACCAGGGCGAGTACATGGCCGGCAGGAGACAGCAGCGCGGGCCACTGCGGTAGCAGCAGCGCGAGCGAGATGAAGCTGGCGTCGCACACCAGTAGGTCGAAGCCGTGTGCCGGGCGATGACCGCCGAGCTCGGCCACGCCGAGCTGGCGCGCGTTCAGGCCTTCCAGCGTGACGCAGCGCTTGTCCTTGCGCAGGCGGGGGTGGAGTTGGTCGTGGCCGACCTCGACACCGACCACGCTTGCGGCACCGGCCTGCAGCAGGCAATCGGTGAAGCCGCCGGTGGACTGGCCGATGTCCAGGCAGTGTGCGCCGCGCACGTCCAGCCCGCTGCGCGCGAGCGCGCCTTCGAGTTTGAGTGCGCCACGGGAAACGAAGCGGTCGCTGTCGTCCGCAACCACCTTGAGCCGGGCGTCGGGTGGCAGCTCCAGCGCCGGCTTGGTGACCGGCTTGCCGTCATGGCTGACGCGTCCGGCGTCGATCAGCGCGCGCGCTGCCGTGCGCGAGGCCGCCAGCCCTTGCGCCACCAGCAGCTGGTCGACGCGCAGCAGACCGTGCCGGTCGGCTGGGTGTTTGCCCTGCGCGGCCGGTTTCGGCTTGCCCTGGCGGGCGTGGAAGGAGTTCATGCTCATCGCGGAGGGCTCGTCATGGGCTGTGGGGCGCCGCGGGAAACCCGCGTGCGCCGCCCCACAGCCGTTGCGTCGAGGGCGCTCAGTAGCGGTACTGGTCGGTCTTGTACGGACCTTCCTTGGGCACGCCGATATAGGCCGCCTGTGCGTCGGTGAGCTCGGTCAGTTGAACGTTGAGCTTCTTCAGCTGCAGGCGGGCGACCTTTTCGTCGAGGTGCTTGGGCAAGGTATACACGCCCACCGGGTAGTCGGCCGTGCGGGTGAACAGCTCGATCTGCGCGATGGTCTGGTTGGCGAAGGAACTCGACATGACATAGCTCGGGTGGCCGGTGGCGCAGCCGAGGTTAACCAGGCGACCCTTGGCGAGCAGGATGATGCGCTTGCCGTCGGGAAAGATGATGTGATCGACCTGCGGCTTGATCTCTTCCCACGGGTACTGCTCGACGCTGGCGACGTCGATTTCGTTGTCGAAGTGGCCGATGTTGCAGACGATGGCCTGGTCCTTCATCTTCGCCATGTGATCGTGGGTGATCACGTGGTAGTTGCCGGTGGCGGTGACGAAGATGTCGGCCTTGTCGGCAGCGTACTCCATGGTCACCACGCGGTAGCCTTCCATCGCCGCCTGCAGCGCGCAGATCGGGTCGATCTCGGTCACCCACACCTGTGCGGACAGCGCGCGCAGGGCCTGCGCCGAGCCCTTGCCCACGTCGCCGTAGCCGGCCACCACGGCGATCTTGCCGGCGATCATCACGTCGGTGGCGCGCTTGATGCCGTCCACCAGCGATTCACGGCAGCCGTAAAGGTTGTCGAACTTGGACTTGGTCACCGAGTCGTTGACGTTGATCGCCGGGAACTTGAGCTCGCCGCGGGCGTGCATCTGGTACAGGCGATGCACGCCGGTGGTGGTCTCCTCGGTCACGCCCTTGATCTGCGCCAGGCGGGTCGAATACCAGTTGGGGGTGGTGGCGAGCTTGGCCTTGATCGCGGCGAAGAGGATGGTTTCCTCTTCCGAGCCCGGATTGGCCAGCACGGAGATGTCCTGCTCGGCACGTGCGCCCAGGTGCAGCAGCAGCGTGGCGTCGCCGCCGTCGTCGAGGATCATGTTGGAGTAACCGCCGTCCGACCACTCGAAGATGCGGTGGGTGTAGTCCCAGTAGTCGGTCAGCGACTCGCCCTTGACCGCGAACACCGGGATGCCGTCGGCGGCGATGGCGGCGGCGGCGTGGTCCTGAGTCGAGAAGATGTTGCACGAGGCCCAGCGCACCTGGGCGCCGAGCGCGGTCAGCGTCTCGATCAGCACCGCGGTTTGGATGGTCATGTGCAGCGAGCCGGTGATGCGTGCGCCCTTGAGCGGCTGGCTGGCGGCGTATTCCTCGCGGATTGCCATCAGACCGGGCATTTCGGTCTCGGCGATGCGGATTTCCTTGCGCCCCCAGTCGGCGAGCGAGAGGTCGGCAACGACGTAGTCGGTGAAGTTGGTGTCAGCCACAGCGTTCATGTGAAGCTCCATGCTATGGCCGGGCTGTGATGCGGGCGGGCAGCGACACTGGCTGCGAGGGCTCACCCGGCATCCCGAACCCGGCAGGGTTGAAGACGATTAGCAGGGTGAGCGCCGTTGTACTGCAACCCGCCGGGCGGCGGGGTCCGAGCCTGGGGGCCGCGGCCGGCAGTGCCGGCGGGCGCCTCGCAGCGCTCCTCGGAAAACGCAGATTATATACGCGTCAACGGCTTGTGCGGCCGTTGTCGCGCACGATGCTGACGATGAGCGTGACCACCGTCAGCGGCAGCACATAGCCCAGCATCACGTTCGAGAACGCCGGCAGGCTGGCGTGCTGCTGCGCTTGCAGGACCAGCCAGGCAGTGTAGGCGGCATAGTAGGCGAGGAACACGCCGCCCTCCCAGCGCGCGATCTCGCGCCCGGTGATCATGATGGGCAGGCAGGCGAAGGCCACCGCCAGCATGACCCACAGGTCGAAGTTGCGCGCGGCTTCCGACACCGGTAGCCCAGCGCCCGAGACGATGCCGGTGACGCCGAGCACGGCGAGGATGTTGAACACGTTGCTGCCCACCACGTTGCCGACCGCGATGTCGCGCTGGCCGCGCATGGCGGCGACGATCGAGGTGGCGATCTCGGGCATCGAGGTGCCCACCGCGACCACGGTCAGTCCGATCACCAGGTCGCTGACACCGAAGGCGCGCGCAAAGGCGACTGCGGAGTCCACCAGCCAGTCTGCGCCCACCACCAGCATCGCCAGGCCGACCCCCACCAACGCGATCTGTACGGCCCAGTGGCGGTCCCAGTTCGAGGTCGGAATCTCGGAGGCGAATTCGTCTTCCACCGCTTTGGAGGCGCGCCGGGACTGAACGACCAGGAAGAGGGTGTAAGCGATCACCAGGCCGAACATCACGATCGACTCCAGCAGCCCGATACGGCCGTCGAGCGCCACCACCACCAGCAGCACCGAAGCGCCGATCATGATCGGGATCTCCTGGCGGATGATCTGCTCATCGACCAGCAGCGGCGTGATCAGGGCCGAAATGCCCAGGATCAGCAGGATGTTGGCGATGTTGCTGCCCACCACGTTGCCGATCGCGAGGTCGGGGCTGCCCGACAGGGCTGAACCCACCGACACCGCCATCTCCGGCGCACTGGTGCCGAAGGCGACCACGGTGAGACCGACCACCAGTGGCGACACGCCGAAGGACACTGCCAGCCGCGAGGCGCCGCGCACCATCACGTCGGCGCCGATGACGAGGACGGTGAGACCGAGGACGAACATCAGGGTTTGTTCGAGCATGGGGAGGGATCTTGCGTTGTGATGTGAGGTGCAGGGGAGCGGGGAAGACCGTTGCCGTGGAAGGACGTTCGCGGTCGAGTGTGGCGGTGTTTAGATGGTCGTGGATCGGTGATCAAAAAAGACGCCTCCCTCCGTCGCCGGAGAGAGGCGTGCGGTTCGTAGCGCTATTTTAGAGCCCGGCGTCGGCGCGCAGTGCAGCGGCTTTGTCAGTCTGCTCCCAGGAGAACTCGGGTTCGTCGCGGCCGAAGTGGCCATAGGCGGCGGTCCGCGAGTAGATCGGGCGCAGCAGGTCGAGCGTCTGGATGATTGCCTTCGGGCGCAGGTCGAAGTACTTGCCAACCAGTGCCACGATCTGCTCGTCGGCAATCTTGCCCGTACCGAAGGTGTTGACCATCAGCGACACCGGACGTGCCACGCCGATCGCGTAGGCGACCTGCACCTCGCACTTGTCGGCCAGCCCAGCGGCGACGATGTTCTTGGCCACGTAGCGCCCGGCGTAGGCGGCCGAGCGGTCGACCTTGGAGGGGTCCTTGCCCGAGAACGCGCCACCGCCGTGGTGGGCTGCGCCGCCGTAGGTGTCGACGATGATCTTGCGCCCGGTCAGGCCGCAGTCGCCGTGCGGGCCGCCGACCACGAAGCGGCCGGTGGGGTTGACCAGGTAGCGTACGTTGCCCTGCATCAGTTCGGGCGGCAGCACCGGCTTGATGATCAGCTCGATCACCGCCTCACGGATCTGCTCCTGCGTGACGTCCGGGTCGTGCTGGGTCGACACCACCACGGTGTCGATCGCAGTCGGCTTGCCGTCGACGTACTTCACCGTGATCTGGCTCTTGGCGTCCGGGCGCAGCCAGGGCAGGCGGCCGTCCTTGCGTACCTCGGCCTGGCGCTGCATCACGCGGTGCGCGTAATGGATCGGCAGCGGCATCAGGCTGGCAGTCTCGTTGGTGGCGTAGCCGAACATCAGGCCCTGGTCGCCGGCGCCCTGGTCGAGCGGGTCGTCGTTGGCGTTATTCACGCCCTGGGCGATGTCGGGCGACTGGCGGTTGATCGCCGCCAGCACCGCGCAACTCTTGTAGTCGAAGCCGATGTCGGAGTTGTCGTAGCCGATGCGGCGGATGACGTCCTGCGCGATCTCGCGATAGTTGGGGTGTGCGGTGGTGGTGATCTCGCCTGAGATCACGACGAGGCCGGTGGACACCAGCGTCTCGCAGGCGACGCGCGCCTTGGGGTCCTCGGCCAGGATGGCGTCGAGCACGCCGTCGGAGACCTGGTCGGCGACCTTGTCCGGGTGGCCTTCGGAGACCGACTCGGAGGTGAAGAGGAACTCTGCCATGCTGCTACTCCTTGAAAAGCAAAAATCCCCGTTTTTCTGGCCTTGCGTCTGCGGCCAGCTCCGGGGATTTCGTCGAGCAGCCGACGCTTTAGCAGTATTTGTACGGCAGCCGCGCTGCCATGCCGCCCTGCAAGTTGTCGAGTTAACTCGGCGGTAAGGCCCGGATTATAGACCGGGACGGCGGGGTGTGTAAGCATTCGGGGCTGGTGAACCGTGCCGGCATTCTCAATGCGCCCCTGCCGGCCCCCGCTTGGACCCTGCCCGTGCTGTTTCAATCCCTCTTTCGTCTGCTCTCGCGCCTGCCGCTGGCCTGGCTCCACCGCCTGGGCGGCTGGGCGGGCTGGCTGACCTACAAGGCCTCGCCGTCCTATGCCCGCCGTCTGCGCGAGAACCTGTTCAACGCCCTCGGTCGCGAGGACGAGACGGTGCTGCGCGCAGCCATCGTCGAGGCCGGTCGCCAGGCGCTCGAGCTGCCCTTCATCTGGGGGCGGCCGGCGGCCGAGGTGGTGGCGAGCGCAGTGCGCACCGAGGGCTGGGATCTGGTCGAGGCGGCGCGCGCCGAGGGCGCCGGTATCCTCTTCATCACCCCGCACCTGGGCTGCTTCGAGATCACCGCGCAGTGCATTGCGGCACAGATCCCGATCACGGTGCTCTACCGTCCGCCGCGCAAGGACGTGCTGCAGCCGCTGATGGAGGCAGGCCGCGCGCGCGGCCAGATGCGCACCGCACCGGCGGACCTGTCGGGCGTGCGCAAGCTGGTCAAGACCCTGCGCAGCCACGAGGCGGTGGGCATGCTGCCCGACCAGGTGCCGGGCGCGGGCGAGGGCGTGTGGGCGCCCTTCTTCGGCAAGCCGGCGTGGACGATGACGCTGGCCGCGCGCCTGGCTGCGGTCAAGGGCGTGCGTGTGATCTACACCTGGGCCGAGCGCCTGCCGCGCGGCGAGGGCTACGTGTTCCGCCTGCAGGCGCCCACCGAGGCGCTCACCGGCGCGCTCGAGGCCGATGTCGCGATCATCAACCGTGAGGTTGAGCGCATGATCCTGCAGTGCCCGCAGCAGTACCTGTGGGGCTATAACCGCTACAAGGGGCCGCGTCGCGAACGCGAGGACATCGTCCCTGTTGCTGGCGCGCCTGCTGATGCGGCGGCACCCGATTCGCCAACGCCGCCCCGCGGCGACGTGGAGGGCAGGTCGTGAGCCGCGCGATCATTGCCCTCATCTGGCTGTTGCACTGGCTGCCGCTGTCGTTGTTGTCCCGTATCGGAAGCGGTTTCGGGTGGCTGCTGTACTGGCTGGTGGTGCCGCGGCGCAAGGTGGTGCTGATCAATCTGCGCTTGTGCTTCCCAGATCTGTCCGAGTCCGAGCGGCGCGCGCTCGCCCGCCGCCATTTCGCGGTCACCGGGCGCAGCATGCTCGAGCGCGGCCTGGCCTGGTGGGCGAGCGCAGAGCGCCTGCGCGCCACCGTGCGCATCGATGGCCTCGAGCGCCTGCAGGCGCTGCGCGCCGCCGGCCGGCCGGTGTTGCTGCTGGCGCCGCACTTCGTCGGCCTCGACATGGCGGGCACGAGGCTGTCGCTGGAGGGTGACTTCGTCAGTGTTTACTCGCCGCAGAAGGACAAGGTGATCGACCGCTGGCTCTACCACGGCCGCAGCCGCTTCAACGATCAGCTGTTGCTGTCGCGCCACGACGGCGTGCGCGCTACCGTCAAGGCGATGAAGTCCGGCCGCCCCTTCTACTACCTGCCCGACCTGGATTACGGCCGCAAGGAGTCGATCTTCGTACCCTTTTTCGGCGTGCCAGCCGCCACCATCACCGGCCTGCCTCGGCTGGCGCGCCTGGCGGGGGCGGCGGTGGTGCCCTGCGTGGTACGCATGCTGCCCGGTGGCGGCGGCTACGTGCTCGAGCTCGGTGAGCCGTGGACGGACTACCCCTCGGACGACGTCGAGGCCGATACCCGGCGCATGAACGCCTGGCTCGAGGGCGTGGTTCGGACCATGCCCGAGCAGTACTACTGGGTGCATCGCCGCTTCAAGACGCGCCCCGAAGGCGAGCCGCGCATCTACTGATGTCGTGCGAAAAGCTCGCGGCTGGCGCCGCTCCTACAGCACCGCGACGTGCCTGCCTCGTAGGAGCGGCGCAAGCCGCGAGGGGTTGAAGGCGATACGGGTGGCGGGTGCGATGAAAAGCTCGCGGCTGGCGCCGCTCCTACAGGAGGGTGCGGCAGCGATTGCTCTCGCCGTAGGAGCGGCGCCAGCCGCGAGGGGTT
>NZ_AMXA01000042.1 GCF_000310145.2 Thauera sp. 28
GCCGCAAGCCGATCGCCCGCCGCGCGCCAGGCCGGCGACTGCGCGCGCGCTGGCGCCGACGCCGCGGCCGGCTGAGCATCCGGCTGCCGATCGCCCCCTGCCGGAGGGCGTGCGCCTGTCCAAGGTGATGGCCGAGCGCGGGCTGTGCTCGCGACGCGAGGCCGACGAGTACATCGAGCGCGGTTGGGTCTTCGTCGAAGGCAAGCGTGTGTCCGAACTCGGTGTGCGTATCGACCCCGATGCCCGTGTCACGCTCGCGCCCGAGGCCACGCGCAGCCAGCAGCAGCGCGTCACCATCCTGCTGCACAAGCCGGTGGGCTATGTTTCCGGCCAACCCGAGCCTGGCTATGCGCCCGCGGTGAGCCTGATCGGTGCCGACAACCAGTTCGACCGCGACACGGCGCAGCGCTTCCACCCCAGCCACCTCAAGCAGCTCGCGCCTGCGGGGCGGCTGGACATCGACTCCACCGGCCTGCTGGTGCTGACCCAGGATGGCCGCATCGCCCGCCAGCTCATCGGTGAGGACTCCAAGGTCGACAAGGAGTACCTGGTACGGGTCGAAGGCCGCATCATCGACGGCGGCCTGGCCTTGCTCAACCATGGCCTCATGCTCGACGACCGTCCGCTGCGCCCCGCCAAGGTCGAGTGGATCAACGACGACCAGTTGCGCTTCGTGCTCAACGAAGGCCGCAAACGCCAGATCCGCCGCATGTGCGAACTTGTGGGCCTGAAGGTCGTTGGTCTCAAGCGCGTGCGTATCGGCCGCGTCAAGCTCGGCGATCTGCCACTCGGGCAGTGGCGTTTCCTGCGCGCGGACGAGGGGTTCTGAGCGCTACCCAGGTCTGCGCTCAGTCTCCATGGCGGGATGCAGAGGCCTGAGCGCGTTCGTGCGCGACGTCGGCGGCGAGCTCGTCGCCCAGCGGCCCGGTCTTCGGGGTCATTCCGGAGCGGTGGGCAGCGCGCGCCATGGCGTGCGCGGCGAGCGGTGCGGTGGCGAGCACGATGACCAGGGCGAACACTGCCGCCAGCGCAAAGGCGCCGCTGGTGGCTGCCGCGACGCCGCCGAGGATGAGCGCGGCGCCGAGCGCGCCCGCCTTGCTCGCGGCGTGCATGCGGGTGTAGCTGTCGGGCAGGCGCAGTACGCCAATGGCGCCGATCAGGCCGATCAGAGCGCCCAGCAACAGCAGGGCAGACGATAGCCAGGCGAGGAATCCGTTGCTCATGGCTTGTCCTCCATCGGTTGCGGGCTGAGCGCGGCGGGTTCGTCCGGCGGCGGGCGGTCTACCCAGGTCACCTTTTCGTCCGCACCGCGGCCGCGGCGGCGGAACATCAGGATGAAGGCCGTGGTGCCGAGGAATGACACCAGCGCCAGCACCACGGCGCCATCGAGCAGCATCGGTTCCGCGGTCGCCAGCGCCAGCAGGGCGATGACGCCGATCCCGAGCAAGGTCAGCGCATCGATCGAGACCACGCGGTCGGTTGCGTGCGGGCCGCGGATCAGGCGCACGAGCACGAGCACCGCGCTGATGCCCTGGAGTGCGAAGGTGAGGGGCAGTACCCAGCTGGCGCCGGCGATTTCGCTGATCATGCCTGTCCTCCATCGGTGGCCTTGGGGGCGGGCGGCTCGCCGCCATCGATCCAGGCAAGCAGCCGGCGCTCGATCTCGCGCACGCCGGACTCCACTGCGTCGGCGTCCCGGGCGTCGATGGCGTGGATGTACAGCAGGCCCGATTCGGGCGCGTAGTCGAGGGCGAGGGTGCCCGGTGTGAGCGTCAGCAGACAGCCGAGCAGGGTGGCGACGCGATCGTCCCGGCGCGCCAGGCGCAGCTTGATCACCGCAGGCTGTGGCCGCACGCTGCGGCCGAGCACGACGCGGGCGACGTCGATGCTGGCCTTGAAGATCTCGGCGGCAAACCAGAACGCGAAGCGCGTGCCGTGTTCGAGCCGGCACACGTAGCGGCGAATGCCGAGCAGGTCGCTCGCCAGGCGCAGCCCGATGTGGATCACCACAAAGGCGGCCAGCACGCCGAGCGGGCTGAGAACACCGACGAAGGCCGCCAGGCCCACCGCAAGCAGAATATGCAAGCCCAACATGTTCATCGCCCTCCGGCCGCGACCACGGCCTGGATGTAGGCCTGCGGTGCGGCGAGTTGGTCGGCCGCGGCGACCGCGTAGTCCATCACCGGGCCGGCACCAAGGCCGATCGCCACGGTCATCGCAGCCAGCGCGCTCACGGCCCACAGCGCCGGGCGCAGGCCGGCCGCGCTGCGTGCGCTGATACCGCCCGCGGGGTGGGGCTTGAGGAAGGCCTCGTTCCAGATCTTGCTCATCGACAGCAGCGTGAAGATGCCGGTGACCAGGGCCACCGCGGCGGCGATCCAGGCACTCGCATCGAGGCTGGCCTTGACCAGCACGAACTTGGCCCAGAACCCGGACAGCGGCGGGATGCCCGCAAGCGACAGGGCAGGGATGGCGAACAGGATCGCCAGCCAGGGCGCATGGGCGTACAGACCGCCCATTGCGGCCAGGCGCTCCGAGCCGGTCAGGCGGGCGGCGATGCCGCCGATGAAGAACAGGTTTGCCTTCACGACGATGTGGTGGATGAGGTAGAACACGGCGCCGGCGAGCGCGAGCGGCGTGGCCAGCGCCAGGCCCAGGATCATGTAGCCGACCTGGCTGACGATGTGAAAGGACAGGATGCGCCGTACCTCGACCTGGGCCGCGGCGCCGAGCACGCCGATGAGCATGGTCGCGCACGCCACCCACAGCAGCACGTCGTGGGCGATACCTGCGTCCGGCCAGAACAGGGTGACGATGCGGATCAGTGCATACACCCCCACCTTGGTGAGCAGGCCGGCGAACAGTGCGGAGATCGGCGTCCACGCGACGTGGTAGGACGCCGGCAGCCAGCCGAACACCGGGAACAGCGCCGCCTTGATCGAGAACGCGGTGAGCATCAGTACGATCGCTGCATTGGCCGTGGCCGGCACCTCGCCGGCGGCGAAGGCCTGCGCCAGCAAAGCCATGTTGAGGCTACCGCTGGCGCCGTAAAGCATGCCGGCGGCGAGCAGGAACATCATCGTTGCGACCAGGTTGAGCACCACGTACACCACGGTGCCGGATAGCCGGCGCTTGCCGCCACCCAGCACCAGCAGGGCGAACGAGCCCACCAGCAGCACCTCGAACCAGACGTAGAGATTGAACACGTCGCCCGTGATGAAGGCGCCGCACACGCCGACCAGCAGGCCGTGCACCAGTGGGTGGAAGCCGCGGCTGCGCGCCGGGTCGTCGTCGCGCGCCAGCGCGAACACCACGGTTGCAAGGCCGATGATGCCGGTGATCGCCACCATGGCGGCGGAGAGGCGGTCGATCACCACGCTGATGCCGTAGGGTGCCGCCCAGCTGCCGGCCTGGCTGGCGAGGATGCGCCCCTCCGCGGCGAACACCACCAGCGCCAGGCCGACCGCGGCCAGGGCGGTAGCGCCGGCAAGGCTGAAGAAGGTCGCAAGGCGGTCGTGGCGACGTGCGAGCAGGGTCAGGACCAGGGTGGCGAGCGGGATCAGGATGGGTGCGATGATGAGGGCGTTCATGCCTTGCCCTCCGTTTCCGCTGCCCTTGCGGGCGTGGCGTGGCCGTCCGCGACGGGCTTGGGCGCCAGGTCCGGTGCCGGCTCCTCGGCCACCGCCGTGATGCGATCGGTCTCGACGTTGTCGTGCAGCTCCCAGCTGCGCTTGAGTACGGCGAGTGCGAACACGAAGAGAGCGAAGCCGATGACGATTGCGGTCAGCACGAGCGCCTGGGGCAGCGGGTTGGCGGCCAGCGCGGGGGCGCCGCTCTCGCCCACGAAGGCGGCGGCGCGGCCATCGAGGCGGCCGGAGACGAACACGGCGAGATTGACCCCGTTGCCGAGCACGATGACGCCGAGCACGACGCGCAGCAGGCCGCGGTCAAGCATCATCCAGATGCCGATGGCGACGAGCAGGCCGACGGTGATGGAGGCGATGATTTCCATGGTTCAGTCCTCGCGCTCGAGCAGTCGGAACAGCATCAGCAGCACGCCGCCCAGCACGGTGAAGAAGACGCCGACATCGAACAGCAGGGGGGTCCCCAGCGGCAGCCCGCCGGGGAACAGCCAGCCGCCGGTGAGGAAGGCCTGGCCCTGCAGCAGGCCGATCACGCCCGCTGATGCAGCCAGGGCGAGGCCGACGGCGAGGACGGTGGTCGGCGGTACGCGCAGCACGGCGCGCGCGCGGTTGACGCCAAAAGCCAGTGCCAGCAGCACCGCCGAGGTCGCCGCCACCAGCCCGCCGATGAAGCCGCCACCGGGCAGGTTGTGGCCGCGCCACAGCAGCATCAGCGAGATGAGCGCGAGCAGCGCAGACAGCGGGCGGATGCCGTGGCGCAGCAGCACCGAGCCGAAGTCCGAACTGCCTTCGGCTGCGACCTTGCCGGGTTTGCCGCTGCCGAGCAGGGGCGCGGCCGCGAGTGCGGCCAGCCCGACGACCAGGATCTCGCCCAGGGTGTCCAGGGCGCGGAAATCGACCAGGATCACGTTCACCACGTTGGCGCCGTGGCCGCCCGGCAGGCTGTTGTCCAGGTACCAGCGCGCGATGTCGCCCGGCAAGGGCTGGCTGACGGTCATCAGCATCATCGCGCTCACGACCAGCCCGATCGCGCCGGCGATGAGGGCATGAAAGCGTTTGGCTGCCGGTTTGCGCGAGCCGACCATCCGCGTTGGCGGCAGGTTGCGCAGCACCAGGGCCAGAAAGATGACGGTCAGCGTCTCCACCATCAGCTGCGTGATGGCCACGTCGGGCGCGCGTGCGGCGAGGAAGAACAGCGCCAGCCCGAGACCGCTCGCACCCAGGGTCGCGATCAGGGCCACGCGGCCCGGCATGACCGCGGCGGCGGCGGCACCGGCAACCGCAAGCACGCAGCCGACCAGGGCGGCGAGATTGACCGGGTTGGTGACTTCGGGCCAGGCCAGGTCTTCTCCGGTGGAGGCGAAGACCCCGATGAGGGCGAAACCGACGATCGCGACCACCAGCGCGCTGATGTGCTGGCGCAGCGAGCCATGCTGGAAGCGGTCGGCCACCCCGCCTGCAAACAGGAAGACGCGCTTGAGCAGGCGGTCCCAGATCATGTCGCCGCTGGTGCGCCACAGCACACGCCACAGCGACAGGCGCCGCCGCACGCGGGTCCGCCGCAGGTAGAAGAACACACCCAGGGCAACCGTGAGCAGGCTGGCCACCAGAGCCGGCGTGATTCCGCCCCACAGGTAGAGGTTGACCGGCACGGCGGTGCCGGACACCGCCTGCACGGCGGCGTCGATCAGCCAGACCTCGGCGAGGTTGTTGAAGGCGCCGAACACGAAGCCACCCACGGCCAGCAGCATGGGGCCGATCCACATCGGCAGGCTCACCTCGTGTGGCGTGTGCGGATAGCGGCCTTCCTTGCCGAGGAAGGCGCGCACGAACACGAGACCGGCAGCGGTGAGCAGCAAGGCATTGGTGAGGATCATCACCAGCGTGGTGACCCAGCCCGCCATGCCGAGCTCGATGAGGCCGGCGTACTTGAACTCCTTGGCAATGAAGCCGAAGAACGGTGGCAGGCCGGCGTTGGAGAACGCCGCCAGTGCGACGGCAAAGCCGGTGAGCGGCATGTAGCGCAGCAGGCCGCCGAGCCTGGAGATCTGGCGTGTGCCGGTCGCGTGGTCGATCGAGCCCACCGCCATGAACAGCGCTGCCTTGTAGAAGGCATGCGCGACCAGGTAGATCGCGAAGGCTTGCAGGCCATAGGGGGTATTGGTGCCGAGCAGCATGGTGAGCTGGCCGAGCACGGTGACCGTGGTGTAGGCCAGTACGCGCTTGAGGTCGGTCTGGCGGATTGCCAGTACGGCGCCGACCAGCGCGGTGGTGGCGCCGACAGTGATCAGGATCGTGCTCCAGCTCATCGAGCCGCTGAGCGATGGGTTCAGGCGTGCGAGCAGGTACACGCCCGCCTTGACCATGGTCGCCGAGTGCAGGTAGGCCGACACCGGTGTGGGTGCGGCCATCGCGTTTGGCAGCCAGAGGTGGAAAGGCACCTGGGCCGACTTGGTGAAGGCGCCGAGCAGCACCAGGGCGAGGATGGCGGGGTAGAGTGCGTGATCGGCGATCAGCGCGGGAGAGAGCCCCGAGAACTGCCAGCTGCCGCCGACATTGCCGAGCAGGATCAGGCCGGCGAGCAGGGCCAGGCCGCCGCCGCCGGTGATGAGCAGAGCCTGCAGCGCCGAGCGTCGAGACTCCGCCTGGTCGTGCTGGAAGCTGATGAGCAGGAAGGAGGTGACGCTGGTCAGCTCCCAGAACACGAACATCACGATCAGGTCGTCCGCAAGCACCAGGCCGAGCATGGCGGCCATGAAGCCCAGCAGGTAGGCGTAGAAGCGGCCAAGGTGGTGATGGTCGGACAGGTAGGCGCCGGCATACAGCACGATCAGCGTGCCAATGCCGCTGATCAGCAGGGCGAACAGCAACGACAGTCCGTCCAGGCGGAATGCGAGTTCGATGCCGAGCGCGCCGACCCAGGTCACGCTCTGCGTGATGACGCCGCCCTGTGCGACCTCGGGCACCAGCGTGACGAAATAGGCAAACACCGAAAGCGGCGCGAGCGCGAGGATCCAGCCCGCGCGATCGTCCAGCGGACGGGTCAGCAATGGCGCGGCCAGCATCGCCAACGCGATCAGTCCGATGCTGGTCAGCACGCCTTCACCCGCTTCATGCACATGTTCGTCATCTCCCTTCGAGGCCGCCGTCGGCACTATGGCGCGCGGCACATTATCGTTCTATGCGGGAGAAACTGACTATGCGCGTCAGCCCGGGGTTCCTCAATGTCGTCAAAAAGCGAACGGCTGGCGCCTTGTCAGGGCACCAGCCGTCGTCCTCGGGCGTGGAGTCCGGGCGCCAGGTCGGGCGTGCTCGTCGCGTTCGCCGCGACGCTCGGTGCAGGCCGCAGCGCTTGAACTGCGGCGTCAGTGCGCGGCCTCGCGTGAAGTCCTGCGCATGCGCGCATCGAGTTCGGGGTGGGCCTCGTACAGGCCGCTCACCTTGGCAAAGCATCCCTGCAGCGGACACTCGCGCCCTGGCGGGCATTCATGCTCGGCTGCGCATTCCATCTGGGTTTCATCCAGCACTACCATGGTACGGGCGGCTTCGCAGCGGGCGATGGGGGCATCCAGCGTGCACATGATCATCTCCTCGTGTCGTTCTTTTGCGATGACTGAAGTCCATTCGTTGTGCGGCGTGAAATATTTCACGTCAAGCTTGATTTCAATCTAGCCGATGTGCGTTGCCGCGCTGCTCGATCTGCCAGGAGTTTGACAAAAATCAAGCACCTGCGGCCTCGCCACCAGGCGTGCTATTCCGCCCGCAGCGCGTCGACGGCGTTCATGCCGGCAGCGCGCCGCGCTGGCAGGACGCCGGCGAGCAGGCCGACCATCATCGCGAGCGCCTGGGCGATGACAACGAAATGCCATGGGGTGCTGACCGGCATCGCTGGCAACAGCAGGCCGATGCCCTGAGCGAGTCCGATGCCGGCGGCCAGGCCGAGCAGGCCGCCCAGGCTTGCCAGCACCACTGCTTCGCCGAGGAAGATTGCGAGGATGGTGCGTCGGCGTGCGCCGAGGGCGACGAGCAGGCCGATCTCGTTGGTGCGCTCGCTGACGGCAATCGTCATGATGGTGACGATACCGACGCCGCCTACCACCAGCGAGATGCCGCCGAGTGCGCCGACCGCGGCGGTAAGGATGGCGAGGATGTTCGACAAGGTGGCGAGCATGTCCTCCTGAGTGATGAGGGTGAAGTCCTCGCGGCCGTGGCGGGCGCTCATCAGCGTGCGTACGCTCTCGGCCACCTGTGCGGCCGGTACCGTGGGCGCATAGGTGAGCGCGATCTCCATCACGCCGTCGCGGCGGAACAAGGCCAGGCCGCGCGCCACCGGGATGTAGGCGGCGTCGTCCAGGTCAACGCCGAGGAACTGGCCCTTTTCCTCCATGATGCCGACGACGCGGAAGCGCTCGTCACCAATCTGCACGCGTTCGCCGAGTGCGTTGCCGACGCCGAAGAGCTCCCGTTTCAGCTTTGCGCCCAGCACGACGAAGGCGCGCGCGCTGCTTGCTTCGTCGGGTGGCAGGAACTGGCCGATGCGCACGCGGATCGAGTACACCTCCTGCATCTGCGGTCCGACACCGAGCACCATCGTGCGTCGCACACGCCCCTGGGCACGGACCTCGGCGTTGCCGCTCACAGAGGCGCTGACCTGGCGCACATGGGGCAGCTGTGCAAGCGCTGCCGCATCGTCAAGGGTGAGGTCGCGCGCGGTGGAGGGCAGGCCGGGGGGGCCGCCGCGCGCGCCTTGGCGGCCAGGCGTGATGCTGAGCACATTGGTGCCGAACTGGCTGAACTCGGCGAGCACGAAGCGGTGCAGGCCCTCGCCGATCGACGTCAGCAAGATCACCGCGGCGATGCCCACGGCGATGCCGAGCAGGGTCAGGAAGCTGCGCAGCCGGTGCGCGGTGAGCGCGCGCAGGGCGAGGTGGAGACTGTCCTGCCAGCGCATGCTGTGTCAGCGCCTGGCCAGGGCTTGTACCGGATCGAGCGCGGCGGCGCGGCGCGCGGGCAGCACGCCGAAGGCGATGCCGGTGCCGAGCGCGGTGCCAAGCGCGGCGATCACCGCCCAGTCGGGCGGCCAGGCAGGCAGCATGGGCCAGGTCAGGCGCACGCCCCAGGCGCCGAGGTGGCCGAGCGCGAAGCCGGTGAGCGCGCCCGCGACCGACAGCAGCGCGGCCTCGGTGAGGAAAGCGGCACGGATGCTCGCGGTGCTGGCGCCGAGTGCCTTGAGCAGGCCGATCTCGGCCGTGCGCTGGGTGACCGCCACCAGCATCACGTTCATCACCAGGATGCCGGCTACGGCGAGACTGATCGCGGCGATGCCGGCGACGCCCAGTGTGAGTGCGCCGAGGATGCGGTCGAAGGTGCCGAGCACGGCGTCCTGGGTGATCACGGTGACGTCGAGTTCGCCGTCGCGGCGTGCGCGCAGCAACTCCTCGAGCTGGCGCTGGGCGGCGGGCAGGGCATCGCGCCGGGTGGTCTCGACCAGGATGCGGAACAGGCCATTGGTGTTGAACATGGCTTGCGCCGTGGCGACCGGCACCAGCACCAGTTCGTCGGTCGTCATGCCCAGGCCCTGGCCGCCCGGAGCGAGCGTACCGATGACGCGCAGCCGGGTGTCGCCGACCCGGATCATGCGGCCGACCGCCGGTTCGTGGCCGAACAGTTCGGCGCGGATGGCGTCGCCGAGTACCGCCAGCGCACTGGCGCGCTCAAAGTCCTCGCGGGGCAGGAAGCTGCCGTGTGCCATGCGCATGCCGCGCAGTTCGAGAAAATCGGTGCTGGTGCCGACCACCATCACCTCGCGCAGCCGGCCAGCGGCTGCAACCTCGGTGTTGCCCACCGTGATCGGTGCCACGCGCTGCACCAGTGGCAGGCGCAACAGGGCTGCGGCGTCGGCATTGGTGAGTTCGCGCGGGGTGCTGGTGACGAAGCTGCCCGGATTGACGCCGCCGGTCTCGGTGCGCCCAGGCAGCACGATCAGCAGCTGTGCGCCGAGCGCAGCGAATTCGCCCACCACATAGCGGCGCGCGCCGTCGCCGAGCGCGGTCAGCACCACGACTGCGGCGACGCCGATCGACATCGCCAGCGTCATCAGCGCGGTGCGCAGCGGGTAGGCGGTGGCGGCGCGGGTGGCGAAGCGCAGGGTGTCGGTCGGGCTCATGCAGGCAGCTCGTGCCGGCGCAGATCCTGGGCGATGGCACCGTCCTCCATGCGCAGCCAGCGATGGGCACGCTCGCCCATCGCTGGGTCATGGGTGACCACGATCAGCGTGGTGCCCGCAGTGTTGAGCGCCTCGAGCAGGGCGGTGACCTCGTGACCGGTGCTGCGGTCAAGGTTGCCCGTGGGTTCGTCGGCCAGCAGGACGGCCGGGCGCATGATGGTGGCGCGGGCGATCGCCACGCGCTGGCGCTGACCACCGGAGAGTTCCTCCGGTCGGTGGTGGGCGCGGCCTTCGAGGCCGAAGGCCCTCAGCGCCTGCGCGATGCGCGCACTACGCTCGGTGGCCGCCAGGCCGGCCAGCATCAGCGGCAAGCCGATGTTCTCCGCTGCCGTCAGCCGTGGCACGAGGTGAAAGCTCTGGAACACGAAGCCGATGCGTGCGCTGCGCACTGCCGCCTGTTCGTCCGCCGACAGCGTCGTGACGTCGCGACCTTCCAGGTGGTAATTGCCGCCGTCGGGGCGGTCGAGCAGGCCGAGCAGGTTGAGCAGGGTGGACTTTCCAGAACCGGAGGGCCCCATCACCGAGACGTAGTCGCCGGCCTCGATGCGCAGGCTCACGTCGCGCAGCGCATGCACCTCGCTGTCACCGAGCCTGAAGATGCGATTTATGCCGTCGAGTTCGATCTGGGCCATGGCCGTGCGTACGTCTCGGCTGTGCTGCATGTGTGCTCAGGGCGCAGCCTGAAGGGTCACCTTCGCGCCCGCAGACACGCCGTCGCGCTCCAGCGAAGTCACGATACGCTCGCCTGCGGCCAGTCCGGACAGGACCTCGGTGAACGCCCAGTTCGCCACCCCGGTCTCGAGTTCGCGCTCGATCAGGGTGTCGCCCTCGACGACCAGCACCCGCCTGCCTTCGCGCAGCGCGCTGGTGGGGATGCGCAGCGTGTCGGCGCGGGTGGCGAGCACGATCTCGACGTCGGCGCTGTAGCCCACGAGCATGCCGCGCGCCTCCTCGGGGCGCACGAAGTCCACGTCGACCGCCACGGTGCGGGCCTGGCGCTCGACCGCGGTGATGTAGGGTGCGACGCGCTTGACCCGGCCTTCGAACACGGTGCCGGGCATGGCTTCGAGCGTGATCCGAACCGGCAGGCCAGGCTGGATTCTGGGCGCGTCGATCTCGTCCATCGGTGCCTTCACGTAGAGGCAGGAGTCGTCGATGAGGTCGATCGCCGGCGGTGTCGGCACGCCGGGGGGCGAGGGCGTGGAGTATTCGCCCAGCTCGCCGCTGATCTTGGCCACCGTGCCGGCGAAGGGCGCGGTGAGCACCAGGCGCTGGCGCTCTGTTTCGGTAGCGGCGAGCTGGGCCTCGGCGGTGGCGATGTCGGCACGGGCGGTGTCGCAGGCGGCGCGGCGTGCGCGCGCCTCGGTGCGCGCACGCTCCTCGACGCTGGCGGAAACAAAACCACGCCGCACCAGCTGCGCCTGGCGTGCCGCCTCGCGCTCGGCGTTGTCGGCCAGGGTGCAGGCTTCGTGCACGCGCTGGCGGGCGGTTGCGAGTTGGGCCCGATTGACCGCCGCGCGCGCATCCAGGTCGCCGTGCCACAGGCGCATCAGCACCTGCCCGGCTTCCACCCGGTCGCCCTCTTCCACCCCCAGCCAGTCGATACGGCCGCCCACGATGGTGGCCAGCCGTGTGCGCTGGCAGGCCTCTATCTCGCCCGCACGGGTATTGGTCAGCGTGGCCTCGACCGTGCCGCGGGCGACCTCATGCACCACCACCTCGACCGGCTTCGGTCTGGTGAGCCACCAGATCCCCGCGCCTAGCAGCGCGGCGAGGAGTGCGAGGAGAAGAAGACGGCGCAGGGCATTCATCGAGCGTGGACGTTCAGAGCTCGTCGAAGAAGTCGGAGTCGAGGCGTTTCAACTCGATCCTGCGCTTCACCGACACGCCGGCCTTGTGTTCGACCGCGAGCCGGGCGAACTCCTCGCCATCGATCAGGGGACGAATGAGTTCGTGGTACTTGGGTACCGTCATGGAGATCCCACTGAGCCATTCTTGGCGTTACTCAAAATCGCTTCAGCCCACTCGAGCAGCGCCAGTGTTTCCAATCGGGTGCGTTCCCGGTTCAGGGAAAAGCTTTGATCCAGTCCCGTGTCGTATCGGGCTGCAACTCCGAAGGGGGTAAGCCTCTCGAGGAATATGTCCTGGTCGGGAGGCTGAATTCCGTTCTGCTTTAGCAGAGCGAGCAGCATCGCGATGTTGCGCGTCCTCGGAAAGAGGACGTTCGCATTTGCGAGAACGGCTTTGATACCTTTTTCTGCCGTCTGCTGGGCGTGGAATCCGATGACCCAGTCCGGTGCTGCGGGATCCTGCGCCAAACGGTCGACCACGTAGGCATCGTCCCGCGCCCTGCGCAGCAACCCGAGCGCGGGTTCACCGGGGGAATGCATGGACCCGTCCTTCGCGAGTGGCGCGCCAAGCGAGGGTGTTCGGCTGGGTGCACTCCTGCTCGAACGCTTCATCGCTCATCACGACCACGTCGGCCGGGATCAATTGACGACCGAGCAGGGAGGCGAGGCGGGCCATCTCGTCGAAACGGTTGTGCACCTCCGGCTCCACTACGAGCAGGTCGAGGTCGCTGTCATCGCGAGCCTCCCCGCGTGCTTGTGAACCGAACACGATCACGCGGCTGCCGGGTGGCAGGTGGCCGCGCAGGCAGTCGAGCGAGGCTGCGATTGGGTCGGTCGTTCGGGCTGAGATGGCCATGCTCGCTCTCCTTTGGCTGGGGCTTACTTCCCGCCCTTCGCCCACGAATCCTTCAGCGTCACCGTGCGATTGAAGACCGGTGCGCCGGGCCTGGAGTCCACCCGGTCGGCCACGAAGTAGCCGTGGCGTTCGAACTGGAAGCGCTCTTCCGGTTGTGCATCCTTGAGCGCGGGTTCCAGGTAGGCGGTGATGATGCGCTTGCTGTCCGGGTTGATGTCGTCGAGGAAGCTGCGCTCGGCGTCGGGCGCGTCGCCCTCGCGGCGCTGCCCGGGATGGGGGTGGGCGAACAGGCGGTCGTAGATGCGCACCTCTGCCTCGTAGCCGTGCGCGACCGACACCCAGTGCAGGTTGCCCTTGACCTTGTAGTTGTCGGCGCCGGGCGTGCCGGACTTGGAGTCGGACATGTACTCGGCGAGCACGGCGGTGATGTTGCCGGCGGCGTCCTTTTCGCAGCCAATGCACTTGACGACGAAGCCGTAGCGCAGGCGCACCATGTTGCCGGGGTACAGACGGTGGAAGCCCTTGACCGGCTCTTCCATGAAGTCCTCACGCTCGATCCACAGCTCACGGCCGAAGGGCATGTCACGCTTGCCGAGCTCGGGCTTGAGCGGGTGGTTCGGCGCCTGGCACAGTTCGGAGGCGCCTTCGGCGTAGTTCGTGATGACCAGCTTGAGCGGATCGAGCACGGCGACGCGACGCTCGGCGGCTTCGTTGAGGTCGTCGCGCATGCATTCCTCCAGCACGCTCATGTCGATCCACGAGTCCGCCTTGGACACGCCGATACGCTCTGCAAAGCGGCGGAAGCCCGTAGCGGTGAAGCCGCGGCGGCGGGCGCCGATGAGCGTGGGCAGGCGTGGGTCGTCCCAGCCGTCCACATGGCCTTCATTGACGAGCTGGATCAGCTTGCGCTTGGAGAGCACCACGTAGGTCAGGTTCAGGCGGGCGAACTCGATCTGCTGCGGCAGCGGGCGCGGGAACTGGCCCGCAGCGGCGAGCGCGTCGAGCAGCCAGTCGTAGAACGGGCGCTGGTCCTCGAATTCGAGCGTGCACACCGAGTGGGTGATGCTCTCGATTGCGTCTTCGATCGGGTGGGCGAAGGTGTACATCGGGTAGATGCACCAGGCGTCGCCCGTGCGGTGGTGTGTGGCATGGCGGATACGGTAGATCGCCGGGTCGCGCAGGTTGATGTTGGGGCTCGCCATGTCGATCTTCGCTCGCAGGATGTGCGTGCCTTCGGCGAACTCACCTGCGCGCATGCGCGCGAACAGCTCGATGTTTTCCTCGATGCTGCGGTTGCGGTACGGACTGTCCTTGCCCGGCTCGGTCAGCGTGCCGCGGTTGGCACGCATCTCCTCGGCTGACTGCGAATCCACATAGGCCTTGCCGGCCCTGATCAGGCTGAGCGCACAGTCGTGCATGCGATCGAAATAGTCGGATGCGAAATACAGATGCTCGCCCCACTCGAAGCCGAGCCACTTCACCGCCTCGATGATGGCGTCGACGTATTCCTGCTCTTCCTTTTCGGGGTTGGTGTCGTCGAAGCGCATGTGGCAGGCTCCGCCATAGGACTCGGCCAGGCCGAAGTTCAGGCAGATCGACTTGGCGTGGCCGTAATGCAGGTAGCCGTTGGGCTCGGGCGGGAAGCGCGTTTCGACGCGGCCGCCCCATTTCCCCGTGCGGATGTCCTCGTCGATGATGTTGCGGATGAAATTGGAAACGACGGGGGCTTCGGTGGCGGAGTTTTTTTCGGGTTTCATCTGTTGAGCGTTCTGGTGAGGGCGCTGCGGCACGGGCCGTGCTTGCCAGGGTGCGATAACCCGCCAATTGTAGCCGATCCGCCCCGCCGGCTCGGATGCTGCACCGCCGCGGTTAGAATCCGCATGTGAGCCTGATGCCTCGGGGCGCGTATGTGCGAACGCTTGACGATGGAGCGGTGGGAATGAATCTTGCGGCATTTGCGGCGGTAGGGGTGGGCGCGGCGTGTGGCGCCTGGCTGCGCTGGGGGCTTGGGCTGTGGCTGAACCCGGTGTTCGCCTTGGTACCGCTCGGCACTCTGGCGGCCAACCTGGTCGGCGGTCTGCTGATGGGCGTGGCGCTGGCTGCGGTGCAGGCCTGGCCGGCGATGTCGTCCGCCCTGAAGTTGCTGCTGACGACGGGGCTGTTGGGTGGCCTGACGACCTTTTCGACCTTCTCGGCCGAGGCATTCCACCTGCTGCAGCGCGGGGCGCTGGGCTGGCTGGGCGTGCATCTGCTGACCCATGTCCTGGGCTCCCTGCTGATGACCTGGGCAGGGTTTGCGCTGTTCAATGCGGTGACGCGGGGGGGGTGAGCGCTCCTGGGGCAGGCGTGTTCGCGAGTCGGATCTTCAGATTCATGACTTTGTGCTTTAATGTAACGAGTCTTGATATGCTGCGCGCTGGTGTGGAGGTCTTCATCATGAAGAGATGGCTCGTTATTGTCGGTTGTGTCGTGCTGGCGTCCTGCGCGCAGCCACCGCAACGCGAAACGGTGACGATATGCGATGGCGGCGGTTGCCGCGAGCAGGGCAGGGACGTCGTCACGCAGGAGACGCGGACCTTCAATGAGGCGGATGACGGCCGTGCCGCAGCCCTCGAAGCCATCGCGGAACAGGATCCCCGTGCGGCCTACGATCTGGGTCTGCGTTACTTCCGCGGCGACGGCGTGCGACAGGATAGCTACAAGGCGCTGACATGGATGCGGTCAGCCGCCGAGCGTGGCCACCTGGAGGCGCAGAAGGCGCTCGGACGCTTTTACCTGACCGGACTGGAAGAGATGGGGCCGGATCCCCGTGAAGCCGAGAAATGGCTCTCCATTACCGCGGGGCGTGGCGACGCGGAGGCGCGGACCCTGCTTGCGGAGGCCTCTGCAGCGCGCAAGTCGGAGGAGGCGGAGTGGAAGTGGCGCCAGCGCTGGAGAGGTGTGTTCTACGACTACTGGTACCGGCGCTACACCTATCTGGGTTACTGGCGCGACGGCTACTGGTATTACCGCTGAGCGCATGATCGAACCCCTGCAGCCTGTGCAGGGGTTTTTTGCGAGTGACTCGGCCCCGAGTCACGCCTGCGTCGGCGGACCCCTCGACGCTCAAGGAAAAACTCAACAGGAGGAACGCAGCATGATCCAACACCGGATTTCCAAAATTGCGCTGGCGCTTGCCGCAGCGACTGCACTCACCGGGTGCGTTACGACGGGAACGAATTCGACCGCGGTGTCGGGGGCGGCAGGCGGAGGGGCGAGCGTTGATGCGAACCCCCAACTCGAACGCTGTGACGCGCCGCTCGGTACGCTCGCGGTGGACGATGGACGGGCCGCCGACTGGTATGGCCAATTCGGTAGCGCAACCCAGGTGACGACCATCGAGCCCCTGCTTCGCCTTGCCGTTCAGCAATCCAACTGCTTCGTGATCACGTCGATCGGCAACCTCCGAACGGACAGCCGCCTGTCGCGGATTACCGATATCCAGCGCAACTCGGGCGAGTATCGTGCAGGCTCCAAGCAAGAGAAGGGGCAACGCGTTGCGGCCGACTACTATCTTGAGCCGCAGATCATCATCAATAATGACTCGGTCGGCTCCGTGGGCGGCCTGGTCGGCGGCCTCGTTGGTGGCCGCCTCGGCGCGCTCGCCGGAGGCATCCAGTCCAAGGCGTCGGTCGTGACGCTATCGCTCTTCGATATCCGCTCGGCGGTCCAGATTGCTGCTTCCGAGGGGAGCTCGACGGCAACGAACTTCGGCGCAGCACTGGGTGCCTTCGGTGGCGGTGCCGGAGGCGCTCTGGGCGGCTTCTCGCGTACGCCCGAAGGCAAGGCGACCGTCGCGGCATTCATGGATGCTTACAACAATATGGTCGTGGCGCTTCGCAACTACAAGGCGCAGGATGTAAAAGGTGGTCTCGGGCGTGGCGGTACGCTCAAGGTCAACTGATCGGTCGAACCTGCCCGCCCGCACCTAATCGGAGAACGAGCAAAATGAAGATACTTGCGATGAGTGTGTGTGCAACGGCCCTGGTGATGAGCGGCTGCGCGACGATGACCGAAACCCAGCGCGACACTGCGGTGGGTGCAGGTATCGGTGCCGTGACCGGTGCAGTCATCGGCCGTGCGACGGCGGGCGGAAACAAGGGCAGAAGTACCGCGACGGGCGCCGCAGTGGGGGCGGCAGTGGGCGCCGCAGGCGGTTACCTGTGGTCGCAGAACATGCAGCGGCAACGCGCCGAGATGGAGCAGGCTACCGCAGGGACTGGCGTCGGTGTCAGCCAGACCGTGGACAATCAGCTGAAGGTCGATATCCCCGCAGATGTGTCCTTCGACGTCGGCCGCCACGACATCAAGGCCAACATGCGGCCGGTGCTCGATCGACTTGCCGCAACGCTGAACCAGCACCCGGTCACGACCGTCAGCATCATCGGTCATACCGACAGCACGGGCACGGATGCGATCAACAACCCCTTGTCCGTCAACCGTGCCGCTGCCGTGCGCGACTACTTGGTCATGCGTGGGGTTTCAGCGCAGCGTATCTCGATCGATGGTCGCGGTTCCTATCAGCCGATCGCCGATAATGCGACTGCGGCGGGGCGGGCGATGAACCGCCGCGTCGAGATCTTCATCGCCGAGCAGGTACGCTGACGAGCGCCTCCGTGCCCCAAGATGCCTCAGAGGCGTGCCCCGCGGGACAACGGCACGCGCTTCCAGAGGCCCTTGGGGCACATGTTTCGCACCCTCCGTAGGAGCGGCGCAAGCCGCGAGCCTTTTCATCGGTTCCGCCCAGCCGTGTCGCCCTCAACCCATCGCGGCTGGCGCCGCCCCCACCGGTCCCGCTTCTCGTCGGTCCTGACCGACTCGCATTGCCTTCAACCCCGTGGTTGGTGCCGCTCCTGCCGGGAGCGCCTCGCCGCCCGGGCTCAACGCCCGGCGGGTGGCAGGGGCGCCAGCAGCGCGGCGATGTCGGCCTCGCCGAACTTGGCGAGCGCGTTGGCGTCTTCAGACAGCACGCCCTCGGCGAGTGCGGCCTTCTTCTCCTGCAGGGCGAGGATCTTCTCCTCGATGCTGCCTGCGCATACCAGCTTGAACACGAACACCGGCTTGTCCTGGCCGATGCGGTGGGCGCGATCGGTGGCCTGGTTCTCGGCTGCAGGGTTCCACCACGGGTCGTAGTGGATCACGGTGTCGGCCGCGGTGAGGTTGAGACCCACGCCGCCCGCCTTCAGGCTGATCAGGAACACGGGCACGCGGCCCTTCTGGAAGTCTTCGACCGGAATGCGGCGGTCGCGGGTGTCGCCGGTCAGCGCCACCCAGCCAATCTTCGCCTTGTCGAGCTCCGCAGCGATCAGGCTGAGCATGGAGGTGAACTGTGAGAACACCAGGATGCGCCGGCCTTCGTCGATCAACTCGGGCAGCATGTCCATGAGCAGGTCGAGCTTGGCGCGCTCCTTGACGCGCGCCGCAGCCGGTGACTTCAGCAGGCGCGGATCGCAGCACACCTGGCGCAGCTTCAACAGAGCATCGAGGATCACGATCTGGCTGCGCGCGAAGCCTTTGCCGGCGATCTCGGCGCGCACCTTCTCGTCCATGGCCGCGCGCACCGTCTCGTAGAGGTCGCGCTGTCCGCCCTCGAGACCGACGCTGCGCACGATGATGGTCTTGGGCGGCAATTCGGTGGCGACGTCTTCCTTGCGCCGGCGCAGGATGAAGGGGCGCAGGCGGGCGGCGAGCAGGTCGCGGCGGTCACTGTCGCCATGCTTCTCGATCGGTGTGCGCCAGGTCTGGGTGAATTGCTTGTGCGTGCCGAGGAAACCCGGCAGCAGGAAGTCGAACTGCGCCCAGAGCTCGCCGAGGTGGTTCTCCAGCGGCGTGCCGGTAAGGCCGAGACGGTGGCGGGCCTTGAGCTGTCGGATCACCTGCGCGCCCTTGCTGGCGGCATTCTTTACCGTCTGCGCTTCGTCCAGGATCAGAAGGCTCCATTGGCGCGCCTGCAGCTGTTCTGCGTCGCGCCACAGCAGCGGATAAGTGGTGAGCGCCACATCGATCTTCACGTCGGCATCGAGCTCGTCGAAGCGCGCATGACGATCCGAGCCGTGCAGGTTGAGCACCTTCAGCTCGGGCGCGAAGCGCTCGGCTTCGGCCTGCCAGTTGAACACCAGCGAGGTAGGCAGGATGACCAGTGCGGGCACATCCAGCCGGCCGGCGTGCTTCTCGGTGAGCAGGTGAGCGAGCGTCTGCGCTGTCTTGCCCAGGCCCATGTCGTCGGCGAGGATGCCGGCGAGGTCGTGCCTTACGAGGTGCTGCAGCCAGGCCAGGCCTTCGAGCTGGTAGGGGCGCAGTTCGGCGCCGAAGCCTTTCGGCGTTTGCACTGCGGCGATGCCGGTGGCGCCGCGCAGGCGGCTGGAGAGTTGTGCGATGAGATCGTGGCCGCGGCCCGGCAGGTCGAGCTCGGCCAGTCGTGTGGCGTCGAGCCTTGAAAGACGCCAGTCGTGGTCGGGGCGGTCGAAGAGGTCGACGAGCGCGCGCACGAGCGGCTTCACGCGGCCGGCGCTGATGCGCAGGCGGCCGAGCTCTTGGTCCTCGAGGATGAGCGCCTCGTGGTCGTCGATATCGTCCAGCCGTCCGGACAGCCAGCGTGCATCGTGTGCGAACAGCCCCGCCAGCAAAGGTGCAAGTGGCAATGCCTTGCCATCCACTTCGATACCGGGCGACAGGCCCAGCCAGCCGTCCTGATGCTCGTCGATGTCGAGCATCAGGTGGTCGATGTCGATGGCGTGGTGGCGGAAGTCGCTCGGGAACTCGACTGTCCAGCCTTCGGCGCGTAGTGCGGCCGCTGTGTCGGCCATGAAGGTCGGCCACTCGGCCTCGCTTGCGAGTCCGAGTGCGTCTGCCGGCAGGGGGCCGAAACTGCCCTGTATCGCACCCGGCGGAATGCGGGTGAAGCCAGCGGTGGCGAGCCGCTGGGCCGCGACCCGCTCGGCTGTCTCGTCACGCGTGAGGCGGGCGCTGCGGCCGTCCGGCAGGGGGAGGAAGAGGCGGCCGTCGCCGGCGTCGATGGTTACCGGGCCGTAGCGGAAGGCCAGCAGCGCGAAGTCGAAGACATAGGTGCCATAGGCCGCATAGCTGCGATAGCGCGCCTGCAGCACCGGCCGAGTCTCCAGGCGCAGTATGGGTACCGGTGTTCCGCTCACTTCGACGGGCGGCTCGCCGCGCAGGGTCGGCGGGGGCAAGGTGGGGGCGACTTCGGCAAGGGTTTCGGCCACCAGTTCCGACTCCGCCTGTGTCAGCGGCGGCAGCCACAGCATGCGTTGCACCAGTTCGGGGGCAAGGTCGAGCGTGATCGGGCCGGCACTCGCGCTGGCCGTGTCGATGTACCAGGGCGGCAGCAGTGGCAGGACCCGGGCAGCGGCGGGGTCGAGCTTGAGCACCGGAGCGCGCAGGCCGTCGGCGGTGAGCGTCCAGTCCGGGGTGCCCGGGCGCGCTTCGCCGGCGCTCAGTACCGGTGTGGCGAGGCTGTCGTAGTGCGCGCGACCGCTGGCGAGCAGGCTCGCCATCAGCGCGTTGCTGTGCCTGCCCTCCAGTGTCACGCCATCGCTCGGGATGGGGCGGCCATGCGGCCTGTGCGCCCACAGCAGACGCAGGATCTCGTGGTCGTCGTCGGCAACGAAGGCGGGCGGTGCCTGCAGCGCACGCTCGATGTTGTTCCAGCGTTCATGCTGGCGTATCTGTCCATGTTGGTCCAGGCGCACCTTGTAGCAGGCGACGCGGTGATCGCTGCTGTAGGCATCGTGCTCGATGACGTAGTGCAGTGCGTGGGTCGTCTTGCTGGACTGGGGCTTGCCCGCGGCTCCTGGCTCAAGCGCCCGAGCGGCCTGGCGAAAGCCCTCCACCCACGCCCGCACCTGCTCGCGCGGGCGGTCCGGTCGGCGACGCTGGTGCAGCCATACCAGCATCATCGCGGCGACATGCTTGCAACCGTAACCCATGGGGCAGGTGCATGCGCTGACAAGCGCAGGGCGTCCTTCTTCCTCGATCACGTCAGCGGAAACGTCGTAGGGCGTACGTTGCCTGCCCTTGACCAGGGCTGACACCGAGCAGCCGTCGGCGGAGAGTGCGCTCACCCGGCTCAGATAGCCCAGCCCCTTGGCGACGGTCTCCATGCCGAGTTGGGCGATCAGGTCATCCTGGGTGAAGCGGTCGAGCGGGGTCATGGGCTTGGGGCGCGCCCGAGGCGGGCTTGAGCGGAAAACCCGTCAGTTTACACGTCGAACGTGAGGGCTGGCTCGTGTAGCGCGTTGGAAACTGCGGCTTGCAGTTTGCCGGGGCGGTTGCCTTTCGAATTCCGAGCGTGATGTACAAAAAGCCGACGGGCCGCATGTGCGGCCCGTCGAGGCTTACGCTCTGGCGATTGACCTTACACGTTGCGATAGACCTCGGCACCGCTCTTGACGAACTCGATCGACTTCACCTCCATGCCCTTCTTGAGCGCCTCGGCCTCGTCGATGCCCTGCTGTGCGGCGAAGTCGCGCACGTCCTGGGTGATCTTCATGCTGCAGAAGTGCGGCCCGCACATCGAGCAGAAGTGCGCCACCTTGGCCGAGTCCTTGGGCAGGGTCTCGTCGTGGAATTCCTTGGCCTTGTCCGGGTCGAGGCCGAGGTTGAACTGGTCTTCCCAGCGGAACTCGAAGCGCGCCTTGCTCAAGGCGTTGTCGCGGATCTGCGCGCCCGGGTGGCCCTTGGCCAGGTCGGCGGCGTGCGCGGCCAGCTTGTAGGTGATGATGCCTTCCTTGACGTCCTGCTTGTTGGGCAGGCCCAGGTGCTCCTTGGGCGTCACGTAGCACAGCATGGCGGTGCCGTACCAGCCGATGGTGGCCGCGCCGATGCCGCTGGTGATGTGGTCGTAGCCCGGGGCGATGTCGGTGGTGAGCGGCCCCAGGGTGTAGAAGGGCGCCTCCTTGCACCACTCGAGCTGCAGGTCCATGTTCTCCTTGATCAGGTGCAGCGGCACGTGGCCGGGGCCCTCGATCATGACCTGCACGTCGTGGCGCCAGGCGATGTCGGTGAGCTCGCCCAGGGTCTTGAGTTCGCCCAGCTGGGCCTCGTCGTTGGCGTCGTAGATCGAGCCCGGGCGCAGGCCGTCGCCCAGGCTGAAGGCCACGTCGTAGGCCTTCATGATCTCGCAGATGTCCTCGAAGTGCTCGTAGAGGAAGCTCTCCTTGTGATGCGCCAGGCACCACTTGGCCATGATCGAGCCGCCGCGCGACACGATGCCGGTCATGCGGTTGGCGGTGAGCGGCACGTAGCGCAAGAGCACGCCGGCGTGGATGGTGAAGTAGTCCACGCCCTGCTCGGCCTGCTCGATCAGGGTGTCGCGGAAGATCTCCCAGGTCAGCTCCTCGGCCTTGCCATTGACCTTCTCCAGCGCCTGGTAGATCGGCACGGTGCCGATCGGCACGGGCGAGTTGCGGATGATCCACTCGCGCGTCTCGTGGATGTTCTTGCCGGTGGAGAGATCCATCACCGTGTCGCCGCCCCAGCGGATCGACCAGGTCATCTTGTCGACTTCCTCGGCGATCGACGAGGTGACCGCCGAGTTGCCGATGTTGGCGTTGATCTTGGTGAGGAAGTTGCGGCCGATGATCATCGGCTCGCTCTCGGGGTGGTTGATGTTGTTGGGGATGATGGCGCGCCCGCGCGCCACTTCGTCGCGCACGAACTCGGGGGTGATCACCGGCGGCAGGCTGGCGCCGAAGTTCTGGCCCGGGTGCTGGCGCAGCATCATGTCGGCCATCTTCTGGCCCTTGGGGCCGGTGGCGCGCAGCGAGGCGATGTACTGCTCGCGGTTCAGGTTCTCGCGGATGGCGATGTATTCCATCTCGGGGGTAATGATGCCGCGCCGGGCGTAATGCATCTGGGTGACATTGGCACCCGGCTTGGCGCGGCGCGGGGCGCGGTGCAGGCCGGGAAAGCGCAGCTCGTCGAGCGCCGTGTCGGCGGCGCGGGCGCGGCCGTACTCGGAGGACAGGCCGGGCAGCACTTCGGTGTCGCCGCGCGCCTCGATCCACGGCTGGCGCAGCGCGGGCAGGCCGGAGCGGATGTCGATCTTGGCGGCCGGGTCGGTGTAGGGGCCCGAACAGTCATAGACGAAGATCGGCGGGTTGGGTTCGGCGCCGAAGGAGGCCGGGGTGTCGCTCTGGGTGATCTCGCGCATCGGCACGCGGATGTCCGGGCGCGAACCCTCGACGTAGATCTTGCGCGAGTTGGGCAGCGGGGCGATCGCGGCTTCGTCGACGTGGGCTTCGGCGGCGATGAATTTCTCGGTGGCGTTCATGGGCTGAGTCTCCTGGGGGGTGGTCTGTTTATGTGTGAGTGTGCAAATGCCCCTCGTCCTCGGGGCGGCCTGGGGCTGTGCCTTCAGGGTGACTTCTGCGAGCGTCGCCACAGGGCATGGAAGTGATGCACGGGGCCGTGACCGCTGCCGACGGCGAGTTCGCCCGCATGTGCGATGGCACCGAGCAGCCACTGGCGTGCATGGCGCACGGCGGCCTCGACCGGGTGCAGCTGCCCCTTGGCTTGCGGCAGCAGCGCCGCGATTGCCGAGCTGAGCGTGCAGCCGGTGCCGTGGGTGTTCTTGGTGTCGATGCGCGGCGACGACAGTTCGACCATGCGATCGCCGTCGAACAGCAGGTCGACCAGGTCGTTGCCGGGCAGGTGGCCACCCTTGAGCATTACCCAGCGTTCGGAAGACAGCGGTAGCAACTCGCGCAGGCGCTCGGCGGCGCGGTACATTTCCTTTACCGTGTCCGGCGCGCGCTGTTCGAGCAGCACGCCCGCCTCGGGGAGGTTGGGCGTGATCATGAACGCTTGTGGGAAGAGCGCCTCGCGCATTGCCGAGATCGCGCTGCGGGCGAGCAGGCTGTCGCCGCTCTTGGCGACCATCACGGGGTCGAGCACCACATTGGCTGCCTGCCAGTGTGCCAGGCGCTCGGCAACGGTGGTCGTGACCTCTGCGCTGCCGAGCATGCCGATCTTGGTGGCGTGAAGTTGGACATCGCCGAACAGGGTGTCGATCTGCAGGCGCAGGAAGTCGGTCGGCGGCACGTGTACGCCAGCCACCCCCTGGGTGTTCTGAGCGGTCAGTGCGGCGACGACACCGCAACCGTAGGCGCCCAGTGCCGAGAAGGCCTTGAGATCGGCGAGCACGCCGGCGCCGCCCGAGGGGTCGACGCCCGCGATCGAGACGACATTGACAATGGCGGAAGCGGCGCCGCTGGCGCCGGAGGGGGTGTTGCGGGTATGCATGGATACGTTTCCCTACGCCGGTATGAGCCGGATCAGGTTCAAAGGGTCTTTCTCAGCCCCGTGCTGCGGGCACCCCTAACGAGATCGCCGCACGATACTGGATGCGTCAGCATGTGGCAAGGTGCTCAAGATATCGCCGAAATGGTCGTTTAGCATCGTGCCAGCCGAATTTGCTCAGTGCCCATGAAGCCCATCCGACTCCTGCTCGCCGCCTGCTTACTCGCCCAGCCCATGCACGCCGTGCTTGCGGCTGACTGGCAGCTCGTGTTGAGCGACCGTAATCGCCGCATCGAGATCGACCGCGACAGCATCCTGTCTTCGGATGCGGGCACGAAGATCTCTTGGGGACGTGTCGTGCTGACGACGGACGAGGCACGCAGCGCAGGCTACGCGATGATCAAGGCGCTCAACCGCTACGATTGCCGAAACCGCAGCTTTACCACGATCAAGCGCGTCTACGTCGATGCCGCGGACAATATCCTCCGCGAGGAGGCTGTGGATGGGGCGTCGGTCATGGTTACGCCTAATTCCGTGGACGAGCGCATGTGGCGGGAGGTGTGCGATCCGCCCAGTGCCGCAGAGTTGCTCAAGCTCGCCAACGAGGCGGCTCGGCTTGCTGCACCGGCTGCCGCGCCAGTTGCCAATGCCGCTCCTGCGCCGCCGCCTGCCCGGCCTGCCGCTGCAGTGCCGCCGGCCGCGCCTGCCGCCATTGCAGTGGCGCCGGCTACCGTGCAGCCTCCGGTATCGGCCCCGGGGCCATCCGTGCCGCCGGTGCAGCCAGCGCCGCCGGTGACGCCTGCCGCGGCGCCGATGCCGCCCGCTGCTTCGGC
>NZ_AMXA01000043.1 GCF_000310145.2 Thauera sp. 28
AAAAGCTCGCGGCTGGCGCCGCTCCTACCGGAAACCACCACGTGCATCGCCCGCCGTGGGAGCGGCGCCAGCCGCGAGGGGTTGAGGACGACATGGCCAAAGGCGCCTCACCAAAAGCTCGCGGCTGGCGCCGCTCCTACCGGAAACCACCGCGCGCATCGCCCGCCGTGGGAGCGGCGCCAGCCGCGAGGGGTTGAAGGCGACATGGCTGAAGGCCCCTTACCAAACGCTCGCGGTTGGCGCCGCGCCTGCCGAGAACCGTGGGTGGGCCGACACGCGCTGCGCATGAACCATTCACACAAATGTGCGTCCCATCGCTACATGCCACAAGCCCGCAACACCGGGAGATGCCCATGATCACCTCGCGCCAGCCCAGCGGCGAACGGACAGACCTGCTGCAGATCGCCAACCATGTCTTCTTCATGACCGCGCTGCTCTTCGTCGCCCACCAGAACGCGCTCACTACCGACGTGGTCCGCTCGCAGACGGCCTTCGTCGCGCAGGCGCTCAACCTGCAGCCGCGCACGCCGCCCCCGGGCTTCGACCCGGACGAGATGGTGCTGGACGGCCTCGACGCGGTGACGCCTGCGGACTGAGACTGTCCGGCCGCTGTAACTTGCCCCGCCGCCGTCCGTGATGGCCGCGGGGCTTTGTATGGGATTGCGGAGGCGTCCGCAGCAGCGAGCCGCTACAATCGCGCCTTGCTCCTCGACTCGCCCGCGCCACCGAGGCCAGGCTTTCAGGCCGTGCGCGCGAGCGGTTCGAGCCGATTTCCGACTTACCCGTATTGCTGGAGGCCCCATGCCCGCCCTGTTGCCCAACGTCGATCCCGATGGCCTGCTCGAGTACTCGGTGGTCTATACCGACCGCTCGCTCAACCACATGTCGCAGGCCTTCCAGGGTGTCATGCGCGAACTGTCGGCCACGCTCAAGAAGGTCTATCACGCACAGGCCGTCGCCATCGTGCCCGGTAGCGGCACCTTCGGCATGGAGGCGGTCGCGCGCCAGTTCGCCACAGGCAAAAAGGCACTGGTGATCCGCAACGGCTGGTTCAGCTACCGCTGGACGCAGATCTTCGAGATGGGGAACATCCCGAGCGAGGCCGTGGTGCTCAAGGCCCGCCAGATCGCCGACGAAGCCCAGGCGCCCTTCGCCCCCGCCGCCATCGACGAGGTCGTGGCCACCATCCGCAACCAGCGCCCGGAAGTGGTGTTCGCCCCCCACGTCGAAACCTCGGCGGGCATGATCCTGCCCGACGACTACCTGCGCGCGGTCGCTGATGCCACCCACGAGGTCGGCGGCCTGTTCGTGCTCGACTGCATCGCCTCGGGCGCAATCTGGGTGGACATGGCCGCCACCGGCGTCGACGTGCTGGTGAGCGCGCCGCAGAAGGGCTGGACCGCCTCCCCCTGCTGCGCAATGGTGATGCTGAGCGCCGCCGCGCGCGAGCGCATCGAGGGCACCACCAGCACCAGCTTCGCCTGCGACCTCAAGAAGTGGCTGCAGATCATGGAGACCTACGAGGGTGGCGCCCACGCCTACCACGCCACCATGCCCACCGACGGCCTGGTCACACTGCGTGACGTGATGCGCGAGACGGAGGCCTACGGCTTTGACAAGGTGAAGGGCGAGCAGCTCGAGCTCGGCGCCCGCGTGCGCGCCCTGCTCGAGGCGCGCGGCTTCCCGAGCGTGGCCGCGCCCGGCTTCCAGGCCCCGGGCGTGGTGGTCAGCTACACCACCGACGACGGCATCAAGACCGGCGCCAAGTTTGCCGCCGCCGGCCTGCAGGTGGCTGCAGGCGTGCCGCTGGCCTGCGACGAGCGCCCGGACTACAAGGCCTTCCGCATCGGCCTGTTCGGGCTCGACAAGCTGCACAACATCGAGCGCACGGTGGCCACGCTGGGCAAGGCGCTCGACGAAGTCGCCTGATCAGGCGCTGCGGGCGCGAGAGCGCCCGCAGCGCCCCACCTGCTGATCAGCCCGTACGGTCGCATTGGCCGCATTGGCCGCGCAGTCTCTCGACTGCCTCGGGCTCTCCGCGCAGCCTGAAGAACGCGCCTTCGTCCTCGGCCCTTTCCTCCAGCACCTCACAGTTCGCGTAGATCTCCTTGCGCAACTGCTGGGCGGACCAAGGCAGCAACAGCTCGGTCTCGACCAGATGCTGCTGGAAGAACGCCACGATCGTCCGCCGTAGCGCGGCCACCTCTTCGGGCCGGCGCGCGCTCATCACGATGCAGCCCGGGTACTTCGCGCGCAACGCCGCTTCGCATTCGGCCTGTGCGTCGGCGTCACCGACATGATCGATCTTGTTGAAGACGCGGATGCGAGGCACCTCGTCGGCGCTGATCTCGGCCAACACCGTATCGGTGACTTCAAGCTGGCGTTCGAAGCCCGGATCACTCGCGTCGATGACGTGCAGCAGCAAGGCCGCATCGAGCGCTTCGTCCAGGGTGGATTTGAACGAGGCCACCAGGCCATGAGGCAGGTTCTTGATGAAACCGACGGTATCACTGACGAGCACACGCGGCACGCTTTCGGGGTAAAGCGTACGCACGGTGGTGTCCAGCGTGGCGAAGAGCTTGTTGGCCACCAGCACCTCACTGCCGGTCAGCGCACGCATCAGCGTCGACTTGCCGGCATTGGTGTAGCCGACCAACGCCACATTGGCGAGGCTCTGCCGCCCCTGGCGGCGCGCGCGCTGGGTCTTGCGCTCGGCCTCCATCGCGACGATCTCGAGCTGCAGTTCGGCAATGCGGTCACGAATCTTGCGGCGGTCGAGTTCGGTGTGCGACTCGCCGGCACCGCGGCCTCCCACCCCGCTGCGCTGCCGCCCCTGCGGCCCGGCGAGCTTGGCCGCTTCGCGCAAACGCGGTGCCATGTAGCCCAGCCGGGCGATCTCAACCTGCGCCTTGGCAGCACGCGAGCGCGCGTTACGGTGAAAGATCTCGAGGATGACCATGGTGCGGTCCATGACCTCACAGCCCGTCTCCAGCTCGAGGTTGCGCGCCTGCGAGGGCGAGATCTCGTGATCGACCAACAGCGCCTCGATCGCGCCTGTGCGCGGCACCGTGGCCAGCGGCGCCGCTTCAAGGCCCGACTGGGCAGCGACGAAGTCGCGTACTTCCTGGCGCTTGCCAACACCCAGGTAACCCGTGGTGTCAAAACCGGCGCGCTTCTGCGTAAAGGTTTGGACAACCCGGTAGCCCAGCGTCTTCGCCAGTTCGCGTAACTCGGCCAGCGAGGCTTCGAACTCGGCGTCGCTCACGTTCGGGCGTTGCACCGAGGCGACGATGGCGTTGCGGGGTTCGTCGGCGAGGTCTTTTTGCATTCGAGGGGGCTTCTATGAGCGATTCGGGGGTGTGATGGTAACCGGCAATCGCGTCTCCGCCGGGCTTGCTCGGCAAGAAGTCGCGTCTGCCGTCGGTCTGCCTGCGAACAGCTCGCCCCCTGGGCGGCAACGATGCCGCCAGATCCACGCCCCGGCATGTAGAGCCCCGGGAGCGGGATGCTAGACTGCGAACAGATTCACGCACGGAACCTTCGTGTCCCGGCTGCGGTCCCGAGTCGGGCGTTGTCTGCCGTTGTGAGCACGAGCCGCAAGCCCAAGTATCCGCCCCCCGCGCCACTGCCCACTGTAAAGACCATGACGAACTCACTGCTCATCGCCATCGTGACCGACGAAGTCTCGGACGCTGCCCTTGCCATCGCCGAGCGTGAAGGCATCCGCGGCGCCACCATCCTGCCCGCGAGCGGCATCAGCCAGTCGCCGCTGCGCACCTTCTTCGGCCTGACCTTCCAGAGCGCCATGACCATCCTGTTCTGGATCGCCGAAACCGACACCGCCAACCGCACTGCGCAGCGGCTGAACGAGGAACTCGACCTCGACTCGCCGCAACAGGGCCTGGCGCTGACACTCACCATCGACCAGCTGTTCGGGCTTGATCTGGGCAAAGCCGCAAACTGACCCGTTCATCTCCTCGGCAAAGGCGTTGGGCGTGCTTGATCGCAGCTGAACCCCCTACCCTCATGCATCTCCAAGGCCCTGAATGGACTGGATGTTCACCGCAATTCTCGTCGGCGCAGGGCTCATCACCCTGTCGATCCTGACGAGTGCCCTGGCCTTCCGCTTCGGGACGCCGCTGCTGCTGGTCTTCCTCGGCATCGGCCTGATTGCGGGCGAAGATGGGCTGGGGCTGCAGTTCGACCACGCCGAGACCGCCTTCTTCCTCGGCAGCGTGGCGCTCGCCGTGATCCTGTTCGATTCAGGCTTCGGCACCCGCGTGCAGACCTTGCGCCGCGCTGCCGCACCGGCCTTCGTCCTGGCGACGGTCGGCGTGTTCCTGACCACCCTGTTCGTGGGCGCGGCCGCACGCGTGTTGTTCGACCTGCCCTGGCTCTACGCCTTGCTGATGGGGGCCATCATCAGCTCGACCGATGCGGCGGCGGTGTTCTTCCTGCTGCGCTCGGGTGGCGTAAAGATCTACAAGCGCGTGCGCTCGATGCTGGAGGTGGAGTCCGGCTCGAACGACCCGATGGCGATCTTCCTTACCATCCTGTTCATCGAGATGATCCTCGCCGAGACACGCGGCAGCGTGATGACGAGCTTCCTGCACGGCTTCGGCATGCAGATGGGCCTGGGCCTGGCCCTCGGCGTGGCAGGTGGCTACCTCATCGTCGAGATCGTCAACCGCGTCCGCCTGGAGGAGGCGCTCTACCCCATCCTGGTGATGTCCTGCGGCCTTTGCGTGTTCGGCATCACCGCTTATCTAGGTGGTAGCGGCTTCCTCGCCATCTATGTCGCCGGCATCGTCGCCGGCAACCGCGACATGAAGGGGGCCTCGGCCCTGCGCCGCTACCAGCAAGGCATGACCTGGCTCGCACAGATCGTCATGTTCCTCGTGCTCGGCCTGTACGTGACGCCGTCGGAGTTCGGCACGGTGCTGATTCCTGCGCTTCTGCTCGGGCTCTTTCTCATCGTCATTGGTCGTCCCCTCGCGGTCGTGCTCTGCCTGCTGCCCTTCCGCTACGACCGCGAGACGGTCACCTTCACGGCCTGGGTCGGACTGCGCGGCGCGGTCTCCATCCTGCTCGGCATCCTGCCGGCGGTGATGGGCGTCGAGGGTGCAGAACTCTTCCTCAACGCGGCCTTCATCATGGTCGTCACCTCGCTGCTCGTGCAGGGCTGGACCATCAAGCCGGCGGCTGCCCGGCTCAAGCTCATCGTACCGGCAGGCATCGGCCCGCTCGAACGCATCGAACTCGAGCTGCCCGGCAATCCCAAGCACGAGTTGCTGATCTATCGCGTGCTCGACGACAGCCCGCTCATCATGGGTGGTGCGACCCTGCCGCGCTGGGCGCGCCCTTCGCTCGTGGTCCGCAACGGCCGCTCGATGCAACCGGAGCAGGCTGGCCACCTGCAGGCGGGCGACCTGGTCTACCTCTTCACACCGCCCGAATACACCACCCTGCTCGACCGCCTGTTCTCGCAGATCAAGGCGCCCGAGCAGGGCGATACCGAGTACTTCGGCCAGTTCATGGTCAACACCGACGCGCGCGTGGCCGACCTGGTCAGCGCCTACGACCTGCAGCTGCCCATCGAGATTCCGCCCGAGCTCAGCGTGGGCGACTTCCTGCACACCGAACTTGGCGGGCAACCCGTCATCGGCGACCGGGTACCGCTCGGCAGCTTCGACTTCGTCGTACGCCGCGTGCACCAGGGCAAGACCGTCACCGAGGTCGGCCTTGCCCTGCACGGCGAAGCCCGGCCATCAGCCTACGTGCGCAAGGCACGCCAGCCGCGGGGCGATTTCAGGGCGAGACTCAGGCGGATAATGAACCGCCAGTGAAGCGGCGCAGGCGCAGCGCGTTGCCGAGCACGAACACGCTCGACATCGACATCGCCGCCGCAGCGAACACCGGCGACAGCAGCAGCCCGAAGGCCGGGTAGAACACCCCTGCGGCAAGCGGAATCAGCGCGCTGTTGTAGGCAAAGGCCCAGAACAGGTTCTGGCCGATGTTGCGCATGGTCGCACGCGACAGCGCGATCGCGCGCGGCACGCCCGTCAGGTCGCCCGACATCAGCACCACGTCAGCGCTCTCGATCGCCACATCGGTGCCGGTGCCGATCGCGATGCCCACGTCGGCCTCGGCAAGCGCCGGCGCGTCGTTGATGCCGTCGCCGACGAAGGCGACGCGGCGGCGTCCTTCACCCCCGCTCGCCTTGCCGTCCTCGCCCCCTGCCAGCCGCTTCAGCGCCGCCACCTTGCCATCGGGCAGCACCTCGGCGATGACCTCGTCGATCCCCGCCTGGCGCGCGATCGCGCGCGCGGTACGCGCGTTGTCGCCGGTGATCATCGCCACCTTCAGCCCCATGCCGTGGAGCGCCTTGACAGCCGCCACCGAGGTCGGCTTGAGCGGGTCGGCCACCGCCAGGATCGCCGCCAGGCGGCCGTCGATCGCCGCGTACAGTGGCGACTTGCCCTCGTCGGCCAGGCGCGCAGCGATGTCGGCGAAGACGTCGACATCGAGCCCCAGGCGGCGCATCAGGCGGTCGGCACCGACCTCGACACGCTGTCCATCCACCTGCGCACGCACGCCGTAGCCGGCCTCGGCCTCGAAGCCTGCAGCGCTGGCGACTGCCAGCCCGTCCGCACGCGCGGCGGCGACGATCGCCTCGGCGATCGGATGCTCGGAGCCCCGCTCCACCGCCGCCACCCGCGCCAGCACCCCGGCGCGCTCGAAGCCCGCAGCCACCACCAGGTCAGTGAGCTGCGGCTTGCCCACGGTGAGCGTGCCGGTCTTGTCCACCGCCACCACCTCGGCCTCGCGCAGCAGCTGCAGCGCGTCGCCCTTGCGGAACAGCACGCCCATCTGCGCCGCGCGCCCGGTAGCGACCATGATCGAGGTCGGCGTCGCCAGCCCCATCGCGCACGGGCAGGCGACGATCAGCACCGCCACCGCGCACACCAGCGCGAAGCTGAGCACCGACACGTCGGCCGGCAGCGCGCCGCCACCGAACACCAGCCAGGCGAGGAAGGTCAGCGCCGCCACCGCCATCACCACCGGCACGAACACCATCGTCACCTTGTCCACCAGCGCCTGGATCGGCAACTTGGCGCCCTGCGCCGCCTCGACCATACGGATGATCTGCGCCAGCACCGTATCCGCCCCCACCCGGGTGGCGCGGAAGGCGAAGGCGCCGCGGGTGTTCAGCGTGCCACCGACCACCGTCGCGCCCACGCCCTTCTCCACCGGCACCGGCTCGCCGGTGATCATCGACTCATCGACGAAGGATGCACCCTCCACCACCTCGCCATCGACCGCCACCTTCTCGCCCGGGCGCACCTCAACCACGTCGCCCACCGCCAACTCGGCGATCGGCAGTTCGATCAGCTCGGTGCCACGGCGCACGCGCGCACTGCGCGGCTGGATGCGCATCAGGCTACGGATGGCGTCGCTGGTGCGGCCGCGCGCACGCGTCTCGAGCAAGCGCCCGATCAGGATCAGCGTGATGATCACCGCCGCCGCCTCGAAATAGACATTGACCGTACCTTCGGGCAGCAAACCGGGCGCGAACAGCGCCACCACCGAATACGCCCATGCCGCCGAGGTGCCCACCGCCACCAGTGCGTTCATGTCCGGCGCGCCGCGCAGCAGCGCCGGCACGCCCTTGCGGAAGAAACGCAGACCCGGCCCGAACATCACCGCGCTGGTGAGCACGCACTGCAGCAGCCAGCTCTCGCGGTGGCCAATCGTGGCCATCACCCAGTCGTGCATGCCCGGAATCAGGTGCGAGCCCATCTCGAGCACGAACACCGGCAGGGTAAGCGCCACCGCCACCCACACCGCCCGCCGCAGCGCCGCCTCCTCGGCCGCGGCATCGGCCTCGCGCGCGCCGACACTCACCTCACTGGCCGGACGGGCGCCAAAGCCGGCCTTTTGCACCGCAGCGACCAGCGCCGCCGTCGGTACGCTGCCGGCGAACTCCACATGCGCCTTGCGCGCCGCCAGGTTCACGTTTGCCGTCACTACCCCGGGCACGCGCTGCAGCACCTTCTCGACCCGGCCCACGCAGGCCGCACAGCTCATGCCCTCGATGTCTAGCTCGAGCGCCTCGCGCCGCACCTCGTAGCCCGCCTTGGCCACCGCCTCGATCAGCGCCGACAGCGGCACCGAAGCCGGCGCCGTCACGCTCGCGGTCTCGGTGGCCAGATTGACGCTCGCCGCCTGCACGCCCTCGACCTTCAACAAGGCCTTCTCGACATGGGCCACGCACGAGGCGCAGGTCATGCCGGCAATGTTCAGGCTGCGCAGCGCGCCCGCCGGAGGCTTGGTTGTAAGGGTATTCATAATGCGACCTGCTTCAGTGGGTATTGACCAGGCGACTTTAAACCTTGCCAACATGGGAAGGTCAAGAAGATCCCATGCGACCCCATCACGCCAGGTGAGATTACGAAGATGTAATCCCCCCGTCAGCGGAGTGTCGGTGTGGGCAACCTAGAGTGGAAGCGTCTCGATACGACGAATCCGCTGACCCAAGGAGGTTTGCCATGAGCACGCTGACTCACACTCGCACCCCGCTGCTGTTCGCGACCCTGATTGGAGGCAGCCTGCTCTTTGGCCCATCGTTTGCACAGCAGACCGAAGATCACGCAGCCCATCACCCCGCTGACGCCGCGGCCACGGAGGCCGCGCCCGCAGCCCCAGCGGCGGCCCGAGTCACGGCGATGCGTGAGCGCATGGAGCGAATGCGGCAGATGCGTGACCCAGCCGAGCGCATGCGCTTGATGGAGGAGCAGATGGCCGACATGGAGGGCATGATGCAGGCGATGCCGGCGGATTGTCCGATGATGTCCGGCGACCGGCCCATGGGACCCGGCATGATGAAAGGCGGCATGATGGGCGGCGCCATGCCCGGCATGATGGGGGGCCAGGGTCGCGGCCCGGAAGCCATGCACCAGCGCATGGAGGCGATGGAAAAGCGCATGGACGCGTTCGAGAAACGTGCCCAATGACCGTCCCCGGCCCACCAAGCGCATGGACACCATGAGCGAGAAAGGATGAAGCGCGATCTCGAGTTGAAGCTCTGGGGGACCGAATCGAGCGCGGCCCGATGGGGTGTTGCCATGTTGCTGTGTCTGACCACGACAGGCATCGCCGCACAGAGCTGGCAGCCGCCGCCGCAGCCCAGCCCCGGGTTGATGCCCAACCCAAATGCAGGCAAGCCGCTCTACGAGGCGCACTGCGCGTCCTGCCACGGCGGCGGCCTCAATGGCACCGACTCCGCCCCCCCGCTGCTGCACAAGATCTACGAACCCTCGCATCACAGCGATGCCGCCTTTCAGATGGCGGTGGCGCAGGGCGTTCGCGCCCATCACTGGCAGTTCGGCGACATGCCGCCGGTCGAAGGCCTGACGCCCGATGACGTTGCCCACATCACCGCCTACATCCGCATGCACCAGCGCCGCGTCGGAATTCGCTAAGCGATCCCGTTTGTGACGGGCTTTGGGGGGCGCCAACGCCCCTTGACGACTGGGCTCGGGTGCCGCCTGCCCTCCCAGCAGATCCGCATACGGCCGCACCGCAACCATCCTGACGAAACCGTAATCGGGCCGCCATCGGGCGGACAGCCGCAGTCGGTCATGCTGCAACCACGATCGACAGAAGGTGCAAGGCCATGAACGCCCCCGCCACCGCGACGAGAACCGCGCTCTTCACCGTGCCGGGCATGGGCAGCAATCACTGCGCCGGCCTGGTATCGACATCCATCCGCAGGGTGGACGGCATCGAAGGCGTCGAGACCAACATCGCCAACCATCGCGTCACGGTGCGCTTCGACGCGATGCGCACGCAGCCGGATGCGATTCGTGCCGCGATCGAGCGCGCCGGCTATGAGGTCGATGGCGTCGCTGACGTCGATCCCGAAACTCCCTCGCGCGGACAGCAGGCGAGCGACGCCGAGGAACGCTACCTCGCACTGGCGACGCGGCGGCTGTGGATCGCCGCTGTGCCGGCATCCCTGGTCATGCTGCTGATGGTGCCGCACATGTTCTGGCAGCCGATTCCGGGCTATCTGCTCATCGTCGCAGTCCTTGCGTTTCCGGTGGTGTTCACCCACGGCGGGTGGGCGACGCATCGTTCGGCCTGGCGCTCGCTGAAGAATCGCACCGCCAACATGGACGTCCTGATCTCGCTGGGCAGCATCCCGCCCTACTTGATCGGGCTCATCGGCTTCATCTACCCGATGACGTCCTTCATCGAGATGGCCGCGACCATCATGACCTTCCACCTGCTTGGCCGTTACCTGGAGACGCGCGCCAAGGGGCGCGCCTCGCAGGCAATCAGAAAGCTCGTCACCCTCGGCGCCAAGACCGCGTCGGTACTGCGCGAAGGCCACGAGGTGGAGGTGCCGGTCGCCGAGCTCGCGGTCGGCGACGTGATGGTCGTGCGCCCCGGCGCGAAGGTGCCGACCGATGGAGAGATCGTCGAAGGCACCAGCCACCTCGACGAATCGATCGCTACCGGGGAGTCGGTACCGGTCGAGAAGGGGCCGGGCGAGGCCGTGATCGGCGCAACGATCAACAAGGAGGGCTTGCTCAAGGTCCGTGCGACCCGGGTTGGCACTGACACCTTCCTGTCGCAGGTGATCAGTCTGGTCGAACAGGCACAGGGCTCGAAGGTTCCGATCCAGGAGTTCGCCGACCGCGTCACCGGCCGCTTCGTGCCGGCAGTGATCCTCGTCAGCCTGGCGAGCTTCGCGATGTGGCTGGCGATCGGCGCGAGCCTGCAGCCGGTGCTCGACTGGGGCGCGGGCTTCCTGCCCTGGGTGGACGCGAGCCGCACCCCGCTCATCATCGGCACCCTGTCTGCAGTGGCCGTGCTGGTGATCGCCTGCCCCTGTGCGCTGGGCCTGGCCACGCCGACGGCGCTGATGGTCGGTTCCGGCATCGGCGCCGAACGCGGCGTGCTGATCCGCTCCGGCGAGGCGATCCAGACGCTGAAGGACATCAAGGTCGTCGTGCTCGACAAGACCGGCACCATCACCGAAGGCAAGCCGGCCCTGACCGACGTCGTCCCTGCTGCAGGCATCGACGAAGCCGTCCTGTTGCGTGCTGCCGCGGCGATCGAGGCGGGTTCGGAGCATCCCCTCGGGCAGGCCATCGTCGCCAGCGCGCGAGCGCGTGGCATCGCCGTTCCCGCGGTCCAGTCGTTCAGGGCTGTCACGGCGCGCGGCGTGCAGGGGGAGGTCGATGGGCGCCTGGTGCGCGTCGGCAGCCGCCGCATGCTGGATGAGGCCGGAGTCGCCTATGGCGCACTCGATGCGGCGCTCACGCGCCTCGAGAACGAGGGCAAGACCGCCATGCTGGTCGCGATCGACGATCGCGCCGCGGGCATCGTCGCCGTGGCCGATACCGTCAAGGCCGACTCGAAATCTGCAATCGCCGCGCTTCATGCGCACGGCATCCATGTGGTGATGGTCACCGGCGACAACGAACGCACCGCTCGCCATGTCGCCGCCCAGGTCGGCGTGGATGAGGTCATGGCCGGCGTATTGCCGGAGGGCAAGGTCGAGGCGATGCGGCGGCTTCAGCAACGGTACGGCGATCATGTCGCACTGGTCGGCGATGGCATCAACGACGCGCCGGCGCTCAAGCAGGCCAACGTGGGCATCGCGATCGGTGCCGGGGCAGATGTCGCGATCGAAGCCGCCGAGGTGACGCTGGTCAAGGGCGAACTGACCAAGGTCGTCGAGGCCATCCGGCTGTCGAAAGCAACCTTCTCGAAGATCGTGCAGAACCTGTTCTGGGCCTGGTTCTACAACGTCGCGGTGATCCCGATCGCCGCGCTCGGACTGCTGCACCCGATGATCGGCGTCGTCGCGATGACCGCCAGTTCGCTGTCGGTCATCGGCAACTCGCTGTTGCTGCGGCGTGCCCGCATCGGTATCTGACAGCCTGTAACGACTAAAAAGGGAAGGAGGCCACCATGCCCTGCCACAACGAAGCCCCGCGCAAGCTCAGGTCGGCGGACCCGAAAGCCGCGTCGCGCCCCCTGCCTAAACCACTCAAGTGGGCCATCCCCGCCTTTCTGGCGCTCATCGCCGGGCTGCTGCTGTTCGAGCATCGCCTGCACCTGAATGCCCTCCTTCCCTGGCTGCTGCTCGCCGCTTGCCTTGTCATGCACCTTTTCATGCATCGTGGCCATGGCAAGCACGGGCACGACCGCCGCACCCATGAACAGCACCACGACCATCGTGACGGGGCAGATCACCCATGACGCTCCCTTCCGATTACGGCCTGTGGTCGCTCGTTGTGTTGAACTCGCTGATCTTCAGCGTCTTCGCGTTCAGCTTTGCCCGGCCCCGCACGACACGCGACTGGCGCTCGTTCGGGGCCTACTCGGCGTTTGTCGTTGCGCTATTCACCGAGATGTACGGGTTTCCGCTGACGATCTACCTGCTATCGGGATGGCTGTAGCACGATGCAGGCCATCTGCTCGAGATGATGTTCGGATGGGGGGGGGAACCCGCACTTCGGCCCCTTCCACCTCCTCAGCACCGCCTTCATCGTCGCCGGCTTCTGGTTGCTTGCGAAGTCCTGGCCGGTGCAGTACGAGGCCCGGCGCGCGCGCCGCGTCGCGCATACCGGACCCTATGCCCGGATCCGCCACCCGCAGTACGTCGGTTTCATCGCGATCATGTTCGGCTTTCTGTTGCAATGGCCGGCGCTGATCACCGTCGTGATGTTCCCGATCCTGCTAGCGGTCTATGCACGGCTTGCCAGGCGCGAGGAACAAGACTCGCTGGCCGAGTTCGGTGACGCATACCGCGCCTATATGGACTCGACGCCCGCCTTCATGATCGACGAGAAGTTAGCGCGCGGCTCAGAAGAGGAAAGGCGTCCGCATCGTCATGTTGCTGACGTCGAAGTAATGCCCGCATCAGGCTGCTGTCATGGGTGCCTCCCTATCATGGAATCCGTGACGCACACAGCGCATCACGTCCAAAGAACGACAAGGAGCAACACCATGACGATCAAGAAAACCATCATCGCCATTTCCTTCGGCGTCCTCGCCGTTCCGTTTGCGAGTGCCGACAGTGGCATGCGCTGGATTGGTGGGGAGCTTGGATACGACTTCCACGCCATGCCCTCGACCAAGAGCCGCGCCGAGGTCCTCCAGGAACTGCGTGCATTCCGCGCCAATCCAGTCGGCGCGGACGGCTGGCGTTACGTGGGTGGCGAGGTCAGCTGGGTGCCCCCGACGCAGGTCGGCAAGGCGGCAGACAGCTCGCCACGGCCCTCGCTGCAGATGACCGAGGAAGAGCGTCGCCGATTTGCGGAGCTCTACGCCGGTAGCTGAGCGCAGGACGACGGCTTCTCACAACCCATCGCGGATTACAGCTTTGTAATCCGCGGCTCAGCATCCGGTAAGGACGCTGGCAGCATCATTTGCCCCGAGGCCTTCTCGCGTGCGCGCGAAGGGCCTGGCCTACCACGCATATACAAGCGTGGACGCATCCAACGAGAGAGAAGGAGTCAGGACTTGACCCGCAAACGCCACCTGGCGGGCTGGCTGGCGGTCGGCTTGCTGCCCATGGCCGTCCACGCCGCCCCGCCCTATGAGCCGGCTGCGCCGGTTCCCGCGCCACGCTACGTGCCGCTTCCCTTGCTCGACACCACGCCGCAACTGGGCGAGATCGATTGGCGCCAGGCCAATGAGACCGTCGGGCAGTTCACCCGAGGGCATATCGATGTCCTGCGCTGGGAAAGCGAGAATCCCGCAAGCGGGCAGACGGAGCCCACCCCCGCAGGCGCCCTGATCGGCGCCTCCGAATCGCTCCGCCTGGCCCTTGCCGCACGGCCCGACCTGTTGGCGACCACGTCGATGAGCCCGGCCGAGCGCGCCCGCGCCGACATTGCCGCCGCAGCGTTCTCCCGCGATGTGCTGCGCGCCTGGGTGAGCGCGGTCGCAGCCGAGACGGCCCTGACGAATGCCGGCAAGGCCTATGGCGCGGCAGAGACCGGCGCGGAGCTGGCGAGCCGGATGACCCGTGTCGGCAATTGGGCGCAGGATCGCCTGCTGAGCGAGCAGCTCTCGCTCAAGGACGCGGGCGTCGGCCTGATCGCTGCCCGCCAGGAAGCAAGCCGCGCGCGCGAAGCCCTGGCGCGGATGACCGGCTTATGGGGAGAGGCGGTGCACTTCACGCTGCCGGCGAGCCTGCCCGCACTGCCGGCCGACGCCCTCGAAGGCGCCGGGCTGGAAGCGCTGGCCTTGTCGCGTCATCCCATGCTGAGCTTGGCAACGCAGGACGCCGAGCGCGCCCTCCAGTCGCAAGGACGGGGCGCGCAGGCGCGGTGGCAGACACTCGGCGCAGAGGCCGTGGAACGCCTGCTGGGCGGACGCGCTGACGATGGCGCCGTATTGAGCCGTCCGCCTGGCACCGCGGCCGTGATCGACCTCCGGCGCGCCGCCGTGGGGCAGGATGCGCCCCATGCCTTCGGCAGGGTCGCCGACGCCGAAAGCCTGGCCGTGAGCGTGCGCTCGCAGGTACGCGAGGCCTACATCAACTACCGCATCGCCCACGATCTCGCCACCCAGGCGCTCAGCCGCCAGGGCCTGCAGGTCGCAAAGCAGGAGGAGGCCCTGCTGCGCTACAACGGCATGCTCAAGAGCACCTGGGATCTGCTCGACGCCGCCCGCGAACGGCTCGCTGCCAAAACCACCGCGGCGCAGGCGCTGCGCGACTTCTGGCTGGCGCATGTGAATCTGCAGGCGGTGCTGGCGGGCGCAGACTATCCGGGCGCCGACGGGGTCGCACAGCCGGCGGGCAAGAAAGCAGCGGGAGGGCATTGAGCATGGACAGACGACAATTCATCAGCCGTGCCGCCGTGGGGGCGGTCGCCGCCGCCAGCGTGAGCAAGGCCGCCCTCGCCGCCTTGCCCGAGCCGGTCATCCAGACCTCGCCCGACACTGCGCCGCCGCTGATGCCGCCAAGCGGCCGCCCGTACAACCCGGTGGTCACGCTCAACGGCTGGACCGCCCCCTGGCGCATGAACAACGGGGTCAAGGAGTTCCATCTGGTCGCCGAGCCGGTGGAGCGCGAGATCGCGCCCGGCATGGTCGCCCGCCTGTGGGGATACAACGGGCAGAGCCCCGGCCCCACCATCGAGGTGGTGGAAGGCGATCGCGTACGCCTGTTCGTGACCAACCGCTTGCCCGAGGCGACCTCCATCCACTGGCACGGCCAGCGCCTGCCCAATGGCATGGATGGCGTGGTCGGACTCAACCAGCGCGCAATTCCGGTCGGCAAGACCTATGTGTACGAGTTCATCGCGCGCCGGCCCGGCACCTTCATGTACCACCCCCATGCGGACGAAATGGTCCAGATGGCGATGGGCATGATGGGCTTCTGGGTGACCCATCCGCGCACCCGCAGCCCGCTCATCAACGAGGTGCAACGGGATTTCTGCTTCCTGCTCAACGCCTACGACATTGATCCCGGCAGCCTGGTGCCGAAGATCAACACCATGCTCGACTTCAACCTGTGGACCTTCAACAGCCGCGCGTTTCCGGGCATCGACTCGATGAACGTGCGCCTGGGCGACCGGGTGCGCATCCGCGTCGGCAACCTGACCATGACCAACCACCCGATCCACCTACACGGCCACGAGTTCGAGGTCACCGGCACCGACGGCGGCCCCACGCCGCCCGGTTCGCGCTGGCCGGAGGTCACCACCGATATCGCGGTGGGGCAGATGCGCCAGATCGAGTTCATCGCCGACGAGGAAGGCGACTGGGCCTTCCATTGCCACAAGAGCCATCACACCATGAACCCGATGGGCCATGACGTGCCGACCATGATCGGCATCGACCACCGCGGGCTGGTCGGGCGGATCCAGCAACTCGACCCCGAGTACATGCTGATGGGCGAGCGCGGCATGGCCGACATGAAGGAAATGCCGATGATGCTGCCCGAGCAGACTCTGGCGATGATGGCCGGCTTCGGCCCCCACGGCCCGATCGGCATGGGCGGCATGTTCACCACGTTCAAGGTACGCCGCAACCAGAAGCCCGGCGATTACTCCGACCCCGGCTGGTATGCGCAGCCGCCTGGCACCCAGGCCTTCGAGTGGCAGGGCAGCCTGCCCGAGCCCGCCCGTTTCAGCGCCGAACGCCTCAATGCCGGCGAGGTGTCCGGCCTGCGGCGCTCCGCGCTCGAGATGCAGGTCCGCAAGCCGGGTAGTGGCAAGCATCCGCATTGATCGGTAACGGTCTGATTAAATGAAGTGGCCGCCAACGAGCGGCCCCGTCGAGTTCGCCCCCCCCATAGAGGAGTCTCAGCAGAATGAACAAACGAATGCTCACCCCGATCGTCGCCGGCCTGATGCTCGGCATGGCCAGCCTTGGCTTGCATGCACACGGCAGCAAGGAGCACGGCGCGCGCCAGGCCGTCGTCAAGGAGCAGACCGGCTGGGGCGTCGCCGGGGATGCCGAACAGGTCAGCCGCAACCTGGAGGTGGTGATGACCGACGACATGCGCTTCACCCCCGCCGCGGTCAAGGTCAGCGAAGGCGAGACGCTGCGCATCGTGGTGCGCAATGCCGGTCAGATGATGCACGAACTGGTCATCGGCGACAGTGAGGCGCTGGCGGAGCACGCCGAGATGATGGTGCGCTTCCCGAACATGGAGCATGACGAGCCCTACATGGCCCACGTTCCGCCGGGCGAGACCGCCGAGATCATCTGGACCTTCAATCGCGCCGGGGAATTCGAGTTTGCATGCCTGCTGCCGGGCCACTACCAGGCGGGCATGATCGCGAAGGTGGTGGTCGCGTCGCCACGGCTGGCCAGTCGTGAGCACGAACGGCCCCAATCTGTGCAGTAGCGCAAGCCCCCACTCCGCCCCCACTGAGCTTCCAAGCGGCTCCCAATCAGCGAGACAAGACAATGAAGAATCTAATAGCCATCCTGGCGACAAGCCTGATCACCGCTTCGGCCCTTGCGGATAGCCACCTGCCCGCAGTGGACGCCGAAGTGCGTCGCGTCGATCGCAACGCGGGCAAGCTCACCCTGAGGCATGGCCACATCCCCAACCTGGACATGCCCCCCATGACCATGGTGTTCACGGTCAGGGAGCAAGCCATGCTGGATGGGGTCGAGCCGGGGGATAAGGTCGTGGTTACGGTCGACCAGATTGATGGCGCCTATGTCGTTCAATCGCTTGGCAAGGCGAAAGAGTGACGAAGGTTTCCGCAGATCGACGCTAACGCCAGATTTGCCCATATTGGAAGCCGTTTGGCTCAAACAGGAGCCTAGCGTGCCTTCTTCTGCCAAACCAGCGACGCCATCAATAGCAGCCGTTGTCCTTCTCGGCGGCGAGCCCGTACACACCCAAGGCCCCGCGTCCTGATGAACTGGATACCACTGCTGCGCAAGGGTCTGCCGTCGGCATCGGTGGACGCGGCGACGCGCCCGACACGGATCATCCAGAGCGACCTCGCTCGCTCAACATCCCGGACCGCCCCCTGGTACGCCGCCAGCGCGAAGGTACGCTCTCGCCCGAGGAGCCGGCCAAGCTCGTCCATTATGTCCGTGCCATGGAACGGGCCGAGGCGGTTTTCGAGGATACGATCGCAACCCCGAGCTGGATTCAAGACCTCAACGCCGCACTCGGCGGCATGACAACGCCATGACTGCTCGACACGGAGATCGACGCCGATAGCGTACTCGACACCCCGGATCGTATCGGCGACGGCATATTCGACTGATGCAGACGGTCTGGCACATCACCACGACGCGCTTCACTGACACCGCCTACAGCGGAGAGGGCGCGCGCCTGTACGGCGGACCTGACGGATCACCCCAACCGGCTCAAGCGCCCCCAACGAACAACTACCGGTCGGTCCACAGCCCGGGCGTCTTACGGTCGTTCGTAATGGGAAAGTCAGCGACGGCACGGTCGTCATGATCGTGCTTCGAATCGGGCACCACCCGTAGGGAACGCCCATGAAGGGCTCACCGCTCGCGCCGCTCCTACGGCGGGTGACGCGCGTGGTGGTTCTCGGTAGGAGCGGCGCCAGCCGCGAGCTTTTCGTCGTCCACGCAGGCATCACCATCCATTCAGCGGCTCGCGCGCTTACCCATACATGGACCGTGACGCCATTTTTGCCTAGACTTGAACTTACTTGGCCTCACTGGAAAACACCCATGCCCCCCTCCGCAAACGCCGCGACAAGCTCGCTGGCAGCCATCAGCCTGCTCGGCGGCGAGTCCGTGCTACATGCAAGGCCCCGCGTCCTGATGGACTGGATACCACTGCTGCGCAAGGGCCTGCCATCGGCATCGGTGGACGCGGCGACGCGCATCACGCGGATCACCCAAAGCGAGCTCGCCCATGCACTCAACATCCCGGAGCGCACCCTGGTGCGTCGCAAGCGCGAAGGCACGCTATCGCCCGAGGAGTCGGCCAAGCTCGTCCGTTTTGCCCGTGTCGTGGAACGGGCCGACGGGGTTTTCGAGGATGCGGACGCCGCCTTGGGCTGGATGCAGAGCCCCAACGCCGCACTCGGCGGCGTGACGCCGTTGTCGCTGCTCGACACTGAGATCGGCGCTGACAGCGTGCTCGACGCCCTGGGCCGTATCGAGCACGGCGTGTTCGCCTGATGCAGCCGGTCTGGCGCATCACCACCGCACGCTTCGCAGACTCCGCCTTCAGTGGCGAAGGTGCACGGCTGTTCGGAGGGCGCTGGAATCCCAAGGGCTGGCCCTTGATCTACACCGCGGCATCACAGTCGCTCGCCCTGCTCGAGCTCATGGTGCAGGACGATCCCTTGCGGGCGAACTACGTGCTGATCCCGGCGCAACGGCCTGACGACCTGCCAGTGAGGAGCATCGAAGTCGCGGACCTGCCCGCCGAGTGGCGAACGCTTGGCGCGAGGAACGCCCTGCAGGAGATCGGCCGGATCTGGATCAACGAGGGCAGTACCGCCGTGCTGAGTGTACCAAGCGTCGTGGTCCCGGCTGAGCGCAACTATCTCCTAAACCCAGCACACCCCGATTTTTCGCGCATCCAGATCGGCACGCCGCGATCGCTGGCGGTCGACACGCGCTTGCTCAGGAATCTGAGGTAGGACGATCTGCGCATAACTGACGGACCGTCCCCACCGGCTCAAGCGCCCCACTACGATCAGCTACCGGTCCACAGCCAAGGCGTCAGACGGTCGTTCCTGAAGGGAAAGGTCAGGGGAGCACCGTCGTCATGACCGGCGTCGAATCCGGCTCCGCCCGCGGGACAGGCCGCGGACGGCATGCGCACGAGGAAGACGTCGAACTTCGTGAAGGCTGGCTGGACCGCCGACGCCCGGAACCCACGGAAAGGCTTACGGTACCTGGAGCACTGCAAGCAGAGATGAGGCGGCGCCGGATTCGAACCGGATCATAGGAGCATCGGACTGCCTCTAACCATTCCCATTGGAAACAACCGCCTCATGCGCAGAGTGTAGACCACCGTCTGATCATGGCCAGTGACCGGATCACTGTTGAACACTCCAGCACCGAGGAGATCGAGCACGCACGCTGCGCTGCTGGTTGATCCCCACGCCCGTGGGGAACGCCGGATCTCTTCCATCAGGCGCCACGAGAGCCAGGCAGCGCCCCCCATGGCCAAGGGAACCCCCCGCAGCGGTGGGAACCTGAGAGAAGTAGGGCGTCGACAGGAGGGCTGCCGAGCCGATTGCGGAGACCGCGAGCGCCTACGGCGGGTGACGCGCGTGGTGGTTCTCGGTAGGAGCGGCGCCAGCCGCGAGCTTTTCAGGGCATGCGACACGCACCGTCGCCTTCGACCCCTCGCGGCTGGCGCCGCTCCTACGGCGGGCGATACGCGCGCCGCGAATCAGGCGGTCGTACGTCGTTCCCGCCGCAGCTCCCACTGCTTGACCAGCGCATACAACACCGGGATCACCGCCAGCGTCAGCACGGTCGATGACACCATGCCGCCGACCATCGGGGCGGCGATACGGCTCATGACCTCGCTGCCGGTGCCGGTGCCGAGCATGACCGGCAGCAGGCCGAGGATGATGGTGATCACGGTCATCATCTTGGGGCGCACGCGCTCGACCGCGCCTTCCATCACGGCGCCATACAGGTCGGCAACGCTGGGCGTCTCACCTTGCGCGGCACGCTCGGCGCGGATGCGCTGCCAGGCGTGGTCGAGGTAGATAAGCATGATCACGCCGGTCTCGGCGGCGACACCGGCGAGCGCGATGAAGCCCACCGCCACCGCCACGCTCATCTGGTAGCCCAGCCACCACATCAGCCACACGCCGCCGATGAGCGCGAAGGGCACCGACAGCATGACGATGAAGGTCTCGGCCAGGCGGCGGAAGTTGAGGTAGAGCAGCACGAAGATCAGCGCCAGCGTGAGCGGGCCCACCACGGCGAGCTTTTCCTTGGCGCGCTCCATGTTCTCGAACTGCCCGCTCCAGGCAGCGTAGTAGCCGGGCGGGAAGCTCACCTCCCCCGCCACCGCCTGCTGCGCGCGCTGCACGAAACGGCCGAGGTCGGCCTCGCGGGTGTCGACATACACATAGGCCACCAAGGCGGCGTTCTCGGTGCGGATGGCGGGCGCGCCGCGGGCCAGGCGGACCTCGGCGAGCTGGCCGAGCGGCACCGGGCCGCTGGCAGTGGGCACCAGCACCTGGGCGGCGATGCGCGCCGGGTCCTCGCGCAACGCGCGCGGGTAGCGCACGCTGACGTTGTAGCGCTCCAGGCCTTCGACGGTGGTCGTCACCGTCTCGCCGCCGAGCGCGGTCGCCACCGCCATCTGCACCGTGTCGATGGTGAGCCCGTAGCGCGCGAGCTGGTCGCGGCGCGGCTCGATGTCGACGTAGTAGCCCCCGGCGACGCGCTCGGCATAGGCGCTGGAGGTGCCGGGCACGGCACGCACCACGGCCTCGACCTCCTTCGCCACCCGCTCCAGGGTCTCCAGGTCCTGGCCGAAGACCTTTACTCCCACCGGCGTGCGGATGCCGGTGCTGAGCATGTCGATGCGGGCCTTGATCGGCATGGTCCATGAGTTGGCCAGGCCGGGAAACCTGACCGCCGCATCCATCTCGCCGATCAGCGCATCCACCGTCATGCCCGGCCGCCATTCCGAACGCGGCTTGAGGTTGATGACGGTCTCGAACATCTCCAGCGGCGCCGGGTCGGTCGCGGTGTTGGCACGGCCGGCCTTGCCATACACCGACTCGACCTCGGGGAAGCCCTTGAGGATGCGGTTGGTGGTGGCGAGCAGGCGCCCGGCCTCGGTCACCGACATGCCGGGCAGGCCGGCCGGCATGTAGAAGATCGCGCCTTCGTCGAGGGTGGGCATGAACTCGCTGCCGATCTGGCGCGCCGGGACCAGCGTCACCGCCATCGCCACCAGGGCCAGCAGCACGGTGGTGAGCTTGAAGCGCATCGCCAGCGCGATCACCGGGCGGTACAGCCACACCAGCAGGCGGTTGATCGGGTTGCGTTGCTCGGGGACGATGCGCCCGCGCACGAAGAACAGCATCAGCACCGGCACCAGGGTCACCGACAGGAAGGCCGCGCCCGCCATGGCGAAGGTCTTGGTCCATGCCAGCGGCGAGAACAGCCGCCCTTCCTGGCCTTCGAGCGTGAACACCGGCAGGAAGGACACGGTGATGATCAGCAGCGAAAAGAACAGCGCCGGCCCCACCTCGCGGCAGGCGCCGATCAGTACCTCGGCGCGCTCGGCGGCGGTGGCGTCGGCGCGCAGGGTCTCGAGCCGCTTGTGCGCGTTCTCGATCATCACGATCGAGGCATCGACCATCGCGCCGATGGCGATGGCGATGCCGCCCAGGCTCATGATGTTGGAGCCGATCCCCAACGCCTGCATGCCGATGAAGGCGACCAGGATGCCCAGTGGCAGGGTCACGATCGCCACCAGCGCGCTGCGCACATGGAGCAGGAAAACGATGCACACCGCGGCGACGATCAGGCTCTCTTCGAGCAGCGTCCATTTGAGGTTGTCGATCGCGCGCTCGATCAGCGTGGAGCGGTCATACACCGGCACGATCTCGGCGCCTGCGGGCAGGCCGGGGGCGATCTCGGCCAGGCGCTCGCGCACGTTTCTGATGACCTCGAGCGCGTTCTCGCCGAAGCGTGCCATGACGATGCCCGAAGCCACCTCGCCCTCGCCGTTGAGCTCGGCGATACCACGCCGCTCGGCCGGCACCAGCTCGACGCGGCCGACGTCGGCCACGCGCACCGGTGTGCCGCGACCGCCGCCATCGACCTTGAGCACGATGTCCTCGATGTCGGCCACGCTCCTCAGGTAGCCGCGGCCACGCACCATGAACTCGCGCTCGGCCAGTTCGATGACGCGGCCACCGACGTCGCGGTTGGATTCGCGGATCGCGCGTCCCACCTCTTCCAGGCCGATGCCGAAGCCGGCCAGGCGATAGGGGTCGACGGTCACCTGATACTCGCGCACGAAGCCGCCCAGGCTGGCCACTTCGGCTACGCCGCGGGCCTGGGTGAGCGGGTAGCGCACGTACCAGTCCTGCAGGCTGCGCGTCTCGGCCAGCGACAGCTCCTTGCCGGTGATCGCGTACTGGTACACCCAGCCGACGCCGGTGGCGTCCGGCCCGATCTGCGGCGCCACGCCGGCGGGCAGGCGGGCGGCGGCGGTGCTCAGGTACTCCAGCACCCGCGAGCGCGCCCAGTAGATGTCGGTGCCGTCCTCGAAGATCACATACACATAGGACGCACCGAACATCGAGAAGCCGCGCACCACCCGCGCCTGGGGCACGGCCAGCATCGCGGTGGTGAGCGGATAGGTGACCTGGTCCTCCACCACCTGCGGCGCCTGGCCAGGGTAGTCGGTGTAGATGATGACCTGCACGTCCGACAGGTCGGGCAGCGCATCGAGCGGCGTCTTCTTGATCGCGTACAGGCCGGCGCCGATCAGGAACACGGTGCCAAGCAGCACCAGGAAGACGTTGCGCGCCGACCAGTCGATCAGGCGGTCGAGCCAGCCCCCGGCTGGCGCCACGTCAACGGCGCCCGCGTCCTGCCCTGGCGCGCGCGGCGCGTCCGTCATGTCAATGTCCCGCATGCTCGCCTTCCACCTGCTCGATGCGGGTCACCACATACTCGCCCGGGCCACGGTCCTCGAAGCTGAATCGGACCGGCGTACCTGGCTGCAGGCCCTCGACCAGCCCCGGGTCGGCCAGCCCGAAGTCCATCGTCATGGCCGGCCAGCCCAGCGCCGGGATGGCCTCGTGGCTGAGGCTGACGCCATCCTCGAAGGCCTCCTCGAACACGCCGCGGGTGTCGTGGCTCGGGTAGTCCTGCGGCGCATCGCCCATGCCGGCGAGCGCGGCGCGCAGCTGGCTCTCCGAGTCGATCAGGAAGTTGGCCGAGACGACCACGCGGTCGCCCTCGGCGACGCCCTCCAGCACCTCGACCTGCTCGCGGCCGCGCTCACCGATGCGCACCGGCTGCGGCTGGAAGCGGCCTTCGCCAAGGGCGCGCAGCACGACCTGGCGCTCGCCGTCCTCGATCAATGCCGAGGCTGGCAGCAGCAGGCGCTCGCGCGTGGCGCCGGGCGCCAAGTCCACGGTGGCGAACATGCCCGGGCGCAGCAGTCCCGCGCGGTTGTCGAGCTCGATGCGCACCGGGGTGCTGCGGGTGCCGGCGTCCAGGGTCGGATAGACGTAGCCGATACGGCCCTCCAGCCGCTGGCCGGGCAGCGCATCCACGCTCACCGCCACCCGGTCGCCCACCTGCACGCGGCCGAGGTCGCGCTCGAAGACGTCGGCGATCACCCACACCCGCGACAGATCCGCGATGCGGAACAGCGCCTCGCCCGCCATGAAGCGCGCGCCCTGGGTCGCCATGCGCTCGAGCACGATGCCGTC
>NZ_AMXA01000044.1 GCF_000310145.2 Thauera sp. 28
GCCCATCGCCTTCAACCCCTCGCGGCTGGCGCCGCTCCTACAGCGGGGAGACGCGCGTTGGGTTTGCCGTAGGAGCGGCGCCAGCCGCGAGCTTTTCGTCGCACCCACCCACGCCCATCGCCTTCAACCCCTCGCGGCTGGCGCCGCTCCTACAGGGGAGATGCGCGTTGGGTCTGCCGTAGGAGCGGCGCCAGCCGCGAGCTTTTTGTTTGCCGCCCCCGCATGGCGCGCAGCCGTGCAGTTTGGCCAAGAATTGACGCTTACGTCAACGTCACGTTGTCTTTTCCGCCTGCGCAAGCTGCAGCCGGAACCGCTCGGGTGACACGCCCGACCACGATACGAAGGCGCGGTAGAAGGTGGAGGGGTCGGCGTAGCCGAGTTCGGCGGCGATGTGGGCGATGGGCTGGGCGGTCTTGGTCAGCCGCGCATAGGCGATGTCGCGCCGGGTGGCGTCCTTGATGGCGCGGAAGCTCGAGCCCTCTTCCTCGAGGCGACGGTGCAGCGTGCGCGGCGACAGGTGCAGGCGGGCGGCCGCTTCTTCCAGCGACAGGCTGTGGGGCAGGGCGTCGCGCAGCAGGTCGCGGACGCGGAACACCATCTCGCGGTCGCGGCGATAGAGGGTGGTGATCTTGCCCGGCGCGCCGTCGAGGAAGCTGGCGAGCGCGGCCTCGTCGCGGCGCAGGGGGAGGTCGAGCAGGTTGGCCTGCAGTTCGGCGACCAGGTGTTCGGCGTCGAAGCTGGAGTGTTCGGTGTAGACCAGCGCGTAGTCGTCGGCGTGCGCCGGCCGCGGGTAGGGAAAGCGAACGGCGTCGAGGGCGAGGCCGCGGCCGACGAACCAGCTTGCCACGCCATGCAGCAGGCGCAGCAGCCATTCGTACGCGAACACGCGGGCGGGGTCGTCGGCCAGGGGGCCGAGCCGGCCTTCGTCGTCGATCAGGAGCCTTGCCTGCGCGCCGTCACGCTGCAGTTCGACGCGAAAGCCCGGCAGTACGATGCGCAGAAAGCGGATTGCCCGCCCGAGCGCCTTGTCGAGCGTTGGTGCGCCCAGCATGGCGCGGCAGAGGAATTCGAAGCTGCCCGGCGGCATCGGCTGTGGGAGCAGGCCGAAGGCTTCGTCGTCGAGCGCTTCGATGCACAGGTTGTAGAGCAGCGCGTAGCGTTCGACGGGAATGCGGCTGGCTGTATCTGCAAGGTCGATGCCGGCACGGGAGAGCAGGGGCGCCGGGTCGTGGCCGCGGCGCACGTAGCCGGCGAGCATGCCGCTGACGAAGCCGGGCGCTACCGTGGCGCGGCCGCGGCGCAGGCGTGGGGGCAGCGTGGAGTGGGGGGCGGTGTCGGGCATGGTTGTTCGAGTGCACAGAATCGTTATTGCCATGGGCGAGTCGCCTTCAACCCTCGCGGCTTGCGCCGCTCCTACGGGGAAGGCGCGCCGTGGCCTGCTGTAGGAGCGGCGCCAGCCGCGAGCTTTTGGTTGGTCCGCCGATCGCTCATCGCCTTCAACCCCTCGCGGCTTGCGCCGCTCCTACGGGGGGCGGTGCGCGGCGGGGGTGTTGTTGGCGGATTTTGCACGATTAGCGTCGGCAAGCGCAATGGCAATGGCGGTGTCGGGCTTCTAAGATTGCAGGGTTAGATCTCATCCAACCTGGAGATGACCGAAATGACCGACCTCAGCGTTGCGCACAAGCTGTCGCCCTACAAGCCGAAGAACAAGGTGCGCTTCGTCACCGCCGCGGCCCTGTTCGACGGCCACGATGCCTCGATCAACATCATGCGCCGCATCCTGCAGTCGACCGGCTCCGAGGTCATCCACCTGGGGCATAACCGCTCGGTGGGCGAGATCGTCAATGCCGCGCTGCAGGAAGACGTGCAGGGCATCGCCATCACCAGCTACCAGGGCGGCCACGTCGAGTTCTTCAAGTACATGATCGACCTGCTCAAGGCCAACGGCGGCGAGCACATCAAGGTGTTCGGCGGCGGCGGCGGCGTGATCGTGCCGGCCGAGATCAAGGAGCTGCACGAGTACGGCGTCACCCACATCTTCTCGCCCGAAGACGGCGCCAAGATGGGCCTGCAGGGCATGATCAACAGCGTGGTCGAGCGCTGCGACATGGATATCACCAAGGCCGCGCCACAGAAGGCCGACGCGGTGCTGAAGGCGCTCGCCGCCGGCGATCGCCGTGCGCTGGCGCAGATCATCACCGCGCTGGAGAACGGCGGCTACGGCGACGACGTCAAGAAGGCGCTGATCGAGGCGGCGGCCAAGACCAAGGTGCCGACGCTGGGCATCACCGGCACCGGCGGCGCGGGCAAGTCCTCGCTCACCGACGAACTGGTGCGCCGCTTCCGTCTCGACCAGGACGACAAGCTCAAGCTCGCGATCGTGTCGATCGACCCCTCGCGCAAGCGTACCGGCGGCGCGCTGCTGGGCGACCGCATCCGCATGAACGCGATCGAGCACGACAACATCTACATGCGCTCGCTCGCCACCCGCGACACCGGCTCGGAAGTGTCGGCCGCGCTGCCCGAAGTCATCGCCGCGTGCAAGCTGGCGGGCTTCGACCTGGTGGTGGTCGAGACCTCGGGCATCGGCCAGGGCAATGCCGCGATCGTGCCCTTCGTCGATCTGTCGCTGTACGTGATGACCCCCGAGTTCGGCGCCGCCAGCCAGCTCGAGAAGATCGACATGCTCGACTTCGCCGATTTCGTCGCCATCAACAAGTTCGACCGCAAGGGCGCGCTCGACGCGCTGCGCGACGTCGCCAAGCAGTACCAGCGCAACCGCGAGCTGTTCGGCCAGCGCCCGGAAGAGATGCCGGTGTTCGGCACCATGGCGGCGCGCTTCAACGACGACGGCGTCACCGCGCTCTACCAGGCCATGCTGCCGGCGCTGGTGGGCAAGGGCCTGAAGGTCGCCAAGAGCAAGCTGCCGGTGGTGAGCGTGAAGGCGTCCTCGGAAGGCCGCGCCATCGTCCCCGCCGACCGCACCCGCTACCTGGCCGAGATCGCCGACACCGTCCGCGGTTACCACAAGCACGTCGAGCAGCAGGCCCGCGTGGCGCGTGAGCGCCAGTCGCTGAAGATCGCCAAGGGGCTGTTCGAGCAGTGCGGCAAGGACGCGGGTTCGTTTGACGAACTCATCAACTGGAAGGACGGCGAGCTCACCCCGCAGGCGAAGAAGCTGCTCGAGCAGTGGCCGACCGAGAAGGCGCTGTACGCCGCCGACGAGTACGTGGTGAAGATCCGCGACAAGGAGATCCGCACCCAGCTTACCCACACCTCGCTGGCTGGCAGCAAGATCCGCAAGGTGGCGCTGCCCAACTTCGAGGACGAGGGCGAGACGCTCAAGTTCCTGATGAAGGAGAACGTTCCCGGCTCCTTCCCCTACACCGCTGGTGTGTTCGCGTTCAAGCGCGAGGGCGAAGACCCGACCCGCATGTTCGCGGGCGAGGGCGACGCCTTCCGTACCAACCGCCGCTTCAAACGGGTCTCCGAGGGCATGCCGGCGCACCGCCTGTCGACCGCCTTCGACTCGGTGACGCTGTACGGCTGCGACCCCGACCCGCGTCCGGACATCTACGGCAAGATCGGCAACTCGGGCGTGTCCATCGCCACGCTCGACGACATGAAGGTGCTGTACGACGGCTTCGACCTGTGCGCGCCGACGACCTCGGTGTCGATGACGATCAACGGCCCGGCGCCGATCATCCTGGCTTTCTTCTTCAATACCGCGCTCGACCAGCAGGTCGCCAAGTTCAAGGCCGACAACGGCCGCGACCCGACCGAGGACGAGTACGCCAAGATCAAGGCCTGGACGCTGTCGACCGTGCGCGGCACCGTGCAGGCCGACATCCTGAAGGAAGACCAGGGCCAGAACACCTGCATCTTCAGCACCGAGTTCGCGCTCAAGATGATGGGCGACATCCAGGAGTACTTCGTCCATAACAAGGTGCAGAACTTCTATTCGGTGTCGATCTCGGGCTACCACATCGCCGAGGCCGGCGCGAACCCGATCAGCCAGCTCGCCTTCACGCTGTCGAACGGCTTCACCTACGTGGAGTCGTACCTCGCGCGCGGCATGCACATCGACGACTTCGCGCCCAACCTGTCCTTCTTCTTCAGTAACGGCATGGACCCGGAATACTCGGTGATCGGCCGCGTCGCCCGCCGCATCTGGGCGGTGGCGATGAAGAACAAGTACGGTGCCAATGAGCGCAGCCAGAAGCTGAAGTACCACGTGCAGACCTCGGGCCGCTCGCTGCACGCGCAGGAAATGGACTTCAACGACATCCGTACCACGCTGCAGGCGCTGATCGCGATCTACGACAACTGCAACTCGCTGCACACCAACGCCTACGACGAGGCGATCACCACGCCGACCGAAGAGTCCGTGCGCCGCGCGATGGCGATCCAGCTCATCATCAACCGCGAGTGGGGCCTGGCCAAGAACGAGAACCCGAACCAGGGCGCCTTCATCATCGACGAGCTCACCGACCTCGTCGAAGAGGCGGTGCTCAAGGAGTTCGAGGCCATCGCCAGCCGCGGCGGCGTGCTGGGCGCGATGGAGACCGGCTACCAGCGCGGCAAGATCCAGGAGGAGTCGCTCTATTACGAGCACAAGAAGCACGACGGCTCCTACCCGATCATCGGCGTGAACACCTTCCTCAACCCGAAGGGTCAGGCCCAGCAGGAGATCGAGCTCGCGCGCTCGACCGAGGAAGAAAAGCAGGGCCAGTTGAAGCGTCTGGCCGACTTCCATGCCCGCAACAAGGCCGAGGCGCCGAAGTGGCAGGCCAAGCTGCAGCAGGCCGTGATCGCCAACACCAACGTGTTCGAGGTGCTGGTCGACGCGGTGCGCTACTGCTCGCTCGGCCAGATCACCGATGCCCTCTACAAGGTCGGCGGCCAGTACCGCCGCAGCATGTAAGGCAACCCGCTCCCTCCCTCTCCCTTTGTGGGATCCGGCGCTTCGGCGCCGTTTTTTTTGCGCCGGCAGGATGAGCGGAGTGGGGCCGGCGTGGGGCCGGTGGCGCTGCCGCCGGGGGGCAAGGTGTCGGCTCTTTTTACAGGCAGTCCTGGTGTTGGTAAGGAAACCTCAATAAAACAGCGGCTTGTGGTGTTGGCATGCCGATTGCTTGAAGGGGTGCAGCAGCTCCTTGAACAAGCCCATGAGGTCCTATCATGTCCCTGAAGCATCTTCTTTCCGCCGCGGCCTGCGTCGCTGCAATCGGCGTTGCGCCCATCGCGCATTCGGCCACCATCAACGTCCTGTGGTACGGCCAGGGTTCGGCCTACAACACGCAGATGACCAATCTGGCCGCGGGTGCCGCAAGCTACGATCCGGCCGGTGATGGCAGCCTGAGCTGGAATTTCACCCTGTGGAACTCGTCCGACCCCACGCCCACCTTCAGCGCGTATGACGTGCTGGTCATCGGCTCCAGCCAGACTTTCGGGATGGGCTTCGATGCCACCCGCCTGCTTGGTGCCAAGTCCGAGATCGAGGCGGCGCGCGGCACGCGCACCTTCCTGTCGGGCCAGGATGCCGACTGGCACTACATCAACGGCCCCGGTGCGCGTGACGACGGCCCGCGCGGCTTCCTGATCAATGCGGTCAACTGGGCCGGCAGCGGCACCGGTCTGGGCATCGTGTCGCTGGCCGACGGCTGGGCCGGCTCGGGCAGCCAGTGGTGGTCGAACGCCAACTCCTTCCTGGCGGCCGAACTGGCCGGTACGACGGCGTACTTCCAGGAGGAATCGGTGGTCATTCCGGCGGCGACGGCCGGCTTCCCGGTCAATGAAGGCCTGACCACCGCGGGCCTGAGCAACTGGGGCACTTCGTCGCACAGCGGCTTCACCTCGGTGCCGACGGGCTATCTGTCGATCAACGACTCCGGGAGCTTCCAGGGGCGTTATGTGACCATCGTGACCGAAGCCTATGCGGGCGGTTGCACGACCGGTTGCGGCGACGAACCGACTCCGGTGCCTGCACCCCCCACCCTGTTGCTGATGGGCATGGCGCTGTTCGCTCTGGGCGCGGTGAATCGTCGGCGCATGCGCTGATCCCAGTTGCATCAAGGCAGATCGCCGCGGCAGCAATGCCGCGGCGATCTGCTTTTGGGGCGTGTGCGAGGGCTAGAATGGGGCTTGGACCCCTGTCGCAGTCACGTTGACCAGACCAAGCATGAACCTCACGACGCCCGCCTTGCTGTTTCCTGCCATTTCGCTGCTCCTGCTGGCCTATACCAACCGTTTTCTGACGCTTGCCCAGGTCGTGCGCCAGCTCGGTGCCTCGGCCGACCGCGGGGCGGAATTGGTGCAGCGCCAGTTGCCAGGGCTCAAGCGCCGCATTGCGCTGACCCAGTACATGCAGGGTTTCGGCGTGTTCAGCTTCTTGCTGTGTGCATTGTCGATGTTCGCGCTGTTCCTCGACGCGCAGGTGCCGGGCAAGCTGCTGTTCGGCGCCAGCATCCTTACCCTGGCGCTATCGCTGGTGCTTTCGCTCGTCGAAGTGCTGATCTCGACCGAGGCCTTGTCGGTGGTGGTGAAGGATCTGGAGGCGGCGGGCAAATGAGGGGGCTCGAGCGAGGAACATTCATGCGCGGATGGGGGGCGAGGGCCTGGGTGGCGGTGGGGCTGTTGTGCTGGGGGGCGGCGAGCCCGGCCGCACAGGAGGACGTGGCAGGAGCCGGAATGGGCTTGCGCCTCAGCGGCTTTGGCACCCTGGCAGCGAGCTATCACGATGCGCAGGACACCCAGTTCCGCGCCCGCGCAGACCAGCGCGAGGGTGCGCAGGCGGGACGGCTCGAGACCGGGATCGATTCCGTGCTGGGGGTGCAGGCCGATGTACAGGTCGACGCACGCTGGTCATCGATGGCGCAGGTGGTGGTGCGCAAGGATGGCAAAGGGGAGTGGGCGCCGCGCCTGAGCTGGGGCTTCGTCAAGTATTCGCCGACACCCGGCCTGGAGTTGCGTGCCGGCCGACTTGGGGTGGACATTTACCTGGATGGCGATTCGCCGCATGTCGGCTATGCCTACACCACGGTGCGCCCTTATACCGACCTGTACGGGCAGCTTAGCTTCGACCGTTTCGATGGCGTTGACCTGCGCGCCAGCGCCGTCGTCGGCGAGGGTGAACTGAGCCTGAAGCTTTATGGCGGACGCACGCGCGGCGAGGACTACCGGGGCGGCCACCTGTTCCGCCGCGAAGCGTCGACGACCCTGGGGGCGACGCTGCAGTGGGAGTCGACCGCCCTGGCGATGCGGCTGGCCTGGGGCCAGGTGCGCACGCCGGGTGACGGTTTGATGCCGCGCCTGGCCGGTGCGCTGCGTGAGATCGCGCCCTTGCTGCCGCCCGAGCTTGCTGCGCAGGCGGGCGCCCGGGCCGCGGAGATGGAGGGGCGCAACAGCAACCTGAGCTATGTCGGCCTTGGCGTGACCTGGCGGCATGGCCCCTGGTCGGCCCAGCTGCTCGGGGTCGATGCGAGCATGAACCGCTTTCCGGGCTTCGAGGGCTGGGGCGTGGGGTCGACGCTGGCCTATCGGGCGGGGGCGTGGAAGCCATTCCTGGCCTACTCGCGCGGCATGCTTACACCGGGAGCGCGGCCGCTGGCGTTGCCCGCCGACCAGGCCGAGCTTGCGCCAATCCGCGCTGCCTATGCGCTCGCCACCGGGCTGATTGCAAACGACCAGTACGCATGGGGCGTGGGCGTGCGCTATGACCTGATGCCGAATGCGGCACTGAAGCTGCAGCTTGACCGCATCGAGGCCAAACGCTCGTCGATGCTGCTCGATGGCAGCGGTACCAGCGTCGGGCCGCGCGGCGTGAGCGTGTTTACCGCCGCGCTGGATTTCGTCTTTTGAGCGCCGGCATGATCACGCGGCGTCTTGTGTCCATGCTGTTCGGATCCCTTGCCCTGGCCGGGGCGGTGTTCGCGGACGAACTGGTCGTGATCGCACATCCGGCGAGCGGGGTGGTGGCGCTCGAGCGTACCCAGGTCGTGCACCTCTTTCTCGGGCGCACGCGCGCGCTGCCTTTTGGCGAGCGTGCCACGATCTACGAGGTGGATGCGTATCGCGCGCCTTTCTACCGCCAGCTTGTGCGCCAGGAGATCGCCGAGGTCGATGCCTATTGGGCGCGGCTGCGCTTTTCCGGCCGTACCCAGCCGCCGCAACTGCTCGAGGATGGGGCTGCAGCGGTCGACCGTGTGGCCGCTGAGCCGCATGCGCTCGCCGCGGTGGCGAGCGCCGATATCGATGAGCGCGTCAGGGTGGTGTTCCGCCTGCCGCTGCCGTGATGGGCAAGGGGGTGTGGCCCCTTGCCCATCGGTGCAGGTTCAGCGGCTGGTGAGCTTGAGCTCGATGCGGCGGTTGCGGGCGTAGGCTTCGTCGGTGCTGCGGGCGTCGAGCGGGTGGAACTCGCCGTAGCCGGTGGCGGCCAGGCGTTCCGGTGGAATGCCCTGGCTGCGCAGGAACTTGACGATGGCGAGCGCACGCGCGGTGGACAGCTCCCAGTTCGACGGGAAGCGGGCGGTGGCGATCGGACGACGGTCGGTGTGGCCGTCGACCTGCAACACCCAGGGCAGGTCGGTGGGAATCTCGCTGGCGAGGGTCTTGAGCGTTTCGGCCAGGCGGGTGAGCTGGATCATGCCGTCGGCACTGACCTCGTCGGAGGCGCTGGGGAACAGCACCTCGCTGGAGAACACGAAACGGTCGCCGACGATCTGGATGTCCTTGCGGCTGCCGAGCACGGCCTGCAGGCGGCCGAAGAACTCCGAGCGGTAGCGTGCCAGTTCCTGCACGCGTGCAGCCAGGGCCAGGTTGAGCTCGCGGCCGAGTTCCTCGATCTTGAGATCCTTGTCGCGAGTGGCGGCCTCGGCCGAGGCGAGCGCGGCATTGAGCTGTTCGAGCTGCTCGCGCACGGCGACAAGCTGGCGGTTGAGCAACTCGACCTGGGCGATCGCGGCGGCGGACATCTCCTGCTGTTCCTTGAGGCCGCGCTCGGAAGTGTCGAGCGCGCTGGCAAGGCGTGCGGCCTCGGCTTCGAGCTCGGCCTTGAGACGCTGCAGGGCGGCAATGTCGGTGCTGAGGCGGGCGGCCTCCTCGCGCTGGGCCTTGGCGTCGTCCTGGGCCGCATGAAGCTCGTCGCGCGCGGCGAACAGCTCGGTGGACAGGGCTTCGCGCTCGGCTTCGGTGCTGGCGAGCGAGGCGCTGAGCTCGCCCACCTTGAGATCGGCGCGCGCGCGCGCCGATTGCTCCAGGCTCAAGGTCTGGGCAAGGGTGGCGAGTTCTGCGTTGAGGCGTTCGAGCGCGCGGTCGCGGCCGCTGACGGCGTCGGCGAGCACGAACTGGCCGATGACGAAGATCAGGATCACGAACACCATCACCATCAGTAGCGAGGCGAGGGCGTCTACGAAGCCGGGCCAGAAGTCCATCGGCCGGCGGCGGCGGGTCAGCAAGGCCATGTCGTCATTCCGCCCGGTTGCCGCCCTGGCTGCCGAGGGCGGCGCCGATGGTGCGCGACAGCAGGCGCAGCTCGGCACGCAGGTCTTCGGAGAACTGCGCGCCCTGCGCCGGTTGCTGGGCCACCTGGCGGATCAGCGCGCGCAGGTCGTCCTGGCTGGCCGACAGGTTGGAGAGGTCGCGCGATTCGCGGGTGATGAGGTCGGCGAGGCGCGTGAGCTGGTTGTTGAGCTCGCCCAGGTGCTCGGCCGTGGCGCGGCGCTCGCGTTCGGACTCCGCCGCCGAGCGCTGCATGCGTTCGATGCTCTCGGCGGTCTGTTCGAGCAGGGCCTGCACGTAGGCGGGCACGTTGCCTTCGCCTTCGGCGCCGACGCCGGAGGGCAGCTTGGTCATGTGCGACAGCCATTCCTCGAGCTCGTTGTAGAAGCGGTTCTGGGCGTGGCCGGACTGCAGGTCGAGGAAGCCGACGACGAGCGAGCCGGCGAGGCCGAACAGCGAGGTCGAGAAGCTTGTCGCCATGCCGCCCAGGGGTTCGTCGAGCTTGGTCTTGAGGGCTTCGAACATGGCGACCGGGTCGGTGCCGACGCTCATGTTGCCGATGATCTCGCCGATCGAGCGGATGGTGACGAGCAGGCCCCAGAAGGTGCCGAGCAGGCCGAGGAAGATGAGCAGGCCGATGAGGTAGCGCGACAGGTCGCGTTGTTCTTCGAGGCGGATCTGCACGCTGTCGAGGATGGAGCGGGTGGAGGTGGGCGACAGGTGGAACTGGCCGCGCTTGCGGGTCGACAGCAGGCGCGCCATGGGGGCGAGCAACACCGGCTTGAGGCCGCCCGGCGCGGGGCCGGCCTCGCCGTGCTGGAAGTCCTCGATCCACAGCACCTCGCGCTGCAGGCGCCAGACCTGGCGCAGGTTGACCGCGATACCGACGGCGAGCACGAACAGGATGACGCCGTTGAAGGCGGCGTTGGCGACGAAGGCGTGCTTGAGCTGGGGCACGAGCACGGCGGCCAGCGCGGCGACGAGGGCGAGAAAGATGCCCATCCAGGTCGTGACATGGACGGGTTTGGTGAAGGCCTTGCGTTCCATCGAGGGCTTTTCCTGGATGCAGGGCGCCGCGCAGGCGCCCGGTTCGGGTAATCGGGTGCGGGTGAGTCTAGCGCGAATCCTGCAGAATTTGAGGTTTGCGTGCCCGCCTGTGACATGGGTCATTTTTGTCTGTCGCGAGCGGCAGGACAATGGTCAATAAATTTGCCGTTATGAATTAATTTTGATGAAAGCGCCAAATATCGCAGGTTCGAGTGTGCCGTTCCAGTCCGTGGGCTGGCGGCGCAGCATCGCCTCGCGGGCCACGGTGCTGATCCTCGTCCTGGGGGCCTTGGTCGGTGTGCTCGTCGGTGCGGCCGGCGCACTCCTGGTGGAGAAGGAGGAGCGTGCGCGACTGGACGCGAAGCTGGGCGAGCAGCTCCTGACCGTGGAGCGCGCGGCCAGCGTGGCGGCCTTTGCACATGACGAACACTTGGCGCGCGAGGTGGTCAGCGGGCTCTTGCACAATCGCAGCATCGCTCGTGCGGCGATCGAGGGCGAGGCTGGCGAGCTTGCCGCCGCCGGGGGCGAGGTGCCGGCGGCCGAGCCCGGGCTGAGCCGGCCGCTGCGCTCGCCCTTTGATGACGCCGAGCTCGTCGGCGTGCTGCGGGTGCATCCCGAGCACGCGGCGATGCATGCCGATGCACGTGCCTATTCGCGTTTCATCGCCCTGCTGCTGGCGGGCATGGTCGTCGTGATCACCTGCGGTGTGGCCTGGGTGGTGAGCCGCCACGTCACGCGGCCGATCCGTACCTTGTCGGACGACCTGCACCGGCTCGACGCCGAGCATGGCGCCTGTCTGGTGACACCGACGGGGCATGGGCGAGACGAGATCGGCCGCCTGGCGGGCGACATCAACGCCTTGATCGAGCGCATGGGCGCGATGATCGCCAGCGAGCGCCGCATGAGGCGGCGGAGCACAAGTGGCACCTGATCTTCGAGAACGCCGAGACCGGTCTGTTCACGCTCGATGCCGATGGCCGTCTGTCGGACTGGAATCCGTGGCTGGCACGCATGTTCGACCTGCCGCTCCATGACGACCATGCCGAGTGCTATCTGCTGGGCGACCAGCTGGCCGACCCGGAGCGGCGCTTCGATGAGATGCGGCGCCAGATTGCGCTCGGCGAGCCGGTTCAGGGCGGCGACTTCGAGTGCCGTGTTGCGCTGGGCGGTGTGCGCTGGGTGAATGTGGTCCTGCATCCGCTCGAAGGCCGGGCCGGCATGCTGCAGGGGATCATGAACGATGTTACCGAGCGCCGGCGTGCCGAGGCGCTGGCCCAGGCCCAGGCCGAGCGCGACGTGCTGACCGGGCTGCTCAATCGCCGCGGCGTCGACAAGGCCTATGGCGAGTGGGTGACGCGGCAGGAGGATTGCTCCGGCCTTGCTCTGCTGATGCTGGACCTCGATGGTTTCAAGGCGGTCAACGACGAGCACGGCCACCACGCCGGCGATGCCTTGCTGGCCCTGGTGGCGCGACGCGTGGAGGCGGTGGTGCGCAGGACCGATGTGGTGGCGCGCCTGGGCGGCGACGAGTTCGTGGTGCTGCTGACGCGGCTCGATGCGATCGCGACGGCGCGGCTGATCGCCAGCAAGCTGGTGGAGGCGCTGGGCCAGCCCTTCGCGCTCGATGGCGTCTCGCGGGTGACGATCGGGGTTAGCGTCGGGGTGGCCTTCACGCACTGCCCGCCGGCGCAGATCGGCGAACTGCTGCGCCGTGCCGACGGGGCGATGTACGAAGCCAAGCGCGCCGGCAAGTCACAGTACCGCCTGGCCTTGCCGGGCTGAGCAGCACTGGCCGCGGCGCCGCGGCCAGTGCTTGTACACAGCGGCGGTCGACTGCAACAATTCAGTACATTCCACAAACAGTTGCGCAAAGGTGGCTTGTCACACTCCATCCTGAACTGACACGGGTGCGGCTTCGCGCCCCGCGGGCAATACACCATAACAAGGTGCCCGCGGCCGGATCAGACAGGACAAAAACCGAAGGAGGAGTGTGGAATGGACGCAGGCAATGGCAGCTCCGATATCCACGGGCAGGGTGCAACAGGTGGGCTGGATACGTTTCCGCGCTACCTGATGCATCACGCGAAGGCTCGGCCGCAGCAGCCGGCGATGCGCGAGAAGGCCTACGGAATCTGGCAGACCTATAGTTGGGCGCAGGTGGCCGAGAATGTGCGGGCGATCGCCTGCGGTCTGGCGCAGCTCGGTTTCAAGCGTGGCGACCGTCTCGCCATCGTTGGCGATAACCGTCCGCGTCTGTACTGGTCGGTTGCGGCCTGCCAGTGCCTGGGCGGCATCCCGGTGATGATGTACCAGGATGCGGTGGCGCAGGAGATGGTCTACGTGCTGCAGGACGCCGAGATCAAGTTCGCCATCGTCGAGGATCAGGAGCAGGTCGACAAGATGCTCGAGATCCAGCCCGAGGCGCCGCTGCTCGAGCATGTGATCTATGACGATGCGCGCGGCATGCGCCACTACACCCAGACCCTGCTGATGGGCCTGGATGAGCTGCAGGAGATGGGGCGTATCCACGACCGCAACCAGTCGGACTTCCTGAACGGGGAGATCGACAAGGGGGCGCCCGACGACATCTCGATCATGCTGTACACCTCGGGTACTACCGGCAAGCCCAAGGGCGTGTGCCAGACCCATGGCGCCTTCATTGCCGCGGCGCGTGGTGGCATGCAGTTCGATCAGCTCACCGATCGCGAGGACATCCTGTCCTACCTGCCGATGGCGTGGGTGGGCGACCACCTGTTCTCGTTCGCGCAGGCGATGGTGGCGGGCTTCACGATCAACTGCCCGGAGTCGGGCGAGACGGTCATGAACGACCTGCGCGAGATCGGGCCCACCTACTACTTCGCCCCGCCGCGCGTGTTCGAGAACCTGCTCACCCAGGTGATGATCCGCATGGAGGATGCCAGCGCGCTCAAGCGCAAGGTCTTCAACCATTTCATGGACGTGGCCCGCCGCTGTGGTGCCGACATCCTCGACGGCAAACCGGTGTCGGGCGGTGACCGCTTCCAGTACTGGCTGGGCAATCTGCTGGTGTACGGCCCGCTCAAGAACGTGCTCGGCATGAGCCGTATTCGCGTGGCCTATACCGCGGGCGCGGCGATCGGCCCGGACCTGTTCCGCTTCTACCGTTCGATCGGCATCAACCTGAAGCAGCTCTACGGCCAGACCGAGACCTGCGCCTACGTGTGCCTGCAGCCCGATGGCCAGATCAAGCTGGACTCGGTGGGCAAGCCGGCGCCCTTCGTCGAGGTCAAGCTTGCCGAAAACGGCGAGATCCTGGTGAAGGGGCCGATGCTGCTCAAGGCCTACTACAAGCGCCCGGACGCTACGGCCGAGTCGATCAATGCCGAAGGCTACTTCATGACCGGCGATGCCGGCTTCTTCGACGAGGACGGCCACCTCAAGATCATCGACCGTGCCAAGGACGTGGGCAAGATGGCCGACGGCTCGATGTTCGCGCCCAACTACATCGAGAACAAGCTCAAGTTCTTCCAGCACATCAAGGAGGCGGTCACCTTCGGTAACGGCAAGGAGTTCGTCACCGCCTTCATCAACATCGACCTCGAGGCGGTGGGCAACTGGGCCGAGAAGAAGGGCATGGCCTACTCGGGTTACGCCGACCTCGCCCAGCAGTCGGCGGTGTACGACCTGATCCGCGACGGCATCGAGAAGGTCAACGCCGACCTGGCGAGCGACCCCAACATGAGCGGCTCGCAGATCAAGCGTTTCCTGATCCTGCACAAGGAGCTCGATGCGGATGACGGCGAACTCACGCGCACGCGCAAGGTGCGGCGCAACTTCATCGCCGAGAAGTACGGTGAGCTGATCGAAGCCATGTTCGAAGGCAGGAAGAGCCAGTTCATCGAGACCCAGGTCAAGTACGAAGACGGCCGCACGGCCAAGGTGTCTGCCGATCTGCGCATCGAGGAGGTCAAGACCTTCGCGCAGCAGGCTGGCAAGCGGGCCGCGTGAGGAGAGACGAGATAATGACGAATGCCAGCAATGCCGCACCTGCCGCCGCCCAGGGCGGCCGCAAGTTCGGCGACGTGATCCTCGACCTGCAGAACATCTCGCTGCGCTTCGGGGGGGTGAAGGCGCTGACCGACATCAGCTTCAACATCCGCGAGCACGAGGTCCGCGCCATCATCGGCCCCAACGGCGCGGGCAAGAGCTCGATGCTGAACGTGATCAACGGGGTGTACCACCCCCAGGAAGGCAAGATCATGTTCCGCGGCCAGGAGCGCAAGAAGATGGAGCCGCACATGGCGGCCAAGCAGGGTATCGCGCGCACTTTCCAGAACATTGCGTTGTTCAAGGGCATGAGCGTGCTCGACAACATCATGACCGGGCGCAACCTGCGCATGAAGTGCAACCTCTTCCAGCAGGCGCTGTGGATCGGCGCAGCGCGCAACGAGGAGATCGCACACCGCGAGAAGGTCGAGGAGATCGTCGACTTCCTCGAGATCCAGCACATCCGCAAGACCGCGGTGGGGGCGCTGCCCTACGGCCTGCAAAAGCGCGTCGACCTCGGCCGCGCGCTGGCGATGGAGCCGGAGATCCTGCTCCTGGATGAGCCGATGGCGGGCATGAACGTGGAGGAGAAGCAGGACATGTGCCGCTTCATCCTCGACATCAGCGACCAGTTCGGCACCACGATCGTGCTCATCGAGCACGACATGGGGGTGGTGATGGACATTTCGGACCGCGTGGTCGTCCTCGACTACGGCAAGAAGATCGGTGACGGCACGCCCGACGAGGTGCGCAACAACCAGGACGTCATCAACGCCTATCTGGGCAGCGGTCACTGAGCGGAGCGGGACATGGGATTCTTTATCGAAACGATGTTGGGCGGCCTGATGACCGGCATGCTGTATTCGCTGGTCGCGCTGGGCTTCGTGCTCATCTTCAAGGCTTCCGGGGTGTTCAACTTTGCCCAGGGGGCGATGGTGCTGGTCGCCGCGCTGGCGATGGCGCGCTTTTCCGAGTGGTCGAACGCGGCGCTGGGCGGCGACAGCCTGTTCCTGGCCAACGTGATCGGCATCATCGGTGCGGGTATCGTGATGTTCGCGGTGGCGTGGACGGTCGAGCGCTTCGTGCTGCGCAAGCTGGTCAACCAGGAAGGGGCGACCCTGCTGATGGTGACCCTGGGTATCGCCTACGTGCTCGAGGGCCTGGGCCAGACCTTCTTCGGCAGCGAGATCTACTCGATCAACGTCGGCATGCCGAAGGACCCGGTGATCATGTTCGAGGGCCTCATCGAAGGCGGCGTCATGATCAACAAGGAAGACTTCATCGCTGCGCTGCTGGCGGCGGTGCTGGTCGGCGGCCTGACCGTCTTCTTCCAGAAGACCTCGGTGGGCCGGGCGCTGCGTGCGGTGGCCGATGACCACCAGGCGGCGCAGTCGGTGGGCATCCCGCTCAACAAGACCTGGGTGATCGTGTGGTGCGTGGCCGGCCTGGTGGCGCTGGTGGCGGGCATCATCTGGGGCTCGAAGATGGGCGTGCAGTTCTCCCTCGTCACCGTGGCGCTGCGTGCGCTGCCGGTGGTGATCCTCGGCGGCCTGACTTCGGTGCCGGGTGCGATCGTCGGCGGCCTGATCATCGGTGTCGGCGAGAAGCTGTCCGAGGTCTATCTCGGACCCTACGTCGGCGGCGGCATCGAAATCTGGTTCGCCTACGTGATGGCACTCATCGTGCTGCTGTTCCGGCCCCAGGGTCTGTTCGGCGAAAAGATCATCAACCGCGTCTGACGGGGAGATAGAACAGTGATTTATCGTGAGAATGGCCAGTTCAAGACGAGCTACCTGGCCGACCAGCAGATCTTCACGATCGCCCAGGACAAGTGGTTCGTCCTCGGTCTGATCGCCTTCGCAGCCATCGGCGTGCCGTTCCTCGCCGACGAGTACCTGTTCCGCGCGGTGCTCATCCCCTTCCTGGTGCTGGCGCTGGCGGCGCTGGGGGTGAACCTGCTGGTGGGTTACTGCGGCCAGATCACCCTGGGGGCGGGTGCCTTCATGGCGATCGGTGCCTACGCAGCCTATAACTTCATGGTGCGGGTCGATGGCATGCCGCTGGTGCTGGCGATGCTGCTCGGCGGTGTGGCGGCAGCAGGCTTCGGCATCCTGTTCGGCATCCCCAGCCTGCGGGTGCGCGGCCTGTACCTGGCAGTGGCGACGCTGGCCGCGCAGTTCCTGTGCGACTGGGCCTTCCTGCGCATCGGCTGGTTTACCAACAACTCGGCCTCGGGCTCGGTGTCGGTGGCCAAGCTCGAAGCCTTCGGCTGGGTGATCAACACGCCGGTGGAGAAGTACCTGTTCTGCCTGATCTTCGTGGTGGTGTTCGCGCTGCTGGCCAAGAACATGACCCGCGCCAGCATCGGCCGCCAGTGGATGGCGATCCGCGACATGGACGTGGCCGCCGAGGTGATCGGCATCCGCCCGATGTACGCCAAGCTGTCGGCGTTCGCGGTGAGCTCGTTCTTCATCGGTGTGGCGGGTGCGCTGTGGGGCTTCGTGCACCTGGGTTCGTGGGAGCCGGCGGCGTTCTCGGTCGATCGCTCGTTCCAGCTGCTGTTCATGGTCATCATCGGCGGCATGGGCTCGATCATGGGCAGCTTCTTCGGCGCCGCCTTCATCGTGATCCTGCCGATCTTCCTCAACCAGTTCCTGCCCTTCCTCGGCGGCCTGGTGGGGGTGACGGTGTCGACTGCCGGTATCTCGCACGCCGAGTTCATCATCTTCGGTTCGCTGATCATCTTCTTCCTGATCGTCGAGCCCCATGGCCTCGCCCGCCTGTGGTCGATCGCCAAGCAGAAGCTGCGCCTGTGGCCGTTCCCGCACTGATGCAGCACACCTTTCGCAGTGCCCATGAAGCATAAATAAGGAGGAGACTCATGAAATTCCGTTCCCTGGCCCTCGCGGCCGCCATCGCCTCGGTGGGCCTGTCGTCCGCCGTGTTCACCCCCGCGGCCCACGCCCAGGCAGCCGAGCAGTACTTCCCGATCCTGGTGTATCGCACCGGCGCCTATGCCGCCAACGGCAACCCGTGGGCAAACGGCTACGTCGATTACCTGAAGCTGGTCAACGCCAAGGGCGGCATCAATGGCGTCAAGGTGTCGTTCGAGGAGTGCGAGACGGGTTACGCCACCGACCGCGGCGTGGAGTGCTACGAGCGCCTGAAGGGCAAGGGCGCGACGGTGTTCCAGCCGCTGTCGACCGGCATCACCTTCGCGCTCACCGAGAAGGCCCCGGTGGACAAGATCCCGCTGATCACCGCCGGCTACGGCCGCAGCGAGTCGCAGGACGGTTCGGTGTTTACCTGGAACTTCCCGCTGCTGGGCACCTACTGGGTGGCGGCCGACGTCGCCATCCAGCACATCGGCAAGGCCTACGGCGGCGTCGATAACCTGAAGGGCAAGAAGATCGCGCTGGTCTATCACGACAGCCCGTTCGGCAAGGAGCCGATCCCCTTGCTGCAGGAGCGCGCCAAGATGCACGGCTTCGACCTGCAGCTGCTGCCGGTTGCCCACCCGGGCGTGGAGCAGAAGGCGACCTGGCTGCAGATCCGCCGCGACCGTCCGGACCACGTGCTGCTGTGGGGCTGGGGCGTGATGAACTCGACCTCGCTCAAGGAAGCGCAGGCCACCGGCTACCCGCGCGACAAGATGCTCGGCGTGTGGTGGGCGGGTGCCGAGCCGGATGTCAAGGACGTCGGCGCCGGCGCCAAGGGCTACAGCGCGCTCACCCTGCAGCACGGTGCAGAGCCGAACTCCAAGGTGGTCAAGGACATCCTCGCCATGGTGCATGACAAGGGCCAGGGCACCGGTCCGAAGGACGAAGTCGGTTCCGTGCTGTACATGCGCGGCCTGATCTCGGCCATGTTGGGGGTCGAAGGCGTTGCCGCCGCCCAGGAGCGCTACGGCAAGGGCAAGGTCATGACCGGCGAGCAGGTGCGCTGGGGCCTGGAGAACCTCAATCTCGACCAGGACAAGCTCGACGGCATGGGCTTTGCCGGCGTGATGCGTCCGGTGCAGACCTCCTGCACCGACCACATGGGTGCATCGTGGGTTCGCGTCCACACCTGGGACGGCAACAAGTGGGAGTTCAGCTCCGACTGGTACCAGGCCGACGACAAGGTCCTGCGCCCGATGGTGCTCGACGCGGCGAGCAAGTACGCCGCGGAGAAGAACATCCAGCGCCGTACCGCCGAGCAGTGCGCGCAGTAAGTTGAAACGTGCCTCCGCACCTGCGGGTGCGGAGGCCTTTCCGTGGAATCGAAGATGAACGCTCCCAATTCAGCCTTCCTCAGCGTCAACAACATCGAGGTGATCTACAACCATGTGATCCTCGTCCTGAAGGGTGTCTCGCTGTCGGTGCAGGAGGGCAGCATCGTTGCGCTCCTGGGTGGCAACGGCGCCGGCAAGACGACCACGTTGCGTGCGGTCAGCAACCTGCTCAAGGGCGAGCGCGGCGACGTGACCAAGGGTTCGGTGGAGTACAAGGGCGAGCGCGTCGAGGCCCTGACCCCGGCCGATCTCGTCAAGCGTGGGGTGGTGCAGGTCATGGAGGGCCGCCACTGCTTCGGCCACCTGACCATCGAGGAGAACCTGCGTACCGGCGCCTATACCCGCACCGACGGCAAGGCCGCGGTCGAGGAGACCCTGGAAAAGGTCTACAACTATTTCCCACGCCTGAAGACGCGCCGCAACAGCCAGGCGGCCTATACCTCGGGCGGCGAACAGCAGATGTGCGCGATCGGTCGTGCGCTGATGGCCAAGCCCAAGCTGGTGCTGCTCGACGAGCCGTCGATGGGCCTTGCGCCGCTGATCGTGGAAGAAGTGTTCGAGATCGTGAAGGATCTCAACACCAAGGAAAGGGTGAGCTTCCTGCTCGCCGAACAGAACACCATGGTGGCCCTGCGCTATGCGGACTTCGGCTACATCATGGAGAACGGCCGCATCGTGATGGAAGGCGCAGCCAAGGACCTGGCGACCAACGAGGACGTCAAGGAGTTCTACCTCGGCCTGTCCGGTGAGGGTCGCAAGAGCTTCCGCGACATCAAGCACTATCGCCGCCGCAAGCGCTGGCTGAGCTGAGCCTGCGGGCGACGCACTTCCTCCATACCGGATCGCGCAAGGATGCCGACATGACTTTTTACGACGATCGCGAAACGCTGCCCGCGGACGCTCGCGAGCGTGCGCTGCTCGCACGCCTCCCCGGCCAGATCGCCCACGCGCGGGCGAGCGCGCCCGCCTTTTCCCGCCTGCTCGAGGATGTTGACCCGGACACCATCATCAGCCGCGAGGCCCTGGCGACGCTGCCGGTGACGCGCAAGTCCGAACTGCTGGAGCAGCAGAAGGCGGCGCGGCCCTTCGGCGGCTTTGCGGCGGTTGGCTGGGGGGCGGCGTGCCGACGCGTGTTTGCCTCGCCCGGCCCCTTGTACGAGCCCGAAGGCGCCCGGCCCGACTACTACCGGCTCGCGCGCGCATTGCACGCGGCGGGTTTCCGCGCGGGCGACCTGGTGCATAACACCTTCTCGTACCACTTCACGCCCGCCGGTTCGATGATGGAGACGGCCGCCCATGCGCTGGGGTGCACGGTGTTTCCGGCCGGGGTGGGGCAGACCGAGCAGCAACTGGCAGCGATTGCCGACCTGCAGCCCAATGCCTACGTGGGTACGCCGTCCTTCCTGCGCATCCTGCTCGAGAAGGCGGACGAGGCCGGCCTGCGGCCGTCCTTCACCAAGGCCTTCGTGTCGGGTGAAGCCTTTCCGCCGAGCGTGCGCGACGCTTTCGCAGCGCGTGGCATCCAGGCCTACCAGGCGTATGCGACCGCCGACATCGGCCTGATCGCTTACGAGACGCCGGCACGCGAGGGCCTGGTGGTCGACGAGGACATCCTGCTCGAGATCGTGCGTCCGGGGACGGGGGATCCGGTGCCCGAGGGCGAAGTTGGCGAGGTCGTTGTGACCACCTTCAACCCCGATTACCCGCTGATCCGTTTTGGTACCGGCGACCTTTCGGCCGTGCTGCCGGGTGCGTCGCCTTGCGGACGCACCAATCTGCGCATCAAGGGCTGGATGGGGCGTGCCGACCAGACGACCAAGGTCAAGGGCATGTTCGTCCATCCGGGGCAGATCGCCGATGTGGTGCGCCGCCACGCCGAGATTCGCCGTGCCCGCCTGGTGGTGGACAACCCCGATCTCAACGACCGCATGACCCTCATGTGCGAGGTGGCCGGTGGTGGCAGCGAAGCGCTCGCAGCCGCCGTGGCCAGCAGCATTCGCGAGCTCACCAAGCTGCGTGGCGAGGTCGCCTTCCTGCCCTCCGGCGCGCTCGCCAACGACGGCAAGGTCATCGACGACGTGCGCGTCTACAACTGACACGGTTGGCTGGCCCCCGTGTCAGAGCGGCGCCAGCCGCGAGCTTGTCGCCGTCCCGCCCAGCGCTCATCGCCTTCAACCCCTCGCGGCTTGCGCCGCTCCTACGGGGGGCGAGGCGTGTGCGGGGGCCGTCGGGGCGGCGCCGGTTGGCATAATGCCGGCCAGTCAAGACATCATCACGGATACATACATGAACCCGGCTCATTCTCCCGCCACGCATGCGCCCCTCGCTGGCGTGCGCATCCTGGATCTCACGCGCTTGCTGCCTGGCCCGCTCGCGACGCAGCATCTGTCCGACTACGGTGCCGAGGTGATCAAGGTGGAGGACACCGGCGCTGGTGACTATGCCCGTACCATGGGTGCGATGGGGGGCGAGACCAGCTACTTCTACCAGGTGGTCAACCGCAACAAGCGCAGCTTGCGCCTGGACCTGAAGCAGGCCGAGGGCAGGGCGCTGTTCCTGCGGCTGGTCGATGAGGCCGATGTCGTCGTCGAGGGGTTTCGGCCCGGGGTGATGGAGCGGCTCGGCCTCGGCTATGCGGTGCTTGCCGAGCGCAAGCCGGCGATCGTCCTGTGCAGCATCTCGGGCTACGGCCAGAGCGGTCCGTATGCCGAGCGCGCCGGGCATGACATCAATTACATCGGCTATGCCGGGGTGCTCGACCAGATCGGTGTTGCGGGCGGTCCGCCCGCGTTGTCGAACCTGCAGATCGGCGATCTGCTGGGCGGTACGATGGCGGCGGCGATGGGCATCATGGTGGCCTTGTTCGATGCGCGCCAGCGTGGCCAGGGGCGTCATGTCGATGTGTCGATGACCGATGCGGCCTTCGCGCACGCGATCTTCCCGCTTGCCGAGGTGCTGGCCAACGGACATGTGCGGCCGCGCGGCGAGGATCTGCTGGACGGCGGCGTGCCCTGCTATGGCGTGTATGAGACTGCGGACGGCCGCCACATGGCGGTGGGGGCGCTGGAAGAGAAGTTCTGGCACATGTTGTGCGATGCCCTCGAGCGCCCGGACCTGAAGCCCGGCCATCTCGCGGTCGGCGAAGACGGCAAGCGGGTGCGGGACGCACTGGCGGCGATCTTCCGCAGTCGTAGCCAGCAGGCCTGGGTGGCGCTGTTCGACGGTGTGGATTGTTGTGTGACGCCGGTGCTCAGGCTGGAGGAGAGCCTGGAGAATGCCCAGTTGCGCGCGCGCGGCATGGTGATGGAGGTGGGCGGTGTGCGCCAGTTCGGCCCACCTGTCCGTCTCGGTGGCATGCCGCCGGGTGCCGCGAGCCCGGCGCCTGCGCGCGCGGGTGCCGACACCGATGAGATCCTGGCCGGGCTTGGGCTTGGAGCCGATGAGCGCGCCCGCTTGCGTGCAGCGGGCGTGATCTGACGCTGTTCCGGCTTACTTGTCGGCGGGCGCCTTGCGGCGGCCGCCCCGGGCCGCGGGTTTGGCAGCGCTGTCGGCCGCGGCCTGGGCGTCGTCGGCCTGTGCGTTGTTCATCATGTTCCAGGGCCACATCGCAGCGGCAGCGGCGAAGGGGTTGGCGCCTGCGTTTGCGGCGTTGTCCGCGCCCGGTGCGTCGCTGCCCGCCGCATGCTGGCTCATTGCCTTCACGGCGGCGATGGCGGCGCGCTGCATCTCGAGGCCCTGGATGCTCATCTGCAGCATGTTGAGGTTCATCTTCAGCCAGCCCTCGACCGCCTTCATGTCGGCGATGCGCTTGTCGAGTTCATCGACATCCAGCGTGGGCGTGACCATGCCGGGCAGCGAGAAGCCCATGCTGTTCCACATGCCGCGAACGAAATCGAGCGGGTCCTGCGCGTTCTGATCCTGAGACATTGCGGCACTCCCTGTGGGTTGAAGGTATGCAGCAATATTAACCGATGCATGAGGAGCGCTGTGCACGGCCGTACGCAACCGCCCGGGAAGCTCGCGGCTTGCGCCGCGCCTACCGGGGGGGCGCCGCGGTGTCTGTTCCCGCCGTAGGAGCGGCGCCAGCCGCGAGGGGTTGAAGGCGACACAGCCCATCGCAGCCGCCCGGAAAAGCTCGCG
>NZ_AMXA01000045.1 GCF_000310145.2 Thauera sp. 28
CGCCCGGCACCGGCCCGGGGCACGCCCCGCTGCGCCCGGCCTCGGCGCGCGCCTGGCGGCCTGGTTCGGCCAGGGTTTCGGCGGCGCGGCCGCCTTCGCTTCGATCTTCACCCTGGCGCTGGGTGCGCTGATCGGCCACTACCTGCTGCCGCCGCCCGAAGCCGTTGCGCCGCTCGCACGCCAGGGCGAGCCGATCCGCAATCCCGCGCTGGCCGTGGCCCTGCAGGCGGCGCCGAGCGGCGTCGTGGTCGACCTGGGCGATGCCCGTGTCGAGATCATGGCGAGCTTCGCCGGGCGCGACGGCCAGCTCTGCCGCGAATACGCCCTGACGGGCGCCCGAACCGGGCACGAGCTCGGCATCGCCTGTCGTGGCGGCGTGGCCGAGACGGGCTGGCAGCTCGCCTTCGTCGCCCATGAGCCCGCCAGCGCTGCGGCCCAGGGCGGCTACGGCACCGCCAGCGACCGCCTGCACGAGGCGGTGGATGCCTTCCTCGGCGCGCATGTCGAGGAAGGCCCTTTCGACGCCGAACGCGAGCGCGCACTGATCGAGCGCGGCTGGACGCCGGACTGATTTTTTTCGCGGCGGCCGGGAATAAACCGGCCATCCGCACGTTGTCGGAACAAGCAGGGCACGGCCCTGGCTCGAATCCCTCAGGAGTTCCGACATGAAGACCCCAACCCTCGCCATCACCGCCGCCGCCCTGCTCGGTCTCGGCGGTTGCACCACCCTCGTCAATGAGCAGGCCAGCGGCTTTCAGAGTCCGGTGAGCCCGGTGATGACCGAGCATTCGCTCGCCCTGTCCTGCCTCGGCGGGCTGATCGAGCGCAGCGGCAGGCCCGCGCTCACCGTCTTCGTCGAGGACGTGCCCGACACCACCGTGCCGCGCAGCTTCGAGGAGCGGCGCCTGAGCAGCGGCGGCGCATGGTGGCTGCACACCGCGATCAACCGCCTCGGCACCGCAAGGGTGCGCTCGGCCAGCGCCGACCGGGCCAAGCCCGGCGGCAACCACATCGTGCTCGAAGGGGCCTGGACGCAGGACGACACCAGCGTCGGCAAGGGCGGGGCCGACGTCGGCGGCCGGCGGCGCACCGGCAGCGGCCTGCTCGACCTCGGCTTCGGCTTCCAGCGCCGCGCCGACGTCATCGCCGGCGACTTCCTGTCCTCGCGCAACGGCCATGTGCTGCATGCGAGCGCGATCAGCGTGACCGTCAATGCGAGCGGCGCCAGCCTCGGCCTGCGCATCGAGGACGGCCGCAACAGCCTGGGCGTGGACCTTGGCAACAACAGCAGCGACGGGCCGCAGTTCGCCCAGCGCCGCATCGCCGAGGCGGCCGTGCTGGTGCATGTCGCCCATGCCTTCAACGTCGACTACCGGCCCTGCATCGAAACCGCCTGGGCCTCGCCCACCGGCCACACGGCCAATGTGCAGGCCTACGGCAGGATGTCCGCAAGCGAGCGCCATCGAGCGGTGCAGCAGGCGCTGGCGCGCGCCGGCCATGCACCGGGCGCGATGGACGGGGTGTGGGGCGAGCAGAGCGCGCGCGCGCTGATGCGCTTCCAGGCCGCACACAAGCTGCCGGTCACCGGGCGGCACAGCGCCGAGGTCTATGCCGAGATCCTGCGTCACGCACGTGCCCAATGAGTTGCCCGGGCCCGGCTGGCCCGATGCAGGGGGACCTTCGAGCGGGGAGGCGTCGCGAGACGTCTCCCCGCTGTCCTATCGGCGCCCAGGTGACGCGCGAAGCTGTAACGGAAATGTAAGAACGCAGCACGCATGGAATAAGCCGGTCCCGGATGCGTTGTCGGTGCAAGGGCGCACGAGGAATACGCCCGAATGCAAGCCCCCCCCGACCCAAACACCGGAGACCATCATGAACCTCGACTTCCCCCACACCGCCGTCCTCGAACTGGTCGCCCGCTTCGGCATCGACGTCATCGCCATGGTCGCGCTCGTGTTCGGCATGTATTACCGCCGCTACCGCGACAAGGAACTGGTCACCGCCGCCGCGCTGTTCAACATCTTCGCGTTCGCGGTGCTCACCATCCTGTCCTCGGTGGAATTCAGCGTCGCTGCCGGCTTCGGCCTGTTCGCCATCCTGGCGCTGTTCTCGCTGCGCTCGGAGCAGATCAGCAAGACCGAGATCACCTATTTCTTCGGCAGCGTGGCAATCGCGGTGATCTGTTCGGTGCAGGGCACGACGCTGGAGTTCGTCGCCACCGTGGCCGCGCTGATCCTGCTCGCCGCCTGGATCATCGACCACCCGCGCATCCTGCGCTCGGCCGACGGCGTGAAGATCACCCTGGACAAGATCGACGCCCACGCCCTGTCCAAGCCCGAGGTCATGCGCGCCGACCTCTCCGCCCGCCTCGGCGTGGAGGTGATGTCCTACCAGATCACCGCGCTCGACTACATCAACGACATGGCGCGCATCAACGTCTTCTACCGCAAGCACTGAGGCCCGTAGCACGGTGCGGCGCACGCCGCCGCGCCGCGCGACCTGCCCCTTGCCCCCTCCCCCGGAGACCGTCATGAGCCACCCCAACGACCCCACGCCGCCGCTGTTCGGCGACTTCCACCCGATCTCGCTCGAGGTCCTGAACGCCAAGGCCGCCATGCTCGAGCGCCTGGACAACAAGTACGTGGTGCGCGAGAACGTCCTGCGCGCGGCGCTAGCCGAGCTGGCGCAGCACTTCGACGTGCTCGAGATCGGCGGCAAGCGCGCCTTCACCTACGAGACCTGCTACTTCGACGACGATGGCCTGCATAGCTACTACGACCACCACCAGGGCCGCCGCCGCCGTTGCAAGGTGCGAGTGCGCAAGTACACCGACGCGCAACTGTGCTTCGTCGAGGTCAAGCTCAAGGACAAGCGCGGCATCACGGTCAAGAAGCGCCTCGACTACACGGTGGACAAGTACGGCACGCTCGACGAGCAGGCCTGCGCGCACATCGATCGAAGCTACCGCAACCTGTACGGCGAACCCTTCCGCCACCGCCTGCAGCCGGTGATCGAGATGCGCTACCAGCGCGTGACGCTGGTCGCCCGCGAGGGCGGCGAGCGCATGACGATCGACGGCAAGCTGCTGTTCTCCAAAGGCGAGCGCTCGCTCAGCACCCGCCCCGACGTGTTCATCGTCGAGACCAAGTCGGCCAACGGCAACGGCATCGCCGACAAGATCCTGCGCGCGCTGCACCAGCACCCGACCTCGCGCTGCTCGAAGTACTGCGTGGGCATGGCGGCGCTCGAAGCCGTGGCGCGCCACAACAAGTTCCTGCCCGCGCTGCGCAAGCTCGAGGTGGTGCCCGAGCGCCCGTGCGCGCCGGACAGGTTTTCCCGCCTCCCGTTCGCCCCGCTGCTGCAGGCCGGCCTGCACTGAACGCGCCATCCTCCGCATCATTGACCCACTCGGCGCCCTTGCCGCCACCCGGTGGGCGCCGCTGCACCCGAACATCCAACACAGGACCTCAGCGATGAATGCAAAGCTCACCGCACTTCCCACCCTGGCGCTCGCGCTCGCGCTCGCCAGCCCGCTCTCGCCGGCCCAGGAACCCGCTGCACGCGCCACGCCCACCCCGGCGCAGGGCCCCGGCCCGCTCGTCGTCGCCGCCACCCTGCGCGTGCTCGGCGCCACGATTGACGGCGAGCGCATCGCCGAGCTCTCGGGCCTGGCCTGGGATGCGGATGAGCAACGCCTGTACGCGATCTCCGACCGCGGCGTGCTGTTCCGCTTCAGTGTCGCGCTGGGCGCCAACGGCGAGCTCGACATCGAGCCCCTCGCGGCCAGCCGGTTGCTGCCGCCCCCCGGCGGCAGCGCGGGCGTGGACGCCGAGGGCCTGGCCGTGACCGGCGCCAGCGACGGCATCAGGGGCAACAGCGAACTGCTGGTGTCGACCGAGGGCGAGCCGCGGGTGATCCGCTACACCCTGGCGGGAAAGCCGCTCGGCACGCTGCCCCTGCCCGATGGGCTGGACGATCCCGAACGTTTCCGGCGCAGCAACGCGATGCTCGAAGCGGTGGCCCTGCACCCGGAGCACGGCCTGCTGGTGGCGGCCGAGGCGCCACTGGAAGGCGAGGCCGCCGGTCACCACCGCGTGGTCGCCGCCGAGCGCGCCTGGTCCTTCCCGAGCTATCCGGCGCACAACGCCCGCCTCAAGGGCATGGACGTGATGGACGATGGGCGCCTGCTGGTGCTCGAGCGTGCCGAATCCGGCAAGGGCAAAGCCAGGACCATGGTGGTGGCGCTGCGCGAGGTGGATCTGGCCGCCTGCGCGGTCGGGCAGGTCTGCGCGGTGCGCGAGCTCGCCGTGCTCGACCGCCCGGACGAGGCCGACAACTTCGAGGGCCTGACCGCGCTCGGCGATGGCCGCGTCATGATCGTCAGCGACGACCGCGGCAAGTCGGGCCGGGGCACCACCTTCACCGTGCTGCAGCGTCGATCGCCCCTGACTGAATGACGCGGGGCGAGGTCGCAGCGCCACCACGCAGACGCGGGCGCCGGGCTGATCTATGTTTAAAAGCAGATCACAAGCCAGGGGATTGCTCGCCATGGAACCGGTGGATCTGTTCTACAGCTACGCCCACGAAGACGAGAAGCTGCGCGACGAACTGGACGGCCACCTGGCCTTGCTGCGACGCAAGGGCGTGATCCGTCCGTGGCACGATCGCGGCATCGTCCCGGGGCAGAAATGGGACGAGGCGATCGACACCCAGCTCACCCACGCCGACCTGATCCTGCTGCTGGTGAGCATGGACTTCCTCAACTCCGACTACATCTGGGGCAAGGAACTCGCCACCGCGGTGGCGCGCGCCGAACGCGGCGACGCCAGCGTAGTGCCGATCCTGCTGCGCGCGGTGGACATCGAGGACGCCCCTTTCGCCCACCTGCAGGGCCTGCCCACCGACCTGCGCCCGGTCACGTCCTGGCCCAACCGTGACGAGGCGTGGACCGATGTGGCGAAGGGCATCCGGCGCACGGTCGAGAAGATCCAGCAGCGCTGGGCGAGCGCACCACCGCCCAGCCCAGCACCATCAGCGCCACGCTCGAGCGACTTCGGCACCGCCACCGCCACCGCGCCGGCCCCCGAGGCGGACTTCAAGGTGCTTGGCACCCGGCTCGGCGCACGCGCAAAAAAGGATGCGCGCGTGGCGGACAAGAGCCCGGACCCGCTGCTGCGGCGCATGATCGCCGGCTTCGCCAACGAGCTGTCGGTGGCGGCCCGCATGCGCGGGGTCGCGGACATCGGCAGCGACGAGGCCGAGGGCACCGCCCTGGCGCTGATCGACATGCCCGATCAGAAACGGGTGCTGTGGGTGGATGACAAGCCCGAGGGCAACCGCCACGAAGTGGCCGCGCTGGCCAAACTGCAGATCGAGACCGTCGCCGCGCACAGCACCGAGGAAGCACTGGCGCGCCTCGATGCGGACGATGAGGGCTTCGATCTGGTGATCTCGGACTGGAGCCGGCCGGAGGCGCTGGAAGGCATGCCCAGCGCAGGCCTGAAGCTGCTGCGCGCGCTGGCATTACGACCGCGCCGGCCACCGGTGATCTTCTACCACGGCGAATTCGACGACACGCGACGCGCAGCGCGACGCGATACGCTGCTGCGGGCCGGCGCCTTCGGCGAAGCGGTGCTCCCCGGCGAACTGCTCGCCCTGGTGCGCACCGCCCTGCAAGCCGCCTGAGGGCGCTCAGCGCATCGCACGCAGGCGGGCGATGCGCTCCTGGGTGGCGGGGTGGGTCGAGAACAGCCCGCGCAGGCCGCCGCCGGAGAGCGGGTTCATGATCATCATCTGCGCCGTTTCGGGGTGCTGCTCGGCGGTATGCATGGGGATGCCGCGCGCGTAGGCGTCGATCTTGGCGAGCGCGCTGGCCAGCGCCTCGGGGTCGCCGGAGATTTCAGCGCCGCCACGATCGGCACCGAACTCTCGGGTGCGGCTGATCGCCATCTGGATGATCATGCCGGCCATCGGCGCCAGGATCATCATCGCGATCGACACGATCGGGTTGGGACGGTTCTCGCCGTCGCGACCTCCGAAGAACATGCCGAAATTGGCCAGCATCGAGATCGCGCCCGCCACCGTGGCCGAGATCGTCGAGATCAGGATGTCGCGGTTCTTCACATGCGCCAGCTCGTGCGCCATGACGCCGCGCAGCTCGCGCTCGGACAGCATGCGCATGATGCCGGTGGTGGCGGCCACCGCGGCATTCTCGGGGTTGCGGCCGGTGGCGAAGGCGTTGGGCTGGGCCTCGTCGATGATGTAAACCTTGGGCATCGGCAGGTCGGCGCGCTGGGCGAGCTCGCGCACCATGTTGTAAAGGTAGGGCGAGGAGGCGGCATCGACCTGGCGCGCGTTGTACATCTTGAGCACGGCCTTGTCGGAGAACCAGTAGGCCCAGAAGTTCATGGCGCCGCCGATGACGAGCGCGATCAGCATGCCCTGCTGGCCGCCGATGGCCGCGCCCATGGCGCCGAACAGGGCGACGATGCCGGCCATCAGGATGGAGGTCTTGATCCAGTTACCGAACATTGCGGTGTCCTTCCTGCAAAAGGTTGATTCAAAAGCCTAGTTTGGGGCCCGACCAGGCAAATTCAAGCATGGTGCGAGGCCCGCCGGCCCAACCGTGGCGCTCAGGCCACGGTTGCGAAGCGTTCGCCCACAGAGACCGGGAAGCCGCGCAGGAATTCCGCGGCAGGCAGGCGCTTGCTGCCCGGACGCTGTAACACCGTGCAACGCAGGGCGTCGCGACCGCAGGCGACGGTGATGCCGTCGTCGCCTGCCGCGATCACCGTGCCGGGCTCGCCCCGGCCGGGCACGACCTCGGCCGACCAGCACTTGACCACCGTATCGCGCAGGCTGGAAGCCGCCCCGGGGAAGGGGTCGAAGGCACGCGTCGCGCGCTCGATGTCGGCCGCCGGGCGCGTCCAGTCGATGTTCGCCTCGGCACGCCCGATCTTGGCAGCGTAGGTCACGCCCTCGGCCGGCTGCGGCCTGGCGACCAACTCGCCGCGCTGCAGGGCGGCCAGCGCGGCGACGATGCACTCACCGCCGAGCGCCGCGAGGCGGTCGTGCAGCGTGGCGGTCGTGTCGCGGGGCAGGATCGGCGTCGAGCGCTCGAGCAGCATCGCACCGGTGTCCAGGCCCTCGTCCATCTGCATGATGGTGATGCCGGTCGCGGCGTCGCCGGCTTCGATGGCGCGGTGGATGGGCGCGGCGCCGCGCCAGCGCGGCAACAGCGAGGCGTGGATGTTGAGGCAGCCCAGGCGCGGCATGTCCAGCACCGCCTTGGGCAGGATCAATCCGTAGGCCGCCACCACCAGCACGTCCGGCGCACAGGCCGACAGGCGCGCACGCTGCTCGTCCGTGCGCAGCCTCTCCGGTTGGTCGACCTCGATGCCACGCGCCAGGGCGAGCTGCTTGACCGCGCTCGGCGTGAGCTTCATGCCACGGCCGGCAGGGCGGTCGGGCTGGGTGAGCACCAGCGGCACCGTGTAGCCGGCCTCAAGGATGGCTTCGAGCGCGCAGGCGGCAAACTCGGGCGTGCCGGCGAAGGCGACGCGCAGCGCCGCGGGGGAGAGGGTGTCGGCCATCACGCGGTGATGCGGGCCTTCTTGGCCAGCTTGCTCTTGATGCGGCCGAGCTTGAGCTGGGACAGGTATTCGACGAAGACCTTGCCGTCGAGGTGATCGATCTCGTGCTGGATGCAGACCGCGAGCAAGCCGTCGGCCGCAAGTTCGTAGGGCTCGCCCTTGTCGTCGAGGGCGCGCACCCGAACCCGCTCCGCACGCGTCACCTTCTCGTAGATACCGGGGACGGAGAGGCAGCCTTCCTCGCACACCTGTTCGCCCGAGCGCTCGAGAATCTCGGGGTTGATCAGCGTCATCAGGCCGGATTTGTCCTCGCTGACGTCGATGACCACCACGCGCATGTGGACGTTGACCTGGGTGGCCGCGAGCCCGATGCCGGGCGCCTCGTACATGGTCTCGGCCATGTCGCGCACGAGCTGGCGAATGTCGTCATCGACCGCTGCAACCGGCTTGGCAACCGTATGCAGGCGGGGATCGGGGTATCTGAGAATGGGTAGGAGAGCCATGAATGCCTTGCCGCGTTAAACCTTTAAGTGCAGAATTTCAAGCGTTTTCACATGCATGCGCATGTACTGCGCCGGGGACTCGAAGCGCTTCACGACCGTGTTTGCTTCGCGCATCCGGTTCGACCCTGTCCATGCAACAGCGTTCCAGGGCCTCGTCGGCACGCCCCGCATCTACCGGAAGCGATCAATGACCCGAATTATATTCTCTCTGCTCGTCGCCTTCGCGGCCCTGTTTGGCGCGAGCGCCCACGCTCAATCCGGTGTCCGCCTTGCTGACAACGCACCCGACAGCTACACGGTGGTCCGTGGCGACACCCTGTGGGACATCTCGGGCCGCTTCCTGCAGGAACCCTGGCGCTGGCCCGAAGTCTGGCGCCTCAACCGCGAGCAGATCCGCAACCCGCACCTCATCTACCCGGGGCAGGTCATCCTGCTCGACCGCAGCGGCCCCTGGCTGAGCATCGGCCGGCGCATCGGCGGCACCCAGGACGATCGCTTGCAGCCGCGCATCTACAGCGAAGCACTCGACAGCGCCCTGCCCAGCATCCCGCTGCAGGTAATCGAGCCCTTCCTGAACCGCCCGCTGGTCATCGACGGCCCCCGCCTGGAAGGCTCGGCGACCATCATCGCCACCGAGACCAGCCGCGTGCTGACCGGCACGGGCGACACCATCTTCGCCAAGGACGTCGGCGACGCCGCCGAGGTGTGGCACATCTACCGCCCGGCCAAGCCGCTCGAAGACCCGGTGACGCGCGAAACCCTGGCCTGGGAGGCTGCCTACCTCGGCACCGCGCGCGTGACCGAACGCGGCCAGCCAACCACCCTCGAGGTCACCACCTCGGTCGAGGAAATCGGCGTCGGCGACCTGATGATGCCGAGCGATCGCCCGAGCGTGTTCTCCTTTGCGCCGCATGCGCCCGAGCGCGACGTGAACGGGCGCATCATCTCGATTCATCGCGGCGTGAGCGAAACCGGTCGTCTGCACGTGGTGGCGCTCAACGTCGGCGAACGTGACGGCATCGAGCGCGGCCACGTGCTGGCCCTGTTCCGCAACCGCGGCACGGCCGAATATACCGGCGACGGCGGCAAGGAGACCTTCCAGCTGCCCGAGAAGCGCTACGGCATGGTGTTCGTGTTCCGCGTCTTCGATCGCATCTCCTACGCCCTGGTGATGGAATCCGACGGCCCGGTCACCCTCTCCGACGTCGTACGCCAGCCCTGACGGTCGCCGCCGAGACTCACACGCACTCCCAGGCCTCTTGTCCGCCGATCACGACGACCTCGCCGACTGGTTGCGCCTGAGCTCGCTGCCGGGCCTGGGCGCCGACCGCCAGCGCAGCCTGCTTGCCGCCTTCGGCCTGCCGCGCCACATCTTCGGCGCCGGCCGCAGTGCGCTCGCGGCAGTGGTGGGGGGCGAAGCCGCGGATACAGTGCTCGGCACCCCGCAGGCCGAATGGATGGAGCGCGCGCTCGCCTGGGCGGCCGAGCCCGGCAGCCACGTGCTCACCCTTGCCGACGAAGCCTATCCACGCAGCCTGCTCGACATGGCCGACCCGCCGGTGCTGCTCTACGTCAAGGGCGACCCGGCCCTGCTCCAGCGCCCGGCGATCGCCCTCGTGGGGGCGCGCTCCGCAACCGCTCAGGGAGAGGCCAACGCCGAAGCCTTCGCCCGCGAGCTGGCGGCGCAGGGCTTCACCATCGTCAGCGGGCTTGCTCTGGGTATCGACGCGGCAGCCCATCGCGGCGCGCTCGCCGCAGGTACAGCCGGGGGCGGCACGATCGCCGTGATCGGTACCGGAATCGATCGCATCTACCCCGCACGCAACGCAACACTTGCCCGCGACATCGCCCGCTGCGGCGTGGTCGTCAGCGAGTTCCCGCTCGGCACACCGCCACTGCAGCACAACTTCCCGCGCCGCAACCGGCTCATCGCCGGTCTCGGGCAAGGCGTGCTGGTGGTCGAGGCGGCACTCAACAGCGGCTCACTGATCACCGCGCGACTGGCGACCGAATGCGGCCGCGAGGTGTTCGCGATCCCGGGCTCGATCCATTCGCCACTGTCGCGCGGCTGCCACCGCCTGATCCGTGAAGGCGCCAAGCTGGTCGAGACGGCCGAAGACGTCGTCGAGGAATTGCGCGGCCGGCTCGGCTGGGCGGCACCCGAGCGCCCGCACACGGCGGCCGGACGCCGTCGACGCGAACGCAAGGATGCCGCTTCGACGCCGCCGACCATGTCCCAGGCCGAGCTTGCCCTCGACGGCGAGGCGGCACGGGTGCTGCAGATCATCGGCCATGACCCGGTGGACATCGACACGCTGGCCCAGCGCTGCAGCTTGACGGTCGATGCCCTGTACGCCATCCTGCTTCCGCTCGAGCTGGATGGACTCCTCGCGCGCTTGCCCGGGGGGCGCCTCCAGCGCATCTGAATCCGGCCGCACATCACCAGCCGCACGCAAGCACAGCGGGCGGAGCCCTCCATCCGGCATGCCGGTCCTGGAACCGCCCACCACGCTGCCGACCGCCCCAAAATGAGGCCGCCTTGTTCGACATCCTCGTATATCTCTTCGAAAGCTACATCCACGCAGACGCCTGCCCCGAATCCGATCTGCTCGCCCGCAAGCTGTCGGCGGCCGGATTCGACCAGGACGAGATTTCCGAAGCGCTCGACTGGCTGGCCGGCCTGCGCCGCGTGGCATGCGACATCCACCCCGGCATCGCGCCCAGCAGCGGATCGGTACGGATCTACACCGATGAAGAGCAGAAGCAACTCGACGCCCGCTGCCGCGGCTTTCTGAGCCTGCTCGAAAGCGCTGGCGTCCTCGGCGCCGCGCACCGCGAGCTGATCATCGAGCGTGCGATGGCCCTGAACGACTTCACCATCTCGCTGAATCGCCTCAAGGTCATCGTACTGATGGTGCTGTGGCAGCAGGAAGAGCCTATCGACACCCTGATGGTGGACGAGCTCCTCACCGAAGAGGAAGACTGGGCCTACGAACCGACCTTGCATTGAGTGGTCAATCCAGCCTGCTTGCAAGCGCAAGCAAGCTGTCCTTATCATCCGCCGCTTCCCGAACCCCGCGCGCCCGCTGGGCGCCACAGTCGTCTCGACACGAGCATGAGCAAGCAACTGATCATCGCGGAAAAGCCTTCCGTTGCGCAGGACATCGCCCGTGCGCTGGGCGGCTTCACCAAGGAGAAGGATTACTTCGAGTCCGACGAATACGTCTTGTCGTCGGCCGTGGGTCACCTTCTCGAGCTCACCGTGCCCGAGGAGTTCGAGGTCAAGCGCGGCAAGTGGACCTTCGCCCATCTGCCGGTGATCCCGCCCCACTTCGCGGTCAAGCCGATCGAGAAGACCGAGGATCGGCTCAAGCTGCTCACCCGGCTCATCAAGCGCAAGGACGTCACCGGCCTCATCAATGCCTGTGACGCGGGCCGCGAGGGCGAGCTGATCTTCAACTTCATCGCCCAGCACGCGGGCAGCAAGAAGCCGATGCAGCGCCTGTGGCTGCAGTCGATGACCGCACAGGCGATCCGCGACGGCTTCGCCCATCTGCGCGCCGCGCAGGACGTCGAGGGCCTGCGCAACGCGGCGATCTGCCGCGCCGAATCCGACTGGCTGATCGGCATCAACGGCACGCGCGCGATGACCGCGTTCAACTCCAAGACCGGCGGCTTCCACCTCACCACCGTGGGCCGGGTGCAGACGCCGACGCTGGCGATGGTGGTCGAGCGCGAGGACCGCATCCGCAAGTTCAAGTCGCGCGACTACTGGGAACTCGAGGCGCGCTTTGGCTGCGCCGCCGGCGAGTACCCCGGGCGCTGGTTCGACGAGAAGTTCAAGAAGCCCGAGGGCGACGAGCACGCCACCGCCTTCCGCCTGTGGGACAAGGCCCAGGCCGAGGCCATCCGCAGCAAGTGTGCAGGCAAGCCGGGCGTGGTCAGTGAAGAGGCCAAGCCCTCCACCCAGTTGTCGCCGCTGCTGTTCGATCTCACCAGCCTGCAGCGCGAGGCCAACGGCCGCTTCGGCTTCTCCGCCCGGGTGACGCTGCAACTCGCCCAGGCGCTGTACGAGAAGCACAAGGTGCTGACCTACCCGCGTACCGACGCGCGCGCACTGCCCGAGGACTACCTCGCCACGGTGAGCGAGGTCATGCGCACGCTGCCCGACAAGTACGCGCCCTTCGCCAACGAGATCGCCAAGCACGGCTGGGTGAAGCCCAACAAGCGCATCTTCAACAACGCCAAGATCTCCGACCACTTCGCGATCATCCCCACCGGCGCACTGCCGAAGAACCTGTCCGAAGCCGAACACAAGATCTACGACCTCGTCACCAAGCGCTTCCTGGCGGTTTTCTACCCCGCGGCCGAGTACCAGATCACCACCCGCATCACGCGCGTCGAGGGCGAGGCCTTCAAGACCGAGGGCAAGGTGCTGGTCAATCCGGGCTGGCTGGCGGTGTATGGCAAGGAAGCGGCCAACGACGAGAAGGATGCCAAGGACGGCAGCGCACCGCAGCTGGTCGCTGTGAAGCAGGGCGAAACGGTGTCCACCGAGGACATCACGGTCAAGTCGCTGCAGACCAAGCCGCCAGCGCGCTTCAACGAAGCCACGCTGCTCTCCGCAATGGAAGGCGCGGGCAAGATGGTCGACGACGAGGAATTGCGCGCGGCGATGGCCGAACGCGGTCTCGGCACGCCAGCCACCCGCGCGCAGATCATCGAAGGCCTGATCAGCGAGCAGTACATCCATCGCGAAGGCCGCGAACTGATCCCGAGCGCCAAGGCCTTCTCGCTGATCACGCTGCTGAAGGGACTGGGCGTCACCGCGCTGACCTCGCCCGAACTCACCGGCGGCTGGGAATACAAGCTCGCGCAGATGGAGCACGGCAAGCTCAGCCGCGAAGCCTTCATGAACGAGATCGCCGAGATGACGCGCGAGGTCGTAGAGCGCGCAAAGCGCTACGAGTCCGACACCGTACCGGGCGAGTTCGTGACGCTGCAGACGCCGTGCCCGAAGTGCGGCGGCGTCGTGAAGGAGAACTACAAGAAGTTCGCCTGCCAGGCCTGCGACTGGAGCACCTGGAAGATCGTCGCCGGTCGCCAGTTCGAGTACGACGAGATCGAGACCCTGCTGCGCGAGGGCAAGGTCGGCCCGCTGCTCGGCTTCCGCAACAAGATGGGGCGCCTGTTCAATGCCGACATCGTGTTGAACGAGGACAAGCAGCCCACCTTCGACTTCGGCCAGCCCAAGGAGGGCGAGGAGGCCGAGGCGGTGGACTTCTCCGCGCAGGAGGCCGTCGGTGCCTGCCCGAAGTGCGCCAGCCGGGTGTACGAGCACGGCATGGCCTATGTGTGCGAGAAATCGGTGGGACCAGGCAAGAGCTGCGATTTCCGCTCCGGCAAGATCATCCTGCAGCAGCCAATCGAACGCGAGCAGATGGCCAAGCTGCTGACCGAGGGCAAGACCGATCTGCTCAAGGGCTTCGTGTCGGCACGCACGCGGCGCAAGTTCTCCGCCTTTCTGGTGCGCGGCAAGGACGGCAAGGTTGGCTTCGAGTTCGAAGCCAAGGCACCGAAGGCGACCAAGCCCGCAGCGGCGAAGGCGGGCGAAACCGCAGGCGAGGGTGCTGAAGCACCCGCTCCGCGCAAACGCAGCACCACGCGCAAGGCGAGCTGAACAGACCAGACAGCTCGCGACTTGCGTCGCGCCTACAGCGAGGCCGCACGCGGCGCGGTTTTCCGCGTGGGAGCGGCACCCGCCGCGAGGGGTTGAAGGCGATGCCCCCTTCAACCCCCTCGGCCGCGCACGCCGATCCGGTTCAGCCCGATTTGGCGGCGTTCAGGCGCTTGACCCCGGCGACGAAGCGCGACAGCGTCTCGGACAGCACACCACGCGGGATCATCACTTCGATGAGCTGGAAACGCCCACGCGTCGTCATCGCACGATCCAGCGCCTGCTTGAGCTGGGCCCGGGTGTGCACGCGCACGCCGTCGCCGCCCATGCCCGCAGCCATCTGCGCGAAGCCCCAGTCGTCGAGATCATTGAAGCCCGACTCGGGCTGGAAGGTGCGCAGCATCTCCCAGCTGCTGTTGTTGAACAGCAGCACGATCGGATCCCAGCCGTAGCGTCGGCAGTTGCCCAGTTCCCAGCCCGTCATCTGAAAGGCGCCGTCGCCAACGAGGATGAGCGGACGCTGGCCCGTAGCCGCCTGCAGGCCGAGGCCCGCGGGCACACCAAAACCCATCGTGGCGTAATAGCCCGGCGCCACCAGGGCGGTGTGCTCGATGTCCATCGCGGTGAACAGGCAGTCGCCCATGTCGGAAGCGATCGGCAGCTTGCCATGCTCGGCCATCAGGTCATTGACGGCCAATGCCACGTCGGCTGGCGCGATGGTGGCCTCGTCGGCCACCAGGCCATGCGGGAAAGCCGGGCGCGACACCTCGAAGTGTTTCGCCGCCGGGGGCACGCAGGCAAGCAGGCCATCGACGAGCGCATCGAGCGGGATGCGTGGGTAGGTGTGGTAACCCATCGTCACCCGTCCCTCCAGCGCCTGGATGGTCTTGCGCAGGTCGATGTGCTTCTCTGACACCGCGAAGTTGGTGTCCGAGATGATCACGCCGAGCAGGAACAGACCGTCGGAGTCCTCCACCAGCCGCGTCACCTCGGGCAGGCCGGCCAGGCCCATGTAGGTACCCATCAGCGGTGCGCCATGATCTGCAAGCAGGCCGCGGCCCATGAAGCTGGTCACCACCGGCAGGCCAAGGCGGCGCGACAGCTCGGCGACCTTGTCCTCGAGCCCGAAGCGGCGCACCTCGACCCCCACCATCAGCACCGGCGCGGATGCGCGCCCGATACGTTCGAGGATCTCTGCGACACACGCCTGCAGCGCCTCGCCATCGACCGCCGGCGACGGCTCGGCGATCACCGCTGCGCAGGGCTGGGCGACCATGTCGCGCGGGATCTCGATGTACACCGGCTGCGAGTTGCGCAGGCAATTGGCGAGGACGCGCGCGATGTCGGCGGGCGCGCGCGCTGCATCGTCCAGACGCACCTGATCTCACGGAAGATCTGGAACTGGGAGTCGAGCGTCTTGGCCTGGTGATGCAGCAGCAGCCCGGAGTTCGACTCGCCGCGGCCCGGACCGCCGGACAGGACCACCAGCGGTGATTTCTCGGCATACGCTGCGGCCACCGAGTTGATCATGTTGAGCGCACCTGCGCCGTAGGTTACCGCGGCCACGCCCAGTCCGCCGCCGATGCGTCCAGCCGCGTCGGCGGCGAAGCCCACCCCTGGCTCATGCGAGAGCGTATGCAGGGGCAGGATCTTCGATTCCTCGATGATGCGGAAATAGGGCAGGGCGAAGTCGCCCGGGATGCCGAAGATCTGCCGCGCGCCATGCGCCTTGAGCGCATGCAGCAAGGATTCGGTAAGCGTCATGGGGTGTCTCCTCAGGTGGTCTTGTGAGGAGCATTATGCTGCGCATCCCACACATAAAGTGCGCGTTATTCGCGCATTTATCGGTAATATGCGCACAATTCATGCATATGAAAGCACATAAATGAGCACTTTCACCGTAGACCGTCAGGATCTGGCACTCCTCGATGCCCTGCAGCGCAGCGGCAATGCCACCAATGCCACGCTTGGCGAACAGGTCCACCTGTCCGCATCCCAGGTGAGCCGGCGCCTGCAGCGCCTGCAGGAAGGCGGACTGATCGCCGGTTACGCCGCACTGCTGAACCCCGCAGCCGTCGGCCTGGGCGTCACCGCCTTCGCCCATGTCGTGCTCGAGCGCCAGGGCGGGGCACGCAGCGAAGCCTTCGAAGCCGCCGTCGCCGGCTTGCCCGAGGTACTCGAGTGCTTTTCGGTGAGCGGCAACGCCGACTACGTACTGCGCCTGGTTGCTCCCGACCTGGCCGCTTTCTCCGAACTGATGATGAAGCGCGTGCTGTGCCTGCCCGGCATCGCCAACGTGAAGACCGACATCGTGCTCGGCCGCGTGAAGCAGACCCATGTCCTGCCCCTGGACCACATCACCCAGCCCAGCCAGCCCAGGCAACGCGTGCGCTTTTCCGGAGGCTGAAATGAGGACGGGCCCCGCAGGGCCCGTATGCAACTCCGCGCGCCGACTGGCGCGGCTGCACTCAAGCTCAGGCTTCGAGCAGGCTGCGCAGCATCCAGGCGGTTTTCTCGTGCACCTGCATGCGCTGGGTCAGCAGGTCGAGGGTAGGCTCGTCGCTCGCCTTGTCGGCGACCGGCGCGATGCTGCGTGCGGTCTTGATCACCGCTTCCTGGCCCTGGACGAGCAGGCGGATCATGTCCTGCGCCGAGGGTACCCCGTCCGGCTCACTCATGCTGGTGAGCTTCTGGAACTCCTTGTAGGTGCCGGGCGCCGGGAAGCCCAGCGCGCGGATGCGCTCGGCGATCTGGTCAACTGCGAGTGCGAGTTCGTTGTATTGCGCCTCGAACATGAGGTGCAGCGTGTTGAACATCGGCCCGGTGACGTTCCAGTGGAAATTGTGTGTGGTCAGGTACAGGGTGTAGCTGTCCGCCAACAGGCGCGAAAGGCCCTCGGCGATCTTGGCGCGATCCTTCTTGGTGATGCCGATATCGATTTCCATGTCGCTTCTCCTGTGATTGATGCGCTGGAGCGGCTGCGTCCAGCCGGGATGGTTCAATCGTAAGCCAATCGGTCCAATGAATCCAATTGATCGCCGGAATACCTTTCATGCCGCAGGGCTATGCCTGGCGCAGCCCCGTATCCACCTGTGGAACACGCCCCACCGGCCGTACCCCGGGCAGTTCGCTGTCCAGGATCGCCGCTCGTAGCACGTCGATCGCCCCGCTGCGCGGGTAGGTGACACGCCACGCCAGGGCGACACGGCGCTGAGGCTCGGGGTCGCTGAACGGCCGTACCGCGACCAAGGGGTTCTGCGCCGACATCTCGTCGACCGCCGAACTGGGCAACACCGTCACGCCGAGACCCGTGGCCACCATGTGGCGGATGGTCTCGAGCGAACTGCCCTCCAGCGTGCGCTGCAGCCCGCCGATGTTGCGGCAGCTCGGGCACACCTCGAGCACTTGCTCGCGGAAGCAGTTGCCCGCGCCAAGCAGCAACAACTGGTCGTCGGCGAGGTGCTCGGCCGAGACCGACTCATCCTGCGTCCACGGATGGGCCGACGGCATCAGCACCCGGAACGGCTCGTCGTAGACCGGCTGGGCGACGATGCCGGGCTCCTCGAACGGCAGGCTGATGATGATGACATCGAGCTCGCCGCGCTTGAGCGACTCGGCCAGGCGAGCGGTGAAGTTCTCCTGGATGATCAGCGGCATGCGCGGCGCAAGCTGGTGCACGCGCGGGATCAGGCGCGGCAGCAGGTAAGGGCCGATGGTGTAGATCACCCCTACGCGCAGCGGGCCTGCAAGCGGATCCTTACCCGCCGCGGCGATCTCCTGGATCTGGCTCGCCTCCATCAGCACCTTCTCTGCCTGCGCGACGATGCGGCGACCGGTCTCGGTGATCTTGACCTCGGAGGCGCTGCGCTCGAAGAGCTGGACGCCGAGCTCCTCCTCGACCTTCTTGACCGCCACAGACAGCGTCGGCTGTGACACATGGCATTTCTCGGCCGCACGGCCGAAATGACGCTCGTACGCCAACGCGACGAGGTAGCGGAGATCGGTCAGGGTCATGGCGTTTATGCGTTCCGGAAAAGGAATGGAGCCTGAAGCGGATAGCTGGGGATGTTACAGCTTCCAATGCCCTCCTGCGCGACCGGCGGCTCACCGCTATACTTCGCCAGCCCTGACTCAGCTCAAACCCATCGATGCGCTCCCACTCCGGTACTGCCGGCGGATTGGCCCTGATTCTCACCGCAAGCCTGTGCGCAGGACAGGTGCGGGCAGAAGACAGCTTCTTCGCACCGCTGCCGGTCGTGCTCAGCGCCTCGCGCCTGCCCCAGACCCTGCACGACAGCCCGGCTGCGGTCACGGTATTCGATGCGGACTTCATCGCTGCCACCGGCTACCGCGACCTCAGCCGCCTGATGCGGCTCGTCCCCGGCTTTCAGGTTGGCCAGGAACGCGGCAACGCACACTGGGTCACCTACCATGGCCTGGGCATGGACTATCCACTGCAGATGCAGGTCCTGATCGACGGGCGCTCTTATCCTGCGCCCTCGTTCAACTCTTCGGCGGAGCGCATCTCGCTGCAGGATATCGAGCGCATCGAGGTGGTACGCGGCTCAAACTCCGCCGCCTTCGGCTCGAACGCCTTCCTGGGCATCGTCAACATCCGCACCCGGCATAGCGCCGACAACACCGGAACAAAGCTGCGTCTGAGCCGTGGCGCGCCCGGCATCCTGGACGTCAGCGCGCGCCATGCCGTCGAATCGGCCCCGCTCAGCCTGCGCATCAGTGCGCAGCACGAGGCCGACGAAGGCTTTGCCGGGCTGCATGATGGTCGCCGCACGAACCTGTTGTCGGTGCGGGGAGATCTCCAGCTCGACGAACGCAACGAGCTCAACCTCAATGCGGTGCTTGCCGAGGGCCGGCGCGACGCGGGCTATGAGCGCTCCTTCTTCAACAGCGCCGGCATGCGCGAATCGCAGCACGCCAACCGCACCTTGCACCTGCGCTGGCGCCACGTCGCCGCGGCCGAAGAGGAGTGGCTGGTATCGGCCTACTGGAATCGCCAGCGCGTGCGTGACGAATGGCGGCTGGATTCGCGCATCAACCCCCCGCTCCCGCTCGCGCCTGGCGTTGCCTTCGGTGCCGACGTCGGCAACACCGCAGTGACCGACCAGCACAGTCTCGAAGTCGAGCACCGCTGGCGCCTCGATCCCGCCACACGCGTGCTGTGGGGCGCCGAATGGCGGCATGTCGAGCAGGCCTCGCCCTTTTATTTCCACGCTGCCAAGGCGCACCAGCGCAGCGAGCAGCGCCTGTTCGCCAATCTGGAATGGCGCAGCGCACCGGCATGGCTATGGAACTTCGGCGGCATGGTGGAGAAGCTCGGTGGCGATGCCGCTCGTTTTGCGCCACGCGTATTCCTCAACTGGCAGGCCGCTCCCGACATGACCTGGCGTCTCGGCCACTCGCGCGCCTGGCGCCAGCCCGGACTTTTCGAACGCAATGCCGATGTGCGCATCGTTTCCGACACCGGTACGCTGCTGCAGCAACGCCAGCTTCCCAATCCGGCCCTGAGGCCGCAGCGCATCGACGCCTTCGAACTCGGCTTCCTGGGCGTGCTGCCTGACCAGCGCAGCACCCTCGACGTGCGCCTGTTCCATGAGCGCATCGATGATCTCATCGTGCGCCAGCCCGGACCGCTCATCACCGACCTGCCCCGCACCGGCGACGCGGGCTACCTTGCCTTCCTGGAGACCCTGCGCAGCACGCGCTGGGAGAACTACGCCGGCGAGGTCCGCCTCAGCGGACTCGAGTACCAGCTGCGCACCAGCCCATGGCCCGGGACCGAGTTCATCCTGTCGCACAGCATGATCGATCGCCGCGCCGCGGACGACCGCATCCGCAGCAATACCGCACCCTACTCCGGCAGCCTGAGCTGGCTGCAACGCGTCGGCCCCTGGCAATCGATGCTGAGCGTACTGCGCATGGGACCGATCGACGCCGGCTTCAGCTACGTGCCCGGCTTCAGCTACACCGTGCCTGCGTACACCACCGTGGACTGGAGTGCAGCGCGCAGCTTCCGCCTTGAACACGGCACCCTGAGCTTGCGGCTGAGCGCGATCAACCTGCTCGGCCGCCACCAGGAACTGGCCAACCGGCCACTGCAGGCACAGGCGGAGTATCGCAACCGGCCGGCGAACCAGGCCGGGCGACAGGTCCATGTCACGCTACAGGCGGAATTCTGACGCCCCTGGCGAGCAGGCAGAAGCGCCGGCCTTGAAGTCACGCCCGCTCGGCCCGATCTGAAAGCGGACGTGTCGTCGGGAACAGGATGCGGATTCCCGCGTCCACGCACTCGTGCACGTCCATCAACTTCCACGACCACGCGTGAATACCGATATGAAGAAGATCATTGCCGTCAGTGCCCTCGCCGTCGCGCTTGCAGCGGCGCTCCCGCAGGGGGCCTTCGTGTCGCCGGCCATGGCGCAGGCGACCGCTCCCTCCATGGTGTCGCCCAACCGCTACGGGCTGCCGGACTTCGGCGACCTGGTCGAGCAGGTCGGACCTGCGGTCGTCAACATCAGCGTCGTCCAGCGCCAGGCACAGGGCGTCACCGGTGAGAACCCGTTCGCGAACGACCCCTTCTACGACTTCCTGCGTCGCTTCGGGGTACCCATGCCGGGATTCCCGGGCCAGCCGGGCATGGGGCCGCGCGCACGCCAAGGCATCGGCTCGGGTTTCATCGTCAGCCAGGACGGCTATGTGCTGACCAATGCCCATGTGGTGGCAGGCGAGAACGCGGATGCCGCGCTGTCCGAGGTCACCGTGCGGCTGATCGACAAGCGCGAGTTCAAGGCAACGGTGGTGGGGGTCGACCGCCGCACCGACGTCGCCCTGCTCAAGATCGACGCGCAGAACCTGCCCACCCTCAGGATCGGCAATGCCGACGACGCCCGCGTCGGCGAGTGGGTGGTGGCGATGGGCTCACCCTTCGGATTCGACAACACGGTCACCGCCGGCATCATCTCGGCCAAGGCGCGCCGCCTGCCGGACGAGACCTACGTACCCTTCATCCAGACCGACGTCGCGATCAACCCGGGCAACTCGGGCGGCCCCTTGTTCAACCTCGCGGGCGAAGTGATCGGCATCAATTCGCAGATCTACTCGCGCTCGGGCGGCTTCATGGGCATTTCGTTCGCAATCCCGATCGACGTTGCCATGAACGTCAAGGACCAGCTCGTCGCCCACGGCCGTGTCCAGCGCGGCCGCCTGGGCATTGCCATCCAGGGCGTCGACAAGGAGCTTGCCCAGTCCTTCGGGCTGGCCGAGGCTCACGGCGCGCTGGTGGCCAGCGTCGACCCGGGCAGCGCGGCGGAGAAGGCCGGCCTGCAGCCCGGTGACGTGGTGCTGCAAGTAGATGGCCGGCGCATCTCCGATTCGGCCGAACTGCCGCGCGTGATCGGCGAGAAACGCCCGGGGACCCAGGTGCGCATGGAGATCTGGCGCGATGGCCGCAGCCGCAGCGTCACCGCAACGCTCGACGAACTGACCACCGATACGGTGGCCGCAGCCGACCCCCTGCCCAGCCAGGTGGAAAAGCTGGGCGACAAGCTCGGGCTGAGCGCACGCGCCCTCACCGCCCAGGAGGCTTCCGAACTGCGGCTGCGCGGCGGCCTAGCCGTGGAGAGCGTCGATGGCGCCGCCGCGCGTGCCGGATTGCAGCGCGGCGATGTAATCCTGGCCATCAACAACCAGCCGGTGACCACCATCGCCGAGTTCCGCGCTCAGTTGCAGCGTTCGGGCAACCGCTTCGCACTGCTGATCCAGCGCGGCAGCGCACGCATCTTCGTCCCCGTCCGCATCGAATAAGTCATTCGACACGCTGGCGGGGGGCTGCAGCACACGTGCTGCAGCCCCCCG
>NZ_AMXA01000046.1 GCF_000310145.2 Thauera sp. 28
GAAACCGCTGCAGCGCTGAAGAGGTGCGCATTATAGACACCCAATCCATACCGTCAAGAAAAATAACGATCAAGGTTTTAAATGGATGTATGCAGGCGCATCCAGTATGCCCCCCCCAGCGCCCGTCAGTAGGCTCCCGGTCCGGCCGCATAGTTTTCGAATCGCGTGTTCTCACCAATGAAGGTCATGCGCACGGTGCCGGTCGGACCGTTACGGTGCTTGCCAATGATCAGCTCCGCCGTGCCCTTGTCCGGCGAATCGGGGTTGTAGACCTCGTCACGATAGATGAACATGATGATGTCCGCATCCTGCTCGATCGCACCGGATTCGCGCAGATCGGACATCACGGGGCGCTTGTTGGGACGCTGCTCGAGGCTTCGGTTCAACTGCGACAAGGCGATGATCGGCACATGGAGCTCCTTGGCCAGCGACTTCACGGAGCGCGAGATCTCGGAGAGCTCTGACGCCCGGTTGTCGCCTTCGCGCGTACCGCTCATCAGCTGCAGGTAGTCGATGACGATGAGGCCGAGCTTGCCGCACTGGCGAGCGAGCCGGCGCGCACGCGCGCGCAGATCGATCGGATTGAGGCCCGGCGTCTCGTCGATGAAGAGCGGCGCATCGTAGAGCTTGCCCATTGCCATGGTGAGCCGCTGCCAGTCATCGTCGGTAAGCCGTCCACTACGGATCTTCTGCATGTCGATGCGACCAACCGAGGAGATGAAGCGGGTCGCCAACTGCGTGCCCGGCATTTCCATCGAGAAGATCGCCACCGGCAGGCGCTGCTCGATCGCAATGTGCTCGGCAAGATTCAAGGCGAAGGTCGTCTTGCCCATTGCCGGACGCCCCGCAACGATGATCATGTCCGACGGCTGCAGGCCGGACGTCTTGGCATCGAGGTCCACCAGCCCAGTGGGCACCCCCGTAACCTCTTGCGGGTTGTCACGATCATAGAGCTCCTGCACCCGATCCACCACCTGCTTGAGGATGGGCTGGATGGAGACGAACCCGCTGGCATGACGGGCGCCGGCCTCGGCAATCTCGAACACCCTCGCCTCAGCCTCGTCGAGCAAGGCCTTTGCGTCCTTGCCGGAAGGGCTCAGCGCACTCGCCGCAATCTCGTCGCCGACCGCCACCAGCTTGCGCAGGATTGCGCGCTCGCGAACGATCTCGGCGTAGCGGCGGATGTTCGCCGCCGACGGCGTGTTGTTGGCGATCTCGGCAATATAGGCCAGACCGCCGGCCTGCTCGGCCTCGCCGTTCTTCTCCAGCGACTCGAACACCGTCACCACGTCAGCCGGCCGCCCCTGATCGATGAGCCGGGTGATGTGGCGGTAGATGCGACGATGGTCGTCGCGATAGAAGTCAGACTCGTTGGCTAGATCGGCAACCCGCTCCCAAGCCTGGTTGTCGAGCAGGATGCCGCCGATCAGCGACTGCTCGGCCTCGATCGAATGCGGCGGCAGCTTGATCTGCGCCAGTTGCGGATCGGCCGCAACATGGTCGGCAAAACGGGAGGGAGGAGAGCTCATCACGACCACCTTTCGATTCCACTCGTCGGATTCTAGCGATGCTAGCGGCGCGCCACTCGCACGGCACGCCTCCGAAAACAAAAAAGGGCTGCGCAAGGCAGCCCTTTCGATCACGCGCAAAGACGCGGGAATTACTGCTCGCCAACCACCGTCACGGTGATGGTCGCGAGGACATCTGCGTGCAGGGACACTTCAACCTGGACATCACCGACCTGCTTGAGCGGGCCATCGGGCAGACGCACGGCCGAACGCTCGATCTCGAAGCCCTGAGCCACCAGTCCATCGGCGATGTCGGCGTTGCCGACCGAGCCGAACAAGCGACCGTCCATGCCGGCCTTGCGGGCGACCTGGACGCTGACACCTTCGAGCTTGGCTGCGAGCGCCTGGGCGGCAGCGAGCTTCTCTGCCTGGGCGCGCTCGAGTTCAGCGCGGCGGGCTTCGAACTCGGCCAGATTGGCCTGCGTGGCACGCTTGGCCTTGCCCTGCGGAATCAGGAAGTTACGAGCGTAACCGTCCTTGACCTTGACCACATCGCCGAGGCCACCCAGATTGACAACCTTCTCGAGAAGAATGATTTGCATGACGTCGTTCCTCTCTTACTGGTGCAGGTCGGTGTAAGGCATCAGAGCCAGGAAGCGGGCGCGCTTGACGGCGACCGACAGCTGACGCTGGTAACCCGCCTTGGTGCCGGTAATGCGGGCCGGCATGATCTTGGCGTTTTCGGTGATGAAGTCCTTGAGGATGTCCACATCCTTGTAGTCGACTTCTTCGATCTTCTCAGCGGTGAAGCGGCAGAACTTGCGACGCTTGAACAGACCACGACCGCCGCGGTCATCTTTCTTCTTGAACTTGGATTTGGGCTTGAAGGCCATTTTCAGTTTCCTTCGAGAAATTCGATTGTGTTCAGATGCAGAACCGGGCTGCGACTGCGCATGCTCCTGGCGGCCATGAAACCGGTCGCGCGGATCGCGCATCCCGGAGCCGCCACCGCGAGCACCGCAGCCAGATCACCCACTGCGACCGCCTGGAGCTCCACCGAAACATCGCGGCTCAAACCCGCTTCGATCTGTTTCGATTCGTGCGCCAACGTACAGCTGGCGACCGGCACTCCGGCAGGGGTTCGACGCAACGGCAGCACTTCGGCCACGCGCGCATCGATGCGCAGTTGGTTCAGACCCGGCTCAGGCAACTCAGGCAGCAGCAGCTTCGCTGTCGGCCGGCTTGTCGTCGGAAGCGGTGCTCAGCGAGCGCGACTTCTCTTCCTTCATCATCGGCGAAGGCGTGGTCACGGCCTTCTTCATCTTGATGGTGAGGTGGCGCAGCACGGCATCGTTGAACTTGAACGAGTGCTCGAGTTCAGCCAGCGTCTCGCCGTCGCACTCGATGTTCATCAGCACGTAGTGAGCCTTGTGCACCTTCTGGATCGGGTAGGCCATCTGGCGGCGGCCCCAGTCTTCCAGGCGGTGGATCTGGCCATTGCGGGCGGTCACGATGGTCTTGTAGCGTTCGACCATCGCCGGCACCTGCTCGGACTGGTCCGGGTGGACGATGAATACGATTTCGTAGTGTCGCATGCAGACTCCTTGCGGTTGAGTGAAGCAGCCCCCCGGCATGCGAATCCGGTGGGGCAAGGGAAGCCCGCGAATATAACAAGAAACCCGGGGATGTCAAAGCCTTGTATTGACAAAGCGGACACAACGAGCCCCATGTCGGCGCGCTCGAAAAATCCTGCTTACATTCGCACCGCCCCCGCATGCGCCGCAGCGCCTAGCATGCAGACACCGGGGCCATGCCCTGCGACACGACAACACGAACGAGGCAGATCATGAAGACACCCCTCTACCACAAGCTGCTCACCGCACTTCTGTGCGGCGGACTGCTCGCCAGCGCGGGCGCTGCCGAAGCGCGCGGCGACCGTGATCACCGCGGCTGGGACAGGCACGGACACACCCATAAGTACAAGCATGCGTACAAGCACAAACACGTCCACCGCGGCTGGGACGAGCGCCATGTCGTGCGCGAACGCGTGATCATCCACGAGCGTCCTCGCCACTATCGCGAGACGATCGTGCACAAGCACTACTACGAACCGGCGTATCGCCCCTACACCTATAGCCATTCGCCCGCAGTGGTGATCGGGGTGAGCGTCCCCCCGATCGTGATCCCGCTACGCTGAGACGGCGAGAGCCGCCCGCGTCGGGCTAGCGCGGGCGGCTCTCCCAGATCTTCTGCAGACGCTTGACCGACACGGGCATCGGCGTCCTCAGCTCCTGCGCATACAGACCGACGCGCAACTCCTCCAGCAGCCAGCGGAATTCCTCCAGCGCAGGGTCTTCGACGCCGGCGCGGCGGCGCGCCAGTCGCTCTCGCTCCCAGGTCTGGGCAAGCTGCCTCCACTCGGCCATGGCCTGTGCATCACGCGCCGGATTGTTGCGGAGTTTGTCGAGCCGAACCGATGCTCCTTTCAGGTAGCGCGGAAAATGGGCCAGCCTTTCCCACTCGAAGGCGACCAGGAAGTCCTTGGGCAACAGCCCGCCAAGTTGAGCCTGGATGTCTGCAACGACCTCGGGGAAGGTTTTCAGCCCAGACAGCCGCTCCTGCAAGCCCGCGTGCTCAACCAGCAACTGGCCCGCCAGGCGTACGAACTCCTGTGCAACCAGACTGACTCGCGTCTTCGCCTCTGCGCACCGCTGCGCGAAGGCTCCCGCCTCGGTCGGCAAAGGCTCCAGCAGACAGCAACGGCTCAATGTGGCGTCCACCAGGCGAGCCTTCAGCTCGGCCTCGGTGCCGAAGCTCATGTACTGCAACGCAAGCTCACGCAGGCCGGGCAGGCGCTCGACAGCACGCACCTGATCCTTCAGGTTCAACGCAAACAGACGGGCGAGACCGCGCCGATGCACACGCGCCGCCTCCTCGGGGGTGTCATAGGGCCGCAGCGAAACACTGTCGCCGTCATCATGCAGCGCAGGGAAGCCAATCACCTCGCGGCCGGCGACGCGGATCTCGAGCAGCTCGGGCAAGGGGCCAAAACTCCACGTGGTGAAGCCGGACAGCGTCTTCGCCGGTAGCGCTGGTGCCTCATTGCCCAGCCCCGCCGCCTCAGCCGTCGCCCCGTCACGCCCCCGCGCGGCACCGCCCGCCTGCGCACCGCGGCCCGATGCAGCATGACTCGCACCGGGGCCGGACTGCCCTCCACCCGCGCGATCCGCCCGAACGCTTGCGGGCGCGCCTGCGACGCCGGCCGCCGAGAGCGCGCCCGCAAGCGCACTGCCGATATTCGCCGCCGAGAAACGCGCCGCCACCTGCTCGCGGAAGCGCGCGCGCAGGTCCATCAGGTTGCGCGACTGCCCCATCACCCGGCCGTGCTCGTCTATCACGCGGAAGTTCATGAAGCAGTGGGGCTTGAGGTTCTCCGTGCGGAAGCTCTCCAGCGGCAGCTTCAGCTGCACGCGCTCCTCGACGAAGCGCTGCAGCATCTTCAGCAGCGGCTCGTCGGTGTCGAACTCGCCGGCCTCGCAAGCCGCCATGAAGGCCGCTGCGCTCTCGGCCACCGGCTGCAGGCGGTGGCGGTGCTTCTGCGGCACGGTCTTCATCAGCGCCGCGACTTTCTCCTCCAGCAACCCCGGCACCAGCCACTCGCAGCGGTTGGTCGGGACCTGATTCAACATGGCCAGCGGCACGGTCAGCGTCACACCGTCATCGGCCTCACCGGGTTGATGCAGGTAGGTGAGCTTGAGCTTCTGTCCCAGCACCTCCAGCACGGGTGGAAAACGGTCGGTCGTGACGCCCTCGGCCTCATGGCGCATCAACTGCTCGCGCGACAGGTGCAGCAGCCTGGGCTCGGACTTCTCCGCCTTCTTCCGCCATGCCTCCAGGCTGGCGACATCGCAAACATCCGCGGGGATCTTGCTGTCGTAGAAGGCCTCGATCAGCGCCTCGTCCACCAGCACGTCGGGACGGCGCGACTTGTGCTCCAGACGCTCGATCTCCGTCACCAGGCGCTGATTGTGAGAAAGGAAGGCCATCGCGCGCGCCGCGCCCTCCGCAACCTCGCCCTGCACCAACCCCTCGCGGATAAGGAGCTCGCGGCATAGTGCCGGATCGATGTCCCGATAGGCCACGCCGCGGCGCGGGTAGATCACCAGACCGTACAGCGTGCCGCGCTCCCAGGCGCGCACCGCGCCCGAAGCCTTGGACCAGTGCGGCTCGAAGACCTGGCGCTTGAGCAGATGGCCGCCGACCTCTTCCACCCACTCCGGCTCGATGCGCGCGATGCAGCGCCCGAACAGGCGGCTGGTCTCGACCTGCTCTGCGGCCATGATCCACTTCCCGGCCTTCTTCGCGAGCGACGAGCCTGGATGCGGCCAGAACTTGATCCCGCGCGCGCCCAGGTAGGAACCCGCCTGCGGGCCCTTGGTTGCGTGCTCTCCTTCATCAACCTTGCAGCCTATGTTGCCGAGCAGCCCTGCGAGCAAGGCCTTGTGGATCGCCTCGTAGTTGGCGGGTTGCGCGTTGTCCTTCCAGCCGTGCTCAGCGCACAGCGTGTGCAGCTGACTGAACACGTCACGCCATTCGCGCATGCGCATGGTGTTGAGGAAGTGCTTCTTGCACCAGGCCTTCTGCTTGCTGGACGACTCGTGACGCTGCACCTCGTCCCAAGCCTTCCACAGATGCCAGTACCAGAGGAACTCGGACTTCTGGTCCTGCTCGCCGCCACGGAACCTTGCGTGGGCCTGGTCGGCGGCGCCGGGACTGTCCTGCGGCCGCTCGCGCGGGTCCTGCACCGACAGCGCGGCGGCGATCACCAGCAACTCGGCGAGCGCGCCACGATCGCGCGCGGCGAGGATCATGCGGCCGATGCGCGGATCGAGCGGCAGCCTGGCAAGCTCGATGCCGATCGGGGTGAGCTTGCGCTCATCGTCGTCGCTGACGGCGCCGAGCTCGGCGAGCAACGCATAGCCGTCGCCGATCAGGCGCGAGCCCGGCGCATCGATGAAGGGAAAGTCCTCCACCGCGCCCAGCTTCAGGGCCTTCATGCGCAAGATCACGCCAGCCAGCGAGGAACGCAGGATCTCGGGGTCGGTGTGCGCCGGGCGGCGGTTGAAATCGTCCTCGTCGTAAAGACGGAAGCAGATACCGTCCATGACCCGGCCGCAGCGCCCAGCGCGCTGCTTCGCGGCCGACTGGGCGACCTTCTCGACCTGCAACTGCTCGACCTTGTTGCGCGGCGAGTAGCGCTTGATGCGTGCCAGGCCCGTGTCGACCACGTAGCGGATGCCGGGCACGGTCAGCGAGGTCTCGGCCACGTTGGTCGACAACACCACCCGGCGCCCGCTGGAGGGCGAGAACACGCGCGCCTGCTCCTGAGCCGACTGGCGCGCGAACAGCGGCAGGATCTCTGTACCAGGCAGATGATGGGCCTTGCGCAGCGCCTCTGCGGCCTCGCGAATCTCGCGCTCGCCCGGCAGGAAGACCAGCACGTCGCCCGGGCCGCAGCGCTGCGCCTCGTCGACCGCATCGACAAGGGCGTCCATCAGGTCGCGCCCCTTATCCTTCGACTTGTCGCCCTTCGCCGCAGCCGTCCGCGCGGCCGCGGCGGGGTCGAGCTCCTCGCTCTCCACCGGCCGGTAGCGCATTTCGATCGGATACAGTCGCCCCGAAACCTCGATCACCGGCGCCGGCTGGCCCGCGGCGTCGGCGAAGTGTGTCGCGAAGCGCTCGGCATCGAGCGTCGCCGAGGTCACCACCACCTTAAGGTCGGGCCGGCGCGGCAGCAGGGTCTTGAGGTAACCGAGCAGGAAGTCGATATTGAGGCTGCGCTCGTGCGCCTCGTCGATGATCAGGGTGTCATAGGCGGCGAGCAACGGATCGGTCTGAGTCTCGGCGAGCAGGATGCCGTCGGTCATCAGCTTGATGTGGCTGCGCTCGCTACTGCGGTCGGTGAAGCGGATCTTGTAGCCCACCACCTCGCCAAGCGGGCTCCTGAGCTCCTGCGCAATGCGGCTCGCAGTTGCGCGCGCGGCAATCCGGCGCGGCTGGGTATGGCCGATGAGACCGGCAACGCCGCGACCGAGCGTCAGTGCGATCTTGGGCAATTGAGTGGTCTTGCCCGAACCGGTCTCGCCACAGACGATGATGACCTGGTGGGCGGCCAAGGCCGCGGCGATCTCGTCGCGCCGCGCCGAAACCGGCAGCTCGGGCGGAAAATCCGGCGTCGGCAGTGCGGCCCGACGAGCGGCATAGGCAGCGCGGGAACGCATGAGCAGCGTCTCGAGATCGGCCTGCAGCCGGGCGTGCTGGTCCGCTGCGCGCGGCGGGCGCGCGAGATCCCTCGCCAATCGACGCAATCGTGGCCGGTCGGCGCTCAGGCAATCATCGAAGTTCGGCGTGTCGGCCGGGCGGCGTGCGCCCCGTTGTTCAGCCCTCATGGATCCGTATCGGCGTCGTCAGGGCGCGCATTATCCTCCGCATCGCCCCCTTGTTGGCGTCGCAGTGCGACAATGGCGGCTGACACCGTACGCGCCGAACGCCGAGCCCGACCATGCCAGCCACAGCCATTGCCGCCGTCGTATACAAGCCCACCGACAACATCGAGGCCCTGCTCGCCCAGGCTGCACGCGCGCTCGCGGCAGACGGCGTGAAACTCGGCGGCGTGCTGCAGCACGACATCGCCACCGTCATTGACGACCCCTGCGCCATGGAGCTGGAGAACCTGGAGACCGGCGAGAGCATCCCGCTGTCGCAGGAGCTCGGACGCGGCTCGGTGGCCTGCCGGGTCGACCCCGACGCGCTGGCACGCGGCTCGGTTGCGGTGCGCGGCGCGATCGAACGCGGTGTCGATCTGGTCATCATCAACAAGTTCGGCGCCCAGGAGGTCTCGGGCGCCGGCCTGCGCGCCGAGATGGGCGAAACGGTGATGGCTGGCGTGCCACTATTGACGGCCGTTGGCGAGCGCTTCCTCGGCGAATGGAAGAACTTCACCGGCGACGAAGGTGCGCTGCTGCCGCCCACGCTCGAGGCCGTCCTCGACTGGTGGTCAGCGCTGCCTGGGCAGGCATAGGCAATGGACTGTCGCTCGGGCTGCGCTGCCTGTTGCATCGCCCCCTCGATCTCCTCGGCCATCCCAGGCATGGCGCAGGGCAAACCGGCTGGCGTGCGCTGCATCCAGCTCGACGCCTCAAACCGCTGCCAGCTCTTCGGCGACCCGCGCCGGCCCGCGGTGTGCACCAGCCTGCAGCCCTCCATCGAAATGTGCGGCAGCGAGCAGGCGCACGCGCTGCGCTACCTGGACAGGCTCGAAGCACTCACCGCCGCCTGAGCGCTCCCAACGGTTCGGCGGACAACCGCCGAAGGCGACCGTGTCACGCATTCGGCATTGCCGCCGCAGTGCAACATCCCGGGGGCTATAATCCCGCCGCCCCCTTTCCCCACACCCAAGCCGCATGGACCTCTCTCTCCTTCTCGTCGCCCTCATCCTCGGAATCGTAGAGGGCCTGACCGAATTCCTGCCCGTGTCCTCCACCGGCCACCTGATCATCGTAGGCGACCTCCTCGGCTACAACGATGACACCAGCAAGGTATTCAAGATCGTCATCCAGCTCGCCGCCATCCTCGCCGTGTGCTGGGACTACCGCGAGCGCCTGATCAAGGTCGCCGTCGGCCTGCCCACGCAACCAAGCGCACAGCGTTTCGTGTGGATGCTGTTCATCGGCTTCCTGCCCGCGGCCATCCTCGGCCTGATGTTCCACTCCACGATCAAGGGCCTGCTGTTCAACCCGATCACGGTGGCGACCGCACTGGTGGTGGGCGGGCTGATCATCCTGTATGTGGAAAAGCGCGCCTATCACCCGCGCATCAACGACGTCGACGAGATGCGCTGGCCCGACGCGCTCAAGGTCGGCTTCGCGCAGGCGCTGGCGATGATTCCCGGCACCTCGCGCTCGGGCGCCACCATCATGGGCGGACTGATCTTCGGCCTGTCGCGCAAGACGGCAGCGGAGTTTTCCTTCTTCCTGGCGATCCCGACCATGTTCGCCGCCACCGCCTACGATCTGTACAAGAACTGGGCGCTGCTGCGGATCGAAGACCTGCCCGTGTTCGCGGTCGGCTTCGTCGCCTCCTTCATCGCCGCCATGTGGGCGGTGAAGAGCTTCATCAAGTTCATCTCCAACCACACCTTCATCGTCTTCGCCTGGTACCGCATCGCCTTTGGCATCTTCGTGCTGGCAACGTGGTACTTCGGCTGGGTCGAATGGTCCGAGCCCTGATCGAGGAACACACGATGATCGTCTACCTGCATGGTTTCCGCTCCGCCCCGGCCTCGATCAAGGCCCAGGCGCTCAAGGCGCGCATGACCGAGCGCGGGCTTGCCGAGCAGTTCTGGTGCGAGCAACTGCCCGTATCGCCGCGCGCCGCGATCGCGCTCGCCGAGGACGCGATCGCCCGCGCCCGCGCCGCCGGCCTGGAGCCGGCGGTGGTCGGCAGTTCGCTCGGCGGCTACTACGCCACCTGGCTCGCCGAACGCCACAACCTGCGCGCGGTGCTGGTCAATCCGGCGGTCGTCGCGCCGCTCTCGCTCGAGGCATACATCGGCACGCAGGACAACATGTACACCGGCGCGCGCTTCGAGTTCACCCGCACCCACATCGACGAGCTGCGCGCCCTGGAAGTGGCAACGATCACCCGCCCGGAACGCTACTGGCTGCTGGTTGAAACCGGCGACGAGGTGCTCGACTACCGCCACGCAGTACAGCGCTACACCGGCGCCCGGCAGACTGTGCTCGAGGGCGGCGACCACGGCTTTTCGCGCTGGAGCGACTACCTCGACGCGGTGATAGACTTCACCTGCCCCTGACGCCCGGCTGCCACCGATGAGCACCTACGACACCACCCCCAGCACACTGGACGCAGCCCAAGGCGCCGCACCCGGCTTCGACCCGCGCCGCTTCAAGGCCATGGAGCGCGCCGGTTTCAATCGCATCGCCGCACGCTATGCCGAAGGGGCGCACTTGCGCGCCGACCTCGCCGCAGCCCTGCTCGACGCCGCCGCGCTTGCGCCGGGACAGCGCGTGCTCGACCTCGCCAGCGGCCCGGGCCTGCTCGCACGCGACGCCGCGCTGCGCGTTGCCCCCGCCGGCACCGTGCTCGCCACCGATATCGCCGAAGGCATGCTCGCCGAGGGCGCCCGCCGCTGTGGCGAGCATGCCAAGGCGCCCTGCTTCGCGGCCACCGACGCCGAGCACCTGTGCCTGGCCGATGCCAGCGTGGACCGCGTGCTCGCCGGCCTCGCACTGTTCATCTTCCCGCAGCCCGAACGCGCGCTCGCCGAGATGCACCGCGTGCTCGTGCCCGGAGGGCAGATCGCGCTGTCGGTGTGGGGCACGCGAGAAACCGTGCCACTGATACACCGCGCGCAGGACACCATCGCCCGCCTGCTGCCGCCGCCCAAGGTCGCCCGCCCCTCGGTGTTCCGCTACGGCAAACCGGAAGTCCTGGCACAGACGCTGAGCGCGGCCGGTTTCATTAACGTCGACATCCGCACATGTACGTTCAGCTGTCACTTCGACAGCGCCGAGGCCTACTGGCAGGCCTTCCTCGACCTCGCGGGTGGCGCTGCCGAAGCCCTCGGCCGGCTGCCCCAGGCAACGCAGGAGGCGCTACAAGCGGCAGTCGCCGACGAGCTGGCCGATCATCGCTGCAGTGACGACCGCGGCGGTTACCTGCTGCAAGCTCACACCCTGATTGCCACCGCTACGCGTCAATGACCCTGTAGCCCCGTGTCGCCTGCGGCTCAGCACCTGCACGGCACGAATGCGCAGCAAGGGCCCCCTGTCCACCTCACGCCCCGTCACCCAGCCCACTCCTCGCCATAGCTTCGCTCGTGCCCACGCCTTCCCCCCATACCCACGCGCGCAACGGCATGCTGGCCGCGCTGACCGCCTTCTGCATCTGGGGGCTGGCGCCGCTCTACTTCCGCGCCATCGGCAGCGTGCCGCCGTTCGAGATCGTCGCCCATCGTGTGTTGTGGTCAGCCCTGTTCCTCGCCGGCCTGCTCGCGCTAATCCCTTCGACCGGCGGATTCGCTCGCGTGCGCGCGGTCCTCGCGCAACCCCGCCTGCTCGCGCTGCTCACCCTCACCGCACTCCTGACCAGCAGTAACTGGCTGGTCTTCATCTGGGCGATCGACGCCGGTCGCTTGCTCGAGGCCAGCCTGGGCTACTTCATCAACCCACTTGTCAGCGTGGCCCTGGGCGCGATCTTCCTTGGCGAGCGCCTGCGCCCGCTGCAAGCGGCAGCAGTGGCGATCGCCTGTGCCGGCGTGGGCTGGCGGGTTTGGCAGCTGGGCAACCCGCCATGGATCGCCATCTTCCTCGCCGGCACCTTCGGCCTCTACGGCCTGTTGCGCAAGCGCGCCCCAGTGGAGGCCGCAAGCGGCCTGTTCATCGAGACCCTGCTGGTCGCACCGCTGGCGCTGGCGTGGCTGGTCTGGCTGGGCGCACAGAACGCACTCACCTTCGGTGCCGGCACGACCGTCGACTGGCTGCTACCGCTCTCGGGCATCCTCACAGCAGTACCACTGACGCTGTTCGCAGTCGGTGCGCGGCGACTGCCGCTCGCCACCGTGGGTTTCCTGCAGTACCTCGCGCCCAGCCTCAACTTCCTGGTCGCGGTCGTGATCTTCCGCGAACCCCTGGACACTACCCAGCTCGTCGGCTTTGCCCTGATCTGGCTTGCACTCGCGGTGTACTCGGCCGACCTCATTCGCAGCGCGCGCAGAGCAGGGAACACTGGATAGGCAGCGCGGCACCGCGTGGAAGGCGCCCCACGCCCCCGCAAGCCCGGAGCAGCGGTGCGCAAGCGCGATACGAGCGGCAACGCATCCGGAAATGGGGCTGACCGCCCGAATCCAGTAAACTAGCGCGCTTGCTTTCTTCAGGCGGATGCCGATGTTCGTGCTGTATGAAGAGGACGGGGCCTTCAAGGCCGGCACGATCCTCGCTGATAACGATGCCACCCTGCAGGTCGAGAACACCCACGGCAAACGGGTGAAGCTCAAGCGTGCCAATGTGCTGCTCGAGTTCCGCGACCCCGGCCCCTCCGACCTGCTCGCGCGCGCCGAGGCCGCGGCCGACGAGCTCGACATCGAGTTCCTGTGGGAAGTGTGCGGCGACGAGGAATTCGCCTATGCCGACTTCGCTGCCGAGTACCAGGGTCACACGCCGACCGCGGTCGAGTCCGCCGCCATCCTGCTGCGCCTGCATTCGGCGCCGATCTGGTTCCATCGCAAGGGCAAAGGACGCTTCCGCAAGGCCCCTGCCGACATCCTTCAGGCCGCGCTCGCGGGCCTGGAGAAGAAGCGCCAGCAAGCCGCTGCGATCGAGCACATGCGCACCGAGCTGGTCGCTGGCCGCCTGCCCGCCGAGCTCGCCGCCCTGCTGCCGCAGGCGCTCTACCGCCCCGACCGCAACCGCCCCGAGATCAAGGCGCTCGAGGCCGCCTGCGTCGACAGCGGGCTGTCGGCCGCACGCCTGCTGCTCAAGTGTGGCGCGCTCGCATCGAGCTACGACTTCCACTACAACCGCTTCCTGTTCCAGAACTTCCCCGAGGGCCCGGACTTCCCCGCCTTCGAGCCACCGGTGACGCCGGCCGACCTGCCGCGCGCGGAAGTCGCCGCGTTCTCGATCGACGACGCCTCCACCACCGAGATCGACGATGCCTTCTCGGTGACACCGCGACCCGAAGGCGGCTGGCGCATCGGCATCCATATCGCAGCCCCGGCGCTCGGCTTCGCCCGTGGCTCGGGCCTGGACGCGATCGCCCGCCGACGGCTGTCCACGGTGTACATGCCGGGCAACAAGATCACCATGCTGCCCGACGAGGTGGTGCAGGGCTTCACGCTGGCCGAAGGCCGTGACTGCCCGGCGGTGTCGCTGTACCTGGACGTGACACCAGGCCTGGCCATCGTCGCCGAGCACAGCCGGGTCGAGATGGTGCCGATCGTCGCCAACCTGCGGCATCACGACATCGAGCCGGTGTTCAACGACGAGACCGTGCACACTGGCCTGACCGACTTCCCCTGGAAGCAGGAACTGTCCCTGCTGTGGGATCTCGCCACCGTGCTCGAGGCCGGGCGCGGCAAGGCAGGCGGCAACGAGGACCGCATCGACTTCGGCTTCAGCGTGGACTGGAACATCGATACCGCCGACGGCCCCGGCCATGTCAGCATCAGCCGTCGGCTGCGCGGCTCGCCGATGGACAAGCTGGTGGCCGAGCTGATGATCTACGCCAACATGACCTGGGGCAAGCTGCTCGACGCCTCTGGCATTCCCGGCCTGTACCGCGCCCAGGGCGGCGGCAAGGTGCGCATGACCACGGTCGCCGCGCCGCACGAAGGCCTGGGCGTGGATTGCTACGCGTGGTCGAGCTCGCCGCTGCGTCGCTACGTCGATCTGGTCAACCAGTGGCAGATCATCTCGGTGCTGCAGGGCACCCCGCCGGCCTTTGCACCCAAGTCCGCCGACCTGATGGCGGCACTGCGCGACTTCGAGCTCACCTATGCCGAATACGCCGAGTTCCAGCGTGGCATGGAGCGCTACTGGTGCCTGCGCTGGCTGCGCCAGCACGGCCGCGGCGAGGTCGAGGCCACCGTGCTGCGCGAGAACGTGGTGCGGCTGACCGAGGTACCGCTGGTGTTCCGCGTCCCCTCGATGCCGCTGCAACTCCCCGGCAGCCGGGTAAGGCTTCACGTCGAGCACACCGACCTCCTCGACGTCGAGGTCGAGGCCCGCTTCGTGGCGATCCTGGCCGAGCCGGAGGCACGAGACTTCAACGAGGCCGGCTTCGGCTTCGCCTGAGCCGGCCGTCATCGAACCGCCATGGCACCGCCCGGGATGCCCCCCTCCGAACCCTCCGCAACGCCGGCACAGCGCGGCACGCAGGGCGTGAGAGGCAGGCTGCGCCGCCTCGGCGGGCCGCTGCTGCTGGCGGCATTTGCCCTCTCGCTGCTGCTGCACGGCCTGCTGCTGCTCGTTCAGTTCCGCCTGCCCGAGAGCAAGCCGACGCGCGACAAGGGACTGGAGGTCGTGCTGGTCAACACCCGCCACGCCCAGGCGCCGGAGAAGGCCGAGGTGTTCGCCCAGGCCAACGTTGACGGTGGTGGCAACACCGAGCAGGACGCACGCCCGAGCACGCCGCTGCCACCACAACCGAACCGCCAGGACGGCGACGCCCTGGTCGAGGCCAAGCGCCTGGCGCCCGCGCCGGTGCAGGAGCAGAAACCGGTGATCACGCGCGACAAGGCGCCAGCCAAGGTCGCCGCGGCTCCGAAGAAGGTCGAGCAGCCGGCACCAACCCCCGAGCCCGAACCGCGCCTGAGCGGGCTCGACCTGCTCGACAGCGCTGCTGCCGTGGCCCGGCTCGAGGCGCAGATCGACCGCGACCTGCAGGAGCTCGCGAAACGCCCGCGCAAGAAGTTCATCGGCGCGCGTGCACAGGAATACCGCTTTGCCCAGTACGTCGAGGACTGGCGCCAGAAGGTCGAGCGCGTCGGCACCCTGAACTATCCGGAAGCGGCGCGCGGCAAGCTCTATGGCAGCCTGTTGCTGTCCGTCACCATCCGCGCCGACGGCTCGGTGGACAAGGTCGGCGTGCATCGCAGTTCGGGCCACAAGCTGCTCGACGACGCGGCGGTTCGCATCGTCGAGATGGCCGCGCCCTACGCGCCCTTCCCGCCTGACATCCGCAAGGACTACGACGTGATCGAGATCACCCGCACCTGGACCTTCACCAACCGCGACCAGGTGCGCGCCAACTGAGACCCTGCCCATGGACCGCTACGCCGTCATCGGCAACCCGATCGCCCACAGCAAGTCGCCGCAGATCCACGCCGCCTTTGCCCGCCAGACCGGCCAGACACTGAGCTACGAGGCCCTGCTCGCGCCGCTGGACGGCTTCGTGCGCGCAGTCGAGGACTTCCGCGCCGAGGGCGGACGCGGCATGAACGTCACCGTCCCCTTCAAGCTCGAAGCCTTCACCCTGTCCACACGGCACACGCCGCGCGCCGAACTGGCCGGCGCGGTCAACACACTCGCGTTCGGGGACGACGGCATCCTCGGCGACAACACCGATGGCGCCGGCCTGGTGCGCGATCTCATCGTCAACCTCGGCTGCACGCTCGGCGGACGCCGCGTCCTGGTGCTGGGTGCCGGTGGCGCCACCCGCGGCGCCCTGCTGCCGCTGCTCGACTGCCGGCCCGCCACGCTCGTCGTCGCCAACCGCAGCCCGGCCAAGGCCGACGAACTGGTCGCCCTCTTCACCCCCCATGCCGGACGCGCCGCGCTCGCGGCCAGCAGCTTCGACGCCCTTGCCGGTCATCGCTTCGACGTCGTCATCAATGCCACCTCGGCCAGCCTGTCCGGCGCGCTGCCGCCCCTGCCATCCGGCCTGTACGCCCCCGGGGCAGTCGCCTACGACATGATGTACGGCCGTGGCGACACCCCCTTCATGGCCGCGGCGCGCACGCAGGGCGCGGCGCGCGTGGCCGACGGTCTGGGCATGCTGGTCGAGCAGGCCGCCGAGAGCTTCACGCTGTGGCGGGGGGTGCGCCCCGACACCGCGGCAGTGCTGGCCGAACTACGCCGCCAGCTCGATGCTGGCTGAGTGCCCATGAGCGCAGCCGGCATGCGGCGCGCACTGGGTTGGCTGGGCCGCGGCCTGGCCATCGCAGTGCTCCTGCTGCTGTTCTGGCAGGCGGTGATCTTCACCCAGATCGTATGGTGGAGCCGCTTCGATCCCGACAGCACGCGCTTCATGCGCATGCGCCTGGCCGAGTTGCAGAAGACGGACCCCAACGCCCGCCTGCATCACGAGTGGGTGCCCTACGAGCGCATCTCCATCCACCTCAAGCGCGCGGTGGTCGCAGCCGAGGACGACCGTTTCCTGGACCACCGCGGCTTCGACTGGGAGAGCATCCAGCGCGCGCTCGAGCGCAATGCCGAACGCGGCCGGCTGGCCGCCGGCGGCTCGACGATCAGTCAGCAGCTCGCCAAGAACCTCTTCCTGTCGCCCTCGCGCAGCTGGCTGCGCAAAGGCCAGGAGGCGGTGATCACGGTGATGATCGAGGCGACCTGGGACAAGCGTCGCATTCTCGAGGTCTACCTCAATGTCGCCGAATGGGGCAACGGCGTGTTCGGGGCGGAAGCGGCAGCACGCCACTACTACGGCCGCCCGGCTGCCAGCCTGGGGCCGGCAGAGGCGGCAAGGCTGGCCGTCATGCTGCCCAACCCTCGCCGCTACGAACGCAGTTTCGGCCCCCGCCTGGCCACCCACGCCAGCCGCGTGCAACGACGCATGGTGCATTCTCAGGTGCCGTGATGCGGCGCAACGAAAAATTCACCTGCCGTGACATGTTCAGGGTCGCCTGCGCCCGCCCAAGCCCGTAGAATTCCGCTTTTCCGCCCCGCCCGCCCCCAGCCTCCCTCCCACAAGGCCGTGCGATGACCGAGCCCGAAGAACTCCACCCCGACGACGTCCAGCACCACCTGCGCGAGGTGCAGGACCTGCTCGCACGCCAGAAAGTGGTGGAAGGGCTCGTGCACCGCCAGGACATGCCGCGCCATGAGCTGGTCGAGAACCTGGTCCACAAACAGCACGAAGCCGGGCTGCGCACCAAGCTCGACAGCCTGCACCCGGCCGACATCGCCTACATCCTCGAGGCCCTGCCGCGCGAAGAACGCCTATACGTGTGGGACCTGGTCAAGGCCGAGCGCGACGGCGAAATCCTGCTCGAGGTTTCGGACGCAGTTCGCGAGTCCCTGATCGAGACCATGGCGCCGGAAGAGCTCAAGGCCGCCGCCGAATCGCTCGACGCCGATGAGCTTGCCGACCTTGCCCCCGACCTGCCGCCCGAGGTCATCCAGGACGTCTTCCAATCGCTAGACACCGAGGGCCGCGAGCAGCTGCGCGCGGCCATGTCCTACCCTGAGGACTCGGTCGGCGCGCTGATGGACTTCGACATGGTGACGGTACGCGAGGACGTCAGTCTCGAAGTCGTGCTGCGCTACCTGCGCCGCTTCGACGAGTTGCCCGACCATACCGACAAACTCTTCGTGGTCGATCGCGAGGATCACCTCAAGGGCATCCTGACGCTCGAGTCCCTGCTCATCAACGACCCCGAACTCGAGGTCGCCGATGTGATGCGCTCGGAAACGGTGATCAGCTTCACGCCCGAAGACGAGGCCGATGAGGCCGCGCAGGCATTCGAGCGCTACGACCTCGTCTCGGCGCCAGTCGTCGACGGCGAGAAACGCGTGATCGGCCGCCTGACGGTGGCCGACGTGGTCGATTACATCCGCGAGGAGTCCGAGGCCGAAATCCTCAGCCACGCCGGTCTGCGAGAGGAAGAAGACATCTTCGCCTCGGTGTGGAGCTCGGTGAAGAACCGCTGGGCCTGGCTGGCGATCAACCTGGTCACCGCCTTCATCGCCTCGCGCGTGATCGGCGCCTTCGAAGGCTCGATCGAGAAGCTGGTGGCGCTCGCTGCGCTGATGCCCATTGTCGCCGGCATCGGCGGCAACTCGGGCAACCAGACGATCACCATGATCGTGCGTGCGATCGCGATGGGCCAGGTCGAGCAGTCGGCGATGAACCGCCTGCTCAAGAAGGAACTCGGCGTCGCGCTGTTCAACGGTCTGGTATGGGGTAGCCTGCTCGGCGTACTGGCGTGGTGGCTGTATGGCAACGTCGAGCTTGGCATGGTAATGACCGCGGCGATGACCCTGAACCTCTTGCTCGCTGCCAGCGCCGGCGTGCTGATCCCGATGATCCGCATCCGCCTCGGCGCCGACCCGGCGCTGGGCAGCTCGGTAATGATCACCGCGCTGACCGACTCGGGCGGCTTCTTCATTTTCCTCGGGCTGGCGACGATATTCCTGCTTTGAGCGCGGCGGCTTGCGCCCTGCCGTAGGAGCGGCGCGAGCCGCGAGCCTTTTCGGGCGCTTCCGATCCGCCACGCCGCCTTCAACCCCTCGCGGCTGGCGCCGCTCCTACGACGACCCCACGCGCCGTTGCTCGCTGTAGGAGCGGCGCGAGCCG
>NZ_AMXA01000047.1 GCF_000310145.2 Thauera sp. 28
CGGCTGGCGCCGCTCCTACAGGAGGGTGCGGCAGCGATTGCTCTCGCCGTAGGAGCGGCGCCAGCCGCGAGGGGTTGAAGGCGATCCGGATTGGGTGGGCTGACAAAGAGCTTGCCGCTGGCGCGGCGCTTACGCTGCGCTGGAGGTGGACGCTGGTCGTCGCGGTGGAGGACAATCGCGGCTTGCGCTGCGTACGCATGAGCGCATCTTTCCAATAGTATCCGTCAGGCTTCCGATGAAACTGCGCTTCACCAAGATGCATGGCCTCGGCAACGACTTCGTCGTCATCGACGCCACCCGTGAGCCGGTCGAGCTTACGCCGGCACGCGTGCGCGCGATCGCCGACCGCCATTTTGGCGTCGGCTGCGACCAGTTGCTGGTGGTCGAGCCCGCTACCCGGCCCGATGTCGATTTCCGCTACCGCATCTTCAACGCCGACGGCGGCGAGGTCGAGCAGTGCGGTAACGGCGCGCGCTGCTTCGTGCGCTTCGTCCATGACAAGGGGCTCACCAGCAAGCGCGAGATCCGCGTCGAGACGCGATCGGGCGTCATTGCGCCACGCCTGCGCGACGACGGCCTGGTGACGGTCGATATGGGGGTGCCGCAATTCGCGCCCGACAAGATTCCCTTCGTGTCCGAGTCGGATGCCTTCGTGCAGCCGCTCGAGGTCGGCGACAGGACGGTGGCGATCACCGCGGTGTCGATGGGCAATCCGCATGCAGTGCAGGTGGTGGCTGACGTCGATACCGCCCCGGTCGCCGAGCTGGGGGCGCTCATCGAACGCCATGAGCGCTTCCCGGCCCGCGTCAATGCCGGCTTCCTGGAGGTTGTCGACCCCGGCCACGCGCGCTTGCGAGTGTTCGAGCGTGGTGCGGGCGAGACGCTGGCCTGCGGCACGGGCGCTTGCGCGGCCGTGGTCGCGGGCATCGGGCGCGGCCTGCTGGTCTCGCCGGTGAAGGTCGAGACCCGTGGCGGCGAACTCGAGATCGCCTGGGCTGGCCCGGGCTCGCCGGTGCTGATGACCGGGCCGGCGGTGAGCGTTTTCGAAGCAGAGATGGTGCTGGACTGAACGCCGGGCTGCGGGCTGGACCACGTAGCGCGCACCGCGTGCGCGCATGAACCAAGCGGGTCCCCGAGCGGCCCGACAGGGAGTACACGAGCGATGAATGCCGACGATGTGGCGCGCTACCTGCGCGAGCACCCCGATTTCCTGAACCAGCACCATGAGCTGTTCACCCAGCTCACCGTGCCGCACCCACAGCACGGCGGGCAGGCGATCTCGCTGGCCGAGCGCCAGCTGCATGCCCTGCGTGACAAGATCCGCCAGCTCGAGGTCAAGCTCTCCGAGCTCATTCGCTTTGGCGCCGAGAACGACGACATCAGCACCAAGGTGCATCGGCTGTCGGTGATGCTGCTTGCAGCCGGTAGCGCGGTGTCGGTGCGCCAGGCGCTGGTGTCCAGCCTGCAGGACGACTTTGCGGTTCCGCACGTCAGTCTCAGGCTGTGGGGCAGCGTCGCCGAGGCGGACGCAGACGAGGTCAGCGCGGCTGCGCGCAGGCATGTGGAAGCCCTGCGCCACCCCTATTGCGGGCCGCCCGAGAGTATCGAGGCAACGGGCTGGTTTGGCGAGGCTGCGCCCCATGTGCGTTCGCTTGCGCTGATGCCGCTGCGTGCCAGCGGTGTGTGTTTCGGTTTGCTGGCGCTGGGCAGCGCCGAGCCGGAGCGCTTCTATCCCGAGATGGGCACGCTTTACCTGAGCCGCATCGCCGATCTCGCAGCGGCGGCGCTCGTCAGTCGCGGCGGCTGATCGCAGCGCGCGGGAGCATGCAATGAGCAGGCGGTCGCAGGCGGGGCGAGGCGATCAGGCCGCCCGGGCAATGGTGTCCCCGGCAGCGGGGCCGTTGCCGGCGGATGGCGAAGCCTGGCTCGACTGGCTGGCGAGCCAGCGCAGGGCCGCCGAACTCACGCTCAAGGCTTACCGCGAAGGTCTGCATGCGTTGCTGCGCCTGGCTGCCGAGCGCCAGCCCGCCGAACTCGACATGCAGGACATCCGGCGCTTCGTCGCCCGCCTTCATGGCGAGGGCCTGGGCGGGCGTTCTATCTCGCGTCATCTGTCAGCCTGGCGCAGTTTCTATCGTTGGCTGGCGCGTCACCGCGGCGTGCGTGTCAACCCCGCGCTTGGCGTACGCCCGCCGCGATCGCCGTCGCCCCTGCCGCGTGTGCTGTCTCCCGAGCAGGCACAGGCCTTGCTCGATCCAGAGCCGTCAAATTTGCTCGAAACTCGCGATATTGCGATGTTCGAGCTTTTCTACTCGTCCGGCCTGCGTGCGGCCGAGCTTGCTGCGCTCGATGTCGACACTGGAATCGACCTGGCGCAGGGTATGGTGACCGTCACCGGCAAGCGCCAGCGCAGCCGCAGCGTGCCTGTCGGCGGCAAGGCGCTGGCCGCGCTGGTGCGCTGGTCGGCGCTGCGGCCGCAGCTTGCACGCGCGGACGAGCCTGCGTTGTTCGTTACCCGCAGCGGTGGCCGCCTCAGCACGGGCGGCATCGCCAGCCGGCTCGAGCAGCGTGCGCGGGTGCTGGGCCTGGGTGTGCACGTCCACCCCCACATGCTGCGCCACAGCTTCGCAAGCCATCTGCTGCAGTCGAGCGGCGACCTGCGTGCCGTTCAGGAACTGCTTGGCCATGCCAGCATCCGCAGTACGCAGATCTACACTCACCTTGACTTTCAGCACCTTGCCCGCGTTTATGATGCGGCGCACCCGCGCGCGCGCAAGTAAGGTCCGAGGGGCGGGTTGCCCATGTTGGGTACTTCCGGGCTGAGCACGGCGTGCTGCTCCGCTATGCTGCGCGCGTTGATTACAATCATTTAATAAAAATCGGTTTTTTGTCGATACTGCACAGGTCGACACGGATCGCAGCCAGTCTCCCCAATATCAATGGTCCTCAAAGCCAAAGCACAGGACGCGCCGGCGGCAGCGTCCGACAAGGACACGCTCGAAGTCATCGAGCCTGGTTCGGCCCAGCGCATCCTCAAGTCGGTGGCGCTGATGCTCGCGCGCCACGAGATTCGTAACATCAGGCGCTGGTTCGAGGATTTCGATCGTGACATCCTGCTGCCCATCCTGCTCGGCGAGATCGCACTCCACAACATTGGTGCACTCGAAACCGGCGGTGAACGTGGCAACGGGAACCACGGTGCCGAGGCTGCAGGCGCCGCAGTGATCGAGTTCAGTAGCGACGTCGACGACGCGTACTGCGAACTCAAACCCTGCAATGCGTATTCGATCGCTGCGGCGACCGGGTTGCCGCGCGAGACCGTACGCCGCAAGATCGTGCGCCTGATCGAACTCGGCTGGATCGTGCGCAGGGACAACGGCCATCTTTTCATCACCCGGGCCGCCGTCGATCACTTTGGTGCGCTGCTCAGTTCGCGCCAGCTGGGCGAATTGCTGGAGACGGCCGAGCGCGTGCGCGCCCTGCTTGACGCCGACGCGCGCTGATCAGCGCGTGGTTGCCGAGGCCGGGGCGCGGTATTCGGGGTTGGGGCCGGGTTCGGCGCGATGCATGGCGGCACTGATCAGCACCAGGGTCAGCACCAGCAGCAGAAAGTAACGCACCTGAGCGGCTGGCCCGGGGAGCCGGCGGCGCGTGCCGTAGTACATGTTGCGCATGTAGTGGCCGCCGAGCACGGCCAGCACCAGCAGGCCTGCGCCCAGCAGGCGCGAGGCGGTGGCGTCGAACTGGCGGCCACGCGATGGGTCCCAGCGGTCGGGCATGAAGAAGTCCGGCGCGTGCATGAGCAGGAAGAGCCCGCCGACTACGCACAGCGTCATCATCACCACCTGCAGCGAGCGCATGGTACGAGCCTGCTATTGGGCGAACAGGTCGCCGCCGCTGCGTGGCGGCGCAAGCCCGAAATGCTGCCAGATCGAGTGCGTGGCCATGCGCCCGCGCGGCGTGCGTTGCAGGTAGCCCTGCTGGATCAGGTAAGGCTCGATGACGTCTTCGATGGTGTCCGTGGATTCACCGATCGCAGCGGCGATGTTGTCGAGGCCGACCGGACCGCCGCCGAATTTCTCCAGCATTGCCGACAGCAGCTTGCGGTCCATCAGATCGAGGCCAAGGTTGTCCACATCCAGCATGCGCAGGGCGGCATCGGCTACCGCGGCAGTGATGTGGCCGTTTGCCTTCACTTCGGCATAGTCGCGCACCCGGCGCAGCAGCCGGTTGGCGATGCGCGGCGTGCCGCGGGCGCGGCGGGCGATCTCGAGTGCGCCGTTGTCGTCGATCTCGACGTTGAGCAGGCGCGCCGAGCGGCTGACGATGAAGCCGAGCTCCTCCGGCGTGTAGAACTCCAGCCGCGACACGATCCCGAAGCGGTCGCGCAGGGGGTTGGTGAGCATGCCTGCGCGAGTCGTGGCGCCGACCAGCGTGAAGGGCGGCAGGTCGAGCTTGACCGAGCGCGCGGCCGGCCCTTCGCCGATCATGATGTCGATCTGGAAGTCTTCCAGCGCAGGGTAGAGGATTTCCTCGACCACCGGCGAGAGGCGGTGGATCTCGTCGATGAAGAGCACGTCGTGCGGCTCGAGGTTGGTGAGCAGCGCGGCGAGGTCGCCAGCGCGCTCCAGCACCGGGCCCGAGGTCTGGCGCAGGTTCACCCCCATCTCGGCGGCGACGATGTGCGCCAGCGTGGTCTTGCCCAGGCCGGGTGGTCCGAACAGCAGTACGTGGTCGAGCGCCTCGCTGCGCTTGCGTGCGGCCTGGATGAAGATCTCCAGCTGTTCGCGGATCTTGGCCTGGCCGACGTATTCGGCGAGACGCTTCGGGCGCAGTGCGCGCTCGATGGCGTCTTCCTGGCGGTCGGCAGGGGTGGCGGAGATGAGCCGTTCGGCGGGCGCGACCGCCTTGAGCTTGTCGGTTTCGATCATGTCTTCGGCTCGGCCTCCATTCAGCCCTTCGACAGCGCCTTCAGTGCCTGGCGGATGCCGTCCGACACGCCGACTTCTTCGGCCAGGCCCTTCATCGCCGATAGCGCCTCGCGCTCGTTGTAGCCGAGCGCCAGCAGGGCGTTGAGGATGTCGCTCCTCGCGTCCGGGGCGGTTCCGGGCGCCGCTGCCAGGCGTACGCCCGCCATGTTGGGCAAGGCCTTGCCGAGCTTGTCGCGCAGTTCGAGCAGCAGGCGCTCGGCCGTCTTCTTGCCGATGCCAGGGATCTTCACCAGCCGTCCGGCCTCCTGCAGCGCCACCGCTTGCGCGAGGTCATTCACCGACAGGCCTGACAGTACCGCCAGCGCCATGCGCGCACCGATGCCCGAGACCTTGAGCAGCTGGCGGAAGGTCGCGCGTTCCTCGTCGGTGGCGAAGCCGAACAGGAAGTGGCCGTCCTCGCGCACCACATGGTGGATGTGCAGGCTCACCGTGGTGCCGGTGGCGGGCAGGTTGTAGAAGGTGCTCATCGGCACGTCGATCTCATAGCCGACGCCGTGCACGTCGACGAGGATCCGCGGCGGGTTTTTTTCCAGCAGGGTGCCGGTGATGCGTCCGATCATGGTGGCCGGGTCGGGAGCTTGCGAAGCCGCAAGTCTAACAGTGTCCGGCCCGGCCTCGGCGCCTCAGGTGGGTTTTCGTACAGCGGGTGGCGCCTCGGTCTCCTGACGGGTCTGCTCGTCGCTTGAGGCTCACCAGCGTCCTTGCAGCGCCTGGCGCTGTTCACGCAGGAAGGGGCGGTCGATATGCCGGCCCAACTCATCGAGGTCGGCTTCGCCGACCCCCTGGGCGACAAAGTGCGCGCGCCAGCCTTCGATCACTTCGGCTACGCGGCGCGCTTCGTCCCGCGCGGCCTGGGGGCTCAGCCAGTACTGCGCGCAGGCGCTGAGCGCATTGTCGATCGATGACTCGGCGCCGCGTTCGCCCACTTCCATCGCCTGGTAGCCGAGCGACTGCGCGCAGGGCAGGATGTCGAAGGCGGGCGCCAGCGTATAGTGCTGCTCCGGCCCGACCAGCAGGACATGGTTCTTCTCGTGGTCGTCCGTGTTGTCGATCAGGATGTTGAACACGAGGCGCCGGAAGAGCTCGTGCATCTGCTGCCGATGGGTCGCAGTCTTTCCCCGCCGGCGCAGCAGCAGCGCGAGATCGGGGTAGGACAGCTCGACGCCGGCGGCGCGCAGGGCCACCTTGGCCGAGAGCGCGTGCAGGCGCCGGCCGGCGGCACGGTCGAAGCGGCGGATGGCAACCGCCACGTCCCGCCCGAGCACGATCGGGCGCGTCTCGGCGACCTGGATTCCCGCCCTTGCGGCCAGGGTCATCGTCGCATGCTCGATCAGCGGCTCCGCTGGGCGGTCGTCTTCGCCAAACTTGATTACCCATTCCGCGCCCTCCAGCTCGAACAAGGCCTTCGGCCGCGCGCCACCCATGGTCACGCCAGGGGCGAGGAGCCGCTTCTGGCGCTCGTCGACCGCTTCTCGCGCCAGCACCCGGCGGACCACCTCGTGCACCGCCTGCAGATCGCCAAGCCGCGGCAGCGGGCCGATTTCGTGCGGCTGGTAGGCGTCCGCACGGGGCGACACGCCCAATGCACCGAAGCGGTCGTCACCGGCGTAATACAGGTAGTCGAGCACGGACAGGCGCGGTGGCCGGTCGAGCAGGCGGATCACGCGCTCGCCCCAGCGGTCGGGCCGCGCGTCGTCGACGGCGCCGGCGGCGCTGTCCTTGTCGTGGGGAAAGTGCTCGACGTCGGTGAGGGGCAGGTCCTCGCTGAGCGCAAAGCCGTCCTCGAGCCAGGCATCGGCATAGCGCAGCGAGACACCACGGCGGTTCATGACCAGGTTGAGCGTGCCGACCACGCGCGGGGCCGCCGGTTGGCCGAGGTGCCAAAGGTACAGCGTGTCGGGCAGTGCCGGATGCAGGCTCACTGGTCGTCCTCGGCGTTCGGCGCGGGGGGCGGTGTGGTGCGCGACGCGCGCGTCCGCCTGACGCGCAGGCGGCTTGCCTCGCGGACGTCGGATTCGAGTGCGCGCAGGTCCTTGGCCGGGTCGGCCAGCTCGGAAAGCCCGGCCGACAGGCCGATCAGCCACAGCGCGGTGGCGTACACGCCCATGCTCACCGTCGGGTCGCCCTTTTCGAGGCGGATCAAGGTTGGCACCGAAACGCCCAGGCGGCTGGCCCATTGCTTCTGCGACTCCTTGCGCCGCAGGCGCGCCAAGGCGCAGTGCTCGCCGAGTGTCTGCAGCGAGCGGCTCACCTCGGGAGGCAGGGCATCGAGTGCAAGTGAGGATTTCGACATCACATATAGTTCTCTTCAGGGCTACTCGAGAACAAGTATATGTAAGTTATCGGGTCGGCGCACTGAGCCCGGAGGCAGGCTGAGGGTGTCGCCCTGAGGCGGTCTCAGGAGAAGGCCAGCACGCCGGCCAGCACGACACCATGCGCGAGCGCGGCGACGATGGTGCGCTTGATCGCAGGCGTCAGCTCCGACGGGTCGGCGGCGTGCTCGAGCAGGTCGCGCCCGGCGGGGAAGGACAGGGCGACGGTGAGCGCTGCGGCGGCGGTCTTCTGTGGCAGCAGTTCGTTGGCCACCATGGCGATCAGCCAGGCGTAAGCGGCGATGGCGATCAGCAGGTAGCCCCACTTGGCGGTTTGCGGGCCCAGGCGCACGACCAGGGTGCGCTTGGCGCTGGCGGCGTCGCCGTCATGGTCCGGGAACTGGTTGATGAACAGCAGGTTGGCCACCAGCAGGGCGTAGGACAGGCCGGCGAAGACGGGCAGCAGGTCGAAGGCGCCGCGTTGCACGAAGTCGGCACCGACCACGACCAGCAGCCAGCAGGCCACGATGACGACTTCGCCGAAGCCGCGGCACACCAGCTTGAGCGGCGGCGCGGAGTAGGCCCAGCCCAGCGCCAGGCCGGCGATCCCGATCAGCAGCAGGCCCGGCCCGGCCTGCCAGGTCAGCCATAGCCCGCCTGGCACCACTGCTGCAAGCAGGCCATAGCCGAGCAGCGCCGTCTGCCTTGGCGTATGCACGCCGTTCTGGATGAAGCGGCTGCCGCCGGTGAACGGGAAGATCCGGCCGCTGTTGATGTCGTCGGCTCCGCTCAGGGCGTCGTGGTAGTCGTTGATGACGTTGCCGCCGGCATGTGCGAGCAGGGCGAACAGCAGCGTGAGCGCGGCGCTGAGCGGGTCGATGACAAGGCCGCTGGCGTGTGCGCTGGCGATGCCGATGAGGCAGCCGACCAGGGTGACGGCGAGAAAGGCCGGGCGGGTGGCGGCGACCAGGCGCAGGAGCGGATTGCGCAGCCGTTCGGGGCGGGGTTCGGCGGGGTGCTCGATGGCAGTGCTCACAGCAGCACGATGTCGTATTGTTCCTGCGTGTAGCTGGCCTCGGCGTGGAGCGACACCTTCTTGCCGATGAAGTCGGACAGCATCGCCAGCGACTGGCTCTCCTCGTCGAGGAAGAGGTCGATGACATTGGGGGCGGCGAGCACGCGGAACTCCTTGGCGTTGAACTGGCGCGCCTCGCGCAGCAGCTCGCGCAGGATCTCGTAGGCCACGGTGCGCGCGGTCTTCACCTCGCCGCGACCGCTGCAGGTGGGGCAGGGCTCGCACAGCAGGTGGGCGAGGGACTCGCGGGTACGCTTGCGCGTCATTTCGACCAGGCCGAGCGCCGTGAAGCCGTTGATCGTCATCTTCGTGTGGTCGCGCGACAAGGCCTTGCGGAACTCCTCGAGCACCATCTCGCGGTGTTCGGTGTTCTCCATGTCGATGAAGTCGATGATGATGATGCCGCCCAGGTTGCGCAGGCGGAGCTGGCGGGCGATCGCCTGGCTGGCTTCGAGGTTGGTCTTGAAGATGGTGTCGTCGAAATTGCGCGCACCGACGAAACCGCCGGTGTTGACGTCGACGGTGGTCATCGCCTCGGTTTGGTCGATGATCAGGTAGCCGCCGGATTTGAGATCCACCCGGCGGGCGAGCGCCTTCTGGATCTCTTCCTCGACATTGTAGAGCTCGAACAGCGGGCGTTCGCCGCTGTAGTGTTCGAGCAGCGGCAGCACTTGGGGCGTGTATTCGGCGGCGAAGGTGGCGAGCTTCTGGTAGTTTTCCCGGGAATCGACGCGGATGCGGGTGGTTTCGTCGGTAACGAGGTCACGCAGCGTGCGCTGCCCCAGGCCGAGGTCCTCGTGCAGCAGCTTGGGCGGGAAGATGCCGGCCGTGCTGGCCGAGATCTCGCTCCAAAGCTTGCGCAGGTAGGCGATGTCGGCGGCGAGCTCGGCATCCGACGCGGATTCGGCCATCGTGCGCACGATGAAGCCGCCGCGTTCATCCTTGGGCACCAGTGCCGTCAGACGCACGCGCAGGGCTTCGCGTTCGGCCTCGTCCTCGATGCGCTGGGAGATGCCGATGTGCTTTTCCTGGGGCAGGTAGACCAGCAACCGGCCGGCGAGGCTGACCTGCGTTGACAGGCGCGCCCCCTTGGTGCCGATGGGGTCCTTGAGCACCTGCACGAGCAGGTTCTGGCCTTCGGCGAGGATCTTCTCGATCGGGCGGGCGGCTTCGCCGTTCTGGCGTTCGCTCCAAATGTCCGCCACATGCAGGAAGGCGGTGCGCTCGAGGCCGATGTCGATGAAGGCCGACTGCATGCCGGGCAGCACGCGCACTACCTTGCCCAGGTAGAGGTTGCCGACGATGCCGCGGCTGGCGGTGCGCTCGATATGCAGTTCCTGGACGACGCCCTGCTCGACGAGCGCGACGCGGGTTTCCTGCGGGGTGAAGTTTATGAGGAATTCGATGCTCACTGCCGCTCCTCGGTGGCGAAGATGTCGAGCAGCCTGGCGGTCTCGAACAGCGGCAGGCCCATGATGCCGGAGTAGCTGCCATGAATCTCGTCAATGAACACCGCGGCGCGGCCCTGGATGCCGTAGGCGCCGGCCTTGTCCATGGGCTCGCCGCTGGCGACATACTGGCGGATGTCGTTCTCGGAGAGCGTGGTGAAGCTGACCTCGCTCACTGACACCCGGCTGCGCGTGCGTTCGCCGTCGCTGACGGCCAGTGCGGTGAGGACGCGGTGGCGGCGCCCGGACAGGCGGGTGAGGATGGCCTGGGCATCGGCCGCGTCCCTGGGCTTGCCGATGATCTCGCCGTCGAGCTCGAGCGTGGTGTCGGCGGCGAGTACCGGGCGTCGCAACAGCTTGCGCCACAGCACACGGCGCATGCCGGCCTCGGCCTTGGCCAGCGCGATACGTTCGACGTAACGCTCGACCGGCTCCGCAGGCAGGGGCGTTTCGTCCACGTCGGCGTCTTCGCCGCGCTCGCCGTCACGGAAGGTGAGCACGTCGAACTGCACGCCGATCTGGCGCAGCAGGTCGCGGCGGCGGGGGCTCTTGGAGGCGAGGTAGATGCGCGGGTACATGGGCGTCATGCAGTACTCATTCGCGATGATAGGGGTGGTTGCGCAGCACCGTCCATGCGCGATACAGCGCCTCGGCCAGCAGCGGACGCACCAGGGCGTGGGGCAGGGTGAGGCTGGACAGGCGAATGGCTTCGTGTGCGCTCGCCTTGAGGGCGGGGGACAGACCGTCGGGGCCGCCGATGATGAGCGCCACGTCCTGGCCTTCGCCCTGCCAGGTCTCCAGGCGCTGCGCCAGCGCCAGGGTGGAGAGGTCGGCGCCGCGCTCGTCGAGGATCACGCGTCGGCAGCGTGGCGGCAGCACGGCTTCGATGCGGGCGGCTTCGGCAGCCATCATGGCGTCGACGGTCTTGCCGCTGGTGCGCGGCTCGGCTTTCACCTCGACAAGCTGCAGCGGCAGTTCGCGCGGCATGCGGCGGGCGAACTCGTCGAAGCCGGCCTGTACCCAGGCCGGCATGCGGTGGCCGACGGCGACGATGCAGAGCTTCACGGCCGCGCGGGCGCCTGGTCAGCGTCCGGCGGCGGCCTGGCGGCCGGCGGGCTTGGTATTCCACAGCTCTTCGAGCTTGTAGTAGCTGCGCACGGCGGGCTGCATCACGTGCACCACGATGCTGCCAAGGTCGACCAGCACCCACTCGCCGGTGTCCTGGCCTTCCATGCTGAGTACCTCGCCGCCGGCCTCCTTGACCTTGTCCTGAACGTTCTGCGCCAGGGCGCGGGTCTGGCGGCCCGATTCGGCGCTGGCGATGACGATGCGATCGAACAGCGGCGTGTGCTTCGAGGTGTCGATGACCTCGATGTCGCGGCCCTTGATGTCCTCGAGGGCGCTGACGACGATGTTTTGCAGGGTGGGAAGGTCCATGGGCTCGGCAGGAATGAAGAGTGGGGGCGAGAAGGGCAAGAAGTGGGGGGCGCGTTCCCGGCAAATGGGAAGGCCCTAGTTCCCGTTGCCCTCGTAAAGATGGTGCGCGGCAATATAGTCGACAACGGAATCCGGCAGCAAATAGCGCACGCTGTGGCCGGTGCGAACCAGATCGCGGATGAGCGAGGCTGAGATGGCGAGCGGGGTCATGTCGAAGGGCACGATGCGGCCGGCGGGCGCTGTGGCGAGGTCGGCCGGGTCGCTGCTGTGGCGGCCCGCGCACGCGGCGGCGAGCTCGGGCGACAGTGTGGCAGGCCAGCGCCGGCCGTGCGGCGCGTAGCCGGGGCGATTGGCGACGGCGATGTGGGCGAGGTCGAAGAGCGCCTGCCAGCGGTGCCAGCCGGGCAAGCCTTCGAAGGCGTCGGCGCCGAGAATGAGCACCAGCGGGCGGGCGGGACCGAGTTCGGCGCGCAGGCGCTCGAGGGTGAGCACGGTGTAGCTCTTGCTTGCGGCGCGTACCTCGCTGTCATCGACTTCGAGTGCCGGGTTGCCGGTGCTCGCCAGCCTGGCCATGGCCAGGCGCTGATCCGCACTGCTGCGTGGCTCGCCGCGGTGGGGCGGCTGACCGGCCGGGATCAGGCGCACGGCGGCCAGCCCGAGGGCCTCGCGCGCCTCTTCGGCCAGGCGCAGGTGGCCGAGGTGGATCGGGTCGAAGGTGCCGCCGAGCAGGCCGAGCGGCCCGGCGGTTGCCGGCGGACGCGGCTCAGCCGGCATCGTCGGCGTCCTGCGGGCTGCGGTCGATCACGGGGGGCGCGTCGGGCAGGCCGAAAACGTCGCGGGTGGCGGTGTAGAAGGTGGCGAAGATCACCGGGATGACGATGAGCGGGATCGGCAGCGAGGCCAGCGTGCCAAGCGCGGGCGAGAGCAGCCCAAGTACACCGATGACGATGCCGGGAAGGATGGCGCCGAAAATCGCCACGCCAATGGCGTAGGCCAGGAACGGGCGCCAGTTCTGCAGGCAGGCGTAAAAGCTGAAGAACAAGGCCTTGGCTGGGGACACCTTCCACCAGGCGGCCAGTACCGGCGCGAACCAGTAGGCCATGACGACCGGTGTGGACAGGGTGAGGGCGATGAGCAGCGTGAAGCCGACACCGGCATCTTCGGCAGGCTCCTCGCCGCGCATGAGTGCGAACAGGCTGCCGTCGTCGACCAGCGATACCAGCACGAGTACGAGCAGGGTGGCGACCAGGTAGATGCCGCCGATCGCGATGAGGGACTGCAGGTTGGTCTTGAAGCCGGAGAACAGCACGTCCGGGCCGACCTTGCGACCGCTGTCGATGGCGCGGCAGGCGTTGAGCACCCCGACCGACAGGGCCGGCATGAGCAGCGAGGCGGCGAGCTGGCCCAGCAGCGGGACCAGGCTGAGCACGACGATCGAGAGCAGGTAGCCGAACGTGGCGAAGGTGATGAGCGCCGGATTGCGGCGCCAGAGGACGAGGCCCTCGCGCAGCCAGGACCAGCCGCGCTGCATGGGGAGTCTGTTTGCTTGCATTGATGTTCTTCGTGGGCGTTCAGGGGGGAGGAGGGGCGTCCGGCGTTCGGTCCGCAGATTCGGGGCCATCGGCAGCGATCGGCAGGGACGCCGGGAGCTGTGGTGCGAAGGTTTCCTTCCAGGCGGCATAGAGCGCACATGCAATCACCGGGATCAGCACCAGCATGCCGAGCCCGGCGGGGAGCATCGCCACCCAAAGCAGGACATAGAGCAGCGCGGCGAGGATGAGGAAGGCGAGCAGGTTGTGGATGCAGGCGCGTGCAGACAGGCGCATGGCGTCGAGTGGGGCCATCTCGTGCAGCATCACCAGGGCGGGGGCGAACCACAGCGCCATCATGAGCAGCGCCCACAGCACGGTAAACACCACCACGCCGAGCATCATGCCGCTGCCGGCCATGCCCATGCCTGCCAGGGCACCGACTGCGGCGCCGGTCAGGGCCGCACTGCCGCCGATGGCGGCGGCGATCAAGGCGGCCAGCAGCAGGCCGAGCAGATGGAAGACGCCGACCAGCAGCAGGTTGCCCGCATGGTGGCGAACGCCGTCGAACAGGTGGTCGACGCGCAGCGACTCGCCGCGGTCCAGGGCCTGGGCCCCGGCGATCATGCCGCCTACCAGCACCGGCAGTGCGATCGGCGCCGCAGCCCAGCCGAGGAAGGGCATCAGGCCGAGCGCGGTGAGAATGACGAAGAAGATCAGCGCCTGGATGGCCCACACGCCGGGCGCCTTCATGAACAGGCGCCAGCCCTCGCTGAGCCAGTTGAGGGCGTGGCCGGGGGCGACGTCGCCAGGTGCGGGCGGTGCAGGGTGGGGGCGGCGAGCGTCGGTCATAGCGGCAGCGGCGGGGTGTCCGCGATGCGCAGGCGCAGGATGTCGCGGTATTCGTTGGGGTCCTTCACCAGCACCATCTCGCCTGCGCGTGGCAGGTGGAAGTCGGCTGCGCGCGACAGCCAGAAGCGCAGTGCGGCTGCGCGCAACTGGCCGGGCCAGGCAGCGCGCTCGGCCGCGGTGAACGGACGCTCGGCATGGTAGGCCGCGAGCAGGGCCGTGCAGCGGGTGCCGTCGAGGCCGCCGTCGGGCAGGGAGCACCAGTCATTGACCGTGACCGCGACGTCGAACAGCAGCGCGTCGTGACCGGCGAAGTAGAAATCGATGACGCCGCCGATGTGCACGCTGCCGTCGGCATCCGTGTCCCATAGCACGTTGTCGCGGAAGAGGTCGGCGTGGATGGCGCCGGCGGGCAGGTTGGCGAGCGCCTGTGCGGACTGGAAGGCGATCTCGGCGTCGAGCAGGGCGCGCTCGTCAGTGGGCAGGAAGTCGCGCACCGCCTGCGCCGTGGCCAGACGCCACTCGGGGCCGCGTGGATTGGGCTGGCGGCGGCCGTAGGACTGGCCGGCGAGGTGGAGTCCGGCAAGCATGGCGCCGACACGGGCGCAGTGCTCGACGCCGGGCGCCATCTCCGAAGCGCCGGACAGGCGCACCACCAGCGCAGCCGGGCGCTCCTGCAGGGTGCCGAGGTATTCGTTGTGCAGGTTGGCGATCGGGCCCGGCACCGGCAGGCCGTGGCGCGCAAGATGGGCCATCAGATGCAGGTAGTAGGGCAGCTCGGCGCGCGACATGCCTTCGAACAGGGTGAGGACGTAGCGGCCGAGCGTGGTGGTGACGAAGAAGTTGCTGTTCTGCACGCCGGCCGAGATGCCCTTGAGTTCCACCAGGCGGCCGATGGCGTAGTCCTTGAGCCAGTCGGCGAGCGCGGATTCGGGAACGGGGGTGAAGACGGACATGCGGGCTCCGGTGGGAGGGGGTCAGAGGGCGCCGGGGCTCAGCCGGCGAGTGCGTCGGCCGCACAGGCGGCGTAGCGCACGGCCTGCCAGGCGGCAAGCTTGGCCTCGAAGCCGCGTGCGGCATGCGCCGGGCTGGTCGATGGCAGGCGGGTGAAGCGCAGGGGCTGGCCCGTTGGCGGCAGTTTTACATGACGACGGAAGGCGGCCTCTGCAGCACTGCCATTGAAGAAAACGTGGCCGATGCCTGGGCAGGCCGAGAATAGCGCGGTGAAGTCGTTGGCCACGATGCTGTCGCGCGCGATCGCGCTGTCGAGGCTGCCCTCGCGCTGGCACGCGCCGATGACGTCCCACAGGGCCACGCCGGCGGCGCACAGACGTTCGAGGCGTTGCACATACGGCAGCTCGGGGCCGGCACCGAACAATGCGCCCATGATCGGCCAGAACGCGTTGCGGGGGTGCGCATAGTACTGCACGGCGGCCAACGAGGCTTCGCCCGGCATGCTGCCCAGAATGAGTACGCGTGCAGCGCCAGTGTGCACCGCAGGAAAGCTTCGCACGCGCTGCCCCTGTCCGGGTTCCCGGGTAGGGCGCTCGGGGAGATCGGCCGGGACGTCCGGGGTGGCCCCCGGTGTTCCATGGCGAATCGGCGTATTCTGCCGACTCGCCGGCGGCACGATCGCGGCGCTCACCAAGACTTGATCACCCACATCGGCACGGCAAGGCCGGGCGCAGCGTCGTCGCGCACCATCTGCCCGTTGCCTTCCTTGTCGATCAGGTAGTAGGGCACGCCGTGCGGCGGGGTTACCTTGACCATGTAGAGCTTGCCGCGGATGCGGTACTCGGCCACGGTGTCCTCGCCGCGCTGGACGATGGTGACTTCGGGTTCGTCGAGCTCGCTCATGCCGGCGGGCATGGGCGGCGGTTCGGGGATGGGCTCGAGGCCCGCGGGTTGCTGGGCGAAGGCGGGTAGGCTGACGGCCAGCAGCAGTGCCAAAAGGGTGCGGCGCATGGTGTTCTCCTGAAGATGCCTCAATTCTAGCCAGAAATGCTCAGGAGCCCCAGACGCTTGCCCGCCCCAGACGCCGTCACAGGTTGAGCATCATCTCGCGCTCGGTGGGCAGGGGCTGGAAGCCGCGGCGCTCGTAGTGCTTGAAGATGGCCTCGACGACGTCCTCGGGCTTGTCGATCACCTGGATCAGGTCGAGGTCTTCGCGGTTGATCATGCCTTCGCTGACGAGCCGGTCGCGCAACCAGTCGAGCAGCCCCTGCCAGAAGGGACCGTGCACCAGGATGATCGGGATCTTGCGGCTCTTCCTGGTCTGGATCAGCGTCATCGCCTCGAGGAGTTCGTCCAGCGTGCCGAAACCGCCCGGCATGACGACATAGGCAGTGGCGAACTTCACGAACATGAACTTGCGCGCGAAGAAGTGCTGGAAGGTCTGCGAGATGTCCTGGTAGGGGTTGGCGCTCTGCTCCAGCGGCAGCTGGATGTTGAGGCCCACCGAGGGGCTCTTGCCGAAGTAGGCGCCCTTGTTGGCGGCTTCCATGATGCCCGGGCCGCCGCCCGAGATCACCGCGAAGCCTGAATCCGACAGCAGGCGGGCGATTTTTTCGGTGAGCATGTAGTACAGGTGGTCGGGCGGCGTACGCGCGCTGCCGAAGATCGACACCGCCGGCCGGATCGAGGCCAGGCGTTCGGTCGCCTCGACGAACTCTGCCATAATTCCGAAGATTCGCCAGGACTCGCGCGCGTTGTAGCGTGGCGCGGTACTGTCGGGCGCGCTGCGGGGGAGTTTTTCTTTCGCGGTCATGTTGTTGTTCTCGTTGTGTCTCTCTGGGGTCAGGTCTTGCATTTGCTCGTTCCGGTGAAGCGCGGATGAGCAAATGCAAGACCTGACCCCAACAAGGACAAGGATTTTCCAGAAGATGCCCACCCTGCTGCTCGTCGATGGCTCCAGCTATCTCTACCGCGCTTTCCATGCCTTGCCTGACCTGCGCAATTCGCAGGGCGAGCCTACGGGGGCGATCCGGGGGGTGTTGTCGATGCTAAGGCGGCTGGAGAGCGACTACAAGGCAGAATTTCGCGCCTGCGTGTTCGACGCCAAGGGCAAGACCTTCCGCGACGACTGGTATCCCGAGTACAAATCGCACCGTCCGCCCATGCCCGACGACCTGCGCGCGCAGATCGTGCCGCTGCACGAGGCGGTGCAGGCCGAAGGCTGGCCGCTGCTGGCGGTGGAAGGCGTGGAGGCCGACGACGTCATTGGCACGCTTACCCGTCAGGCGCTCGAGCGCGGTTGGGAGGTGGTGATCTCGACCGGCGACAAGGATCTCACCCAGCTCGTGCGCCCCGGGGTGCAGTGGGTCAACACGATGAGCGAGGAGGTGCTCGACTCTGCGGGCGTGGAGGCCAAGTTCGGCGTGCCGCCCGAGCGCATCGTCGACTACCTGGCGCTGGTCGGCGACACGGTGGACAACGTGCCGGGCGTGGAGAAGTGCGGCCCCAAGACGGCGGTGAAATGGCTGACCGAGTACGGCACCCTCGACAACCTGGTCGCCAACGCCGACAAGGTGGGCGGCAAGGTGGGCGAGAATCTGCGCCGACACCTGGACTTCCTGCCGCTGGGCAAGAAGCTGGTGACGGTGGCGACCGACGTCGAGCTGCCGGTGACGCTCGATGAACTGCCCGCGCGCGCGGACGACAAGGTGGCGCTGCGCGCGCTGTACGAGCGCTTCGAGTTCCGCGGCTGGCTCAAGGATCTGGACGCCGGCGCAGCGAGCGTCGCCGCCTCCAAGGCTGCGACCGAGGCGCGTCGCTTCGATGGTCAGGGAAACAGGGGACAGGCCCCAGGCGATGTCGCCTTCGACCCCTCGCGGCTCGTGCCGCTCCCACGCTCCTCGCACCCGCAAGGCTTTTCCGTAGGAGCGGCGCCAGCCGCGAGCCTTTTCGGCGATGGGCCGGGCGAGGAAAAGCTCGCGGCTGGCGCCGCTCCTACGGGGGGCGTT
>NZ_AMXA01000048.1 GCF_000310145.2 Thauera sp. 28
GCGCGATCACGGTCTCGCAGTTGAGGATGCTCTTTCGTTGCACCTCGGTGGGGTGGGCGGTGAGCACCGGCGACACCAGCGCACCGTCAAAGAACGCGACCAGGCCTGCAGCATCGGTCACGCCGCTGTCGAACACCGCCTGCAGCGCGTGCGGCAGGCTGCCCTCGCGCGGGGCCGAGCCCGCCACCAGGTGCGCGCGCGAGCGCCGGATGTGGTGCTGGTCCTCGGCGATGTTGGCCAGGTGCGAGAAGTAGCTGAAGGCGCGCACGACCTGGATCGTCTGGTCGCGCGACAGCGCATCGAGGATGTCCTCGAGCTCGCGCCGGGCCGCAATGTCGTCGTCGCGGCGAAAGCGCACCGAGTTCTGGCGGATGCGCTCGATCAGCTCGAAGGCGGCTGCGCCCTGCTGGTCGCGCACGGTGTCACCGAGCAGGCGCCCGAGCAGGCGGATGTCTTCACGCAGCGGGGCGTCCTTGTCCTGGGTCATGTGTCTTGGTTTCCTGGTTGTCGTCTAGGGGGCCCTGCACCTGCCGTTGATCGTCCATGCTCACGTCAGGGCGTCCCGGCGTTGTGCATCGCTCCGGCGTCGCAGAGAGATGTGCTGCGTGCCAGGCAAGGCGGTCGGTGGGGAAAAGAGTGCGATCGGCACGCATGCTAGAATCCCGGCCTGTCCGCGCACCATTGGTGCGAACCCTGATGCTGCAGTGCGGCGAAATCTGGCCGTACCCGGCACCTTCCTACTTGTTACGTGAGTTATCCATCGTGAGCCAAGCGACCCCCGAGCGCATCGTCATCGCTACCCGTGAAAGCCGTCTCGCCCTGTGGCAGGCCGAGCACATCAAGGCCCGGCTCGAGGGATTGTATCCCGGCTGCAATGTCGAGCTTCTGGGCATGACCACGCGCGGTGACCAGATCCTCGACCGCCCGCTCGCGAAGGTTGGCGGCAAGGGCCTGTTCGTGAAGGAGCTGGAAACAGCCCTGCTCGATGGGCGCGCTGACATCGCCGTGCATTCGATGAAGGACGTACCGATGGTGATGGGCGATGAGTTCGTGCTGCCCTGCATCACGGAGCGCGAGGTTCCGCTCGACGCCTTCGTCTCCAATCGCTACGACAGCCTGGCGGACATGCCCCCTGGGGCTGTGGTGGGGACGTCCTCGCTGCGCCGCGAATCGCAGATCCATGCGCAGTATCCCTTCCTTGCCGTGACCAGCTTGCGCGGCAACCTCGACACCCGTCTGCGCAAGCTCGACGAAGGCCAGTACGACGCAATCATCCTCGCCGCGGCCGGGCTGACCCGGCTCGGACTGGGCGAGCGCATCCGCTCGGTGATGCCGGCCGAGGTGTCGCTGCCGGCCGCCGGACAGGGCGCGCTCGGTATCGAATGCCTGGCGGCGCGGCCCGATGTCATTGCCTGGCTGCAACCCCTGGTCGATGCCGATACTGCCGCCTGCGTGCTGGCCGAGCGTGCAGTCGCACGCGCACTGGCCGGCAGCTGCGAGGTGCCGCTGGGTGCCTACGCGGTGATCCGCGGAGGGCAGTTGTGGCTGCGAGGTTTCGTCGCCCGCCCCGATGGCAGCGAGATCGTCCGTGCCGAACGCGAGGGCGCGCCCGCCGATGCCGACGCGCTTGGCCGCGCACTGGCCGAAGATCTGCGCGCGCAGGGCGCCGAGGCGATCCTGGCCGATATCGGCTGACGGCGAACACAGCTGATGGCGACCGCCCCCGCTCTCCCGTCCGCGCCCGGTCCGGGCGCCGGCCCTCTCGCAGGGCGCTGCCTGGTCGTGATGCGCCCGCAGGAGCAGGCCGACAACCTGTGCCGGCGCATCGAGGCCGCAGGTGGCCGAGCCCTGCGCTTTCCGGTGATTGCGATCGGTGCGGCGCCCGATCCTGCCCAGCTCGAGGCCGTGGTACCCCGCCTCGACGAGTTCCAGCTGGCGTTCTTTGTCAGCCCCAATGCCGCCAACTACGCGATGCAGTACATCCTGCCGCGGCGCGCCTGGCCGGCCGGTCTGCGCGTGTCGACCGTGGGCAAGGGCAGCGAGCGGGTGCTGCGCGACTATGGCTTCGAGGCGGTCATTGCGCCGCAGGTCGGGTTCGACAGCGAGGCTGTGATTGCGCTGCCCGAGTTTGCCGCAGAGGCTGTGGCCGGCTGCAAGGTGCTGATCTTCCGCGGTGACGGCGGTCGCGAGTTGCTTGCCGATACCTTGCGCGAGCGCGGCGCCAGTGTTGAATATGTCACGTGCTATCGGCGCTACTGTCCGGAGCTTGATCCTGCGCTGTTGCTGCAGCCGGTGGGTCGCGGTGAGGTCGACGCCCTGCTGCTGACCAGCAGTGAAGGCGTCCGCAACCTGGCGCAGATGCTCGGCGCTGAAGGGCTTGCGGCATTGCGCCAGGTAAAGGTGTTCGCCACTCATCCACGCATCGTCGAGCAGGCCCGCGAGGCCGGTTTCGCTGACGTGATTGAGGCGCCCGCCGGTGATGACGGCCTGATGCAGGCACTTGAGGACCACTTTGGTTACACTGAAGCCATGAAAGAAGAGACTCCCGCCCTCACGCAGCCGCCGGCGAGCGCCCATCCCGATCGTAAGGACGATGCCCTCGACGCGGCGCGCGGCGAGCAAGCCGCTGCAAGCACGAGTGCCGATACGGTGGAGCGCGGCGAAGCCGCCTCGTCGGCCGAGACTTCAACCGATGTGGTCCAGCCTGCGGGCGGAGCCGAGCAGGGGGTGGTGGCCGCGCCGCGCCGCAGCGCTGCCGCGTGGTGGGCACTGTTGCTGGCCTTGGTGGCGATCGGCATTGCCGGCTGGGCAGTGTGGCAGGCACGCGACACGCGGGTCGGCGCGACCGTCCTGCGCGAGGAACTGGCGCAGCGCCTGTCCGAGGGCGAGCGGGTGGCGAGCGAGGCGCGCGGCATCGTGCGCCAGCAACAGGAAGTGATCGCCGCGCTTCAGGGCCGCCTGGGTGCGTTGAGCGCCAAGGTCGAGGAGACCGAAGGCCAGGCCGCTGCGCTCGAAGCCCTTTATCAGGAGTTCTCGCGTACGCGTGAAGACGGCGTGATTGCCGAGGTCGAGCAGGCGGTGGTGCTCGCCGCACAGCAGTTGCAGATTGCCGGCAACGTGGAGGCTGCGCTGATCGCGCTGCAGGAGGCCGAGTCCCGCCTCGCGCTGCATGATCGGGGTCAGCTTGCCGGGCTGCGGCGTGCGTTGGCAAACGACATCGACGCGCTCAAGTTGCAGCCGGTACTCGACGTCTCGGGCCTGAGCCTTCGCCTTGAGCGCCTGCTCGAGCGCGCCGACGCACTGCCGCTCGCCTTCGAGGGGCAGTTGCCGGTGGAGGCTGCGGTCGGCCGCGATCTGGCACCGGGCGAAAGCACCGGGCTGGCAGGCTGGATGGCCAGCGCGTGGCGCCTTGGCGAAGCGCTGGCGGCAGACGTCTGGCACGAAGTGCGCACCCTTATCCGGGTCGAGCGTCTCGACCAGGCAGAGCCGGTGTTGCTGGCGCCGGCGCAGAACGCTTTCCTGCGCGAGAACCTCAAGATCCGCCTGCTCACCGCGCGCCTCGCGCTGCTGGCCCGCGATGGCCGCACCTACGAGGCCGACCTGGCGCAGGCACGCGCCTGGGTGGAGCGTTTCTTCGACCCGCGTGACGCTCGCGTGCAGGCTGCGCTGACTGAACTCAAGACCCTGGAGGCGGTGCGGGTGCGCTATGAGCCGCACAACCTGTCCGAGACCTTCAATGCGCTGCGCCTTGCGCAAGCGCGTAGCGGTCGGCCGCAAGTGCCCACCACGCCGGCACAGGACGTCCCTGCGGCCGCGCCGGCTGCGGCGACTGCGGCGACTGCGGCGCCCGCTGCGGGCACGTCGGTGGAGGCCGCCGAGGTTGCCGCCGAAGCCCAGGAGGCCGGCGCTGCAGAAGGCACGGAAGGTGGCGATTCGGCAGGCGCGGCGCCGGCCGTGAGCGAGTGAGGGCCAGTCGATGCGCGCACTGATCTGGTTGATCGGCATCTTCGCCCTCGCTGTCGGCGTGGCGATGGTTGCCGGTGTGAATGACGGCTATGTCTTGGTTGTGCTGTCGCCCTGGCGGGCGCAGATCTCGCTGAACCTGTTCATCGTCCTGCTCGTCGTCGGCGTGCTGCTCGTCCACCTGCTGCTCAAGGTCATCGGTCGCACGCTTGGTCTGCCTGCCCGGGTTGCCAGCTGGCGTGAGCGCCGACGCCGGCAAAAGGCCGATCGCGCGCTGCATGGCGCGATCAATGCCCTGTTCGAAGGCCGTTTCTCGCAATCGCTCAAGTCGGCCTCGACTGCATACACTGCGAGCGCGGGCTCGTCCATGGCTGCACTGGTGGCTGCGCGCGCGGCGCACGGCCTGCAGGACGAGGCCCGTTACCAGGAGTGGCTGGGGCACGCCGCAGAAGAGAAGGGCAGTGAAGTAGCTCGCCTGATGACCGAGGCCGAGCTCGCCATCGAAAGCCGTCAGTTCGACGTTGCCGCGAGCCGCCTGCAGACCTTGCGCGATGCCGGTCACAAGCACATCGCCATGCTGCGGCTGGAGTCACGGGTGGCGCTGGCATTGGGGCGCTGGGACGAGTTGGTGCATCACGTACGCCAGCTGCGCAAGCACAAGGCTCTCAGCGATGAGCAGGCCGCGCCCAAGCTGAGGCGGGCACACATCGAGCGCATGAAGCAGCTGGCGGGCGACGCTGCGGCGCTTGCGCAGTACTGGAAGGAGATCCCCGAGGACGAGTTGCAGGATCGGGGTCTGGTGGAGCGCGCACTGCCGCTGATGGCGCGCGCCGGCCATGGTGTGACGGTCCGGCGCCAGGTCGAGCGTCTGCTCGACGAACGCTGGGATACGGCGCTGGCGCGCCTGTACGCCTACTGCGCGGCGTCGAACGAGGATGCGCGCAGCTGCCTGCAGAAGGCCGAAGGCTGGCTCGAGGCGCATCCTCAGGACAGCGGCCTGCTGTTTGCCCTTGGCCAGCTGTGCCGGCGCAGTGAACTGTGGGGCAAGGCGCAGAGCTACCTCGAAGCCTCGCTCAAGCAGTCGCCGGCGGTGGATACGCATCTTGCGCTGGCACACCTGTTCGACACGCTCGAGCGTCCGGCAGACGCCCAGCGCCACTACCGTGCCGCGGCGGAGAAGGTGGGCTCGGCCGCAGCGGCCTGAAGGCAGCGCAGGGCTGGGCACAAGGGGGCCGCGGGCGTAGTGTTTGCGGCCCTCTGCGCTTTCTAGGGCCAGGGATGGCAGGTGTGCTTGGAGGAAGAAAATCTCGCGGCTGGCGCCGCTCCTACAGCAAACCCAACGCGCGTCGCCCCCTGTAGGAGCGGCGCGAGCCGCGAGGGGTTTAAGGCCTTTGCGCCTGCGTCGAGCCCAAAGCGCCAGGCTCAGGCCCAGTCCCGCGGCTTGAGAAAGATGTCGTAGAGCTGCGACTCGGGGCTGCCGGGCTCGGGGTGCCAGTCGTAGCGCCACTTCACGATCGGTGGCATCGACATCAGGATCGATTCGGTACGACCGCCGGACTGCAGGCCAAACAGTGTGCCGCGGTCGAACACCAGGTTGAACTCCACGTAGCGGCCGCGGCGGTAGGCCTGGAAGTCGCGCTCGCGTTCGCCGTAGGCAATGTCCTTGCGGCGCTCGATGATCGGCAGGTAGGCGTCGAGGAAGGCTTCGCCGACCGAGCGTGTCAGCCCGAAGGCGGTATCGAAATCGGTCTGGCCGTCGGCGCCGAGATCGTCGAAGAACAGCCCGCCCACGCCGCGTGGCTCGTTACGGTGCTTGAGAAAGAAGTAACGGTCGCACCAGTCCTTGAGGCGGCGGTGCTCCGCCTCGCCGCCCCAGGGCAGCACGGCTGCCTTGCAGGTGGCGTGGAAGTGGCGGACGTCGTCCTCGAAGCCGTAATACGGCGTCAGGTCCATGCCGCCGCCGAACCACCACACCGGGGCCTTGTCCTCGGCCATGGCGATGAAGCAGCGCACGTTCATGTGCACCGTGGGGCACCAGGGGTTGCGCGGGTGCAGCACGAGCGACACGCCCATGGCCTCGAAGCGCCGGCCGGCGAGTTCGGGGCGGTGGGCAGTGGCCGAGGCCGGCATGGCGTCGCCGGTGACGTGGGAAAAGTTGACCCCGCCGCGCTCGAAGAAGTTACCGTCCTCGATCACTCGCGTCAGCCCGCCACCGCCGCCCGGGCGCTCCCAGCCGTCGGCACGGAAGGCGACGCCATCGAAGGCTTCGAGGCGGCCGACGATGCGCGACTGCAGCCCCGTGAACCAGGGCTTTACGATCTCGGCCTGCATCGTCATCAGAGCTTGCGGCCGATGGCGCGGTGGCCGATGTCGCGGCGGTACTGGCGGCCCTCGAACTGGATCATGTCGGCGATCTCGTAGGCGCGCTTCTGCGCCGTGCGCACGTTGTCGCCGAGCGCAGTCACGCACAGCACGCGGCCGCCGGCGGTGACGACTTGGCCGTCCTCGTCGGCGGTGCCGGCATGGAACACATGCACGTCCTCGAGCTCGTTGGCGGGCAGGCCGGTGATGGCGTCGCCCTTGCGCGGGCTGTCCGGGTAGCCGGCGGCAGCCAGCACAACTCCCAGCGCAAAGCGGCGATCCCACTCGGCTTCGGTGTGGTCGAGCTTGCCGGCGATGGCCGCTTCGATGAGGTCTGCGAGGTCCGTCTTGAGCCGCATCATGATCGGTTGCGTTTCCGGATCGCCCATGCGGCAGTTGAACTCGACCACGCGCGGACGGCCGTCGCCGTCGATCATCAGCCCGGCATAGAGGAAGCCGATGTAAGGCAGGCCGTCGGCAGTCATGCCGGCCAGCGTCGGGTTGATGATCTCGCGCATCACGCGTGCATGCACGTCGGGGGTCACCACCGGAGCGGGCGAATACGCGCCCATGCCGCCGGTATTGGGGCCCTGGTCGCCGTCTTTGAGGCGCTTGTGGTCCTGGCTGGTGGCGAGCGCGAGCGCGTTCCTGCCGTCGGCCATGACGATGAAGCTGGCTTCCTCGCCCTCCATGAATTCCTCGATGACCACGCGCGCGCCGGCATCACCCATCTTGTTGTCGAGCAGCATCATGTCGATCGCGGCATGGGCCTCGTCTGCCGTCATCGCCACCACGACGCCCTTGCCCGCAGCCAGGCCGTCGGCCTTGATCACGATCGGCGCGCCCTCGGTGTCGATGTAGGCGTGCGCCTCGGCAGCGTCCGAGAAGGTCTGGTACTTCGCGGTCGGGATGTTGTGGCGGACGAGGAACTGCTTGGCGAAGTCCTTCGAGCTCTCGAGCTGCGCAGCCGCCTTGGTGGGGCCGAAGATCGGCAGGCCGGCGGCGCGGAAGGCGTCCACAACGCCGGCCGCGAGCGGGGCTTCGGGGCCGACCACGGTGAAGGCGACCTGTTCGCGCTTGGCCAGTTCGACCAGCACCTTGATATCGGTGACCGGTACGTTCTGCAGCAGCTTCTCGGCAGCGGTGCCGGGGTTGCCCGGCGCCACCAGCACGCGGGTGACCTTGGGCGACTGGGCGAGCTTCCAGGCCAGCGCGTGTTCGCGACCGCCTGAACCGATGACGAGGACTTTCATGAGCTGCTCCGGATCTCTGCGGGGAGGATGTCGTTATTAGTGGCGGAAGTGGCGGAAGCCGGTGAACACCATGGCGATGTTCTGCTCGTTGGCGGCGGCGATGACCTCTTCGTCGCGCATCGAGCCGCCCGGCTGGATCACCGCCGTGGCGCCAGCCTGGGCGAGCACGTCGAGGCCATCGCGGAAGGGGAAGAAGGCGTCGGAGGCGACCACGCAGCCGGCGATCTGCAGACCGGCGTTCTCGGCCTTGATCTTGGCGATGCGGGCGGAGTCGACGCGGCTCATCTGGCCGGCGCCGACGCCGATGGTCATGCCGTCCTTGCAGTACACGATGGCGTTGGACTTGACGTACTTGGCCACGCGCCAGGCGAACAGCATGTCGCGCATCTCGGCGTCAGTCGGTGCGCGCTGGGTGACGACCTTGAGGTCGGCGACCTGGATGCGAGCCTCGTCGGCGCTCTGCACGAGCAGGCCGCCACCGACACGCTTGTAGTCGAAGGCGCCTGCGGGCTGGCCGAGCGGGCAGGTGAGCACGCGCACGTTCTTCTTGCCGGCGAGCAGTTCGAGCGCGTCGGCAGTGTAGGACGGCGCAATCAGCACCTCCAGGAACTGCGCCGACACCGCTTCCGCGGCGGCACGGTCAACCTCGCCGTTGAAGGCGATGATGCCGCCGAAGGCAGAGGTCGGGTCGGTGGCGAAGGCCTTCTTGTAGGCTTCGAGCGGGCTGGCGGCGACGGCCACGCCGCAGGGGTTGGCGTGCTTGACGATGACACAGGCGGCGGCCGGGCCGTCGAAGGCCTTGACGCATTCCCAGGCCGCGTCTGCGTCGGCGATGTTGTTGTACGACAGCTCCTTGCCCTGCAACTGGGTGTAGCCGGCAACGCCACCCTCGGCTGCGCCCGGTTGGCGGTAGAAGGCCGCTGTCTGGTGCGGGTTCTCACCGTAGCGCAGGTCCTGCACCTTGTCGAAGGCGAGCTGCAGGCGCTCGGGGTAGGTCTGCAGCGACACGTCGCCGGCGTCGTTGGTGACCAGCGCGGTGAGGTAGTTGGAGATCGCCGAGTCGTAGCGCGCAGTGTGGGTGAAGGCCTTCACCGCGAGCGCGAAGCGGGTCTTGTGGCTGAGCTTGCCGGCGTTGGACTTGAGCTCGGCGACGATGCCGGCGTAGTCCTCGGGGTCGGTGACGATGCCGACACCGCCGTCTTCGTTGCCGTGGTTCTTGGCCGCGGCGCGCACCATGGTGGGGCCGCCGATGTCGATGTTCTCGATCGCATCTTCCAGCGAGCAGTCGGGCTTGGCCACGGTCTGCTGGAAGGGGTAGAGGTTCACCACCACGAGGTCGATGCGGCCGATGTCGTGTGCAGCGATCGTGTCCATGTGCTCGGCGAGATCACGACGGGCGAGGATGCCGCCATGCACCTTGGGGTGCAGGGTCTTGACGCGGCCGTCGAGCATCTCCGGGAAGCCGGTGTGCTCGGAAACGTCTGTCACCTCGAGGCCGGCTTCGCGCAACAGGCTGGCGGTGCCGCCGGTCGACAGCAGCTTGACGCCGAGCGCGGAGAGCTCGCGGGCGAATTCGAGCACGCCGCGTTTGTCGGAAACACTGATCAGGGCTTGGGTGACGTTCATCGTGGTGACTGGGCTGAGGATTGAGAAAAACGGAGGGTCGAGGTGCGCGCCGCGCCTTCCGGTTCGAGCCGAAGAGCGCGCGGTGGCGGCTTACAGCAGTTCGTAGTCGGTGAGCTTGCGGCGCAGCGTGTTGCGGTTGATGCCCAGCATCTCGGCGGCGACCGTCTGGTTGCCCTTGGCCTGCTCGAGAACGAACTGCAGCATCGGGCGTTCGACGTTACGGATCACCATGTCATGGATGGCGCCCGGTTTCTCGCCGTCGAGGTCGCGGAAATACTGATCCAGGGTGCGAACGACGGCGTCCGCGATCTCGTTGTTGCGGCTCATGCGGCGAGTTCCTGCAGGTTTTCGTCGGCTTCGTAGCTCAGGCGCGCATCGGCCTCGGCTAGCTGGCCGAAGAAGTCGTCAACGGCGGCGAGCTGGGCGGGAATGTCGGGGATCTGGTTCATCGCCCGGCGGAACGCCGCCGAGCCGACCAGGCCCTTGGTGTACCAGGAGATGTGCTTGCGCGCGATCTTGACGCCGCGCTCGTCGCCGTAGAAGCCGTACAGGTCGGCGAGGTGTTCGCGGCAGACCTGATGGATCTCGCTCACCAGCGGCGGCGGCATCAGCTCGCCGGTGGCGAGGTAGTGCTCGATCTCGCGGAAGATCCACGGCCGGCCCTGTGCGGCGCGCCCGATCATGACGCCATCGGCGCCGGTGTAGTCAAGGACGTGCTTCGCTTTCTGTGGACTGGTGATGTCGCCGTTGGCGATCACCGGGATGCTCACCAGGGTCTTGACGTGGGCGATGGTGTCGTACTCGGCCTCGCCCATGTACTGGTCGGCGCGGGTACGGCCGTGGATGGCGATGGCGCGGATGCCGGACGCCTCGGCGATGCGGGCGATCGTCGGCGCGTTCTTGTTGGCACGGTTCCAGCCGGTGCGGAACTTGAGCGTGACCGGGGTATCGGGCACGGCCTTGACCACCGCTTCGAGGATGCGCGCCACCAGCGGTTCGTCCTGCATCAGCGCCGAGCCAGCCATCACGTTGCACACCTTCTTGGCCGGGCAACCCATGTTGATGTCGATGATCTGCGCGCCATTGTCGGCGTTGTACTTTGCGGCCTCGGCCATCATTGCCGGGTCGGCGCCGGCAATCTGCACCGAGATCGGGTCGACCTCGCCGGTGTGATCTGCACGGCGACGGGTCTTTTCGCTGCCATAGAGCAGGGAGTTGGACGTCACCATCTCGGACACGGCCACGCCTGCGCCCAGTTTCTTGCACAACTGGCGGAAAGGACGATCCGTCACCCCGGCCATCGGAGCGACGAAGAGATTGTTGCGCAAGGTAAAGCCGGCGAACTGCATGGGCGGGAGCGAGCGATGAAAGCCCGGCATTTTACCCCATCGTTCAAACCCTTGGCGTGTCGGCTGTCGCAGTGCAGCGTAATGACAACGCTGCATTGGTACATGCGGCAAGCGCTCAGGTGCTCGGTTGCGCGCCGGCGGGGCGGCAAGCCAGTGCCTGCTCCAGGTCGGCAACGAGGTCCTCGGTGTCCTCGATGCCCACCGACAGGCGCAGCAGGTCGTCGGGGCAGCGCGTGCCCGGTCCTTCGACCATGGCGCGGTGCTCGATGAGGCTTTCCACCGAGCCGAGCGAGGTTGCGCGCCGGAAGATGCGCACCCGGGCGGCCACCTCGTGCGCCGCCGCGGCGCCACCGCGCACCCGCAGCGACAGCATGGCGCCGAAGCCGCCGATCATCTGCCTGCAGGCGATAGCATGGCCGGGGTGGCTGGGGAGGCCGGGGTAGCGCACCTCGAGCACGGCGGGATGGTGTTCGAAGTGCTGTGCGATGTGCAGCGCCGACGCTGCCGCCGTGCGTACGCGCGGAAACAGCGTACGCAGACCGCGGTTGAGCAGCCAGGCCTCGAAGGGGCCGAGGACGGCGCCGCCGGCTGCACGTGCGGTCTTTATGCGACTCCAGAAATCGTCGGCGGCGGCGGTGACGAGCACGCCCGCGACGACGTCGGAATGACCGTTGAGGTACTTGGTCGCCGAGTGCATGACGATATCTGCACCGAGCGCCAGCGGGCGGGTGAAGACCGGGGTCGGTACCGTGGAGTCCACCACCAGACGGGCGCCGGCGGCGTGGGCGAGCCTGGCCGCGCGGGCGATATCGATGATGTCCCAGGTCGGGTTGGCGGGGGTCTCGGCCCATACCAGATCGGCCGGCGCCTGCAGCAATCCGGCGAGTTCGTCGGTGTCGGCATAGAAATCGAGGCCGATCTGCCAGTTGGCGGAGAAGCCGATCAACCAGTTGCGCAGCGACCAGTACATGTCGTGCGGAGCGACGATGCGTGCGCCCGGCTTGAGTGCCAGCAGCACAGCCGATGCGGCGGCCATGCCGGAGGCGAACAATGCCGCCGCCGCGCCGCCTTCGAGCTCGCACAGCAGGGCTTCGGCAGGGTCGTAGGCCGGGCTGGCGTCGCGGGCGTAGATGCGGCCGCCCGGCAGGCTGCCATCCTCGGCACGCTCGAAGGTGCTCGCCATATGGATCGGCGGCACGATGTCGCGGTGCGGCATCGTGCTCGCGCCGAGGCCCTGGGCGGCGAGGGTGGCGGGGGCGAAGTTGGCGCCAGGCCTGCGGTGGTCGTCGTGCTGCATGGTGTGCGTTCCTTGATGAGTGCGGGGGCGCGCAACGGGGCGCACAATAGAGCGGATGCTTGCCAGGGTGGCGGCGAGCCTACAAGTTCGGCGTGGTGGTGTCGAGTCTGAGCTAGGGGTAAGATCGCAGGTTTTTTCCTGCCCGGGCGCTCACCGTGATCCGTATCGAGAACCTGCACAAGACCTATCGCGCTGCCGACGGCCGCGACGTCTCCGCGCTCGCCGACGTCAGCCTGGAGATCGGCGCCGGCGAGGTGTTCGGCATCATCGGCCGTTCGGGCGCAGGCAAGAGTACGCTGATCCGCACCCTCAACCTGCTCGAGCGCCCCTCGGCCGGGCGCGTGCTGATTGACGGCGAAGACATCACCTCGCTCGACAGCGAAGGCCTGTACGCGCTGCGCCGGCGTGTCGGCATGATCTTCCAGCACTTCAATCTGCTCAACGCCAAGACGGTGGCCGATAACATCGACTGGCCGCTGAAGGCGACCGGCCACACCGACGCCACCGCGCGCGCCGCGCGCGTGAAGGAGTTGCTGGCGCTGGTGGGGCTTTCCGAGCATGGCCACAAGTACCCCTCGCAGCTCTCAGGCGGCCAGAAGCAGCGCGTGGGTATCGCGCGTGCGCTCGCCAACCGGCCGCAGCTGTTGCTGTGCGACGAGGCGACCTCGGCGCTCGACCCCGAGACCACGCAGTCCATCCTGCGCCTGCTGCTCGACATCAACCGCCAGCTCGGCCTCACCATCGTACTGATCACCCACGAGATGCAGGTCATCCGCACGATCTGCGACCGCGTCGCGGTGATCGACGGTGGGCGCATCGTCGAAGCGGGCAGGGTGGCCGACGTGTTCCTGCATCCGCAGCATCCGGTGACACGCAGCATGGTGGCGCAGAGCGACGCGCTCGCCGCGGCCAGTTACGATCCGGCACATGCTTACATGAGCGACAAGCTGCGCGGCACCCTGGTGCGCCTGACCTACATCGGCGACGTCACCTACCAGCCCATCCTCAGTCGCATCATGGCCGGCGCCAAGGTGCAGATCACGATCCTGCAGGGGGAGGTGTCGAGCATCAAGGACGTGCCTTTCGGCCAGCTGCTGCTCGAGCTCGAGGGTAGCGAGGATGATATCGGCGCCGTGTTCGCCGAACTCGACCGCCACCAGATCCACCACGAGGTGCTGCAGTAATGGACCTGTCCGTCATCGACTGGAGCGACATCGGCGTCGCCACCTGGGAGACCCTGGTGATGACCGGCGTGTCGCTGTTCTTCACCATCCTGCTCGGCCTGCCGCTGGGCATCCTGCTGTTCGTCACCGCCAGGCGGCAGCTGCTGGAGCAGGGCTTCGTCTATGCAGTGCTGTCCTTCGTGGTCAATGTGCTGCGCTCGGTGCCCTTCCTGATCCTGCTGATCGTGATGATCCCGGTGACGGTGATCCTGATCGGCACCTCGCTCGGCGTCGAAGGCGCGATCCCGCCGCTGGTGGTGGGCACGGCGCCTTTCTTTGCCCGCCTGGTCGAGAACGTGCTGCGCGAAGTCGATCGCGGCGTCATCGAGGCCTGCCAGGCGATGGGTATCCGCACCTGGCGCATCATCTTCGGCGCCCTGTTGCCCGAGGCCCTGCCGGGCCTGATCGCCGCAGTGACGGTAACCGCGATCACGCTGATGTCCTATGCCGCAATGTCGGGCGTGATCGGCGGCGGCGGCCTCGGCGACCTCGCCATCCGTTTCGGCTATCAGCGCTTCCAGACCGAGGTGATGGTGATCACCGTCGCTCTGCTGGTGGTGCTGGTGCAGATCATCCAGTACTCGGGCGACCGCCTGGTGCTGTATTTCACCCGCAAGTGATCCTCACAAAGGAGCTGTCCATGTCGCATACCCTGCGCAAACTCTTCATCGCCAGTCTTGGCGCCCTTACCCTGGGCGCCGCTGCCACCGCGTCTGCAGCCGACCGCCTGGTCATCGCCGCCACCCCGGTGCCGCACGCCGAGATCCTCGAATTCGTCAAGCCGTTGCTGGCCAAGGACGGCGTGGAACTGGAGGTGAAGGTATTCACCGACTACGTCCAGCCCTCGATGCAGACCAACGAGAAGCGCGTCGACGGCAACTTCTTCCTGCACCAACCCTATCTGGACGCCTTCAAGCAGAAGCAGAAGAACGACATCCAGGTCGTGGTGACCAAGGTGCACGTCGAGCCGCTCGGTGCCTATTCCGCCAAGCACAAGGCCGCAACCGATATCCCGGACGGCGCCACCGTGGCGATTCCCAACGACCCCTCCAACTCCGGCCGCGCGCTGCTGCTGATGGCCAAGAATGGTCTGATCACGCTGAAGGACATCAACAGTGTGTCGGCGACGCAAAAGGACATCGCCGCCAATCCCAAGAAGCTGCGCATCCGCGAACTCGAGGCTGCGACTCTGCCGCGCATCCTCAACCAGGTCGACCTGGCGGTGATCAACACCAACTACGCGATCGAGGCCAAGCTGAATCCGCTGCAGGACTCGCTGTTCATCGAGGACGCCAGCTCGCCGTACGCCAACCTGCTGGTGGCGCGCGAGGACAACGCTGACAGCGCGGCGATGAAGAAGCTGGCTGCTGCGCTCAACTCTGAAGAAGTGAGGCAGTTCATCGCCGACAAGTACCAGGGCGCGGTGGTGCCGGCGTTCTGACCCGCGCGGCGCCCGATCTCGGGCGCCGTTCATGAGCGCTCGCGGATTGTGCCGTGGAGCAAGTGCGGCCGGGAACCCCCTGTAGGAGCGGCGCCAGCCGCGAGGGTTTGAGGGCGATAGTGCCGTCGCAAGCCCCAAAAGCTCGCGGCTGGCGCCGCTCCTACAGAGCCCCGTAGCAGCTGATTACCTGGGTGGGAGCGGCGCCAGCCGCGAGGGTTTGATGAGTGCCCGCCCCGGTCAGGGCCAGGCGCGGGCGCCGAACATCATGCGGCGGGCGACGAAATGGCGTAGTGGCGGCAGCAGGTCGAGCGCGACCAGCGCTGCGCCGCGAGCGTGGCGCAGCGGCGCGAAGTCGTTGCTGAACACCCGCACCAGGGTGTCGGTGAAGCGGATCGTGCCCAGGCGGTCCAGGCCGCGCGCGCGCGCATAGGCCGCGAGGACTTCGGCACGGCCGATATCCTCACGGACGCACGTTTTTTCGCCGTGCGCGCCAAACGCGTGCGAATCCACCTTACGCAGCAGTGTCTCGGCAAGCGCCCACACGTCGCGCAGCGCCAGGTTGAAACCCTGGCCGGCGACCGGGTGCAGGGTCTGCGCGGCATTGCCGAGCCACACCGTGCGCTCGGCAATCGTCGAGCGCCGGTAGCGCAGTACCAACGGGTAGCGCAGGCGTGGGCCGACACTGGTGAGGCGGGCGCGACCACCGATGTGGGTCTGCAGGCGGGCGAGGTAGGCGGCATCGTCGAGCGCGAGCAGTTCGTCGGCGGTCTCGGGGCGGGCGACATGCACCAGCGCGTAGCCTTCGCCCTTGGGCAGCAGCGCCACCGGGCCTTGCGAGGTGAAGCGCTCGAATGCGGTGGCGCGGTGACCGCCGGCGACCTGCACGTCGGCGATGAGCGCGTGCTGGCCGTAGTCGTGCTCGACCACGTTGCCGTCGTCGGCGCGCAGGCCTCCCTCGGCGCAGGCCGCGAGCCGCGCGCGCAGGGTTGCGGCGGGCCTGCCCGGACCAGAGAGGCTGGCGATGACGTCGTCGGCGCCGGGGGCGAGCTGGGTCACTTCGGTTTCGTCAAACACGGGGATGCCAGCGGCGTCTACCCGGGCACGCAGGGCCGCGGCGAGGGCGCCCGCCGGGACGACGTAGCCGAGCGCGGGCAGGTCGTGCTCGCTGGCATCGATCAGAGTGCGGCCGAGGCCGCCCTGGTGCGAGATGTGGATGTGTGCGATCGCGGTCTTGGGAAGTGCATCCCAGACACCGAGGCCTTGCAGCGTGAGCCCGGTGCCGTGCGCCAGCGCCAGGTCGCGCGGGTCTCGGGTGACGGCCTCGCGCGGGCGGGTGTCGGCGAGCACGATATCGAGACCGGCGTCCTTGAGCGTCAGTGCAAGCGCCAGGCCGACCGGCCCGGCGCCGACGATGAGCAGATCATGCACGTGGCTGGCCGCCGTTTCAGCCATGGCGCGCCTCGCGCATCAGCGCCTCGATCTCGGCGACCGCCTTGGGTACGCCTTCGGTGATCAGCTCGCAGCCGTCGGCGGTGACGACGGCGTCGTCCTCGATGCGGATGCCGATGTTCCAGAAGGCTTCAGGCACGTCGTCGGCCGGGCGGATGTACATGCCCGGCTCGATGGTCAGCACCATGCCCTCGACCAGCGCTCGCCACTCGCCGCCGAGCTTGTACTCGCCGGCATCGTGCACGTCCATGCCCAGCCAGTGGCCGGTGCGGTGCATGTAGAAGCGACGGTAGTCGCCGTTTTCGAGCACGGCGTCGAGGCTGCCCTTCAGCACACCGAGGTCGATCATGCCCTGAGCGAGCACCTTCACCGCGGCGTCGTGCGGCTCGTTCCAGTGCGCGCCCGGGCGGGTGGCGTCGCGCGCTGCCGCCTGGGCGGCGAGCACGATTTCGTAGGCGTCACGCTGGGGGGCGGAGAAGCGGCCGTTGACCGGGAAGCTGCGGGTGATGTCCGAGGCGTAGCCGTCGAGCTCGCAGCCGGCGTCGATGAGCAGCAGTGCGCCGTCGGCCAGGGGCTGGTCGTTGTCGACGTAGTGCAGCACGCAGGCGTTGGCGCCGCCGGCCACGATCGAGGTGTAGGCCGGCGCCTGGCTGCCGGCGGCGCGAAAGGCGTGCAGCAGTTCGGCCTCGATCTCGTATTCGAAGCGCCCCGGGCGGGTGGCGCGCATCGCGCGGCAATGGGCGTCGGCAGAGATCTGTGCCGCGCGGCGCATGGTGGCGAGCTCGGAACAGTCCTTGACCAGGCGCATCTCATCGAGTTCGGCGCGCAGGTCGCGCACCGAGTGCGGTGGGGTGAGGCCGCTGCGGGCCTTGTCGCGCACCGCGTTGAGCGCGCCCAGTACCTTGGCGTCCCAGTCGTTGTCGTAGCCGAGGCTGGTCCACAGCAGGGGCTGGTCAGCGAGGTAGTCGGGCAGGCGCTTCTCGAGGTCGCCGATGGTCCACGCCTCGTCGAAGCCGAAGGCCTCGCGTGCGGCGTCCGGGCCCCAGCGGTAGCCGTCCCAGATCTCGCGCTCCTCGTTCTTCTCGCGGCAGAACAGGATCTGCTTCGTCTCCTTGCCCGCAACGAGCACGACGACCGCCTCTGGCTCGCGGAAGGCGGTGAGGTAGTAGAAGTAGCTGTCGTGGCGGTAGGCGTAGTGGGCGTCGCGGTTGCGCACGCGCTCGGGGGCGGTGGGCAGGATGGCGACGCCGCCGCCCGCGGCCTGCATGCGCGCGAGCAGGCGAGCGCGACGGGCACGGAAGGGGGCGGTGTCCAGGGATGCGGCGAGGCTGGGGGTAGTGAGGGCGTTCATAGCCGGGATTATGGCACCGCGTTCGGGGCGGCGGGAGCTGGGAGGGGGGAGGCGACGTGGCTTGGTGGGATGTCGAGAAAAGCTCGCGGCTTGCGCCGCTCCCACTGGGGGGTGATCGACCGCAGCAGGATGCCGTGGGAGCGGCGCAAGC
>NZ_AMXA01000049.1 GCF_000310145.2 Thauera sp. 28
CCCGCCGCTTACTGGCGCACCTATCCAAGACACACGGCGTCATCCCTGAAAAATACGAAGTCACGAAGGGCAGGGACGGCAGCGACCGCATCAAAGCCGGTTCGCGCAATCTCAACGTGTCCGACTTTCTCACCCAGGAAATGCGCCTTTCGTTCAGCGAAGCCGCGCCCATCTTGCGCCAGGTCTATGCCGCGCAGCAGGGCCGCGAAGCGGCAGAAGCCCGGCCATCGCCGCGCCGCGAGCTATGGCAAGCCTTCCGCGAAAGCCAGCCTGGCCAGGCCAAGCAGAAGGCCGCCGAATGGGACGCGCAGCGCCTGGCCGAGCGTGAGCGCCGGGCCGCCATCCGTGACGAGTACCAGGCCGAACGCCGCGCCTTGCAGGCCGACCGCAGCAAGCCCGCCACCGTGCGCAAGGCCGCATTGTCCATTGCCCGCATGGAGCGCGTCACGAAGGATATGGCCTTGCGCGAAGCCATCCGCGACGAACGCCAGCAACTCAAAGAGAAGCACGGCCAGCGCTACCAAGAGCGTTACCGCACCTTCCTGGCCGAGCGTGCGAACAAAGGCGATGAAAACGCCCTGGCCGAGCTTCGACGCCAGCGAGACAGCAGCCCGGCACCGGCCGCCGAGGCCAACACGATCGAGGGCAGCAGCAGGCGCAAGCGTGAGAGCGACGAGGCCGCGCAGCTTGCCCGCAATCTCGCCTATTCCATCGACCGGGCCGGGAATGTCACCTACTACGCCGACCAGGCCAAGCGCCGCGCGCTGGTGATCGACGCCGGACAGCATGTGACCGTCACGGCCGACAAGGACACCCAGGCGGTAGAGGCGGGATTGCGCCTGGCTGTTCAGAAATTCGGCCCAGGCTTGAAGATCGAAGGCAGTCAGGAATTCAAGCGGCAGGTGATCGAGGCCGCGCTAAAAACCGGCTTGCGCGTCGAGTTCGACAGCAAGGCCATGAACGACGAATTGCACCGCCGCCGCGCAGAGCGTGACGAGGCGCAAGCCCGCGGCAAAGCCTTCATTGCCAGCGAGCGAGAGAAAGCCGACCAGGCGAAGAAGGCAACCCACGAACCCGCGCGCCAGGCACCGGAGCAAGCCCGCGAGCCGGAGCGCAGCCCACAACCCGAACCCGCGCGCAAGCCACGCGGCTATGACCGATAGGAGGTAGCAACCATGCAAGACAACACCCACCACCAGGCCGCGCCGGGCGACAAGGCAAAACGCGAGTTTTCGCGGGCCGTCGATAGCATCAATGCGGGCATCCTTGCCGCTGGCGGCCCGCGTCCGAAATGGACGCAGGATGAAGCGATAGCCTACGAATGCGCGCTTGAGTGCATCAGCGACTTGCGCGCCATTCTCACCGGCGAGCGACACAACAACCCGACGCCCGAGCGCCTGGCCGCGCTCGATGCCGAGTTTTCCCGCCTTGGTGCCGAGCGCCGCGCGCTGTCTGTCCATGACAATGCCGAGATTGCCCGCATCCGCAGCAGCTACGGCCGCCGCATCCGCTATCACCGCATGGGAGAGGAACAGGCACGCGGGCATCTTGCGGCCTTGGGCCTAGCGTTCGCGGCCGAGGGCGCGCGGCTCGATGGCGACGACTGGCGCGCGCTTGGCATCCTGGCGTTTGAAGTCATCGAATGCGTGAGCGACGAGCGCCCGGCCGAAGCCGAGGCGGGCGCGTGGCTGCACATCACCGAGCATCACAGCAAGCCCGACGCTTCGGGCTTGCTTTTCACCGTGGCAGTGCAGCGGCCCTACTGGATACGCAAGGCCGACTTGCCGCGCCTACAAGAGCTTGAAAGCCGACTGGCGGCAGCGGCCGGGAAGGGGGCAGCATGGACGGCTTGATGATCTTTGCGCCACTGGTGATTGTGCTTGTCACGCACCTGGCGCTGTCTGAAATCTCCCGCACCTTGGCCGATGTAGTCGTGCTCATCATGATCGCCGGGCCGATCATCTACAGCTTGAACGAGCTACGCAAAGCCGGGCGCGGTGCCTTCGCATCCGAGAATATCGGCTGGACGTTGCGCCACCTGGCCAGCATCGCACCTGCTGGCCTGGCCGTGTATTGGTTCAACACCGATCACAAGTTGTTAGGCACTGTTGCCATGCTTGTTTATGGCGTGTTCGCTCAAGGTGCCTGGCTGGCCATGTTCGCCAGCTTGCGCCTTGGCAGCGCAGGCAGCGGGGCAGGGGATGAAGCCGTGCGGCGAGGTTCGCGCGTTGTCGATGCGGGCGAACTGGACGCGCGCACGTCGGGCCGCAAGGGCCGCGACGATGCAGACGTGAGCATTGGCGGCGTGACGATTCCGCGCATGCTGGAAGCGCAACACTTCCTCATCACCGGCACCACGGGCGCGGGTAAAACGCAGGTCATCAATGGCATGTTGCGCAGCGTCCGCGCACGCGGGCAACGGGCCGTGATTGCCGACCCGGCCGGGGGCTTCTATGCCCGCTTCGGCAAGCCTGGCGACGTGCTGTTTAACCCGTTTGACCGCCGTTCCGTCGATTGGTCGCCCTTCGCGGAAATCCGCGCGGATTACGACTGCGAGCGCATCGCAAAGGCCATCATTCCCGACATCGAGGGCGGCGAGTCCGCGCAATGGCAACTGTTCGCGCAAACACTGCTGGCAAAGGCCATGCTGTCCATGCACCGCAGCGGCGAGCGTTCCATGAAGCGCCTGATGTATTGGATGACGAGTGCCGACCAGCGGGAGCTAGAGCCGCTTTTGTCGGGCACGGCCGCCGCCGTCATGTGCCAGCGCGGCAACGACAAGATGCTGAACAACACGCGGGCCACGATGCTGCCTTACCTGTCCGTTTTCGATTACCTGCCCGACGAGGGCAAGTTTTCAATCCGGCAATGGATACAAGACGACTGGCGCGACAACTGGCTGTTCATCACCTACCGCGACGATCAAATGGGCATGCTGCGCAACCTTGTTGCCACGGCCTTGGAAATGGCACTGGTGGAGGGCTTGAGCTTGTCCGAGAACCAGGAGCGCGGCTTGTGGTTCGTCATGGATGAAGTCGATAGCCTGGGCAAAGTGACCAGCCTGCGCGCGGGCCTCACGAAGCTGCGCAAGTATGGCGGCCGGTGCGTCCTTGGCTTGCAGACCGTGGCGCAGCTTCGCACGACCTACGGCCGCGACGAAGCGCAAACGCTCATCGCAAATACATCCGTGAAGTGCATCCTTCGCGCCGGTGATTCCGAAACCGCCAAGAGCATGGAGCATGAACTAGGCGAGCAGGAGATAGAGCGCGGCCAGGTCAATGACTCGTTCAGCATGAGCGACAACGGCCAGACGCAGAGCCAAAGCACAAGCACCCAGGTTGTGCGGCAATCCACTGTCCTGGCGTCCGAAATCATGGGCCTGCCCGACCTGCAAGGCTTCTTGAAGATCCCCGGCGATGAAATTGCCCGCGTCCGGGTTGAGTATGTCGCCATGCCCGACCAGAACCCGCCGTTTCAGTGACCACAGGGCGCGGTTTCGCGCCCGCGAAAACATCAGGAGCAACGACCATGAACCACCATCAAAGGCCCGGCCTGAACAACATCAATGAAGGCATGGCCAGCAGCTTGGACGGCATCACAAGCGGCCTGGCCGCCGTCTTTGGCGACCTTGGAAAAGGGCTGATCGACTTTCTAAACCGGCTGACTGGCGACAAGGAAAAGCAGCCCACCCAGGACGAGAGGCGCGAAGCGTATGCAGACGTGAAGACCTGGCGCGAGCTTGAAGCCGACGACGACAAGCGCCGGGCGCTGGATGATGCGGCCAACACCATCAAAGGCCAGTTCAAGCCCGCAGGGCAGGGCGCAGAGCAGGCCACCGACACCGGCCAGGCCCAGGACACCACCGCCGAGCGTGAGCGCGTGATTCCGGTTCCGCAGTACATCCGCGAGCTTCCCGACTATGAAACGATGCTGGCCCGTCAGCGCGAGATTGCCGCGCAGGAAATGGCCCGCTTCTATCAGGCGCGCGCGGCCGAGGCCCGGCTCGATGCGGCCGACGCGCGCGAAGAACGCGCCGAGGAACGCGGGCGCTTCGAGGCACGACAAGACCCGGCAACGCCAGGCATCGAGAGCAGCGAACCAGACCCCTACGGCCAGGCCGCCCGCGAGCTTGACGCCAAGCCCTTGCAGGCTGGCCAGGAAGCCGAAGGCGAGGTGATCGAGGTCAAACAGGCCGCAGGCCAAACCTATTACGTCATCGAGCAGAACGGCGAACGCCTGGCCGTCCCCGCAGGCGAGAAACCCGAATACCGCACCGGCGACGAAATCACGGCCAGCCGCACGGCCGAGGGCTTCGAGGTAGGCGAGTCCTACGACTATGGCCGCTGACTTGCGGCAGCCACGCGAGAGCGTTCGTACTCTGCTTTCACGATGGGGCAGTATTCATCCAGCACGCGCTGGATGGCCTCGTCATCGTGCAGGCGCAAGCCATACAGTTCGTCGTCGTATCGCGTGAATTCGGCTTCCCATTGCGCGATCTTGGCCGCGTCCGGCGTGGCTTTCTTCGCTTCATCGTGGATGGCTTCGGTTCGCATCGCCATCATGAAGCCGATGGTTTCTTGCGCAATCTCGTAGCGGTTGAGCCGTTCGCGCATCGTGTATTCCTGTTCCATTGCCTTCACCCCTGCGCCCGCGTGGGCGCGTATTTGTAGAACGTGGCCCGGCTGATGCCGAGCGCCTTGCATATCTCGCCCGGCCGCTTCGCCGGGTCAGCGGCCAGGGCTTCCAGGGCCGCCAGTGTTTCCGGCGCGATAGTCGGCCGACCGCCCGAGCGGCCGCGCGCGCGGGCCGCAGCAAGCCCGGCCATCGTTCTTTCCCGCGTGATGTTGCGCTCAAACTCTGCCAGTGCTGCGAAGACGTGAAAGACCAGGCGGCCCGCCGCCGTGGCGGTTTCGATTTTCTCGGTCACGCTTTCAAAGCCGATTCCGGCCTTTTCCAGTTCCCCGACGATGCGCACCAGATCGGGCAGCGAGCGGCCGAGCCGATCAAGCCGCCAGACCACCAGGGCATCACCAGGCCGCGCGAAGGCCAGGGCTTCGGCCAGGCCCGGCCGGTCGGCCTTGGCCCCGCTTTCCTTGTCTTCAAAGATGCGTTCGCAGCCCGCCACGCCGAGCGCGTCACGCTGCAACGCTAGGTTCTGGTCTTCGGTCGATACCCGCGCATAGCCGATCTTCATTCAGTGTCCGTTAAACGTGCTTTGATGGATGTTTGCGGATTCTGTTTTACAGACGACTTTACAGACAGTCAAGCGCGGGCAGCGCCCACGTTTCCGGGCTGTTGCGAAGTTGCCTAAAAAACACTCGTTTTTCAGACAAAAAGGCTTGCGCGCTGGCCGGGTTTGCGTGATACTTGTATCACATCAACCAACGGAGCAAGAGCTATGGCGCTTTCGATTCGACTGCCCGGCGACGTGGAAAAAAGGCTGAAAAGCCTGGCCGCGCGCACCGGGCGCACGAAGTCTTTTTACATCACCGAGGCGATTACCGAGCATCTCGAAGACCTCGAAGATTTGTACCTGGCCGAACAACGCATGATCGACATTCGCGCCGGGCGCACTCAGACCGTGCCGCTTGCAGAAGTGATGAAGCAATATGGCATGGAAGGTTGAGCTTGACCCGGCCGCCATCCGTGAGCTTCGCAAGATCGACCAGCAGCAGGCCCGGCGCATCTTGGCTTTCCTGCATGAGCGCCTGGCGCCGCTGGACGACCCGCGCAGCATTGGCGAAGCCCTCAAGGGTTCGCGCCTTGGCATCTACTGGAAATATCGCGTTGGGGATTACCGCGTCATCAGCAGCATCGAGGACGACGCCTTGCGCATCCTCGTTGTTCGCATCGGCAACCGGCGCGACGTGTACCGCTGAACTCCCACCACTTGAAAGGACGCATTCATGACCACCCAAACCACCCAAACCACCCAGGCCGCGAACATCGAGCGCGGCGAACTCTGGAAGTTTTGCGACACGCTACCGGAGCCGATCAACGCGCGGCCCGTAGTGCTGCCGATACTCGGCCGGGGCTTGTTTCTTGCGCTCGATTGCGACGGCCGCCGCTTGATGCTGACCGAGCAGGGCACGCCCTGGCACTACAGCAGCATTGACGAAATCATCCGCGAGCTTGAGGACGCGCCGAACGTCGATTTGTCCGGCCTGGCCGTCGATCTTTCAACCTACCGGGGGCACTGATGCGAAGCGCAGCCAGAAAAGAAAAAGGCGTGCTGAACGGGCATTCAGCACACCTTAGCCAAGAGCTTTCACGGGTAACAACCGTCGCCCTTTCGGGCACTTTGGCATGTTCCGATGATAACGCATGTCAAGCAAAAAGGCTTGTCAAAAATACAGGGGGCCGACCATGAGCGCGCGCGGTGGCCCTACCCCCATCGGGGATGCCTTGGGCGCGACCCTGGCGCGCGCCAAGCAGAGCATGGATGCCCGGCGCGACCTTATCGAGTCGCAGGCGCTGCCGGGCGAGACTTTCGAGCAAGCCGAGCGCCGTTTTCTTGACGCCGAGCGCGCGCCCGTGGATAGCGCCGAGGACAAAGAGCGGTTGCTGCGCAAACCGTGGTCGTCCGAAATCATGCCGCGTCATCGGCAGTTGATCGAGGACGCCTTAGAGATCGAGCAGGAGGAAGCGCGGGCGGCCGGGGCGTTGGGCTACATGGCCCGCACGCTTGCGCAAGCAACCTTGCCTCACACCGACCCGAAATTGCCTGCTGGCACGCTCTACAGCCGCGACACGGGCCGCCTCACAATGTCCGTTGCGCCGACCAGTCGGCGGCACGGCATCCCCTACGGTTCCATCCCGCGCGTGATACTGGCGTGGATATGTACCGAGGCCGTGAAGACGGGCGAGCGCACGCTGTCGCTCGGGCACTCGCAAAGCGAATTTCTCGAACGCCTGGCAATCCACAACAACGGCCGCGACATTGCCCGTTTCCGCGAGCAAGCCTTGCGCTTGTTCAAGTCGGTTATCTCCGTCGAATACAGCGACGAGCGCGACGGCGACCTGTCGGCCCGCTTGCTCATTTCCGAGGCTTCGCATGTGTTCTGGCATCCGAAGGCCAGCGAACAGCGTGGGTTATGGGAAAGCTCGCTGGAACTGTCCGAGGGCTTCTATCGTGAAATCATGGCCGCGCCGGTGCCAATCGACATGCGCGTGTTTCATGCGCTCACGAAATCCCCTCTTGCGATGGATATTTACACCTGGCTGACCTATCGCATGTTCATCTTGCGCCGTTCCGGCCGGTCTTCCGCGTTCGTGCCCTGGCTCGGTTTGAAAGCGCAGTTCGGCGCGGGCTACCCGGCCACAGACCAGGGCTTGCGCGACTTTAAGAAGCGGTTTCGGCTTCGGCTGAAAGAAGTGCTGTTGTTCTACCCGGCCGCGCAGGGCCACATTCAGGAAACGCCCGTAGGGCTGGCCTTGACGCCGTGCGAGCTGCACATTGCCCACACCAACGGGGCCAAGCTGGCCAAGATCAAGGGCGCATAGTTGCCGGGGCTTTTTCGCTGACGCGAAAACCGGGATGCCCATTCCAGGCGCGCGCTTTTGCGCTTGGTCGCTACGCGACTGGCCGCAAGCGGCCACCTTCCAGGCCACCACTAGCCGCGCTCTTTGGGGGATGCCTTCGGCAACCCCCGGCCGCTAGGGCCATCCCCCGAAAACCGGCCCGGCTTACAGCCCGGCCAGGCCGTGCCGCCTTGTGGATGGTTCAAGTTATCCACGTGTAATCTGTCCCGCGCCGGGAAAGCCCGCCAGCCAAGGGCTTTGCCGAGTTGTCCACGTGTAATCTGTCCCGCGCCTACGTGTAATCTGTCCCGCGCTTGCGTGTAATCTGTCCCGCGCCCGGCTTTTCCACAGCCCGCAACCCCGCGCCACGCCTAGCTTTTCCGGGTTATGCACCGCTCCTACAAGTAGCTTGCTACAAGTAGTCTTTTTCAAATATAAAAAAACAAGTATTGGAGCGCGCGCCTTGTGGAGAAGTCCGCGCCTTGGTGGAAGGGAACCCGCCGCCTCTTGGGGGCTTCACCCCCGCCGGCTCCTACGGCCCTTCGGGCCTTCGCCCGCGCCTTCGGCGCTCCCGCCCGGCATCCCCCAGGGGTTCCGCTTCGCTGCACCCCTCGCGCTTCGCGCTCACCCGCCAATCGTGCCCCCCGGAGGGGGGCGAATGGCCCCCAGGTGGTGCTCCACCACTCTGGCCAGGAACAAGCCGCATTGGTGCACCACGGCCGCGAGGTCTTCAAGAAAGCCATGCAACGGCCGTGCCCTGAACAAGCGCCGAGGCGCGGCAACGCTCTCCCATCCCCCCGCCCCTTCCCGCTGGGAAGGGGAGCGAGTCGCCCTCTGTCGTCAGGGTTGCAGAGCATACGGCCTGCGGCCTTCTTTCCTGCACCCCATGACGGAGCGTGAAGCGTTCCAAGGGCATCAAGGGCCGGGCTTCGCCCTGAAATCCTCACCCGTTCGGTGCTCGCCCTGCGGGCTGCGCTCCGCGTGCGGCTTCCGGTTTCACCCTTGACCCCCTTTCCACTCAAAAACCAGGCACGACAGGACACCCGCCGCGCTCGATGGCGCGGCCACCAGGCCGGGCAGCGTGACAGATGACCTAGAGAGGTTGGCTAGGCGACGGCCTTTCCTTCGTTTGCGGGCACGCTGGCCGGGTTTTCCGGGCCGTGGAGGCGCGTTCAAGCCGCCGCCCTGCCACTACCCTTGCCGACCGCCGTAAATCGTCCCTGCGGGCTTCCTGCGCGTTCTGCTGGCCGGTGGCGTGCTGTCACGGCCAGGCGCTGGCCACACGCGAGGAACCAGCCGACAAAATCATTTATTTGTTTGTTTATTTGTTCGTTTCTTTGTTTGTTGTGTTATAATTGAGGCATCAATTCAGACAGGAGAACCCGCCATGCGTCCCGCCGAATTCACCCCGGAACAGATCATCGAAGCTGGCCAGGAGCTTCAAGCCGCTGGCCGCAACATCACCGGCTTTGCCCTTCGGCAGAAGGTTGGCGGGGGCAACCCTTCTCGCTTGAAACAGGTTTGGGACGAGTTCATCAGCAGCCAGGCCACCGCCGTGGCCGAGCCGGTTGCAGAACTGCCGGTTGAGGTTGCCGAGGAAGTGGCGGCAGTCACCAAGGCGCTTACCGACCGCCTGGCCGCGCTGGCCGTCGAACTGAACGACAAAGCCGTGAAGGCCGCAGAACGCCGCGTAGGCGAAGTTATCCGCACCGCTGGCGAGCAACGCGAGCAGGCCGAGCGCGAACTAGCCGACGCATCGCAGACCGTCGAGGATCTGGAAAGCAAGCTGGACGAAGCCAAGGCCGACGCCGAGGCACTGGAAAAACGCCTGGCCGACGTGCAGGCCGCGCACCAGGCGCAGGCCGTCGAACTGGCCCAGGTGCGCGAACGCCTGGCACTGACCGAGCAGACCGCCAAGGCCCAGGCCGAGGAACAAGCCGCCGCGCTGGCCGAAGCAAAGCGGGCCGCCCAGGAGGCCACAGCCGAGCGCGACCAGGTGCGGGCCGAACTGGCGACCGTGAAGGCCAAGGCCGAAGCTGCCCAGGAGGCCGCCAAGGCCCAGGCCGCCACCATCGAGCAGGCCCACCAGGAACAGCGCAAGGCCGCAGCAGGCGAAGCGCACCGCATGGCCGAACGCCTCAACGCCGCCCAGGCCGAGCGCGACGAAGCCCGCAAGGAGGCCAGCAGCGCCCGCGAGGATGCCGCGAAGCTGCGCGGCCAGGTGGAGACATTGCAGACCCAGGCGGCCGACCTCATGCGCGCCCTGGCGACCCGGCAGCAGCCCGAAGGCGAGGCAGCACCGGCACCGCAGAAGGGCACCGGCAGGGCCACCAGGGCGGCCAAGAAGGCGGAATGAGTGGATGGCGGGTCAAGGGCGCGCAGCGGCCCCGGCTGGCTGGCGCGGCCCGCAGCGAAGCGAGGACACGGGCCAGGCGGGGCGAACCCTTGACGCGACAGGAACGGCAATAGCCTCAGCGACAGGGGGCAGGGACGAAGGGCGAAGCCCGCCACCCCTGCCCCCCGAGCCTCACGGCGGCGAGTGCGGGGAGGCAAGCGAAGCGCGCCAGGGGCAGCGCCCCTTAGTCCCCCAGGCGACCAACGAAGGAAGGGCAGATCATGGGCAATATCATCAAGTTTCCGAAGCGGCCGGACGACGAAGCCGCAGAACTGGACGCCGAGGGCATCCGGGCCGCCATCCGACCGCCCCGCCCTACCCCGGCCGCCGTGCTGGCCTGGCTTTGGCGCTTGCTGCGCCTGCCGCTGTTCCTTGTCCTGTATTGGCTTCGCATGCCCATCGTCGGACTATGCCGCCTTGTGTCCGGCCCTGCCCTGCTTTGCTTCCTGGCCGGGTTCTTTTTCTTCGGCAGCGACTCGCCGCACCGGCATATCGTGTGGGTCTTCGGTGGCGTGAGCTTCACGGCCGCCGCGCTGGCGTGGTTCTATGACTCGCTCTTGCTGGCCCTGGCCCCGGAGGGTGTTTTCATAGGCTTGTGATTTTCGCGGACGCGAAAAAACCGGGCGAACCCGGTTTGAAAGGCGGTTGTCATCGGGCTGCCCGTCAGGGCGTGATTTGAACGCGGGGAATTTCGCTGTTGCTGCCCGCCGCCCGAATAGAGGTATCACGGTCTTTCATTTCGGCAACCTGGCGTTCAGCATCCATCAGCATGGCCATCGCGTTGATTTTGGCCTGTTCATTCTGAATCAAGCCCTGTTCGACAGTGATGCGCGCTTGCAGTTCGGCAATCGCTTTCGGGTCTTGCGTGCCGCTGATCTGCTGCATCATTTCTTCCAAGTTGAGTAGGCGGCGTGTGGCCGAGTTATAGGCTTCCTGGCTCAATGCTTTGTGGTTTGCTACCCGGCTCAATTCCGCAAACCAACTGTCGGCCGTGCTTGAGCTTCCGAAGTCCGAGCCGGTCAGCGAAGACGTAGCGGTTTTGATTTTGTTGATGGCCGTGGCCAGTTCGCCGTATGTCCCCCCTTCCGCGAGCTTGAGCAGCGTTTGCGCGTCTTCCGGCAGCATGCGCCGGGCGGCTTGAAACTCAGGGCTGTTGAGCAATGACGAGAAACCGCGCCCACCCGTCACGGCGTCGATTTGCTGCTGTAGCTGCTGAATCTGGTTTGCCATCTGTTCATACTGTTGCGCCCAGGCGAGGACTTGCTGAACCGCTTGCGCGAGGTTCGCGCCGTCGATCACGGGAATACCGGCCGAAGCCTGGCCGCCGCTGAAAATCCCTGCTGCCAGGGCGAGAATGCGAAGATATTTTTTCATGGTTGTTACCCTTGAAAGTTGATGGTTGAAGTGAAGTTAGGCCGCTCTTGTCCGGCGACTTTGTGACGTGATCTTGCGATAGACCGCGCCCGGTTGCCCGGCCGACCGCGACCCACTAACGCTACCGCCTTCCGTTCCACGCCCGAATCGACCCGCTGCACCACGCAGGCCGCGATAACCGGCCTGCCCTGCGCGTTTGCCCATGCGCAGCGTGCCAGGCGCTGCGTTTCTGATCTTGTTGTAAGCCCACCCCAATGGCGCGGCATTTGCCAGGCCGAGAGCGCCGCCGACCGTGCCAGACAGTTGGGGCATTGTGAGAATCGTGAAGCCGCAGATGACGCCATATATCACCAGGGGAACAAGATGTTTCATGGTGGCTACACCGCCGTTCCCATCGGCTGCTGTTTGCATTACGTCGAATGTCGAGTTCATTAACTTGAACATCAACGTTGCAGCGAGCACAGTAAAAACAATTGTCAGGCCGTTTGTGAAGACAGCGCCTAGCCATCTTTGAAACCCTTCCCGTGTCTGTTCAAACAACAATGCGAGGATGAACAACGGGCCAACGGCGAGCAAGATGGCCAGCATGTATTTAGCCATGACGATGACGACTGTTGAAATTGCGACAACTACGAACGTCACCGCGTAAATAATGAGTCCAACAATCGTGCTGTTCAGGTTCCTGATGCCGCCCTTTTCAAGTGCTTGACTGCCGAGCGCGCTGCCCTTGTCTAGCATTTCGTCAAGTAGTTGCGCAGAGTTTTGCGCCGCCCCGCCTTGCAATGCCCCCGCAAACGCGGATGGCCATTCGTAAAGAAAATTCGAGACATGGGCCGAATAAAGGGCTGGCATTGTCGCAATAGCAAAAACGGAAGCAATTTTGACGACCCGCCAAACCATATCAGTGACAGGCTCTTGAACAAGCCCGCGCATCATCGACCAACCCCACAAGATCACATAGAGGACGAGCATGGATTTGCCGAAGCTAACCAGTGTGCTCGCCGCGCGTGATGAATAGTCCCCGATGTATTGAGCCGTGGCAGTATCGAGGTATTGAAAAGCGTCTTGGAGAACGGTTACAGCCATTGCTCATTCCCCCTTTTTCTTTTCGTCAGGCGTGAGCACCACGCGCGGGATTTCGCTATCGGTGCCCGCTGCTTTCTTGGAAAGTTCCGGCCCGTTTATCTCGCTTTCAGAGCATCCGGCCGTAAGCACCAGGGAGAAGCCCAGGACGGCTAGTCCGATCATCTTTTTCATGGTGATTACTCCCCTTTGTGTTCGATGAATGCGGCTTGCGCCTGGCGCTGCTGCATCCGCTCGAAAGCCAGGTAAGCGGCCATCACGCAAAGGCCGATGCCAGCAAAGACCAGGGGAAGCCCGGCAGTCATAAGAATGTTCAAGCCGAACGCGCCGAAGAATTCGAGCATGTGCCCGCCTTCGGCCGCCGAGCGGCCATAGTCAGAGAGAGAGGCGAGGGGGCCGACGATCAGCGCCCATTGCCCCGCCAAGAGGGCGATCAAAGCAATGCCCGTTACCGCTTGCGCGGCTTGCTTGAGAGTGATCTTTTTCATGCCTTCCCCTTTGCCATTGCGGCAGAACCGACATATTCCAGCGCGATGAGCGCGCGTGACACGAATGAGGTTCCGAGCATTAGAGCCAGGATGCCAAGCCCAGTTTTTGAAATAGCATCAATCAAAGATGCAGATGCAGGCGCGGAAGAAATGAGGTTAGAAAACCAAGCGAACCAGGCGCTGAAAAATGCCAAGAATACGATTGTGGAAAATATCATCCAGGCCGTTGCCCAAACGGCCTTTTTCATAGTTGAGTTCTTCATCTTAAATTCCTATCGGTTGTTACCCGTTGAATGAACGCAGCCTCGTAGAGGCTACCAGAAAAACGCTCGACTCACACTTTATTACGTTTGTCAAGCGCTTTGGCTTGTCATGTGATTTACCCCCTTTCGTTAGAAAAAATAGAGAACTGCGGTTGCAGTGACAGAAGCAGCGACTAGGCCGGACAAGATGCACAGCCCAATCGTTTGCCCCATGCTTTGCCGTTGCCCGGCAAGCTGCTGCACGGAGTTTTTAACCGTGCGTTCTACTTCGCCCAGGGCGGCGCGGATGGCATCGCTTGAATCTCGCTCAAACCGGGCCTTGGCTTCTTGTGCATCGCGTTCCATTTGCTTTTTCACAATGTCGGCTTGCGCGTTTGTGTAAGTCTCAAGCTGGCCCCGGTAAGCGTCGCCGGCTTTCGAAAGAAGGCCGATTAGGCCCGTAATCTTTGTTTCGACTTCCTCGATTTGACCGGGCAGAACGCCTTTAAGAGATTCAACGGAATCATGCAGGCGGCCAATATCGCCTAGCATTTCAGCTATGAGCGCATCGCGTGTCGTCGGTTCTGCCGCCATGATGCTGCCCCTTTCTTATTTGAAAAGCGTCTTGAAAACGCCGTCCAATTCTTCGGTGACGCCAGCGGCCAGGCGCTTGATTCCGACCATTTGCGCGAAGTGCAATTTTTCGTCTGAATCCTTCGCCGTCTTGATCTTTTCTTTGTAATCGGTCGGGTCGTTCAGAATGTCTTTAATGCCTTGTTCCGCGCCCTTGATCTTGCCGTAAATATCATTGACGTGAATCACGGCATCCGGGCGAAGCGTGAAGCTCTTTGATGCAGCGTGATATTCAAACAGTCCGGCAAATACCCGCTCCGGCACATCGTCAATTTCAACCATGTTGAACACAAGACGGATTTTCTTTGCCGGGACGCCAATATCTGACAGCGCATCAATAGTGCTGATGGTGTCGCGCATTTGCTTATTCTTCGGAACGGTCGGAATTACGAAATAATCGAAATCCTCATGACTGCCCTTGTATTGCTTCATGAGGTTTACAAAATCTTCGACGTTCGACGCGCCCACATCCACCACGGCATCATCAAGCAGCATCAAGGCTTCTTGCAATTCGCCGAATTGTTTGCCCTTGATCGCTTCATCTTGCGTGCCGTCCGAGTTGATCGACTCGACCGGAATAACAGATGCGCTATTCATGCGCGGGGCCAAAAGATGGCGGGCGACAGTGGATTTACCGACATTGCCCGAAAAATTGATAACGGCGATTTTCATTTGCTTTTCTCCTGATTAAGAAAACGGGTTGCGAGGGCGTTTTTAGGCTTGGCTTCTTCGCCAAGGAATTTGTCAGCGAGCCTTTCCCGGCGCTGTTTTTTGTCCAGTCCCGCCAGGTCATCGACAGGGCTAGACGTATCCGCTTCGGATGAAGTCGGGGGGGCTGCTGGCGTTGGCGGCAAAGCACTGGCCGGGGGGGGCGTGCTGGTGCCTGGCATCGAGGCCGGGGAGGGGGCCTCCCGGCTCTTGATGAACTTTCTGACCGCTTCCGGCGACACCTTCAAGCCGTTTGCTTCCAGCCACTCAGCGACTTGCCAGTTTGCATAGCCCTTCGCCTTCAGCTCGAAGATTTGCGCCTGGAAGGGTTCGAGGCGCGAGCGTTTCGCGCGCGGCTGCTGCCGCTTCTCAAACTCTTCTATGTCCATTCTGATCTGTCCATTTCTGGCCTTTCTGTTGAACCGTGAGCATCTTAGCTGCTATGTCACATGGTGACAACCAAAAACAACCTAATGGCAAGCATCATACACCACAAAACAACCAAAAGCAACTAAGCTGCATAGAAAAACAACCATCACGCAAACCATAAACAACCATAGAACAACTAAAAGCTACCACTAGCGCCTATTGTGTGGCACAATATAGGCACGTCGGATATGTTTACATCCCGCTACGCGGCATGTACCCATATCCTGTGCCAAAGGGTGCCCCTTTGAAACCCGAACCCCCGGCGCTGACGCGCCGACCAGCGGCCACCAGGCCGCGCCACCTACGGAGGCCAGCGCATGAGCAGCAAGAGCAAGGACGACGCCGAGAAGCTGACCCGGCCGGTTAGCTTTCGACTGACCGCCGCTGACCATGCCGCCTATCTGGCGAAGGTCGAGGCGTCAGGTTTGAAGCCGTCCGAGTTCTTCCGTGATGCCGTCTTGACGAACCGAACGCAGATCATCGCCAGGGCGAAGGCCAGCCCGGAGCGCGGGCGCATGCTGTACCTGTTCAACAAAGCCAGCAACAACATCAACCAGCTTGCCCACCGGGCGAACGCCGACCACCTGGCCGGGGTCATTTCCGAAGTCACCTATACCCGCATCCTGGCCGAGCTTCACGGCCTGGCGCACTACATGAAAGCGGCGCTTAAAGATGCTGATTAGGATTACAGGCGGCACCGAAGGAATAGCCGAATATCTACAGAGCGGCCAGAAATCAGACCGTGAATTTACCCGTGATGAATTAGACGAGCGGGTGATTCTTGATGGTGATTTGGAGCTAACGGATACCGTCATCAAAGCCATGGACAAAGAAGGCGAGCGATATTTGCATATCACGCTGGCTTTCAAAGAAGATGCGCTAGACCCCGAAACAATGCGCGGAGTAGTGGCCGACTTCAAGCAATTTTCCATGAGCGCCTACGATGCCGACGAATTCAATTTTTATGCCGAAGCGCATTTGCCGAAACTAAAGAGCTACACGAATCGGCAAACCGGGGAACTGGTGGAGCGCAAGCCGCATATTCATATCGTCATTCCCGAGCAGAATTTATTAAGCGGCCAGAATCTGAACCCATTTGGCAGGGTGGAGCAGCAAACTAAATTCCTTGAAGCCTTCCAAGAGCACGCGAATGCAAAATATGGGTTTGCCAGTCCAAAGGATAACCGGCGAACGGAATTTACTAGCGAAAGCGAGATTATCAGCCGCTACAAGGGCGATCTATTCCAGGGCACCGCAAAGGGATTGAAAGAGCGCATCTTGTCGGATGTTCTCGACCGGAAAATATCCGATTACGAAGAATTCAAAGACCTGTTGAAAGAATACGGGGGCACGCGCAGCCGCAACGCGGGCAAGCCTGGCGAGTATCAGAACGTGAAGCCCGCAGACCAGGCCAAGGGCATCAACCTGAAAGACTATGTTTTCAGCCGGGAATTCATCGAGAAGCCCGACGCTGAAAAGCGCCGCCACCTGGCCGACCAGGGCCGCAGGCAATACGAGAGCCAGCAGGCCACCCGGCGAAGCGCGCCGGAATTGGCCGCAACGCTCAAGGAGTGGCACGAAGTCCGCGCCCAGGAACTGAAATACATCAACAGCGGAAACCGCAAGCTGTATGCCGCCTATCGCAGCGCAGAGCGCGACGACAAGCGCGCGATGCTGGCCGAGCGGGCCGCCGCCTTCTACACCCGCCACCGCAAGGAAACCGACCATGAACGAACCGGAGATTTTCGCGGGCGCGAAAACGCCCCAGGCCGAGGAACCGACAGCCGCAGAACTGTTGCCCATATTGCTGACAATCTCAGAGCAGCAGGCCGCAATATCGAATCAACTGGCCGAGCTTCTGGAGGCGCTGAACAAGCCCGCCGAAACCTCGCTGATCGACGAGCTAGCCGCGCTGTTGCAGCCCTTGGCCGACGACTTGGCCACGATCAAAGCGAAGATCGACAAGTAAGCCGGGCGGTGCCGCAGCCGCGCGACCGGCGAGCCGCCGACAGCGTGACCGGCCAGCTACTGGCCGAGGCGCGCGAGCGCAAGACCGAAGGGAAGGCCGCCCACCTGGCCGAGTTCGCGCAGATCAAGCGCGAGCTTGACGCCCGCCGCTTACTGGCGCACCTATCCAAGACACACGGCGTCATCCCTGAAAAATACGAAGTCACGAAGGGCAGGGACGGCAGCGACCG
>NZ_AMXA01000050.1 GCF_000310145.2 Thauera sp. 28
TCGCCTTCAACCCCTCGCGGCTCGCGCCGCTCCCACGCGGGTGATCAACCACGGCGGCGCACCGTAGGAGCGACGCAAGTCGCGAGCTTCTCGGGCAATACCCCATCGCCGTCGCCTTCAACCCCTCGCGGCTCGCGCCGCTCCCACGCGGGTGATCAACCACGGCGGGGGGCTGTAGGCAAGCGTGCTCGGACTTGAATAAGCAATGCGTTTTTTCTTGGTTCAGGTCGCCAGGGCGGACAGATAGATTTCGTCCATCACCGACACCCAAACAAGGAGCCCGACCATGAAGTTCAGCCCGATCCGACGCAGCCTGCTCGCCCTCGCACTTGCCACCGGCCTTTCCAGTGGCCTCGTTGGCGGCGCCCAGGCGCAGACCACCTTGCTCAACGTGTCCTACGACCCGACACGCGAGCTCTACCAGGAATTCAACCCCGAGTTTGCCAAGCACTGGCAGGCCCAGACCGGCGAGACGGTGACGGTGCGCCAGTCGCACGGCGGCTCGGGCAAGCAGGCGCGCTCGGTGATCGACGGCCTCGACGCCGACGTGGTCACGCTGGCGCTGGCCTACGACATCGACGCCATCGTCGAACATGCGGGCAAGCTCGCGCCCGACTGGCAGAAGCGCCTGCCGCACAATGCCTCGCCCTACACCTCGACCATCGTCTTCCTGGTGCGCAAGGGCAACCCCAAAGGCATCCAGGACTGGGACGACCTGATCAAGCCGGGCGTCGAGGTCATCACCCCGAACCCGAAGACCTCGGGCGGCGCGCGCTGGAACTATCTGGCGGCCTGGGGCTACGCGCTGCAGAAGTACGGCAGCGAGGACAAGGCGCGCGAGTACGTGACCGAGCTGCTCAAGCACGTGCCGGTGCTCGACCCCGCGGCGCGCGGCGCCACCAACAGCTTCGTCCAGCGCGGCCTGGGCGATGTGCTGCTGGCCTGGGAGAACGAGGCCTTCCTGTCGATCAACGAGCTGGGGCCGGACAAGTTCGAGATCGTCGTGCCCTCGGTGTCGATCCTGGCCGAGCCGCCGGTCGCCGTGGTCGACGCCATCGTCGACAAACGCGGCACGCGCAAGGTCGCCGAGGCCTACCTCGAATACCTGTACTCGCCGGTGGGCCAGAAGCTCGCCGCCAAGCACTACTACCGTCCGGTCAAGCCCGAGCTCGCCGACCCCGAGCACGTCGCCCGCTTCCCCAAGGTGAACTTCATCACCATCGAGGACCTGGGCGGCTGGCAGGCGGCGCAGAAGAAACACTTCTCGGACGGCGGCACCTTCGACCAGATCTACGCCAGGTAAGGCAGGACGGCCCGGACAAGCGCCCGGCGCGCAACATCGGCAATCGTCGCCACACTGGGTATCATGCGTTCGGCTTCGATCACAATGGTACGAACATGAGTGACATCCAGACCCTGCGCCGGGTACTCCGGGAATCCAGGACCATCGCCGTGGTGGGACTGTCGGCCGACTGGTTCCGGCCGTCCTACTTCGCCGCCAAGTACATGCAGGAACACGGCTACCGGATCATCCCGGTCAACCCGAAGTACGCCGAGATCCTCGGCGAAAAGTGCTATCCCGACCTGGCCTCGATCCCCGAGCCGGTGGACATGGTGGATGTGTTCCGCAAGTCCGCCGACGCGCTGCCGATTGCCGAGCAGGCGATCGCCATCGGCGCGAAGTCGCTGTGGCTGCAGATCGGCGTCATCAACGAGGAAGCGAAGCAGAAGGCCGAGGCCGCAGGCCTCACCGTGGTGATGGACCGCTGCGTGAAGATCGAATACGCCCGCCTGTTCGGCGGCCTGGGCTGGTTCGGCGTCAACACCAAGGTCATCTCCTCGCGCCGCCCGCACTGAATTCACCCTCCAGGACCCCGACCATGGCAGACCGCAACTTCGGCTTCGATACCCTGTGCCTGCACGCCGGCCAGATCCCCGACGCGGCCACGGGTAGCCGCGCCGTGCCCATCTACCAGACCACCTCCTACGTCTTCGACAGCCCCGAGGAGGCGGCCAGCCTGTTCAACCTGCAGACCTTCGGCAATGTCTACTCGCGCATCTCCAACCCCACTGTGGCGGTGTTCGAAGAGCGCATGGCCGCGCTCGAAGGCGGCCGCGCTGCGGTAGCCACCGGCAGCGGCATGGCGGCGCAGATGATCGCGCTGCTCAACATCTGCGAGGCCGGCGACGAGATCGTCGCTGCGCGCACGCTGTACGGCGGCACACACACCCAGCTCGACGTCAATTTCCGCAAGCTGGGCATCGACACGGTGTTCGTCGACCCCGACACGCCGGAGAACTTCGCCCGCGCCATCACGCCGAAGACCAAGGCGATCTACGCCGAGACGCTGGGCAACCCCTCGCTCAACGTGCTCGACCTGGAGGCCGTGGCGCAGATCGCCAACGCCGCCGGCCTGCCGCTGTTCATCGACAACACCTTCGCCAGCCCCTACCTGTGCCGCCCCTTCGAGTGGGGTGCGGCCATCAGCGTGCATTCGGCGACCAAGTTCATCGGTGGCCACGGCACGACGATGGGCGGGGTGATCGTCGAGTCGGGCAAGTTCCCCTGGGACAACGGCCGCTTCCCGACCATGACCGAGCCCTCGCCGGGCTACCACGGCGTGCGCTTCTTCGAGACCTTCGGCGATTTCGGCTTCACCATGAAATGCCGCATGGAGGGCATGCGCACCTTCGGCCCGGTGCTGTCGCCGTTCAACGCCTTCCAGCTCCTGCAAGGCCTGGAAACCCTGCCGCTACGCATGGACCGCCACTGCAGCAGCGCGCTCGCCGTGGCCCGCCACCTCGAGTCGCACCCCAAGGTGGCCTGGGTCAACTACCCCGGGCTGGAGAGCAGCCGCTACCACGCCCTGGCACAGAAGTACCTGCCCCGCGGTGCCGGTGCGGTACTCAGCTTCGGCATCAAGGGGGGTGCGGCCGCCGGGCAGAAGTTCATCGACTCGGTGGAGTTCCTGTCCCATCTGGCCAACATCGGCGACGCCAAGACCCTGGTCATCCACCCCGCCTCCACCACGCACCGCCAGCTCTCCGAAGAGCAGCAGGTGGCCGCCGGCGTGCCACCCGACCTGATCCGCCTGTCCGTTGGCCTGGAGACGCTGGACGACATCCTGTGGGACATCGACCAGGCACTATCGAAGACCTGAGGAAGCCTGCGCCCCCGGGCCTCTTCAGCTCCGACGCCGCCTCCGGAACGCATCGGCCAGCAGCAAGCCCACGCCCAGGATCACGCCCGCCGCCAGCCCCGCCCAACTGCTCACCGGTACCGGATTGCGCACCACGATGTAGAGCAGCGCCGCGGGCAGGGCGATGGCGAAGGCGATGTTGCCGCCGTCGCGGGTGCGCACCAGCATCGCGCACACGGCATAGAGAAAGCGCACCAGCACGACCAGCAGCAGCGCCAGCAGGAAATTTCCGGTGAAGTCCGACATGCGATCCTCGTCTTGATTGCGCCGCCATTGTAGGGATCCGTTAGCAGGAAATCGCATAAGCAACGCTGTTTTTATTGTTTTTCGGCAATACCCCGGACGCCTAAACTCGATCGCATCCCCGAGTACAGGCTTCCATCATGAGCACCGCTGCCCCCTCCCTGCCTTTCCAGCCCGCAAGATCTGCGGCCCCGCCCTTCCGCGTGCTGCCGGGCTTCAAGCTGACGCTGGGCTACACGCTCGGCTACCTGTCGCTGCTCGTATTGATCCCGCTCGCCGCGGTGTTCCTGAAGACAGCCGAGCTGACGTTCGCCGAATTCTGGGAGGTCGTCACCTCGCCGCGGGTGGTGGCGTCCTACAAGCTGTCCTTCGGCATGTCGCTCGCGGCAGCGGCGATCAACGCGGTGTTCGGCCTGTTGCTGGCATGGGCGCTGGTGCGCTACTCCTTCCCCGGCAAGAAGCTGATCGACGCCCTGGTTGACCTGCCCTTCGCACTGCCCACCGCGGTGGCCGGCATCTCGCTGACCGCGCTGTACGCCAAGAACGGCTGGTTCGGCCAGTTCCTCGAGCCGCTCGGCATCCAGGTCGCGTTCAAGCCGCTGGGCGTGCTGGTGGCGCTGGTGTTCATCGGCCTGCCCTTCGTGGTGCGCACGGTGCAGCCGATCCTCGAGGACCTGGACACCGAACTCGAGGAAGCCTCGGCGAGCCTCGGCGCGCAGCGCTGGCAGACCTTCCGCCACGTCATCATGCCGATCCTGTTCCCCGCGCTGCTGACCGGCTTCGCGCTCGCCTTCGCCCGTGCCGTCGGCGAGTACGGCTCGGTGATCTTCATCGCCGGCAACATCCCGATGGTGTCCGAGATCACGCCACTGATGATCATCACCAAGCTCGAGCAGTACGACTACACCGGCGCCACGGCGATCGCCACCGTGATGCTGATCCTGTCCTTCATCCTGCTGCTCGCCATCAACGGCCTGCAGGCATGGACCGCCTCAGTTCCCAAACCTCGCACCGGGAGGGACCGCTGACATGGCTGGCGCAACCACACTTCGCATCGGCGCGGGCGTCCACGCCGGCCAGACCCGCTTCGAGGCGCGCGCGGCAACGCGCGAAACGCCCTTGGTGAAATGGCTGATCCTGGGCACGGCGCTGAGTTTCTTCGCGATCTTCCTGCTGATGCCGCTGATCGCGGTCTTCGTCGAGGCCCTGCGCAAGGGCTGGGAGACCTATGTCAGCGCGCTGGTCGACCCGGACGCGCTGTCGGCCCTGCGCCTGACGCTGCTGGCCGCGGCGATCGCCGTGCCGCTGAACCTGGTGTTCGGCGTGTGCGCGGCGTGGGCGATCGCCAAGTTCGAGTTCCGCGGCAAGCACTTCCTGATCACCCTGATCGACCTGCCCTTCTCGGTGTCGCCGGTGATCGCCGGCCTGATCTACGTGCTCGTGTTCGGCGCCCAGGGCTGGTTCGGCCCATGGCTGTCCGAGCATGACATCAAGATCATCTTCGCCGTGCCGGGGATCGTGCTCGCCACCGTGTTCGTGACCTTCCCCTTCATCGCCCGCGAGCTCATCCCGCTGATGCAGGCGCAGGGCAAGGAGGAAGAGGAGGCGGCGATCGTGCTCGGCGCAAGCGGCCTGCAAGCCTTCTGGCATGTGACCCTGCCCAACATCAAGTGGGGACTGCTATACGGCGTGATCCTGACCAACGCCCGCGCGATGGGCGAGTTCGGTGCCGTGTCGGTGGTCTCCGGCCACATCCGCGGCCTCACCAACACGCTGCCGCTGCATGTCGAGATCCTCTACAACGAATACCAGTTCGCGGCCGCCTTCGCGGTGGCCTCGCTGCTGGCCCTGCTGGCCCTGGTGACCCTCGCCCTCAAGACCTGGGTCGAGCACCGCGCCGCCGCAGCCCACCGCCTTTCACAGGACGACGCATCATGAGCATCCAGGTACGCAACATCGACAAGCGCTTCGGCAGCTTCATCGCCCTCGACGACATCTCGCTCGACTTCCCCACCGGCCAGCTCGTCGCCCTGCTCGGTCCCTCGGGCTGCGGCAAGACCACGCTGCTGCGCATCATTGCCGGACTCGAATCGGCCGACGCCGGCCAGGTGCTGCTCGACGGCGACGACGCCTCCGGCACCCATGTGCGTGACCGCCAGGTCGGCTTCGTGTTCCAGCATTACGCGCTGTTCCGTCACATGACGGTGTTCGACAACGTTGCCTTCGGCATGCGCATGAAGCCGCGCGGCCAGCGCCCGTCCGAGAAGCAGATCCGGGCCAAGGTGCACGATCTGCTCAACCTGGTGCAGCTCGACTGGCTGGCCGACCGCTTCCCGTCGCAGCTCTCCGGTGGCCAGCGCCAGCGCATCGCACTCGCCCGTGCGCTGGCGGTGGAGCCGCGCGTGCTGCTGCTCGACGAGCCCTTCGGCGCGCTCGACGCCAAGGTGCGCAAGGAGCTGCGGCGCTGGCTGCGCAAGCTGCACGACGAGCTGCACATCACCTCGGTCTTCGTCACCCACGACCAGGAAGAAGCGCTGGAGGTGGCCGACCGCGTGGTGCTGATGAACCAGGGCCGCGTCGAGCAGGTCGGCACACCGGAGGAGGTTTACCGCCACCCGGCGACGCCCTTCGTGTATGGCTTCCTCGGGTCGGTGAACTTCTTCCACGGCCGGGTCGAAGGCGAGGGCCTGCGCGTGGGCGACGAGCATCTGCAGCACGGCGTCGGCACGCTCGACCAGGGCACCGAGGTGGTGGCCTTTGCCCGCCCGCACGAACTCGAGATCGTCGTTGACGGCGGCGCAGGCCAGGGTATCGCCGCCCGCATCAGCCGCGTGCTCGCCTTCGGCGTGACCGCCCGCATCGAGCTCGACGGCATCAACGGCGCCACCGGGCAGCACTTCGAGGTCGAGCTCACGCGCGAGCGGGTTGCCGCGCTCGGCCTGCAGGAAGGCCAGCACGTGCGCCTGCTACCATCGCGCCTCAGCGTCTTCGAACAACAGCACACCGCCGCCGCGGGAGCCGCACGATGAACTTCCAGCAGTTGCGCATCATCCGCGAGACGGTGAGGCGCGGGTTCAACCTGACCGAGGTGGCAAACGCCCTGTTCACCTCGCAGTCGGGCGTCTCCAAGCACATCAAGGACCTCGAGGACGAGCTCGGCGTCGAGCTGTTCACGCGCAAGGGCAAGCGCCTGCTCGGCCTCACCGAGCCGGGCAAGGAGCTGGTGGTGATGGTCGAGCGCATGCTGCTCGATGCCGCCAACATCAAGCGCCTGGCCGAGCAGTACAGCAACGCCGACCAGGGCCAGCTCACCGTCGCCACCACCCACACCCAGGCGCGCTACGCGCTGCCCACGGTCGTGGCGGCCTTCACGCGAGCCTTCCCCAAGGTGCACCTGAAGCTGCACCAGGGCAGCCCGGGCGAGATCGTGCAGATGCTGCTCGACGGCGAGGCCGACATCGGTGTCGCCACCGAGGCGCTGGCCGACGTGCCCGAACTGGCCTCATTCCCCTATTACAGCTGGCAGCACGCCGTGGTGGTGCCCGCCGGCCACCCACTCGAGGCGGTCCAGCCGCTGACGCTCAAAGCCATCGCCGAGCATCCGGTCATCACCTACCACGAAGGCTTCACCGGGCGCACCCGCATCGACAAGACCTTCGCTGCCGCGGGCCTGAAGCCGGCGGTGGTGATGTCCGCGCTCGACGCCGACGTCATCAAGACCTACGTCGAGCTCGGCCTTGGCGTCGGCATCCTGGCCTCGATGGCCTTCAGCCCGGAGCGCGACCCGGGGCTGCGCATGCTCGACAGCGACGCCCTGTTCGCCGGCAACGTCACCCGCATTGCGGTACGGCGCGGTCACTACCTGCGCGGTTTCGCCTACCGCTTCATCGAGCTGTGTGCGCCGGAACTGAGCGAGGCGGTGGTGTCGCATGCGGTCGGGGCGGTGAGCAAGTAGCACTGGCGTCCATCCCGGCCGTCATCAAGCGGTAACACGACCGGCGCACACTCCACGGGTCGAGGACCGACCTCGACGGCATCAGGCGTCCGGGTGGCCGGCAACCGCCGTACCCGCCTCCCTGCCCGGCCTCCTGCGCCCATAGCCAAGCCGCGAGGAAGCGCCATGCAGGTACTCTTTGTGGGCAAGGGCAAGGACTGTCGCGCCTTGCTCGCCGAAGCCATCTTCAACCACGTGTCCCGCGCCGGCTGCAAGGCAGGCCGCGCAAGCTGCGACGCCCCCGGGCCGCCGGCACGCGAGGCGCTCGAACTCCTGCGCGGCCAGGGCATCGCTGCCGGCGACTCGCCTCCCGACGCTCTTCCGCTGTCGTCGCTCCCGCACGCCGCGACCGGTGACGCCCCGATGCTGGTGGTCAGCGTCTGCGAGTCGCGCTGCGAGGGGCCATGCCCCTACTGCGACTCGAGCGCGCTGCGCGCCCACTGGCCGGTGCACGACCCGCTGCAGCGTCATTTGCTGCCGCATGATCCGACGTCGGAACTGCTCGACGTCTATCACATCCTGCGTGCCCGCATCGAACGCTCCATGCCGCTGCTCGAAGGCAGCCGCGCCGGCGACCCCGAACGGCTTCAGCGCGAACTCGACCGCATCGGGCACTTCCTGCCCTGAAGCCCGCCGCCCACTGACGGGCCGATGCCGCGGCCACTCAGCGCGCGAGGCTGGCATCCGGCTGCTCTTGAGCACTGCGGTGGAGCACTTCCAGGCGCGCAATCAGCGCCTCCGGCACGCTCTCGACGACCGCCACCTCCCCGGCATGGACGACACCCTGATTGCCATCGAGGGTGAGCAGTTCGCCTTCCGCAAGAGCCCGCCCACCGATGCGCACGACCCGCTCCGCTGCGTCGATCTGCAGCGCCTCGCAGCCGACCAGGCAAACCTTGCCGAGCTGGCGCGCGACCACCGCAGCGTGCGAAGTGCGCGCACCACGGTGGGTCAGCAGCCCCTCGGCGAGGTCCAGCGCCGCGATGTCGCGCGTCTCGGCATCTTGCCGTACCAGGATCACGCGCGCACCTGCGGCACGGCGGGCGCGGGCACGCGTTTCGTCGAGGACGATCTCGCCGCTGGCGATCCCGCTCGACGCGCTTGAGGCTTGTGCGAGCGGCTCGGGCCCGCCGCCATCGATCGCTGCCAGCCGCCGCTGCACGAGCGCCCGGGCATCCAGCCCATAGGTGCGCTCGCGCGCGGTTGCGGCGTCGATCACCCCCTCGTCGAGGAGGTCGAGCGCGATGCGCGCGGCAGCCAGCGCAGTGCGCTTGCCGGCACGCGCCTGGAGCAGGAAGAGTCGCCCGTCCTGCACCGTGAATTCGAAGTCCTGCATGTCGCCGAAGGCCTGCTCGAGCCGACCGCAGATGCCCACCAGATCCTCCCAGATCCTCCCAGATCGAGGGCGCGACGCTCGCAAGCTCGCCGTGACCGAGCGCACTGCGGCGGCCGCTGACCACGTCCTCACCCTGCGCGTTGAAGAGGAAGTCGACCCAGGGCTGCGGCTCACCGCTGCTCGGGTCACGCGTGAAGCCGACGCCTGCCCCGGACAGGCCGCCGGCATTGCCGAACACCATGCGCTGCACCGTCACTGCGGTGCCCATGCCATGGTCCAGACCGTGCAGGTCACGGTAGGTGCGCGCCTTGTCGCTGCGCCAGGAGGCGAACACGGCTGCAATCGCCTGCCTGAGCTGTGCGTGCGCATCCTGCGGAAAGGCCTCGCCAGCCTCTCTGCGATAGGTTTCGAGATGGCGGCCGGCAAGCGCGCGCAGCGCGGCGAAATCGAGCAGGCGCTCGTCAAGTTCGCCGCGCACAGCGTCAAGGTCGGCCTCGAAGTGCGCGGAATCGATGCCGGCAACGACCTCGCCATAGCCTGCGATAAGTCGCCGGTAGGCATCCCAGGCCAGGCGCGGATGACCCGTCACACGCACGAAGCCGGACAGGGTCGACTCGGTCAGACCGATGTTGAGCAGGGTTTCCATCATGCCGGGCATCGATGCCGGCGCCCCCGAGCGCACCGACAACAGCAACGGATGGCGAGCATCGCCCAGGCGCAGCCCACAGTGCTTTTCCAGCGTCTCCAGGGCCGGGCGCCAATGCCATTCACCGAGCGCAGCCGGGTCGGCGCACCAGCCGGTGCCGATCACGAAGGCCGGCGGCACCGGCATGCCGAGCGCCGCCATGCGCGCCAGGTTCCAGGCCTTGGCACCGAGGACCTCGGGCCCGCTGTGCTTCGGAAGGGGCTCATCGCCCTGGATGAGCAGCACGACACGGGCGTGCAGGTGGTCGGTCCCGGCGCTCATTCGCCCACCCGCACGCGGCTGAAGGCAAGCCGGCGCACGCCGTAGCCGGTGGCGAGCAGCCAGTCGGTCGCAGCCTCGAGCGCCTGCGCAAAATCGGTACTCAGGTTGAGGGTGGCGGCATCGCTCACGTGCTCGGCGAGGGCACGCCGCACGTCCCTGAGCAGCACGTCGCACTGACGCTCGGCATTGAGCACGCGCCAGAGCGCGGCGACGAACTCTTCATGGTCCTCGGCGCTGCTGCGCTCGCCCAGGGTGCGGGCAATCTCGAGCGCCCGCACATGGTCCTGTGCAGCGGTGAGTACCGCATCGGCAAGCAGTTGCATGGACTGGTGCACTTCGCCACGCCAGCCGCGGTGGTGATCGGAGGCAATCAGGGACAGCAGGAAGGCGGCCTCCTCAAGGGCATCGGCGACGTCGTCAGCCGTCTCCACCACCTCGGCGAAGGCCTGCCAGCGCGGCCGCGCCTCGGCACGCGCACGTGCATCCATGACGAGCTGGTCCGCAGCGCGCTCCCAGTCCTTGGCGCGTTCGGCAAACACGCGTGCAGCCTTGCGGTCGCGCTCGTAGCCGTGGGCGAGGCCGTCGCGCAGGCCTTCGGCCATCGCATGGCAGTAGGCCGCATGCTCGGCGAGCAGGTCGAATTCGTCATGGCGGTGCAGGTAGCGTGCGAGCAGCAAGCGGGCATCGTCGGCCACGAGGGCGAGCGGCTGGTGCTGCTGCGCGGCCGCCGACGCCAGCGCCATCACGTCGAGCACGAAGCCGCGCGCACGCTCGGTGCCCATGACCACATCGAGACGGTCGCCGATGCGGAAGTAGTCGGGACCGAGGGCCTGCATCGCCCCGAAGATGAGCCGCTCGCCGCCGGCCTCGAGCCAGGCCATGTGGCCGACCCGGCGGCGCGCCGACTCGGCCAGGATGGCTACCGCATCGCCCTTGCCAACGAACTGCTCGAGGCGCTTGCGCGCACGGTTCCAGTCGATCAGGAAGACGATGCGTGCGCCGATGCCTTCCAGCGTCTTCCACAGGCTCATCTCGTCGCTGCAGCTGAAGCGTGCGGTGCCGACATAGTAGGCAGCGCCGGCGTTCAGCCCCGCGCGAGTGCGCGCCTGGGCCTCGCCCCAGCTCGCGCCCACCTCGCACAGCAGCGACTGGAAGAACGCGAAACGGCGGCTATGGAGGTCGGAATAGGTCAGGCTGACCTCCAGCCCCTCGACCTGTATCACCAGCACATGTGCATCGTTGGTACCGATGTCGTTCTGCAGCAGCAGGCGGTCGCCATCGCGCGTGGCGGCGGTGTCGAGACCGGGATGCTGCAGCTTGAGCGCGCGCGTCTGGTTGAGACCGCGCATGAACGCGGCGATCCGCGGCCGATCTTCGGCCTCGATCTGCCAGACGTGGGCGCCATCGATGTTCTCGCTCGACAGTTCGGCCGCCAGGCGGTTGATCGCCTTGTGCAGATCCATCACCAGAAGGTGCAGGCTGTCGTCCTTGCCACGCTTGCCGCTGGTCAGCGCCTGCAGGTCCGCCGCCGACAAGGTGTCGGGCGCAAGCTGCGCCAGCCATCCGCACCAGTGCTCGACCCGCTGCACGAGCGCCTCGTCCGCATCGACCGGGCGCACCATGACTTGCAGATCCTCGACGAGGCAATCGCGCAGCCTGGACAGCTCGGGCAGATGCAGCAGCTTGCCTTCGCGAAACGCGTTCGCGGGCAACTCGGCAAGCCAGCCCGCCTTGAGCCCGGCAGCGGCGAACTCCCGCGACAGATCGAGCGCCGGGACACCCTCGCCGGACGCGCGCTGCTGGGCCGCCTGCAGCAGGCTCAGGTAGAGCTTGAGCCGGTCGTTCGCCGCCAGCGCAGCCCGCACCCGAGCCGGCCTGAGCAGCTCCGTCTGCCCAAGACTGGCGACTGCTTCGAGTTTCTCCATGGCACACCCCCGATATCTACCGGGATTCTCGGCGGTGAATGTGACAGGCAGGTAACAGGCAACCGACTGCGCGCAGTGACGTACGCGATCGCGCCGGCCAACGAAAATTCACGAAACTGAAATAACCATGTCAAGGTCGTGGCGCACACTTGCAGCCAAACTTCGCAGGAAGCGATTGACATGGCGACGCCGAGGCCCGTTACCCGCGCGACTCCCCCCGGGAGGCGTCGCAGCGATCGTCCACCGGCAGCGCACAGGACCGTCCCGGACGGCAAGGCCCTGTACCGCCGCTTGCTTGTGTTCAACGACGGCATCGTCGCCCAGGCCGACCCCTTTGGCCTCAGCGCACCCATCCTGCACGCTCAGCTCGCTTGGCTGATGCACCCGCAGGAACTGGCAGAACACCTGAGCGCACTCACGACCGACCTCTGGCACCTGCAACTGCACAGCTTCCGGCGCGCCTGCGGGCTGCCGAGCCCGGACCCCATCAGGCCGCATGCCGACGACCCCCGCTTTACCGATCCGGTGTGGACCGAAGCGCCGACCTGGGACCTGGTCAAGGAGTGGTACCTCGCCCTCACCCACCACATGCAGGACATGCTGTACGTAACGCCGGGCCTGTCGGGCAAGGAGCGGCGACGCGCAGCGTTCTGGTGGCGCAAGTGGCTCAACGCCGTCGCGCCCACGAACTACCTGTTGACCAACCCGATTGCCCTGCGCCGCTTGGCCGAGACGCGCGGCGAAAGCCTGTGGCAAGGCCTCCAGAACATGCTGGAGGACCTCGGCGCCGGCAATGTGCGCATGACCGACCCCGACCACTTCAAGGTCGGCGGAAACCTTGCAACCACGCCCGGCGCAGTGGTTTTCCGCAACCACCTGCTCGAGGTCATCCACTACGCGCCCACCCGGCCCCAGGTCCATGCCGAGCCGGTAGTGATCGTCACCCCCTGGATCAACAAGTTCTACGTGCTCGACCTCACTCCGAAGAAGAGCATGGTGCGCTTCCTGCTGGACCAAGGCCTGGACGTCTTCATCACGAGCTGGAAGAACCCCGACGAGTCGATGCGCGGCACCCGCTTCGACGACTACATCTGCGACGGCGTGGACGCGATCGTGCGCGTTGCACGCGACTTCACCGCCGCCGAGCGGGTGCATGCCGCAGGCTACTGCATCGGCGGCACCGCGCTGGCGATCTACATGGCGTGGGCGGCGAGGCACTACGCCGAGGACGCCATACCGGTGCGCGACTGGACGCTGTTCACCACCCTGGTCGACTTCCACAAGCCGGGCGACATCGAGGTCTTCATCGATGAAGGCAGCATCGCCCACCTGTCGGCGCAGATGGCGCGCAAGGGCTACCTCGACGGCCGCGACATGGCCGCCTCATTCCGCCTGCTGCGTTCGAACAGCCTCGTGTGGCACTACGTGGTGCATGGCTGGCTCTACGGCGAATCGCCCGCCCCCTTCGACGTCCTGTTCTGGAACATGGACACCACGCGCATGCCTCAGGCCATGCACAGCTGGTATCTGCGCGAGCTCTACCTGCACAACCGCCTGATCGAGCCCGGCGCCCTCAACGTGGCCGGCGAAACGATCGACCTGCACGCGATCCGCCAGCCACTCTACGCAGTCGCCGCCGAGGACGACCACATCGCGCCCTGGCAGCAGACCTTCCGCACCGTCCACCACATTGCGGCGGAGAAGCGCTTCGTACTGTCGAGCTCGGGCCACATCCTGGGAATCGTCAACCCTCCCGCACGCCCTCCCAAGCGCCGCTACTGGGCCGACACGGCGCACCGCGCCGACAAGCCGCTGCAGTGGCGCGACCGCACCGAGGCGCAGGCCGGAAGTTGGTGGGAGGACTGGATGCAGTGGCTCAAGCCGCGCGCCGGCGAGCTCGTAGACGCACGGCCCGCCAGCAACGAGCGCTACCCCAGCCTTGGCGACGCCCCAGGTTCCTACGTATTGGAGGCATGAGGACGCATCGTCTCAGCGCATGCAGGGCATGCGTCCCGCCACCGCACTATTTTTTGATGTCACCAGGAGAAACCATCATGAACGTCCCTACCATGCCTCGCCCGCAAGACACCGGCAACGCGCTGCTTGCCGCTCGCAGCCCCGCCGGGAGCGCCCCTGCCAACTTCTCCGAATCCCGCGCTGGCGCATCGGCACAGCACAGGAACGGCGTTGCCGCCCTGGTTGACGACCAGGATGCGCTGGCCGCCTGGCAAAGAAACCTCGCCGTGCTGCGTTCGAAGGCCGGCAACTGATCTGAAACCCGGCCCTGACGCAAGGAAGGGCCGCACCAAGCGCTTCCGCGGGCCGCACGTCTCTGCTTCTTGGCTGCGGAATCACCATTACGCGCCACCCACAGCGAACTCATCACGCGCGTATGCGTCTCTGTCTGCGCCCCCTCCCACCACGCGCACGCAGACATGACCACCCTCCGCCTCATCCTCGGCGACCAGCTCAACGCCGCCCACTCCTGGTTCCGCAGCCCGCGTCCAGACGTGCTGTACGTGATGATGGAGGTGCGCAGCGAGACCGACTACGTGCGCCAACACGCGCAGAAGGTGCTGGCAATCTTCGCCGCGATGCGTGCCTTCGCGGCCGCACTGCAGGCCGCCGGGCACCGCGTGCGCTACCTGAAGATCGGCGACACCGACAACCGCCAGTCCTTCGCTGCCAACCTCGCCTTGGTAGCAGGCGAATGCGGAGCAACCCGCTTCGAGCGCATGGAGGCCGACGAATGGCGAGTGGAAGGGCTGCTGGACGAGTCCGCACAGGCGCTTGCCCTGCCGCATGAGGTGTTCAGCAGCGAGCACTTCCTCGCCGAGCGCGCCGAACTCGCCCGGCGCTTCACCGCCAAGGTGCCGCGCATGGAGTTCTTCTACCGCGACATGCGTCGCCGCCACCGCATCCTGCTCGACGCCGAGGACAGCCCTGTGGGCGGAGTATGGAACTTCGACGCGCAGAACCGCGAGAAATGGCCCGGCGATCCGCCCGCGCCCGAATGGCCCTGGGCCGGTCATGACCTGACGGCGCTGTGGGGCGAGATCACCGCCGCCGGCGTGGAGACCATCGGTGCGCCGCACGCCGGGCGGGTACGCTGGCCGCTGACCCGGCGCGAGGCGCGCGCCGGCCTGGCGCGTTTCATCGAACACGCCCTGCCCTGGTTCGGGCCTTATCAGGACGCGATGAGCACGCGCTCGACCACGCTGTTCCACTCTGGCTTGTCGTTCGCACTCAACGTGAAACTGCTGCACCCGCGCGAAGTCATCGATGCGGCGGTCGCTGCCTGGCAGCTTGCCAAGGTCGAACTCGCGAGTTGCGAAGGCTTCGTGCGCCAGATCCTGGGCTGGCGCGAATTCATCCGTGGGGTGTATTGGGCGCGCATGCCGAGCTACGCGCAGGGCAACGCGCTCGACGCGCATCGGCCGCTGCCAGCCTGGTACTGGACCGGCGAGACGAAGATGAACTGCCTGCACCACGCGGTTTCGCAATCACTCGATAGCGCCTACGCCCACCACATCCAGCGCCTGATGATCACCGGCAACTTCGCCCTGCTCGCCGGCTGCGATCCGGACGAGGTCGACGCCTGGTACCTCGGCATCTACACCGACGCCTTCGAATGGGTGGAGATGCCCAACACCCGCGGCATGAGCCAGTTCGCCGACGGCGGCGTGATCGCCAGCAAGCCCTACGCTGGCGCGGCGAGCTATATCGGCAAGCAGTCCGACTACTGCAAGACCTGCACCTACGACCCCAAGCGCCGCCACGGCGCCAGCGGCAGACCCGCCTGCCCCTTCAACAGCCTGTACTGGGATTTCCTGCTGCGCCACGAGGCCCGCTTCGCACGCAACCCGCGCATGGCGATGCCTTACAAGGCGTGGGCGAAGATGGACGAAGGCGAGCGCGCCGCAACGCTGGCGCAGGCGATGGACTATCTGGGCAAACTGGATGCGCTCTGACGCCGGTCGCCTTCAACCCCTCGCGGCTGCCGCCGCTCCTACGGCGGGAACGGACGCCGCGGTGCCCTCCTGCAGGAGCGGCGCGAGCC
>NZ_AMXA01000051.1 GCF_000310145.2 Thauera sp. 28
AGTTCGAGCGCCGCGGCCTGCCGATGACGATCTTCGGGGTGTCGATGGCGCTCGAGCGCCACCCCGAGCTCACCGCCGCGTTCAAGGAGCTGGGCCACGAGATCGCCTGCCACGGTTGGCGCTGGATCCACTACCAGAACGTGCCGGAAGAGCTCGAGCGCGAGCACATGAAGATCGGCATGGAGATCATCGAGCGCCTCACCGGCGAGCGCGCACTGGGCTGGTACACCGGCCGCGACTCGGTGAACACCCGGCGCCTGGTGGCCGACTACGGCGGCTTCCTGTACGACTCGGACTACTACGGCGACGACCTGCCGTTCTGGACCGAGGTGCGCAAGACCAACGGCGACACCGTGCCGCACCTCGTTGTGCCCTACACCCTCGACACCAACGACATGCGCTTCGCGCTGCCGCAGGGCTTCTCGCACGGCGACGAGTTCTTCGAGTACCTGAAGGACGCCTTCGACGTGATGTATGCCGAGGGCGAGGAGCGCCCGGCGATGATGAGCATCGGCATGCACTGCCGCCTGCTCGGCCGCCCGGGCCGCTTCCGTGCGCTGCAGCGCTTCCTCGACCACATCGAGAAGCACGACCGCGTATGGGTGTGCCGCCGCGTCGACATCGCCCGCCACTGGATCGAGCGCCATCCCTGGCAGCGACGCGACGTGTAGAAACACACCGCCCCATGGCGGGGGCGCGCCTGGCGTTTCCCCGTAGGCGCGGCGCCAGCCGCGAGCCTTTTTTGGCCAAGCCCCCAGCCGCATCGTCTTCAACTCCTCGCGGCTGGCGCCGCTCCTACAGGATGGGGCTGAGCGCGGCGCTGGTCGGCGGGTCTGGCGAATCCGACACCATTGATACCCAACGAATCGTCCGTTGCGGAGCGGGCGAGGGTTTTTGCTTCCGCAAGTAGTACCGACCCCCATAACCAGAAGCCGCGCGGCGGCAATGGAGCCACCCATGGAAAGCGAAAAGATCGACCTCAAGATCCAGCATATGGACCCCAGCCTGTACAACTCGGATCTCGCGCCATTGCCGCCGGACAAGCGCAAGTGGGGCTGGTTCGAGATCTTCAACGTCTGGTCCAACGACATCCAGAGCCTGTTCGGCTACACGCTGGCCGCGACCCTGTTCATCTCCTACGGACTCAATGGCTGGGCGGTATTCGCCGGCATCATCCTCGCGGGCATCATCGTCAATGTGCTGGTCAACCTCACCGGCAAGCCCGGTGTGAAGTACGGCATTCCGTACCCGGTGATCGCACGCGCCTCGATGGGCGTGCATGGCGCCAACTTCCCCGCACTCATCCGCGGCATCGTCGCCATCTTCTGGTACGGGGTGCAGACCTACTTCGCATCGACTGCGCTCGCGCTGCTGTTCAATGCGCTGCTCGGCAACCCGGGTGGGGGGACCTTCCTCGGCATGACGGCGGTGGACTGGTTCTCCTACGCGGTCGTGTGCGTGTTCCAGCTTGCACTCTTCCTGCGCGGCTTCGACTGGATCACCAAGTTCCTGAACTGGGCGGGGCCGCTGGTCTACCTGGTGATGATCGCGCTCCTGGGGGTGATCTGGTACAAGGCCGGCGGCGGCCTGCTCAACGAGCTGGGCACCATCTTCGATGGCAAGGGTGAGCACCCGGGCGGCCCGGTCGCGGCCTTCGTCGCAGTGGTCGGTACCATGGTCGCCTACTTCGCCGCCGTGGTGATCAACTACGGCGACTTCTCGCGCTTCGTGAAGAACGAGTCGCAGATGAAGTGGGGCAACTTCCTCGGCCTGCCGGTGAGCCTGGCCCTGTTCTCCTTCCTCGCGCTCTTCATCACCGCCGGCACCGCCGTGCTGTTCGGCGAGATGATCACCAACCCGGCCGAGATGGTGGGCAAGGTCGACAACCTGGCGCTGACCATCATCGCTGCGCTCACCTTCTTCGCTGCCACCGTCGGCATCAACCTGGTGGCGAACTTCATCCCGGCGGCCTTCGGCCTCGCCAACCTCGCCCCAGCGAAGATCAGCGCACGCACCGGTGGCATCATCACCGCAGTCATCTCCTTCTTCATCGGTGGCTTGTGGGTGGCCTTGATCAGCCATATCGGCATCGCCGGCTTTGTCGATACGCTGGGTGCAGTGCTGGCGCCGCTGTACGGCATCGTGGTTGCCGACTATTACCTGGTGCGCAAGCAGAGGCTCAACGTGCAGGACCTGTTCTCGGCCGAGCCGGGATCGACGTACTACTTCGACAAGGGTTGGAACAAGCGCGCACTGTTTGCCTTCTCGGTCGCATCGCTGTTCTCGGTGGCCTCGGTGTGGACGCCCGCACTCGCCTCGTGGGCGGGTTTTGCCTGGCTGTTCGGCGCGCTCCTCGGCGCCGTGCTGCACCTTGGCCTGATGCGCATGCGTGCCCCCGCGCCGGTGGCGGAGGCAGCCTGAGCCTCTTGCTAGTGTGCTGATCCTGCGTATCACTCCGCCCATATGTCGGGCGGGCGCGCAGGGTGGATAATCAACTTGCACTGATACTCGTCACCGAGCTCCCCGGTCGACACTCAGCTGTTGTTTTCGCCGCGGTTCCCCGTCAGGGGCGCCGCGGCATTTTCCTTTTGGAGTACCCATGTCTTCCCCCGCGACACAGGCTGCCGCCCCATCCTCATCGCCATCCCGTACCTCCCGGCTCGCCTTGTGCGCGCTCGCGGTGCTGTCCCTGATCTGGGGCTACAACTGGGTGGTGATGAAGCAGGTGATCCAGTACGTTGATCCCTTCGATTTCTCGGCCATCCGCACCGTACTCGGCGCTGCCACCCTGTTCCTGGTGCTTGTCGTGCTGCGCAAGCCAATGACCCTGGTGGCGGCGCGCCAGGTGATGCTGCTCGGTGTGCTGCAGACCGCGGCCTTCACTGCGTTGATCCAGTGGGCGCTGGTGGCGGGTGGCGCCGGCAAGACCGCCGTGCTGGTCTACACCATGCCGTTCTGGGTGATTCCGATGGCGTGGTGGGCGTTGGGCGAGCGGGTACGCGGGCTGCAATGGGGGGCGATTGCGATCGCGGGCCTTGGCCTCGTGCTGATACTCGAACCCTGGGCTGCGGGCGGCAGTGCCTTCAGCAACCTGCTTGCGGTCGGTGGCGGGCTGACGTGGGCTGCTTCGGCGGTCGTTGCCAAGCGCATGCGACTTGCGCGTGAGTTCGACCTGCTTGCGCTCACGGCTTGGCAGATGTTGTTCGGGGCTCTGGCGTTGTGCATCGTGGCGCTGGCGCTGCCCTCCAGGCCGATCGATCCGACGCCGTACTTCTTCGCTGCGCTCGCCTTCAATGCCGTGTTTGCCACCGGGCTGGCCTGGCTGTTGTGGCTGTACATCCTGCAGCACCTGTCGACCGGGATGGCGGGCCTGTCTGCGCTCGGGATCCCGATGATCGGTGTGCTCGCCGGCTGGATCGAACTCGGCGAGCGCCCCAGCGCGGCCGAGTTCGCCGGCATGCTGCTGATTGGCGGCGCGCTGGCGATGATCAGCCTGTGGTCGCTGTGGAACGCGCGCCGCGCCAACGGCGGGCGCTGACTCACCCAGGCCTTTGCCAGCGCGCTTCGCCCATCACGTGGGTTGCCGCCACCGCGCGGTCGTCGCCCAGCATCATCAGCACGAAAAGGCGCTCGTCAAGGCTCCGTGCGCAGGCCATGCGGCGTGCCAGCAGCGGTGTGGCCTGCGGGTCGAGGACGACGAAGTCGGCCTCCTTCCCGGGCAGGAAGTTGCCGACGCGATCGTCCAGATAAAGGCTGTGCGCCCCGCCCAGTGTGGCGAGGTGGAAAGCGCTTGCGGCAGACAGCTTCTGGCCCTTGAGCTGCAGCACCTTGTAGGCTTCGTTCAAGGTCTGCAGCATCGAGAAGCTGGTGCCGGCGCCGACGTCGGTGCCCAGGCCCACTCGCAGGCCAAGCTCGTTGGCGCGCCCGAGATCGAACAGACCCGAGCCGAGGAAGAGGTTCGAGGTCGGACAGAAGCTGATCGCCGCGCCCGTCTCGGCCATCCGCCTGCGGTCGGTGTCGTCGAGCCAGATGCAGTGCGCGTACACCGAGCGCATGCCGAGCTGGCCGTAGCGGTCGTACACGTCGAGATAACTGCGCGCCTCGGGATAGAGCCCGGCCACCCAGGCGACTTCGCCCTGGTTCTCGGCCACGTGCGACTGCAGATAGATCCCCGGATGCTCAGCGTAAAGGCGGCCGGCGAGCGTCATCTGCTCGGGCGAGGAGGTGGCCGCGAAGCGCGGCGTCACCGCGTACTGCAGGCGGTCGCGGCCATGCCAGCGCTCGATCAGTGCCTTCGACTCGGCGTGCCCGCCCGTCGCGGTGTCGCGCAGGAAGTCGGGGCAGTGGCGGTCCATCAGTACCTTGCCCGAGATCATGCGCATGCGCCGCTCTAGCGCAGCCTCGAACAAGGCGTCCACCGAGGCAGCGTGCACGGTGGCGAAGGCGAGTGCGGTGGTGGTGCCGTTGCGCAGCAGTTCGTCGCAGAAGAAGCTGGCGACGTTGCGCGCGTGTGCCGGGTCGGCAAAGCGTGCTTCGGCCGGGAAGGTGTACTTCTCCAGCCAGGCCAGCAGCTGCTCGCCATGGCTGGCGATGATGTCGGTCTGGGCGTAGTGGATATGGGTATCGACGAAGCCGGGCAGGATCAGCTTGCCGCGGTAGTCGGTCAGCGGCAGCTCGGCTGGCAGGCGGGCGAGCAGCTCCGGCGCTGGCCCGAGCTCGGCGACGTGGCCGTCGCGCAGCACCAGCACGCCGTCGGCGAAGTGTTCGAGGGCGGACTCGCCGGCACTGGCAGGGTTGGCGATGAAGTGCAGGATTTCGCCGCGGACGGCATGCAGCTGGGGCGTGTTCATGTCGGGAGTGTCTTGTGGTATGCGAAAGGGGGGTAGGGCAAGGGCGTGTTCATGCGGCGCAGTCGCGCAGGGCGGGCCGCGCGGCGAATGAGGCGCCGCGCAGTTGCAGCACTTCGGCAGCGATGGCGACCGCGATGACCTCGGGCTCCTTGCCACCCAGGCCAGGCGTGCCGATCGGGCAGTTGAGGCGGGCGATGGCCTGCTCGCCATAGCCGCGTGCGCGCAGGCGCTGCTCGAAGCTGGCGCGCTTGGACTGCGAGCCGATGAGGCCGCAGCAGCGGAAGTCGCCGCGGTCGAGGATCGCGCGCACGAGGTCGAAGTCGAGTGCATGACTGTGGGTCAGCACAAGGAAGACGGCGTCGGCCGGCGCGGCGCGCACTTCGGCTTCGGGCACGTCGGTGCAGCGGACCTCGATGTTCGGCGCGACCACGGCGGGGAATTCGTCCTCGCGTGGATCTACCCAGCGCACCTGCATCGGCAGGCGCCCGAAGAGTTCGGCGAGGGCGCGGCCGACGTGACCGGCGCCGAACAGTATGACCTGAAGCTCGGGCGGCAGGCTGACGTCGAGCAGCGCGTCAGCGCCGCGTGCGGGCATGCTCGCCAACAGCGCGGCATCGTCGGCGCGGCCGGCGAGCAGGCTGCGCGCGCGTTCGAGTTCGCGCGCATCCGCAAGCTCGGCCTCGGGGTGCTCGCCGAACACACGCACCGCGGGGCGATCGCCAGTGAGGTCGACGATGCGGCCCCAGGGGCGTGCGGTGGCAGCGTATGCGCGCGCGGCCGCAAGCCAGTCGCACTGGCCCGCGCCGACCGGCTCGAAGGCGAGCTGCATGACACCGCCACAGCACTGGCCAACACTGGCGCCGAGCGGGAAACGCACCAGGCTGGGGCTGCGTGCGCCATCGGCAAGGAGCTGACGGGCCACGGCGATCGCACGCAGTTCGAGCTGGCCGCCGCCGATCGTGCCGTGACAGGTGGTGGCGCTGACGATCATGCGCGCACCGGCTGCGCGCGGTGTCGAGCCACGGGCGGCGGCCACCGTCACCAGCACGGCGCGCTCACCGGCGTCGATCAGGCGCGCAAGCTGTTCCACCCAGGTATTCATGATTGCGGCTCCGCTGCAGTGTGTGCGCACGCTGCACGCACGGCGTCGATCGCGTCGAGGATGGCCTCCGGTGTCGCCGGCGCACGCAGGGGCGGAGCGCTGCGGCCGTCGCCGACGGCGGCGACGGCGTCGCGCAGCGCGAACAGCACTGCAAAGCCGAGCAGCAACGGCGGCTCGCCGACCGCCTTCGAACGCAGGATGGTCTCTTCGTGGTTGCTGTTGCGGAACAGGCGGGTATGGAACTCGGCTGGACAATCATGCGCGGCGGGGATCTTGTAGGTCGATGGGGCGTGGGTCATCAGCCGGCCGTCCTTGTTCCACCACAACTCCTCCATCGTCAGCCAGCCCATGCCCTGGATGAAGGCGCCCTCCACCTGGCCGACGTCGATTGCCGGGTTGATCGAGTTGCCGGCATCGTGCAGCAGGTCGGCGCGCAGCAGGCGCCACTCACCGGTGAGGGTATCGACCAGCACCTCGGCCACCGCTGCACCGTAGGCGAAGTAGTAGAACGGGCGGCCGGTCAGCGTGCTGCGGTCCCAGCTCAGGCCAGGGGTGGTGTAGAAGCCCTCCGACCAGAGCTGGACGCGGGCCTGGTAGGCCTGCTGCACGCACTCGGCAAACGGGATCGCAACAGCGCCGGCGTGCACATGGTCGTCGGCAAAGCGCACCGCGTCTGCGTCGATGCCGTGGCGCTGGGCGACGAAGTCGGCGAGACGCTGGCGGATGCGGCGTGCGGCATCCTCGGCCGCCTTGCCGTTGAGGTCGGCGCCGGTCGAGGCGGCGGTGGCCGAGGTGTTGGCGACCTTGCTGGTGTCGGCGGCGGTGGCGCGTACCTGCGCCAGCGCGATGCCGAGCGTGTGCGCCACCACCTGGCAGACCTTGGTGTTGAGGCCCTGGCCCATCTCGGTACCACCGTGGTTCACCAGCACCGAGCCGTCGGTGTACACATGCACGAGCGCGCCGGCCTGGTTGTAGTGCGCGACGTTGAAGGAGATGCCGAACTTCACCGGTGTCAGCGCCAGGCCCTTCTTGAGCACCGGGCTGCCGGCGTTGTAGGCGGCGATGGCCCGCCGGCGCTCGCGGTAGGCGCTGTCGGCCTCGAGTTCGGCGACCAGTTCGTGGATCACGTTGTCTTCGACGCGCTGGCCGTAGGGGGTCAGGTCGCGGCCAGCGCCGCCGTAGAAGTTGAGCTTGCGCACGTCGAGCGCATCGCGGCCCAGCTCGCGCGCGATGCTGTCGATGATGTACTCGATCGCCACTGCGCCCTGCGGCCCGCCAAAGCCGCGGAAGGCGGTGTTCGACTGGGTGTTGGTCCTTGCGCACAGGGCGCGGATGTCGACATCGGCGAGGTAGTAGGCGTTGTCGAAGTGGCAGATCGCGCGCGTGGCCACCGGGCCCGAAAGGTCGGCCGAGAAGCCCGCGCGCGCCACCATCTCGATGCGCGCTGCAAGGATGCGGCCTTCGTCGTCGAAGCCGACCTCGTACTCGTAGTGGAAATCGTGGCGCTTGCCGGTGATCATGAAGTCGTCGTCGCGGTCGGGGCGCAGCTTGACCGGGCGGCGCAGGCGCGCCGCGGCCAGCGCGGCGACGCAGGCGAACAGGGCCGACTGCGACTCCTTGCCGCCAAAGCCGCCGCCCATGCGGCGCATTTCCACCACCACCTGATTGGCCGCCAGGCCCAGGGCATGGCTGACGACGTGCTGCATCTCGGTGGGGTGCTGGGTCGAGCACCACAGGTGGATGCAGCCGTCTTCGCGCGGCACCGCGCAGGAGATCTGGCCCTCGAGGTAGAACTGCTCCTGTCCGCCCACCTGCCAGCTGCCCCTGAGCCGGTGCGGTGCGGCGGCGAGGCGGGCAGCGGGCTCGCCGCGCACGAGTTGCATGGGAGGCAGCACGAAGCTGTTCTGCGCCTTCGCCTGCAGTGGGTCGAGCACCGCCGGCAGCGGCTCGTAGCTCACCTTGGCGCGGCGTGCGGCGCGGCGAGCGTGCTCGTGGCTATCGGCCACCACCGCGAACAGGGGCTGGCCGACGTAGTGCACCACGCCGTCGGCGAGGATGGGATCGTCGTGGATGATCGGTCCGCAGTCGTTGGTGCCGGGGATGTCGGCAGCGGTAAATACCGCGATCACGCCTGGCATGGCGCGCACCGCGTCGAGCTCGATGGCGACGATGCGCGCATGAGCCTGGGTCGATAGCCCGAGCGCCGCGTGGGCCGTGCCGGCCAGTTCGCGGATGTCGTCGACATAGGTCGCCTCGCCGGCAACGTGCAGGCGGGCGGATTCGTGCGGGTGGCCGTGGTGGGCGGCCGGAGCGGCCTGACGTGCCTGGGTGAAGGATTGGGCTTTCATGGGGGCGACCTCAGGGCTGGGCGGCGAAGCTGTCGAAGGCGGCGAACACGCGCGTCTGTTGCGCGTCGAGCGGGTCTTGCGCCCGCGTCTCGAGGTAGAAGCGGCGCAGCAGGGCTGCAGCGGTGCGGCGCCGGTAATCGGCACTTGCGCGCAGGTCGCTCAGCGGTGCGTAGTCGTCGGCCAGTGCGCGCAGCGCCGCGGCCAGCGTGTCCTCGTCCCAGCGCCGGCCGTCGATGGCGGCCTCGGTGCGCAGGGCGCGGCGTGGGGTGGCGGCCATGCCGCCGAAGGCGATGCGCGGGCCGCGCACGACGCCGTCTTCGAGGCGAAGCGCAAAGGCGCCGCATACGGCCGAGATGTCCGAGTCGAAGCGCTTCGACAGCTTCCAGCTGCGAAAGCGCAGTGCTGATTCATGCACCGGCACTTCGACGGCCTCGACGATCTCGTCGGCGGCGAGATCCTTGCGCATGTAGTCCAGGTAGAAGGCTTCGAGCGGCAGGCTGCGGCGGCCACCCGGCCCGTGCACCACGACCTCGGCGCCGAGCGCGATCAGCGCCGGCATCGAATCGCCGATCGGCGAGCCGTTGGCGACATTGCCGCCGAGCGTGCCGGCGTTGCGCACCGGCGGCGAGGCGAAGCGTTCCCACAGTTCGCCGAGCTCGGGGTAGGGCAGGCAGAGCGCTGCGAAGGCGTCGCTGAGCGAGACCGCGGCGCCGATGCGCAGCCGTCCGCGTGCCTCCACGACCTGTTGCAGGGCCTCGACCTGGCCGATGTAGAGGAGGTCGCCGACGTCGCGGAACTGCTTGTTGACCCACAGCCCGATGTCGGTACAGCCTGCGAGCACGGTTGCCTGGGGATGGCGGCTGCGCAGCTCGATCAGCGCTTCAAGCGTACGCGGAGCGAAGAAGTGCGCGCCGTCATGGGCATAGTTGAGCGCCTCGCTGCGGCGCAGGCGGAGCAGTGCGGCACGAACCGCCTCGCGATCCAGCGCCTGCGCAGGGTGTTCGAACATGCGTTGGCCGGCCTCGAGGATGGGCCGGTAGCCCGTGCAGCGGCACAGGTTGCCGGTAAGCTGGCTACTGATGCGTGCCGCGTCCGGGCGCGTACCGTCGGGAACGCAGGCGTTGTAGAGGTCCCACAGGGACATCACGAAGCCGGGCGTGCAGAAGCCGCACTGCGATCCGTGGCAATCGACCATCGCCTGTTGCACCGGATGCAGCCGATCGTCGGCCTGGCGGCGCAGGTACTCGACCGTAAACACGGCCTTGCCGTCGAGCGCGGGCATGAACTGGATGCAGGCATTGACGCTGAACAGACGCAGGCTGTCGGTGTCGCCTGCCAGTTCGCCGACGACGACGGTGCAGGCGCCGCAGTCGCCTTCGGCGCAGCCTTCCTTGGTACCCGTCAGGCCGCGGTGGATGCGCAGCCAGGCGAGCAGGCTGGTGGTGGGCGCGATGCCGGTCACGTCGACCGGTTCGCCGTTGAGCAGAAGGCGGATTGCGTCTGTGTTCATCGTCTCGTCCTGATGGGGTGTGCCGTGCGAGCGGCTGTCATTCGTTCTACGCCGGCCTGCCCGACTTGTCCAAGAGCGCCAAGTGGTTGGGAGCAGCGCGGTGATTTGATCGTGGATTCTGATTACAAAATTGTCAACAATTGATCGGGCGACTGCTCCGGAACATGCCCTTGCCGCTTGTCGTGCCCCGGTGCGCAGCCGCGAGCCTGTAACGCCCGGCCGCATTGGGTTTGCTCCCGAGCGCCGGGGGCGCCCCATGGCCGCGAGTCGGCGCCAGAGCCAATATGGGGAATCACGATCCCGTTATAATCCTGCCGCCCGTCTGGAGGGCAGAACTGGCAGCATGACGGGCAGCAGGGTGCGGACGGAGGTTGGGAATGAGCGAAGGGCAAGACGATGGCCGCATGGCGGCAGGCAAGGCCGGCCGGACGCCGTCGTCGGAGGAGATCCAGCGCGTGTTCGAGTCGTTGCGCAACGCCGTGCTCGACCAGCGCCTGCCGCCCGGCCTGCAGCTGAAGGAGCAGGGTCTGGCCGACGCCTTCGGCGTCAATCGAGCGGTGGTGCGCCAGGCGCTGGCCCGTCTGGAGATCTACCGCCTGGTGACGCACGCCCCCAATCGCGGCGTATTCGTCGCAAGTCCATCGGCGGCCGAAGGGCGGGATCTGTTCTGCGCGCGGCGCTACATCGAGGCTGCGATCGTCGAACTCGCCGTGGAGCGGCTCGACGAGGCCGCGCTGGCGCGCTTGCGCGCCTTGGTGCAGCGCGAGCGTGCCGCCTACGCCGGGGGCGATGTGCGCAAGGCGTTGCGCATGTCGATCGACTTTCACCTGCAGCTCGCCGAGAGCGTCGGCAATACGGTTCTCGCGGCCTTCCTCGACGAGATCATCACTCGCACGCCGCTCGTTGTGCTGGCCCATCGTCGTGAGTCGCCGCCGGCTTGCATGCTGAGCGATCATGAAGACATCCTTGATGCCATCGCGGCACGCGATGTGGAGCGCGCGCGCGCGCTCATGAGCGAGCATGTCGCCCACCTCGAGGGGCGCCTCGCGCTCGATCGTGGTGAGTCGCCCGAGGACGACGATATTGCCCGTCTGCTTGCGCTGGACGGCCTGGGGGCCGAGGACGGCGGGCGGGGACCGCGCTGAGGGCGTGCGCACCAGCAGCTGTCCGGCCAGCTATACGGGCAGGCTGATGCAAGGTATTTGGTGATCCATATGGTCACCGCCGCACCTCGCTATCTAAACTGCAATCTCTGTCGTTGCCAAAATCGTTAACAATATCGGCGACGCAGTGCGAGAGTGCATCGGGCGCGTCCGCTGTGGCCGCGCTCGGCTTGCATCCAGCCAGAACCCGGGCCCATGCTGGCGCTCGCCCGGTCACGAGGAGACATCGCTCATGCAACCCCATTCTTCCACTACGGTCGCGGCGCCCGAGGGCGTACCGGTCGGTCCCGACAGCTGGCTGGAGCGACGCTTCGGCCTCACCGCGCATGGCACGACCGTGCGCACGGAGCTGTTTGCCGGGCTCACCACCTTCATTACCATGGCCTACATCATCTTCGTCAATCCGACGATCATGGCCGCGGCAGGCATGGACCAGGGGGCGGCCTTCGTTGCCACCTGCATCGGTGCCGCCCTCGGCTGCCTGCTGATGGGCTTCTATGCCAACTGGCCGGTCGGGCTGGCGCCCGGCATGGGTCTCAACGCCTTCTTCACCTACACCGTGGTTGGCGAGATGGGCTATAGCTGGGAGGTCGCGCTGGGTGCCGTGTTCCTGTCCGGCGTACTGTTCATGGCGATGAGCTTCACCCGCTTGCGCCAGTGGTTGCTCGACAGCATTCCGCGCAGTCTGCGCTTTGCGATGGGGGCAGGCGTTGGCCTGTTCCTTGGGCTGATCGGGCTGAAGATCGCCGGTATCGTGGTTCCGAGCGATGCAACGCTGGTGACCATGGGCTCGATGCTCGAGTTGCCGGCCGCGCTTGCGGGCCTGTGCTTCCTGATGATCGGCGTGCTCAGCCACTACCGCGTATTCGGCGCGATCCTGATCAGCATCCTTGTTGTGACCTTCATCGGCTGGTTGGTGGGCATCGTCGACTACGGCGGACTGGTGTCGATGCCGCCGAGCCTGGCGCCCACGCTACTGGCCATGGACGTGGCTGGCGCCTTCGATGTCGCGATGATCAGCGTCATCCTCGCTTTCCTGTTCGTGAACATGTTCGATACCGCCGGCACGCTGATGGGTGTGGCGCATCGGGCCAAGCTGACCAAGGCTGACGGCAGCATCGAGAACCTGCCGCAGGCGCTCAAGGCCGACAGCAGCGCGAGCGTGATCGGTGCCTGTGTCGGCTGCCCGCCGGTGACGAGCTACGTCGAGAGCTGTTCGGGCGTGGAGGCGGGCGGGCGCACGGGGCTGACGGCAATCACCGTTGGCGTGCTGTTCCTGGTGGCGATGTTCTTCGCCCCGCTGGCCGGCATGATCCCGGGCTATGCCACCGCCGGCGCGCTGATCTATGTGGCGATGTTGATGACTACCGGACTCGCCCACATCGACTGGGAGGACTACACCGACACCATCCCGGCAATCGTCACCGCGGTGATGATGCCGCTCACCTTCTCGATCGCGAACGGTATCGCGCTGGGCTTCGTGGCGTATGTGGTGCTCAAGTTCTGCACGGCCCAATGGCGTTCCATCTCGCCCGCACTTTACGCACTGTTCGTGCTCTTTCTGGCGAAGTTCGTCTTCCTCTAGGCATACGCCTGGCGGCGGCTGAAGCGGCGTGCTTGAATGAAGGACCACGCCGCAGGGGCCGATCGTTCATGCCTTGCCTGTTCGTTTCCTACCGCCGAGAAGATAGTGCGGGCTTTGCCGGCCGCCTCACCGATGCGCTCGAGCAGCGCTTCGGCGTGGGGAGCGTGTTCCGCGATGTGGACGACATCCAGCCGGGTGAGGATTTCGAGGCGGTGATTGAGCGCCGCCTGCACGATGCCAAGGCGGTTCTGGTCCTGATTGGTCCTGGCTGGCTGGCCGCCTCGGCCGCGGGCGAGCGCAGGCTCGATCACCCGCAGGACTTCGTGCGCCGCGAGATCGAACTTGCGCTCGGCTCGGGGCGGCCCGTGGTGCCGATCCTGGTCGGTGGCGCATCGATGCCGGAAGCTGCGGTGCTGCCCGCGTCCATCCGTGGGCTGTCGAACCGGCATGCGCTCAGTCTTGGTGACGCTTCGTGGGCAGCCGACCGCATGCGGCTCGAGGCTTTACTGGCGCAATGGGTGAAGCCCGCCGATGCCGCTCGCTCGCGTGGAGCGGGGCGCTTGCTTGGGGCCGCGGCCGCGACGCTTGCCGCAGTGGGCTTGGGCGCGTGGCTGTGGGGGGCGGGCGCGCAGGATGAGGCGCAGGCGATCGTCGGTTCCTGGCACGCCGAAGTCCGCTACCCCTGGAATCTGAGCCTTGAGGAGACTTACGATTTCGAGCTCAGGGACGGTCGCATCGAAGGCCTGGCGAGTTTCCTCGGGATGCCGCGTGTGGTCGAGGCGGTGGAGTGGCGGGACGGTCGGCTGCACTTCCTCACGCGCAGCGAGGTGGTGGCTGGCGAGGCGCAAGCCAGCGAACTGGTCCAGCACTACGAGCTCACCCCGGACGGCGGTGAGCTGCAAGTACGCCTGGAGATCCAGCGCAACGGTGGTCGGGATCCGCCGCTCGAGTTCGTCGCCAGGCGCCGCTGACTGACCAAGGCTTGCCGTAGGAGCGGCGCCAGCCGCGAGCTTCTCGTCGTCCGCCCAACGCCCATCGCCCTCAACCCCTCGCGGCTGGCGCCGCTCCTACGACGGGCGACGCGCGT
>NZ_AMXA01000052.1 GCF_000310145.2 Thauera sp. 28
GCGGGGACGCTCGCAGGCGCGCTCTTCGACCCCGACTGCAGCGGCAGCGTGGTGGCCAACCTGCGCGTGGTGCTGGGACTGGCGGCGCAGGTGCGCGACCGGCTCTCGCCCGATAGCTGGCGCATCTACAACCGTCTGTCGGACTTTGCTGCCGCGCCCGCGCAGGCGCTCGCCCTGGGTGACGCGCTGCATCGCCTGGATGAGTCGCTGCTGTCGCTGGTGACGCTGTCGGGCTTCGTCATCGAGAGCATGCCGCGCGACGCCGGCTGGCGCTTCCTGTCGATCGGCCGGCGTATCGAGCGCCTGCAGTTTCTGGCCGCCGCCTTGTCGGCGCTGCTGACGGCACCCAGTGCCGAGGCCCTGCAGGCGCTGCTCGCAGTGACCGACGGCGACTTGCGCTACCGCAGCCGCCATGCGCGCGGGCTGGCGCCGCTGCCGGTGGCCGAACTGGTGATGCTCGATGCGGACAACCCGCGTGCGTTGCGCTACCAGCTCGAGTCGCTGGTCGAGCACCTGCGCCTGCTGCCCGAGGGCGATGTGCTGGCCGAGCCGCTGACGCAGCAGCTGGAAACGCTGCAGGCCTTGTCGCTGTGCGATTGCCTGATCGTCGACGCGGCCGGGCGTGCCGCAGGCGGCGCTGCCGAACACGCGCGCTGTGCCGACCTGCACGACTTCCTCGCCCAGACCTGGGCATGTGGCAATCGTCTGGCGGATGCGCTGTCGCACCGGTACTTCACCCATCTCGACGCCCGTAGCCGGGCGACGGCCTCGTCCTGAAGCGGTGGCCTGCGATGCCCGAGTTCGAGATCCGCCACGACACCATCTACCGCTACGACAGTCTGGTCACGCTGTCGCAGCACATTGCCCACCTGCATCCACGCGAGCTCGCCTACCAGCGCTGCCTGGCGCACACGCTGGAGCTGTCTCCCGCCCCCGCTCAGCGCAGCGCTGCCGTCGATTTCTTCGGCAATCCGGTAACGCGTTTCGCGCTCGACACGCCGCACGACCGGCTGCTTGTGCGGGCTCACAGCCGCGTCCGCGTCGGCGTTCGCGACTGGCCGGTCGCGGGCAGCGGACCGAGCTGGGAGGACGCACGCGACCACCTTCGCGATGGGCTGTCCGGTCATGCACCCCTCCAGCCCGAGGCGCGCGACGCCGGGCAGTATCGCTTCGCCTCGCCCTATGTGGCGCTGGGCGACGAGGCTGCTGCCTATGCAGGCTATGCGACGCGCTGCTTCACGCCGCGGCGCGCGCTGGTGGACGCGCTGCTGGCCTTGTGCGCGCGCATCCATGCCGATTTCCGCTTCGACGCCTCTGCCACCAGCGTGGCCACGCCGGTGGCAGAGGTCTTCGCCAAGCGGCGCGGGGTATGCCAGGACTTCTCCCATCTGATGATCGCCTGCCTGCGGGCGCTCGGCCTGGCGGCGCGCTATGTCTCGGGCTACCTGCTGACCCAGCCGCCGCCGGGGCAGCCGCGACTGGTGGGCGCCGACGCCTCGCATGCCTGGGTGGCTGTGTGGTGTCCCGGCCTGGGCTGGATCGAGGTCGACCCGACCAATGACCTGCAGCCGGGTGCGGATCACATCACCCTGGCCTGGGGGCGCGACTATGGCGACGTGGCGCCGCTGCGGGGGGTGATCCTGGGCGGGGGGGGGCACAGTGTCGAGGTTGCGGTGACGGTGACACCGAGCGATGAGGGTGTGCGCGCACCAAATTGATGCACGCTCAGCGCATCCTGGTGCGCACCAAGCCGGTGCACTCCCGCTCGTGAGCCCGCAGAGCGCGCAACTGCGCGCCTGGAGTGCATGGCACGCTTCATGCTGAATGCTCGTTCAAGGGAGTCCAATCATGAGCGCAGACAGCACAATGACAGCCGCCAGACCTTTTGACGAAATGCATGCTGCCGACGGTACGGTGCGGGCGCATTACGGCCCGTACGCCGATTGGCTGGAGCAGATGCCACGCGAGAACATTGCGCGCAAGCGCAAGGAAGCGGACATCGCCTTTCACCGTGTCGGCATCACCTTCAACGTCTATGGCGAGGGCGGTGGCAAGGAGCGGCTGATCCCCTTCGATCTGTTGCCGCGCATCATCCCCGGCGACGAGTGGAGCGCCCTCGAGACCGGCCTGCGCCAGCGCGTGCGCGCACTCAATGCCTTCCTCGCCGACATCTACCATGGCCAGGAAATCCTGCGCGCGGGCCGCTTGCCGGCCGAGCAGGTGCTCAACAATGCCCAGTTCCGCCCCGAGATGAAGGGGGTGGAAGTGCCCGGAGGGCTGTACGCGATGATCGCCGGCATCGACCTGGTGCGTGCAGCGGGGGCGGACGGCAAGGGCGAGTACTACGTGCTCGAGGACAACCTGCGCGTGCCCTCGGGGGTGAGCTACCTGCTCGAGAACCGCAAGATGATGATGCGGCTCTTCCCCGACCTGTTCTCGCGCTACAACGTGCAGCCGGTCGAGCACTACCCCGACCTGCTGCTCGAGACCCTGCGCGCGGTGGCGCCCGCGGGTGTGCTCGACCCCACGGCCGTGCTGCTGACGCCGGGTGCCTTCAACAGCGCTTATTTCGAGCACAGCTTCCTCGCCCAGCAGATGGGGGTGGAGCTGGTCGAGGGCCAGGACCTGTTCGTCAAGGACGACACCGTATTCATGCGTACCACCCAGGGGCCGCGGCGTGTGGATGTGATCTACCGCCGGCTCGACGACGACTTCCTCGACCCCGAGGTGTTCCGCCCCGATTCCATGCTCGGCGTGCCCGGCCTGATGTCGGCCTACCGCGCCGGGCGAGTGACCCTTGCCAATGCCGTGGGCACCGGCGTGGCCGACGACAAGTCGATCTACCCCTATGTGCCGGAGATGGTGCGCTTCTACCTCGGCGAGGAGCCCATCCTCAACAACGTGCCGACCTACATGCTGCGCGAGCCCGAGGACTTGGCCTACACGCTTGCCCACCTGTCCGAACTGGTGGTCAAGGAGGTCCATGGCGCCGGCGGCTACGGCATGCTGGTCGGGCCGGCGGCAACGCGCGCCGAGATCGAGGAGTTCCGCGCCCGCATTCTGGCCGCGCCCGAGAAGTACATCGCCCAGCCCACCCTGTCGCTATCGACCTGTCCCACCTTCGTCGATGCGGGCATCGCCCCTCGCCACATCGACCTGCGCCCCTTCGTGCTGTCGGGCGGAAAGGAGATCCGCATGGTCCCTGGCGGGCTGACCCGCGTTGCCCTCAAGGCGGGCTCGCTGGTGGTCAATTCCTCGCAGGGCGGGGGTACCAAGGACACCTGGGTCGTCAATTGAAGCCTTCACGCCGCGCGCATCACGGAGAACGATCATGCTGAGCAGAACCGCCGACCACCTCTACTGGATGGCCCGCTATACCGAGCGTGCCGAGAACACGGTGCGCATGCTGGACGTGTCCTACCGCATGTCGCTGCTGCCGGGCACCAATGGCTGCGACACCGATGGCTGGTCGGCCATCCTGGCCATCAGCGAGTTGTCGGACGCCTTCGCCCGCACCGGCCGGCCGCTGACGCCGCGCGACGTGATCGAGTTCGTCGTGCTCGACCGCGACAACCCGTCGAGCGTGTGGAACTGCCTGCGTGCGGCGCGCGAGAATGCCCACGCCGTGCGCGGCACGCTGACGGCGGAGATGTGGGAGACCACCAACGCCACCTGGCTCGAGATCCGCGACATGACGCCGGAGAAGCTGCAGGCCACCGATCTGGGCGAGTTCTTCGAGTGGGTGAAGTTTCGCTCCCACCTGCTGCGCGGGGTGACCTTCGGCACCATGCTGCACGATGACGCCTTCAAGTTCGTGCGCCTGGGCACCTTCCTCGAGCGCGCCGACAACACCGCCCGCCTGCTCGACGTGAAGTACCACAGCCTGTTGCCCAGGGCCGAAGGGCTGGGCAGCTCAACCGACTTCTACCAGTGGGGCGCGCTGCTGCGTTCGGTGTCCGCGTTCGAGACCTACCGCCACGTGTACCGCGACGTCATCACGCCGCACAAGGTCGCCGAGCTGCTGATCCTCAACGCCGCCATGCCGCGCTCGCTGCATGCCTGTCTCGACGAGATCAACGACATCCTCGGCGAGATCGCCAACCTGCACTCGGCCGAGGCCGCCCGGCAGGCCGGCGAGCTGCATGCCACACTGCACTACGGGCGCATGGACGATATCTTCGCCACCGGGCTGCATGCCTGGCTGGAGCGCTTCCTGGTGCGCATCAACCGCCTCGGAGACAGCATCGGCGATAACTTTCTCGTTCCTGTCGCCGCCTGAGCGCAGCCGCCCGCGCGGCGGCTCCTTCGATCAATGACCCAATCGGGATGACTCGATGACCTACTGTGTCGCCATGTGCCTCGACGAAGGCCTGGTCTGCCTGTCCGATTCGCGTACCAACGCGGGTGTGGACCACATCAATACCTTCCGCAAGATGACCGTGTTCGAACGCGCCGGCGATCGCGTGCTGGTGCTGATGAGCGCGGGCAATCTCGCCATCACCCAGGCGGTGATCAACATCCTGCGCGAACATGCCGCGGTGCAGGACCGCGACAGCCTGTGGAACGCGCCCACCCTGTTCGAGTGCGCCCGCCTGGTCGGCGAGACCATTCGCGGCGTCTATCGGCAGGACGCCGAGGCCCTCAAGCAGTTCGGCGTGGACTTCAATGCCAGCTTCATCCTGTGCGGCCAGATCGGCGACGAGCCGCCGCGCCTGTTCAACATCTATGCCGCGGGCAACTTCATCGAGGCCTCGGTCGATACGCCCTATTTCCAGATCGGCGAGTCGAAGTACGGCAAGCCGATCATCGATCGCGTGGTGAGCGCCCGGACCTCGCTCGACGAGGCCGCCAAGTGCGCGCTGATCTCGATGGATTCGACGATCCGCTCCAACCTGTCGGTGGGCCTGCCGCTCGACCTCCTCATCTATCGCCGCGACGAGTTGCGCGTCGCCCGTCATCTGAACGTGGATTGGGACAATCCCTATTTCGACATGATCCACAAGGAGTGGGGTGCGAACCTGCGCAAGGTGTTCGAGGCCCTGCCCGACCCGGATTGGTCGCGCTGGCCCGGCGAGGATGCGGCAGCGTCCCGCATCGAAGTGGTGACGGCCAGCGTTGCCCGCAGCAGCGAGGCTTGAGCGCCAGCGCAGAGGGCGTCAGGGCACGCAAGTGGTGCAAGAAAACACTTGCGATTTATTATGTTGCAGTGCAACATAAAGCCACACCGATTCAACCCACGGTGTCACCTATCCGTCAGGAGAACACCATGAATGCTTCGCCCGAGAAAATGCTCGCCTCCGCCCGTGCCGTCGCCGAGGGGCGTGTCAATGATGTCGCCCTGGCCAGCGGCAGCCTGCTGTCGATGGTCGAACACCTGACCGCGCTCAATCTCAACACCGCGCGCGCGGCGCTCGACGACACCATCGTGTTCCACCAGTCGATCTGTGCCGCGCGCGAGCCGCGCGACCTGCTCGCCATCCAGGTCGGCAGCATCACCCCCGCACTCAAGCGCGGCTTTGACTACGGCAAAAGCGCCAGTGGCATCGCCAGCCTGGCACAGGTCGAGCTCTTCAAGCTCGTCGAGGCCGGCATGTCGCAATGGCTGCAGGGCGTCATCGTCACGCTCGAAACGCTCAATCGCGCAGCGCCCGGTTCCGAGTTGGCGGTCAAGGTCCTCAAGACCGCAGTCGCCAACGCCTCGTCGGCCTACGAGGGCGCAAGCGAGGTGGTCAAGCAGGTCTCCGAGGTCGCCCAGGCCAATGCCGACCAGGCTGCCGCTGTTGCGGTCGATGCCGTGAGCAAGACCACCAGTGCTACGGTGTCCTTATTCAAGAGCGCGGCGTAAGCAGCGCAGGGTCTGCATGGACGGGCCCGGATGTGGGCCCAATGAAGAAAAAGCCAGTTCCTCTTGGACTGGCTTTTTTGCTTTCGGGGAGCCCAGGTGGGAGCCTGTGGTGGGCCTTCAGTTTCCTGGGCAAGGTATCGAAGAGCTGTCTATATTGAGTCTGATGTGTATTAGCGACACTGTGCGCGAATTGCACTGTGGATGAATGAAGTTGCCTTCATGCGTCCGCCTGGGGGAGGTTTTCAAGGGGCTGGGTAAGTTCACGGACTGACCGGTTTGGTGCGACGTGCGTCGATCAGCAGGAGACCAGAAGTGACTGCCATATCCGTGAGCTACGTGGTGCGCCCCCGGACCGGGCATGTTCGCAGGATGCTGGGGGTGGCTGCCGTGCTTGTCGGTGCAATGGGGATGGCAGCAAGTGCCCAGGCTCAGGTCGCGAGGCCGGACTGCGAGGCCGTTGCGCCTTGGGCTGCCGGCTTCGATCGCAATGACGAATGGCAGCCGAATGCCTTGGGCAGTCGTCACCGCCTGCCCAGGCTCTTCGTGTCGCAGGAGACGGAGGCGCTGTTCGGCAAGCCGATGCTGTCCTGGACCGAAGCGGATGCCATGAGCGTTCGGGAGGTGGTGCTGGCCTGTCGTCAGGCAACCAAGGATCGCGAGTTGTCCGGCGCCTACAACGCGATGCAGAGCGCCTTGGTCAGTCGCGTCGCCAACTTCTCCAAGGCCTTGGCCGATGCTCGGGGCAGGGCCGGCACAGCGATGAACGCACTGCAGAGTGCGCCGCCTTCCTTGCCCTTGCTGAGCTTTCACTCCGCGCTCGAGCAGGCCGCAACGGCGCAAGGGTATGCACGCCTGCCGGCGTCCGCCAACGGCTTGGCGCCCGCGGCGTCGAATGCTGCGCGTGAATTGATTGCCGCGCTGCGGGACCTGCCGGAAGCCGAGATCGCGGCGCTGGTGGCAGAGCCTGCAGCGCGGACGGCGCTTGCCATGCGTGATGGGGTGGTCGAGGCCCTGCTTACGGAAGTGCGAGCGGTGCCGGTCAGCCTGCCAGGCCTGGGGTTACTGGACCGCATGGCGCAGGCGCTGCCGCGTGACTACGCGCCGGCGCTGGGGAAGGAGGCAACCGAGAGCATGCTGCGCGCCGTGACCGAACGGCGGGCGCACATCGCGACCGAGATCGCGGATGTGCTGGTGGCGCAGATCGGCGAATCGTCTCGGGACTTCGATGCCTTTGCGCAGATCGATCAGGCTGCGGACGGCAACCTGCTGCGACAGCTGCCCCAGGCGCAGGCCGCGCGTGTCCATGATGCGGCTCAGGCCCGCCGCCAGGTGGTTGCCGATGCGCTGTTCAGTGACATGACGACGAAACTGGGTGCCTTGCCCGCGACCGATGCCGCGCTCGATTCGGTCGACGCCGCCTTGAGATCGATTGCGGCTTGGCCAGCGAGCGCAGCGCCGTTCAAGCCTCGGTTCGAGGAAGGGGCCAGGAAGCGTCGGGCAGAGATCCTTGCTGCGGTCGATAAGGCCGAGGCAGGGGCGATGCGAGGCCGGGTCTATGAAACAGGTGACAAGGCGCACCGTTTCGAGTTTGTTGATCGCACCCGGGTGTTCGTGCATGAACCCGGACATACCGCCGCCGGTACCTACACCGAGGAAAAGGACGGCCGCATCGTGGTCACGGTCAATGGCGAGTCGACCGTCCTGACGCGGGAGGGGCGGCGTCTGAACGGTTGGCACACCCAGGTCAGTCGCACGAAATAGGGCTTTGACCAGTCAGGACTCGGGGCTTGACTTGCAAGCCCAAAAGCAAAAAGGCCAGCTCGCGAGAACTGGCCTTTTTGCTTGAATTTGTTGGTGGGGGCACTAGGACTCGAACCTAGGACCAATTGATTAAGAGTCAACTGCTCTACCAACTGAGCTATACCCCCGGTGCCTTGCGGCAGATCGGCGTTTCCGTCGATCAAGAGACCGCGATTATACGCAAGATTCGGCGTACTGCAACAGCTGCCGCAAGGTATTTGACGCTGCCTGCGGCGCTGCGCTCAATTGCGCGGCACCTTGTCGAGGGCGAGGAAGAGCTGTTCGGCACTGAAGGGCTTGGCGATGAAATCGTTCATACCGGCTTCGAGGCAGCGTTTGCGGTCGGCGTCGTAGGCGTTGGCGGTCATCGCGACGATGTGAGGCTGGCGTCTGAGGGGTAGCGTGCGGATGGCCCGTGTCGCGTCCACGCCGTCGAGTTCGGGCATCTGCATGTCCATCAGGATCAGGTCGAAGTCGCCCTGCTGCGCCTTGTCGACGGCAATGCGGCCGTTTTCGGCCGTCTCCAGGGTATGGCCGCCCTGCTGTAGCAGGCGGATGGCGAGCAAGCGGTTGATCGCATTGTCCTCGGCGATCAGGACCTTCAGCTTCGACTGGGTGCTGCGCTCCAATGCCAGCCGGGCTGCCGAGGGTTTGCCCGAAACTTGGGGGCTGGCTGGTGTATCAGATACCCGCAGCTCGAGCGCGAAGTCGAAGCACGCACCCTTGCCAGGTTCGCTTTCGAGCTTGATCGCACCCCCCATCGCTTCGACCAGGCTGGCGCTGATTGCCAGGCCAAGGCCGGTCCCCCCGTACTGTCGGGTTGTGGAGCTGTCGGCCTGGGAGAAGGCCTTGAACAGGTGCTGGCTCTGCTCGGGCGAGATGCCGATGCCTGTATCGCGGACCACGAAATGCACCTGTGTGCACCGTGCGTCGCACGACAGTTGGCGCACCTCGAGTGCGACCTGGCCGTGAGCGGTGAACTTGATTGCATTGCCGAGCAGGTTCCAGAGCACCTGGCGCAGACGGGTGCTGTCGCCGATGACGTTCGGCGGCAGCTGGTTCTCATAGTGCAGGGTCAGCGCCAGGCCCTTGCCTTGGGCGAGGGGTCGTATCAGGCCGAGCAGGGCGTCGATCTCGTCGCGCAGTGCGAAGTGGCGCGCCTCGAGCTCGAGCCGGCCAGCCTCGATCTTGGCGAAGTCGAGGATGTCGTTGATCAGGCTCAGCAAGGTTGTGCCACTTTGCTGGATGGTGCTCACGCACTCGCGCTGGTCCGCGGCGAGCGGGCTCAGTTCGAGCAGCTGAGCCATCCCGAGGATGCCGTTGAGCGGGGTTCGAATCTCGTGGCTCATGACCGCGAGGAACTCGCTCTTGGCCCGGTTGGCCGCCTCGGCGGCGAGGCGTGCCTCCTCGGCGGCGAGGCGTGCCTCCTCGGCGTGCGCGCGCAACTGCTCTGTACGCTCGAACTCCAGGCAGGCCCGACAAGCTGTGTCCAGGCGCGCGAGAATGGGCGCGAGTGCCGTCAGCAGCCTGCTCTCGAGCGGAGTCCCTTCGCGCACCAGAATGACGAATCCGCTCCCCGCCATGGGCAGCAGGTACAACTGCCTGCCTTGCTCGCGAGTCAGAGCGTGGGCGGCGTCGGGGCGGTGTTGATGTGCCTCGATGAGTTGGGCGAGCTGAGTGTCTTCCGACAGGGTCGCCTTCTCTCTCGCCGGAAACGAAAAGCAATGCGCCGCCGTGCCCGTCCCGGTGTCGAGCCAGACATGGCCGGCCCGGCAGTCGAGCAGCTTCAATGCGCTGGGCATGAAGCTGCGCAGCATCGCGCTCAGGCGCGGAGACTGGCCGATCAGCAATGCCAGCTCATACTGCAGGGAAAGCAGGCTGAGGCGGCTGGGGTCGAGCGGGTTCATGGGCGTTGGGCCTGAATGAGGGCTAGCTGCCTGCCAGCACCATGGTCTTGTTGAAGAACTCCAGGCAACCGTCTCCGCGGTTGGCAATCTCGCCCAGGGTCAGGGCGCCGAACAGCGCCCTACCGTCCAGCTGGGCAGCGACCGCCGCAAGCTCCTCCTCGAAGCGAGCCTCCAGGAACAGGACTCGACTGATGCAGTCGATCATGATGACTGGAGCGTCTCCTGCGTCCTTGACGGCGAGTGCGGCCGATTCGGCAGCGGCGATGAGCGCCTCTGGCTGGCCCTTGAGCAGGAACACGATGCTGTTCGGGCCGACCTCGCCGACGCACACCAAGGTTCCGTCAACAACCGTGATCGGATCGCGAACCACCACTTCGCCGCCGGCTCTTTCCATTCCGAACGGATAGCCCTTGGCGATTTCGAAAAAGTTCTCGCTGTTGATACTGTCCCCGCAGTCTGCATCGACCAGTGTCCGATAGAGCTCGAAGGCGGGTTGGTAGTCGAGGCTGATGATGCGGTTGCGCTCAGCCTGGGTAACGACGAATGGGCCGGCGTGCTTCTGCCAGCCATGCCTGACGCCGACACGCGTGGGTCGATCGATCAGCACCATCTGGGCGTGGTCGACGAGCAGGCCCTTGTTGCTGAAGATGCAGGGGCGCTGCTGAAAGTCCAGACTGCCAGCGCCACCGCCAAAATACACTGGGTCGCTGCCCAGCATGTCGTAGACGCCGTCCAGGAAGGCTGCGATGCGCTGTGCAAGTCCGTCTACGACGATGAACACGGTTTGCGGCGATGGCAGGTCCTGCAGTGCGGATTCGAGTTCGGCGGAGTAGTCTGCCTGGGAGGACGACAAACCGCTGGTTTCGATAATGCGCACCGGTCCCTTGAGGCCGTGGACGATGCAGCCGGTCTCGTGATGCATGCGACCGAACACGATCTGCGGGAAGATGCCACCGCACACGGGCACTGGCAGTGCCTGCAGCCAGGATGAAAGCTCGACTGGGTCATAGCGGTTGCCATCGGCCGCGAGAATCATCAAGGCTTGCGCACCGTCCGCCAGCGCCTGCTCGGCAAGTCGGAACAAGGCTTTGCTGGTGGGCTCCGGTGAGAAAAGCAGGGTTTCGTCCATGATGGCGCCTCGATTGAATCGTTTATGGCGTTTATGGCATAAAGTTGCGATTAAGGGAAGCCTGCGGTTAGCCGCCTTTGTGAAGAATTACCCGAGAATGCGACCTGCGCGACGGCGCGTTCCGATGCCGTCCATGCTGCCCAGGCCCTGGGTGCCGTGTGCGTGGCAGATGGCGCAGGCGAGCGCGTCGGCGGCATCGGAGCTTGGGCTGGCGTCCAGCGTCAGCAGCCGTTGCACCATGTGCTGGACTTGTTCCTTGTGCGCCTTGCCGTACCCTACGACCGACTGCTTGACCTGAAGTGCCGTGTATTCGGCCACCGGCAGGTCGCAGGAAACCGCGCCACAGATCACCGCGCCGCGCGCCTGGCCGAGCAGCAGGGTCGATTGCGGGTTGACGTTGACGAAGACCTTTTCGACCACGACCACATCGGGCTGGTAAGTGGCAATCACCTCACGCACGCCGTCGAGCAGGGTCTTGAGGCGTCCGGGCAGTTCGCCGTCCCGGGTCTTGATGCAGCCACTGGCGACATAGCGCAGCTGGCTGCCGAACTGGTCGATGAGACCGAAGCCGGTGATGCGCAGCCCGGGGTCGAGGCCCAGGATGCGGGTGACGGCGGCGCGGGTGGCGTTGCTCATGGACGGCCTCCAGGGCGCGGGCCGGTCGATTCTAGCCCTTGCGCGCCAGCCATACACCCGATACCGCAATCGCCATGCCGGCGAGCGCGAGCGGGCTGAGGGTTTCGCCGAACATCGCCCAGGCGATGAGCGCGGTGGTCGGCGGCGTGAGGTAGAACAGGCTGGCCACATTGACCGCGCTGCCGCTGCGGATCAGCAGGTTGAGCAGGCTGATCGCGCCCAGCGACAGCACCAGCACCAGCCACAGCAAGGCGAAGACGAACTCGCCACTCCAGTCGATCTGCATGGTCTCGACCTGGCTCGCCATCAGGGCGGTCAGCGCCAGGCTGGGCAGGAACTGCAGCACCGAGCCGGTGCGCAGGTCGAAGCGCGGGCAGAAGCGCTTCTGGTACAAGGTGCCCGCAGTGATGCCGACCAGCGCGGCCAGCGCCGGCAGCAGCATGCGGCCGAGCGCGTCGGTGGCGACGCCATCCACCGAGACCTTGCTTCCCACCACCAGGGCCACGCCGGCAAAGCCCAGCGCCAGCCCCGCCCACTGCCGCGACGACACGCGCTCGCCCAGCAGCGCGCCCGCCAGTGCGCCGGTGAGCAGCGGTTGCATGCCCACCACCAGTGCGGAGATACCCGCCGGCAGGCCATGGTGGATGGACATGAACACCCCGCCCAGATACACCGCATGCACCAGCAGCCCGGTGACGGCGATGTGCATTGCATCGCGCGGGCTTGCCGGCCAGGGGGCACGCATGGCCAGCGCCAGCAGGGTCATCAGGCCGATGACGAGCACGTAG
>NZ_AMXA01000053.1 GCF_000310145.2 Thauera sp. 28
CGGCTGGCGCCGCTCCTACAGCAGACCGTGGCGCGTCTCCCCCGTAGGAGCGGCGCCAGCCGCGAGCTTTTCCTGTGCCCGGCGCGATGCCTGTTGTTGGCCGCAACCTGCGCCTACCGCGCTAGCTGCCCCGCAAGCCACGCACCCAGTGCCAGCCCCAGGCCCAGCGCTGTCAGCAGTGCAAAGAGCAGGGCGGCATGCCGGCGCAGCGCCTGCTCCAGTGCACTTGCAGGCGGCGGTGCGATCGCCTCGTCTCGCGTGTCTGCCGCGCCCGGAGCGTGCCAACCATGGCCGGTGGCGATGCGACCGGCCAACTCAGTGAGTTGGCGTACGCACGCCTCTGCCACCCTGCGCAGTCCCTGCAGCAGGCCAAGCAGCGGCGTCAGCACGTCGCCGGCCGGCAGCGGCCAGGCGCGCAGGCGGCGGGCGGCGAACACGGCGAGTGCGCTGCCGGCGAGCACTGGCCACAGCAGCTCGGGCAGGTAGGCGGGGTCGGGCGGCAAACCCGCGGGCACCGGCACCCAGGGCAGCAGGATGAGGCCGGCCACACTCGCGCCGAGCACCAGCGCCCAGCCCAGCCATTGGGCGGTGGTCGGGGGCGCATGGTGGCCGTCGTCGGCTTGTTGCGCCAGCAGCCAGAGGTAGCGCGCGACCAGCGCTGTGGTGCCGGCCGCCGCCAGGCTCAGTACCAGCGGCAGGTGCTGCCACCACGCCGGGGTGACGATGCCGCCCGCGAGCGCGGTCTTCAGGCTGATCTTGGCGGCCGCGCCGCTCACCATCGGCCCGGCCAGCGCCAGCCCGGGCAGCGCCAGCGCCAGCCACAACGCCCGCCGGCGTATGCTGCCCGCGTGGGCCAGCGCGGGCGCGATGCCCACGCCGAGAAACAGCGCACCCTTGGCCAGGCCGTGATGCAGGGCGTAGAGCGCGATCGCGGGCGCCAGCGCGGGCCACAGCGCTGGCTGGTGCAGGCCGGCGCCCACGCCGACGGTGATCAGGCCCATCTGGCTGACGCTGGAGTAGGCGAGCACCGTCTTCGGTGTGCGTTGGTGGATGCCGATGGCCGCGGCGCCGAAGGCGGCAGCGAAGCCGAGCGTGATCAGGCCCAGGCCCCAGCCCGGCAGCGCGACCACCCCCAGCGGCAAGGTGACGAGCCAGCCCAGCAGCCCAGCCTTGATCATCGCCCCCGACAGCACTGCGCTCGCCGGTACCGGCGCCACCGGGTGAGCCAGCGGCAGCCACATATGCAACAGCGGTAGCCCGGCCTTGACGCCAAAACCGGCGACCAGGCAGGCGATCGTGAGGTCGCGCCGCGGCGAGGCCGCGATTGCGTCCGCCAGGTCGCTCAAGAGCGGTGCCTGCGGCGCCGCGCTGGCGCTGGCCGCGAGCAACAGGCCGGCGATGATCAGGCCTTCACCGGCGACCGCCATTGCCAGATACACCCGCCCGGCGTGCAGCGCCGCGCCACTGCGGTCGTGGATCACCAGGCCGTAGGCGGCAAAGCTCATCAATGCGAAGCTGGCGTAGAAGCTCGCCAGGTCGTGGGCGAGGATGAGGCCGAAGTTGCCCGCCATCGTTGCCAGCCACAGCAGCCGGAAGCCGCTCGCCCGCGCGTCGCCCGCCAGCGTGCCACGGCTGTAGAGGCCTGCGCCCAGCCACAGCAGGGCGGTGAAGGCGAGAAACACCCGCCGTGTTCCGTCCAGCGCCAGCACGGTGCCGTACAGCACCGCATCGAGCTGCACGCTCACCCCCTGCGCGCCGCCCAGCCCCAGCAACAACGCGGGCAGTGCTGCCCATGGCGTCCAGCATTCGATGCGGCAGCGCCAGCCGGGCACGCACCAGGCCAGCACCATCAGCAGTGGCAGGGTCGGGACCAGCACCAGGCCGAAAGCGTCGATTGCGCGCTCCATCAGCGGGCCTCCTCGACGTTAGCGGATGCCATCATCACAGACCGCGTGGCGGACCTCGCCAGCTGCCACGGCGGGGGCGACGACCTCGCCGCGGCGATCACGGCAGGTACTCCCGCCCGACCACCACGGTCGCCCAGTACAGCGGGGAGTAGGGCAGGCTGGCGAACAGGCCTGCGACCACGCTGAAGGCGGCGGTCGCCAGCGTAGGCATCAGCAGCAGCGGGTGGGTGTCGTGGCATTGCCGGAAGCGCTCGTCCGGCCACGGCCCGCGCTGCGGGCGGAACCAGATGCGGTGCAGGATGGGCAGGAAGTAGGCGGCGTTGAGCAGGCTGCTTGCCACCAGCACGCCGATGACCCAGCCCATGCCGGCTTCGAGTGCGCCGAGGCCGAGGTACCACTTGGTGACGAAGCCCGCCAGCGGCGGGACGCCGATCATGCCGAAGGCGCCGATGGTGAAGGCGATGCTGGTCGCCGGCATGCAGCGCCCGGCGCCGTCGAGCTCGTCCACGCGGTGTGCGCCCAGGGTCTCGGCGTAGTTGCCGGCGCAAAAGAACAGGGTGATCTTCATCAGCCCCTGATGCAGCAGGTGCACCAGCCCGCCGGCAGTGCCGAGCGGCCCGAACAGCGAGATGCCGAGCACGATGTAGGACACCTGACTGACGGTTGAGAACGCCAGCCGGCGCTTCAGGTCGGTCTGCGCCAGCGCGCGCAGCGAGCCGTACAGGATGGTGAAGCTGGCCAGCGCTGCCAGTGGCCCGAGCACGCCGAGCTGCCAGGCCAGCTCGATGCCGAACACGTCATACACCACGCGCACGATGCCGAAGGCCCCGGCCTTGACCACCGCCACCGCATGCAGCAGCGCGCTCACCGGTGCCGGCGCCACCATCGCCGTCGGCAGCCAGCCGTGGAGTGGGTAGATTGCGGCCTTCACGCCCAGGCCACCGACGAGCAGCGCAAAGATCAGCACCAGCTGCGGATTTGATACGGCCTCGAGCGCCGCCAGGCCCGCCCCGGCGCCGAAGGCCACGTCGCCCGCCAGCGTATGCAACAGGGCGATACCGAGCAGCAGCACCGCGCCGCCGCCGAGCGTGTAGACGAGATAGGTGCGTCCGGCGGCAAGCGCCTTTGCGCTGCCGCGGTGCACGACCAGTGGGTAGGTCGACAGCGTCAGCAGTTCATAGAACAGGAAGAAGGTGAACAGGTTGCCGGCGAGCGCGATACCGACCGTGCTCGCCACGCACAGGCTGAAGAAACCGAAGAAGCGGCTGCGGTTGGGCGCGTTCTCAAGGTAGCCGATGGCGTAGATCGTGGTGAACAGCCACAACACCGAGGACAGGCCGGCGAACATGATGCCGAGGGCGTCGGCGCGCAGCACGAAGGCGACCCCGTCGACCAGGGTGTAGCGCAACGCGTAGCGTTCGCCTTCGAGCACGCCCAGCCCCATCCACACCACCAGCGCCAGCTTGGCCAGCGCCGCTGCCAGGTTGAGGCTGCTGCGCAGGCGGTGACGGTGCTCGGCGAGCACGAAGATGCCTACCGCGGCCAGCAGCGAGGTGGCGATCACTGCCAGCGGCAGCAAGGCGTGGAGGAGTGAGCTCGCGCCGCTCATGGCACGCCCGTAGCGAGTGGGCTGCCGATGCGCAGCCATTCCAGCGGCGCCTGTGCCACCAGGCCGAGCGCGATGCTGGCGCTGCCCAGCGCCAGCGCCGACAGCTCGAGCGCGAGCGGCGGCGAGGCGAAGCGGTCGCGCGCCGGGCCCTCGACGAAGGCGTGGCGGAACACCCGGAACACGTAGGCCGCGCTCAGCAGTCCGCCCCCCACCAGCACCATGATCCACACCCACTGCCCGCTCGCCAGCGCGCTTTGCAGCAGCAGCCACTTGGCGGTGAAGCCGGCGCTCGGCGGCAGGCCCATCAGGCTCACCCCTGCCAGACCGAAGCTCATCAGAGACAGCGGTCGGAAGCGGCTGATGCCGGTAAGGTCGGCGATGTGCGGACTGCCCACCGCCAGCACCAGGTTGCCGGCAGCGAGGAACATGCCGGCCTTGGCCAGCGCATGCGCGGCCAGCATCAGCAGCGTGCCGTCCCATGCCAGGCGCGCGGCGTCCATGTTCGCCACGCCGAAGAGCGGGAAGAACAGGAACAGGTAGCCGATCTGCGCCACCGTGGAGTAGGCCACCAGGTGCTTGAGGCGTGCCTGGCGCAGCGCCATCCAGCCGCCCCAGAACACCGCTGCGGCGCCCAGTGCGCCGAGTAGCCAACCGAGCGCGAGCGGGGTCAGCGCCGGGCCTGCCATGATCCACAGCCGCATCAGGATGTACAGCGAGGCCTTGATGACCAGCGCCGAGAGCAGCGCGCTGACCGGCGGCAGTGCCCCGCCGTGTGCGGGCGGCAGCCAGCCGTGGAGCGGGAACAGGGCGGTCTTGAGCAGCAGCCCGGCGCTCATCAGGCCGAGTGCGACCAGCGTGGTGAGACTGCCGGACTGTGCTACGCCAGCCTCGGCCATGAAGCCTGCAAGGTCCGCCAGCGCGAGGCTGCCCCAGGCGGCGTAGAGCAGGGCGACGCCGATCAGGTAGGCGAGCGAACCGAGCAGCGCTGCCAGCAGGTAGCGCATCGCCGCAGCCAGCGCGCCGGCCGAGCCCTTGAGCGCCACCAGGCCCACCGCCGCCAGGCCGAGCAACTCGAGGCCGACATAGAGGTTGAACAGGTCCGCCGACAGCCAGATGCCGTTGAGTGCCGCCCACATGAACCAGAACAGCGGCCAGAAGCCGTCCTCCACCGCCTCGCCGCGCAGGCCGAGTGCAGCGTGCAGCGCGCAGGGCAGGGCGACAGTCGCGGTCAGCACCACCATGCCTGCCGCCAGGCCGTCGGCCACCAGCGCAATGCCCAGCGGCGGCGCCCAGCCACCCAGCGCATGCGCCTGCGGCCCGTCGCCCACCACCGTGCGCAGCAGGCCGCAAGCCACGCCGGCAAGCAATACGGCCAGCGCCACCCCCAGCGGCCCGCGCCAGCGCAGCGGCAGCAGCGTGCTTGCCAGCGCGGCGGAGAGTGGCAGCATGACCAGGGCAGGCAGCAGGCTCACACGTCCTCCGGCAGCGTGCTCTCGCCGCTGACGCGATGCCAGCGGCGGAAGATGACGAGTGCGAGTGCGGTGGACGCGACCGCCACCACGATGCCGGTCAGCACGAGGGCTTGCGGTACCGGGTCGATGCCACGCCCGTCCTGTGCCAACCCCACCAGCAGCAGGAAGCTGCCGCTGCCCATGACGTTGAAGGCGAGCAGGCGGCGCAGCAAGTGGCGATGAATGATGAAGCCGAACAGGCCAAGCCCGCACAGCAGCACCCCGACCCAAGCGTATAGGGCGTCGGTGGCGAGCACTGTTGCGCTCATTCGCGGGTCCTCCGCCTGCGCTCGGGCAGACGCTCGACATCCGACTGCGGCGGCGCCAGCCGGAACAGCGACAGCAGCGCGAGCGCGATCGACAGCGTCAGCGCCAGCTCGATCGCCAGGATCAGGCCGCCGGCCCAATCCGCCGGGTAGTCGAGGAAGGCGCGCCCGCCGAGTGCCGTGCCGGCACCCACGGCCACGAATACCGCCGGGCCGAGCACCAGCAGCGCGCGCAACCGCCGGGCGCCGCGTTCTCCGGCGAAACCGCCCAGGCGCACGCCTGCCAGGCGCAGCAGCACACCCGCGGCGGCCAGCACCGCCGCCGCCTGGAAGGCGCCCCCTGGCCGCGTGCTGCCCGCCCAAAGCAGGTAGGCGGCGACCAGCACCATCAACGGCAACAGCCAGCTCATCACCGCACGCAGCAGCGGGTTGTCGAGGCCCATGCGGTCGGGGCCGTCGGGCTGGGCCTCGCGCAGCGCCAGTGCGACGACCACGGCGACGAGCAGCACGGCAACTTCGAGCAAGGTGTCGTAGCTGCGGAAATCGAGCAGGACCGCCGTGATCGGATGCGGCGCGCCGGCGTGCTCGGTGCTGTGCGCGACGACTCGTGGCAGGTCTGTGCGCGCTTCGGGGCGCTCGATGACGGCGAGGGCAAGTGCGGCGCAGACCGCCAGGCTTGCGAGCGCTGCGAGCAGGATGAGCAGGTACCGTTTCATGACCTCGTCTGCTCCTTGTCCGAGGTGTGTGCTGCGGGTGCGGAGGGTGGGGAGGGGCGTGGCCGCTCGAAGCGGCGGCGCAGGTAGCCGAGGGTGTCGAGCAGCAGCACGCCGGTGAGCCCGGCGCCGATCGCCGCCTCGGCGAGCGCGATGTCGGGTGCGCGCAGCCGAACCCAGGCCAGCGCCATGAGCAGGCCGAAGACGATGAACATGACGATGGCGCGGAACAGTTCGCGCGACAGGAGCGCACCCGCGGCACAGGCGATCAGGCCGAGGCCAAGGAGGAGATCGAAGGCGTTGGCCGGCAGCGCGCTCACCGCGGGTCTCCGCTTCGCTCGGGACGCTGGCGTGGCTGTCCTCGCCGCCAGGGTTCGACGCCGCGGCGGCGTGCCGCGCGCGCCACCAGGTAGCCCGCACAGGCGCTGGCGAGCAGGGCCAGGCCCCAGATCAGCAGCAGCTTGAGCGCGGCCGCCACCGAGCCGGCGCCGGGCAGCAGCCCGATCACGACCAGCCCCAGGCCGAGGTTGTCCGCCTTGGTCAGGGCGTGGATGCGGGTATAGACGTCGGGAAAACGCAGCACACCGATCGATCCGACGACGAAGAAGGCGACCCCGGCGCCGATCAGCAGGGACTGGAACAGTGCGACCGCCGTCATCCGCGTCGCCTCCCGGCTGTGCCTGCAGCGCGTTGCTGCTGCGCTGGGGCTGCTTCCGTGCGTGTGTCGCTCGGGTTTTCCGAACCGTCCGGCACTTGTTCATCGGGGTCCCAGACCCGGGCCACGAAAGCGAGGACTGCAAGTACCGCAAGCAGCGCCAACACCAGGGCTACATCGCGCAGCGCCGCCAGCCCGAGCGGGTCGGCGAGCAGGACCAGCATCGCGACGCCGGTCGTGCCCAGAAGTTGCGCCGCGAGCATGCGATCCGCGAAACCCGGCCCCTTCCAGACGCGCAGCAGGCCAAGGACCAGCGAAATCAGCAGCAGGAGGGAGAAGGTTTCGAGCAGGGTGTCCATGATGCGTGCCGCCCTCACTGCCTTGCTGCTGCGGGGGGTGTTGCCTCTCCCCTCGACTCAGGATCCGGTGCGATGCGAGCGAGCGTGAGGCCGAACAGGCGGGCAACCTGCGTCTCGGCCTGCCGTAGGTCGGCATCGACATCCAGCCCAGCGTCCAGGCAATGGATCTCCAGGCTGTTGCCATGGCGCCGCACACTCAGCGTGCCCGGCAGCAGGCTGATGACCAGCATCAGCCACCAGCAGGGCGCGCCCTCGGGAAGCCTCGTTGCCATGTTGAGCAAGCCGGGGTCGAGCGGTAGCGCCGGATGTAGCGTTCGTCGTGCCACGTCCCAGCCGGCACGCAGCGACTGCAGCAGGAAAAAGGCGGCGAAGCGCGGAATCCGGCGCGCGTGCAGGCGATGAGTCGCCGGTGGCGTCAGGCGCAAGCTCAGTGCGGCTGCCAGTGAGGCGGTGGCCAGCCCGAACAGCAACCCCTCGCCGCCGCTCAGCGTCCACCACAGCAGGAGCAGGGCAAGGGCACGAAAGCTGAAGGCCTGCAGCGAGTTGGGCATCGGCAATGAAGGAGGCTTGTCGTTCGGAATTCGTGGCAGCGTAGCCGAAGGCGGCACGACCCCGCAGTCAGGGCTTGCCCGGTGTTTACTGGCGGTTGCGGAACTGAAGCAGCAGGTCGCAGCTGAAGCCGCCTGCGAACCAGCGTGCGGCGACCTGAGCGCCGCCTCCGAAGCGGAAGCGGAACTCGTCGGAAACCGCCTTGCGCTCCATCGCTTGCGGCGTGGCTGCGCCCAGGCGATGAGACAGTGTCTGCGCGAAACGTTCGCCATGGGCCTGGCAGGCCGCGATGCTGTCGAGCCGCGTTGCGCCGTCGGTGGGCAGGGCGAGGACTTCGTCGATACGGCCGTCGGTGCCGGCCATCGCCATCACTGTCAGCGTGTGGTTCTCGACCTTCAACAACACGCTGATCTGGTCGCGTTCGTCACAGCCCGGACCGATCTGTGCCGCGGCGGCGTCGAGTGGCAGGGTGCGGCGGGCGGCCGTGGTCAGGCGCGCGCCGAGCACGAGCGGCCCGATTCCGTTGGCGTGCAGGGGGGCGGTGGCGGCCATGGGGGCTTGAGTCTGGTAGCTGACCACGCCAGGCTCGTCACCCTGTGCACTCGCTCCACCGCCCAGCCCCACGCTGCACAGCAGCGCAAGGCGGGCGACCGCAGTGCCGGTGCAGCGTCCGCTCACTGCGCCTCGATCACGCCGCAGAACAGACGCGGACCGGCGCCGCCGATGGGCTGGCTGAGGTGGTCGTCGCGGTTCTCGTGGATGACCAGCGCAGCACCGTCCTCGTCGAGGATGCGCGCGCGCTCGCCAGCGCCTGTGAGGCTGGCGAGGGTGGTAAAGAACTCAGCCTCGACCGAGCCGTCCGCATGAACGAAGAGGTTGGGCAGGTCGCCCGCGTCCGGGCCTTCGGGGTTCATCAGCCCGTGAGGCTTGGCGTGCGGGTTGAGGTGCCCCTTGGAGGCGACGAAGCCCTTGTCCGGATCCTCGCAGGTGCCGACGCTGTGGATGTGGATGGCTTTCGGGCCCGGCGGCAGGCCCTTGGCCGCGACGTGGATGAGCACGCCGTGCGGGCCCTCGGTCAGCATCGCGGCCCCGACCGCCTTGCCGTCACGGTCGATGATCGTGGCCGTGGCACGTTCGGCGGCCGTGGCTGGAGATGAGACTATGGCGAGCGATGCGGTCAGCACGGACAGGGAGAGGGTCAGGGCAAGGGAACGGGTTGTGCGCATTTGCATATCTCCATCGAATAAAGGTTTCGTGGTCGGCCCGGCGCGTTCCGGGCCTGCAGCATGATAGGCGATTGCGCCGGCTGGCGCCGCCCGGTCACAGGCCTTAACATCGACATCTTGACTGCAACGGAGACCCCCATGGCTTCATCCCCTGACAGCATCAGCATGGCGCTGTTCTGCGACTTCGAGAACGTGGCGCTGGGCGTGCGGGATGCCAACTACGAGAAGTTCGACATCAAGCGCGTGCTCGAGCGCCTGCTGCTCAAGGGCAGCATCGTGGTCAAGAAAGCCTATTGCGACTGGGACCGCTACAAGAGTTTCAAGGCGGCGATGCATGAGGCCAACTTCGAGCTCATCGAGATCCCGCACGTGCGCCAGTCAGGCAAGAATTCCGCAGACATCCGGCTCGTGGTCGACGCGCTCGACCTGTGCTACACCAAGTCGCATGTCGACACCTTCGTCATCATCAGCGGCGATTCGGACTTCTCACCGCTGGTGTCGAAGCTGCGCGAGAACGCCAAGCAGGTGATCGGCGTGGGGGTCAAGCAATCGACCTCTGATCTGCTCATCGCCAATTGCGACGAGTTCATCTTCTACGATGACCTCGTGCGTGACAGCCAGCGTGCTGCCGCCAAGCGCGATGCGCGCGACAGCGCGCCGGCGCCCAAGCGTTCGCCTGAGGAAGAAAAGCGGCGCAAGGATGAGATCGAGGGCCGGCGCAGGCAGGCGATCGACATTGCCGTCGAGACCTTCGAAGCCCTGCTCGCGGAGCGCGGCGAGAGCGGCAAGATCTGGGCATCGATGCTCAAGGAGGCGATCAAGCGCCGCAAGCCGGATTTCAACGAGAGCTACTTCGGTTTCCGTGCCTTCGGCAACCTGCTGGAGGAGGCACAGAGCCGTGGCCTGCTCGAACTGGGCCGCGACGAGAAGTCGGGCACCTATGTCAGCCGCCCGAGTGCGGCGGTGCTGAGTGCCGCTGCGGAGAACGAGGCCGCGCAGATGCAGGTAGCGACGACTGCCGAGGCGCAGCAGGCCAACGCAGAGGCGACAACCGAAGACAAGCCCGCCCAGGCCGGCAAGGCCTCGGCGCGCAGCGGGCGGCGGCGCGGGAGTAGCAGGGCGGCCGCACAGGCCGAGGGCAGGCCGGCTGCGCCGTCTGGCCGCGGGGGGGATGCCGGTGTGGTGCAGGTCGAGCACATGGCGCAAGCCGTTGCTGACGTAACACAGGCGCCAGTGGTGAAGGAGGTGTCGCCACCTCCGGCCGCAGGGCAGGCGGCGACAGAGGGCAAGGTGGACCAGCCCGCTGCACTCGAAGCGGCTGCACCGCGCGCCGAACCGAAGAAGCAGGCCCGCCGTGCCCGCAAGCAAAGCGATGCGCCTGCCGAGGCTGGCGTTGCCGCCGCGAGCGAGCGCCCTGCAACTGACCTTGCGCCAGCCGCTGTGGAAGAGGAGCCGCGCAAAGGGCGCAAGCCCGCGGCGCGCGGCAAAGCCAAGCCGGCCCAGGCGCCTGTGGCCGAGCTGGCTGCCGTTGATGCATCCACGCCGAAAGGGTCGGCAGGGAAGGTTTCTGACGCCAAGACATCTGGCACCAAGGCACGGCGACCTGCGCGCGCTGCGGAGCAAGGCGATGCGACGACCAGTGCGGTAACCGGGGGCGAGCCTGTTGGTGAGCTCAGCGGTGAGGGCAGCAACACGAGGCCTGCGGCCAAGACCGCCACACGCAGCCGCCGTCCGCGCAAGCCCAAGGCAGATGCTGCCGAGTGAGATTTGCCGCGCCTCAAGTGCGGGCGCAGCTGGTTCGCGTTGCGTACCGGGCGCGGTGGCCTGACTGACGAAGGACGCATGCACGTGAGCAGTCGAGTCATCGCGCGTTCCCGGGCCGACGGACTGCCGTCGTGGCCCTATCCGCGCTGGATCGCGCACCGCGGTGCGGGCCGCCTGGCGCCGGAGAACACGCTCGCCGCCTTTGCGCTCGGTCATGCCCATGGCTATCGCATGTTCGAGTGCGATGTGCGCCTGAGCGCAGATGGCGTGCCCTTTCTGCTCCATGACGACCGGCTCGAGCGCACGACCGACGGCCGTGGCGAGGCGCTCGGGCATGACTGGGCGGCGCTCGCGCGCCTTGACGCCGGCGCCTGGCATGCGCCGCGGCATGCCGGCGAGCGCTTGGCCACGCTCGAGGCTGTGGTGGCGTTCTGCCATGCCCATGGCTGCGCGCTCAACGTCGAGCTCAAGCCTGCACCGGGCGACGAGCTGCGCACCGCGCGCGTCGTCGGCGCGCAGCTGGCGCGGATCTGGCTTGGCACGCCTGCGCCCTTGCTGTCCTCCTTCAGCGTCATCGCCCTCGAGGCCGCGGCTGTCACTGCACCCGCGCTGCCGCGCGGGCTCCTGCTCGAACGCTTCTGCGGCGATTGGCTGGCCACCGCGCAGCGCCTGGGTTGCGTGGCCGTGATCGGCGAGCAGTCGGCGTGGAATGCGCAGTGGGCGACGCAGGTACGCGCCGCGGGCTTACGCATGCTGGCCTACACGGTGAATACCGATGAAGACGCGGAGCGCTTGCTTGGCCTGGGCCTCGACGGGCTGATCACCGACCGGGTTGACCATTTCTCACCGGATGGGGCGCCGGGGCAGTGCCTGCAGTAGGGGGCCGCTTACCGAAAAGCTCGCGGCTGGCGCCGCTCCTACGGGGGACCCCCGCGGCGGCTGGCTTTGCTGTAGGAGCGGCGCCAGCCGCGAG
>NZ_AMXA01000054.1 GCF_000310145.2 Thauera sp. 28
GCCGACACGCAGGCGGCCGTCGGCAGCGAGCGTGACGAGCGCGCTGGGGTTGCGCGCTGCCGCGGTTGCGGCGCCGGCCGGGGCGGGCGCGACCTGTGCGCCGGCGGGCAGGTAGGCGTCCAGGTCGAGGTTGTCGATGTCGAGATCGAACTGAATTGCGGGGCGCGTGGGCTCGGTGACGGCAACGCGGCCTTCGATCCGGGTGTCGTCGACGATGGCACGCAACCGTTCGAGCACGATCGAGTCGGCGTCTGCGCGCAGCGCCGCTTCGATCTGCCCCTGGGGCCGAATGCCGTCACTACGGCCGAAGCGCACCGACAGGTCCGATAGCTCGATCACCTCGTCCTGGGGACTGATGCGGACACGCGAGTCGATTGCGATGTCCATGGGCGCGCTCATCCCGCTGCTGCCCAGCGTGAAGCTGGATTGCAGCGGGAAGGGTGCTCCCGGCCTGATCTCGCTTGCCTGAAGCTGGAGCTTGGTGAGCTGCAGCTGGGTGTTGTCGCGGAGATCGGTCCACGACACGCTCGCCCCCTGGATGTCGATGCCTCCAATCGCGAGTGCGAGTGCGCCGGCCGTCGTCGCGGTGTCGCCCCGGGGCGCTGCGGCTGGCGCACTCCCCGCAGTGTCCGCGTCCACCGTCGACCAGTTCGTACGCCCGTCGGCCGCACGCACCAACTTGAGGGCGAGGCCGTCGATGGCGATGCGGTCGATGTCGAGTTCGCCGCGCAGCAGTGGCAACAGGCGTGCGCGGGCCTGCAGCCTGGCAATGCGGGCAAAGGGGGCGTCGCCGAAGCCTGGCGCATCGGCAAGGACGGCGTCCCTTGCCTCGATGCCCAGCCATGGATGGAACGAGAGATTCAGGGTGCCATCGATCTGCAGCGACCGACCGGTGTGGCGCATGAACTCGGCGGCGATGCGCTCGCGGTGGTCGTTGGCGTCGAAGCGCAGTGCGACCCAGGCGGCAAGTGCAGCGACGAGCGCGATGAGGATGCCGATCGTGATCAGCAGATAGCGTATCGGCGTTCTCATCGCGCCGCCTGCATCAGTCTTCCGGCGGCGTCATCGCCCGCGTCTGGCGTTCGATGAAGTCCTGGGTCGAATCGATGCCACGCAATTGCAGGATGGTCGAGCGCACCGCAGCCTCGAGCAGAACAGCCAGGTTACGGCCAGCCGCAACCGGCAGCACGACGCGTGCAATTGCAACGCCCAGGATGTCCTGGACCTCTTGCTGCAAGGGCAGGCGGCTGGGATCGCCGGGGCCCGGCTGGCGGCGCTCGAGGTGGCAGATCAGGCGCAGCCGCATCTTCCGGCGGCACGCCGTTTCACCGAAGATGGTGCGGATGTTGAGAATGCCCAGGCCGCGCACTTCGATGAAGTCCTGCAGCATCTCTGGGCTGCGCCCCTCGAGCACGGTGGGAGCGATGCGCGACAGTTCGACGACGTCATCGGCCACCAGGCCGTGACCGCGGGAAATGAGCTCCAGCGCGAGCTCCGATTTGCCTGCACCCGAGTCGCCGGTGATCAGTACGCCCAGTCCGAGCACATCCATGAACACGCCGTGCAGCGAGGTCTTCTCCGCCAGCTCGCGCGACAGGTAGAGCCGCAACTGGTCGATCACGCTTGCCGATGGGTGGGCTGCGCTGAACAGTGCGACGTCGTGTGCCACGCAAACCCCATGCACGATATTGGGAACTTCGCAGCCGTCGGCGACGATCAGGGCTGGCGGGTGCGCAGAGCAGATCTCGTTGAGGTGGTGAGCAACCTTGTCGTTTGACTGGCGGCGCGCCCATTCGAGCTCCGCCGCGCCCATGACCTGCAGCCGTGTGGGGTGGATGAGGTTGAGGTGGCCGACGAGATCGGCAGGCCACATGCGGTCCTCGGCGACCGCGAGGCTCGCGCCGAGGTTGCCGCTGATGTGGTTCAGCTGCAGGTTGTCGCGATGCGCCTCATACAGCCGCGCGACGCTGGTCTGCCGCATCGGCGCCCCAGTTCATGAACATCTGGTGGATATGGTCCGCATCCGGCGCGGCTTGCAGCGCTTCGCGGAAGCCGCGGTCGCTGAACATCTGAGCCAGCTCGGAGAGCAGTTGCAGGTGGGTCTCGTTGGCTTGCTCGGGGACCAGCAGCACGAACAACATGTTCACCGGGCGGCCATCGGGCGAGTCGAACTGCACCGGGCTCGCAAGGCGCAGGAACGCACCTGCCGCCTCCTTGAGACCCTTGATGCGCCCGTGCGGAATCGCAATGCCCTGGCCGAGGCCAGTGGAGCCGAGGCGCTCCCTCGCGAACAGGCTGTCGAACACGGTGCTGCGCCCGATGCCCTGATTGTTTTCGAACAGCAGGCCCGCCTGCTCGAAGACGCGCTTCTTGCTGCTCGCGTCGAGGTCGACCACCACATTGGACAGTGGCAGGAGTTGGGATATCAGGCTCATTCGCTGGAGGGTTCGCGCAATATCGCAGGCATTCCGGTCGCAGGGTGCGACCGGCCGTCCCGGGGCATGCTGGCGCCGCGTCTTGGAAACGGGCGCATTATAACCATACCCCGGACGTGGGGCTGAAACGAAAGCGTCAGGCTTCGGGGGCCTGGTGCTTGATCGTCTCGTGGTTGTGGTCGGCCAGTTTCTGCTTGTACTTCTGCACCTGGCGGTCGAGCTTGTCGGTCATCGCGTCGATGGCCGCGTACAGGTCGGCATCATCGCTTTCGACGAAGATGTCCTTGCCGCGCACGTGCAGGGTGACCTCGGCCTTCTGCTTGAGCTTCTCGACCGAGAGGATCACCGCGACACTGGTGACGTTGTCGAAGTGACGGATGACGCGATCAAGCTTGGAGGTGACGTAGTCGCGAATGGCCGGAGTGACTTCGACGTGGCGCCCGGTGATGTTGAGATTCATGTTGACTCCTGTTTTTGTCAGATGGATTTGCGCAGGCTGACCGGCGGGATATTGAGGGATTCGCGATACTTGGCGATCGTGCGCCGTGCGACCACGATACCCTGCTGGCCAAGGACTTCGGCAATCTTGGCGTCGGACAGCGGCTTCTTGCTGTCCTCGGCGTCGACCAGTTGGCGAATCAGCGCGCGAATCGCCGTGGACGAGGCCGCTCCACCGGTGTCGGTGGCGACGTGACTACCGAAGAAATACTTGAGTTCGAACACCCCGCGCGGACTCGCCATGTACTTCTGCGTGGTCACGCGCGACACGGTGGACTCGTGCAGCTCGAGTTGGTCCGCGATCTCCCGGAGGGTGAGTGGCCGCATTGCCACCTCCCCATGATCGAAGAACTGCCTCTGCTGGTCAACGATGGCCTGGGACACCCGGAGGATGGTGTCGAAGCGCTGCTGCACGTTCTTGATCAGCCAGCGTGCCTCCTGCAACTGTCCGCTCAGGCCGCCACCCTGGCCGCGGTTCTGCTGCAGCAGGCTGGCATACAGGCGGTTGATGCGCAGACGCGGCATTGCCTCCTGGTTCAGGCTGACCGTCCACCGCCCGCGCAGCTTGCGTACGACCACATCCGGCAGTACGTAGCGCGTCTCGGCGTTCGAGTAACGCGAGCCGGGGTGGGGGTCGAGGCTGCAGATCAGGGCATGGGCGGCGCGCAGGGCTTCGTCGTCGCAGCCGGTCAGCTTCTTGAGCTTGACGAAGTTGCGCTCGGCGAGCAGCTCGAGGTGCTTGTCGACGATCTCGAGCGCGAGCGTGCGCGTCGCCGAAGCCGGCAGGGTACGGAGCTGCAGCGACAGGCATTCGCTGGGGCTGCGCGCGCCGATGCCTGCGGGCTCGAGGTTCTGTACGTGGCGCAGCGCGATGCTCAGGTCATCGACATCGACGTCGGCATCGTCCGGAAGCAGTTCGAGGAGCTCATCGAGCGGCTGGTGAAGGTAGCCGTCGTCATCCAAGGCTTCGATGATGAAGCGCACGAGGGCGCGGTCGCGGTCTGACAGCGGCGACAGCGACACCTGCTGGTCGAGGTGTTCACGCAGGGAGACGCCGGCCGCCTGCAGTTCCTGGTAATCGACGTCGTCGTCGTCCTCGCTGCGGCTCGATGCGCCGCTGCCGACATTGGACCAGTCCATGCCTTCGTCGGCGCTGCCATGGTCGGCATGGTCGCCGGCGTCGCTGTCCGCAGCGCTGGCTGGCGCCTCGGGGGTGTTCGCCTGTTGCTGTCTGGCCTCGTGTTCGGGGGGGCTGCCCGGTGGAAGCGGTGGTACGAACTCGACACCGTCGCCGTCGCTGCGCTCGAGCATCGGGTTCTCGAGCAGGAAGCGCTCGATCTCCTGGTTCAGCTCGATGGTCGACAGCTGCAGCAGCTTGATCGACTGCTGCAGCTGCGGCGTCAGGGTAAGGTGCTGGGAGAGCTTGAGCTGGAGGCTTGGTTTCATCGCTGTCGACGCGCGCGCGGATTCACAGGCGGAAATGCTCGCCCAGGTAAACCTGGCGCACCCTTTCGTTGTCGATGATCTCGGCCGGTTCGCCGCTTGCCAGTACCCGGCCCTCGCTGATGATGTACGCACGATCGCAGATGCCGAGCGTCTCGCGCACATTGTGGTCCGTGATCAGCACGCCGATGCCGCGCTCCTTGAGGAAGCGGATGATCTTCTGGATGTCGATCACCGCGATCGGGTCGACCCCTGCGAAGGGTTCGTCGAGGAGGATCAGGCGCGGGTCGGTTGCAAGTGCGCGCGCGATCTCGCAACGTCGGCGCTCGCCGCCGGAGAGTGAGACGGCGGTGTTGTCGCGCAGGTGGTTGATACCAAGCTCGAGCAGCAGTTCGTCGAGCCGAGTTTTCACCTGGTGCGCCTCGAGCCCCTGGAGCTCGAGCACGGCACGGATGTTTTCGGCCACGGTGAGCTTGCGGAAGACGCTCATCTCCTGCGGCAGGTAGGACAGGCCCAGACGCGCACGAGCGTGGATCGGCAGGTGGGTGAGGTCGGTGCCGTCGAGGTTGATCTGGCCGCCGTCGGCACGGACCAAGCCTACGATCATGTAGAAACAGGTGGTCTTGCCGGCGCCGTTGGGGCCGAGCAGGCCGACGACCTCGCCCGAACCGACCTCGAAGCCGACGTCGTGGACCACGGTGCGCGCCTTGTAGCGCTTTTGCAGGCTGGAGACCTTAAGCAGACTCATCGCGGGGTTCTTTCAGCAGCTTGCGGATCAGTTCGGGTGCAAAGCCGCGGGTTTGCAGGAAACGGGCCTGGCGTGCCCATTCGCGCGCATCCGCCGGGGCCGCCTGGAAGCGGCTGCGCAGCACTGCGCGGGCACGCTCCAGTTCCGATTCTACGCACTCCGTGGCGAGTGTTGCCTCGATCAGTTCACGGTCGATCCCGCGCCGCGCCAGCTCGCTGCGCAGCCGGCTGCCGCCGAAACGGTTGGCGCGGGTGCGCACGTAGGCTTCGGCGTAGCGGCTGTCGGACTGCAGGCCGAGCTCGCCCATGCGCTCGATCACTGCCTGCACCTCGTCAGTCTCGCCGTGGGCGGCCAGCTTGCGCGCCAACTCCGCGCGCGAGTGGTCGCGGCGGGCAAGATGGCGAAGCGCGCGTTCGCGCAGGCTGGGGGCGCCCATGGTGTCCTGGCTTGGCTCAGCTTTCCGTGGCCGTTGTCGGTGCCGCTGGCGGCAGTTCGGGCAGGCCGACGGCGACGCGGACCTTGTTTTCGATTTCGCGCGCAAGCGTCGGATTCGCACGCAGGAATTCGCGTGAGTTGTCCTTGCCCTGGCCGATCTTGTCGCCCTGGTAGGCATACCAGGCGCCCGACTTGTCGACGATCTTGTGTGTCACGCCCAGATCGATGATCTCGCCCTCGCGCGAGATGCCTTCGCCGTAGAGGATGTCGAAGTGGGCCTCCTTGAAGGGGGGCGAGACCTTGTTCTTGACGACCTTGACTCGGGTTTCGGAGCCGACCACCTCGTCGCCCTTCTTGATCGTGCCGGTGCGGCGGATGTCCATGCGCACCGAGGCATAGAACTTGAGTGCATTGCCGCCCGTGGTGGTCTCCGGGCTACCGAACATGACGCCGATCTTCATGCGGATCTGGTTGATGAAGATCACCAGCGTGTTGGTGCGCTTGATGTTGGCGGTGAGCTTGCGTAGCGCTTGCGACATCAGGCGCGCCTGCAGGCCGGGGAGCTGGTCGCCCATCTCGCCCTCGATCTCGGCCTTGGGGGTGAGCGCGGCGACGGAGTCGACGACGACCACGTCCACGCCGCCGGAGCGCACCAGCATGTCGGCGATCTCGAGCGCCTGCTCGCCGGTGTCGGGCTGAGAGATAAGCAGGTCCTGGATATTGACGCCAAGCTTCTCCGCGTAGCCGACGTCGAGCGCGTGCTCGGCGTCAATGAAGGCTGCCGTGCCGCCCAGCTTCTGCATCTCGGCGATCACCTGCAGGGTCAGCGTGGTCTTGCCCGAGGATTCCGGGCCGTAGATCTCGACGACCCGGCCGCGCGGCAGGCCACCGAGGCCGAGCGCGATGTCGAGGCCGAGCGAGCCGGTGGAGACGGTCTGGATGTCACGTTCGACGTTGCCGTCGCCCATGCGCATGATCGACCCTTTGCCGAACTGCTTTTCGATCTGGGAGAGCGCGGCGGCGAGGGCCTTGGCCTTGTTGTCGTCCATGGAGGTGCGTCCTGTGTGATTGGCGGATTATGGCACAAAGATTGCAGGCATGCGGACGGCCGCGCCTGATGCCGCTAGTTTAAGACGTGTATGAAAATACAGCAAACGGCGGAGTTGCCGAAGCGGACGGGGCAGGCTCGCGTCAGTGCGTCAGTGCGCCAGTGCAAGTACGCCCTGCAGTGCGCGGATCACGGTCTGTCTGCGCACGGCGCTACGATCGCCGGCGAAATGCAGGGTCAGGGCGCTTTGCTCGCCGGCGCGCAAGGCCCAGCCGATGCACACCGTGCCCACGGGCTTGGCCGGGCTGCCGCCGCTGGGGCCGGCAATGCCGGATACGGCGACGGCGACCGTGGCGATGCTGCGATCAAGTGCCCCGGCGGCCATCTCGCGAACGGTGGCCTCGCTGACCGCACCTTGGGTTGCGAGGGTGTGGGCGGATACGCCCAGCATGTCGATCTTGGCTTCGTTGGAGTAGGTGACGAAGCCGCGGTCGAACCAGGCCGAGCTGCCGCCGATCGCGGTAACGGCCTCTGCGATCCAGCCGCCGGTGCAGGACTCGGCGGTCGCCAACTGCCATCTGCGTGCGCCGAGCGCCTGGCCGACCTGTTGGGCGAGGGTGTCGAGTTCGGTGTCGGTCATGGCTTTACGCGCCGACGATGGCAACCAGGATGGCGAGTGCGAGCAGGGTATAGCCGGCCGCGACCAGGTCGTCGAACATCACCCCGAAGCCGCCCTTGAAACTGCGATCGGCCCAGCGTACGGGGGGCGGTTTGACGATATCGAAGAAGCGGAACAAGGCCACCGCGACCGCCTGCCAGAGCAGGGTTGGCGGCGTGAAGGCCAGCACCAGCCAGGTGGCGACCATTTCGTCCCACACGATCCCGCCGTGGTCGGGCACGCCGAGTGCGCGCCCCGTGCGCTCGGCGGCCAGCACGCCGGCGATGAACAGGGCTGCGAGCAGGGCAAGGAACACGAACTCGGACAGTGGGACGCGGATCAGCGGGTAGAGCGCCCATGCGAGCAGCGTGCCCATGGTTCCCGGCGCCCAGGGCGACAGGCCGGAGCCGAAACCCAGGGAAATGAAGTGGGCGGGGTGGCTCATCATCAGGCGAAGAGTGGGGCGCATCTCGTGATCCGATCTGTGTTGTTCGACGCGTGCTTGCGTACCAGGAGGGATTGATTCTGGCGAAATGGTCGCAGTACATCAGGCAAAGTGATCGTAGCCGCTGGGCGCGAGCGGGGCCAGCGTGCCGTCGGCTTCGCGCATGTGGATGCTGCCGCTATCAGCGGTGAGGCTGCCGATGCGGTGCACGGGCAACTCGAGCTCTGTGGCGAGCGCCCGTACGGTGTCACGTTGCGCAGTGGCGGCGCAGAAAAGCAGTTCGTAGTCGTCGCCCCCCGCGAGCAGGCAGTGTCTGCACAAGACCGGGTCGGCGCCGGTTGCAAGCAGGCGGGCCAGCGGCAGCGCCGCGGTTTCGATCAGCGCACCGGTGTGCGAGCGTTCCAGAATGTGGCGAAGATCGCCGAGCAGGCCGTCGGAGACGTCCAGCATGGCACTGGCCACGCCGCGCAGCGCGCGGCCGAGGGCGAGCCGGGGCTGTGGGCGTTGCAGTGCGGCGATGCAGGCGCGCCGGCCGTCTGCGTCGAGCCTGGTCCGCCCTTGCAGGGCGGCGAGCCCGAGTGCAGCCAGGCCGGGCTGGCCCGATACCCACAGGTCGTCACCGGCGCGACCGCCGTCGCGGGTGACGGCCTCGCCGGCGGCCGTCTCGCCGATGATGGTGACCGACAGCGTGAGCGGCCCGCGCGTGGTGTCGCCACCGGCGAGGTCCACGCCATGCGCATCGGCACAGGCGAAGAAGCCGCGCGCGAAAGCCTCGATCCAGGCTTCGTCGGCAGCTGGCAGGGACAGCGCAAGGAAGGCCCAGCGCGGTTCCGCGCCCATCGCTGCGATGTCCGAGACGTTCACCGCCAGGGTCTTCCAGCCGAGATCTTCGGGGTCGGTGTCGGCGAAAAAATGGGTGCCCGACACGAGCATGTCGGTCGATACGGCGAGCTGCATGCCCGTGCGCGGCTGCAGCAAGGCGGCATCATCGCCGACGGCGAGCGCGGTGTGCCGTGTGGCGCGAGTGAAGTGACGCTGGATGAGGTCGAATTCGGAAGGCATGACGCGAAGTGAGGCGGCTGCCCGCATGCGGGCGGGCGCCAAGCTTAGCGCACAAGTGCGCTGCGCGCGCCGTTGCCGGACTCAGCGTGCGCGCAGACCCAGGCGCGCCTTCAGACTGTCCCAGTCCACCGCGTCGAGCGTGTTCTTGACCAGCAGGCCGAGGTCGGTGTCGCCTTCCATGCGCAGGCGGCGGCTGAAGAACAGCGTGTCGGGATCTTCCTCGCGCAGTGCGAGCGCGATGAAGTCGCGCGTGGTGGCCGAGATCACCAGGTCCGGCTTGCGTCCCGCAGCTGGAACGGCGCGGCGGAAGCCGCGCTCGCCGAGGCTGAAATCGAGCGTGAGTCCGGCATCGAGTACGCGCATCTGCAGGTGGCGTCCGCCGAGCGGTGCCAGCGTGTCGCGCGGCAGGATGCGGCCAAGCGCGAGGTTGAGCGCTGCGATCAGGGCATGCGTCGGCGGCTGCTGCGGCAGGCGCGAGATCAGCCTGGCCAGTGCCGTTGGCACCGTGAAGTCCGGAATGCGGAAGTCTGCCAGGCTTTGGGCAATGCGCTGGCGCAGGCTGCCGGGCAGGAGTTCGGCAGGCAGGGGCGGGCGCGGCAGGGTGGGCAGGGTGGGCAGGGCGG
>NZ_AMXA01000055.1 GCF_000310145.2 Thauera sp. 28
GGGGGGGGGGGGGGGGGGCGGTGGCGCCTTTAAAGGCTCGCGGCTGGCGCCGCTCCTACAGGGGGGTGCGGGGGTTAGAGGCGGAGGTCGGCGGCGGTGCGGGGGAGCACGTACTTGAGGTCGTAAATGACGTGGTCCTTCTTGCCGAGGGCGCGGATGGCGTCGGCGCCCATGGCCTTGAACTGCTCATGCGCCACACCGACGATGATAGCGTCGTAGGCGCCCTGCCTGGGCGCATCGATGGGGGTAAGGCCGTATTCGTGCTGGGCTTCGGCAACATCCACCCAGGGGTCGTACACGTCGGCCTGGATGTTGTACTCGCCCAGCTCCTTGACGATGTCGACGATGCGGGTGTTGCGCAGATCCGGGCAGTTCTCCTTGAAGGTGAGGCCCATGACGAGCACACGCGCGCCTTCGACGGTGATGCGGCGCTTGAGCATGGCCTTGACCAGCTGCGAGACCACGTAGGCGCCCATGCCGTCGTTCAGGCGGCGGCCGGCGAGGATGATCTCGGGGTGGTAGCCGATGGATTGCGCCTTGTGGGTGAGGTAGTACGGATCCACGCCGATGCAGTGGCCGCCGACCAGGCCCGGGCGGAAGGGCAGGAAGTTCCACTTGCTGCCGGCGGCCTGGAGCACGGCCTCGGTGTCGATGCCCATCTTGTTGAAGATGATGGCGAGCTCGTTGATGAGGGCGATGTTGACGTCGCGCTGGGTGTTCTCGATAACCTTGGCGGCCTCGGCCACCTTGATGCTTTCGGCCTTGTGGGTGCCGACGACGATGATCTGGCGGTAGAGCTGGTCGACCAGCTCGGCCACTTCGGGCGTGGAGCCGGCAGTGACCTTCTTGATGGTGGAAACGCGGTGTTCCTTGTCGCCCGGGTTGATGCGCTCGGGGCTGTAGCCGGCGTAGAAGTCGACGTTGAACTTGAGGCCGGACACCTTCTCCAGCACCGGCACGCAGTCTTCTTCGGTGGCACCGGGGTAGACGGTGGATTCGTAAATGACGATGTCGCCCTTCTTGAGCACCTTGCCGATGGTCTCGCTGGCCTTGACCAGGGGGGTGAGGTCGGGCTGCTTGTGCTCGTCGATGGGGGTGGGGACGGTGACGATGAAGGTGTTGCAGGCGGCCAGGTCTTGCAGGCTGGCCGTGTAGCTGAGGCCGGTGGCTTCGGCGAGCTCTTCGTCCGAGACTTCGAGCGTGGCGTCGTGGCCGCTGCGCAGGGCGTCGATGCGGGCCTGGTTGATATCGAAGCCGACAACGCTGCGCTGCTTGGCGAATTCCACGGCGAGCGGCAGGCCGACGTAGCCCAGGCCGATGATGGCGAGTTTGATGGAGTCCAGAGTGTGGGTAGTCATGATGGTAGGCGTGTTACGGATTGAAGGAGTTTGAATGCGGTGTGTTTCGAGACGATGGTAAGCCGACTGCAGAGCGGCATGCGGTGTCGGCGACGGGGCCGTCAGCGCAGCTCGCGGGCCAGGTCGGCTCTTGGGGCTGCAGCGTCATTGTGCCCTTGGGGATGGGCGCGCTGGTTGACCTGCTCGTCGACGATGCGGCCGTTTTGCACATAGGTGAATGACTCTTCCAGCAGTTCGCACCGGCCCACGCGGCGTTCGCCGCGGCGCTCGTCGGCGTGCGGGGTGCGGTGCTCGGCGCGGCGCTCGTTGGCGGGGTCACGAGTGACATAGCCGCGCACGAAGGCGTTGCGGTCGGGGCGCATGACGCGCTGCAGCAGGCGCATGTAGAGGCTCTGGTAGGCGAGCGGGGCGATGTCTTCGTCCACCAGAATCTGCACCACGGCGTAGCGGCGGCCGGCATGCTCGGGGTCGCCACGGTATTCGTACAGGCGGGTGCGGAAGACGGTGTTGTCCTTGAGTTCGGGGGCGACCAGGGCGTTGATCTGCTCCACATGCTCGAGGCTGGAATTGCCGAAGAACACGCCGCAGTTGAGCGCCGGGGTGAGGTGCAGGCTGCGGTGCAGGCGGCGCAGCATGGGCACGAAGCGCCACGGCCGGGCGGTAAAGCGCAGATACACCGCAAACACGGCGACAAAGCCGGCAAACATGAGCGCGTCGGGCACGCCCAGCCAGGCGCCGAGCAGGCCGAACAGGCCCAGGCCCAGGTGCAGGCCACCGATGATGGTGACAGTGTGCTCGACCCGGAAGCCGGCGCGCTGCAGCAGGTGGTGCAGGTGGTGGCGGTCTGGGCTGAAGGGCGACTTGCCCAGCCACACGCGCCGGGCCATGACGGCCAGGGTGTCGATGAGCGGTACGGCAAACATCCACAGCGCCACCACCGGGGGCACCAGGGGTTGCTCGCCCTGGGTGATGTCGATGAGCTGCCAGGCGATGAGCAGGCCCAGCATCATGCTGCCGTTGTCGCCCATGAAGACGCGGGCGCGGTGCTGGCTGCCGAAGCGCAGGTTGAACCACAGGAAGCCGGCCACGCCACCGAGCAAGGCCATGGCCAGCAGGTGGCCGCTGCCGTCGCCCGCACCCAGGGTGACGAGCGCAACCAGGGCAAGCGTGCCGGCAGCCACGGTGCCGGACAGGCCGTCGATGCCGTCGACCATGTTGAGGGCGTTGATGCAGCCGACCACGCCGAACACGGTGAAGGGCACGGCGATGATGCCGAGCGACAGCGCGCCGATGAGCAAGGGGTCGCCGAGGTCGACCAGCACGATGCCGCCGCCGTAGACCATGAGCAGAGCCAGCCCGGCCTGGATGACGAGGCGGATGCGGGCGCTGAGCTTCCAGCGGTCGTCAGCGAGGCCCACGCCCCACATGACCAGCGCGCACACTGCAAGCGAGGCCCAGGCCAGGGACTGCGCGGGCAGCAGCCACAGCAGCATGCCCACGGCGAGCAGCAGCGCGGCGAGCACGCCGAAGCCACCCACGAAGGGGGTGCTGTGCGCATGCTGCTTGTGTTCGCCCGGGTGGTCGATGAGACCGACATGGGGTGCGAGGCGCAGCATGCCGCGGATGACTGCGGCAGACAGCGCCGTGGCCAGGATGAGTGTTAACAGGCCCCACATGGTGATACCTCGCTCAAAAAACGTTGTGCCTTGGTGGCACGGCGGGCAGCGGCTGGTAAGGCGGCTACCGCATTGCAGCAATTCATTGGGCATGTGCCCGGGGCGCAGCTTACCTCGCCGGCTCGCGCGCCCCTGTCTCGTGCGCCCTGTAGGAGCGGCGCGAGCCGCGAGATTTTTTGGGCCCTGCGACGAGGGCCAATGGTTTCAAAAGCTCGCGGCTGGCGCCGCTCCTACAGCGAACCCCACCGGCGCGGTTGGTCGCGTTGCAGGAGCGGCTCAAGCCGCGAGATTTTGGTCAACAAATCCGGCGGCAGTCAGGACTTGTACTTGTATTGATAGTGGTAGCCCTCGTAACCGAAGCGGTGACGTTGGCGGCGGGTGTCGAAACCATTGAAGACGAAGCCCTTGACCGCGGCGCCGCCGTGTTCGAAGCGCTTGACAGCCTGTTCCAGCTCGCGGATGGGGTGGCGGCCGGCGCGGGCGACGAGCAGCGTGGCGCCGACCATGCGGCCGATGATGGCGGCGTCGGACACGGCCAGGATGGGGGGCGCGTCGACCAGCAGCACGTCGCAACGGTCTTCGAGCGCTGCGAGCATGTTGGCAAACTGCGGGTGCATGAGCAGTTCGGACGGGTTGGGCGGGATGAGGCCGGTGGTGACCATGTGCAGGTTCTCTACCGCCGTGGGCTTGACGATGACCTCGAGCGTGGCCTTGCCCATGATGTAGTCCGACACGCCGAGGCCGCGCGGCACGCCGAAGGCCTTGTTGATGTGGCCCTTGCGCAAGTCGGCATCGACGATGATGACGCGCTTGCCGGCCTGGGCGAGTACGGCACCGAGGTTTTTGGTGACGAAGCTCTTGCCGACGCCGGGGGCGGGGCCGGTGATGAGGACGGAGCCGCGCTCGGCGCCGAGCAGGGCAAAGTGGAGCGTGGTGCGCAGGCTGCGCAGGCTTTCCATGGCGTCGTCGTCGGGGCTGACGAGGGCGAGCAGTTCGCCCTTGCCGCCCCTGCCGCGCAGGATGCGGCGTTCGATACCCTCCTCGGCCTTGCTGGCCGGCACGGTGGCGTACACCGGCAGGGCGAGCTCGCGCTCGATGGTCTGCGGGTCTTCCACCACCACGCGCAGGGCGCGGATGGCCCATACGGTACCGAGCCCTGCAAGCAACCCCAGCACGCCTGATAAGGCGAGGATAAGCGCCTTGCGCGGCTCGACCGGGAACAAACCCGTAACCGCTGCATCGATGATTCGGACGTCGCCCACGGTCCCAGCGCGGGCGACGCGTAGCTGCTGGGCATTGTTGAGCAAATTGGTATACAACGCGGTAGCAACTTCGACGTCGCGGCGCAGCTGCAGGGCGACCTGCTGGGTTTCGGGCAGGCGCGAGACGTTGCCTTCGAAGCTGGCGCGGCGGTTGCGCAGGCGGCTGATCTGGGCGTCGACGGCGATGACCTGGGGATGCTCGGAGGTGAAGCGCTGGCGCAGTTCTTCGCGCTTTTGCTGGAGGGCGACGATTTCGTTGTCGGCTTCGACCACCGAGCGCAGCACGGACTGCGTCTCGAGGGTGAGGTCGACCGAGCCGCGCGACTGGCGGTATTCGTTGTAGGCGGCCTCGGCGGTGTCGAGCTGGCCCTTGAGCTCGGGGAGCTGGGCTTCGAGGAAGGCGAGCGTGGATTCTGCCTCAGCCGAACGGTACTCGACGTTCTGGCGTACGTACGCGTTAAGGATTTCGTTTAGTTCGGTAACCAGCGCTGCTTTGTCATCGCCACGCAGTGCTAGCTCGATCACACCCGAACCGCGAACCCGGGTACCCCCACGTTCACGCGCTTCGAAGCGCTCACGCAACTCCGCAACCGCTTGCTGCTGGCTCTGACGAGTAAGAACGAAGCTCGTACCCGCGCGTGCGACAAGCTCGGACACAAACAGTGAAACCCCATGATCGCTAACCGACTCACCAACCTTCACATCAAGCAGAAAGTTGTCTTCCTCGTCGTGCAGGGCCAACCCTCCCCCTTCACGCACCCGCAAGTAAAAGGGCTTTCCGATCGCACCTTCGGGCACATCGAAACTCTCAAGCCGAATGCGCTCCCCTCCCCATGCGTAGCTAGCAAGCCCAAACATGGGAGGCGCCGGCTCCAATCCTGCATAGCGTCTCGCAAAAGCTGCACCGATGACCGGGGCACGCAGCGGCTCAGCCTGCACGGTCAGATTGAGTCGATCGACGACGCGGCCGAGGATCATGCGCGAGCGCAGGATCTCGAGTTCAGCCGCAACGGAGGTGGAATCCCCGAGCACTGATTCGACGTCACGCAGCGCGGCAAGTCCACCCTTTGCACCGCTCTTGTCTTCGACCTGGACGAGGGCGTCGGCGCGGTAGATGGGGGTGGAGACGAAGGCGACGACCCCGCCCACCAGCACGGCAAAGGTGCCGATGGCGAGGATGAGCCACTTGTATTCGAGCAGCACGGCGATGATTTCGCCGAGGTTGATGAAGTCGTCGTTACCGCGCGCGGCGGCGCTGCGGGTGTTGGGGCCGGCTTCGGGCTGGGCGGTGGTGGCGGGATCGCGGCGCAACGGGGTCTTCCTGTCGTATTTGGGTTGATGCGGTGGTCACGGTGACGGCACCGTGCGCGCGGCACGGCGGCGGCCCGCACGCGGCGGGCCGGCCCAGGCCTTACTGGCGGCCGCCGAACAGCGGGTAGCGCACGTCGCTGGTGAAGTTGAGCATCTGCGAGGTGGGCAGGATGTTGCTGACGACACGGTTCCAGCGTGCTACCGGGGCGACGTCGACATAGACCACGTCGCGCGGCAGCAGCGGGAAGCTCTCGGCCAGCAACAGGGCGTCGGGGGTGCGGGCGTTGAGGTGGAAGAGCTCGGACGTGCCGTTGTCGCTGCGCATCACGTAGACCCAGGCGGGGTCGGAGGTGACCTGGTTGACGAAGCCGGCGTCGGCCAGGGCTTCGGCCAGGGTGGTGCGGCGCTTGTTCATGACCATGGAGCCGGGGCGCTGCACTTCGCCGAGCACGAACACCTTGTTGCGGCTGCGGTCGAGCACGTTGACGATGTCGCCGGGCTGCAGCAGCACGTTCTGGCTGGTGTCGCCTTCTTCGTACAGGGCTTGCAGGTCGACCCGGTAGGTGTTGCCGTCGCGGGTGAGCAGCACGCTGGCGTGGTCGGCGTGCTCGGTGATGCCGCCGGCACGGTTGATGGCTTCGACCAGCGTCATGCGGATGTCGTCGATGGCGAGCAGGCCGGGCTTGGCGACTTCGCCGACGAGGTACACGCGCTTGCTGCGGAAAGAGACGATGCGGACGTCGAGCTGGACGTTTTCGATGACCTTGGCGAGGCGCTTGGCGAGCAGTTCGCGCACTTCGCGCGGGGTGAGACCAGCGACCTTGACCACCCCGGCGTAGGGGAAAAAGATGGTGCCGTCGTCGGCCACCAGGGTGCCGGACTGCTCGGCCGAGCGGTAGGAGCCGGCAGGGATGGTGATTTCGGGGTGGTCCCAGACGATGACGTTGATGATGTCGCCGGGGCCGAGGCGGTAGTCCTGGTGGGTGAGGCCGGGATCGGGCGCGGTGTTGTCGCCCCGGGTGGCGGTCTGCCCGCCGGCGTTGCCGGTGCGGAAGCGCGAATCGCCTGACGCCTGGCTCGCCTTGAAGTGCTGGATGATGAGTTCGGCCGTGATGGGGGTGATGCTGACCGTGGCCGGCACCTGCTCGCCGCCCTGGGTGACGGGCAACTCGACACGCGATTCGTCGCGCATGAAGCTGCCGCTGACGCCCGGGATGAGCGTGCAGCCACTCAGCGCAGTGGCCGCGGCAACCAGGACAAGCCCGCGCAACGCACCCACGGGGTGTGCGGCAGTCGTGCGGCGGGCTGGCAGGTTGGTGCTGGGTGTGTTCATCGGATACCCCGTCTGTATGTTCTCGGTATGTGGCGGTTGCCCATGCTGCTGCGCCACAGGGCAAGGTGCGTGCATCAACCGAGTGCTTTAGCAAGAAGCACACCTGTCATGCCGCACAGCACAAAAGCCGACATTCTATCAGTGCTTTGGCAGTAGCCTAAGACCGTCATGTTACGGCAATGAAACGCCCTCCGTGACGAACTGTAAAGAATTCCGACACTTTTTTTGATGAGGAAAGGGTATCCCCTTTGCAAACAAAGGCAGACCGGGCATTCAAACCATTGGCATCGCCAGATGCCAGACGCGCACCCACCGGGTTCCGTAGGCGCGGCGCAAGCGGCGAGGGGTTGGGGGGTTGGGGCGATGGGCGTAGGTGGGGGTGATGAAAGGCTCACGGCTGGCGCCCCCGTAGGAGCGGCGCGAGCCGCGAGGGGTTGAAGGCGACGGGCGTGGGCGGGTGCGACGAAAAGCTCGCGGCTGGCGCCGCTCCTACCGGGACGACACGCGCTGCGGCTGGCTCCGCTGTAGGAGCGGCGCGAGCCGCGAGGGGTTGAAGGCGATGAGCGTGGGTGGGTGCGAAAGGGCAATCAGCGGTGAAGCACCGATAGCGCAGCGGGGTTGGCTTCGACGATCTTGAGGAGCGCACGCGCTGGACCGGCGGGGCGAACACGGCGCTGCTCCCAGTTCTGCAGCGTCTTGGGTTTGACACCGATGAGATAGGCGAAACGGGTCTGGCTCAGCCCCGTGCGCTCGCGAATGGCCTTGACGTCTGGCTCGGGCAGCTCTCGCGCGACAACGCCGGCGACTGGCTCTCCACGCATGTGGCGCCCCATGTCACGAACGCTTTCCAGCAGGTCTTCAAAGTGCTTGTCATCCATTGCTCACCTCGGTTTCGATTACCTCAGCCAGACGCCTCAGCTGATCCTTGGTCAGGTCCGCCCTGGCATTCTTGGCGTAGGCGTAGATCAGGTAGCACTGCTCGCGGCTGACCCAGTGGTAATAAATCACACGCGCACCGCCCCGCTTACCACGCCCCAGCAGTGCTACACGAAACTTGCGGAGCCCTCGACCACCGGGAATCAGATCTCCCACTGACGGGTTCTCGAGCAAGACCTGCTGCAAGTCCCGAAGCTGTGCGTCCGAGAACAGTGCCTGCGCGCAGCGACTGAAGATAGGGAGTTCTACGAAGACCATGGCGATTGTACGCTAGAAGCGGAGTTAAGGCGGCAGCACATCAGCTGTTGCAGCGCGCAAGCAGGGAGGGTTGGGGGCGATGGGCGTGGGTGGGTGTGATGAAAGGCTCGCGGCGCGCCTCCCCCGTAGGAGCGGCGCAAGCCGCGAGGGGTTGAAGGCGACGGGGCTGGATGGCCGCCGAAAAAGCTCGCGGCTGGCGCCGCTCCTACAGCAGACCGCGGCGCGTGTCGTCCCGGTGGGAGCGGCGCGAGCCGCGAGGGGTTGAAGGCGATGGGCTGCTCTAGAGCCACACGGCATCCCAATGGGGGTACATCCGCACGCTGGGGACCAGGCCTGCGCGCAGGGGGTTGGCGACGACGTAGCGTGCGAGGGCGTGGAGGTCTTCTTCCTTGCGCAGGGCGTGGTCGTGGAAGCCGGCTGCCCATCGGCGCGTTGCGGGGGTCTGCAGGCTTCGGTTGATCGCGGCCGAAGACCCGGCCTTGAAGGCGCCGACGAGGGCCGAGAGGGTGCCGGCTTCGAGGCGCACGAGCCAGTGCAGGTGATCGGGCATGAGCACCCAGGCGAGCGTGGCGGCGTGGCCGAGTTGGTCGGCGCGACGCAGGTGGGCGATGGTCAGGCGGGCGAGGTGGAAGTCGTCGAAGAGCGGCGCGCGGCGGTGGGTGACGGTGGTGATGAGGAAGACGCGGCCGGGTTCGGAGACGCGGCCGCGGCGCAGGTCGCAGGCGTGCGGAGGCATCGGCGATGCGGGCCCCGTTCAGTTGAATGTCATTGAGCGGGGGATATTAGCGTGGCGCGGGGCTATGCGGTTTGGTTTTTTTGGGGAAAAGCTCGCGGCGCGCGTTGGCCCGCGTAGGAGCGGCGCAAGCCGCGAGGGGTTGGGGGCGATGGGGGTGGGTGG
>NZ_AMXA01000056.1 GCF_000310145.2 Thauera sp. 28
CCCAAGAACCCGAAGACCTGGCTCGTTACCGGCGTAGCCGGCTTCATCGGCTCCAACTTGCTCGAAACCCTGCTCAAGCTCGACCAACGCGTGGTCGGGCTGGACAACTTCGCCACCGGCCACCAGCGCAACCTTGACGAGGTGCAAGGCCTGGTCAGTGCCGAGCAGTGGGCGCGCTTCAGCTTCATTGAGGGCGACATTCGGCGTCTGGAAGACTGCCGTCGCGCCTGCGAGGGTGTCGACTACGTGCTCCATCAGGCCGCGCTCGGCTCGGTGCCGCGCAGCCTCGACGATCCGATCACCAGCAACGCCACCAATATCGATGGCTTCCTGAACATGATGGTGGCGGCGCGAGATGCCAAGGTAGTCAGTTTCACCTACGCTGCCAGCAGTTCTACCTATGGCGACCATCCGGCACTGCCCAAAGTGGAGGATGTCATCGGCAAGCCCTTGTCGCCTTATGCAGTCACCAAGTACGTCAACGAACTCTATGCCGACGTGTTTGCACGCCATTACGGCATCGTCAGCAACGGCCTGCGCTACTTCAATGTGTTTGGCAAGCGGCAAGACCCGAATGGCGCCTATGCTGCGGTGATCCCCAAATGGACCGCAGCGATGATCCAGGGCGCTGATGTGTTCATCAACGGCGATGGCGAAACGAGCCGTGATTTCTGCTTCGTCGCCAACGCGGTGCAGGCCAACCTGCTTGCCGCTACTGCGACTGACAGTGCGGCACAGAACCAGGTCTACAACGTTGCCGTGGGGGATCGAACCAGCCTGAACACCTTGTTCAACCTGATTCGTGACCGCTTGCGGGCCAATGGTGTGCAGTACGACAAGGAGCCGAATCGGCGCGATTTCCGTGCTGGCGACGTGCGCCATTCTCAGGCTGCGATCGACAAGGCTGCGACCTTGCTCGGTTACCAACCCGAATACGACATCGCCGCGGGCCTCGAGTCCGCCATGCCCTGGTACATCGCCAACGTCTGAGTCGCTGCGGTCCGCCGGGCCGCAGCGTATGTGGAAGCCGGATGCTCCTCAAACACACGCTTTATTACTTCCTGAGCCGCGGCGTCCCCGGCATCGTCAGCTTTCTGGCGATCGCGGTGTATACCCGGCTGCTCGAGCCCGGCGAGTTCGGTATCTATTCCCTGGTGCTCACTCTGGTCAGCTTCTGCAACGTGGTGTTCTACCAGTGGCTACGGATGGTGCTGGGGCGCAACTATCCTGCGCATCGGGATAGCCCCGATGAGTTCCTTGCCGGTGTCGGCACGCTGTTCTTGCTCACGACCGCGGTGGCCGGTGTTGCGGTGCTTGTTGCCGCGCTGCTCACCGAAGACGCGACGATGCGCCAGTTCGCAGCGATTGCGCTTGCGATGCTCGTAGCGCATGCCGCCTTCGATCTGGTTCTCGCGCTCGCTCGGGCGATGCTCAAACCGGGGCTCTATGGTCTCTTGCTCGGCAGCAAGTCAGTGCTTGCGCTCGCTGCAGGTGCGCTCCTCGCCCTGTCCGGGCTGGGCGCCGCCGCGCCGATCTGGGGGCTGACCGTTGGCTACGCACTCGCAATCGTGCTGTTCGGCCGCAAGTTGGTGGCGGGTATGCGGCCGGGGCAGGTTGCCAGGGCCGACCTGAGCGCCTACCTACGCTATGGCATGCCGCTTACGGCCGCTTTTGCGTTGTCATGGGTGATCAGCGGCTCGGACCGGGTGATCCTGACCTGGCTGCTCGACGAGGCGGCCACCGGAATCTATGCATCGGGTTACGATCTTGGATTCCAGATCCTCACCCTGGTGCTGGTGGTCGTGAATACTGCCGCATATCCGCTTGTCGTGAACGCCCTGGAGCGCAAAGGCGAAGACGCCGCACGCAGGCAGTTGCGACAGAACGGGGAGGCCATCCTGTCGCTGGCCCTGGCGGGCGCGGCCTGCCTAGTCATCATCGGTTCGCCCTTGATCGAACTGGTGCTCGCCGTCGAGTACCGCGACGGTGCGAAGAGCATCTTCCTGCTTGTGGTCGTTTCGTCTGCACTTGCCGGAATCAAGTCCTATTACTTCGATATCGCGTTCCAGCTTGCAAGGGCTACGCATTGGCAGGTCGTATCCGTCGGCGTCGCGGCTGTGGTCAACGTTGTGCTTAACCTCCTTCTGATTCCCCGTTTCGGCATCCTGGGTGCTGCGTGGGCCACGGTGGCTGCCTACGCTGCTGCATTGATCATCAGTGTGCTCACTGGTCGTCGTCAGTTTGGGCTGATGCCCGCGCTATCGAGTCTGCTCAAGAGCGCGATTCCCATCAGTGCTCTCGCCGCGCTCGGCTGCTGGGCCATGCTCGGTATCGCGGGCGATTCGACTGTGCTTGCCCTGGTTTTTGGCCTGGTGGGTGCCGCAATTGGCTACCTTGCCGGGGCCCTGCTGTTCAACACTTTCGGTATCCGGTCGGCCATCTGGTCCAGGCTTGGGGTGAGGATGAAGTCGTGAAGAAGGTCGCCATCTATATTCCGTCGCTGCGTGGCGGAGGCGCTGAGCGCGTGATGGTCACGGTGGCCAATGAGCTTGCCGCGCGCAACTGGTCCGTTGACCTCGTCCTTGCGTCTGCGACGGGTCCTTACCTGAGCGAGGTTTCCAGCAAGGTTGGCGTCGTGGATCTCAAAAGCACACGTGTGCTGAAGAGCGTGCCCGGCCTTGCCGCCTACCTGCGCAGCAAGCGGCCCGATACGCTGCTTGCTGCCATGAGCAATGCGAACATGGCTGCTTCGCTCGCGCATCGTCTTGCGCGATCGCCTGCAAGGCTCGTGCTGAGCGAGCGCTCAATGCCGAGCCGGATGCGGACTGACTTGGTCGGCAAGTTGATGATGGCGGTGAAGCGCTGGGCCTATGCGCGAGCCGACGGCGTAGTCGCCGTTTCCAAGGGCTGCGCCGACGAGTTGGTCGAGCTCGTACGGGTCGAGCCATCAAAGGTCGAAGTCATCTATAACCCGCTGATTTCGAACGAGCTGTTCGAGAAGGCGGCAGAGCCACTGGACCATCCCTGGTTTCAGTCTGGGCAGCCACCGGTCGTGCTTGGGGTGGGGCGCCTGGTCGACGTAAAGGGCTTCGATGTGCTGATCAAGGCCTTTGCGCTCGCGCGCAAGGAGCGGCCGATGCGGCTCGTGATTCTTGGTGAGGGGCCTTTGCGTTCTGAGCTGGCTTCATTGGCACGTTCATTGGGCGTGGAGGCGGATGTTCAGTTGCCTGGGTTCGTCCAGAATCCATTTCCGTGGATGAAGCAGGCGGAGTTGTTTGTACTGTCCTCTCGCGTCGAGGGTATGCCCGGAGCACTAATACAAGCGAGAGCTCTGGGAACCAAAGCTGTCTCCACGAACTGTCCTACGGGGCCCTATGAGGCGATGGAAGGGGGTAGGTATGCCTCCTTTGCTGACGTTGATGACGCGGGTGGCTTGGCGCGTGCGATAGTTTGTGAGCTTTCTTCGTCTGAGTTCAAACCGTTCTCGGGGGCGGTTTTTAGTGTAGATGAATCAGTTTCTTCTTTTGTGAATGTGCTTTCCAGAGTTGAACGAAAATAATGATGGAGATTAGAAAGCAAACCGCGCAGGGGGTTGGTGGTCTAGTGGTTGCCGCCCTGTTTGCTACTCTGGTTTCATTCTCAGCCTTTGATTACCGCTTGAGTCTTCAGGGTTCAGATATTCATTCGTATATTTACAATTACGACAGGTATGATCAATTGTTTCAAGGACGAGAAATGTCCTTGATTGAGTCTGTTTTGTTTGAGGTGCATTTCCATTTCTGGTTTCAAACGCTGTCAGATTTTTTGGATGGCCCTGAGTTCGCTTTAAGAGCTATCACGTTAGGCTCTTGCTTCATATTGGCGTTTGCTTGTATGTATCGGAATAATTGGAGTTTTATTCCAGTTATCTTGGTCTTGTTGCATCCGAGATTTCTCGATTTTGTATCCTCGCAACAAAGGCTGGCTCTTGCGTTGTCGGTACTTGTTTTTTCATTCTTGTTCGTAGGGTATTTTGGCAGGGTGCTAGGATTGGCTTTATCTGCCAGTTTTCATACCTATATATTTGTAATTTCTGCAGCCTTTTTTATTTATGTTTTTGAGGCATGGAAAGGGTGGCGTTATAGATATATTGTCCTGAGTGCGGTTGGGTTGGTTTTCGTGTCTGTTGTGATGGCTCCGTTGATTCTTGGGTTGTTGGGGGATCGGCGCGCTGAGATTGATGTTCGGACAACTGGGCTGCTTTACACGGCGATGTGGGTGGCGACCTACGCTGTTTTTGCTTACTTCAACTGGGATAGGCTTAATAGTGCATTTGGCTTTCTGTTTTTTGTGTCTGCATTCTCCGCGATCGCTGCGTATGCTATTGGGGCGTACTCTGAAAGGTATATTGCACTTTCAATAGTATTTATGGCGCTTTCAGGTGTTATCGGCGATTGGAGATATCAGCGCCCGTTTTTGATTGTTTATCTTCTCAATGTTTGTATTAGTTATCTGTATTGGCTGGGCTAGATAATGAGTGAATATGGGGTCGCGTTTGTTCTTAATCGATTCGCATCCGGCGGTGCAGAGACCCAGGTTCGTAGAATTTCGAGTGGCTTGGCACGACGGGGCTGGCGCGTGGAGGTCGTGTCGTTGATGCCTGACTTGATTGAGCCGACGGAGTTGGAAGCGGCTGGTGTCAGGCGCATTAACCTACAGCTCGGGCGTGGCATTTCAGCCTTTCGAGGCGTGCTTCCGTTGGCTCGTCATTTGCGCGCCGTGCGACCGGATGTGGTCGTCAGCCTGATGATTCCGGCAGATCCTGTGGCCAGGATTGCGGCAGCGATTGCCAAGGTGCCTCTGGTTTCTTCGCTAAGGAATGAGCGGGTTGGTGGGCGGGCGGTTACGTCTTACCTCAGGCTGACCGATGGCCTTGCGGCGAGCCTTACGGCTAATACGGATAAGATCAAAAGCGTGCTTGGGCCCCGCGTTTCTGCACGCCCCGAGCGTATCGAGGTAGTGCGTAACGCCATTGTGACGGCGAGCTTCAAGGCCGGGCCGGAGGCTCGGCAGTCTGTGCGCACCGCGCTTGGCTTGACCGACGACGCCTTTGTGTGGGTTGCGGTTGGGGCGCAGCGCCCCCAGAAGAACTACCTCGGCCTGCTGCGAGCCTTTGCTGCACTTGAAGGTGGAAGGCTTCTTATTGTCGGCGAGGCCTACCAGGGCGATGAACTGAAGGACTTGGCGCAGGAGCTTGGCATCGGTGATCGCGTTCTGCAGCTTGGGCGGCGTGCTGACATTCCCGAGATCCTGGCTGCGAGTGATGCCTTTGTGATGGCTTCGCACCACGAGGGCTTGCCCAATGCGCTGATGGAAGCGATGGCGGCGGGCTTGCCCGTGGTCGCCACCGATGTTGGCGGCATTGGTGATCTGCTGCCTGCCGCGACGCACGGCCTCCTGGTGAAGGCGGGAGACCACGATGCGCTGGTTGCGGGCATGCGCGAGCTTGGCGCGATGCCGGACGAGGCGCGCAAGGCGATGGGCTTATGTGCACAGGCTCATATCCGCGACAACTACGAGCTCGAGTCGGTGCTGAATCATTGGGAATCGCTGCTCAAGCGGGTGGCCGGTGAGCACCGCAGCAAGCGTAACAAGGCCGCCTGAAGATTCCGCCAGGTGATGTCAACGAGGACGCGGCGGATGCCGCTGCGGACGGAGGTCGCATGAGTGCTGTCGAATGGACGATCGAGCGCCTGGATGACAAGGTGGGCTCGGAAGCGGTGCTTGATGCGGTGGGTAAGTCGCTGCCCGGCAATGAGGTTACGCGCAAGACCGATCACTACTGGCAGTGGAAGCATCTGCATAACCCATTCGGGGTGAGTACGGGCACGCTCGGCGTGGGCGTGTCGGCCGGTGACGTGGTTGGCGTGCGCAGTTTCATGCGCTGGACGCTCGATGATCCCTCGCATGCAGTGGGTAGGCAGCGCCATGCGGTGCGCGCCGTGGATACCGTGACGGCCGATGCCTGGCGAGGCAAAGGCGTGTTCAAACGTCTGACGCTGGCAGCGATTGATGCGCTGGCGAACGATGAGGTGGACATCGTTTTCAATACCCCGAACCAGAACAGTGCCCCGGGTTACCTGAAGATGGGCTGGCAGTGTGTGGGCGATGTGCCGCTCTATGTGCGGCCGCTGCGGCCGTTTCGCCTTGCACTGCATGTGCTGCAGGCACGCTTGGGTGGGCGCGCGGAAGGGGGGGCGCAATTGTCGGCGCTGCCGCGCTGGGAGTCTTCGCCCGAGCTGATGGCACTGGTCCAGTCGCACGAGCGCGCGCGTGCCGGTGCTGGTTTGCGTACGCCGCGCAGCGCTGCGTACTTGTCGTGGCGCTACGGCGCACACCCGCAGGCTGATTACCGCGTGCTGGTGGATGGGCCGGCGAGCGCGCCGACGGGGTTGGCGGTGCTGCGCGCAAACCGCCGCCTGGGGGCGGATGAACTGGTGTTGGTCGAACTATGGGCGCAGGACGCGCGCGCCGACTACCTGGCAAGCGTGTTGCGCAGGGTGTTGGCGGTCGATGGCTTCGACCATGTGATGGCGCATTTCAAGGTGGGAAGTGTTGAGCACGCAGCGCTGCGGCGTGCGCTGTTCTTCAAGTTACCGCAGCGCAAGATGCGACTTTTTGCGCGTGCACTTGGACGCCCCCTGCCGGCCGATGTGTTTTCCTTCGACGGTTGGGATCTGTCGCTCGGCGATCTGGAGTTGTTCTGAACATGGAGTGGGGATGGGTGTGCGTGGGATTCTGAAGTTTGCGGCGACGGTGCACGCACGGCTGTTGGGCAGGGCGCCGGCCAGCGGGGTGTCGATCCTGATGTATCACCGCGTGGTTGGTGACCTGCCGCTTGAACTGGACTTGGCGTCCGACCTGTTCCGGCGGCAGATGGAATGGTTGGCACGGACCGGCAAGGTGGTGTCCTACACGTCGGCGCTGGATGCCTTGCTGGCGCGGCGGACAGGGCCAGGTCTGACGTATGTGATCACCTTCGATGATGCGTATGAGGACTTCTATACCGTGGCCTGGCCGGTGTTGCGCGAGCTGCGCTTGCCGGCCGTGCTGTATGTGCCGACGCGGTTCATGGATGAACCGACGCATCTGCCCTTGTCGAGGGCCGTCGAGGGCGCCGCCGAGCGGATGCGCCCGATGACCTGGGCCCAGTTGCGCGAAGTCGCGGCCGACCCGTTGATCACGATTGGCGCGCATACGCATTCCCATCCCGAACTCGTCAGGCTGACGGACGATGAGATCGGCGGTGAGATGAAGGCGGCAGCGGCGCGGTTCCAGACCGAGCTGGGCTTCGTGCCCGAGCACTTTGCGTATCCGCGCGGAATCTGGGACCCGCGAGTGCGCGACGCCGTGGCACCGTACTGCGCCAGCGCAGTCACCACCGGCGGCGAGGTGGCAACCATAGAGAACGCGCAGCGCTACGCACTGACGCGTGTGCCGATCCGGCGCAGCGACGGTTGGCGGTGGTTCGAGGACCGTGTGAATGGGCGGCTGATCGGCGAGGAGCGCATGGTCGGCTTTGCCAAGCGCCTGCTAGGGCGCTCGGTACCGCAGCAGGGCTATTGATGATTTGCGCAGGGAAGGGGGTCGGGTGAAGGTTCTGCTGTTCGCCAATACGGATTGGTATTTGTACAACTTCCGCCGTTCGCTGGCGCTGGCGTTGCGCGATGCGGGTTACGACGTGTTGCTGGTGTCGCCCCCTGGGCCTTATGGCGAGCGCCTGCAGGATCTCGGCTTTCGCTGGGTGGCGGCGCCGATGGAGCGGCGCAGCCTTAATCCGCTGCGCGAGGCGGCGCTGGTGCTGTGGCTGAAAAGGTTGATCCAGCGCGAAAGGGTCGACCTGGTGCATGGCTTCACGATCAAGTGCGCGGTGTATGGCTCGCTGGCTTCGCGCCTTGCTGGTGTGGCAGCGCGCGTGAATGCGGTGGCCGGGATGGGCTACGTCTTCACCAGCAACGATGCCAAGGCGCGCGTGCTGCGCCCGGTGGTGCGTGGGCTGATGCGGCTGGCGCTGGATGGCCCCCAGGCGCGTCTGATCTTGCAGAACCCCGACGACGTGGCGCTGTTCAATCAGGCTGGCTTGGTCGACCCGTCGCGGATTCGACTGATCATGGGCTCCGGTGTCAATTGCAGCCGTTTCGCGCCTGGCGCCAGCCGTGGTCAGGCTGGGCCGCTGCGGGTCGTGTTGCCCGCGCGCCTGCTGTGGGACAAAGGGGTGGCGGAGTACGTCGAGGCGGCGCGCATGTTGCGTGCGGAAAAGCGCGACATCGTTTTCCTGCTTGCTGGCGACCCCGATCCCGGTAACCCCGCGGCTGTGCCCGAGGCGGACGTGCGCGGTTGGGAGCGGGATGGCCTGGTGCAGTGGCTTGGCCATGTGGACGATATGCCTGGCCTGTTCGCAAGTGTGGACGCGGTGATTCTGCCGAGCTACCGCGAGGGTTTGCCCAAGGGGCTGATCGAGGCCGGTGCCAGCGGTCTGCCGCTGGTGACCACGGACGTGCCAGGCTGCCGCGAGGTCGTCACGAATGAGATCGACGGCTTGCTGGTGCCGGCGCGCGATGCTGAGGCGCTGGCGCGCGCGATTGCGCGTTTGCACGACGACCCGGCGCTGCGCGCGCGTTTGGGCGCAGCAGCGCGTGAGACCGCGCTGCGGGAGTTCGACGAACGCATCGTGATCGAGCGGACGATCGGGGTGTATGAGGAAGTGCTGGGCGGAAGGTGAGTTTTTTGTTTTGAAGGCCCGCGGCTTGCGCCCCCCGTAGGAGCGGCGCAAGCCGCGAGGTTTTGAAGGCG
>NZ_AMXA01000057.1 GCF_000310145.2 Thauera sp. 28
GAGCTTTTCATCGGCCGCCCACCCACCCCCATCGCCTTCAACCCCTCGCGGCTTGCGCCGCTCCTACAGGGGGGCGACGCGCGTTGGGTTTGTTGTAGGAGCGGCGCCAGCCGCGAGCTTTTCGGGCCGATCAGGCTTCTTCGTCGGCGAGCTTGAGGATGGCGCCGACGATGTCGGACATGGTGACGATGCCGGCGAGCTCGTTGGATGAGGTGACCAGCAGGCGGCGGACGCCGATATTGACCATGAGGCGAGCGGCGTGCTTGACGTCGAGCTCGCGCGAGATGGTCAGCGCTGGCTTGGCGCAGATGTCGTAGACATTGACGAGGTCGATGTCCCCCTCTTCGGCGACGATCGTCTTGAGGATGTTGGTGTAGGTGATGATGCCGTAGGCGTCATGGGCGTCGCGCTTCTCGACCACCAGCGACTTGACCTTGTTCTGCTTCATCACCCGCATGGCTTCGCGGATGGTTGCGAAGGGCGATACCGTCACCACTTCGCGCAACATGATGTCCTTGACCAGCATTGGGGCTCCTAGATGTCGTGCTTGATGTGCTCTTCGAACTGCTGGATCTGGCGCATGTCGATGCCGGCGATGTGCTCGAGCGGGATGGTGAACACCACGCCACGGCTGCTGTTCTTGAGGTCGAGCTCGCGACTGAGGTTCTTGAGCACGGAGAGCGAGAGCTTCTTCTCGAGCACCATCACCAGTACGGACTGGCTACCCTCGTAGGTAAGGCCGAAGAAGGTCTTCTTTTCCTTGGCGCCGATGCCGCGCCCGTCCAGCAGTGTGACGCCGCCTGCGCCGGAGCGCTTGGCGATGTCGATCGCCTGTTCTTCGAGATCCTCGGCGAGGATCGCGACAAGTACCGAGAACTTCACGTTTTTTCTCCTGTCGGCTTGAACCGCTCGGCGTAAAGAGCATAGAGCATCACGGTTACGATGGGAAAGATCGAGGCAAACGCGATGAGACCGAAGCCGTCGATGAGCACGTTGCGCCCCTCGATGTTGGTGGCCAGCCCGATGCCCAGCGCGGTGACGAGCGGTACGGTCACCTCGGACGTGGTGACGCCGCCGAGGTCGAAGGCGAGGGGGACGATGTACTTGGGCACCAGCCAGGTCAGCGCAATGACCAGGGCGTAGCCGCCCATGATGTAGTAGTGGATCGAGTCGCCGGTGATGATGCGATGCACGCCGATGGTGATGCCGATGGCCACGCCGATGGCGACCAGGATGCGGATGTGGTTGGCGTTGAGCCGCCCCTTGCCGGCTTCTTCGGCCTTCTGGCCGATGGCGATCAGCGCTGGCTCGGCCATGGTGGTGGCAAAGCCGATCGACAGTGCGAACAGGTATACCCAGGTGTAGGTGTCGAGGGCGACGAGCTGTTCTGCCATGGCGCGCCCGACCGGGAAGAGCCCGAGCTTGAGCCCGATCACGAAGGCATAGAGGCCGACGATGACCATGACGAAGCCGCCCACGACCTTGTGCAGGTGGGCGATCGGCTTGCGGATCACGCCGTACTGGAAGAACAGGATGACGACGATGATCGGCGCCACGTCGCGGAACATGGTGAGCAGGTCGACGAGCATGCCGGTGAGTGCGCCGAGCATGCCGGCGGGCTCGGGAATTGCGGCCGCAGCGGCCTGTGCGATGCCGGCCGCGGGCTGCGCGGCGGCGAGCGCGGGGGCGGCGCCGAGGCTGTAGACGAAGATGCCGTAGAGCTGCACCGAGATCATCGGCACCATCACCGCCAGCGCGACCAGCCCAAAGCCGTGTGCGAGCGCGTTGCGGCCGCGGATCGATACCGCCAGGCCGATGCCGAGCGAGGCGATCAGGGGTACGGTGACGATATTGGTGGTGACCCCGCCCGAGTCATAGGCGAGGCCGACGATTTCCTCGGGCGCAAAGAAGGTGACGGTGACCACCAGCAGGTAGCCGATGATCATGTACCAGTGCAGCGAATGGCCGAGGATGGTGCGCACCACGCCGAGCGCAACCACCGCGCCGACCGATGTCGCCACCAGTAGGCGCAGGGTGAATCCGTCGACTCGCCCGGCGCTGATCGTTTCGGCCTGGCTTGCGACGGCGATCAGCGCTGGCTCGGCGATCACCGCGGAGAAGCCGAGCGCGAACCCGAACGCCATCAGCAGTGGCAGGGAGCCGCGCTTGGCAAAGGCGTTGGAGAGGTTCTTGCCGATCGGGAAGATGCCCAGCTCCAGCCCTTGCAGGAACAGGGCCACGCCCACCACCACCACCAGCAGGCCCGCAACCATCGACCCCAGGCCATCCGGCACCGTCTGCAAGACGATGGCCTGGAAGAAGGCGACGACGACGACAATGGGGAGCAGGTTGCGGAAGGAGTGCTGCAGGAGGTGCAGGAAATCCTTGAGGCCGTTCAAGCGCGGTCACCTGATGGAGAGATGTTCGACCGACATTTTCGCATGGCGCCCAGGAATCGGGGCCAGTCGATGGCGACGCGCGTTGGGTTTGCCGTAGGCGCGGCGCCAGCCGCGAGCTTTTCAACGGCCGCCCACCGGCCCCCGTCGCCTTCAACCCCTCGCGGCTTGCGCCGCTCCTACAGGGGGCGACGCGCGTTGGGTTTGCCGTAGGAGCGGCGCCAGCCGCGAGCTTTTCAACGGGGTTTACAGGCGGGCGAGCCAGTCGTCGGTGGCGGCGCAGATGATGTCGCAGGCCAGGGCGTGGTGGTCCTGGCTGAGGCGGTAGGGGTCGGGGACTTCGACCTTGGACCAGTGCCCCAGCAGGAAGAGCTTGCCGCGTGCGGTGGGGTCGAGGTGGGTGGCGTATTCGAGGTGGTGTTTTTCCATCACCAGGATGATGTCGGCCCAGCGGCTGATCTCGGGGGTGAGCTGACGGGCGCGGTGGGCGGAGAGGTCGATGCCGCGGGCAAGCGCGATGGCCTGGGTGTCGGCGTCTGCAGCGTGGCCGACCAGGGCGCCGGTGCCGGCAGAGGCGACGGTGGCCGTGCGGCCACGATCGGCCAGGCGCTGGCGTAGCACGGCCTCGGCGAGCGGGCTGCGACAGATGTTGCCGGTGCAGAGGGTGAGGATCTTTTCGAACATGGCGGCATTATAAGAAAAAAGCCGACGCCCCCTTGCGAGGGCGTCGGCTGGTGCGGCGTGACCGAAAGATCAGGCAGCTTGCTTGCGGCGGCGCATCACACCCAGGCCAGCCAGACCGAGGCCGAGCAGCGCCAGCGAAGCGGGCTCGGGCACGGCGGTGACGGCGATGTTACGCATGGCGAACTCGCCGTCGATAATGTCGCGGCTCAGGTTACTGTTACTGAAATATGCGGCCGTAACCTGCGCTTGCGTGGCGGTCGGATTGCTGGTCAGGTACGGCACGGCAAATGCTCCGATGTCCGCGGCGAGCAGCAGCGCGCCAGCGCCGTCCCAGCCGGAGGCCGTTTCGGTGATGGACATGGTCACGCTGGTGTCGGTGATGGTGCCGGTGATGGCGACGGTGCCAGCGCCGGTGGGGTCGCTGAACGAGGTGCCGAGCAGGCCGTTGAGCAGGCCGAGCACGCCCATGGTGGTGGCGCCGTCATAGCTGCCGCTGAAGCCGAAGGTGATCGGGGCGAGGATGGCTCCCGTGCCGAACATGAACGGATACACGCCCGGGGTGAGGCCGGAGACGTTGAGGTCGCCCGAGAACACCTGGACGTTCGAGCTGATCGTGCGGCTGACGGTACCGCCAGGGCCGGCGAAGAAGGTGGCTTCGGCGTAGCCGGTGCCGCCGGCGAGGCCGGGGCCGACGCTGACGGTGTAGCTGCCCGACGGGCCAGCGGCCAGCGACAGGCTGCCGGACAGGCCGGTGAGCGCCACGTCGTAGGTCAGCGGGGTGCCGTCGGCGAAGCCGCTGATGGCGAAGTCGCCAGCCAGCGACTGGACGTTGCTGACATAGGCGGCCGAGGCGCCGGTCGACACGGCGGTGAGGGCGGCGGTCGCGGCGAGAAGGGCGTATTTCTTCATTGTCTGGGTCCTTTTAATCGGTTGTTGAACCGGTTAAGAGATTGCGCCTGGCCGGGTGGTGCCAAGCGTGAGCTTAATCGCTGTGGCAACAAAGCAAGTCGGATGCCAGAAATACAACTTATTGATTTTTATATGGATGACTCGGTTTGATGGGGGTGCTTATGCCCCCGGTGTAAAAAAAACCGACACTCGGGGGCGGCTTGCCAGCCTTGTGCCGCGACCTCGGTGTCAGGTGCGGAAGCGCCCCACAAGGCTCGACAGCGCGCTTGCGACGCGGGCGAGCTCTTCGGCCGTGTCCGAGCTGGTGCGTGCGGCGCCGCTGTTTTCTTCGGTCATGGCGGCGATGCGCTCGGCGTTGGACGCGACCTGCTGGATGGCGATGTCCTGCTCGCGGATGGTGTGGGCCATGCCCTGCACGCTCTGTGCGACGCGCTCGGAGCTGTCGCCGATGCTGCGTAGCGCGGCTTCGGTGCGCGATACGAGCTCGAGGCTGCCGCTGACGTTGACGCCCGCGGCCTGCATCGAGTCGACAGTGCTGTCGACGTGTTGCTGGATCTCGTGGATGAGGGTGCTGATCTCGCGGGTCGACGAGGCGGTGCGTTCGGCGAGCTTGCGCACTTCGTCGGCGACGACCGCGAAGCCGCGGCCTTGCTCGCCTGCACGCGCGGCCTCGATGGCGGCGTTGAGGGCGAGCAGGTTGGTCTGCTCGGCGATCTCGCGGATGACGCCGACGATGCCGCCGATCTGCTTGGAGCTGGCAGCCAGCGATTGAACGTCGGCCTGCGACGCGGTGACCTGGCTGGCGGCTTGCTCCACGCGGCCGACCATCTCTTGCATGATGTCCAGCGCCGAGTGCGTGTCGGCCGAGGCCTTGTCGACCAGTTCGGCAGCAGTGGCGGCGCGCGTGGCCGTCTCGCTGACGCTGCTCGAAACTTCGGTGGCGGCAGCGGCCACGGTGGCGGCCGATTCGGCCTGGATGTCGGCGCTGCGGCTGAGCTGGCTGCTCGATGCCGAGATGGACGCCGCCGCGGACGACACCCCCTCACTGGACGTGCGCGCCTCGGTCAGAATATGGCGGAAGGTGCCGATGAGGTGATTGAAGGCTTGGGCGGTGCGCTGTACTTCGGTCACGCCTTCGACCGGGATGCTGCGGGTGAAGTCCTTTTCGCTGGAAACCTGCTCGGCGATGCGCACGGCTTGGCTGAGCGGGCGGCTGATGCTGCGCCCGAGCAGGGTGGATACCACCAGCGTGGCGCCAATGGCCAGTACCGAAAGGCCGATGGTGATGTAGAGGGTGCGCGTGCTGCTGTCGACCAGTTCGCCTGCGAGCTTGGAAATCTCGCCGTTGACCTGGCGCTCGAGAGCATAGAGACGGTCGATGTAGGCGGTGCTGCTAGCGAACCAGTCGGCGCCCTTGATGCCGAATTCGCCATACGCCATGCGCTCGGTCATGACGTTGCGCATGCGCTTGACGGCTTCGAGTTCGGGCGAAGCCTCGATCTGCGCGAGCGCGGCCCGGGCGTCGCTGCCCGCGACCGAGCCGAACAACTCGAAGAAGGCGCGCTGGCGGTTGATGCGTTCGCTGATGGTGCGGTGCTGCTCGGGTGTGACCCAGTCGGCGCTGAAGGCGGCGGTGGTGAGCGCGCGTTCCTGGCCTGCGGCTTCCTTGGCGCGGATGAGCGCTTCGAGTGCAGTGGAGCGCTGTCCGATCAAGGGGTCGGAGTTGTAATGCGCGGCCCCCGCGGCGAGCTGGATGAGGCTGTCGATGGTGGCGGTGTAGTAGCGCGTGCTCTCGCCGATGGCGATGCTCAGTTGTTGCGCCTGCCTGCGGATGTCGGCGAGTTGGGCGAGCTGGCTTTCGACGTCGGCGACCTGCTTCTGGGCGGTCGGCGTGTCGGCGGTGATGGTCTGCTGGTGCCGGCTGCGGAACTGCGCGAGGGCGGTGTCGGTGTCGCGCTGGAAGCCGGGCAGGACGTCACGCATCTGGGAGCCCGAGGAGCTGATGAAGCCCGCGGTCGAGCCGCGCTCGATCTGCAGCCGGTGCACCAGTTCGCTGATGGCGGCGCCGAGCCCCGACAGTTGTGCGGTGGTCTCAGCCGAGCGTGAGCGCTCGAACGCTGACTGACCGAGCATGACGGCCAGCACGATGATGACGATGAGTGGAAGGGCGACGATCAGGCCAAGGCGGCTGGCGATCGAACTTGATGGGCGGCTGACGGGTTCCATCTGCGTTCCTTTTGCGGCGAGTAGCGGGCTTTGGCTGCGATGTCCGAGACCATCTTCAGCGGATGTGTCTTGCAGTTATCGACACGAGGATCGCCGACTTTACGGATTTGTCGGTATCGATTCCATATCGGCGATCAATCTCGCAACGCAGGAAGCCGCACGGGGGCGCGCCGCGCGCCCCCAGGGCCGTGGTCAGCCCGCCAGGCGCGCGAAGGCGTCCACGACTTCGGGCGGCGCCTGCACCAGTTCGATGAGCACGCCCTCGCCGCCGATCGGGAACTCGTCGTTGCCCTTGGGGTGCAGGAAGGTAATGTCGAAGCCGGCCGCACCCCGGCGGATGCCGCCAGGCGCGAAGCGCACGCCGTTGGCGCTGAGCCATTCCACCGCCTTGGGCAGGTCGTCCACCCACAGGCCGACGTGGTTGAGCGGAGTGGTGTGCACCGCCGGCTTTTTCTCGGGATCCAGCGGCTGCATCAGGTCGACCTCGACCTTGAACGGGCCTGCACCCATCGCGCAGATGTCTTCGTCCACGTTCTCGCGTTCGGACACGAAGTTGCCGGTGACCTCCAGGCCAAGCATGTCGACCCACAGCGTCTTGAGTTTGTCCTTGCTCGGGCCGCCGATGGCGATCTGCTGGATACCGAGGATCTTGAAGGGGCGCTGCGACATGATGCCTCCAGTGAGGTGTTGAGTTAAGAATTCATAATTATAGAGGAAGTCGCAACAAATCCACCCCACATGCCCCTACAGCAGGCCGCGGCGCGCTCTCCCCGTAGGAGCGGCGCCAGCCGCGAGGGGTTGAAGGCGATGGGGGTTGGGCGGGACCCGAAAAGCTCGCGGCTGGCGCCGCGCCTACAGCAGGCCGCGGCGCGCTTTCCCCGTAGGCGCGGCGCAAGCCGCGAGGGGTTGAAGGCGATGGAGGTTGGGCGGGACCCGAAAGCTCGCGGCTGGCGCCGCTCCTACAGCAGGCCGCGGCGCGCTTTCCCCGTAGGCGCGGCGCAAGCCGCGAGGGGTTGAAGGCGATGGGGGTTGGGCGGGACCCGAAAAGC
>NZ_AMXA01000058.1 GCF_000310145.2 Thauera sp. 28
GGCTGGCGCCGCTCCTACGGTGGGAACACACGCTGCGGCGCTCTCCTGTAGGAGCGGCGCCAGCCGCGAGCCTTTCATCGCACCCGCCCAACGCCCATCGCCCCCAACCCCTCGCGGCTGGCGCCGCTCCTACAGGGGGGCGTGGGCTGCTGGTGATAGACTTCACGACCTACCCAACCTGGTTTTGCCTTCCGGCGGGGCCTCTTGACCGAGAGTCATCTCCCAAAGGAGTCGTCGTGCTGTCCAACGATCTGTTCATCATCTTTTTGCTCATCATCGCGAGCGCCTTCTTCTCGATGTCCGAGATCTCGCTCGCCGCTTCGCGCAAGATCAAGCTCCGCCTCATGGCCGAAGGTGGCCACGTCAATGCCCAGCGCGTGCTCGCGCTGCAGGACAACCCAGGCAACTTCTTCACCGTCGTGCAGATCGGCCTCAATGCCGTCGCCATCCTCGGCGGTATCGTCGGCGAGCAGGCCCTGTCGCCCCATGTCGCCGCTGCCATCGGCCTGGTGTACGACGGGCCGCGGCTTCACACCCTCAGCTTTGTGGTGTCCTTCGTCTTCGTCACCTCGCTGTTCGTGCTGTTCGCCGACCTCATGCCCAAGCGCCTGGCCATGGTCGAGCCCGAGCGCATCGCGGTCGGCCTGGTGCGGCCCATGCAGGCCTGCATCTGGGTTTTTGCGCCCCTGGTGTGGGTGTTCAACGGGCTCGCCAACATCCTGTTCCGCTGGTTCAAGGTGCCGAGCAAGCGCACCGAAGACATTACCGCCGACGACATCGTCGCCATGGCCGATGCCGGCGCCCAGGCTGGCGCGCTGCTGCGCCAGGAGCAGCACCTCATCAGCAACGTCTTCGAGCTCGACTCGCGCATCGTGCCCTCGGCCATGACCTCGCGCGAGAGCATCGTCTTTCTCACCCTCAGCGAATCCGAAGAGAGCATCCGGCGCAAGATCTCCGCGCACCCGCACGGCAAGTTCCCGGTGTGCGAGGACGGCATCGACAGCGTCATCGGCTATGTCGACGCCAAGGACATCCTGCCGCGCATCGTCAATGGCCAGGACCTCTCGCTGCGCACCCAGCCCATCGTGCGCAAGGTCCTCATGCTGCCCGACACGCTCAGCCTGTTCGAAGCCCTCGAGCGCTTTCGCGACGCCAAGGAAGACTTCGCGCTCGTACTCAACGAATACGCCCTGGTCGTGGGGCTGCTGTCCTTGCAGGACGTCATGAACACGGTCATGGGGGATCTCGTCAGCCCCTTCCAGGAAGAACTCATCGTCCGCCGCGACGACAACTCCTGGCTCATCGACGGCGTCACCCCGATCGAAGACGTCATGCAGGCGCTCGACATCGAAGTCTTCGAGGGCTTCCAGAACTACGAAACGGTCGCCGGCTTCCTCATGTACCGCCTGCGCAAGGTCCCCAAGCGCACCGACTTCGTGGTCTATGCGGGCTACAAGTTCGAGGTCGTCGACATCGACAACTACCGCATCGACCAGGTCCTGGTGACGCGCAGCGAGACGAGCGAGCCATGAGTCGAGGCGCCCTTGTCATTCATGGGAAAAAGACCATAATGGGGCAGGGCGTGTGAAGCTCGCCAGTACGGACCTGCACCACCCGCGAGCCAGGAGAGAGGCGCTTGCCATCGCACGGCTGGGTCCCGGCCCCCACCTGCTCGCGCTGTCGCAGTTTGCGGCCGTGTTCGACAGCCTCTGCGACGGTGTGCAGTTTCCGAACGCCCCCTACCTCGGCGCGAGCTACGGCATCGAAAGCGTCTTCGACGAACAGCACCGGGCCGGAGCCGTCACCGTTTTTTACCGGGTTTTCTGGGGTAGCGACGCGTGCGGGCTGGTGGCAGCGCTGTGCCAGGCAGACTTCGGCCGCCCCGTGTTCATGGCCATGACGGGTTTTGGCTTGCCGGGAGCCGCGGGTCATGGCGACAAGACCCGTGCCGTGGACGCTGCAGTCAGGCTGGCGCGGGCGCGCAGCGTGGATCTATGAAGGGTGAAGAATGAGCGAGAGTGACACGAGGTATTCGGTAACGCGCACCGGCGGCCGAACCTTCCGCGTTGCCGCCGCACGCAAGGGCGGCGCGAATGACCTCACCGCGGCGCTTGCCGAGGCCGCCGGCGATACCCCCGAGTTTCAGGCCGGCTACCAGGCTGCGCAGCGCTACCTCGCGTTCGGTCGCGCCCTGCGGACCTTGCGCGAAGCGCATGGCATGACGCAAAAAGCGCTGTCCGAGCGCACCGGCATCGACCAGGCCGACCTCAGCAGAATCGAGAACGGCGTCTGGGGCAAGCGAGGCATCAGCGTGCTCACGATGGAGCGCATCCTCGCCGAACTGGGGCATCGCCTCGAGTTCAGCATCGTGCCGATCGAGCAGGCGTCGGGTCAGGCAGCGCAGGGGGGCGAAGCCCCGCCCTGGGTCGAACTGGCTCCGCAGGGGCAGCGGCTGGATGCGAGCGCGGGTGCCCGCACAGGCCTTCCGCCCTGGATCGAGGAAGTGCCGGACGACGCGCCGCAGGACCTTGCCGCAGGCGCGCTCAGGAACGCCCTCGCAGGCGTACTCGAAGACGCCGTCTTCAAGGCAGCGCTCGATCGAGAGTGGCGCGCAGCCTTCGCCAAGCGCCGGCGCCGGGCGACGCTGGCGCGCAGCAGTGCAAGGCCGGCAACGCTCAAGAAATGACGGCCGCGCTTGCCGGCGCCATCGCCGAGCTTCTCAGCGTCCTCAGCGGGCTACTGCTCATCGCCCCGGTCATCGCGCTCAACCGGCACCTTCGCGCCATCAAGACCGCGCAGGACCAGCTTGCAGCGCCGCGTACCAAGCTGACGCGCAGCATCGCGCGCGAGCTCAAGCCGCAGCTCGAGCGCGCAAAGATCCCCGAATGGTCGCGCCGCGACCAGCGCATGCTCATCTGGGCAATCGGGCTGTTTGCGGCCGCGTCGGCCATCAAGCTCTACCTTGCGGCGGCGGTCGCCCTGACCGCAGGCTGAACCCGACGGCCGTTCAGGCCTCTGCCTGCGCCTCGGTCTCCGGCGCGGCAAGCGGAGCGTCGTCGGCCTTGGCCACGGCGATGCGGGCCAGCGCGGCGCGGCCGCTGCGGATGTGGTGGCGCATGAGCTGCTCGGCACGCTCGCCGTCGCGGGCGAGGAGGGCGCCGAGGATGTCGCGGTGCTCTTCCAGCGACTGCTCCAGCCGCCCGTCCGAGAACAGCGAATGGTGGCGCGACAGCTTGATCACCTTGCGCAGGTCTTCGATCACGTGCAGCAACCAGCGGTTGTCGGCGATCTCCTGCAGGCTGCGGTGGAAGTTCTGGTTGGCCTCGAAGAAGCCGTCGATGTCGTCCGCCGCCGCCGCCTTCTCCAGGTCGGCGTGGATCGCGCGCAGGCGCGTCAGGTCGCCGTCGGTGGCGCGCATGGCCGAGGCTCGTGCGCACTCGCCCTCGAGCATCGACATCACGCTGAACACCTCGTCGAGGTCACGCTCGGAGATCTCGGTCACGTAACAGCCGCGGCGCGGCTTGAGCGTCACCAGCCCCTCGGAGGCGAGCACCTTCAGCGCCTCGCGCAGCGGTGTGCGCGAGATGCCGTAGTGCTCGGCCAGCGCCTGCTCGTCCACCCAGGTGCCCGGCGCCAGCTCGTGCGAATAGATGCGCTGCCGAAGGCGCTCGGCGACTTCCTGGTACAGCGCCATGGGCGCGATTCTCGAAGCGTTCATGTTGCTTTGTGCGGTCTCCGACTTCTCAGATGCAAAGGCCGGCGCGCCCACAGGGCAATAGCGCCGCAGTGGATTTTGCCGTAGGACCAGCGCCGGCCGCGAGCGAATTGCGGCTGGTCCGACCCCCGTCGCCTTCAAAACCTCGCGGCTCGCGCCGCTCCTACCGCAACACCAAGCGCCGCGCCCCCCGTAGGAGCGGCGCCAGCCGCGAGCCTTTTCGGCAGCGATCCAGCCCCAACGCCTTCAACCCCTCGCGGCTTGCGCCACGCCTACGACACCCGCCGCGGGCTGTTCGTGCGTCGGCTAGAGAGGCCATTGCGTTCATAATTATGGATAAAGTATTATTCCGCTGGTAGAACAAGTCAACTTCCCGTGTGCGACGCGGCAGGGAGGCGCCAGGCCAAAGCCTGGTGACAAAAGGGGGGCCGCGTTGCGCCAGAAGCGTCGACGGCCACCCGCAGCAGGGCTGCGGGTGGCCGGTTCGTCGCCTACGTGCCGCACTTGTCGCGGCGCGGGTTGTGTCTGATCCGATATCGTCCAGCAGCTCCGCGAGCTGCCGAAGCAGAGAGGTTTCCCATGTCGCAAAGCAACCAGTCCAACGAGCCCACCTACAACCAGGCCGACATCGAGGCCTGGAACAAGGCCGCCGCCAAGCACGCCCCGGGCGGCGACGTCACCAAGCTCAACTGGGTCACGCCCGAAGGGCTGGTCGTCAAGCCGCTGTACACCAAGGCCGACACCGCCGACCTCAAGCACGCCGACACGCTGCCCGGCTTCGAACCCTTCCTGCGCGGCCCGCAGCCCACCATGTACGCCGTCAAGCCGTGGACCATCCGCCAGTACGCGGGTTTCTCCACCGCCGAAGCCTCCAACGCCTTCTACCGCAAGGCGCTCGCCGCCGGCGGCCAGGGCGTGTCGGTCGCCTTCGACCTCGCCACCCACCGCGGCTACGACTCCGACCACCCGCGCGTCACCGGCGACGTCGGCAAGGCCGGCGTGGCCATCGACTCGGTCGAAGACATGAAGATCCTGTTCGACGGCATCCCGCTCGACAAGATCTCCGTCTCCATGACCATGAACGGCGCCGTGCTCCCCATCCTCGCCGGCTACATCATTGCCGCCGAAGAGCAGGGCGTGTCGCAGGACAAACTCTCCGGGACCATCCAGAACGACATCCTCAAGGAGTTCATGGTCCGCAACACCTACATCTACCCGCCGACGCCGTCGATGAAGATCATCGCCGACATCTTCCAGTACACGTCGGCCAACATGCCCAAGTTCAACAGCATCTCGATCTCGGGCTACCACATCCAGGAAGCGGGCGCCAACCAGGCCATCGAGCTCGCCTTCACCCTGGCCGACGGCCTCGAGTACGTGCGCACCGGCATCGCCAGCGGCATGGACGTCGACACCTTTGCCGGCCGCCTGTCCTTCTTCTGGGCAGTGGGCATGAACTTCTACCTCGAGATCGCCAAGATGCGCGCCGCGCGTCTGCTGTGGTGGCGCATCATGAAGCAGTTCAACCCCAAGAGCCCCAAGTCGATGATGCTGCGCACCCACTCGCAGACCTCCGGCTGGTCGCTCACCGAGCAGGACCCGTACAACAACGTCGTGCGCACCACCATCGAGGCCATGGCCGCGGTGTTCGGCGGCACCCAGTCGCTGCACACCAACGCGCTCGACGAAGCCATCGCCCTGCCCACCGAGTTCTCCGCCCGCATCGCGCGCAACACCCAGATCATCATCCAGGAAGAGACCCACATCTGTAACGTCGTCGACCCCTGGGCCGGCTCCTACATGATGGAAAAGCTCACCCAGGACATGGCCGACAAGGCCTGGGCGCTGATCGAAGAGATCGAGTCCATGGGCGGCATGACCAAGGCCGTCGAATCCGGCTGGGCCAAGATGAAGGTCGAGGAATGCGCCGCCGACAAGCAGGCCCGCATCGACTCCGGCAAGGACGTCATCGTCGGCGTCAACAAGTACAAGCTCGCCAAGGAAGACCCGATCGAGATCCTCGACATCGACAACCACGCCGTGCGCGAGTCGCAGATCGCCCGCCTCGCCCAGGTGCGCGCCAACCGCGACACCGCCGCCGTGCAGGCCGCGCTCGACGCCCTCACCAAGTGCGCCGAAACCGGCGACGGCAACCTGCTCGACCTCACCGTCAAGGCCATCCGCCTGCGCGCCACCGTCGGCGAAGTCTCCGACGCGCTCGAAAAGGTCTTCGGCCGCTATCGCGCCAACCCGCAAGCCGTGTCCGGCGTCTATGGAGCCGTCGTGGAAGAACAGGAAGACTGGAAAGCCCTCAAGGCCGACATCGAAGCCTTCATCGCCGAAGAAGGTCGCCGCCCGCGCGTCATGATCGCCAAGCTCGGCCAGGACGGCCACGACCGCGGCGCCAAGGTCGTCGCCTCGGCCTTCGCCGACCTCGGCTTCGACATCGACATCGGTCCGCTCTTCCAGACCCCGGAAGAAGCCGCCCGCCACGCGGTCGAGAACGACGTCCACGCCGTCGGCTGCTCCAGCCTCGCCGCCGGCCACAAGACGCTCGTGCCGCAGATCGTCAACGAGCTCAAGCGCCTCGGCGCCGACGACATCATCACCTTCGTCGGCGGCGTCATCCCCGCACAGGACTACGACGCGCTCTACGCCGCCGGCGCCAAGGGCATCTTCGGCCCCGGCACCCCCATCCCCACCGCCGCGCGCGAAGTGCTCAAGCAGATCCGCGCAGCGCGCAAGGCATAAGGGCGAACACCGGCGGCCTTGCCGCCGGAGCAACTGAACAAAACGTATCGGCACACCGTAGGAGCGGCGCCAGCCGCGAGGGGTCGAAGGCGACACCGCCCAAAAAACCTCGCGGCTC
>NZ_AMXA01000059.1 GCF_000310145.2 Thauera sp. 28
CTGCGGGAGCGGCGCCTGCCGCCGCGCCGGCGCCGATCGCTGCTGCCGCCGCAGCCCCGACCGCTGCAGCCCACGCCGGCAGCGCCGACGCCGAATACGACATGGTCGTGCTCGGCGCCGGCCCGGGCGGCTACTCCGCGGCCTTCCGCGCTGCCGACCTGGGTCTCAAGACCGCGATCATCGAGCGCTACGCCACCCTCGGTGGCGTGTGCCTGAACGTCGGCTGCATCCCTTCGAAGGCGCTGCTGCACGTCGCGGCGGTGATCGAGGAAGCGGAGCATGTCGACAAGGCCGGCATCGTGTTTGCCAAGCCGACCGTGGATGTCGATGCGCTCAGGAAGCACAAGGACGGCGTGATCGGTAAGCTCACCGGCGGTCTCGCCGGCATGGCCAAGGCGCGCAAGGTCGATGTGATCCGCGGCTACGGCAGCTTCCTCGATCCGCATCATCTGGAAGTCGAGGAGACCACCGGCAGCGCCCAGGACAAGACCGGCGCGAAGAAGGTGGTGAAGTTCAAGCACTGCATCATCGCCGCCGGTTCGGCCGCGGTGCACCTGCCCTTCATCCCGAAGGACCCGCGTATCGTCGATTCCACCGGCGCGCTCGAGCTGCGCCAGGTGCCGCAAAAGATGCTGGTGATTGGCGGCGGCATCATCGGCCTGGAGATGGCCACGGTGTACTCGACGCTCGGTGCGCGCATCGACGTGGTCGAGATGCTCGACGGCCTGATGCAGGGCCCGGATCGCGACGCCGTGAAGGTGTGGGAGAAGCAGAACGCCCACCGCTTCGACAAGATCATGTTGAAGACCAAGACCGTCGGCGTCGAAGCCCGGGACGATGGCCTGTACGTGAAGTTCGAAGGCGAAGGCGCCCCTGCCGAGCCGGTGAAGTACGACATGATTCTGCAGTCGGCGGGCCGTTCGCCCAACGGCAAGAAGATCGGCGCGGAGAAGGCGGGCGTGATCGTCGGCGAGCGCGGCTTCATTCCGGTGGACGCGCAGATGCGCACCAACGTGGCGCACATCTTTGCGATCGGCGACATCGTCGGCCAGCCCATGCTCGCCCACAAGGCGGTGCATGAGGCGCACGTGGCGGCCGAAGTCGCGGCCGGGGAGGCACAAGGCAAGGCGGAGCTTGCCCGGGCGGCCTTCGACGCCACCGTGATCCCGGGCGTGGCCTACACGCATCCGGAAGTGGCCTGGGTCGGCTACACCGAGGCGCAGGCCAAGGCCGAGGGCAAGAAAGTCGAGACCGCCAAGTTCCCGTGGGCCGCCAGCGGGCGCGCGATCGCCAACGGCGCCGACTACGGCTTCACCAAGCTGATCTTCGATGCCGAGACCCACCGCGTGATTGGCGGCACCATCGTCGGGCCGTCGGCCGGCGACATGATCGGCGAAGTGTGCCTGGCCATCGAGATGGGCGCGGACGCGGTCGACATCGGCAAGACCATCCACCCGCACCCGACCCTGGGCGAGACCGTGGGCATGGCTGCCGAAGTCGCCCACGGCAGTTGCACCGACCTGCCGCCGATGCGCAAGAAGTAAGGCTCCGCCCCCCAACCCCAACCCCAACCCCAACCCCAACCCTCCGATACCAGACCGGCATCTGCCACTCATAACAAGGGGGGCGAAGGTCAGATTGTCATTCAACGAGAAAGGAAACGGACCATGGAAGACGTCGTCATCGTTGCCGCCGCGCGCACTGCTGTTGGCAAGTTCGGAGGTGCCCTCGCAAAAGTCGCTGCACCTGATCTGGGTGCCACCGTCATCAAGGCCTTGCTGGAACGCGTCGGCATCAGTGGAGACATGGTCGACGAGGTCATCCTCGGCCAGGTACTGACCGCCGGCGGCGGCCAAAACCCGGCGCGTCAGGCGGTGATCAAGTCCGGCCTGCCGATCGGCGTGCCGGCTTTCGTTGTCGGCAAGGTCTGCGGCTCGGGCCTCAAGGCCACCCATCTGGCCGCGCAGGCCATCCGTTGCGGCGATGCGGACATCGTCATCGCCGGCGGCCAGGAGAACATGAGCGCTTCGCCGCATGTGGTGATGGGCTCGCGCGATGGCCAGCGCATGGGCGACTGGAAGATGGTCGACACGATGATCAACGACGGCCTGTGGGATGCCTACAACCACTACCACATGGGCACCACTGCCGAAAACGTTGCCAAAAAATACGGCATCTCGCGAGAGGAGCAGGATGCCTTCGCCGCTGCATCCCAGCAGAAGGCCGAGGCCGCGCAAAAGGCCGGCCGCTTCAAGGACGAGATCGTCCCTGTGGAGATCGTCAGCCGCAAGGGCAAGGTGGTGTTCGACACCGACGAATTCATCAAGCACGGCACGACGGCCGAATCGCTCGCCGGCCTCAAGCCCGCGTTCGAAAAGGCAGGGTCGGTGACGGCCGGCAACGCCTCGGGGATCAACGACGGCGCTGCCGCGGTGCTGATGATGTCCGCGAGCAAGGCGAAGGCGCTCGGCCTCCAGCCGCTCGCCCGCATCGCCGCCTACGCCTCCGCCGGCCTCGAACCCACGATCATGGGCATGGGCCCGGTGCCCGCCTCGAAGCTGTGCCTGCACAAGGCCGGCTGGACGGCCGACCAGCTCGACCTCATGGAGATCAACGAAGCCTTCGCGGCGCAGGCCTGCGCGGTAAACAAGGAAATGGGCTGGGACACCAGCAAGATCAACGTCAATGGCGGCGCGATCGCGATCGGGCACCCGATCGGCGCATCCGGATGCCGCGTGCTGGTCACGCTGATCCACGAAATGATTCGGCGCGATGCACGCCGTGGCCTCGCCTCGCTCTGCATCGGCGGCGGAATGGGCGTCGCACTTGCCATCGAACGCTGAATCCAATCCTGAACGACGCGACTGAGGAGACGAACATGAGCAATGCACGTGTGGTGCTGGTTACGGGTGGCATGGGTGGCCTGGGTGAGGTCATCTCCACCAAGATGTCCGCGGCAGGTTACCGGGTGGCCGTTACGTATTCGCCCGGAAATACGAAACATGCGGAGTGGGTCGCCGACATGAAGGCAAGGGGGCACGACATTCTCGCTGTGCCTTGCGACGTCGCCGATCTCGAATCATGTACCAAGGCCGTGGCCGAGGTGCGGGAGAAGGTCGGCGAGGTCGATGTGCTGGTTAACAACGCGGGTATCACGCGCGACATGACCTTCAAGAAGATGGACAAGGTCAACTGGGACGCGGTGCTGCGTACCAACCTCGACAGCCTGTTCAACATGAGCAAGCAGGTGGTCGACGGCATGACCGAGCGCGGCTGGGGCCGCGTCATCAACGTGTCCTCGGTCAATGGCAGCAAGGGTGCGTTTGGCCAGACCAACTACTCGGCTGCCAAGGCCGGCGTGCATGGCTTCACCAAAGCACTGGCGCTCGAGGTCGCGAAGAAGAACGTCACGGTCAACACCATCTCCCCCGGCTATATCGGCACGAAGATGGTCATGGCCATCCCGAAGGAGGTGCTGGACAGCAAGATCCTGCCGCAGATTCCACTGGGGCGCCTAGGCAAACCGGAGGAAGTGGCGGGTCTGATCATCTATCTGGCATCCGAGGAAGCCGCCTTCGTCACCGGCGCCAACATCGCCATCAACGGTGGCCAGCACATGCAGTGAGGTATGTGGGCCTGGGCTCCGCCAGCACACACGCCACGTCTGCGAATGCGATTGGCGATGGCGTCTGTCGGAGCCCATTGGGCTTGCTCGACGTGAACGCACGCACTGCTTCGCCAAAATAAGCAAAACAGGGAGAACCCGATGCACACACCCATGGCTCATGGAACCACGCTTTGTGGAACCCGCGTGGCGCCCAAGTTCGCGAGAGCGCCGATACCGACAGCTCGAAGCCGCGGGCCGCGCGGCGAGGCGTGCCGCTCGGCGCAGCCGCGCCTGCAAGGTCAATCGATTGAGGAGTCGAAGCCATGAATTTGCTGATCGGAGTTCCAAAGGAAACCTTCGCTGGTGAAAAACGCGTGGCGACCGTTCCCGAGGTCGTGGTGAAGCTCGTCAAGCTGGGTTTCGCCGCCGCGGTCGAAAGCAGCGCCGGAGAAGCGGCCCACTTTTCCGACGACGACTACCGAGCCGCGGGCGCCGAGGTGCTGCCCAGCGCGACCGATTTGTGGGCGCGGGCTGACATCGTATTCAAGGTGCGCCCACCGACGCTGGAAGAAGTGGGCCTGATGCGCGAAGGCGCAACCCTGATCGGCTTCGTATGGCCGGCGCAGAACCCCGAACTGATGCAGGCGCTGCAGGCCAAGCGCGCCACGGTGCTCGCCATCGACTGTCTGCCGCGTCAATTGAGCCGGGCGCAGAAGATGGACGCGCTGACCTCGATGGCCGGTATCAGCGGCTACCGTGCCGTGATCGAGGCCGCGAATGCCTTCGGCCGCTTCCTCAACGGCCAGGTCACCGCCGCCGGCAAGATCCCGCCGGCCAAGGTCTTCATCGCCGGCGCCGGCGTGGCCGGTCTCGCCGCCATCGGCACCGCGGCCAACCTGGGCGCCATCGTGCGCGCCAACGACACCCGCGCCGAAGTCGCCGACCAGGTGGTCTCGCTCGGTGGCGAGTTCGTCAAGGTCGATTACGAGGAAGAGGGCTCGGGCGGCGGCGGCTACGCCAAGGTGATGAGCGAGGGCTTCCAGGCCGCGCAGCGCGCGATGTACGCGCAGCAGGCGCGGGAAGTCGACATCATCATCACCACCGCGCTGATCCCGGGCAAGCCGGCACCCAGGCTGATCACCGCCGAGATGGTGCAGAGCATGAAGCCGGGCAGCGTGATCGTCGACCTCGCGGCCGAGCAGGGCGGCAACTGCGAACTGACCGTGCCCGGCGAGGCGGTGGTGCGCCACGGCGTGACCATCATCGGCTACACCGACCTGCTCAGCCGCCTGGCCAAGCAGTCGTCCACGCTGTACTCGAACAACCTGCTGCGCCTGGCCGAGGAACTGTGCAAGGCCAAGGACGGCAACATCCTCGTCAATTTCGAGGACGACGCGATCCGCGGCCTCACCGTGATCCGGGACGGCGAGCTCACCTGGCCGGCGCCGCCGCCCAAGCTGCCGGCCGCGCCGGCCAAGCCCAAGGCCGCCGCCACGCCGATCGCCGCGCCCAAGGGCCACGGCCACGGCGCCGGCGAGCCGATGTCGGTGAAGTCGCTGGCCATCGTGTTCGGTGTCGGCGCGCTGCTGTTCCTGCTCGTCGGCCTTTACGCCCCGGCCAGCTTCCTCACCCACTTCACGGTGTTCGTGCTGGCCTGCTTCGTCGGCTACATGGTGGTGTGGAACGTCACGCCCTCGCTGCACACGCCGCTGATGAGCGTCACCAACGCCATCTCGTCGATCATCGCGATCGGCGCCCTGGTGCAGATCGCACCGCCGCTGGCCGAAGGGGCCACTGACCGTCCCGGTGGCCTGATCGGCATCCTCGCCTTCGTGGCCATCACCCTCACCGCCGTGAACATGTTCGGCGGCTTCGCGGTCACCCGTCGCATGCTCGCGATGTTCCGCAAGTAAGGAGAAGACAATGACCTCAAGCATGGCCACTGTCTCGTACATCGGCGCCACCATCCTCTTCATCCTCAGCCTGGGCGGGCTCGCCCACCCGGAGACCGCTCGCCGCGGCAACCTGTTCGGCATCGTCGGCATGGGCATCGCGGTGCTGGCCACCGTGTTCGGCCCGCAGGTGTCGCTGGCCGGCATCCCGTGGATCGTCATCGCCCTCGTCATCGGCGCCGCCGTCGGCCTCTACGCCGCCAGGAAGGTGCAGATGACGCAGATGCCCGAGCTCGTCGCGCTGATGCACAGCCTGGTGGGCCTGGCCGCCTGCCTGGTGGGCTTCGCGAGCTACGTGGACACCTCCCTGGTGTTCCCCACCGCCGCCGAGAAGTCCATCCACGAGGTGGAGATCTACATCGGCATCCTGATCGGTGCGGTCACCTTCTCCGGCTCGCTGATCGCCTTCGGCAAGCTCTCCGGCAAGATCGGCGGCAAGCCGCTGTTGCTGCCGGCGCGGCATTTCCTCAACCTGTTCGGCCTCGTGCTGGTGATCCTGCTCGGCAACTGGTTCCTCAACACGCACTCGACCGGCGTCGGCGTGACGCTGCTGCTGGTGATGACCGTGATCGCCCTTGCCTTCGGCGTGCACATGGTGATGGCGATCGGTGGCGCCGACATGCCGGTGGTGGTCTCGATGCTCAACAGCTACTCCGGCTGGGCGGCGGCGGCCACCGGCTTCATGCTCGGCAACGACCTGCTGATCGTCGTCGGCGCGCTGGTCGGCTCGTCGGGTGCGATCCTGTCCTACATCATGTGCCGGGCGATGAACCGCAACTTCCTCAGCGTCATCGCCGGCGGCTTCGGCGCCGGCGGCGGCGCCCCTGCGGCGGCGGCCGACGGCGCCGAGCCGGCAGGCG
>NZ_AMXA01000061.1 GCF_000310145.2 Thauera sp. 28
CCCTCGCCGACAGGCACCCGGGCGCGTGGCCCGGGTCTCCCTCCCCATCGATCAAAACGGTTGTGTGGCGGTGCTCACTCGAATTCGATGATGACTTCGTCGACCGAGAGGCTGGCGCCGGGCTTGGCGACGATCTTCTTGACCTTGCCGTCCTGCTCGGCCTTGAGCACGTTTTCCATCTTCATGGCTTCGATGATGGCGAGCTTTTCGCCGGCCTTGACCTCCTGGCCTTCGGCCACGGCAACTTCGCGCAGCAGGCCGGGCATGGGCGAGAGCAGGAACTTGGAGAGGTCGGGCGGCAGCTTCTCGGGCATCAGCGACAGCAGGTGGGCGGCGCGCACGGTCATGACCATGGGCTCGACCTGCAGGCCGAAGTGGGCGATGCGGTAGCGCAGGCCGCGGCGTTCGATCTGCAGGCAGATCGGGGCGCCGTTGACGGTGCCGGTGAGCAGCAGGTCGCCGAACTTCCAGTCGGAGACGATGTTGTAGGTGCGGCCTTCGTGGGTGACGGCGAGGCCACCTTCGATGGGCTGCGTCTGCACCGGGTACTGCTTGCCGGCCATGACGACGACCCAGTTGGACGCGACCTTGCGGCCGTGGCCGGCGAGCTGGCCTTCGATCTGCACGGCGCGCTCGATGTAGCGGCTGCGGGCGAAGGTGGCGACGGCGGCGAGCAGCGCGGGGTCGTCGTGCGGGACCATGGAGGCGTCGAAGCCCTGCGGGTACTCCTCGGCGATGAAGCCGGTGTTGAAGTTGCCCGAGCAGAAGCGCGGGTGCTGCAGCAGCGCGGCCTGGAAGGGGATGTTGGAGCTGATGCCGCGGATGACGAAGGCGTTGAGGGCGTCGCGCATGCGCTCGATGGCGTCCTGGCGGTCCTTGCCGTGCACGATGAGCTTGGCGATCATCGAGTCGTAGTACATGGAGATTTCGCCGCCTTCGTACACGCCGGTGTCGACGCGCACGCCGTTGCCTTCGGCCGGGGCCTGGAACTTGACCAGGCGGCCGGTGGAGGGCAGGAAGCCGCGGAAGGGGTCTTCGGCGTTGATGCGGCATTCCATCGACCAGCCGTTGATGCCGACGTCGGCCTGGGCGAGCGGGAGCCTTTCGCCGTAGGCGACGCGGATCATCTGCTCGACGAGGTCCAGCCCGGTGATGAGTTCGGTGACCGGGTGCTCGACCTGCAGGCGGGTGTTCATCTCGAGGAAGTAGAACTCCTTGGTGGCACCGGAGACGACGAACTCGACCGTGCCGGCCGATTCGTAGTTCACCGCGCGCGCCAGGGCGACGGCCTGCTCACCCATGGCACGGCGCATCTCGGGGTCGACGAAGGGGCTGGGGGCTTCTTCGATGACCTTCTGGTGGCGGCGCTGGATGGAGCAGTCGCGCTCGTTGAGGTAGACGTAGTTGCCATGCGAGTCGCCGAGCACCTGGATTTCGATGTGGCGGGGCTCGAGGACGTACTTTTCGATGAAGACGCGGTCGTCGCCGAAGGCGTTGCGGGCTTCGTTGACGCAGGAGGCGAAGCCTTCGTGCGCTTCCTTGTCGTTGAAGGCGACGCGCAGGCCCTTGCCGCCACCGCCGGCGGAGGCCTTGATCATGACCGGGTAGCCGATCTTCCTGGCGATCTCGACGGCTTCGTCGGGGCCGGCAATGGCGTCGTTGTAGCCGGGGATGGTATTGACGCCGGCTTCGATGGCGAGCTTCTTGGACTCGATCTTGTCGCCCATCTTGGCGACCGAGTAGTGCTTCGGGCCGATGAACTTGATGCCTTCTTCTTCCAGGCGGCGCGAGAACTCGGCGTTCTCGGACAGGAAGCCGTAGCCCGGGTGGACGGCCTCGGCGCCGGTCTGCTTGCAGGCGGCGATGATCTTGTCGATGACGAGATAGGACTCTTTGGACGGCGCCGGGCCGATGCAGACGGCTTCGTCGGCCATTTCGACAAAGAGCGCGTCCTTGTCGGCCTCGGAGTGCACGGCGACGGTGGCGATGCCCATCTTGCGGGCGGTCTTGATGACGCGGCAGGCGATTTCACCGCGGTTTGCGATCAGGATCTTTTTAAACATGCGTGGTCTCCGCGGTGAAATCGCAACGTGCTTCGCACGCAAGGCGATGTGACTTCGTCGCTGCGCCGCTTCGCGGCTGGTCACCGCGGTTTGCGATCAGGATCTTTTTAAACATGTAGATATTCCTCGTGCGCGGATCAGAGCGGGATGTTGCCGTGCTTGCGCCACGGGTTCTCGAGCTGCTTGTCCTTGAGCATCGACAGCGAGCGGCAGATGCGCTTGCGGGTTTCGTGCGGCATGATCACGTCGTCGATGAAGCCGCGCGCGCCGGCCACGAAGGGGTTGGCGAAGCGCTGCTTGTACATGGCTTCGCGCTCGGCGATCTTTTCGGGGTCGTTCTTTTCTTCGCGGAAGATGATCTCGACCGCGCCCTTGGGGCCCATGACGGCGATTTCGGCGCTGGGCCAGGCGAAGTTGACGTCGCCGCGCAGGTGCTTGGACGACATGACGTCGTAGGCGCCGCCGTAGGCCTTGCGGGTGATGAGGGTGACCTTGGGCACGGTGCATTCGGCGTAGGCGTAGAGCAGCTTGGCGCCGTGCTTGATGATGCCACCGTATTCCTGCGCGGTGCCGGGCATGAAGCCGGGGACGTCGACCAGGGTGACGACCGGGATGTTGAAGGCGTCGCAGAAGCGGACGAAGCGCGCAGCCTTGATCGAGCTCTTGATGTCGAGGCAGCCGGCGAGCACCAGCGGCTGGTTGGCGACGATGCCGACCGGGGCGCCTTCCATGCGCGCGAAGCCGATGATGATGTTCTTGGCGTAGTCGGGCTGGAGCTCGAAGAAGTCGCCGTCGTCGACCATCTTGACGATCAGTTCCTTCATGTCATACGGCTGGTTGGCGTTGCTCGGCACGAGGGTGTCGAGCGAGTAGTCGAGGCGGTCGGCGGGGTCGACCGAGGGCACGACCGGCGGCTTGTCGCGGTTGCTGCCGGGGATGTAGCCGACCAGGCGGCGGGTCATCATGAGCGCTTCGACGTCGTTCTCGAAGGCGAGGTCGGCCACGCCGGACTTGCTGGTGTGGGTGACGGCGCCACCGAGCTCTTCGGCGGTGACTTCTTCGTGGGTCACGGTCTTCACGACTTCGGGACCGGTCACGAACATGTAGGACGAGTCCTTGACCATGAAGATGAAGTCGGTCATCGACGGCGAGTACACCGCACCGCCTGCGCAGGGGCCCATGATGAGCGAGATCTGCGGCACGACGCCGGAGGCGAGCACGTTGCGCTGGAACACGTCGGCGTAGCCGCCGAGCGAGTCGACGCCTTCCTGGATGCGGGCGCCGCCCGAGTCGTTGAGGCCGATGACCGGGGCGCCGACCTTCATGGCGTGGTCCATGACCTTGCAGATCTTTTCGGCGTGGGTTTCGGACAGCGAGCCGCCGAAGACGGTGAAGTCCTGCGAGAACACGAACACGAGGCGGCCGTTGACGGTGCCGTAGCCGGTGACGACGCCGTCGCCCGGGATGTGGTCGGCGTTCATGCCGAATTCGGCGCAGCGGTGCTCCTTGAACATGTCCCACTCTTCGAAGCTGTCGTCGTCGAGCAGCAGCAGGATGCGTTCGCGGGCGGTCAGCTTGCCCTTGGCGTGCTGGGCGTCGATGCGCTTCTGGCCACCGCCGAGGCGGGCCTTCTCGCGCTTTTCCTCCAGCTGGCGAATGATTTCTTGCATTGATGACCTCCTGTCAGATCTCTGTGTTGCGTCGTGCCGGCCGGGAAAGCCGGTGGGTGTGTGTCAGGCTTGGGACTGAATACGTGTAACGGCAGACTTGCGGTTTCAGCTTTGCAGATGGCCGAGCAGGCGCAGCGCGGCGAGCGAGGGGGTGGTACCGCCCTCTTCCACCGCGCGCGCCAGCGCCGGCAGTTCTTCCTTGACCCGGGGGTGGCTGCGGAAACGGCTGCGCAGCCCGGAGTCGATCATTTCCCACATCCAGGCCAGGGCCTGGTGGCGGCGCTTGGCGTCGAGCTCGCCGGTGGCGGTGAGCGCCTTGCGGTAGTCCATCACCGTGGTCCAGAACTCGGCCACGCCTTCCTTGCGCAGCGCCGACAGGGTGAGCACCGGGACCGTCCAGTTGGGGCTGGCCGGACGCAGCATGTGCAGCGCGGTCTTGATCTGCGACTTGGCGCGCATGGCGGCGGCGGGGTCGATGTCGGCCTTGTTGATGACGATCAGGTCGGCGATCTCCATGATGCCTTTCTTGATCGCCTGCAGGTCGTCGCCCGCGTTGGGCAGCTGCAGCAGGCAGAAGATGTCGGTCATGCCGGCGACGGCGGTTTCGGACTGGCCGACGCCGACGGTCTCGACAATGATGACGTCGAAGCCGGCGGCTTCGCAGACCAGCATGGTTTCGCGCGTTTTCTCGGCCACGCCGCCCAGGCTGCAGGCCGAGGGGCTGGGGCGGATGAAGGCGGCGGTGTTCTGGCTGAGCAGTTCCATGCGCGTCTTGTCGCCGAGGATGGAGCCGCCGGTGACCGAGGACGAGGGGTCGACCGCCAGCACGGCGACGCGCAGCCCCTGCTCGATGAGGTAGAGGCCGAGCGCTTCGATGAAGGTGGATTTGCCCACGCCCGGCACGCCCGAAATGCCCACCCGCATCGCCCCGCCGGTGCTCGGCAGCAGGGCCTCGAGCACGTGGCGGGCCCGCTCCTTGTGGTCCTCACGCTGGGATTCGATGAGCGTGATGGTCTTGGCGAGCGGCCGCAGCTGCCCCGCCAGAACGCCGTCGACGAGGGCTTGGTCCGTGGGATCGAGGGGGTGGGACGTGGGCGAAAGCATGGTCGGTGGGGTGGTCGTGGCCTTTGCGGTGCGGGTGTGGCGGGGTGTGG
>NZ_AMXA01000062.1 GCF_000310145.2 Thauera sp. 28
CGCATCTCTCCCCGTAGGAGCGGCGCGAGCCGCGAGGGGTTGAAGGCGACGGGGCTCGTCGCAGCCGCCCGGAAGAGCTCGCGGCTGGCGCCGCTCCTACAGCGAACCGAACCGCCGCGGGCCTCCCCCGTAGGAGCGGCGCGAGCCGCGAGGGGTTGAAGGCGACGGGGCTCGTCGCAGCCGCCCGGAAAGGCTCGCGGCTGGCGCCGCTCCTACAGGACGCCGATGCTCGTGCGGGGGTGTTGCTGCGGTTGGGGGGCGTCAGGTGTGGAAGCGGCCGAGGACGGTGTCGGTGCGTTGGGCGGTTTCGGAGAGCTGGTGCAGGGTTTCGCGGATGGCCTGGATGGCGATGTCGGTTTCGCTGACGCGGCTGCTGATGCCTTCGGTGCTTTGCGCCATGGCGGTGGTGGCGCTGCGCTGTTCGGCGATGGTGAGGGCGATTTCGGACATGCGCTCGGAGACGTTGGCGATCTTGCCGCGGATCTCCTCGACCAGGCGGCTGGCTTCTTCGCTGCGGTCGACGCTGTGCTCGACCGAGCTGACGGTGTTGTGCATGCGCTGAACCGCGCCGTCGGTCTCGTTGCGGATGATGCCCAGCTTCTGCGAGATCTCGAGCGTGGCGATGCCGGTGCGGTCGGCGAGCTTGCGTACTTCGTCGGCGACGACGGCAAAGCCGCGCCCCTGCTCGCCGGCGCGGGCGGCTTCGATGGCGGCGTTGAGCGCGAGCAGGTTGGTCTGGTCGGCGATTTCGCGGATGACGTTGACGATGCCTTCGATCTCGGTCGAGCGCCGCGCCAGGCCTTCGAGTACGCCCGCCATGTCCTTGACCTGGCCGGCCGAGGTGGCGATTTCGCCTGCGATGGCCATGACCTGGCCCACCGTCTGCTGGGTGAGCTTGCCGGTTTCGGCGGCGAGCTTTTCGGCGTCGGCGGTGTTGTCGGCGATGTGGGCGATGCTGACGGTGATCTCTTCGACGGTGGCGGCGTTGCTGGCGGAGATGTCGGAGAGGCCTTCCGATTCCTTGGCGACGCTGTCGACGCGGTCGTTGAGCTCCTTGACGCCGGCGACGAGGCGGGTGGCGTCGGCGTTCAGGGCATTGAAGGTGGTGCGCAGGCCGGTCATGAATTCATTGAAGGCGGAGGCGGTTTCGCCGACTTCGTTGTTGCCGTCGACCGAGATGCGCCGGGTGAGGTCGCCGCCGCCGCCGGCGATCGAGCGCATGGCGTCGCGGATCTTGGACAGGCCGCCGAGGATGCGCTGCAGCACCACGATGGCGATGCCGCCGAGGACGAGGGCGACGGCGATGACGATGCCCACGCTCTTGGCCAGCAGCGCGCCGAGCGGTTCGGCGACCACGGCGCGGTCGATGATGAGGACGAGCGACCAGTCGGTGCCGGTGACCGGTTGCCAGGTGACATAGCTGTCCTGGCCGCCCACGGCGGCTTCGATGGGAGCGGCCGGCGCGCTCGCCAGGCGTGTGGTGTTGGCGGCGAGTGCGGATGAGACCTCGCTGATGTTCTTGAGCGCGAGCTTGGCGTCGGGGTGGGCGATGATGGTGCCGTCGTGCGCCACGAGCATGGCGTAGCCGCCCTGCAGTCGCACCGAGAGGACGTTGTCGACCACGTTGCGGATGGAGACGTCGGCGGCGACGACGGCGGCGACGCTGCTGCCGCTGCGCACGGGTGTGGCAAAGCTGATGATGAGGTCGCCGGTGGAGGCGTCGGCGTAGGGGGCGGTGAGGATGGTGCCGCCCTTGGCGACGGCGCCCTGGTACCAGGGCCGTGCGGTGGGGTCGTAGGTGGGCGGCAGGTTCTGCGGCGTCGAGAACACCGTGCGCTTGTCGGGGTAGCCCGCATAGACCAGGTCCAGCGCCAGGCCTTCGGCGGCACGCTGGAAGAAGGTGAGGGCGTCGGGGTCGACGGCAATGGGGACGAGCGCTTCGATCATGCGCCGGCGGGTGTCCACCCATTCGGCGATCCGCCCGGCGTAGCTGTTTGCCGCGAGCCGGGTGGATTCTTCCATGGCGCCGACGAGTTGGCCGCGCAGCTGGAAGAAGGAGGCCGTGGAGAGTACCGCTGCGGTGAGCGCGATCACCGTCAGCAGCAGGCCCACAATCATGAACTTGATCGAACGCATGATGGCTCCGGAATGCTGTCAGGTTGGTCCCGCGCGCTGGGTACCCCTGGGTGCCGAAGTTGAACGCGCAGCAGGTGGATGATGCTCCAATTTATCGTCTGCAGAAGTGCCATCTTTAGCGATATAAGGGAAATTCCTTAGCAGCAACCCTGGGGGGAGTGCGGGCGTGCGGGCGTAGGGCATGGGGCCGGCCCCGTGGTCGAGGTCCGGCCCCATGCGGTGCTGCGGGCTGAGCGAGGCCTGCGCTCAGGGGGTGTCGATGAACACCTGGGTGCTGAAGTCTGCCGTGGCCGGGCGGGCGAGCACGGGGTTGTCCAGCGCGTAGCGCAGGAAGGCGTCGGCGTAGGCGAGGAAGGTGTCGGTGCGACGCTCGCCGCTGATGGTGCCCAGCGTGGTGTAGCCGTCCTGGCCGTCGGCGATGAAGTCGTTGGTGATCACCCGGTAGCGGGCGCTGTCGTCGAGCGCGACCCAGCTGCCGCCAGCGTTGCGGTGCTCCAGGGCGCTGATGCGGCTGCCGCGCGGCTGGCGCAGGTCGACCTGCCAGCGCAGCGCGCCGGCGTAGGGGTAGGAGCCGGTGTTGCCGGCGACCACGCTCTGCATGGCGTCTTCGAGCGCGGCGCGGATCTCGGCGCCGCTCATGTCGAGTGCGACCAGCGTGTTCTTGAACGGCAGCACGGTGTAGATGTTGCCCACCGTGACCGTGCCCATGGCGAGGTCGACGCGCACACCACCGCCGTTCTGCAGCGAAATGTCGGCGCCGCCAAAGCGCTGGCCCTGGCGCAGGAAGGCTTCGGCGACGAGTTGCTGGACGTCGCCGCCGTGGGCGATGACATGGGGGTCGTCGTTGCAGCCGGCGAGGCGCGAGCGCGAGCCGTCGCGGGCGGTGCCGGGCACGCGGCGCAGGCAGAGGTTGGTTTGCGCGTTGGCGACGGGCTCGGCGCCGAAGTCGGTCACCTGGCGGGTGTAGTCGGCGAGCACGCTGGCAGCCTGGGCGTTGGGCGCGGTGACGCGCAGCGCGGGCTGGCGGGCGAGGTCGGCCTGGGCGAAGGTGAGGGCGTCGCCGCTGAGCGTGCCCAGCGTGCTGCCGATGAGGACATGGGGCTGGCCGCCGCAGGACTTGACCTTGCCGCGGCCGTCGAAGACGACTTCCAGTTCGCCGACGACGGCGCTGTACTGCCAGGCCTGGGCGATGCAGACGGTGTTGCCGTCCTTGTCGGCGGCGACCGTGGGGTAGGCGCCGACCGGCGACAGGCCGTAGTCGCGCAGGCTGTCGTCGCCGAGCAGGCTGTGCGAGTCGCCGCCGACGATGACGTCGACGCCCGACAGCTGTGCAGCCAGGGCCTGGTCCTGTGCATAGCCCATGTGGGTGAGCAGCACGATCTTGTCGATGCCTTGCGCGTGCAGGCGGTCGATTTCGCGCTGGGCGGCCTCGCGTTCGTCGAGCAGGCGTGTGCCGGGGTCGGGGCGCGATGCGTTCTGGGTCTTGTCGGCGATGGTGAGGCCGATGATGCCGATGCGCTCGCCGCCACGCTCGATCACCACGGCGGGGCGTACGCCGTCGCTGCCGATCGGCGAGCCCGCGCGCAGCGACAGGTTGGCCGACAGCAGCGGCGTGCGGCAGGTGGGGCTCGCCCACAGGTCGTCGATGAAGCTGCGCAGACCGGCGTCACCCGCGTCGAATTCGTGGTTGCCCACTGCCATGGCGTCGAAGCACACCTCGTTCATCAGGTCGGCATCGGACTTGCCTTCGGTGAGGGTGTAGTAGAGCGTGCCGGTAATGGCGTCGCCCGCGTGCAGCTTGAGGACATTGCCGTGGCGCGTGGCCAGCTCGTCGATCGCCGTCACCACGCGCGGAAAACCGCCCATGCCGACGGTGACGTTGCTGCGCGTGCCGCTGGCGTCGGTGGCCAGGCGCAGCGTGGCGCTGGCTTCGTCGAGATTGGAGTGGTGGTCGTTGATGTGCAGGATTGCGAGCGGGAAGTCGGGCTTGGGTGTATCCGAATCGCTGATGCAACCAGCGAGCGCAAGCGCGCCCGCGAGGACGGCAACGGCCGGGATGACGGTGTGATTCATGAGGGACCTCGAATGGACTGGGAATGACACCCCGCAGTGTCCCTGCGCGATATGAAGTGCCTGTTAAAGCCAGCCCCAACGCCCCCTCGCGACGCGCTGGGCTTGCTGTAGGAGCGGCGCCAGCCGCGAGCCTTTAATCAACCGCCCGCCCACCCCCATCGCCTTCAACCCCTCGCGGCTCGCGCCGCTCCTACAGGGGGCGACGCG
>NZ_AMXA01000063.1 GCF_000310145.2 Thauera sp. 28
CCCGTAGGAGCGGCGCCAGCCGCGAGGGGTTGAAGGCGGCGAGGTGTGTCGCAAGCTCCGAAAAGCTCGCGGCTGGCGCCGCTCCTACCCTGAAGCGCGGTGTGTGGGCGCCACCGGAGGTTGGGCTCAGTGGCTGGCGAACACCGCTGTCCTGCCTTCGGCGTCGAAACTGACCACGTCGTAGCGCTCGGCCGGGTAGGGGCCTTCCATGCCGGGCGAGCCGAGCGGCATGCCGGGTGCCGAGATGCCGGCGATGGCAGGCTTGTCGGTGAGCATGCGGCGCACGTCGGCTGCAGGCACGTGGCCCTCGACCACATAACCGCCCACCGTGGCCGTGTGGCAGGAACCCAGCGCCTGCGGCACGCCGGCCTCGTGCTTGATCTGGCCCATCTGGCTGGTGGCCACTTCCTTGACCCTGAAGCCGTGCTCGCGCATGTGCTCGGCCCACTTGCCGCAGCAGCCGCAGTTGGGGTCCTTGAACATGACGACTTCGTCCCCGGCTGCGAAGGCCGGGACGACAGTGGCGAGGCTGAGCAGGCCGGCGGCGACGAGGCTGCGCAGGCCCGGTACGGGCGATGGGGTCGATGGGGTGGATGGTTTCATGGTGCAGACTCCAGTGTGGATCCATGGGGCGCGGCGGTATGCCGCGCTGCGCTGAGGTTGGCCGGCAGGCGCAGGGTGAAGGTGGTGGTGCCGCGCGTCGTGCCTGCTGCCATTGCGCTGTCCGCCCAGATGCGGCCGCCGTGCGCGTGCACGATCGAACGCGTGATCGCGAGGCCCAGACCGGCGCCTTCGCCATGGCTGCGGCGGTCGGCGCTGCCGCGGTGGAAGCGGTCGAAGATGCGCTCGATCTGTTCGGGGGGGATCGGCTCGCCGTCGTTGTCGATGCGGACCTCCGCCTCGCCGCCGTCGTGCCGCAATCCGATGCGGATGTTGCCGCCCGCCGGCGTATGGCGCAGCGCGTTCGACAGCAGGTTGGAGAGCGCCCGGCGCAGCATCAGGCGGTCGCCGCGCACGCTCGCCGTACCCTCGACTACGATGCGCACCCCCTGCGCCTCGGCGAGTGCGTCGTAGAACTCGATCAGCGCCGTGGCCTCGTCGGCGAGTGCGACGGCTTCGCTCGCACCGGGCAGACGGCCGTCCTCGGCCTTGGCGAGGAAGAGCATGTCGGCGACCATGCGCGCGATGCGCTCGAACTCCTCCATGTTGGAGGCCAGCACCTCGCGGTATTCGTCTGTGCTGCGGCTGCGTGTCAGCGCGACCTGGGTCTGCGTCATCAGGTTCGACACCGGCGTGCGCAGCTCGTGGGCGATGTCGGCGGAGAAGTCCGACAGGCGGCGGAAGGACGCTTCCAGGCGCGCCAGCATGCCGTTGAAGGCTTCGACCAGTTCGCGCACTTCGGGGGGGGCGTCCTCCTCGACCAGGCGCTCGTCTAGACGCTGGGCCGACAGCTGGCGGGCGGTGGCGCTGACTCGGCGCAGCGGCGCCAGGCCGCGGTGAGCTGCAAGCCAGCCGAGCAGGGCGGCGGTGATGGCGGCGAGCGAGATGCCCAGCCACAGGCCGCGGCGCAATTCGTCGAGGAAGTGGATGTGGTGCGAGACGTCGAGTGCCACCAGCGCCGTCATGTCCGCAGCACCGTCGCTGCTGCTGGCGTGTCCTTCCATGCCCGCCTGCAGCGTGATGCGTTCGGCGCGGCCGATGACCTGGTGGCCCCCTTGTGTCCACGGCACACTGCCGGCAGGCAAGTCCTTGCCGGCGAGCTGGGCAGGCGTAAAGAAGCCTGGCTGGATTGCATGTAATACGCGACCCTCCGCGTCGAGCAACAGCATCGCCACCATGTCGTGCCCGGCGAAGGCGTCGTCAAGGCGCGACAGGCGTTCGGCCAGCGGTAGCAAGGCATCTGCGCCCTGCAGCAGGTTGGCGACCAGGGTGAGCTTTCCCACCAGCTCATGGTCGTCCAGTTCCTGAAAGTGGCGCTCTACCGCACGGCCGATGACGACACCGACCGTGATCAGCAGGCTTGCCGTCAGCGCCGCGAACAGCAGCGCGAGGCGGGCGGTCAGCGACAGGCCGGGTGGCAGCCTCATGCTTCCTCCGCCGCCTCCAGCACGTAACCCATGCCGCGCACGGTGCGGATGAGCTTGGGCTCGAAGGGGTCGTCCACCTTGGCACGCAGCCGGCGTACCGCGACCTCGATGACGTTGGTGTCGCTGTCGAAGTTCATGTCCCACACCTGGGAGGCGATCAGCGAGCGCGGCAGCACCTCGCCCTGGCGGCGCAGCAGCAGCTCGAGCAGGGCGAACTCCTTGGCGGTGAGCTCGATGCGCTGGCCGGCGCGGCTGGCGCGGCGACGCAGCAGGTCGAGCTCGAGGTCGGCGGCGCGCAGCAGCTCGGGCTCCTTGTTGCGGCTGCGGCGCAGCAGGGTGCGCACACGCGCGAGCAGCTCGGAGAACGCGAAAGGCTTCACCAGGTAGTCGTCGGCGCCGAGTTCGAGCCCGCGCACGCGGTCTTCCACCTGGTCGCGTGCGGTCAGGAACAGCACCGGCATCTCGCGCCCGCTGCGGCGCAGGGTCTGCAGCACGCCCCAGCCGTCCAGCGTGGGCAGCATGACGTCGAGCACGACCAGGTCGTAGTCGCCATTCAGTCCCAGGTGCAGGCCGTCCAGCCCGTCGCGGGCGAGATCGACGACGAAGCCGGCCTCGGCCAGGCCCTGGCGCAGGTAGTCACCGGTTTTCGGTTCGTCTTCGACGATGAGGATCTTCATGGCGGGCATTGTGCCTCGCGCGATCGCGACAGGGGAAAGCTGACAGGAATGTAATGCTCCCGTCAGCCTGGTGTCGGCTGGCGCTACCCATACTGCACCGAACCCCAGCAGTGGCGGGCGGGCCGGCGTGTGCCGGCACGACACGACAAGGAGAGCGACGATGCAGACCAAGCCGGCAACGATTCACACCACAACACTCACCCGAGCCTCCACCGCGACCCTGGCTGCGGGCGCCATCATTGCGCTGTGGCTCGCGTCAGCACCGGTACAGGCCCAGCAAGGGCATGACGCCCACCACGGCCACGGCGCCCCGGCAGCGGCAGCGAAGGCTGCGGATGCAGCCCAGTTCGCGCCCTCCGAGGGCGAGGTCAAGCGCCTCGACAAGGCCGGCAAAAGAGTGACGATCGCCCATGGCCCGCTCGAGAACCTCGGCATGCCGCCGATGACCATGGCCTTCGAGGTCGAGGACGCTGCGGTGGTCGATGCACTCAAGGTCGGCGATCGCATCCGCTTCATCGCCGGTAAGGAAGGGCGCCGCTACACCGCGCGCGACGTCGAGGTCGTGCAGTAAGCACGCGGCACAGGAAGATTCCATGAGCGCCTTCATGCGCCTGGCGAGCGTGTTTGCCTGCCTCGCCACCAGTGGCGTCGCGCTTGCCCAGCCGATTGCGCCGGGCGCGGACGTCGACAGCCTGCTCGCGCTCGTCCGCCAGGACAACCCGGCCTTTGCCGCCGAGGGCTTCGAGACCGATGCGGCGCGCGAGCGGGTGGGTGCGGCGGGGGCGCTGCCCGACCCGCGCTTCACGCTCGAGCTGATGGACGTCACCAACACCATGAGCGGGGGCTCCACCTCGGTGCTGCCAGGCCGGGTCGGCGAGACCCGCTACCGCATCGTTCAGCCCCTGCCGGGCTGGGGCAAGCGCGCGCTCGAGACCGAGGCCGCCGTGGCCAGCGCCGCGCAGGCCGAAGCCGCACGCGATGGCGCCTGGCGCACGCTGGAAGCCGCCGTGCGCTCGGCCTGGCTGCGCTACTACCAGGCCGAGCGCGAACTGCAGTTCAGCCGCGAGCAGCAAGGCTTGCTGAGCGGCATCGAGGCGGCGGCGCTCGCGCGTTACCGCAGCGGCGAGGGCAGCCAGCAGGATGTGCTGCAGGCCCAGCGCGAGGCGAGCGCCCAGCGCCTGAGCGTGCTCGCCATCGAGCAGCGCCGCCAGGCCGCGGTCGCCCAGCTCAATGCCCTGCTCGGGCGTGCGCCCGATGCGCCGCTGGCCGCGCCGCTGGCGCCGGCGCCGCTGCCCGCCAGGCTCGAGTTCGCCACCCTGGTCGAGCGTGCGCGTCTGGCCCACCCCGAGGTGCGCGCCGAGGCGATCGGCGTGGACGCCGCGCGCATCGAGCGCGAACGCGCGCGCCGCGAGCGCCAGCCCGACTACGCAGTCGGCGTCACCTACAACCGCCCGCGCGAGGGCCGCGAGTCCTGGGACCTGATGTTCGAGATGATGATCCCGCTGCAGCAGGGGGTGCGCGACGCGCGCGAGCGCGAGACCGCGGCGCTCGGCCTGGCCGCCGAGGCCCGCCGGCGCGCGGCCGAGACGCGTATCGCCGGCGA
>NZ_AMXA01000064.1 GCF_000310145.2 Thauera sp. 28
GCGGCGCGCTTTCCCCGTAGGAGCGGCGCCAGCCGCGAGGGGTTGAAGGCGACGGGGGTTGGGCGGGACCCGAAAAGCTCGCGGCTGGCACCGCTCCTACGGCAAACCCAACGCGCGTTGCGGCCCCCGTAGGCGCGGTGCCTGCATCAGGACCAGGCGACCTGGGCGGAGAAGAGGTAGCCGGCGCCGTACACGGTCTTGATTAGGCGCGGGTTGTGCGGGTCGTCGTCGAGCTTGCGGCGCAGGCGGGAGATGCGCACGTCGATGCTGCGGTCGAAAGGGTCGACGTCGCGTTCGCCGAGCAGTTGCTCGCGCGACAGGATCTTGTTGGGCCGCCGCAGCAGGGTGGCGAGCAGGCTGGCTTCGGCGGCGGAGAGGCTGATCTCGCGCCCGTCCGGGGCGCTGAGGGCGTGGCGGCTGGCGTCGAAGGTCCAGTCGGCGAAGCGGGCGATGGTGCGCTCGGTGGGGGTCTCGGGGGCGGCTGCGCGTTGGTAGCGGCGCAGGATGGAACGCACGCGGGCGACCAGCTCACGCGGTTCGAAAGGCTTGACGATGTAGTCGTCTGCACCGAGCTCGAGCCCGAGCACGCGGTCGGTGACGTCGTTGCGGCCGGTGAGGATGAGCACCGCGCATGGGCTGCCGTCCTGCAGTTCGCGCACGACCTGCATGCCATCCATGTCGGGCAGGCCGAGGTCGACGATGCACAGGTCGGGGGCGCTGCGGCGTGCGCGCGCCAGTAGCTGCTGGCCGGTGCTGACGTGTTCGCAGCGGAACCCGTATTCGCCCAGGCTCATGCAGATGAGGCGGGCGATCTCGGGGTCGTCCTCGAGCACCATGATGACGGGCGTGTTGGCGTCGGTCGCGGTCAGGGGCATGTTTGGCCGTGCTCCGGTTGGGGCGCTGTGGGGGCGGGCTGCGGTGCGAGCAGGTTGGCGAGTGCTGCGGCCAGGGTAGCCTGGTCGAAAGGCTTGCGCAGCGTGGGTACGTCGGCGGGGGCGACACCGGTGATGGCGCGCTCGCTGGCGTAGCCGGTGACGAGCAGGATCGGCAGCCCGGGGCGCAGCGCGCGGGCGCGCTGGGCGAGCTCGCGCCCGCCGATGCCGCCGGGCATGACGGTGTCGCTGACGAGCAGGGCAATGTCGTCGATGTTCTCCAGCAGCTCCAGGGCCTCGACGCCATTGCTGGCTTCGATCACCGGGTAGCCGTTGGCGGTGAGTTGCATGCGGATCACCTTGCGCACTTCGGGTTCGTCTTCGACCAGCAGCACCGGACCGTCGAGCACCGGCTGCGCGGCCGGCGGCTCGGCTGCCTTGCGGTTCTCGGCCGGGGTGGCCTCGGCCGTGGGCAGCACGAAGCGTACATGCGTGCCCGCGCCAGGGGTGCTGCGGATGCGGATGTTGCCGCCGGACTGGCGGACAAAGCCATACACCATCGACAGGCCGAGACCGCTGCCGCCACCAAAAGGTTTCGTGGTGAAGAAGGGCTCGAACACGCGCTGCAGTACGGCGGGCTCGATACCGGCGCCGGTGTCGGAGACGTCGATCTGCACGTAGGCGCCGGGGGCGAGCTCGCCGACCTGGGCGAGGGTGCCTTCGAGGGTGCGGCGCTTGACGGTGATGGTGAGCTCGCCGCCTTCGGGCATGGCGTCGCGCGCATTGATGGCGAGGTTGAGGATGGCGTTCTCGAGCTGGTGCGGGTCGACCAGGGCGTACAGCGGGTCGCTGGGCAGGCGCAGGCGCACCCGCACGGTTTCGCCCAGGGTGCGCACCAGCAGGTGGGTCATGTTGTGCACGAGGGCGCTGACCTCGACCGAGGTCGGCTCGAGCGACTGGCGGCGCGAGAAGGTGAGCAGGCGGCGGATGAGTTCGGCGCCCCGGCGCGCGGCCTGCAGCGAGGGGGCGACGTACTCGGAGCCGGCGCCGCCGCCGATGCGTTCGTTGAGCACCGACAGGTTGCCGATGATGATGGTGAGCAGGTTGTTGAAGTCGTGCGCGAGCCCGCCCGTGAGTTGGCCGACGGCTTCCATCTTCTGCGCCTGGATGAGTGCGGCCTGGTGGGCTTTCTGTTCGGTGATGTCGATCGACAGCACGAAGAAGCCGACCGTGGTGCCGTCGGCGTCGGCTTCGGGGACGACCACGCTGCGCGCGTGCACGGTGCGGCCATCGGCGAGGCGGCGGGCGTACTCGTAGGTGACGCGCTCGCCGTCGAGGGCGCGGGCGAGGTGGGGGACGATCTGGGTATAGCTGTCCTCGCCGAAGACCTCGTGGATGCTGCGGCCGATGATCTCGTCCTTGCCCAGGCCGAACCAGTCGGCGTAGCCCTTGTTGGCGAAGCGGTAGATCTCGCCGCGGTCGACGTAGGCGATGAGGGCGGGGATGGAGTCGATGATGAGCTGCAGGCGGTTTTCGCTGCGGCGCAGGGCCTCGGCGATATCGTCGATCTCGATGTTGGCGCGGGCGAGGCGTTTGTTGGCAGCCTCGAGTTCGGCGGTGCGCTCGCGCACGCGCTCCTCGAGGCGTACGTTCTGCTGCTCCATCACGCCTTCGTAGCGGCGTTGCTCGGTGATGTCGGTCCACAGCGACACGAAGCCGAGGTTGGGGATGGGGACGCCGCGGACGGCGAGGATGCGGCCGTTGGGTCGTGCGCGCTCGACGTAGTGCGGCTGGAAGCTGCGTGCAGCGGCGACGCGTTCGCGGATGAGGGTGTCGATGTCGCCCTGGCCGTACTCGCCGCGCTCGGCATTGAAGCGCACGAAGTCTTCGAAGGGCGTGCCCACGCGCACCATGGACTCGGGGAAGTCGAGCAGGCGCAGCAGCGCCTTGTTCCAGGTGACGAGCTTGGGGGTGGCGTCGAACACCGCGATCGCCTGGTCGAGCAGGTCGAGCCCGGCGAGCAGCAGGTCGTAGCGCCGGCGCTGTTCGGGCGACAGCGCGGAATAGGTGATGCTCTCCTCGTCGGCCTTCGCCATGCTGTGTCGCTCTCCGTCGTGGTTGCTGTCACGCGATGTTTGCACAATCGGCCGTGCGCCGCGACAGGCTGCTGCATGGCGCGTGCCCGTGCGCCCTGTCCGGTGCGCCCGTAGGAGCGGCGCCAGCCGCGAGCTTTTCGTCGGCCGCCCACCTGTCCCCGTCGCCTTCAACCCCTCGCGGCTGGCGCCGCTCCTACAGCGGGGAGATGCGCGTTGGGTTTGCCGTAGGAGCGGCGCCAGCCGCGAGCTTTTCGTCGCACCCACCTGCCCCCGTCGCCTTCAACCCCTCGCGGCTGGCGCCGCTCCTACAGCGGGGAGATGCGCGTTGGGTTTGCCGTAGGAGCGGCGCGAGCCGCGAGCTTTTCGTCGCACCCACCCACGCCCGTCGCCTTCAACCCCTCGCGGCTGGTGCCGCTCCTACAGCGGGGAGACGCGCCTTGGGTTTGCCGTAGGAGCGGCGCGAGCCGCGAGCCTTTCGTCGCACCCACCCCGGCCCATCGCCTTCAACCCCTCGCGGCTGGCGCCGCTCCTACAGCGGGGAGACGCGCGTTGGGTTTGCCGTAGGAGCGGCGCCAGCCG
>NZ_AMXA01000065.1 GCF_000310145.2 Thauera sp. 28
ACCCAGCAGAACGCCTCGGCCTCCGAAGAGCTTGCCGCCACCGCCGAGGAGCTCGGCGGGCAGGCCGGACAGCTGCAGGAGCTGATGGGCTTCTTCAGCGTCGGCAGCGACGACGCGACATCCAGGCGCAGCCCCGCACGCAAGCCAGCGGCGGCAGTGAGTCCTCCGTCCCCGGCGCCGACGGCAAGCGATAGCGCACCGCGCCGCAACACGGCGCGCACCAACAGCCGGCTGAAGATCGGCAAGTCAGTCAGCTTCAGCGAAAGCGATTTCGAGAAATTCTGAGCACACGCCACGCAGCAGGAGCCAGGCCATGAGCCAGAGCCTTACACAAACCAGACAGAAGATGCCTGCGATCGCCGATGCGGGACCGCAGCAATACCTCACCTTCAGCCTCGGCGGCGAGGTGTTCGCGCTCGGGATCCTGAACGTCAAGGAGATCATCGAGTTCGGCAACATCACGGAAATTCCGATGATGCCGGCCTTCATCCGCGGCGTGATCAACCTGCGCGGCGCGGTTGTGCCGGTGATCGACCTGTCTGCTCGCTTCGGCGGCGAGACCTCTGCCGTCTCCCGCCGCACCTGCATCGTCATCGTCGAGCTGGGCGACGGTGACGACCGCCAGGACCTCGGGGTGATCGTGGACGCCGTCAACGAAGTGCTGGAGATTCCACGCGGCGATATCGAACCACCGCCGAGCTTTGGCGCAAAGATCAGGGCCGACTTCATCCAGGGCATGGGCAAAGTGGATAACCGATTCGTCATCATCCTCAATGTCGATCGCGTGCTCTCGACCGAGGAGATCACGATGCTCGCCAGCATGGGCGGCGACAGCGCCAAGGAAGAGGGCTGATGCCCATCCCCGGGAAGACCATGATGAATACGCAATCCTACGGCTGGCGCTCGATCCGGCTACGTCTTTTCCTCCTCTTCGCTATCGTGATCGCAGCGGTGCTGTTCTATGCGCTCACCGATGTCGCCCGCCAATGGCAGGCTCAGAACGCCATGCAGCGCGGCGCCCAGTACAGCCAGCTGTCGGTGCAGATCAACAACCTGGTGCACGAACTCCAGAAGGAGCGCGGGCTGTCGGCGGGCTTCATCGGTTCGCGCGGCGGCCGCTTCCAGGCCGAGCTCACCGCTCAGCATCAGGACTCGAATACGGCACGCAACGCACTGGATGCCTGGCTGGCAAGCGCCGATCGAAACCTGCTGGGCAGCGACATCGTCACCGCAGTGGAGTCCGCGCAAGGCCGCCTCGCTGCGCTGCAGGATACCCGTGGGCGCGTCACGAGCCTGTCGCTGCCGGGCCCCGAGTCATTCAGCTATTACACCGGAACGATCGAACACCTGGTGGCGGTGATCGACATCGCCGCCTCCTCGGCCGAGGAGGTCGAGTTGTCGCGCGGCATGAACGCTTACCTGATGTTCGTGCTCGCCAAGGAGCAAGCCGGACGCGAACGTGCATCGATCAACGGGCTGTTCGCCGCCAACACTGCCGCCGATGTTGCCCTGCATCGGCGCATCATCACCATCCTGACCGCGCAGGACACCTATCTTTCGAACTTCCGCTCGATGGCACCGCAGAGCTGGATCGACGGCCTGCAATCGGCACTCGACAGCGAGGCGGGGCGCGAAACCGCGCGCATGCGCCAGATCGCGCTCGATCGCATGAACATCGGCGAGTTCGGCGTCGAGCCCGCCACCTGGTTCGCCACGATCACGCGCAAGATCGACCTGCTGAAGGTCGAGGAAGATCGTATCGCGTCCACGCTGCTCGACCGCGCCCAGGCGCTGCGCGCCGACTCATCGTCGCAACTGGCGCTGTCGGTCGCGATGACGGTGGCCGTCCTGGTCGCCGCCATCCTGTTCGGGCTGCAGGTGACCGGCCTGTTGCGCGGCCTGCGTGGCAACGCCGAAGCGGCCCATCGCATCGCGCAAGGCCAGCTCGACGAGAAGGTCACGGTGCGCAACCACAACGAACTCGGCGAGATCGAAGGCGCGCTGGCCGAGGTGCAGTCAAACCTGCACGCGATGATGGACGACACCGCGATGCTCTCTGCCGCCGCCGTCGAGGGCCGCCTCGCCACGCGGGCCGACGCCGATCGCCACCCTGGCGACTACGCCCGCATCGTGCAAGGCGTCAATGCCACGCTCGACGCCGTCATCGGGCCGCTCAACGTGGCCGCCGACTACGTCGACCAGATTGCCAAGGGCGCCATCCCCGCCCGCATCACCGACAGCTACAACGGTGACTTCAACACCATCAAGAACAACCTCAACACCGCCATCGACGCGGTCAATGCGCTCGTCACCGACGCCAACATGCTCGCCCAGGCCGCCGTCGAGGGCCGCCTGTCCACCCGCGCCGACGCCAGCCGTCACCACGGCGACTACGCCCGCATCGTCCAGGGCGTCAACGCCACCCTGGATGCGGTCATCGCCCCCATCGACGAGGTCAAGCGCGTCATGGTCGCACTCTCCGGGGGCGACCTCACCCAGAAGATCACCGACAACTACGCCGGCGACTTCCAGGTGCTGCAGAACGCAGTCAACGAGTCCATGGACAAGCTCGCCGAGATCATCGAGCAGGTCCGTGGCGCGGCCGATGCGCTCACCAACGCCGCAGGCCAGGTCTCGGCCACCGCTCAGAGCCTGTCCCAGTCCTCCTCCGAGCAGGCCGCCAGCGTCGAGGAAACCTCGGCTTCGATCGAGCAGATGAGCGCCTCGATCAACCAGAACTCGGAAAACGCCAAGATCACCGACGCCATGGCCACCAAGGCCGCCTCCGAAGCCGGCGAGGGCGGCCAGGCCGTCAAATCCACGGTCGAGGCGATGAAGAACATCGCCGGCAAGATCGGCATCATCGATGACATCGCCTACCAGACCAACCTGCTCGCGCTCAACGCCGCCATCGAAGCGGCCCGTGCCGGCGAGCACGGCAAGGGCTTTGCGGTGGTCGCCGCCGAGGTCAGAAAGCTCGCCGAGCGCAGCCAGGTCGCCGCCCAGGAGATCGGCCAGCTCGCCGGCAACTCGGTCCACCTGGCCGAGCGCGCGGGTACGCTGCTCGACGAGATCGTGCCCTCGATCAACAAGACCTCCGACCTCGTGCAGGAGATCGCCTCGGCCAGCCAGGAGCAGACCGCCGGCGTCGGCCAGATCAACAACGCCATGGGCCAGCTCAACAAGGCCACCCAGCAGAACGCCTCGGCCTCCGAAGAGCTTGCCGCCACCGCCGAGGAGCTCGGCGGGCAGGCCGGACAGCTGCAGGAGCTGATGG
>NZ_AMXA01000066.1 GCF_000310145.2 Thauera sp. 28
CAAAGCCCTGCTTTCTTTTGAGAGCAGGGCTTTGTTTTGTGGGTTAGTCTGACGATGACCTACTTTCACGAGGGCGGACCTCACTATCATCGGCGCATGTGCGTTTCACGGTCCTGTTCGGGAAGGGAAGGGGTGGTTCCACACAGCTATGGTCGTCAGACTTTGACTTGTTCTTCAGCGTATTGAGCTGAAGCAAAGTTAGGAAGAAGTGTTGTGTGATTGTCTGGTGTGTTGATGCTGTCACCAGAGAGTCGAGTTCGTTTTGTGTTGAAGGTTATAGGATCAAGCCACACGGGCAATTAGTACCGGTTAGCTGAACGTGTTGCCACGCTTACACACCCGGCCTATCAACGTTGTGGTCTTCAACGACCCTTCAGGGGGCTCGAGGCCCCGGGGAAGTCTCATCTTGAGGCGAGTTTCCCGCTTAGATGCTTTCAGCGGTTATCTCTTCCGCACATAGCTACCCGGCGATGCGACTGGCGTCACAACCGGTACACCAGGGGTGCGTCCACTCCGGTCCTCTCGTACTAGGAGCAGGCCCTCTCAAACTTCCAGCGCCCACGGCAGATAGGGACCAAACTGTCTCACGACGTTTTAAACCCAGCTCACGTACCACTTTAAATGGCGAACAGCCATACCCTTGGGACCGGCTACAGCCCCAGGATGTGATGAGCCGACATCGAGGTGCCAAACTCCGCCGTCGATGTGAACTCTTGGGCGGAATCAGCCTGTTATCCCCAGAGTACCTTTTATCCGTTGAGCGATGGCCCTTCCATACAGAACCACCGGATCACTATGACCTGCTTTCGCACCTGCTCGTCTTGTTGGACTCGCAGTCAAGCCACCTTTTGCCATTGCACTATCAGTACGATGTCCGACCGTACCTAGGTGACCTTCGTACTCCTCCGTTACCTTTTGGGAGGAGACCGCCCCAGTCAAACTGCCCACCATGCACGGTCCCCGACCTGGATTCACAGGCCTGGGTTAGAACCTCAACGACACCAGGGTGGTATTTCAAGGTTGGCTCCACCGGAACTGGCGTCCCGGTTTCATAGCCTCCCACCTATCCTACACAAGTCCCGTCAAAGTCCAATGCAAAGCTACAGTAAAGGTTCATGGGGTCTTTCCGTCTAGCCGCGGGGAGATTGCATCTTCACAAACATTTCAACTTCGCTGAGTCTCAGGAGGAGACAGTGTGGCCATCGTTACGCCATTCGTGCAGGTCGGAACTTACCCGACAAGGAATTTCGCTACCTTAGGACCGTTATAGTTACGGCCGCCGTTTACCGGGGCTTCGATCAAGAGCTTGCACCCCATCACTTAACCTTCCGGCACCGGGCAGGCGTCACACCCTATACGTCCACTTTCGTGTTTGCAGAGTGCTGTGTTTTTAATAAACAGTCGCAGCCACCGATTCTCTGCGACCCCGTTCCGCTCCGGCCGCGAGGGCCTTCACGTACCAGGGGCATACCTTCTCCCGAAGTTACGGTATCAATTTGCCGAGTTCCTTCTCCTGAGTTCTCTCAAGCGCCTTGGTATTCTCTACCAGCCCACCTGTGTCGGTTTGCGGTACGGTCACTCTTAGACTGAAGCTTAGAGGCTTTTCCTGGAAGCCGGGTATCACTCACTTCGGATCCGAAGATCCTCGTCATCACGCCTTAGCTAAGCCACGCGGATTTGCCTACGCAGCACGCCTACACGCTTAAACCACCTATTCCAACAGATGGCTGAGCTAACCTTCTCCGTCCCCCCATCGCATCTAAGAGCGGTACAGGAATATTGACCTGTTTCCCATCGACTACGCATTTCTGCCTCGCCTTAGGGGCCGACTCACCCTGCGCCGATGAACGTTGCGCAGGAAACCTTGGGCTTACGGCGAGGGTGCTTTTCACACCCTTTATCGCTACTCATGTCAGCATTCGCACTTCCGATACCTCCAGCATCCCTTACGAGACACCTTCGCAGGCTTACGGAACGCTCCCCTACCACGTGTCAAAGACACATCCGCAGCTTCGGTTCATGGCTTGAGCCCCGTTACATCTTCCGCGCAGGACGACTCGACTAGTGAGCTATTACGCTTTCTTTAAAGGGTGGCTGCTTCTAAGCCAACCTCCTAGCTGTCTATGCCTTCCCACCTCGTTTGCCACTTAGCCATGCATTTGGGACCTTAGCTGGCGGTCTGGGTTGTTTCCCTCTTGACACCGGACGTTAGCACCCGATGTCTGTCTGCCGTATATCACTTTGCGGTATTCGGAGTTTGCTATCGCGGGGTAGATCGCAATGACCCCCCCAACGATTACAGTGCTCTACCCCCGCAAGTGTCCGTACGACGCACTACCTAAATAGTTTTCGGGGAGAACCAGCTATTTCCGGATTTGTTTAGCCTTTCACCCCTATCCACAGCTCATCCCCTAACTTTTCAACGTTAGTGGGTTCGGACCTCCAGTACCTGTTACGGCACCTTCATCCTGGCCATGGATAGATCATCCGGTTTCGGGTCTACGCCCAGCGACTAAGTCGCCCTTATCAGACTCGCTTTCGCTACGCCTCCCCTATTCGGTTAAGCTCGCCACTGAACGTAAGTCGCTGACCCATTATACAAAAGGTACGCAGTCACCCCTTACGAGGCTCCCACTGTTTGTATGCATGCGGTTTCAGGATCTATTTCACTCCCCTCCCGGGGTTCTTTTCGCCTTTCCCTCACGGTACTGGTTCACTATCGGTCGATCACGAGTATTTAGCCTTGGAGGATGGTCCCCCCATCTTCAGACAGGATTTCTCGTGTCCCGCCCTACTTGTCGCACGCTCAGACCCGCCACCGGCTTTTCGCATACGGGACTATCACCCTGTATCGTCGGACTTTCCAGACCGTTTTGCTAAGCTGATGGTTTAGTCGTGCAGGCTGCTCCGCGTTCGCTCGCCACTACTTGCGGAATCTCGGTTGATTTCTGTTCCTGCGGCTACTTAGATGTTTCAGTTCGCCGCGTTCGCCTCCTCAGACCTATGTATTCAGTCTGGGATACCCCTTGCGGGGTGGGTTTCCCCATTCGGACATCGTGGGATCAAAGCTCTATTGCCAGCTCCCCCACGCTTTTCGCAGGCTTACACGTCCTTCATCGCCTGTGATCGCCAAGGCATCCACCACATGCACTTAGTCGCTTGATCCTATAACCTTGGATCCTCTCCGATCTTGCGATCTCGAAGACCC
>NZ_AMXA01000067.1 GCF_000310145.2 Thauera sp. 28
AGGCCGATTATGTAGATGCCTCGATTATGTTAAGCGTCCGGGATAGCAGGCCGTAGATCCCAGTGTGCTCGAGCTTTTGCTTGCCGGGGTAGGAGTCTGAGCTCGACATAATTCCAGCGCTCTCCTGAAGTGGAGTTTCCACTCCAGGAGACGCTCATGAACCCATCCGCCCAATCCCGGCGCGCGCAACCTACGCGCCCAAGCGCAGCCCCCTCCGACGCCATCGCCGACGAACTGCGGCGGTACGACGACCACCTGCATGACGTCCGTGGCCTTGCGGCATGCACACGTCGCAACCATTGCCGCATCGTCGGTCTGTTGTTGCAGAAGAAGTTTGCCGGCGGCGTCATCGACATGGCCAGGCTGCATGCAGCCGATGTTCGGCGCTTCATCGCCGGGCAACTGGGGGACGGCCCCTCGCATTCTGCCGCTTCGCAAGTCGCAACCGCCTTGCGAAGTTACCTCCGCTACCGGACGATCTGCGGCGACTCGGTTGCCGGTCTGAGCGCAGTCATCTCCTCACCGGTGCAGTGGAACCTTGCAGTGCTGCCCCGCGCCCTCAAGCCGGACGAAGTTCAACGGCTGCTCGCCGCACTCCCTTATGGACGCAAGCCCAGGCGAGGTTATGCCATCGTCCGCTGCGCACTGGACATGGGGCTGCGCGCGGGCGAGATCGCGAACCTGTCGATCGACGACATCGACTGGCGAGAAGGCACGGTCACGCTGAAGGGGACGAAGTCGCGACGGCGGGACGTCCTGCCGCTGCCGATGACCACCGGGCAAGCCTTGGCGGACTATTTGCAGCATGAGCGCCCGGCAGCCCCAAGCCGGGCAATCTTCCTTTGCCGCCGCGACTCGCGTGACGTTCCAGTCACAACCTATGCGATTCAGAACGTGATCCGCCGGGCGTGCCAACGGGCCGGCTTGCCTGGTACAGGATCGCACGTCCTGCGGCATACGCTGGCGTGTCGCCTCGTCGAGAACGGCGGCTCACTCAAGGAAGTTGCTGATGTCTTGCGGCACCGGTCTCTGGAAACCTCCCGGATCTACGCGAAGCTCGACACGCCAAATCTCGCCGACGTTGCGCTGCCCTGGCCGGGGAGTGAATCATGAGCCGACGCCGAAGCCTGCAGGCCAGAATCGACGACTATCTGGCCGAGCGCCGTCGTCAGGGTTTCCGTCTGCGCTCCGGTGACGCCTTCCTCTCCAGGTTTGCCCGCTTCGTGGCGGCCAAACGCCATCGTGGTCCGCTGACGGCCGAGCTCATGGCCGAATGGGTGCGTACCGCCAAGGATGGCAATGGCGATGCAGGCACCTGGGCGCGCAGTTGGGGACGACTGCGGCACTTCATCTGTTACCTGCAGCAGTTCGAGCCGGATACCGAGTTGCCCGAGGCATCGCTCTTCGGCCCGGAACCCGGCCGCGTTGCACCCCACATCTACCATGACGACGAGATCGTCGAGTTGCTCGCGGCAGCACGCACACTCGGCCCCACTGGCAGCATTCGGCCCTTCACCTACGAAACCCTGTTCGGTCTGATGGCTTCGACCGGACTGCGCGTTTCCGAAGCCATTCACCTGCGCGATGCGGATGTCGACCTCAAGCGCGGGATGCTGACGATCCGGCAGACCAAGTTCGCCAAGTCTCGGCAACTGCCGATCCATCCGAGCACGGTCAAGGCACTGGGCTGCTACCGAAGGCAGCGCGAGAGGCATCTTCCGACGACAGCGGGCATGCCGTTTCTGATCAGCAGTCGTGGCCGCCGACTGGGGCTGCCGCTCAGCGATCGACAGGTACACCGCGTCTTTACCGGCCTGCGCGAGCGCCTCGGATGGATCAATCGCGGCGGACACGAGGCGCCCCGCTTGCACGACTTGCGCCACACCTTTGCTGTCCGGCGGTTGATGCGCTGGTACGCCGACGGTGCCGAGATCGACCAGAAGATGCTGGCCCTGGCGACCTACATGGGCCATGCCGAGATCTTCTACACGTACTGGTACCTCACCGGCGTTCCGGAGTTGATGGCCATCACAGCCAGGCGGTTCGAGCAGTTCGCCGACCTCGCGGGAGACGATGATGCGTAGGCAAGCCAAACCACCGCCATCGTTTCCCGCGCTCGTACAAGCCTTCTTCGTCGAACACCTGACACAACAACGCGCCCTCAGTCCGCGCACCGTGGCCGCTTACCGGGATGCCTTCATGCTCTTCCTGGGGTTTGCCGAGGCGCGCCTCGGCCGGTCGCCTGCGCTACTCACACTGCCCGACATCACGCCGGATCTGATAATGGCCTTTCTCGACCATCTGGAACGCGATCGGCACAACAGCGTGCGTAGCCGCAATGCCCGCCTCGCGGCGCTGCGTTCGTTCCTGAAGTTTGCGGCGCACCGCGACGTGTCATCGCTGCAGGTGATTGAACATGCGCTCGGTGTTCCGGCAAAACGCTTCGAACGCCCGATGCTCGGCTATCTGTCCCGGGAAGAGATGCTGGCGGTGATCGGAGCGCCAGATGGGACGTGGTTCAGCCAACGGGATCATGTGTTGCTACTGATGCTCTACAACACCGGTGCGCGGGTTTCAGAGATCGTCGCCGTGAAGGTCGGCGATGTCGTACTCGACGATGCTGCCGCTTGTGTTCATCTACATGGCAAGGGGCGCAAGCAGCGCAGCGTGCCGCTGTGGCGCTCAACCATCAGGGCGATCAGGGCTTGGCTTCGGCGCAATCCGCAGTTCGATTCGAACTCGCCGTTGCTACCCAATCGCGAAGGCCAAGCGATGTCGCGATGGAACGTGATGCAGCGACTGGAGCGCGCCGTCCAGGTGGCCGCGAAATCGTGCCCCGACTTGGCGACACGTCACATCTCGCCTCACATGATTCGCCACACGACGGCAATGCACCTGCTGCAGGCCGGCGTCGACATCAGCGTCATTGCGCTTTGGCTCGGCCATGAGAGCCCGGCAACGACGCACCAGTACGTCGAAGCTGATCTGGCGATGAAGGAGCGGGCGCTGGCCCGGCTTCACGAGCCAGAGGCCAAACTCAGGCGCTATCGGGCACCCGACTCGCTGATCGACTTCCTGCGAACGCTCTGATTATGTGGAGATCAAAAACGGCGCCTGCAGCCCCAGCCGGGCGGTTGGCGCACGACGCCCATGCTGGCTCAACATAATCGAGGCATCTACATAATC
>NZ_AMXA01000068.1 GCF_000310145.2 Thauera sp. 28
CTCGCGCCGCTCCTACGGGGGAGACCCGCGGCGGGGGGGCTTGCTGTAGGAGCGGCGCAAGCCGCGAGCTTTTTGGGGCGGTATCGATAAGGCGTGTCGCCTTCAACCCCTCGCGGCTGACGCCGCTCCTACGGGGGAGACCCGCGGCGGTTCGGTTTGCTGTAGGAGCGGCGCAAGCCGCGAGGCTTGTTGAAGCGGACGCCAGCCAGCAGCCACACTACCCGCGTCGTTCACCCGTCGATAACTCCAAAGGCATCGGATCGGGCGAGTCGCCACGCAGCGAGAGGTGTTCAAGAGGAAAACGCCGGAAGGCGCGCACGAAGCCATAAGACACCTCGTCCTCCAGCCTTACACTGCCGCGGGCATCGATACCGGCCGCCCGAATCAGATCAACCAGCGCCTGTACGCTCTTGCCCACGGACGGGAGCGCGTCCCCACGAAATGTCGGCACCAGTGCGAGCAGGTCCAGCGTGTAACGCTCGCCCTCCAGCAGCTCACGATCAGGATTCAAGCGCGCATAAAGCCCCGACACATCGGGCGAAAGACGGGCGTGCAGCTTCTTCTGCTTGCTGCGGGTGGCGTCGAGAAGGCTGTTGAAATCGTCCGGAAAGGCAGCACGCACATAGCGTTGAGCCAACCAGGTGACCAGCAGGTCGAGGTCCGCCTGCAGGACCACGCGCGTATCATCCGGCATGCGGTCGGCCAGCACCGCGCGGTCGACAAAGAGCCGGTCCCACGGCAAGAACTGAAACCAGACCTCGTTGCCCTCCTGCCGAATCGGCATGTGCAAACAGCGAGGATGTTTCCCGGCAGCGCAGTGTCCCCGTCGTTTCAGGGCGGCATCGTCCTCGGCCCGCAATCCGACAAGGATCTCCGCGTACGGCTCGCCCTGAAGCGATTCATGCGTCAGATCGCAGGATTGGCTCACCACCAGGCCGATCAAATCTCCTGCGGGCTCCCCCTCAAGGTAACGCGCGCCCAGCAACGCGTGATCGTCGCAGCGCAAAACGCTGCCCTGCTGCCAGCCTCTATCCGCAACCTGCCTCCCAAGCGCCGCCATCGATCAACGGCCCTCAGCGAAAAGGGTCGGCAAAGGTGCGCCTGGCCGCCATCTCGCGCTCCATCGCAAGACGGCCGCCCGCAAACTGAATCGCGGCCAGATCCAGTGGGTCGGCACGCAGCAGGTCGAACAGGCTCTTCTCGTAGATCACCGGTGCGGTCATCGCCGTACCCGGCACACCAAACCCCGACCGCTCCCAATCGAGCGCAGCGCGACGCAGCATGTGAATACGGGCCAGCTTCGCCGGCCGGGGTGCCGCACCATCGCGCCACGCATAAACAGTCGGTCGGGTCACAGGGCCGCAAATCTCGGCGATCTGCGCCGTATTCAATCCGAACACGCGCGCAATCAGATCAAGATCAGCCGCCACACCCAAGCCTGTCCGGGCCGGGTCACGCGCCAGATCCGGGCGCGGAAGCGACGGAAGAACGCGCAGCCTGTCGGCCCCGCCCGATGGATCCGAGAAGAAGCACATCACGACCCCGCCGCTCGGCCGGGTGACGACAGTCGCCCGTCCAAGCTCGGCTCCGCCGGCAACCAACGCCAGAAACCCCCGCGGCGCGCCTGCAAACCCGCTTCGCATCAGTTCCATCGCTGTGTCCTCGCAAACTCCGTCGTCACTTTCCAAAAAGCCTCTCGGGCCGGCTCGTGCAGCCGGTCGAGCCGACTGCGCGCGGCATCGACATCGAAGGGCACGCCTTCGGCCTCTGCCACTTCCCAGTAATGATCAAAATCCAGCACCGCGACGGGCCGATCGTTGGGCACCTCGACCTTAAGCGGCAGATCGAACTGCCCCAGCAAGTCGGGCATCATGCCCAGCCCGTGCACACCGGCCAGCGCCCGCACCACGAGCGCCCCTGCCGTGGTCTGCACCACCGTCTCGCTCAAGTGCCGCATGACCGTTTCGCCGTCGGCGGCCAAGGGCGAAAACGGCAGCAAGGGCGCCGCGACATAGTGCTCCAGCAATTCATCCGGCATCGGTACGACGGCGTCATTGTAGCGCAGCCCCACCCGATGCAAGCTCGGCGGGCGCAGGGTTTCAACCAACGCCTCCACCACAGCCAGGCAATCTTTCGCAAACCCCTCGAAGCGCGGGTACATCGTCGTGGCGTAGGCAATCCGATCCACCTCCAGGTGCACTGCCGCCCCTGCCTCCGGCGCCCGCCAGATCACATACGGCGCCGGCATGATCGTGACCCCCGCGTCGCCAAGCTGCACTTGCTGCGCCACGCCCTCGGTCACGTCCGTAAAGCGTCGCGCCATCCGCTCCTTGAGCGCCACCAACGCAGCCGGCTCGAACGCCACCCGCCCGAAGCGGAACTCCGCCAGCACCAAGGTCAGCGGTTGCCGTTCAAGCTTCGGATAGCCCCCATCGCGCACCATGTCACCCTCCCCTCTACGAAGCGCTTCTATACACAAAACTATACACACTTCGACCAAACTTGCCGGGAGAGTTCTTCCAACCCCTCGCGGCTGGCGCCGCTCCTACAGTGCGACCAAGCGCCTGGCTCTGCTGTAGGAGCGGCGCCAGCCGCGAG
>NZ_AMXA01000069.1 GCF_000310145.2 Thauera sp. 28
GCTCGCGACTTGCGTCGCTCCTACAGTGCGCCGCCGCGGTTGATCACCCGCGTGGGAGCGGCGCGAGCCGCGAGGGGTTGAAGGCGATGACGATGGGGTGCTGCCCGAAAAGCTCGCGACTTGCGTCGCTCCTACAGTGCGCCGCCGCGGTTGATCACCCGCGTGGGAGCGGCGCGAGCCGCGAGGGGTTGAAGGCGACGGCGATGGGGTGCTGCCCGAAAAGCTCGCGACTTGCGTCGCTCCTACAGTGCGCCGCCGCGGTTGATCACCTGCGTGGGAGCGGCGCGAGCCGCGAGGGGTTGAAGGCGATGGCGATGGGGTACTGCCCGAGAGGCTCGCGACTTGTGTCGCTCCTACGGTGCGCCGCCGTGGTTGATCACCCGCGTGGGAGCGGCGCGAGCCGCGAGGGGTTGAAGGCGATGGCGATGGGGTACTGCCCGAGAAACTCGCGACTTGCGTCGCTCCTGCGGTACCCCGCCGTGCCGCCCTCCGTTACCATCGCCGCCATGTCCGCCGCTCCCGAACTCGACGTTTTCCATTGCCCGCTCGACGGCGTCCGCCTGGTCGAGGCCTCGGCCGGTACAGGCAAGACCTGGAACATCTGCGGTCTCTACCTGCGCCTGCTGCTCGAACGCGGGCTGGGGGTGGAGTCGCTGCTGGTGGTCACCTTCACCAAGGCCGCCACTGCCGAGCTGTCGGGGCGCATCCGCGACCGCCTCGCCGAGACCCTGCGCGTGCTCGACGGCGCCGCCCCAGGCGGCGACCCCTTCGTGCCGCGCCTGATCGAGACGGTGCAGGCGCGCGGCGTCGACACCGCACTGATGCGCCTGCGCCTGCGCCATGCGCTGCAGGTCTTCGACGAGGCGTCGATCTTCACTATCCACGGCTTCTGCCAGCGTGCGCTCGCCGATACGCCCTTCGCTGCCGGCCTGCCCTATGCGCTCGAGCTGGTCGAGGACGACGACGCGCTGCGCCTGGAGGTGGTGCGCGACTTCTGGCGGCGCGAGTTCGCCGGCGGTGCGCTGCCCGCGGCGCTCGCCGCCCACCTGCTGGCACGCCGGGACAGCCCCGAGGCGTGGGCGGACGTCCTCGGTCGCCACATGGCGCGCCCGCTCGCGCGCGTGCTGTGGGACGAGGCGGCGCACGCGGCTGAGGATGCCCGTTGTGCCGCTGCCGTTGATGCCGCGCAGGTGCGCCTGGATGCGGCCTGGGCCGCGGCGCGTGCGCTGGCCGGCGAGCGCGAGTCCGCGGTCGAGCACGTGCTGGCCAGCCTCGAGCACCTCAACGCCACCAGCTACAAGGCCGATGCGGTGGCGCGCGCGGGCGCCGAGTGGGCGCACTGGCTGGGCGCGCACGACGTCTCCGCGCCGCTGCCAAAGGACCACAAGCTCGCCCTGCTTGCCGCCGACACCTTGCTCGCACGCAGCAAGAAGGACGCCCTCAAGCGTGGCCTGGCGCCGCCTGCCCACCCCTTCTTCGATGCCGCCGCCGAGCTGCTTGCCGCCCGTGCAGAGGCCGAAGCCCTGCTCGACGGCTTGCGCGCGGGCCTGCTGCGGCGCTGCATCGAATCGGGGGCGGAAGCGCTGCGCCGGCGCAAGCGCGACGAGCGCCAGATTGCCTTCGACGACATCCTGTGGAATGCCCACCAGGCCTTGCACGGTGGCGCCCAGCCCTGGCTTGCGGCGGCACTGCATGCGCGTTATCCGGTGGCGCTGATCGACGAATTCCAGGACACCGACCCGCTGCAGTTCGGCATCTTCGACCGCATCTACCGCGCCGAGGGTCGTCACGGCACGCTGTTCCTGGTCGGCGACCCCAAGCAGGCGATCTACAGCTTCCGCAGCGCCGACCTGTTTACCTACCTGATGGCGCGCGAGCGTGCCGATGCGCGCTACACCCTGGCCCACAACCAGCGCTCGGCGCCCGCACTGATCGAGGCCTGCAACCACCTGTTCGGCGCCAACCCGGCAGTGTTCATGATGACCGGGCTGGATTACGTGCAGGTCGGCGCCGGCAGCCGGCCGCGCACGCCGCTGGTCGACGATACCGAGGCCGGGGAGGGCGGCGCAGCACCGGGCGACCCCGGACCACCGCTGCGGCTGTGGCGGATCCCGCGCGACGAGACGCTGGCGACGGCCGGGGGTGAAGAGGGCGAACAGAGCGACGGCGGTGATGGGCAGGCCGGCGGGGACGGCGCTCTGGATGCGAGCGGCGGCGTGCGCCTGGCGCGTGCCGAGGCCTTGCGCCGTGCTGCACGTGCGAGCGCGGCCGAGATCGCCCGCCTGATCGCAGCTGGCGCGGCCGGGCGCATCCGCATCGGCGAGCGCCCGCTCGCGCCAGCCGACATCGCCGTGCTGGTGCGC
>NZ_AMXA01000070.1 GCF_000310145.2 Thauera sp. 28
GCTCGCCGCCGGCGCGCCGAGGCTGGCGGCCCAGTCGAGCAGGTGGCGGGCGAAGCCGTCGGCGAGGTCGAGCTCGGCCGGCGGCAGGCTGTCGAAGCGGAGCGCAGTGGATGCCGTCGTTGTCATGCCTCGATCACCTCGGATGGGGTGGGCGCCGCGGCGACGAGGCGGTCGAGGGCGAGGATGTCGGCCTCTGCCGCACGGTGGTGGAATACGCCGCAGGGCTGGCCGTCGAGCTGCCAGTGCGGACGCACGCCGCGTACGAACAGATAGAGCACGCCGCCGAAATGGTGCGCATAGTCGTAGCCAGGCAGGCTGCGCTGCAGGTGGCGGTGCAACGCCAGGGTGTAGAGCAGGTGCTGCAGGTGGTAGCCATGGGCCTGCATCGCGGCCTCCAGGCGTGCGGGCGCGTAGTCCTGCGGCGTGTCGCCGAGATGGTTGGACTTCCAGTCGAGCACCCAGTAGCGGCCGTCGTGTTCGAACACGAGGTCAATGTAGCCCTTGAGGTAGCCGGCGAGGTCCTTGAAGTCCAGCCGTGGCACACGGTAGCCGCGCGCGGCCAGCCAGGCGTTGAGCTGCGCCGCGCCGAGCACAGGCGCAGGCAGGTGGAAGCCGAGCTCGACGCGGCGGCGGGCGGCAGTGACCCCATCCAGGCGCAGCGCAGCGCCTGCGCCCGCCGTCGCCCCCAGCAGCGGCGTGGCAAGCACGTCGTCGAGCATGCGCCGCAGGCGCTGCGGCTGGCGCACGGTCTCGAGCGCACGCTCGCGCTCGCCCAAGGTGGCGGGCGGGCGCTGCGGGTGCGCCTGCAGCGCGGCGGCGATGGCCGCCTCCCAGCCGCTCGGGTCGCAGAAATCGATGGCCTCGAACACCGCGTGCAGGCAGTCGCCTGCCACCGGGCCACGCGGGAAGCGCAGGATGTCGTCGGCGGGGATGGGCTGGCCGGGCGCCACCTCGCTCCCCGCTGCCGCCTCCGGTGCGGACGCAGGCAGCGCGCGGGCATCGTGGTCGCGCGCTGCCTGCTCATGTACCGCACCCGAGATCAGCGCGCTGAAGCTGCCGATGCGCCAGCCCGCGCCCACCTGCGGCGGACGCTGGGCGCGCGGACGCTGGGTGGCGCCGGACGGCATGGCGAGCGCCCCGGCCTCGCCGCTGGGCAGGTCGTCCAGGCGCATCACCGGCCTGCCTTCGTGTTTCGCCGCGGCCACCAGCGCGCGCCACTGCGCGTCGATGTCGGCCGGGCTCCGCTTGTGGGCGTCCCACTGCGCCGGGCTCATGCCGACGCCGGCCACCATCCAGTTGAGCAGACTGCGCCCGCCCTCGCCGTGACTGATGCGGCCAAAACTCGAGGTCGCATAGCTGCCCACCACCAGGTAGCAGCGCTGCACGGCACGGGTGAGCGCGACGTAGATCAGGCGCAGGTCCTCGGCCTGGCGCTCGCGGCGCAGGCGGGTGGCGATCTCCTTGGCATCGGCGGGGTCGGCGCGGTAGTCGAGCACCAGTTCGCCGTCGTCGTCATGCCAGGCGCGCATCGGCCCTTCGCTGCCGTTGCGGCTGTAGCCGTCGAACAGGAAGGGACAGAACACGATGCCGTACTCCAGGCCCTTGGCGCGATGCACGGTAACGATCTGTACCAGGTTGCGGTCCGACTCCAGGCGCAGCTGGGCCGCCTCGCCGCCGCGCGCATCGGCTCGGCGGCTGGCGAGACTGCGCAACAGCACCTCCGGCGAAGCCTGGCCGGCGGATTGCTGCAGCAGCTCGGCCAGGTGCATCAGGTTGGTGAGGCGGCGCTCGCCGTCGGCGCGCGCGAGCAGGCGGGCGGCGACACCGGCATCGCTCATCCACTGCCGCAGCATGACGCCGAAGCCACGCGCCAGCCACAGCTCGCGCCAGCGCGCAAACGCCTCCAGGCGAGCGAGCAGCGCCGCCTCGTCGGCCGCCAGGCGGGCGAGCGCGGCCGCGTCATGCCCCATCGCCGAGGTGGCGAGCGCGGCGAGCACGCGGCGTTCACGCCCGGGCTCGGCGATCGCCAGCAGCACGCGCTCGAGTTCCTCCGCGTCCTCGGTGTGGAACACGCTGGCCTGCGACAGCTCGACGCTGCCCACGCCCGCCGCCGCCAGCGCCTGGCGCATGCGCGCGCCCTGGCTGTGGCTGCGCACCAGCACGGCGATGTCGGCTGGCGCGAGCGGGCGCTCGCCGATGCGGATGCGCCCGGCC
>NZ_AMXA01000071.1 GCF_000310145.2 Thauera sp. 28
GAGGAAGGGCTGGGCGGAAGGTGAGTTTTTTGTTTTGAAGGCCCGCGGCTTGCGCCCCCCGTAGGAGCGGCGCAAGCCGCGAGGTTTTGAAGGCGACGCGGCCTGCGCTGGACCGATGAAAAACTCGCGGCTTGCGCCGCTCCTACAGTGCCCGGCGGCGGTGTCCGCCCCTTGTGGGAGCGGCGCCAGCCGCGAGGGTTTGAAGGCGACGCGGCCCGGGTTGGGCAGGAGAAGGGCTCGCGGCTTGCGCCGCTCCTACAGTGCCCGGCGGCGGTGGCCGCTCCGGTGGCGGTGGGGGCGTATTGAATTTTGGCGCGCGTGCTTGGGCGTGCGCGTGATGGGTTTGATGTCATTGGAGGTTGTATGAAGCTGACGATTTTTGGTACGGGCTACGTTGGCCTGGTAACGGGGGCCTGCCTGGCTGAGGTGGGCCATAACGTGGTGTGCGTGGATATCGATCAGCGCAAGATCGACCGCCTCAACCAGGGCGAGCTGCCGATCTGGGAGCCGGGGCTGGATGCGATCGTGGCGCGCAACGTGGGTGAAGGGCGCCTGGCCTTCACCACCGACGTGGCGCGCGGGGTAGCGCATGCGCAGGTGCAGTTTATTGCCGTGGGCACGCCGCCGGACGAGGACGGTTCGGCCGATCTGCAGTACGTGCTGGCAGTGGCCGAGAGCGTGGCGCGCAACATGGCGGGCTACAAGGTGCTGATCAACAAGTCGACGGTGCCGGTGGGCACGGCCGACAAGGTGCGCGAGCGCGTGGCGGCGGTGCTGGCCGAGCGCGGGGTGGCGCAGCCCTACGACGTGGTGTCGAACCCGGAATTCCTCAAGGAAGGGGCGGCGGTGGGCGACTTCCTCAAACCCGACCGCATCATCATCGGTACCGATTCGGACAAGGCGCGCGCGCTGATGCGCGAGCTGTACGAGCCCTTCAACCGCAACCATGAGCGCACCATGTTCATGGACGTGCGCAGCGCCGAGCTGACCAAGTACGCGGCCAACGCGATGCTGGCGACCAAGATCAGCTTCATGAACGAGCTGGCGAACATGGCCGAGATCCTGGGGGCGGACATCGAGGAGGTGCGCAAGGGCATCGGTGCGGATCCGCGCATCGGCTACCACTTCATCTACCCGGGTTGCGGCTACGGTGGCAGCTGCTTCCCGAAGGATGTGCAGGCGCTGGGGCGCACGGCCGACCAGATCGGCTACGAAGCGCCGCTGCTCAAGGCGGTGGAGGCGGTGAACAACCGCCAGAAGGGGGTGCTGTTTGCCAAGCTGGCGCGCCACTTTGGCGGTGCGGACAAGCTGGCCGGCAAGACGGTGGCGGTGTGGGGCCTGGCCTTCAAGCCCAACACCGACGACATGCGCGAAGCCCCCAGCCGCACGCTGATCGAGGCGCTGTGGGCCGCGGGTGCGCGCGTGCAGGCGTTTGACCCGGTGGCGATGGAAGAGACCCGCCGCATCTACGGCGAGCGCGACGACTTCACCCTGGCGGCCAACAAGTACGCGGCGCTGGAAGGCGCCGACGCACTGGCGATCTGCACCGAGTGGCAGCAGTTCCGCGCGCCCGACTTCGACGAGATGCAAGGCCGCCTCTCCGCCCGCGTGATCGTCGACGGCCGCAACCTCTACCACCCCGACCGCCTCAAGGCCGACGGCTGGTCGTATTACAGCGTCGGCCGCAGCTAAGCCCCCAAAAAGCGCGCGGCTTGCGCCGCGCCTACCGCAACCCAGGCGCCTGGTCGCACTGTAGGAGCGGCACCAGCCGCGAGATGTTGAAGGCGACGCGGCTCGTCGCAGCCGCCCGGAAAAGCTCGCGGCTTGCGCCGCTCCTACAGCAAGCCCCCCCCGCCGCGCGTCTCCCCCGTAGGAGCGGCGCCAGCCGCGAGGGGTTGAAGGCGACACGGCCTGGGTGGGCTCGATGAAAAGCTCGCGGCTGGCGCCGCTCC
>NZ_AMXA01000072.1 GCF_000310145.2 Thauera sp. 28
GCCTGCCGTTGCGGCTGCTGCCCCGGCCGCTGCAGCGCCGGCTCCGGCCGCTGCGCCCGCTCCGGCTGCCGCCCCCGCGGCCGCCGGTGGCGTGGTCGAGGTGAAGGTGCCCGACATCGGCGACTTCGACGCGGTGCCGGTGATCGAGCTCTTCGTGAAGGTGGGCGACACGATCAAGGTGGACGACGCCATCGCCACGCTCGAGTCCGACAAGGCGACGATGGACGTGCCGTCCTCGCACGCCGGCGTGGTCAAGGAAGTGCTGGTCAGCATCGGCGACAAGGTCGGCGAAGGCAGCGTGCTGATCAAGGTCGAGACCGCTGGTGGTGCGGCGGTCGCCATACCGGCCGCGGCCGCACCCTCACCGGCCCCCCTGGCCGATGGCGGCCCGGCCGCCAGTGCCCCGGCCTCGATGCCGATTGCGTCGGCCGCGGCGCCCTCGGCGGTCAAGGTCGGCGGCAAGGTGCACGCCAGCCCCTCGGTGCGCGCCTTCGCCCGCGAGCTCGGTGTCGACCTCGGCCAGGTCAAGGCCAGCGGCCCGAAGGGCCGCATCCTCAAGGAAGACGTCGCCGCCTTCATCAAGAGCGCGATGACGACCGGGGTGGTTCCTGGCAAGACCCCGGCTGCAGCCGCAGGTGCATCGCTGGGTGGCGGGCTGGATCTGCTGCCGTGGCCGAAGGTCGACTTCGCCAAGTTTGGCGAGATCGAAGTCAAGCCGCTCTCCCGCATCAAGAAGATCTCCGGCCAGAACCTCGCGCGCAACTGGGTGATGATCCCGGCGGTGACCTACCACGAGGACGCCGACATCACCGACCTGGAAGCCTTCCGGGTGCAGATGAACAAGGAGTACGAGAAGTCGGGCAAGAAGCTCACCATGCTCGCCTTCATCATCAAGGCCTCGGTGCGCGCGCTGCAGGAGTTCCCCGAGTTCAACACCTCGCTCGACGCGAGTGGTGGTGAAATGAGCCTGGTCTACAAGAAGTACTTCAACATCGCCTTCGCGGCCGACACCCCGAACGGCCTGGTCGTGCCGGTGGTGAAGGACGCCGACAAGAAGAGCGTGTTCGACATCGCCGCCGAGACCGGTGCGCTGGCCAAGAAGGCGCGCGACGGCAAGCTCGGTCCGGCCGACATGTCGGGGGCGTGCTTCACGATCAGCTCGCTGGGCGGCATCGGTGGCACCTACTTCGCGCCGATCGTCAATGCGCCCGAAGTGGCCATCCTCGGGGTGAACAAGTCGGTGATGAAGCCGGTGTGGGACGGCAAGCAGTTCGTGCCGCGCCTGACGCTGCCGATGTCGCTGACCGCGGACCACCGCGTCATCGACGGCGCGCTGGCCACCCGCTTCAACGTGTACCTCGCGCAACTGCTGGCGGACTTCCGCCGGGTGATGCTCTGACGCAGTGAGGAGCGAGGCGTCGGAGCCAGGTTCAAGCCGGCCCCGACGCCCCCTCTTCCGGAACTCCTCACGAGGTGAAGAAGATGAGTCAAATGATTGAAGTGAAGGTGCCCGACATCGGCGATTTCGATGCGGTGCCGATCATCGAGCTGTTCGTGAAGGTTGGCGACAGCATCAACGTGGACGATGCGATCTGCACGCTCGAATCGGACAAGGCAACGATGGACGTGCCGTCCTCGGCCGCCGGCGTGGTCAGGGAAGTCCTGGTCGGCCTGGGTGACAAGGTCGGCGAAGGCGCGGTCTTGATCAAGATCGAGGCCGCTGGCGCCGCTGCGGGAGCGGCGCCTGCCGCCGCGCCGGCGCCGATCGCTGCTGCCGCCGCAGCCCCGACCGCTGCAGCCCACGCCGGCAG
>NZ_AMXA01000073.1 GCF_000310145.2 Thauera sp. 28
GGTCCATCCTCGTCGAATCGCGAACTGCCAGATTACGATTTCGTAATGTGATGGTTTCGGCATCTCCGCGATAATCGCTGCATGAAGATTCTGGTTGTGGAAGACGAGCCCAAGCTCGCCGAATACCTACGCAGGGCGCTCACCGAAAGCAATTACATCGTGGATGTCGCGCACAGCGGCACGGATGGCCGCTATCTCGCGACCGAAGGGCATTACGACCTCGTCCTCCTCGACGTCATGCTTCCGGGGCTGGATGGCTATGCCGTCTTGCAAGAACTGCGTCGGGGCAAACACGTACCCGTCCTGATGCTGACCGCGCGGGACGAGGTCGAGGATCGGGTCAGAGGCCTGCAGGCGGGTGCCGACGATTACCTGGTGAAGCCGTTTGCACTGTCCGAGTTGCTCGCTCGCGTGCAGGCCTTGTTGCGGCGCGGTGCCTTGCGCTCGGATAGCCAGGATTCAACGGTGCTCCGTTTGGCGGACCTCGAACTCGACCTGGTTCGGCGCAAGGCGTCACGATCCGGGCAGCGCCTCGACCTGACCGCCAAGGAGTTCACGTTGCTGACGTTGCTGCTGCGCCGGCAAGGGCAGGTCCTTTCCCGTACCGCGCTCGCAGCGCAGGTGTGGGACATGAATTTCGACAGCAATACGAACGTGGTCGAAGTTGCGGTGCGCCGGTTGCGCGGCAAGATCGACGACGCTTTCGAGAAGAAGTTGTTGCATACCGTGCGCGGCATGGGATACGTCCTTGAGGACCGGAAGCCCTGAGAATGCGCAATCCGCGTTCGCTTAGCCGCTGGTTATCGTGGTGGCTCGCCGTGCTGGCCTCGCTGGGGCTCGGCTTGGTCTGCTCGATCGTTTACGTGGGCGCGAGTCTAAATCTCTCCAACAAGCAGACGGACGAACTGCGGCACAAGCGGGACATAGTGCGCCATCTCGTCGGCGAGATTGCAACGCGGGACGCGTTGCCGAGCCTGCGTCACAAGCTCGACGACTTCTTTGTGGGCCATGCCAACCTCGAGTTACGGCTGATCCAGGGATCTGACGCTCTTCTGTACGCAACTCCGGCGCGTTCAAGCCCCGGCGCAATCCTGCGGCGGGATGAGTTCGAAATCTCCGTGCCATGGTCGCCCACAACCATGCTGCGCGCCGAATTGATGCTCGACAGCAGCGCCGACGCGCTGCTTTTGGAGCAGTTGGCCTGGACGCTACTCGCGAGCGCCCTTGGTGGAGCGGCGGCCATCTCAGTGGGCGGCGCATGGCTCGTTCGTAGAGCGCTCTTGCCTGTTCGCGACCTGGCTCGACAAGCAGCGGCCCTAAGCCCGGAAAGCGTTGGACAGCCGCTTGACGGCTCCGCCCAGGCACAGGAGCTTCAGCCGTTGGTCACACAATTCAACGCGCTCCTGGTTCGATTGAACCGCGCATATCAACAACTGGAAGGGTTCAACGCCGATGTCGCTCACGAGCTGCGCACACCGCTGGCGACCTTGATTGGTGAGACCGAGCTAGCTCTGAGTCGTCAGCGCGATGTCGCCGAACTGCGCGATGTGCTCGGATCGAACCTCGAGGATCTTCAACTTTTAGCGGGGCTGGTCAATGACATGTTGTTCTTGTCCCGGGCCGATCGCGGGGAGCGCGCCCGTCGCCACCGTGTGGATAGCCTGGCCGAACTGGTGTCCGAGGTCATCGAATTCCACGAAGCGTCAATGCAGGAGGCCGGCGTGACTGCGCGCTTACGCGGTGACGGCATGGGCACAGTCGATGCTGG
>NZ_AMXA01000074.1 GCF_000310145.2 Thauera sp. 28
TCTAGCCCGCATTTCTCACACCCTCACGGTTCGGCCCCCGGTGGTGCGGCTTTTTGCTTCACGCGTCGCCGTGACCGCGAGGGTTCAGGCCCGCGAGCGGCCAATCGAGGGCAGGCGGGTGAGGTTCTGCGAGCGGTCAGGTGCGTTGAGGGGGCAAGCGGCGCTGTTCGGGCATGAGACCGCCTCGCGCGAACGGGAGCGCGATCGGATCAGCAGGGCCACGGTAGCGTGGCGGATCAGCCGGGGGCGAGTCTGGCCTGGGCCAGGCGCCATGCGGTCTGGAATGGATGACTGCTGGCCATGCTGATGTGGATGCGGCGCACGCTGATCTTGACCCGTGCGCCGATCTTGAGCAGTTTCAGGCGCAGGCTCTCGCAGGTGGCGTCGGCCAGTTCGGTGCCAGCCAGCCCGATGCGGCGCAGCGCTTCGAGCATGACGTAGGCGAAGGAGGCGAACCACAGCCGCAGCTGGTTGGCCCGCATCGTCGCCGTCGAGGTGCGATCGGCGAACAGATGAAGCTGGCACTCCTTGATCCGGTTCTCCATTTCGCCGCGGGCGCAGTACAGCGCCTCATACAGTTCGCGTGCCGGCCAGCGCTGGGCGTCCAGGCTGGTGACGATGAAGCGCGGATTGGCCTTGCCCGGTAACTGTTCGGCCTTGCCGACGACCCGTCGGACACGCGACCAGCTGTCGAGGGTGCGGTAGGTGAAGTCGCGAAACCGCCGCGCGGGCTTGCCGGTCTGGGTGCATTCGGCCTGCGCCTCGCTCATCTCGGTGTCGATCTGCGCCTTGAGCCGATCATTTTTGGCCAGCCCGAACACGAAGTCGATGTGCTCTGCTTCGCACCAGCTCATCAAGGCATCGCGCGCAAAGCCCGAGTCGGCGCGCAGCACGATGCGCACCTCGGGCCAGTGGCGGCGGATCTGGGTGATGATGCGTTCGAGTTCATCGATGCTGCCCGCCGAGGCATCCGTGTTGGCCCGGCGCAGCTTGGCGGCGAGCAGATGTCGGCCGCAGAAGATGTACAGCGGCAAGTAGCAGTAACCGCCGTAGTAGCCATGGAAGAAGCGCCCTTCCTGCTGGCCGTGCAGCGGGTCGTCGGTGGCGTCCAGATCGAGGATGATCTCTTCAGGCGCCTGCGCATGTGCCTCGATGAAGCACTCGACAAACAGTGACTCGAAGGCCGCCGGATCGTGAGCGATCTTGTGATAGCGCGAACCGTCCTTGGTGTCGGGGGCATGTTCGAGCCGGTTCAAGGTCGACTTGCCCGCCAGCGGCTCGCAGCCCTTGCGCCGAGCGCTGAGCTTGCCCGCCAGCGTGGCCAGCACCGGGTCACGGCGCAACTGGTCGTGGTCGTTCAGGTCCTCGTAGCCGAGCGCGATCCCCACGATCCGTTGCATCACCAGCGTGTGCACGGTGTGTTCGATCAGCTCCGGATCACGCCCATCCTCGAAGCAGGCCGCCACCCGCTCGGTCAGTCGCAACGTGCGATCGACCTCGCGCAGCAACAGCGCGCCCGCATCCGAGCTGATCTGCCCTCCGTCGAAATCAACCGCCACCTGGCGGCCCTCAATACGCTCCGCACCTTGGCTTCGTCCGGTACACTGTGTCGGCATCGCGGATTCCTCCGGAGTATGGTTAAGTCGTTCTCGCAAAACAACTTTCTCATATTTCCGGCCGCGATGCGCCTCCTATCTGTGAGAAATGCGGGCTAGG
>NZ_AMXA01000075.1 GCF_000310145.2 Thauera sp. 28
AGCGCCGCCCCCCCCGTAGGAGCGGCGCCAGCCGCGAGGGTCTGAAGGCGACCCCGCCCATCGCAGCCACCCCAACCCCTCGCGGCTCGCGCCGCTCCCACCGCAACACCAAGCGCCGCGCCCCTTTCCCCACGGAACCAATCCCCCGTCCTCCAGTCACATTTGCGCCAATTCACTTTGCGCCGTAGCATTGCCAGCCCAAAAAAGACGGGGACCGCCCCCGACACAACTGGAGGACAACACATGAACGCGCAAGTCCACGCCCTCAAGCCCCTCGACGGCGCCAGCCTGTTCGACCCCGTGCCCTTCAAGGTCTACACCCAGCGCGACCTCGACCGCATCGCCCCGCTGGCCCGCCTGTCGCCCGAACAGCGCTTCGAAATGAAGGTCGTCTCCTCGGTGCTGCCGTTCCGCGTCAACCAATACGTCATCGACGAACTCATCGACTGGCGCCAGGTCCCCGACGACCCCATCTTCCAGCTCACCTTCCCGCAGCGCGGCATGCTCGCCCCCGAGCACTACGACCGCATCGCCGCCTTGCTGCGTGCCGAAGCCCCCAAGGACGAACTCGAACGTGCCATCGACGAAGTCCGCCACGCCCTCAACCCGCACCCCGCCGACCAGATGCAGATGAACATGCCGGTCGACGACGAAGGCCACCGCCTCGACGGCATGCAGCACAAGTACCGCGAAACCGTCCTCTTCTTCCCCAGCCAGGGCCAGACCTGTCACGCCTACTGCACCTTCTGCTTCCGTTGGGCGCAGTTCGTCGGCGACAAGGACCTGCGCATCGCATCGTCCGAAGCCAGCGCGCTGCACGCCTACCTGCGCCAGCACACCGAAGTCACCGACCTGCTCGTCACCGGCGGCGACCCCATGGTCATGAAGACGCGCCACCTGCGCGACTACCTCGAACCCCTCCTGCAACCCGAGTTCGACCACATCCAGACCATCCGCATCGGCTCCAAGGCGCTCACCTTCTGGCCGCACCGCTTCCTCGGCGCCGACGACGCCGACGACCTCATGCGCCTGCTCGCCCAGCTCGTCGAATCCGGCAAGCACGTCGCCCTCATGGCGCACTACAACCACTGGAAGGAACTCGACACCGACGCCGCCCAGGCCGCCATCCGTCGCGTGCGCGCCACCGGCGTCGTCATCCGCGCCCAGGGCCCGCTCATCGCCCACATCAACGACGACCCCGCCGTATGGGCCAAACTGTGGAAGATGGAAGTCAAGCTCGGCATCGTTCCCTACTACATGTTCGTCGAACGCGACACCGGCGCCCGCAACTACTTCGAAGTCCCCCTCGTGCGCGCCTGGGAGATCTACCAGCAAGCCATCCAGCAAGTCTCCGGCCTCGCCCGCACCGCCCGCGGCCCCAGCATGAGCGCCAGCCCCGGCAAGGTCGAAATCCAGGGCGTGACCGAGATCGCCGGCGAAAAGGTCTTCGTGCTGCGCTTCATCCAGGGCCGCAACCCCGACTGGGTCCAGCGCCCCTTCTTCGCCAAGTACGACGACAAAGCCACCTGGCTCGACCAACTCGTCCCCGCCTTCGGCGAAGAGAAATGGTTCTGGCAAGACGAATACCAGTCCATCCGCGCCCAAAAGCTCGCCACCTGACACGCGCCGGCGCCCCTGTGGGAGCGGCGCCAGCCGCGAGCCTTTCATCGCACCCACCCACCCCCACCGCCCCCAACCCCTCGCGGCTCG
>NZ_AMXA01000077.1 GCF_000310145.2 Thauera sp. 28
CGCGCGATCTCGGCAAAGCTCTGGTTGTCCAGCTCGCCAGCGACGAAGCGGCGGTTGTAGAAGTCCACCTGGTTCTTCTTCTCCGCACCCCACTGACGGTTGTGGAACACCACCGCGGTCACCGGAATGTTGTGGCGCACGCAGGTCATCGTCTCCATCAGGCTCATGCCCCAGGCGCCGTCACCCGCGTACGACACCGCCGGACGGTGCGGCGCGGCCACCTTGGCGCCGATGATGGTCGGGAAGGCGTAGCCGCAGTTGCCAAAGCTCATCGCCGCGAAGAAGCTCCTCGGCTTCTCAAAGCGCAGGTAGCTGTTGGCCACCGAGTTGATGTTGCCGATGTCGGTCGACACCATCACGTCCTCGGGCATCGCCTTCTCGAGCTCGCGCAGCACCTGGCGCGGGTGCAGGTACTCGCCGCCCGAGAACGGCTTCTCCTTGGCGTTCTCTTCGATCATGTCCAGGCTGAACGGGTCGCGCTCGTGCGTCCATTCGTCGAGCTCCTTCTCCCACGCGGCTTTCTCGGCGGCGATCTTCGCCGCGCGCTCGCCCTTGGTGGCGTCGCAGTCGAGCGCACGATTCGCGAGCCGCGCCGTCAGTGCCACCGCCGCCGCCTTGGCATCACCGCAGATGCCCACCGAGATCTTCTTCACCAGCCCGAGCATCTTGTTGTCCGCGTCGATCTGGATGATCTTCGCGTTCTTGGGCCAGTAGTCCATGCCGTGCTGCGGCAGCGTACCGAACGGGCCCAGGCGCGAACCCAGCGCCACCACCACGTCGGCCTGGCTGATCAGCTTCATCGCCGCCTTCGAGCCCTGGTAGCCCAGCGGGCCGCACCACAGCGGGTGGCTCGCCGGGAACGAGTCGTTGTGCAGGTAGCTGTTGACCACCGGCGCGCCCAGGCGCTCGGCCAGCGCCTTGCACTCCTCGATCGCGTCGGCCATCACCACGCCGCCGCCCGAGATGATCACCGGGAACTTGGCCTTGGCCAGCAGCTCGGCCGCTTCATTGAGGCTTTGCTCGCCGCCCGCGCCACGGTCCAGCCGCGCCGGCTTGGGGATCTCGCAGGTGATCTCGCCGTAGAAGTAGTCGCGCGGAATGTTCAGCTGCGTCGGGCCCATCTCGCTCATCGCCCGGTCGAAGCAGCGACCGGTGTACTCGGCCATGCGCGCCGGGTGGGTGACGTGGCCCTGGTACTTGGTGAACTCCTGGAACATCGGCAGCTGCTTGCACTCCTGGAAGCCGCCCAGCCCCATCGTCATCGTGCCCGTCTCGGGGGTGATGATCACCACCGGGCTGTGCGCCCAGTAGGCCGCGCCGATCGCGGTCACGCAGTTGCTGATGCCCGGGCCGTTCTGGCCGATCACCACGCCGTGGCGGCCCGACACCCGCGAGTAGCCGTCGGCCATGTGGCCCGCGCCCTGCTCGTGCACCACCGGGATCAGCCGGATGCCGGCCGGCGCGAAAATGTCCATCGCGTCCATGAAGGCCGAGCCCATGATGCCGAACATGTCGGTGACGCCGTTGGCCACCAGGGTTTCGACGAAGGCTTCGGAGGGGGTCATCTTGGTCGGGCCGCTGGCCACGCTGCGGCCGTCGGGGGTGGGCTGGCTCATGCTGTCTCCTGGGAGTTAGTTGAACGAAATCGGTACCAAACATTCCGATAT
>NZ_AMXA01000078.1 GCF_000310145.2 Thauera sp. 28
AAAGCCGATGGCGCTGGCGCGATTCAGTGCCGCCTGGGTGGGGGCGAGCAGCAGCAATTCGTCGGCGATGAAGGTCTCACCGGCGATCGGCAGCGGGTCTTCCATCGGCTCGTAGGCGGCCTCGCCGCCCCCGCCGCCGTCACCACCCGCCCCTGCGCCGCCGCCTCCACCGTCGCCGCCATCGCCATCGCCGTCCCCGTCGCCATCATCCGCATGCGCGCTGACACCGACGACGAGGCCGTTCCACGGGGCAAGCTCGGCAAACGAGGCGCCATGAAGCACCAGGAGCAGCGCGAGGGCGCGCAAGCTGCCGCGCAGCGCGAGGGGAAGCCGATTGTGGGGGTTCATCGTGTTCCGATCCGAGTGGCTGAGTGGAAAGGCGGCCCCGCCTGCAGTGCCAGGCCGCGGTCCAGAACGCGCAGGGTGCATGCGATCCGAGTCGCCGGCCGAGGAGCCGGTTCCGCAGCGGTGTTAAGATCGCCGCGCCCCTGCCGCGTGCAGCGTTCGTCATCGACGGACCCTGCGCTTGAGGACAACGCTGAGACCGCGAGAATATTCCGCCACCAAGCGGGAATAAAGGGCGCCGCCCGCCGTTATCTACACAAGGAAAGCCCATGTCGGCCCCGGACCCGCGCGCCGAACTCGTCAGCCTGCTGCCGCGCCTGCGGCGCTTCGCCTTCGGCCTCACCGGCGACGCGCACGTCGCCGACGACCTCGTCCAGGCCGGCTGCCTGAAGGCGATCGAGCGCTGGCACCAGTGGCAGCCCGGCACCAGCCTGGCGAGCTGGATGTTCCGCATCCTGCAGACGACCTGGCTGGACGACTACCGCAGCCGCCAGCGCCAGCAGACCGAGGCCGACAGCGAGGCGCTCGAGGCGATCGCCGGCGAGGACGGGCGCCGGGTGGTCGAGGCGCGCAGCGATGCGCGCGTGGTGCGGCGGGTGATCGCCGAATTGCCGGAGGAGCAGCGGGTGGTGTTGATGATGATCACGGTCGATGGACTGTCTTACAAGGAAACCGCCGAGGCGCTCGGCGTGCCGATGGGCACGGTGATGAGCCGGCTCGCACGCGCCCGCGCCCGGCTGGCGGACGCCATCGGCGGCGAAGGAAGCTGACATGAAGATCGATGACGACACCCTGGTCGCCTACCTCGACGCCCAGCTCGGCAGCGACGCCGAGTACGAGGCGGTCGAGGACGCGCTCGCTGCGAGCCCGGCGCTGCGCGCACGCCTGCAGGCGCTGGCCGAGAGCGGCGAGCTGGCGCGCAAGGCCTTCGACGCCAAATTCGAGGAGGCGGTGCCGCCGCAGCTGATCGCCGCGATCATGAATGCGCCGCTGCCGCAGGCTGGCGCTTCCGCCACACACGCCGCCACACACGCCGCCGCGCAGGCCGCGGCCACGGGCGACACGCGCCAGGCCGCGCCCGAGCCCGCAGACGACGCCTCGCCGGCTGCGTCCGTA
>NZ_AMXA01000079.1 GCF_000310145.2 Thauera sp. 28
TCAGGGCAATCGCACCGACTTCGCATAAGCAAATGCAATAACGCTTTTACTTTCATGACCTTGCGAGACTCCTGTTCACATTGTCATAAGTTGTGTAGTTTCCTACCTTTTTGGGTATCCCATGAAGGCAGGAAACGTCATGCCGCTGACGCAGGTGTTCGTCTCGATTTCCGACCCGCGCAGCGCGCGGCATGCGCGCCACGTCCTGGCCGAGTTGCTGACGGTGGCGGTGTGCGCGGTGCTCTCGGGTGTCGACGACTTCGTCGACATCGAGTTGTGGGCCGAGGCCAAGATCGACTGGTTGCGAGGCTTCATGAAGCTTGAGCATGGCATCCCGTCTCACGACACGATCGGACGCGTGTTCGGCCTGATCGCGCCCGACGAGTTCGAGTCCGCGTTCCGGCGCTGGGTGGGCATGGTGGTGCCGGCGCTGGCCGGGGATACGGTCGTGGCGATCGACGGCAAGACGAGCCGGCGCTCGGGCGGCAAGAGCAAGACTGACGCCAGTCCGTTGCACCTGGTGAGCGCGTTTGCGGCCGGCATGGGCGTCGTGCTGGGCCAGACGGCGACCGCCGAGAAGTCGAACGAGATCACCGCGATTCCCGAACTGCTTGCCAAGTTGGCGATCGAGGGCTGCGTGGTGACGATCGACGCGATGGGCACCCAGACAAAGATCGCCCGCACGATCCGCGAGCGCGGCGCGCATTACGTGCTGTGTGTGAAGGAGAACCATCCGAACCTGCACGATTCGATCCTGTTTGCCGACATCGATCCGCGAGGGCCGCTGACGCCGAGCTCGACCCATGAGACCACGATCAAGGACCACGGTCGCATCGAGATCCGCCGATGCCGCGCCTACGCCGCGATCGATCGCCTCTACAAGTCCGAGGACTGGCAGGATCTGGCAAGCTTCGCGGTGGTCGAGCGCATTCGCACCGTGGGCGATCACACCAGCACCGAGCGCGTCTTCTACATCAGCAGCCTGCCCGCCGACGCCGAGCGCATCGCTCGGGCCGTACGCAGTCACTGGGAGGTGGAGAATCGGCTTCACTGGTGTCTGGACGTGCAGTTCAACGAGGATCAGTCACGGGTGCGCAGCGGCTATGCCGCCAACAACCTGGCCATCGTTCGCCACATTGTGATGAACCTGCTGCGGCTCAACACGACGCGCAAGGCGAGCATCAAGTCCAAGCGCATGCTGGCGGCGACTATCGACGAATTTCGTGCCGAGTTGCTTGGGGTTATGACATGAAGGTGCGATTGCCCTGT
>NZ_AMXA01000080.1 GCF_000310145.2 Thauera sp. 28
TATTAACCCGGCAATCAAATAGGTTTTGATATAATTCGGGCATGGAAAAGATCGATGCCCGCAAGCTTCCGCCCGAAGCCCTGGAACACATTCGTCGCCAAGCATTTGTACTGCGCAAGCAAGGCTATACATGGACGCACATCGCTGAAGTGTGTGGGGTTCATGTCGGTACCGTTTTGAAATGGGCGCGGCGCGCCCAGGCTGACGACCTCGACGCCGTCATCAAGGGCGGGCAACGTGGTCGGCGCCATGGCTCGGGACGAACTCTGACGCTGGTTCAAGAGGAGCAGCTGCGCTTGAAGATCATCGGCTCGAATCCCGCCCAGCTTCAGCTTGAGTTTGCGCTGTGGAATCGTCGCGCAGTGATGCTCGCCATCAAGCAGCTCTTTGGCATCGACATGCCCATTCGCACCGTCGGTGAGTACCTTCGGCGGTGGGGTTTCACGCCGCAGCGGCCGGTCAAGCGTGCGCTTGAGCAGGATCCGGCCCGGCTCAAGGCGTGGCTTGAGGACGAGTATCCGAAGATCGTTGCGCGCGCCAAGACTGAGGATGCCGAGATCTACTGGGGTGACGAGACCGCCATTCGCCAGGACTCGCACTGGGTGCGCGGCTACTCGATGGCGGGGCTGACGCCTGAGCTTCGACTGCCGGCCGGTCGCCACGGATCGACATCGATGATCTCGGCGATCACCAACCAGGGCTTGGTGCGCTTCTCGTTCTTCGAGGGCGCCATCGATGCCGAGCGCTTCATCGTGTTCTTGAAGGACCTGATTCAGGATGCGCAGCGTAAGGTGTTCCTGATCGTCGACAATTTGCGCGTGCACCGCGCCAACCGTGTCCGCGAGTGGGCTGCCGAAAACACCGAGAAGATCGAGCTGTTTTACCTGCCGCCGTATGCGCCGGAACTCAACCCCGACGAGTATCTGAACCGGGATCTGAAAACGTCGATACGCTCCGGGCCGATTGCCAGGACCGCCGCCGCACTTCTCGAGAAGGCGCGTACGTGCATGGAACGCATCGCTGCGATGCCGGATCGTGTGCGGTCGTATTTCAGCCATGAGTACGTTCGCTACGCTCAGTAATTTAGCTATTTGATTGCCGGGTTAATAGCT
>NZ_AMXA01000081.1 GCF_000310145.2 Thauera sp. 28
CGACGCGCGCGAGCGCGAGACCGCGGCGCTCGGCCTGGCCGCCGAGGCCCGCCGGCGCGCGGCCGAGACGCGTATCGCCGGCGAGCTGGGGGCGGCGTGGTCATCCTGGCGGGCGGCCAGCGACAGCCTGCAAATGTTGCGCACCACCCTGCTGCCCCAGGCCGAGGCCGGGCGTGACGCGGCGCGCGCGGGCCTGGCCGGCAACCAGGTCGGTATCGGCGAGGTATTGATGGCCGAAGGCCAGGTGCTCGACACCCGGCTGGCCCTGCTGCAGGCGGAGATCGAGGCGCGCATGGCGCTGATCGAGCTGCAGCGACTGTCCGGAGAGCTTGAGTGACCGATCACAAGAAGCCCGCTGCAGGACGACCTGCGGTGGACGCAGGCGAGGCGAAGACAGGGCGTGGCGCGCTGCGCGTCCTTGCCTTGTTGGCGCTGGTGGTGGCAGTGGGGGCTGCGGGCTACTGGGCGGGCAGCCGCGGTGCGGGCCCGGTCCAAGGCAGCGCTGCGCCGGCCGGTGCGGAGGCGGGCAGCGGCGCCGCGGCTGCGGCGACGAATGCCGGCGCCCCCGCCACTGGCGAGCGCCAGATCCTTTACTACCGCAACCCGATGGGCCTGCCCGACACCTCGCCGGTGCCCAAGAAGGACTCCATGGGCATGGACTACATCCCGGTCTATGCCGACGAGGCCAACGACGACACGGGTGCGGTGCGGGTGAGCGCCGCGCGCATGCAGACTTTGGGCGTGCGCACGGCAACGGTGGCGCGCGGCACGCTCGACACCGTGCTGCGTGCCAGCGGCAGGGTGGAGATCGACGAGCGCGCGCAGGTGGTGGTGGCGCCGCGCTTCGAGGGCTGGATCGAGCGCCTGCATGTGAGCGCGGTGGGCGACGTCGTACGTCGCGGCCAGCCGCTGCTGACGGCCTGGAGCCCGGCGCTGCAGTCGGCTGGTGACGAGGTCCGCATTGCCGAGCGCCTGGTGACCGACAGCGCTGCGGACCCCGAGGCCCGCGCTGCCGCCGCGCGCCTGGCCGAGGCCGCGCGCGCGCGCCTGTCCAGCCTGCAGGTCGCCGGCCAGGCC
>NZ_AMXA01000082.1 GCF_000310145.2 Thauera sp. 28
GCGACCACCGCCTCGGCGGCGGCGATGCCGGCCTCGGCCTGGGCGACGTGGGCACGCGCGGCGTCGGTCGCGGCGCTGGCGGCGGCGATCTGTGCCTGCGCGGCGCGAACGTTGGCCTCGGCGTTGCGCACGCGCGCGGCCTGATCGTCGGCAATCTGCTCGGAGGTGGCGCGCTCGGCCAGCAGCGCTTGCGAGCGTGCGCTGGTACGGCGGGCAAGATCGAGCTCGGAGCGGCGCTGGACCAGTACGGCCTCGGCCATCGCAACGTCGGCCTCGCGCTGCGCGACCATGGCGATCGCAGTCTGACGCGCGCTGCGGGCGTTGGCGACCTCTGCGAGGGCCTGGGCATGCTGGGCCTCGAGCGACTTCACGTCCATGCGGGCGATGATGTCGCCGGCGCGGACAAAGTCGCCTTCGTTGACCAGGATGTCGTCGACCCTGCCCGCCGCGCGCGTTGCGACATCGACCTGAGTGGCTTCGACACGGCCGTTGCCACGCACGAAGCCGTCCTGCTCGGCCGGCGGTCTCGACAGCAGCCAGGCCGTGACGGCCGTGGCAAGGAGGAGGGCAGCGACGCCGCCGCGGATGATCGTGGTGCGGGTCTGGGGGGACATGGTGGCGGTCCTGTTTCGGCTTGAAGGCGATGCGCTTGCATGTGCCCGGGCGGTGTTCGTCGGATCGTGCCGCAGCCCGGCGGGCTGCCCGCTAGCCTGTAGTAGAATCGTTTGCCGATTCCGCCCGGCAGCACGGGTCCGTGATTGCCTGGTGGGTGAGAAACCGCGCAAAGGCCGTGCGGATGGGGCCTGCAAGCGTTCGGGCCATTATGCCATGTCCTTGTTGCGGGCGAATTGCCGGGGTGGTCGGCAGGCGAAAGGGCTCGCGGCTGGCGCCGCTCCCACGGCAAGACCGCGCACGCCGCAGCCCCGGTAGGAGCGGCGCCAGCCG
>NZ_AMXA01000083.1 GCF_000310145.2 Thauera sp. 28
GTCATGTCGAAAACCCGCACCACTGCCCTTTTTTCGCTTCTTGCTGCCGTCCTTGTCGTTCCTGCGGCTGCGCAAGCCAGCTCGCTGTGGCATCCCGCTCCCGGCGAGCAGGGGTTCACGTTCCATCCGGATCACTCCACGAGCACGAAAACCCGCGCCGAGGTGTTGCGCGAGCTCGAACAGGCAAAGGCCGATGGCAGCTATTTCTACCTGCAGCGTGGCCTCGCGGTGCCCTCGCGTGCTTCCGGACCCGGCAAGACCCGTGCAGAAGTCCTCAAGGAGCTGGTCGACATGACCCCGACAGAGCGCGCGTACATGAATGAACTGTACAGAGGCTCCTGAAGCCACCTATCGGCGCGAGACGTCGGGCCGTCCAGGCGTTTCGCCCAGCAGGTTCTCGTAAAGCGCCGTTTGGTCTGCCCATTGGTACCGTCGCTGTCGACGATAGCAAATCCTTATTGATAGAATCCGCGCCATGCGTCGTTGGCTTGCGATTTTCCTCTTGATCCTGCTGCCTGCCCAACTGAGTTGGGCGGCGGTGGGCGATTACTGCGCGCACGAATCCGGTGCCGCAGCCAATCATTTTGGTCATCACGCGCATCGTCACACCGAAGATGCAAAAGGCAAGGAAAAAGGGGGCTTGACGAAGGGCGCACACACAGACTGCGCATCGTGCCAGGTGGTGGGCTCTTCAGCAGTAACGAGTGAGTCCAGCGCGCTATTCACACAGCATCAGGCATCCCTCCCCATCGGCGTCACACCTGGGTGCTCACTTGCGGAGCATCCCGCAGAGCCCGAACGCCCTAAATGGGCCCGCCCAGCCTGATCGGCAGGGCGGTCGCCTTCATTCCCTCTTGATGTTCCTACCGCTTTGAGCGGTAGCGTCACGCGTCCATTGCGATCGGTCCGATCGCCCTCTGCCGATTCCCCGTGTCTTT
>NZ_AMXA01000084.1 GCF_000310145.2 Thauera sp. 28
GAGGCGCCGACGCGGGGGGATGTCTGTGTGTGCCACGATGAGCATGCGCAATGATCTGCGGTTCGGTGGCGGAGTGACCACAATGTGGGGTGCCAGCGCTCCGGTACGTTCATGGTCGCGATATGCGCCGTCAGCCAACGGGCTGGGGTTAAAATCGTCGCCCATGCACCGTTGGCTTGCCATTTTCTTCCTGCTGCTCGTTCCGCTTCAGTTCGCGTCGGCGGGCCTGGAGGCGTACTGCTTGGAATCGGCCGGTTTCGCGACCAGCCACGGCGACCACCATCCACATACCTGTCAGGTGGATGAAGGCGATGAAGGGATGAAAGGGCAGCTTCACGCCGACTGCGGTTTCTGCCAGATCCTTGCGAGCGCTGCACTGCTCGATGCGGGTCGTCTGCCATTGACAGGACTGGGCCATGTCCTCGTCGACGCCGGGCGGGACTTCAACGCGTCTGCGCTGGTCACCGAGCCTGAACGCCCCAAGTGGCGCCTCGCTGCCTGAGCGGCAGCCCACCCCTGTCTTCCCCTCTTCTTCGAGTGCGCGCCGCACGGTAGCGGCGGTGTGCTCCATTGCGGACGTCCGGGCACTGCCTATGGCGTCCGCCCCTCCCGAAGCCTGGGAACCAACCCTCGAGATCGACTCGATGCACGACAAACGAACCCAATGGTGGTGGCTGATGGCCGCCTGGGCCGTGGCTCTGGTATCCACGCTGGGCGCGCTCTTCATCGGTGAAGTGATGGGCATGACGCCCTGCGTGCTGTGCTGGTACCAGCGGATCGCCATGTTCCCGCTCGCCCTCATTCTGGGCATGGCCGTGTTCGCCGAGGACCGGCGCGGTGCGGTGTATGCGCT
>NZ_AMXA01000085.1 GCF_000310145.2 Thauera sp. 28
GAGATGAAGATATCGCTCCCGGCCGGGATGGATGCGCCGGAGGTGACCTTCCGGCAGGCGACTTTCATCGAGGCATCGATCAGCACGCTCAAGGGTAAGCTGATTGGCGCATCGGTGTTCGTTGCAGCAATCCTCTTCTTTTTTCTCGGCACCCTGCGCCCGACGATCATCGCGCTCACCGCGATTCCGGTGTCCATCTTCATGACGGCGTTGGTCTTCAAGTATTTCGGGCAGTCGATCAACACGATGACCCTTGGTGGTCTCGCGATTGCGATTGGCGGCTTGGTCGACGATGCGGTTGTGGGCGTAGAGAACGTGCTGCGCCGATTGAAGGAGGACCGCGCAAAGCATCACGACCATCGGCTTCACCCGATCGAACTCGTGGCGCGCGCAACGATGGAAGTGCGCTCGGCCATCCTTTACGCGACCATCATCATCGTGCTGGTGTTCTTGCCGCTGTTCGCGCTGCCTGGCATGGAGGGGCGGCTGTTCGTGCCGCTCGGCGTGGCGTTCATCGTCTCCACGCTCGCCTCGTTGGTCGTCTCGGTGACCGTGACGCCGGTGCTGTCCTTTTACCTGCTTCCCCGGATGAAGTCCCTCGATCACGGTGACACGCGCTTGCTCGCCTGGCTCAAGGCACGTTATCGCGGGGCGTTGCAGGGGGTGCTCGAGCACCCCAGGGCGGCCGTCACAGCGGGTGCGGTTGCGGTGGCAATTGCTGCCGCTGCGGTACCGTTCTTCCCCACGACCTTTCTGCCGCCGTTCAACGAAGGCACCTTGCTGATCGGCATGCGGCTCAACCCGGGCGTTACCCTGGCGGAGTCGACCG
>NZ_AMXA01000086.1 GCF_000310145.2 Thauera sp. 28
AGCCGCTGTTGCGCAAGCCCGCCGCGATGCCGTTGATCGAGATATGGATGCCGTTGCGGGTGCGCTCGTCGCTGCCGGCAGCGGCGGCGGCTTCGCGGTGGCGGCGCAGCAGCTCGACCTGGACGTGGTTGAGCGGGTCCAGGTAGGGGAAGCGGTTGCGGATCGAGCGCTTGAGCAGTGGGTTGCCGTCGAGCAGTGCGGCCTGGCCGGTGATCTTGAGCACCGCCTCGACGGTGGCCTGGTGCTCGGCGCGGATGCGCCCGAAGATCGCCTCGCGCAGCGCGGCGTCCTTGACCAGCTCGGCGTAGCGGCTGGCGATCGCGAGGTCGGTCTTGGCCAGCACCATGTCCATGTTCGACAGCAGGGTCTGGAAGAAGGGCCACTCGCGGTTCATGCGCTGCAGCAGCGCCAGGCCGTCCGCGGGCTGGCGGGCGAGCAAGGCCTGCACCGCGCTGCCAAAGCCGTACCAGCCCGGCAGCATCACCCGGCACTGCGACCAGCTGAAGACCCAGGGGATGGCGCGCAGATCCTCGATGGCGGTGCTCTTCTTGCGCGAGGCCGGGCGGCTGCCGATGTTGAGCGCGGCGATCTCGCTGATCACGGTCGATTCCCAGAAGTAGCGCTCGAAGCCCTCGGTCTCGTAGACCAGGCCGCGGTAGGCGGCGAAGGCGGCGTCCGACAAGGCCTGCATGGCCTCGAGGAAGGCCGCCGGGGTGGGCGCGGCGCTG
>NZ_AMXA01000087.1 GCF_000310145.2 Thauera sp. 28
GAAGGCTCGCCCGAATACAAGTACATGATGCAGCGCCGCATGGACCTGGGCGGCTTCCTGCCGCAGCGCCGCACCAAGGCCGCGCCGCTGGCCGTGCCCGCGCTGGATGCCTTTGCCGCGCTGCTGAAGGCCTCGGGCGAAGGCCGCGAGCTGTCGACCACGATGGCCATCGTGCGCATCATGAACACGCTGCTCAAGGACAAGCAGATCGGCAAGCACATCGTGCCGATCGTGCCGGACGAAAGCCGCACCTTCGGCATGGAAGGCATGTTCCGCCAGTACGGCATCTGGAACCAGGAAGGCCAGAAGTACGTGCCGGAAGACCATGACCAGCTCATGTTCTACAAGGAAAGCCAGACCGGCCAGGTGCTGCAGGAAGGCATCAACGAAGCCGGCGCCATGGCTGACTGGATCGCCGCCGGCACCGCCTACAGCGTGCATGGCGTGCAGATGGTGCCGTTCTACATCTTCTATTCGATGTTCGGCCTGCAGCGCACCATGGACCTGTGCTGGGCGGCAGCCGACCAGCGCACCCGCGGCTTCATGATCGGCGGTACCGCCGGTCGCACCACGCTGAACGGCGAAGGCCTGCAGCACGAGGACGGCCACAGCCTGTTGATGGCCAACATGATCCCGAACTGCATCAGCTACGACCCGACCTTCCAGTACGAGGTCGCGGTGGTCGTGCAGGACGGCATGCGCCGGATGTTCGCCGAGCAGGAGGAC
>NZ_AMXA01000088.1 GCF_000310145.2 Thauera sp. 28
CCGTACTTGGCGCCGATCACCTCGCCCTGCTCGGTGAGCCGGATCTGGCCCTGCACCGCGCCCTCGGGCTGAGCGAGGATGGCCTGGTAGCTCGGCCCGCCGCCGCGCCCCACCGAACCGCCGCGGCCGTGGAACAGGCGCAGGCGCACGCCGTGGCGGGCGAAGGTGGCCACCAGCTCGCCCTCGGCCTTGTACAGCGCCCAGCCCGAGGTGAGGAAGCCGCCGTCCTTGTTGCTGTCCGAGTAGCCGAGCATGACCTCCTGGGTGTGGGCGCGCGCCTCGAGCAGGCCGCGGTAGGCCGGGATCGAGAACAGGCGTTCCATCACGCCGGCGGCGTTCTCCAGGTCGCCGATGGTCTCGAACAGCGGCACGATGTTCACGTCGAGCGCGTTCTCGAGCGGGCGCAGCAGGCCGGCCTCCTTCAGCAGCACGGCCAGCTCGAGCAGGTCGGAGACGTCGTCGGTCTTGGAGATGATGCAGTTGCGGATGGCGGCGCTGCCGTAGCGCTGGTGGATGCCGCGCGCGGCGCGGAAGATGGCGAGCTCGCCCGCGCTCTCCTCGGAGTAGGCGACGTGGGGCGAGGCGAGCGGGCGCGCGGTGGCGAGCTCTTCGAGCAGCAGCGCGCAGCGCGCGGCCTCGTCAAGGCTGGAATAGGCGGTGCCGGGACGGGCCACTTCGAGCAGCTCGGCGACCACGCG
>NZ_AMXA01000089.1 GCF_000310145.2 Thauera sp. 28
GGCAAGACCACGCTGACCGCTGCGATCACCACGATTCTGTCGAAGAAGTTCGGTGGTGAGGCGAAGGCCTATGACCAGATCGACGCGGCGCCCGAAGAAAAGGCGCGCGGCATCACCATCAACACCGCGCACGTCGAGTACGAAACCGCTGCTCGCCACTACGCGCACGTTGACTGCCCGGGCCACGCCGACTACGTCAAGAACATGATTACCGGTGCTGCCCAGATGGACGGCGCGATCCTGGTGTGCTCGGCCGCTGACGGCCCGATGCCGCAGACGCGCGAGCACATCCTGCTGGCCCGTCAGGTTGGCGTGCCGTACATCATCGTCTTCCTGAACAAGTGCGACATGGTCGACGACGAAGAGCTGCTCGAGCTGGTCGAGATGGAAGTGCGCGAGCTGCTGTCGAAGTACGACTTCCCGGGCGACGACATTCCCATCGTCAAGGGTTCGGCGCTGAAGGCGCTCGAAGGCGACCAGTCGCCGATCGGCGAGCCGGCAATCCTGGCGCTGGCCGATGCGCTGGACTCGTACATCCCGACGCCCGAGCGCGCCATCGACAAGCCCTTCCTGCTGCCGATCGAAGACGTGTTCTCGATCTCGGGTCGTGGCACCGTGGTGACCGGTCGTGTCGAGCGTGGCATCGTCAAGGTTGGCGAGGAAATCGAGATCGTCGGCATCAAGGCCACGGTCAAGAC
>NZ_AMXA01000090.1 GCF_000310145.2 Thauera sp. 28
GGGAGTCTATCCGATGTTCAAGTGGCTACTCGACAACAGCCTTGGTAACCGGCTGCTGGTGATTATCGCCAGCCTGGTACTGATGGCCTACGGTGCGTTCACGCTTTCGCGAACACCCGTGGACGTATTTCCGGATCTCAACAAGCCGACGGTCACGATCATGACCGAAGCCGGCGGCATGGCGGCGGAGGAGGTCGAGCAACTCATCACCTTTCCGCTCGAGACCACCATGAATGGTTTGCCCGGCGTGGAGTCAGTGCGCTCTACCTCGAGCTCGGGGCTGTCCTTCATCTACGTGACCTTCGACTGGAGTACCGAGATTTTCCGCGCCCGGCAGATGGTGTCGGAACGCCTCTCAGCCATGGAGGAAGGGTTGCCTGAAGACGTGATTCCGCGCATGGGGCCGATCAGCTCGGTCATGGGCGAGATCATGCAGATCGCGATCCCGATCGACACGGCAAAGATCTCGCCGATGCAGGTCCGAGAGTATGCGGACTGGGTTCTTCGTCCGCGCCTGATGGCGATCCCCGGCATCGCGCAAGTCATCCCGATTGGCGGGGAGGTGCGGCAGTTCCAGGTTCAGCCCGACACCCGCCGTATGGCTGAGCTCGGTGTTTCGTTGGAGCAGTTGGAAGGGGCGATTCGAGGCTTCTCGTCGAACACCTCGGGGGGCTTTCTCGAACTGAACGGGCGCGA
>NZ_AMXA01000091.1 GCF_000310145.2 Thauera sp. 28
GCCATCTTGAGGTGATCGACCGTGCCGATGCCCGGCAGCAGCAGCGCCGACACCCTGGCCTGCTTCATCAGCGGGATCACGGCGGACAGGTACTCCTCGTCGCTGTGGGCCGGGAAGCCGTAGTTCACCGAGCTGCCGCCCAGGCCGTCGCCGTGGGTGACCTCGATCAGCGGGATGCCCGCCTCGTCCAGGCCGCAGGCGATGGTCTTCATCTGCTCGAGCGTCATCAGGTGGCGCTTGGGGTGCATGCCGTCGCGCAGGGTCATGTCATGCACGGTGACTTTCTTGCCGCGAAGTTCCATGTTCATCTCTCCTTGTGGCCGGGGCGCTCAGGCCACCATCGTGGCGCGGTTGGATTCAAGCTTGAGGCGACCGGCCAGGATCTCCTCGGCGAACATCTCGGCGGTGCGCGCACCGGCCGCGGTCATGATGTCGAGGTTGCCGGCGTACTTGGGCAGGTAGTCGCCCAGGCCTTCGACCTGGAGGTACACCGAGACGCGCTTGCCGTCGAACACCGGGCCATTGACCAGGCGGTAGCCGGGCACGTACTTCTGCACCTCGCGGATCATGGCGTGGATGGATTCGGTGATCGCCGCCTGGTCGGGTTCGGTCTCGGTCAGGCAGTGCACCGTGTCGCGCATGATCAAGGGCGGTTCGGCCGGGTTGAGGATGATGAT
>NZ_AMXA01000092.1 GCF_000310145.2 Thauera sp. 28
GGGCGATGGTTCTCGGGCCTGACCTCCCACAGCTCCTTGATGCCGATGCCGTAGGTCTGCGGGTCGGCGCCCTCGCGCAGATTGAACTTCGCCTCGAGCTGCTTGCCCAGATGGCCGCGACAGCCTTCGGCAAAGAGCGTGTACTTGGCGTGCAGTTCCATGCCCGGCTGGTGGTGCGGGCCGGGCGTGCCGTCACGGTTGAGGCCCATGTCGCCGGTGGCCACGCCCTTGACCGCGCCCTTGTCGTCGAACAGGATCTCGGCGCCGGCAAAGCCGGGATAGACCTCGACGCCGGCCGCCTCGGCCTGCTCGCCGAGCCACTTCACCACGTTGCCCAGGCGCACGATGTAGTTGCCGTGGTTCACGAAACAGTCGGGCAGCAGGCCGTTGGGGGCCTGGCGGGCACCGGTCTCGGACAGGAACAGCACGCGGTCTTCGGTGACCTCGGTGTTGAGCGGGGCGCCCTGTTCCTTCCAGTCGGGGATCAGCTCGGTGAGCGCCTTGGGGTCCATCACCGCGCCCGACAGGATGTGGGCACCGATCTCGGCGGCCTTCTCGATCAGGCACACCGACAGCTCCTGGCCCTTGGCCGTGGCGAGCTGTTTCAAGCGGATCGCCGCCGCCAGCCCGGCCGGGCCGCCGCCGACGATCAGCACGTCGAATTCCATCGA
>NZ_AMXA01000093.1 GCF_000310145.2 Thauera sp. 28
GCCAAACTCGGGCCGATCACCCACGTGCGCTTGAACATCTTCCCCGACGGCGGCGTCTCGCGACTGCGCCTGTGGGGCAAGGTCGAGGCCAAATAAGAAGACCGGCGCTGCGCGGGCGCAGCCCTGCGCCCGGGCGCCCGACCGCCGTGTCGCCCCCTTCCTCACCCGAGAGCACACCATGACCGCGCACCCCGCCCTCCCCCTCGCCGTCGAGCCCCTCACCCACGAGGCCTTCGCACCCTTCGGCCAGCTCATCGAGGCCCGCGACGCCGCACCGCACTTCACCATCAACGCCGGCAACACCGAGCGCTACCACGACCTCGCTCGCATCGAGCCCGGGCCCGAGGGCCGCGTCATCGTCTCCATCTTCCGCGGACAGCCCCGCGCCCTGCCCTTCACCGTGAACATGATGGAGCGCCACCCGCTCGCCTCACAGGCCTTCATCCCCATGTCGGGCAAGCCCTATCTGGTCGTCGTCGCCCCCGCGGGCGCACCGCCCACCGCACAAGACCTGACAGTCTTCCTCGCCCGCGGCGACCAGGGCGTCAACTACGCCCCCGGCGTCTGGCACCACCCCCTGCTCGCACTCGACGAAATCTGCGACTTCATCGTCATCGACCGCAGCGGGCCAGGGCACAACTGCGACGAGATCCAGCTCGAGACCCCGGGC
>NZ_AMXA01000094.1 GCF_000310145.2 Thauera sp. 28
GCCGGCAACGCCGGCAGTGGCGATAGCGACAGCACCGCGGTCGACACGCTCGCGCCGAGCGTCAATGTCACGATCAACCCGGACGGTACCGTCAGCTTCGTCTTCAGCGAGGCACCGGTGGGCTTCGAGGCTGCAGACGTTGTCGTCACCAACGGTTCGATTTCGAACCTGGTGCAGGACCCGACCGACCCGACGCGCTGGACGGCGGATCTGACTCCGGCCGCGAGCTTCGAAGGCAACGTCACCGTCGAAGTCCCGGCAGGCAGCTACACCGACGTCGCCGGCAACGTCGGTAGTGGCGATAGCGACAGCACCGCGGTGGATACCTTGGCCCCGAGCGTCAATGTCACGATCAATCCGGATGGCACGGTGAGCTTCGTGTTCAGCGAAGCGCCGGTGGGCTTTGAAGCTGCTGATGTGGTCGTCACCAACGGCTCGATCTCGAACCTGGTGCAAGATCCGACCGACCCGACGCGCTGGACGGCTGATCTGACTCCGGCCGCCGGCTTTGAAGGCACGGTGACCGTCGAAGTCCCGGCAGG
>NZ_AMXA01000095.1 GCF_000310145.2 Thauera sp. 28
CTTATCGGTTGTTCAGGCGAAGAGCCTCGAAGCATATGAGAGGGTCTGTAGCTCAGCTGGTTAGAGCACCGTCTTGATAAGGCGGGGGTCGTTGGTTCGAACCCAACCAGACCCACCAAGTCTTTTTGGTTGCTCGACACGAGAGGGGGCTGTAGCTCAGCTGGGAGAGCGGCGGCTTTGCAAGCCGTAGGTCGTCGGTTCGATCCCGACCAGCTCCACCAGAACTCGTGCGGCATGAAAGCAGGTGCTGCAAGTAGGCGTTCGAGAAGTCAGACATGGTGATCGATGTCGTCATGTCTGACTTCTTGATCGATGGGCGACTCGGTTCGAGTCGGTTGTCGGTTGTTTGAGGTTCGCTCTTTAACAAAGTGGAAGAAGTGTAGTACGTACCGAGCCGGTGCGTACTGCAAGTTGTGTGATTGCATTGATCCGGTGCTGAGCTTGTCAGCGTAGTGCCGGATCGCACAAACGAGTTCGTTCCTGTACGA
>NZ_AMXA01000096.1 GCF_000310145.2 Thauera sp. 28
TCATTTACTTCAACGCGAACACCGAAACCATTTGGCTCTTGATCGCCTACAAGAAAGCCAAGTTCGACAATCTCCCCACGTCCTTCTTGGCGGAGTTAAAGCAAGGAGTCGAAGATGCCCTCTGAAATCGAAAAGTTCCAGCAGGATTTGCTTGAGTCCGTCAAGCAAATGAGGCGTGGCGAGGCCGTACGCACCACGCGTGTCGAGTTGTCCGAAGCAGCTGAGGCTCGTGCAAAGATGGGCTTGTCTCAGCAAGCTTTTGCGGATCTGCTCGGAGTGTCAGCCAGAACGCTGCAGGAGTGGGAGCAGGGGCGTCGCTCGCCTACGGGTGCGGCCAAGACGTTGCTCCGTGTTGCCGTTTCTCACCCTGAAGTCTTGCAAGAGTTACGTATGTAAATAAATTCACATCGGGTATTTTCAAAGAGCCGCACGGACGGCAGCTTGGTGACCGGCATGTTGCCGTTTAGCTTGATAACGTCATCA
>NZ_AMXA01000097.1 GCF_000310145.2 Thauera sp. 28
GCCGGGCAGTAGCGCTGCTCGGGGGCGTCGTACTTGGCCAGGTTGATTGCGATCGGCACCGCGCCGTCCTTCAACTGCAGGTGGCAGGGCTGCTCTTCCTCGTGGTTGGTGTTGGACAGGAACACCGAGGACAGGCGATCGAAGGTGAGCACGCCGTCGGGCTTGGGGTAATTGATCTTCGCGCATTCGGCCGCCGGCTTGAGCTTGTCATGGTCGGCGCTGTTGCGCAGCGTCCACGGCGCCTTGCCGCGGAACACCACCTGGTCGATGCCGAACAGCAGCGAACCCAGGTACAGGCCCTTCTTCATGTAGGGCTTGAAGTTGCGCGTCTTGTGCAACTCGGCGTACAGCCAGGAGTCGCGGAAGGCGGCCGGGTAGGCGGTGAGCGCGTCGCGCTCGCGTTCCTTGGCGAGCGCCTCGAAGGCGGCCTCGGCGGCGAGCATGCCCGACTTGATCGCGGCGTGGCTGCCCTTGATGCG
>NZ_AMXA01000098.1 GCF_000310145.2 Thauera sp. 28
CGGTGCGGGCTGGAACGTCATCAAGGTGATCTGGGGCACGGCCTGGGATGCGCTCTTTGCGCGCGACAAGAAGGGCATCCTCAAGCAGCGCATGATGGAGTTGTGCGACGGCGAGTATCAGACCTTCAAGGCCAAGGACGGCGCCTACGTGCGCGAGCACTTCTTCAACACCCCCGAGCTGCGCGCCCTGGTCGCCGACTGGACCGACGACCAGGTGTGGAACCTGAACCGTGGCGGCCACGACCTGTTCAAGATCTTCTCCGCCTACAAGGCCGCCTCCGAGCACAAGGGCCAGCCCACGCTGATCCTGGCCAAGACCATCAAGGGCTTCGGCATGGGTCAGGCCGGCGAGGCGATGAACATCTCGCACCAGCAGAAGAAGATGGACGTCGACGCCATCCGCCGCTTCCGCGACCGCTTCGGCCTGCCTGTGCCGGACGACAAGCTCGAAGAGCTGCCCTACCTGAAGTTCGA
>NZ_AMXA01000099.1 GCF_000310145.2 Thauera sp. 28
GGCCGCCTGCATGGCGAGCGCGCGCTCGAGCACCTCGGCGGTGACGAAGGGGTTGCCGTCGCGATCACCGCCGATCCAGCTGCCCACCTGCACGAAGGCGGCCAGCTCGGGCGCGCCCAGCGCCGGGTCGGCCGCGGCCAGGCGGTCTTCCAGGCTGGCGTACAGACGCGGCAGCTCGCGCAGGAAGGTGGTGTCGAAATACGACAGGCCGTTATTGACCTCGTCGATCACCGACAGCTTGGCGGTGCGCAGCATGCGCGTCTGCCACAGCGTGAGCACCGCGCGGCGCAGCGCCTCGTCGCTGGCTGCGGCCTCCTCGGGGGTGAGCTGCATGCGGTCGCGCTCGTCGAGCAGGCGCGCGATCACGGTCTCGCAGTTGAGGATGCTCTTTCGTTGCACCTCGGTGGGGTGGGCGGTGAGCACCGGCGACACCAGCGCACCGTC
>NZ_AMXA01000100.1 GCF_000310145.2 Thauera sp. 28
AATTACTCGATGATCTTGGCAACCACGCCGGCGCCGACGGTACGACCGCCTTCACGGATGGCGAAGCGCAGACCTTCTTCCATGGCGATCGGGGCGATCAGCTTGACGGTGATCGACACGTTGTCGCCCGGCATGACCATCTCGGTGCCCTCGGGCAGCTCGATCGAACCGGTCACGTCCGTGGTACGGAAGTAGAACTGCGGACGGTAGTTGTTGAAGAACGGGGTGTGACGACCACCCTCTTCCTTCGACAGCACATACACTTCGCCCGTGAAGTGCGTGTGCGGCTTGATCGAACCCGGCTTGCACAGCACCTGGCCACGCTCGACGTCTTCACGCTTGGTGCCGCGCAGCAGCACGCCAACGTTGTCGCCGGCCTGACCCTGGTCGAGCAGCTTGCGGAACATTTCAACGCCGGTGCAGGT
>NZ_AMXA01000101.1 GCF_000310145.2 Thauera sp. 28
GCGCAGATCGGCGTGGACTTTGTCGCCGTGTCCTTCCCCAAGAGCGCGGCCGACATGTACATGGCCCGCCAGCTGCTGCGCGCCGCCGGCAGCAGCGCGGTGCTGATCGCCAAGATCGAGCGCACCGAGGCCGTCGCCAACCTGGAGGAGATCCTAGGCGCCTCGGACGGCATCATGGTGGCGCGCGGCGACCTCGCAGTCGAGGTCGGCGACGCCGCCGTGCCTGCCCTGCAGAAGAAGATGATCCGCGCCGCGCGTGACCGTAACAAGCTCACCATCACTGCCACGCAGATGATGGAATCGATGATCACCAGCCCGGTGCCGACGCGCGCCGAGGTGTCCGATGTCGCCAACGCGGTGCTCGACGGCACCGACGCGGTGATGCTGTCGGCCGAGACCGCCGCCGGCAAGTACCCGGT
>NZ_AMXA01000102.1 GCF_000310145.2 Thauera sp. 28
CAAGCTACAGCTGAAGCCGCCGTCGCCGAGGCAGAAAGCGCCCTTGCAGATGCTGCACAGCAGTTGCGCACGCTCACTGGAATCGGGCCAGAACGCTCATCCGGCGGGGTGTCTGCGCCGGAGCCCGTCCCGTCCGCTGCGACACCGACACAGATTCTTGAGACGGCGCACCCTGCAGTGGCCGAGCTGCGTGATCGGGTCGACGTTGCGCGGCGCACGATGACCCTTGCCAGCGTTCAGGGCCGCGCGAATCCGGAGTTGAGTGTCACGACCACCCGCGAACGCGGCGCATCGGGTGAATCCTGGGAACAGACAGTCACGCTGGGCTTGCGCATTCCGCTTGGTTCCGGTTCGCGCAGCCGGTCCCGCGTTGCAAGCGCCAATGCAGAGGCCATCGAGGCCGAGGCGCAACT
>NZ_AMXA01000103.1 GCF_000310145.2 Thauera sp. 28
GTATTGATCTGGCAGCCGCCATCTCGGCCCAGCGCCAAGCGTTGGGCCTGCTTCCCGAATGAATAACAGGATCCCCAAAATGAAATCCACTCATACCCTCGCGGCATGGAGCCTCGCTGCCGTGCTTGCCGGGCTTGCCCCGCAAACGCTGGCCGGTGACGGACACGACCATGGAGAAGCGCCCGCGACCACAGCGGGCCCGGCATTGCCGCGATTTACCGCCGTCTCGGAACTCTTCGAGCTGGTCGGCGTAGTGAATGGCAAGAACGTCACCGTCTATCTTGACCACTTCGCTGACAACAGTCCGGTCAAGGACGCAAAGGTCGATCTGGAACTCGATGGGAAGGCCGTTGCGCTCACGCCCCATGCCGACGGTGAGTTCG
>NZ_AMXA01000104.1 GCF_000310145.2 Thauera sp. 28
TGGCGCTCGATCCAGTGGCGGGCGATGTCGACGCGGCGGCACACCCATACGCGGTCGTGCTTCTCGATGTGGTCGAGGAAGCGCTGCAGCGCACGGAAGCGGCCCGGGCGGCCGAGCAGGCGGCAGTGCATGCCGATGCTCATCATCGCCGGGCGCTCCTCGCCCTCGGCATACATCACGTCGAAGGCGTCCTTCAGGTACTCGAAGAACTCGTCGCCGTGCGAGAAGCCCTGCGGCAGCGCGAAGCGCATGTCGTTGGTGTCGAGGGTGTAGGGCACAACGAGGTGCGGCACGGTGTCGCCGTTGGTCTTGCGCACCTCGGTCCAGAACGGCAGGTCGTCGCCGTAGTAGTCCGAGTCGTACAGGAAGCCGCC
>NZ_AMXA01000105.1 GCF_000310145.2 Thauera sp. 28
GGAAGCCCGATTCGAGCTCCTGGATGATCTTGCCGTTGCCACGTACCGGGCCGTCGAGGCGCTGCAGGTTGCAGTTGATGACGAACACGAGGTTGTCGAGCTTCTCGCGGCCGGCCATGCCGATCGCGCCCAGCGACTCGACCTCGTCGGTCTCGCCGTCACCGAGGAAGGCCCACACCTTGCGCTGCTCGGCGCGCGTGGCGTCGATCATGCCGCGGCTGGCCATGTACTTCATGAAGCGCGCCTGATAGATCGCGCACAGCGGGCCCAGGCCCATCGATACGGTGGGGAACTGCCAGAAGTCGGGCATCAGCCAGGGGTGCGGATAGGACGAGATGCCCTTGCCGCCCACTTCCTGGCGGAA
>NZ_AMXA01000106.1 GCF_000310145.2 Thauera sp. 28
TATTGCGAACGCGGCTTGCCGCCATTCCGGGGCTCGCCGACCTGGAGATCGAGAAGCAAGTGCTCGCGCCGCAGATCAAGGTGCGGATCGACTATGCGGCCGCTGCCCGTTACGGGGTGCCGGCACCGCAGATTCTGGCCGCGCTGCAAAACCTCGTCGAGGGCGAGAAGGTCACCCAGATCGTCGAGGGTGGTCGACGGTTCGCATTGGTCGTTCGCCTACCGGAAACGGCGCGCTCGGTCGACGGGCTGGCTCAGATCCTGATCGAAACGCCGACCGGACATGTGCCCTTGTCGAAGCTGGCGTCGATCGAGGATGGTGACGGTCCGAACCAAGTGAGCCG
>NZ_AMXA01000107.1 GCF_000310145.2 Thauera sp. 28
ACCGTCGAAGTCCCGGCAGGTAGCTACACCGACGTGGCTGGCAATGCCGGTAGCGGCGATAGCGACAGTACGGCAGTCGACACGCTCGCGCCGAGCGTCAATGTCACGATCAACCCGGATGGCACGGTGAGCTTCGTGTTCAGCGAGCCGCCGGTGGGCTTTGAGTCGAGCGACGTCGTTGTGACCAACGGTTCGATTTCCAACCTGGTCCAGGATCCGACCGACCCGACGCGCTGGACGGCTGATCTGACTCCGGCCGCCGGCTTTGAAGGCACGGTGACCGTCGAAGTCCCCGCCGGCAGCTACACCGACGTGGCCGGCAACGCCGGCAGTGGCGATAG
>NZ_AMXA01000108.1 GCF_000310145.2 Thauera sp. 28
CATCCATTTAAAACCTTGATCGTTATTTTTCTTGACGGTATGGATTGGGTGTCTATAATGCGCACCTCTTCAGCGCTGCAGCGGTTTCTTCGGAAGTGCAGGCGGCGGTGGAGTTGGGAAGTGAGGTGGGTGTTTGGTGGATCTTTGTTCGGCGTAGCCGGGCGGCGGTAAAAAAAGATTCACGAAATGCTTGACAGTGAGTTTGAAGCTGATCATAATCTCGTTTCTCTGCTGCAGCGAATGCAGCGCTCTTTAAAAAATTGAACAACCGATAAGTGTGGGTGCTTGGTGGTTGTGGTCGAAAGCGACTTCGGTCGTTTTGGTTTCACAATGA
>NZ_AMXA01000109.1 GCF_000310145.2 Thauera sp. 28
CCCCCTTCTTCACGGCCTGACCGACGCTTGGCAACCCCTGCGGGCCCGCCTCCAGGCGCCCAGCCACCATGGCCTGCACCTTTCCGCCGGCATTCGGGTCCATGACCACCTTGCCGGCCAGCGCGGTGGTACGCGGCAATTCGCCGGCTTCCGTAACCAACGTGCGAACACCGATCTGGCGTTGTGCCGGCTTTGGCAGAAAGACACTGCCATCGGCTTGCCGTTGTGGCCCATTGCCTCCTGCCACAACTGGACCTTCATCGCCATGATCATGGCCTTCGCCAGCAAAGGCATTCCA
>NZ_AMXA01000110.1 GCF_000310145.2 Thauera sp. 28
CATTACCTCAACCTGATGCGTATCGAGGGCGAGAGCTTCGACCACACGATGATCCTGCGGGGCTCGATCGAGCGCCTGTCGCCGGTGCTGATGACCGCACTGGTAACCGCGTTTGCGCTTGCACCGCTGCTGTTCGAGGCCGAGCGCCCGGGTACCGAGATTCTGCATCCGGTGGCCGTGGTGATCTTCTCGGGCCTCATCAGTTCGACCCTGCTGGATACCTTCCTTACCCCTGCAATGTTCTGGCTCTTCGGCCGCCGCGATGCAGAGAGTCTGCTCGACGATCGAAA
>NZ_AMXA01000111.1 GCF_000310145.2 Thauera sp. 28
CGCAAGCTCGGCATGGACACCGTCGGCTTTCTGATGATGGCGCACATGAACAGCCCCGAAGGCCTGGTCAAGCAAGCCAAGCTGATGGAGAGCTACGGCGCCAACTGCATCTACGTCACCGACTCGGCCGGCCACCTGCTGCCCGACACGGTCAAGTCGCGTCTCAGTGCGGTGCGCAATGCGCTCAAGCCCGAGACCGAACTCGGCTTCCACGGCCACCACAACCTGGCCATGGGCGTGGCCAACAGCCTGGCCGCGCTCGAAGTCGGTGCCAG
>NZ_AMXA01000112.1 GCF_000310145.2 Thauera sp. 28
ACGTCACCGGCTTCTGGATTGGCTGCAATCCAGTTGATGAACTCAGCGCGCTCGGCCTCCGACCAGATTTCACTGGCATAGCGCTGGAAGATAGCGGTTTCAGCAACTGTTCTCATATGCGAACTATACGTCATTGACGTATAGTTCGCAAGCAGCGGCGCAGACACAGTTTTTGACCGAGGCCGATAACAAGCAGACGGCAAGTCCCTGATCGGCTATCCGTCGTTCGCGTTGGCGGAAATTTCCCAGTCGCTACGTCTCGTGATGGCCG
>NZ_AMXA01000113.1 GCF_000310145.2 Thauera sp. 28
CCTGCAGCATCGGTCACGCCGCTGTCGAACACCGCCTGCAGCGCGTGCGGCAGGCTGCCCTCGCGCGGGGCCGAGCCCGCCACCAGGTGCGCGCGCGAGCGCCGGATGTGGTGCTGGTCCTCGGCGATGTTGGCCAGGTGCGAGAAGTAGCTGAAGGCGCGCACGACCTGGATCGTCTGGTCGCGCGACAGCGCATCGAGGATGTCCTCGAGCTCGCGCCGGGCCGCAATGTCGTCGTCGCGGCGAAAGCGCACCGAGTTCTGGCGGAT
>NZ_AMXA01000114.1 GCF_000310145.2 Thauera sp. 28
CATCCGCCGTGGAAGCGCCGGTGACCATGTTGCGGGTGTACTGCTCGTGTCCCGGGGTGTCGGCGACGATGAACTTGCGCTTGTCGGTGGAGAAGAAGCGGTAGGCCACGTCGATCGTGATGCCCTGCTCGCGCTCGGCCGCCAGGCCATCGACCAGCAGCGCGAAGTCGATCTGGTCGCCCTGGGTGCCGAACTTCTTCGAGTCGGCCTCGACCGCGGCAAGCTGGTCCTCGAACAGCATCTTCGATTCGTAGAGCAGGCGGCCGAT
>NZ_AMXA01000115.1 GCF_000310145.2 Thauera sp. 28
GTGGAGAAGGACATCAACCCCTTCACCCACGGCTCGGCGATCCACACCGACATCATGAAGACCGAGGGCCTCAAGCAGGCGCTCGACCAGTACGGCTTCGACGTCGCCTTCGGCGGTGCGCGCCGCGACGAGGAGAAGTCGCGCGCCAAGGAGCGCGTGTTCTCGTTCCGCACCGCGCAGCACCGCTGGGACCCGAAGAACCAGCGCCCCGAGCTGTGGAAGCTCTACAACGCCAGAAAGCACAAGGGCGAGTCGATCCG
>NZ_AMXA01000116.1 GCF_000310145.2 Thauera sp. 28
GACATCGTCGTCACCAACGGTTCGATCTCGAACCTGGTGCAAGACCCGACCGACCCGACGCGCTGGACCGCCGACCTGACCCCGGCCGCTGGTTTCGAAGGCAATGTCACGGTCGAAGTCCCCGCCGGCAGCTACACCGACGTCGCCGGCAACGCCGGCAGTGGCGATAGCGACAGCACCGCGGTCGACACGCTCGCCCCGAGCGTCAACGTCACGATCAACCCGGACGGCACGGTGAGCTTCGTGTTCAGCGAAGC
>NZ_AMXA01000117.1 GCF_000310145.2 Thauera sp. 28
CCTTCGAAGGAGAGCTGCTGTTCGAGGGTGTGGCCGGGGGCGGCGTGCATGGCCTGGCGGGTGCGCACCAGCGCCTTGGTGGGCATGGCGGCGAGCTGGGTGGCGAGCGCGTCGACCTTGGCGCCGAACTCGGCGTCGTCGTACGCGGCCCAGATCAGGCCCCAGTCGGCGGCCTTCTCCGCGGGCAGCTTGTCGGCGAGCAGGGCCAGGCCCATGGCGCGTGCCATGCCGACGCGCTGGGGCAGGAACCAGGT
>NZ_AMXA01000118.1 GCF_000310145.2 Thauera sp. 28
CGCGCGCGGGCACGCCGTACTTCTTCTCGGCGCGCTTGGCGAACAGCAGGAAGGAGCCATACACGCCGGCGTAGCCCAGCGTGAGCGCATCGCGGTCGATGCGGATCGGGAAGTCCATGATCGGCACCACCAGGTCCTCGGCCACGTCCTGGATCTTGAACACATCCACGCCGGTCTCGATCCCCATCAGGTCGCACACCGCGATGAACACTTCCATCGGGGTGTTGCCCGC
>NZ_AMXA01000119.1 GCF_000310145.2 Thauera sp. 28
TGAGTTCGACATCTTGCTTGTTTGCGCCAGACAGCAGCGTGAGCTTGGCACTGCCGTTTGCCACATCAACAGGCTTGCCGTGATCGCGAAGATGCAACTGGATCACCTCGGGCTTGGCAACGAGTTCGAGATCGAGATCCTTGACCTCGACCACCACGCCTCCATGCATCGATTCATGCTCGTGAGCATGGTCATGCTTGTCGGCTGCAAAGG